>NZ_LNCU01000080.1:16316-115264 GCF_001542415.1 Bradyrhizobium macuxiense
GTCGATTTCATCGACTAACACTTAAGGCGGCACCGTCCGGCTCGGGTGCGGATCGTGAGGTACCTCACCAAAGACGACACGCGCTTCTGATAGCCGGATCGGTGTTGGAAATACCAAGTCCTGAACACGAAGTCCTGGAAGTGTCGCCATGCATGGGCCTGGGCTGCTCAAATTGAATCGATTGGTTCTGGCCGTCGCGGCCTTGCTGCTTCTCGTCTGCCAGCCGGCCTTCGCCGAGAAGCGGGTGGCGCTGGTGCTCGGCAATTCGGCCTACCAAAACGCCCCGCGGCTGGCGAACCCGGTCAACGATGCCGGGGCGATGGCCGCGATGCTGAAGAGTGCCGGTTTCGACTATGTGGATTTCCGCCGTGACCTGCCGGCCGCCGAGACCCGGCGCGCGCTGCGCGAGTTCGCCGATCGCGCCCGCAATGCCGATATCGCGGTGGTCTACTATGCCGGCCACGGTATCGAGGTGGATGGTGCCAACTATCTGGTCCCGGTCGATGCCAGGCTCGAGCGCGATACGGATGTCTACGATGAGGGGCTGTCGCTCGACCGCGTCCTGGTCGCGATCGAACCGGTCAGGAAACTGCGGCTCGTGATTCTGGATGCGTGTCGCGACAATCCGTTCGCCAAGAGCATGAAGAGGACGCTGGCGACGCGAGCGATCGGGCAAGGCCTTGCCAAGGTCGAGCCGACCAGCCCGAACGTGTTGATTGCCTATTCCGCGAAGGCCGGCTCAACCGCGGCCGACGGCGATGGCAAGAACAGCCCGTTCACGACCGCATTGTCGAAATACCTGCCGATGCCGGGGCTCGATGTCCGCCGTGCCTTCGGCTATGTCCGCGATGATGTGCTGAAGACGACCAACAACCGGCAGGAGCCGTTCGTCTACGGCTCNCGCTCGGCGGCGAGGATGTCCCGCTGGTGCCGGCGCCGCCAAAGCCTGCTCCCGCCGTCGCCGCAGCTGCTGCGCCGGTGCCCCCAGCGCAGTCCGATGTGCGCCGCGACTATGAGCTTGCGCTGCAGATCGGCAACAAGAGCGCGATGAACGCCTTCCTCGCTCAGTATCCCAGCGGCTACTACGCAAACCTCGCCAGGTTGCAGCTCGAGAAGTTCGCGGCCGAAGAGACGCGCGTCGCCGCCACCGAGAAGGCGCGGCTTGCCGAGCAGGAGCGCGCGCGGCTGGTCGCCGAGGGCGCGCAGACAGCGCAGCAGGCAAAGGCCGAGGCGGATGCCAAGGCGGCCGAGCAGGCGCGCCTCGCGGCGGAACAGGCCAAGCAACTCGCCCAGGATCAGGCCGCCGCCGCCGAGCAGAAGCGGCTCGCCGCGGAAACGGCGCCGGCCGCGCCTGCGCCGCCGGCTGCGCCCGTGTCCGATGAAAAGACCACGACCGTGGCTGCGCTGACCACGGGATCACCACAGGCCGACGTCACCAAATCGGTGCAGACCGAATTGCGCCGCGTCGGCTGCCTGGCCGGCGCGGTCGATGGCGATTGGAACGCGGCCTCGCAGCGCTCGCTGACACTGTTCAACCGCTATGCCGGCACCAAGCTCGACATCAAGACCGCGAGTGTCGATACGCTCGATGCGATCAAGCTGAAGCCGTCCCGGGTCTGCCCGCTGGTCTGCGAGCACGGCTTCAGGGCCGATGGTGACCGCTGCAGCAGGATCGTGTGCGCCGAAGGCTCGTTCCTCAACGACGACAATGAATGCGAGAAGCGGCGTGAGAAGAGGCCGGTTGCCAAGCGCGATACGGATGACCGGCCGTCGCGGCGCGAGCGTGAACGCGCGTTCCGTCCGGAGCGCGAACCGTCGATCCCATCAGCCGCCAACCCGCGCCCGCAGGGCCGTGCGAGGGCGGAGAGCGGCAGTGGCCAGATCATGTGCGATGCCTATCTGTGCCGCCCGGTCAGGCATGGCTGTCACCTCGAATACCGCGGCGGTGGCGGCCCCGGTCTCGGCGTCGGCAATGTCGAGGTCTGCAACTAAGGCGGGATGAGTTTTGGTTGAATCGGCTTGGCGGTCTCGGTTCACCTCTCCCCGTTGGGGAGAGGTCGGATTGCGGCTGGCGATGCGAAGCATCGTCCAGTGCAAGCCGGGTGAGGGCTCTTGCTCTCTCGATAGACCGTAACCCCTCACCCGATTTGCTACGCAAATCGACCTCTCCCAAGGGAGAGGTGAACTTTCGACGGCGTTCCAGCTCAACCTAATCTCATCAGACTTTAGCGCGACGCCTTCAGGAGAGGCTGGAGGCTAGATCACGCTCGCTGCGATGTTCACCATCAACGCCAGCAGCGCTGTGTTGAACACGAATGAGATGATGCCGTGCACGGTCGCGGTGCGGCGAATGATCTTGTCGGTGATGCCGACATCGGAGACCTGCGCGGTCATGCCGATCACGAACGAGAAGTAGACGAAGTCCCAATAGTCGGCGTCGGCACGCTCGTCGCCGCTTGGAAACTGCAGGCCGCCGGGCGTCTTGCCGCGATAGAAGTCATGGGCGTAATGCAGCGAGAATGCGGTGTGAACCACCGTCCATGACAGGGCGATAGTAACGACTGCAATGGCCAGAGCCGTTGGATTGTCCTTCGCCGCGCCGAGTTCGGAGACGATGGCGGCCAGACTGGCGAACGCGCCAAGGGCCGTCAGCAGCAGGATCAGGAAGCGCCCGTCGTCCTGCACGATCGCATTGCGCTTGATGTGGCCGATATCACAGCGCAGCATCATCACATAAGCGAGCACGAGATAGAGTGCGGCAAAGGCGTCCCAGCCGGCGAGCAGGCGCGTCACGGTGTGCGCCGATCCCGGCGCCAGCAGCGCCACCAGGATGCCGAACAGGATCGAGACGAACGTGCGCGGCCGGCCCACGATCACGCGGACCGGCATCGGCAGCTTGCGGAAACGAACAAGGCGCGCTTCGAACTCCCTGCTCATTTCGCGCGTCGCATCCGGCTAGTTCTTGCGCTCGGCGACGAAGCGCGAGGTCGCCCGCAGCACGTCGCCCCGCACGCCGAAGATCGATAGCGCGGCGTCGGCACGCGCGAGCAGGTCGCGCACGCGCTGTTTCGCGCCGTCGATGCCGAGCTGGGTGACGAAGGTGGTCTTGCCGAGCGCCGCATCCGCGCCGGCCGGCTTGCCGAGCGCCGCCGCGTCGCCTTCGACGTCGAGCAAATCGTCGGCGATCTGGAAGGCCTCGCCCAGCGCCTTGCCGTAATCGTCGAGCGCCTGGTACTCCTTCTGCGAGGATTGGCCGAGGATGGCGCCGGCGATGCAACCGAAGCGCAGCAGCGCGCCGGTCTTCATCTGCTGCAGGCGGGCGACGTCGACCGGCTCGCGATCGCCGAAGCGGCCTTCGCCGGCGAGGTCGAGGATCTGGCCGCCGGCCATGCCGCCGACGCCGGAGGCGCGCGCCAGCGCGCGGGTCAGCAGCAGGCGGACATTGGCGTCCTTGTGGACAGCGTCGCGGGTGATGATGTCGAAGGCAATCGTCAGCAGCGCGTCGCCGGCGAGGATCGCGGTGGCGTCATCATAGGCCTTGTGCAGGGTGGGGCGGCCACGGCGCAGGTCGGAATTGTCCATCGCCGGCAGATCGTCGTGGATCAGCGAATAGCAATGGATGCATTCGAGCGCAGCGCCAGCCATCAGGGCGGATTCCCTGGGCACGCCGAACACGGCCGCGCTCTCGACCACCAGGAACGGGCGGAGCCGCTTGCCACCGCCGAGGCTGGAATAGCGCATCGCTTCGATCAGGCGCTTCGGGCGCACGATCTCGTCCGATTCGGTCGCGTCGGACAGCAATTTCGCGAGCAGGGCTTCGGTATCCTCCGCGGTCTGGTCCAGCCGCTTGGTAAACTCTGCAGTACCGGTCGTCATTAAGAATTGCTCCAGATCGATTTTCGGCCGGACAATCGTTGATGGCACCGGCTTCGTCAATTCCACCCTGCGACGGAATGCGCCTTAAAAGTGCTGGAAAAACCGTGAATTATCACACAGACGTCAGGTTGCGCCGGCCATGTTCTGGCGGGTGCGGGCCCCGTCCGAGCCGGAACCTCCGTTTTGCGCATCGTCCGAATTTTATTGCTGCTTTTGCTGGCCCTGCTGTTGCTGCCATATCTGGTGACGCCGTTCTACCGCACCGGCCACCCGGTCTCGGCGCTGATGGCGTGGCGGACTCTGAAGGGCGCCCCGGTCACCCGGCATTGGATCGATTTCGGTACGATTTCGCCTTATCTACCGCGGTCCGTGGTCGGCTCCGAAGACGCCCATTTCTGCACCCATCGCGGGGTCGATTGGGGGGCACTGCGCGAGGTGATCGACGACGCCGAGGACGGCGAGGCGGCGCGCGGCGGATCGACCATCACCCAGCAGGTCGCCAAGAACCTGTTCCTCTGGTCCGGGCGCAGCATGATCCGCAAGGGCTTGGAATTGCCGCTGGCGCTCTGGATCGATTTCGTTCTGCCCAAGCAGCGGATCCTGGAGATCTACCTCAACATCGCCGAAATGGGCCCGTCCGGGCAGTTCGGGGCCGAAGCCGGGGCCCAATATGCCTTCGGGCGGTCCGCCGCAGCGCTGTCACCGCGGGAAGCGGCGCTCTTGGCGGCGATCCTGCCGAATCCGGTCAAACGGAGCGCGCGGAACCCGGGTCCGGGGGTGCGCCGGCTGTCCGGCACCTACATGGCCCGGGCCAACCACGTCAGCCGCTGCTGGCGTGAAAATCGCGGATCCTGAGCTGATTTCAGGCGCATTTTGCTCCTCGGGACCCTAGATTTACGTTGGCCCTTCCTCTATAAGCGCGGCCTTACCGGCATCGCAGCTGGCGCTTTGAAGCGCTGTGCGCTCGTCCCCATTTCGGACGATGCCTCCGCAACACCCCTAGAGGACACCGTCATGGCCGTTCCCAGAAGAAAAACCTCGCCGTCGCGCCGTGGCATGCGCCGTTCGGCCGATGCGATCAAGACCCCGACCTATGTCGAGGACAAGGACTCCGGTGAACTGCGCCGTCCGCACCATCTCGACCTGAAGACCGGCATGTATAAGGGCCGCCAGGTCCTGAAGGCCAAGAAAGAGTCCTGATCGGACCTTCGGCGTGCGCCGCTAACGAAGCGATGCTGCGCCTGAATTCGGCCAACGAGTGCGGTCAAGACGGGCGCGTCTGCGGCGAAGCCAAGGCATCGCCGCATTGCATGATTCTCCCTGAATAAGGCGCAAGCCCCGATGGTCGGTTTCCCGCTGCTCCTCATTCCGCTCGCCGTCTACAACATCATCGCCTTCCTGATGCCCGGCGTGTCCTTCACGGATCCGCTGATCAAGCTGACATTGATGTCGGGCGAAGTCTGGCAGATCACGCTGAGCGACATGTTGCTCGCCGCCGGCGTGCTGCTGTTGCTGCTCGAGGTCATCAAGGGCGCGCGTCCCGGCGCGAAATATCTCACCGATCATCTGCTGTCGCTGATCGTGTTCGGCGCCGCGGCTGCAGAATTCGTGCTCTGGCCGAAATTCGGCACCTCGACCTATTTCCTGCTCGCGCTGCTTGCGCTGGTCGATTTCATCTCGGGAATTGCGCTGCGCACCCGCCGCCGCGCCGTGGCCGTGCTGGCGACGCAGAGCGCCCGCGTGAACCGGTATGATGAGCCCGCGGCTAGGGAGACGCCGCAACCCCAGCCCGCCGCGCCGGCGCCCGCTGCTGCAGCACCGCCTGCCGTTGCGCCGGCCCCCGCTGCAAATGCGCCAGCAACATCTGCACCCGCCGCGCCAACGCCGGCCGCGCCGGTTCCGCCGGCGGCATCGGTGGCGGAATCCGTGCTGCTCGACCAGGCCGCGCCAAAGCCCGCTGTTGCCTCTCCGGATTTGCAGCCGGGCAGCCATCCGCCGTCGGATACGCCGAAGACCTGACGTTAATCCCTAGATGATCTGCCGGGTCCGCCGCGCGACGCTGCGGCGCTCGTTGAGGTGCGGACCGTAGGCGGTCTGCGCATCGGCCAGTGATCCTCGCCGCAGCACGCGCGTTTGCGGTTCGTGCTCGGCGGTCGCGATCAGTTGGGTGATGAAAGAGGGGTCGGCATTGACGAGCGGGATCTTCGGCGCCCAATAGGTCGTCGCGGCAAGCGGCACCAGCGCCCGGCATTCGGCCTTGCGGTCGCTTGTGGCCTCGCCGTCCTGGACTTCCGGTTGATCGATATCGAAAATTGCCAACGGCATCCCGCTGAATCGTTGCATTTTGGGACACTGCGTCCCTCAATAATCTCCTTACGGCAAGGGTCATGCCGATCGCGGCCGATCCGTTCCCGGGCATCGCCAAATGTGGTTTCCGGATTATTTATCAACTTCACCTAGCGTTGGATTCGCCGGAACCACTATGTTTGAGACGTAGAATCAGCGAGTGCTGTTCCGAATTGAGGCAAGCCTGATGCCCTCTGTCCCGCCAGCTGCCAGCATCCTCGCCTCGCTCGGCCAGGCGACATTCGCCTGGGATCTCGCGACCGATGCGATCGCCTGGAGCGACAACGTCGCGGCGGTCTTTCCCGACATCCCCGCGGCGGCGCTTGCCAGCGGCGTGGAGCTTGCGAAGCTGATCGAGCCGTCGCGCACCGTGCGCCGCGACGCGCTCGGCCAGGCCGCGCCGGCGCAGAGCGGTGAGGTGGTTTCCTACCGGATCGAGTATGGCGTGCGCGCCGTCACCTCCGCGCCCGTGATCTGGGTCGAGGAAACCGGTTGCTGGTTTGCCGGTGCCGACGGCAGGCCGGTGCGCGCGCAGGGAATCGTTCGCGTCAACAACGAACGCCACGCCCGCGACGAGCAGCTTCTGAAGCTGTCGCGGCACGATCCGCTGACCAATGAACTCAACCGCACCCATCTGATCGCCTCGCTTGCGGAGACGATCGAGGAGTGCACGCGCTTCCGCACCTCCTGCGCCTTCATGCTGATCGGCATCGATCATCTGGCGCGGGTCAACGACGCCTTCGGCTTCGACGTCGCGGACGCCGTCATCGCCGAGGTCGCGAAGCGGATTCGTGCACGGCTGCGCAGCGGCGACATGCTCGGCCGTTTCTCCGGCAACAAATTCGGCCTGATCCTGCGCAATTGCACGGTCGACGACACCAACGTCGCGACCGAACGATTCCTGGCCGCGGTCCGCGACGAGGTGGTGCCGACCCGATCCGGCCCGGTGTCGGTGACGGCCTCGATCGGCGCCGTCACCATCCCGCGCCATGCGAGGTCGGCGGAGGAGGCGGTCAATCGCGCCCAGGAGACGCTGGACGCCGCCAAGAGCCGCCGCGCCGGGTCGTTCGCGTTGTGGAAGCCGAATGTCGAGCGCGACGCCCAGCGCCGCGTCAACATCCGAGTCACCGACGAGATCGTCACCGCGCTGAACGAGCGGCGAATCGTGATCGGCTTCGAGCCCGTCGTCGATGCGCGCTCGCGCCAACCCTCATTTTACGAATGCCTGGTTCGGATGGAGCAGGATGACGGCCGTGCGCTGCTCGCGCCTGATATCGTGCCGGTCGCCGAGCGGCTCGGTTTGATCCGGCTGGTCGATCACCGTGTGCTGGAGCTTGCGATCTCCGAGCTTGCCGCCGCGCCCGGCGTTCAGCTCAGCCTCAACATCTCGCCGGATACCACGATGGATCCGGACTGGTGGACCACGATCGAATCGCTGATGCGCGCGCATCCCGGCGTCGGCGAGCGGCTGATCGTCGAGATCACCGAGACGGTCGCGATCCAGGATATCGATGACGTCCGGGGCTTCGTCACCCGGCTGAAGAATTTCGGTAGCCGCATCGCGATCGACGATTTCGGCGCGGGCTACACCTCGTTCCGCAACCTGCGCAAGCTCGGCGTCGATATCGTGAAGATCGACGGCGCCTTCGTGCAGAACATCGTGCACTCGGCCGACGACCGTGCCTTCGTGCAGACGCTGATCGATCTCGCGCGGCGGCTCGGGATCAAGACCGTCGCCGAATGGGTGCAGGACGAAGAGGCCGCCGTGATGCTGCGCGAGTGGGGCTGCGATTTCATCCAGGGCCGCCTGATCGGCCTCGCCTCGCCCGAGCGGCCGTGGAGCGCGAACGCCGAGAAGGCCGTGCCCGCTGCGAGCTGAAGCGCGACGAAGCTCCAAGCTGATCTCGTCGCGCTCACGTCGCCCGTTCGTCAGCTATCGCCGCCGGCGAAGACGTCCTTGCGGATCACGGCATGGACGCCCCAATTGCCGTCGACCACCTGGGTCACGCCGAAGTCGACGCCGAGCGAGATCAGGGAGATCGCCTCGTCCTCGGTCAGCTTCTTCGTCGTCATCAGGAATCGGCGCATTTTGCGGAAGGCATCGCGCAATGCGAGGTCGACCGACGACTTCTTGTAGATGTCGGTCTGCGCGCTGGACCCCAGCTCGCCGAGATAGTTGGCGTAGCTGAAGCCGTGCACCAGCCATTCGTCCTGGGTCTCGAGCATCGGGTAGTCGAGTGACTCGAGCGCGGTGCCTGCGAGGTCGGCCTTCTTGTGCAGAATGATCTGGAAGGTCCCGTTGAGCGAGCATTCGATCGCGGTGCCGCACAATTCGGAATCGCCTTGCGAGGCGTGGGAGTCGCCGACCGACAACAGGCCGCCTTCGACCGCGACGGGGTAGTACATCGTCGCACCCTTGCCGATGCGCCAGTTGTCGATGTTGCCGCCGGTGTAGCTCGGCGGGATGGAATCAACGAAGTCGGCCTCCTTGGGCGCAAGGCCGATCACGCCGAAATGCGGACGCACCGGGATGCGCACGTTCTTCAGGATGCCGTGGTTCTCCTTGACCGTCGAATGATCGACGGGAACGCCGGGATAGTCGATGGTCTTGTGCACCACGCCGAACGGATCGGTCTGCGGCGTCCAGGTGAAATTATAGACGGCCCGCGCCCAATTGCGTTCGCCGGTGGCGTCGACCTCGTAGATGGTGACGACTTCGCGCGGCTTCGGTTCGGTGAGCAGGTCCTTGTAGTGGAAGCCCCATGATGCGGCGGCGTTGCTGCCGAATGCCTTGCCTGCATATTTCGGGTTGGCGCTGGGCCGCGGCGCCACGTCGATGATGCGCACTTCGAGTACGTCGCCTTGCTCGGCACCGCGCACGAACACCGGCCCGGTGCAGATGTGCACGCCGAGACCTTCGCCGGCGCCACGCCCGAAGAGCGAAGCATCCATCGGGCCGGCGCCGCGCCGGTTGACGCCCTTCTTGTCCTTGGTCCAGAGGTACACGCTCTCGACGCCGGGGTCGCCCTTGACCATGCGCTCGGCATCGTCATTGGCATGGTGCGTCAGCGCCTCGATCGTGATGAAGTCGCCGGAATCGATCTCGACCTGAGGCTTTAGCGTCTTGCTGAAATAGCCCCAATGCACGGTGTCGGCATTCGCCGGCAGGTGGTGATAGGAGCGCTGCGCAGGCTGATGCTTCTCCGCCGCGGCCGCCATCTTCGGCGTTACCAGCGAGATGCCGCCGGCAGTCATTGCGGCGGCGCCACCGGCCGCCGCAAAGCTCGAGCGCAGGAACGAACGGCGTTCCCGGTCGAGCGTGTCCTTGAATTGTCGATGATGCAGTTCGAAGTCCGGGCAGTTCTTATCGTCGCCAGCACACATCTCGCTCTCCTGCGGTTCGATGAGTGCTTGCGAGACTGCCGCGCACGGCGCGGCTTCGACATGACCACGCGCGCCCAATAATTTGCCGGCAGCATGCTTTCATTGCTGCGCACAACGCGCTGTGGCGTGCAGCGCAAAGCGCTGGCGATAGCTGGGTTGGCATCGCAGTACGGCCGCCGTGGTCAAGATTTTGGGCGTATTCGCGCAAATCCGGCAGCGTCCGTTTGCGGGCGGCCCATCGTCAGCCGGAGATCGTCGCGGCGTCTTGCACGAATGCTGGGCATTGTGTGCTGCTGCAACACGCTTGCCGCCTCACTGCAATCGGTGCACGCTGCTTTCACGGCCATGTGACTTGAAGACCGCGGTGCGACGGCCTGGAGGGGTGATGGTCGCCACGACCTATCGGATTTCGATCGATGCGATCCCGCGGCAAAACCAGCGGGAGGTTTGGCGCGAGGCGCTGGCCGGGCTGTTGCTTGACTGCAGATTGCCGGAAACCGGGCCGTTCCAGTTTGGCGAACTGACCGCGAAGCGCTCATCGACCGGCGCGCAGTTGGCGCTGCTGCGTTCGAGCGCGCAGCAGATCGTCTGCAACGGCCATCCGGCGTCACCGGCGGCACCCGCCCGGGTCGCCATCATCTTCCATGGTTACGGACGCGGCAGCATCGCGACCGGCCAGCGCAGTTGCGAGCTCGCCGACAACGACGTGTCGGTGTGCGACCTGCAGTCGGCGTGGTGCATGACGTTGCGCGAGGATTTCGAGATCCTGCTGCTCGAGCTGCCGCGCGAACGGCTGCTCGGCCGGCTCGGGCACAACCGGCTGCGGCTTCCGATCGTGCTTGGAGCGACGATTGCCGCCGCGGCCGTGCGCCCGGTGATGCGGACACTGGCCGGGAACTTTTCGATTCTGGACAAGGCCGATCTCGCCACCACCGAAGTCGCGGTCACCGAGCTCGTCGCCGGTGCGGTGCTGGGCGAAACACGGCTCGATGCCGAGGCCATGACGCAGGTTCAGGCCGGGCATTTGCGGCGGGTCGATGCCGCGATCGAGGCGCAGCTCGGCAATCCCAATCTGGCGATCGCCGACATCGCGCGCCAGGAGGGCCTCTCGCAGCGCTATCTGCAGCGGCTGTTTGAACGCCAGAGCACGACGTTCTCGGCCTATGTGCGCGAGCGGCGGCTGGAGCGTTGCTGCAACGATCTGATTGACCCGAACTATGCCGACCAGCGCATCGCCGAGATCAGCTACCGTTGGGGATTTACCGACCAGGCCCATTTCAGCCGCATGTTCAGCGCAACCTACGGCACCTCGCCGCGCGAGTTTCGCAAGGCGGTGCCGCGCGATCCGGAAACCGAACGCACGCGGGGCCGGCCGCGGCTGGCGCGCAGCACCGCGACGGTGCTGCGGCTCGCGCCGGGTCCCGTGCTGCGGGACGTCGCAGCGCCGAGCGAATCGAATGCACTGACCGAGCCGGCGACAGCGCCGCCGGAAATGCGAGTCTCATCGCATCATCTCGAGGTTTCGAAAGAGACCACCCATTGGGGCTATCTCAGCCGCGCAATCCCGCCGGTGATGTGCGTGGAGCCCGGCGCAGTGGTGACCATCGAGACACTGACCCAGCACGCGTTCGACGATTACGAACGCATGATCAAGGGCGATCCGGGGGCCGAGAGCGTGTTCCGCTGGACCGCCGAGGGAAAAGCGGTCGAGCGGCGCGGCGCCGGTCCGATGGACGGCTCGATCTTCGGCCGCGGCGCCGGCGAGGGGTTCGGCGTGCACATTTGCACCGGCCCGGTCTATGTCCGTGGCGCGGAGCCGGGCGATGTGCTCGAGGTGCAGATCCTCGATATCTGGCCGCGGCCCTGCGCCAATCCGGCCTTCGCCGGCAAGTCATTCGGCAGCAACGCCGCTGCCTGGTGGGGTTTTCAGTACAACGACCTGATCGATCCGCCGGCGAAGCGCGAGACCATCACCATCTTCGAGACCGATGCGCGCGCCGAGTGGGCGCGTGCGGTCTATTCCTATCGCTGGACGCCGCAGACCGATCCGTTCGGCGTGCGTCACGACACCATGGATTATCCCGGCGTGCCGGTCGATCACACAAGCATCGAGAAGCGGCCCGGCGTGCTCGCCGGTGTGCGCATTCCGTCGCGGCTGCACTTCGGTTTCATGGCGGTGGCGCCGCGCGAGTCCGACATCATCGATTCGATTCCGCCCGGCTATTTCGGCGGCAATGTCGACAATTGGCGGGCGACCAAGGGCACCACGCTCTATCTCCCGGTCGCCGTACCGGGCGCACTGTTCTCGATCGGCGATCCGCATTTCGCGCAAGGTGACGGCGAGGTCAACGGCACCGCGCTGGAGCTTTCGCTCACCGGCCAGTTTCGCTTCGTCCTGCACAAGAACGGGCAGGGGTCCAAGCCGCATGTGGAAGGACTTGCGCATCCGCTGCTCGAAACCGCGGATGAGTGGATCCTGCACGGCTTCAGCTACGGCAATTATCTGCGTGAGCTCGGCCGGAATGCGCAGTCCGAGATCTACCAACGTTCGTCGGTCGATCTCGCACTGCGCAATGCGTTCCGCGCGACGCGCAAATTCCTGATGGAGGGTTACCACCTTAGCGAGGATGAGGCGCTGGCGCTGATCTCGCTGGGTGTCGATTTCGGCGTCACGCAGGTCGCCGACGGCAATTGGGGCGTGCACGCGATCGTGCGCAAGAAACTGTTCGATCAGGCCGCCGACGCGTGACGTCGGCGCGAGCCTGCGTGGTCAGGATATTGCGACAGCAACGACGATCGGTCGGCCTTGCCGACCGGCAGCGTTACTCGTCCTTCTTCGGCTGCGACATGCGCTCGAGGCGTTCCTGCATGTCCCTCATCTGACGACGGAGGTCGTCGATGTTGTTGTCCTCCGCTGCGGGCTCCGGCACCTTCTCCGGCTCGGTGCCGCCACGCTGCGGCACGAATGGCTTGAACATCGAGAAGGTCTGCTGGAACAGCTCCATGTTGCGGCGGACCTGCTCTTCCAGCGGCGCAAACGGCGTGCCGCTCAGGGCGCCCGCGATCTGCTTGCGGAACTTCTCCTGCTCCCTGGTCAGCGTCTCCAGCGATTGCTCGAGATATTTCGGCACCACCATCTGCATGCTGTCGCCGTAGAAGCGGATCAGCTGCCGCAGGAATGTGGTCGGCAGCAGGTTTTGCCCGGCCTTGTTTTCCTGTTCGAAGATGATTTGCGCCAGGACGGAGCGGGTGATGTCGTCGCCGGTCTTGGCGTCATAGACGAGGAAATCCTCGCCTTCCTTCACCATCGCCGCGAGATCCTCAAGCGTCACATACGTGCTCGTACCGGTATTATAGAGCCGCCGGTTCGCGTATTTCTTGATCGTGGTCGGTTGTTCAGATTTTGCCATGGGCTCTCACTTCAACACCGAAGGACCTGGAACCCGGCAGCATTGCCGCAGGGCTAAATGCAACGCATCGCAGCAAAGGAAAGCACTTTCAAAGCGGTTCGGCTACCGTTTTGTGCTGTAGGGTTAAACCCAAAGCATAGGGATTGCTCAGGAAACTGCCAAGAGCGTCATTTTGAGTGCGTCGCGGCGCAATTTGGCCCACTGTTCGATTGACAGGTCCCGCGCAGCTTTACAGGATGAGTAACTAAGAGACAGGCCCGCCAACCGGCCGCCCGCCGTCGAAAAAACCCAAGCTATAACCAACAGGAGATGTCCATGTCAGACGATGTCGTCATCGTCAGCGCCGCCCGCACCCCGGTAGGCAGCTTCAACGGCGCGTTCGCGACCACGCCGGCCCATGACCTCGGCGCAATCGCCATCAAGGCGGCCCTGGAGCGTGCAGGCGTCGAGCCGGGTCAGGTCTCGGAAGTCATCATGGGCCAGATCCTCACGGCAGCGCAGGGCCAGAATCCGGCCCGCCAGGCCTCGATCGCGGCCGGCATCCCGGTGGAAAGCCCGGCCTGGGGCGTCAACCAGCTCTGCGGCAGCGGCCTGCGCTCGGTCGCGCTTGGCTACCAGGCGCTGGTCAATGGCGACTCCTCGGTCGTCGTCGCCGGTGGCCAGGAATCCATGAGCATGGCCCCCCACGCGCAATATCTGCGCGGCGGCGTCAAGATGGGCGGCCTCGAGCTGGTCGACACCATGATCAAGGACGGTCTGTGGGATGCCTTCAACGGCTATCACATGGGCAACACGGCGGAGAACGTCGCCAAGCAGTACCAGATCACCCGCGCGCAGCAGGATGAGTTCGCGGTCGGTTCGCAGAACAAGGCCGAGGCGGCGCAGAAAGCCGGCCGGTTCAAGGACGAGATCGTCCCTGTCACCATCAAGAGCCGCAAGGGCGATATCGTGGTCGACGCCGACGAGTATCCGCGCCATGGCGCCACCCTCGATGCGATGGGCAAGCTCCGCGCGGCCTTCGAGAAGGACGGTACCGTGACCGCCGGCAACGCCTCGGGGATCAATGACGGCGCTGCCGCCGTGGTGCTGATGACCGCCAAGGAAGCGGCGCGGCAGGGCAAGAAGCCGATCGCCCGCATCGTCTCCTGGGGTCAGGCCGGCGTCGATCCCAAGATCATGGGCACCGGTCCGATCCCCGCTTCGCGCACCGCGCTGAAGAAGGCCGGCTGGAACGTCGCCGACCTCGATTTGATCGAGGCCAACGAGGCGTTCGCGGCGCAGGCCTGCGCGGTCAACAAGGACCTCGGTTGGGATGCCGCCAAGGTCAACGTCAACGGCGGCGCAATCGCGATCGGTCATCCGATCGGTGCGTCAGGTGCGCGCGTGCTGGTGACGCTGCTGCACGAGATGCAGAAGCGCGATGCCAAGAAGGGCCTCGCGACGCTCTGCATCGGCGGCGGCATGGGCATCGCCATGTGCGTTGCACGCGACTGAACAAAAGGCAGCGAGGCGGGTTAGTTGATGAAAAGATCATCTGTCCACCCCGGCGCGAGCTGATAAATAAAATGCCCGGCCACGCGCCGGGCATTTTTGTTTTTGCGGTGCGAGTGAGTGCAAGAAAACCGGCATCATTCCGGTTTACAAAAGGCGGCCAAGGAGGAGACGTACATGGCACGTGTTGCATTGGTGACGGGCGGTACCCGGGGAATCGGAGCTGCGATCAGCAAGGCGCTGAAGGCGGCTGGCTACAAGGTCGCGGCGAGCTACGCCGGCAACGACGCCGCGGCGGAGAAGTTCAAGGCAGATTCCGGGATTCCCGTCTACAAGTGGGACGTCGCATCATTCGACGCCTGCGCGGCGGGCGTGAAGCAGGTCGAGGCTGATCTTGGCCCGGTCGACGTGCTCGTCAACAATGCCGGCATCACCAAGGACACTGCATTCCACAAGATGACGGTGGAGCAGTGGAACGCGGTGATCAACACCAATCTCGGCTCGCTGTTCAACATGACGCGCCAGGTGATCGAGGGCATGCGTGCCCGCAAATTCGGTCGCGTCATTTCGATCTCCTCGATCAATGGCCAGAAGGGTCAGTTCGGCCAGGTCAACTACTCGGCGGCAAAGGCCGGCGACATCGGCTTCACCAAGGCGTTGGCTCTGGAGAATGCGAAGGGCGGCATCACCGTGAACGTGATCTGCCCCGGCTACATCAACACCGAGATGGTGCAGGCGGTGCCGAAGGACGTGCTCGAGAAGAACGTGATCCCGCAGATTCCGGTTGCCCGGCTTGGCGAGCCTGAAGAGATCGCGCGCGCCGTGGTGTTCCTTGCTGCCGACGATGCCGGTTTCATCACCGGCTCGACACTGACCGTGAACGGCGGCCAGTATCACGCCTAAATGCTTCGCGTCGTCGCGCCGCAGGCGCTGACAACAAAGTGGTGATGCCCGGCCTTGTGCCGGGCATTCACGTCTTTACAAGGGTGAGCCGAAAGCGACCCCCGTGCATGATTGCGGCACATCACGCGAAGATGCGCTTCGCGCCTGGGCCGGGCCACCGGAAATGTGCTGATGACGACCCGTACCGCAACCCTTGTTGGATTGACCGCCATCCTGATGTGGTCGCTGCTGTCGGTCATGACTGTTGCGACCGGCCGGATCCCGGCGTTCCAGCTCGCCGCCATGACGTTTGCGATCGGGGCGGCGGTGGCGTTCACAAGTTTCCTGTTTCGCCCGTCCGCCTTTGCCGCATTGAAGCAGCCGCTGGTTGCCTGGGTCGTCGGCGTCGGCGGGCTGTTCGGCTATCACGCGCTGTATTTCCTGGCGCTGCGCTTCGCGCCGCCGGCTGAAGCGGGACTGCTCAACTATCTCTGGCCGCTCCTGATCGTGCTGTTCTCCTCGCTGCTGCCGGGCGAGCGGCTCGCGATCCATTACATCGTCGGCGCGTTGCTGGGCCTCGTCGGCACAGTGCTGCTGTTCGCCGGCAATACCGGCAGCTTCGCGCGGAGCCAGATTCCGGGATTCGCGGCCGCCTTTGTCGCGGCCTTTGTCTGGGCGACCTATTCGGTGATGTCGCGCCGCCTCAAGGCGGTGCCATCAGATGCGGTGGCGGGTTTTTGCCTCGCCACCGCAGTACTCGCTGCACTCGTGCACATGATGGTCGAGACCACGGTGTGGCCGGCGACGTCGCTGCAATGGCTCGCTGTCGTCGGCCTGGGCATCGGCCCGGTTGGAGCTGCGTTCTTCGCCTGGGACATCGGCATGAAGCGCGGCGACATCCGCGTGCTCGGTGCGGCGTCCTACGCCACGCCGCTGTTGTCGACCGCCTTCCTGATCCTTGCAGGCTTTGCAAAGCCCAGCGCCAACATCGCCATCGCCGCGATCCTGATCGCCGGCGGCGGCCTGATCGCGGCCAAGGATATGGTGTTGAGGAAGCGAGGGTAGAAAGTAGGATAGGTAGAGCGCAGCGAAACCCCATCGATCGTCACATGCGGAAGCATGATGGGTTTCGCTGCGCTCTATCGATCCTACAAGCTACCAAGAAGGCTCCCAGCCCTTTGGCGCCAGCTCGAAACTCGCGAACTCGAATCCCGGCGCGACGGTGCAGCCGACCAGCGTCCAGTCGCCGCTGCTTTCGGCGGCCTGCCTGGCATCCGCGGGCACGATCGCCTGCGGCCGTTCGCCGCTGGCGACATCCGGACCAAGCGTGACCGTGTGCCTGCCGCAGGTCTCATGAGCGATCTGCAGCGTCAGCGGCGCGCCAGCGTAATGGTGCCAGACCTCGACTGCGTCGATGCGATGCCAGTGCGAGCGCTCGCCGCGGGCGAGCAGGAAGTAGATCGCGGTCGAGCAGGAACGACCGCTGTCGTCGCAGCGCTTGTCGCGAAACGTCTCGCGATAATGTCCGCCTTCCGGATGCGGCTTCAGCTCGAGCCGCGCGATGATCTCGGCAGCCGAGGGCTGTGGCATCAGGACTTGTTCTTGCGCTCGCGGAGTTCGCCGAACACCTGGGCCGGGTCGGCGCCCTTCATGTGCAGCTTCGCCGCGACCACGGGCTCGTCGGCACGCAGGAACACGTTGGCCTTCTTCTCGTCGCCGAGCAGCACCGGAATCGTCGGCTTGTTCTCGGCGCGCAGTTTCGTCACTTCCGCCGCGCGCGCTTGCAATGCCGGATTATCGGGCTCGACGGTGAGTGCGAACTTGACGTTGGAGGCGGTGTATTCATGACCGCAATAGAGCCGGAAGTCGTCCGGCAGCGAGCGCAGCTTCAGCAACGAATCCCACATCATGAGATAGTTGCCTTCGAACACCCGGCCGCAACCGATCGAGAACAGCGTGTCGGCTGCGAACACCGCCTTCTCGCCGTCGAACACATAGGAGATGTGGTCGAGCGTGTGGCCGGGTGTCTCCACCACGCGCGCCAGCAGGCTGCCGACCTTGATCACGTCGGCATTGGCGGCACGCAGGTCGACATTGGCGATCTTCGCCGATTTGTCGTGGGGGGCGACGACGCGGCAGCCGTATTTCTGCTTCAGCTCAGCGACGCCGCCGACATGGTCGCCATGGTGATGGGTGATCAGGATGTCGGTCAGCGTCCAGCCCTCGCGCTCCAGCGCCTTGATGATGGGCGCGGCTTCCGGCGCATCGATCGACGCCGTGGCCTTGGTCGCGGGGTCGTGGATCAGATAACCGAAATTGTCGGTGAGGCAGGTAAAGGTGCGAATTTCGGCGGCCATGATATCTCCACGAAGTGCTTAGGCGAGGACGCCGGAGCATGCTCCGACCGCGAGGGATCGCGTCATGCTCCAACTTATCGATAGGTGAGCATGATTTGATCGAAAAACCGGGTTCCCACTTTTTCGGATCATGCTCTAACACGCCAAATGTAGGTGTGAAATATGGCGTTAACGCTCATGCGGCAACGCAATTTTCCGCGCGCCGGGGCCGCGAGCGGCATGTTAGGTTGGAGCCATGGACGTCATTGACCTCCGGGACTTCTATTCGCAGCGCCTCGGCATTGTGGCGCGGCAGCTGATCAACCGCGGAATCCGTGGGCGCTGGCCCAATGCGGAGGGGCAGCGCGTGCTCGGGCTGGGCTATCCGACGCCCTATCTCGGCCTGTTCCGCGAATCCTGCGAGCGCTGCATCGCCTTCATGCCGGCGACCCAGGGCGTGCTGAAATGGCCGACCGGGCGGCCGGCGCTTGCGACCCTGGTCGATGAATTCTCGATGCCGCTGCAGGATGCCGCGGTCGACCGCGTGCTGCTGGTGCACGCGCTGGAGATGTCCGACGATCCGGAGCGGCTGCTGCGCGAGGTCTGGCGGGTGCTGGCGCCATCCGGGCGGCTGATCGCCGTGATCCCGAATCGCCGCGGTGTATGGACGCGCACCGACAACACGCCGTTCGGCCACGGCCGGCCCTATTCGCGCGCGCAGATCACGCAACTGCTGCGGCAGACCTGGTTCACGCCGACGGCGTGGAGCGAAGCGCTGTTCATGCCGCCGGTTCAGGGCGGCTGGTTTCTGCGCTCGGCGATGGCATGGGAACGAGTCGGCGCGGCGCTGTCGTTGCCCTTCGCCGGCGTGCATATCGTCGAGGCCAGCAAACAGGTCTATCGCGCGATCCCCGCGCACCGCGAGCGCACGCGGCTGATCCCGTCGCTGCGGCCGGTGCTGGTGCCGTCGTCAACGGCGACGCGTGGATAGCGCGCTCTCGAGCGAGGTGGATATAACTTCGCGTGAAGAGCTTCGGTCCTGATTCGATCAGAACCGAAACTGCTCTCGCAAAAAAGCAAAAGGGCGGGCCGCCTGCAGCGTCGCCCGCCCTGTCTTCAGAACTAAGCCGAAGCTTTACTCGCTGCCCGGATTGGCGTCTTCGTTCGAACCGGGCTGTGCGGCAATGTCGGGACGCGGGCCGTGCGGCCGGCGACGACGGCGCGGGAAGCGTTCGGCACGCTCGCTGCGCTCTCCGCCGCCATTGTTGTTCTCATAGCCGCCATTGACCTGCGGCTGCGCGCCCCCGGTGATGAAGGACGGCAGACGATCGACGCCGCCAGCGTCAGCCATTGCAGGCTGCGGCTGATTCTGCGGTTGCGGCTGTGGCTGATATTGCGGCTGCTGACGATGCTCGCGCTCTCGGTGCTCGCGCTGCTCACGCGGCTGCTGCTGATCACGCTGATACGGCTGCTGGCCGTTGTCGCGCATGAAGGGCTGCGGCACGAACCCCGGCTCCTGGCCGAAGCTCGAATAGCCGTCGCTATCATCATCGCTGTCATCGGACGGCGTTGCTTCCGCATCGGGGCGCGGCTGCTGCTGATTCTGCCGGAATTGCTCCTGGGCGGCAGCGATGATTCGGTAATAGTGCTCCGCGTGCTGGTAGTAGTTTTCGGCCGCAACCGGATCGCCTGAGGAGCGCGCATCGCGGGCAAGCTGAACGTATTTCTCGGCTACGTGGGAAGCCGTGCCGCGGATCTTGATGTCAGGTCCGTTCGATTCGTACACCCGTGTCAGGGGATTCTGGCCGCGCCGGTTGTTATTGTTGTTATTGTTGTTGTTATTCCGGTTGCGCATCCGCTTGTTGTTCTGACCGTTTCTCATCTGTCGCCTTTTATTCCAGCCCTGAAGTTATTTCCGTCCATTGCTTCGTTCGACTCGGCGCGCATTTGAGCGCACGGAATCGCACTACCGTTTGAATTGGCTTCGATGTCGCCGACCATCGCGTTCAGCAAAGACGCGTTCCCCAACCGCCGGCAGCCTTCGCCGGCGACCAAATCATTCCGCCCGTCGAGACAGGCCCAGCTCTCTTGCGTAAGTCTTCAAGCGCAATAACAGGCTTTCGTTCGCTTGGCGGTCGAGAGCAGCACAGCTCCGGCTATTGCGCTCAATATGACCTGCGTTTTGGAACCCTTCGATCGGCGGGCTCTCGTCGAGAACCCTGGTCATCACCCGTAGGCTACGGGGCCAGCACCGATGTTGTGCCCGGAACGTAGTCGTTCCCGGGGGATATTCCAAGAGGTTTTTTTGCGTTCCAATAGGACTTTATCTAGGCAGCCGGCAGGCGGAAACGGCCCTCGGAATGCCCCCAAGATCGGCTTTTGGCGGCCCGGCTGGGGATAATCCCGCGGCCGTCATCAGGGCTTCAATGTCCCCGCTTTGGCCCTGTCCGGCCTCCACAACAAGGCTGCCATTCGGGCCCAGAAGGCTCACGGATTGCGCGATCAGGGCGCGGTAGGCATCGAGACCATCCGGGCCTCCATCAAGCGCGGCGTGCGGATCGTGGTCGCGCACCTCGATCGCAAGACCTGCGATATCGGCCGAGCGGATATAGGGCGGGTTCGAGACGATCAGGTCGAGGGGACCGGTCAGGCCGCTGGCGTAGTCGCAGGCGATGAAGGTCGCGCGATCGGCGAGCCCGAGCCGGCTGGCGTTCTCGCGCGCCGTCTGCAGCGCGGCTTCCGAAATATCGGTGCCGAAGCCGTGCGCGTTAGGCAGCTCCGAGAGCAGCGCCAGCAGGATCGCGCCAGTGCCGGTGCCGAGGTCGGCGATCTGCAAAGTGCGATCGATCGGGCCGCCGGCGCGCAGCAGCTCGAGTGCACGCTCGACCACCGTCTCGGTATCGGGCCGCGGCACCAGCGTTGCCGCCGAGAGAGTGAGCGGCAGTCCCCAAAACTCCCGCATGCCGAGAATGCGGGCCACCGGTTCGCCGGCGAGGCGGCGTTGCGCAAAGCCGTCCAGGCGATTCGACTCGTCGCGCGTGATCGCGCGGCCTGCCGCCGTGATCATGCCGGTCAGGTCGAGACCGAGCGCGGCGCCGACCAAGAACCGCGCATCGAGTTCGGCCGAGTCATTGCCGGCAGCCTGGAGGCGCGCGGACAGCGCGCGCCTGGCGGCCTCGACGGTCTGGCTGCCATTGTCAGCAGGTTCGCTCATCGCGCGTTGTTAGCCGATGGTCGCTGCGGCGTCGATATCACTTGCGCCTTGCATCGCCGGCGCGCACGGTTGAACGTCCAAGCATCCCGATCCGGAAGCACACGACCATGACGGCCTATGACGACCAGAACATCTTCGCAAAGATCCTGCGCGGCGAGATCCCGAGCCTCAAGATCTATGAAACCGACCGGACCTTTGCCTTCCTCGACATCATGCCGCGCTCGCCGGGACATACGCTGGTCATTCCCAAGGCGCCCGCGCGCGGGATCTTCGATATCGCGGACGACGATCTTGCAGAAGTCGTCAAGTCGGCCAAGCGCGTCGCCATCGCCGCGAAGAAGGCCTTTGCGGCCGACGGCATCATCATCCAGCAGTTCAGCGAACCCGCCAGCGGCCAGGTGGTCTTGCACCTGCATATGCACGTGATGCCGGTCAACGAAGGCGTGGCGCTGCTGCCGCCGCAGACCCGCGCGGAAGACATGGACGTGCTCGCCGACCATGCCCGGCGGATGATCACGGCGCTCGGAAGCTGAGCGGCCAGGCGATCCAGCGCATGATGAGTTGGATCGGACGGCAACCTCAAGCGAGCAACCCGTATATGGGCTCGGTCGCTCCACAAACTCGTCATGCCCGGGCTTGTCCCGGGCATCCACGTCTTAGGGTTCGCGAGACAAGGAAGACGTGGATGGCCGGGACGGGCCCGGCCATGACGATGGGGAGACGTCAACGCCAAAGTCTCCCGGGAGAGATATGTGATAGCCCTGCCGGCAAGCGGGAGAGGTGCAGCCAGCCTGCCGCGAGATCGATACGACCTTACCTTGACTAGACGCCGAGATAGCGCTGCAGCACGTCGGGCTGCGCCTTGATCTCCTGCGCCGGCCCTTCATGGACAATGTGTCCATTGTTGATGATGTAGATGCGCTGGGCGAGCGCGAGCGTCGCGGCGAGATTCTGCTCCACCAGCACGATGGTCTGTCCGGCCTCGGCAAGGTCGCGGCACGCTTTCATCAGGTCGCGCACGATGACCGGCGCCAGTCCCTCGAACGGCTCGTCGAGCAGGATGATCTTGGGATCGCGCACCAGCGCGCGCGCGATCGCCAGCATCTGTTGCTCGCCGCCCGACAGGTCGGTGCCGCGATTGGCCCGGCGCTCCCTCAGCCGCGGAAACATCTCGTAGATGCGGTCGAGCGGCCAGCGCTGCGAGGCGGTCAATCCCGCGATGACGAGATTCTCCTCGACGCTCAGGCTGCCGAAGATGCGGCGCTCTTCATGGACCAGTTGCATGCCGGCCTGCGCGATCTTGTGGCTCTTCCTGCCGGCGATCTCGGCGCCGTCGAACATTACCGAGCCGCTCTGCGGGGTCACGACGCCCATCAGGCTTTTCAGCGTCGTGCTCTTGCCGGCGCCGTTGCGGCCGAGCAGCGCCACCACCTCGTTGCGTTCGACGCGCAGCGCAACGTCGAACAGGATATGGGAATCCCCGTAATAGCTGTTCAGTCCGGTGACCTCGAGCAGGCTCATGCGGCGAGCTCTCCATGCACGCCGCCGAGATAGGCTTCCTGGACGGTCGAGTTGTTCTTGATCTCTTCGGGGGTGCCTTCGACGAGGACGCGGCCCTCCTGCAGCACGGTGACGCGTTCGGCGAGCTCGAACAGCGCGTCCATGTCGTGATCGATGATGATCATCGTGCGGCCCTGGCTGATCGACTTCAGCAGCTTCACGGTCTCGACGCGTTCGCGCGGGCTCATGCCGGCCAGCGGTTCGTCGAGCAGCAGCAGGCTCGGCGAGGTCGCGAGCGCCAGCCCGATCTCGAGCCGGCGCTTTTCACCATAGGCGAGCTCGGATACCGGGGTGTCGGGCCTTGCTGCGAGATTGACCAGTTCGAGCGTGTGCTGAACCTGCTCGGACAGGCCGGGAATGCTGTCGATGCTGCGGAACAGATCGAGCTTGAACTTGCCGCGCAGCGCCGACAGCGCCGCGATCACCAGGTTCTCGCGGACGGTCAGGCCGGCGAACAGCTGGTTGACCTGATAGCTCTTGGTCAGGCCGAGCTGGCAGACGTCGGTGACGTTCATTCCAGTGATGTCGCGGCCCTCGAACATGATGCTGCCTGAGGTCGGATGGACCTCGCAGGTCAGCATCTTGAAGAAGGTCGATTTGCCGGCGCCGTTCGGGCCGATGATGCCGCGCAGCTCGCCGTGGTTGACCGTGAAATCGATGTTGCTGTTGGCGACCAACCCGCCGTAGCGCTTGGTGAGGCCCTTGGCCTGCAGGATCGGTCCGGACGGATCGGCGCCGGCGCGCTGCCTCGCCGGCATCGGTGCGGCGGCGGTTTGCCGGGCCGGGGGCGCTTCCGCGGCGACTGCGTCGTCCTGCGCCGCGCTTTCGTCCGGCGCCTTGCGGCGTTGCCCGGTCAGCAGCCCGTAGAGATCGACGAGGCCGCCGACGATGCCGCGGCGCAGGAAGCACACCAGCAACACAAAGACGATGCCGAGCACGAGTTTCCACGCCGCGCCGAGCCCAAGGGTCGCCTGCAGGAAATCCTGCAGCGACAGCCAGACGGCGGCGCCGACCAGCGGCCCGAACAGCGTGCCGCGGCCGCCGATCGCCGTCTGCATCACGAGCTGTCCTGACGTATCGAAGGTGAATGCGTCGGGCGGCATGAAGGCCTGCAGCACGCCGAGCAGGCCGCCGGCAAATCCGGCATAGGCGGCGGCGATCACGAACGCCGCCAGCTTGTAGCCGTGGATGTTGTGGCCGACCGCGGTTGCCCGCAGCGGGTTGTCCCTGATGGCGCTGAAGATGGCGCCGACCGGCGAACGCACGATGCGCAGCGCGATCACGACGCCGATGAAGTAGCACAGCGCCAGGAACTGGTAGAGCGACCAGCCGGTGGTGAAGTGCAGCGTGGTGAAGCCGAGATTGAAGCTCGGGGTCGGGACGCCGGGCAGCCCGTTCTCACCGCCGGTGTAGTCCGACAGCGGATTGAACTCCACGAAGAAGAATACCTCCGCGATCGCGACCGTGATCATGGCGAAGTAGATGCCGGTCCGGCGCAGCGCGATCAGGCCGATCAGATAGCCGGTGGCAGCCGCCGCGATCATGCCGATGACGAGCGCGAGCAGGACGTACGGGAAGCCGGCCTGGGTCAACAGATAGGCGGCGACGAAGCCGCCGGTGCCGTAGAATGCGGACTGGCCGAACGACAACAGGCCGGTGAAGCCGAACAGGATGTCGAAGCCGAGACCGAACAGGCCCCAGACCAGGATCCGGTTCACAGTGTTGGGCGCAAAGCCGAGCAGCGGCAGCACGAAGGGGGCGGCGATCAGGCCGATTGCCGTCAAGGTCTCGATCAGGAATGGGCGCTGTTTCAGCATTGGTGATCCGTCGTCATTCGCGGCCCTGCGTGCCGAGCAGGCCGTGCGGTCGCAGCACGAGCACGAGCGTCATCGCCGCGAACAGCATGACGTAGGCGTAGCCGGGGTTGAACATCGAGGTGATGCTGATGATCTCGCCGGCGATCAGGCCGCCGAGGATCGCGCCGGGAAACGAGCCGACGCCGCCGATCACCACCACCACAAAGGTCTCGACCAGGATGTCGTCGCCGACGCCGGGTGTCAGCGAGACCACCGGCGCATTGATGATGCCGGCAAAGCCCGCGGCCATCGCGCCGATGCCGAACACGATCATGAAGACGCGGTAGACGTTGATGCCGAGCGAATCGACCATCACCGAATCCTCGATGCCGGCGCGCACGATCATCCCGAGCCGGGTGCGGTACAGCACCAGGAACAGCGCGCCGAGCGCCACCGCGACGATGCCGACGACCGCGAGGCGATAGGTCGGATAGAACAGGAAGCCGAGCGAGGTGATGCCCTGCAGCGCCGCCGGCGGCGGCACGACCTGCGACTGGCTGGTGAAGATCAGCCGCACGATCTCGACGAAGCAGATGCCGAGGCCGAAGGTGACCAGAAGCTGGTCCTCATGCGGGCGTTGATAGAAGTGGCGGATGATGACGCGCTCCATCACCACGCCCAGAACCATCACGAACAGCGATCCGGCGATGACCGCGATGATGAACGAACCCGTGTAGGTGTAGGCGACGTATCCGGCGTAGCCGCCGATCATGAACATCGCGCCGTGAGCGAGATTGAGCACCCCGAGGGTGCCGTAGATGATGGTCAATCCGGAGCTGATCAGCGCCAGCAGCGCGCCGAGGGCCAGGCCGTTAAACAGTTGCGAGACGAAATTCGGCCAGTTGATCATGGAGACTCTTCACATGGCCTGCACAATGAATGTGTGCCGTCGCAAGCGTTCCGGCACAACAAGCGCTCTGACACAAAACGGCGCCGCGGGCGAGTAACTCCGCCCACGGCGCCTAGGTTCCCACGCTTAATCAGGTGTAGTCGCCGAGATGGCAGCCGAATTCGTCCGGCTTCTGCATCAGGCTTTCGCCGGGGACGATCTCGACCACCTCGTAGTAGTCCTCCTTGTTCTTCATTTCCTTTTCCATCTTGCCCCGGACGATGATCACGGGACGGACGCACTGGTGATCTTCCGGGCGATAATGGACGTCGCCGACCAGCGACGGGATGGTCTCGCCCTTCTCATAGGCCTTGATCACGTCGGGCGGATAGAAGCTGCCGGCTTCCTCGACCATGCGGGCCCAGTGCGCGAAGCTGACATAGGCGTTCTCGGCGCCCCATTCCGGCTTGTAGCTGTACTTCTTCTCGAAGGCATCGTTGAACATCTTGGCCAGCGGATATTTGTCCTCGATGGTCCACCAGTAGTCGGTCGCGGCGTAGACGCCCTGCATCAGGCCGCCGGTCTCGCGGGCGATGAACGGCACCTGGTAAGGCACCACGAGCTTCATCTTGTCGAGCACGCCGAACTGCTTGGCCTGTTGCGTCGACAGCACCGCGTCGTGGCCCCAGTTGACGTTGATCAGCACGTCGGCGCCGGAGTTCGCGACGTTGAGCAGGTACGACGAATAGTCGGGCGCGCCGAGCGGCGACACCTGGTTGGTGGTGGTGGTCCAGCCCGCCTCGGCGAGGTGGTCCTGCATCGACTTGGTGACGGTGTGGCCGTAGGTATAGTCCGGTGTCAGGTAGGCAGCCTTCTTGTTCTTGCCGAACTGCTTGATCAGCACCGGCGCAATCGCGGCGGCGGCGGTCTGGCCGAAGAAATTCTGGCGGAAGCCGTAGCGCACGCAATCCTTGCCGGTGGTGTCGTTCGAGCCGGAGATGCCGCAGACGAAGATCACCTTCTCGCGCTGCGCCAGCTTGTTGAGCGCGACCGCGACGGCGCTCGAAGTGCCGCCGGTGATCATCACGGCCTTGTTCTCGGTGATGAAGCGCTGCTGCGCCTGCACGGCCTCGTTCGGTTTCGCCGCGGAATCAGCGACGCCGAACTTCAATTCCTTGCCGAGCACGCCCTTGGTGGTCTTCGGCGAGATCTTCTTGATCAGGTCATGGCCGCTGTTGATGTGCTCGATCGCGAGCTGATAGCCCTTGAGCTCGTCCTCGCCCTGCACCGCATAGGTGCCGGTGCGCGGCACCGAGATTCCGATGAAGACCGAGGAGCCGGATGAGCCGGCGGGATAGGTCCCGATCGCCGGATGATCCTCGGCGAAGGCCGGTGCGGTGAGAGAGACCGGAAGCACGGTGCCGCCGATCAAGCCCGCGCCGGCCTGCAGCAGGGTACGACGCGATACGTTCAGTCCTCTGCCCGGCCGAAACTCCTTGGTGCTCATCGCTCAATATCCTCCAAAAGCATGTTTATTGACACGCATAACCACCCGTCGCGGGATCGGTCGACCCGCGGCGAGATGCGCCGGCTGCGATTGGCGCAGCCTTTCAGCCTAGCATTGTCCTCCCGCACATTTAGTCAATGTGCCTTTCGTCGAACTGTATCGGCCCACGATATATGTAGCATTTACCGATCAGGTGCCGGTCCTGTAATGAGTGGACATGATCGAAGAAGCTTCGGATCGGAAGGAACGTCCCGGAGGCGGCGGTGCTGCGGACCACGGCATCGCGCCGGAGTCGTGCTGTCTGAGCGTTCGCGCGATGAACGTGCTGAAAGAACTGGCAGTCGAGCTCACCGGCGAGGTGCCGCCGAAGACGGGATGGTCGCCGTCGGACGAGTTGCTCCGCGGGTTGACGGCTCGTCATCTCGCAACCGCGCGCAATTGCGGGCCGCAAACGATGCGCGAGATCGTCGACTGGGCGGAGGCGCGCGGGATATCGATTCCGTCGCCGCATCATGCCGGCAAATCGCTGTCGGAGGTATGGGGCGACCTGATCGAGCGTGCGTCGGCCGGACGCCTCACCAAGAGCGAGATCACCGAGGCGCTGGAGAAATCGATCCGCCGCAGGAGCCCGCGCATTCCGGTCGCCTTCCAGATCATTCTCCTGAAAATTCTGAGTTCGAGCTACGATCAATGGCCGCAGCCCTGAGGGCGTAACGGCCGGGCCGACGGCTAAGTCGTTGAAAACGTGAGCTGCGACACAGCGCGGGATAGCCGGTTCCGCCGGGGCTTGCTAACGTCATCTGGTTACCGCCATGCGGCGGGCTGAGCCAGGACAGGACGACTGAATGCCTCCATCGAAGCGACGAGCAGCGCCAACCGGGACTACGAAGCGCGGTGCGGCGGTCGGGGCGGTCGATTACGAGGCGCTGGCCCGGTTCCGGTACCGGCTGCGGGCATTTTTGGCGTTCAGCGAGAACGCCGCCAAGAAAGCCGGGCTGACGCCGCAGCAGCATCAGGCGCTGCTCGGCATCAAGGGGTTTGTCCATCCGGGCCCCGCGACCGTCGGCGACATCGCGCGGTTCCTGCTGATTCGGCACCACTCCGCCGTCGAGCTGATGAATCGCATGGCGAAGCTCGGGCTGATTGCCCGCGTTGCCGATCCCGCGGATGCCAGGCGCGTTCAGCTCAAACTGACCAGGAAGGGCGAGCAGAAGCTCCAGGCGCTCTCGCGGAAGAATGTCGAGGAGCTTCGGCGTGCCGCGAGCCCCGCGCTGCGCCGCCTGCTGAAGTCGTCCCCGCCGCCCGGCGAAGCGTGAGCCACGCGGCTCCGGAATGATGCGTGGTGCGCGTTATGCCGCCGCGCCCTGCGCCGCGAGCTGGGCGGCCTGGTGCTCGGTCGTCAGCGCGTCGATCAATTCGCCGAGCGCCTCGCCCGCAATGACCTGCGGCAATTTATAGAGCGTCAGGTTGATGCGGTGGTCGGTGACGCGCCCCTGCGGGAAATTGTAGGTGCGGATACGTTCGGAGCGGTCGCCGGAGCCGACCTTCTCCTTGCGGTCGGCCGAGCGCGCGGCCTCGACGCGCTGGCGCTCGGCGTCATAGATGCGCGAGCGGAGGATGTTCATCGCCGAGGCGCGATTCTTGTGCTGCGAGCGGCTGTCCTGCATCATCACCACGATCCCGGTCGGGATATGGGTGATGCGGATCGCCGATTCCGTCTTGTTGACGTGCTGACCGCCCGCGCCCTGCGCGCGCATGGTCTCGATCCGCAGATCCTCGTTCTTGACGTCGACGTCGACGTCCTCGACCTCCGGCAGCACGGCGACCGTCGCCGCCGAGGTATGGATGCGGCCCTGCGTCTCGGTGTCGGGCACGCGCTGCACGCGGTGCACGCCCGATTCGAACTTCAGCTTGGCGAACGCGCCGCGGCCCTGCACCTCGGCGATGATTTCCTTGTAGCCGCCGACGGTACCCTCGCTCGCCGAGATCACCTCGACCTTCCAGCCCTGCAGGCTGGCGAAGCGCTCGTACATCCGGAACAGGTCGCCGGCGAACAGCGAGGCCTCGTCGCCGCCGGTGCCGGCGCGGATTTCCAGCATCACGTTGCGGTCGTCCATCGCGTCCTTGGGCAGCAGCGCGACGCGGATCTTCTGCTCGAGCTCGCCGATCCGCGCCTGCAGCGTCTCCAGCTCGGCCTCTGCCATGCTGCGCATCTCGGCATCGACAGCCGGATCCGCCAGCAGCGCCTCGGTGCCGGCAAGCTCGCTGCGGGCAGAGCGATACGCCTTCACCGCGTCGATCAGCGGGTTGAGCTCGGACAATTCGCGGGTGATCGCGACGTAGCGATCGGAATTCACCTGGCCCAGCAGCTCGGCCTCGAGCGAGGCGTGGTGGGCAAGCAGGATGTCCAGTTTGGCTTCGGGTAGCATGGGAAGGTCTCGGGAATTGCGGAATGACGGAAGCGGGCAAGGCGACGACAGCGTCGCTACAACGCCAGCCCCTCGGCTTCGGCAAACTTCGTCAGCGCCTCGCGGATCGACACGCTGCCGGACGGCGCATCGAGCAGCGGGTTGATCATCGTCGCGGCCTTCTTGGCGTCGAGGTCGAGGATCATCGCCTTGACCGGGCCGTGCGCCGTTGCCGACAGCGACAGCGAGCGATAACCGAGCGCGATCAGCGCCAGCGCCCCGATCGGTTTCGACGCCATCTCGCCGCACAGCGAGGCGACCTTCTTGGCGGCCTGCGCCTTGCGCACGATGTCGCGCAGCGCGCGCAGGATCGGCGCCGACATGGTGTCGAAGCGCTCCGAGACCTTGGCATTGCCGCGATCGACCGCGAACAGGAACTGGAACAGATCGTTGGAGCCGACGGAGACGAAATCGACCCGCTTCAAGAGCTCGTCGAGCTGATAGAGCAGGGCCGGCACCTCGACCATGGTGCCGACATCGATGCGCTCCGGCAGCGAATGGCCGTGCTGGCGCAGATAGGTCAGCTCGCGCTCGACGATGGCTTTGGCCTGATCGAACTCGGCGACGTCGGAGATCATCGGGAACATGATCTTCAGTGCGCGGCCGCCGCCGGCGCGCAACAGCGCGCGGATCTGGCCGCGCAACAGGCCCGGGCGGTCGAGGCCGAGCCGGATCGCGCGCCAGCCCAGCGCCGGATTCTCCTCGGTCACGGTCTCCATATAGGGCAGCGCCTTGTCGCCGCCGATGTCGAGCGTGCGGAAGGTGACGGGTTTCGAGCCAGCGGCATCGAGTACGGTGCGGTACAGCGCGAGCTGGTCGGTCGAGCGCGGCAGGGTCGGGCTCACCATGAACTGCAATTCGGTGCGGAACAGCCCGATGCCGGCGCTGCCGGTGTCGTCGATATGCGGCAGGTCGATGGTCAGGCCGGCGTTGATCAGCAGCTCGATCGGCTGGCCGTCCTTGGTCACGCAGGCCTTGTCGCGCAGCGCGGAATATTGCGCCTGCCGCCGCGCGCGGAAGCGCACGCGTTCGGCGTAGGCCGATTCGATCTCGGTGGAAGGGCGCACATAGATCTCGCCGGAAATGCCGTCGACGATGATGGCATCGCCCGGATCGGCGATGCCGGGCGCGTTCGGCACCTCGCCGACCGCGGGGATGCCGAGCGCGCGCGCCACGATCGAGACGTGGGAATTCGCGGTGCCTTCCTCGAGCACGAGGCCGCGCAGCCGCTTGCGGTCATAGTCGAGCAGCGCCGCGGGCCCCATCGCGCGCGCGATCAGGATGGCGTTGTCGGGCAATTGCTCGCGCGACGGCGCGTGATCCTGGCCGACCAATTGGCGCATCAGGCGATGGCCGAGATCCTCGAGGTCGTGCAGCCGGTCGCGCAGATAGGGATCGGTCGAGCGCAGCATGCGCGCACGGGTGTCGGACTGCACGCGTTCGACGGCGGCTTCCGCGGTCAGGCCGGTGGCCACCGCCTCATGCAGCTTGTGCGACCAGCCCTGGTCGTTGGCGAACATGCGGTAGGCTTCCAGTACCTCGCGATGCTCGCCGCCCTCGGCGACGTCGCCGCGCTCGAGCAGATGGTCGAGGTCGGTGCGCAGCTTGACCAGCGCCGCGTCGAGCCGCTTGATTTCCTTCGGCAGGTCCTCGGCGATGTAGTTGGTGATGACGACGCGCGGCTCGTGCAGCACGACATGGCCGAGCGCTATGCCGTCGGAGAGCACGGCGCCGGTCTTGTGCAGCGAGTGCCGCGCCGCCGGTTCCAGGCCGGGCTGCGCCAGCGCGGCGAGCTCGCCGGAGGCGATCATCTCCGCCAGCACCATGGCGGTGGTCTGCAGCGCCTCGACCTCTTCCTCGACATAGGTGCGCTTGGCGCGGTTCTGCACGACAAGCACGCCGAGCGTGTTGCCGGCGCGCAGGATCGGCACGCCGAGGAACGAGTGGTAGATTTCTTCGCCGGTCTCCGGGCGGTACGAGAAGGCCGGATGGCTCTGCGCGTCAGAGAGGTTCAGCGGCGTCGCCTCGCTGGCGACGAGGCCGACAAGGCCTTCATGCGCGCTGAGCACGGTGCGGTGCACGGCGTCGCGGTTCAGACCTTCGGTGGCGTAGAGCTCGAGGGTGTTATCGACGCGCAGCACATAGCAGGAGCAGACCTCGGCCACCATGTTGGCCGCGATCAGCACCACGATCTTGTCGAGGCGTTCCTGGGCGGAGACTTGCTCCGCCATGGTTTCGCGGAGCCGTCTCAACAGGACGCGGGGGCCTCCCGACGCGCTCCGCATATGCTTCAATCCCTCCCCACGAAGCCAGCGAACGAGGTCGTCGGCCCGCTGGCGCAAAACTCGTCAAAACCAACAATTTTAGTCATTCGGCGTGGCCGCAAGCATCGGTCCCCGCCGAATCGGGATCGCCACAACTGTGGCACAGTTTGCGACAGCCCACCTGGCTGGCCGTATAGCCAATCGAGGCTTGCTTTGCCAAGCAAAACGCCTGCCAGTAGCAAATAACGTCTCGTCAGCCCAATGCTGCGGCCGCTAAGAGAAATTCCAACTCCGGGTAGAGGGGGTGCCGGAGACCCTCTTCCCTTCTCCCCTTGTGGGAGAAGGTGGCGCGGACAAACGTCCGCGACGGACGAGGGGTCTTTGTCCGCGGAGGCAGACCCCTCACCCCACTTCGCTGCGCGAAGCGACCCTCTCCCACAAGGGGAGAGGGTTCCAAAGCCTACGCCTGGTCGAGCCCGTACAGCGTGTGCAGCGTGCGCACGGCGAGTTCGGTGTAGGCGGCGTCGATCAGCACCGAGAACTTGATCTCCGAGGTGGTGATGGCGCGGATGTTGATGTTGCGCTCGGCCAGCGCCTTGAACGCCTTCGCGGCGACGCCGGCATGGCTGCGCATACCGCTGCCGATCACCGAGACCTTCGCAACGTCGGTCTCGGTGTCGAGCCGCGCATAGCCGATCTTGGCCTTGGCGGAGGTAATCGTATCCTTCGCGCGATTATAGTCGGCCGCCGGAACAGTGAAGGTGAGGTCCGTGGTCTTGCCGTCTTCGGACACGTTCTGCACGATCATGTCGACGTTGATGTTGGCATCCGCGAGCGGCCCGAAGATCGCCGCGGCGACGCCCGGCTTGTCCTCGACCTGGCGCACGGAAATCTGGGCTTCGTCCTTCGAGAAGGCGATGCCGGTGACGACGTGCATTTCCATGATTTCCTCCTCGCTGCAGATCAGCGTGCCCGGCGGCTGGTTGGCGTGCGGGTCGATATCTTCCGGTTTGTCGAAGCTGGAGCGGACGAAAATCGGCATGTTGTGCACCATGCCGAGCTCCACCGAGCGGACCTGCAGCACCTTGGCGCCCTGCGAGGCCAGTTCCAGCATGTCTTCGAAGGCGATCCTGTCGAGCCGGCGCGCCTTCGGCACCACCCGCGGATCGGTGGTGTAGACGCCGTCGACGTCGGTGTAGATGTCGCAGCGGTCGGCGTGCAGCGCAGCCGCAATCGCCACCGCCGAGGTGTCGGAGCCGCCGCGGCCCAGCGTCGTGATTCGGCCGGTCTGTTCGTTGATGCCCTGGAAGCCGGCGATCACGGCGACTTCCTTGCGCTCCTTGAAGCGGGTGATGATCTCGCTGCCGTCGATATCGAGGATGCGCGCCGAGGCATGCGCATCCGAGGTCTTGATCGGGATCTGCCAGCCTTGCCAGGAGCGCGCCTGGATGCCGAGGCCCTGCAGCACGATCGAAAGCAACCCGGAGGTGACCTGTTCGCCCGAGGCGACCACCGCGTCATATTCGCGGGCGTCGTGCATCGGCGAGGCTTCGGTGCACCAGGCGACCAGCTCGTTGGTCTTGCCGGACATCGCGGAGACGACGACGGCGACCTCATGGCCCGCGTCGACCTCGCGCTTCACATGCTGCGCGACATTGCGGATACGATCGATATTGGCGACGGACGTACCGCCGAATTTCATCACGAGGCGGCCCATGACGACGCGTCTATTCCTTGAAACGAGGATAAGTAGGGCAACCCGCGCCGAAAACCGCAAGCGCGGGCGCCGAAACGCGCGTATACATAGCGCAGCGCCCGGGGGCAAGCCGGTTCCTCCGGGTCTTTGGGGGTGTTGCGGGCGAGTTGTGGCGCAGGGGGACGCGAAGGCGGATTGGATGGGACGTTACATCGAAGAAATCCTGCAGCCGGGCGAAAGGGTGCTGTATGCGACCAATGCGCACTGGATCTTCTATTGGCCGGCCATCATCGCCTGGATTGTGGCGCTGGTCCTGCTGATCCTCTCCCGCATGACGACGGTCGATGGTCTCGCTTTGGCGTGCCTGGCGGCGGCCGCCGTGGTCGCGGTCGCGGCGCTGTACTGGACCTTCTCGGCCTGGTTCCATCGCTGGACCACCGAGACCGATGTCACCAGCTTCCGCGTCGTGCACAAGACCGGTTTCATCAAGCGGCGCACCTTCGAGATCAGCCTCGACAAGGTCGAGAGCGTCGACGTCAACCAGAGCATTCTGGGGCGCATCCTCAATTATGGCGACGTGACCATCCGCGGCGTCGGCGAGGGCGTCGAGACGATCAGGACGATCGCCTCGCCGCTGGCGTTCCGCAGTTCGATCACCGCGCGATAAGGAGCGCGCGCAATCATGCAGACAACGCTTTCCAGTTCTCCCGCCAGCTCGGTCGATCCGGCCGAGGTCGCGAAATTCTCGAAGCTGTCGGACGAATGGTGGGATCCGCGCGGCAAGATGGCGCCGCTGCACAAGATCAATCCGCTGCGCCTGACCTATATCCGCGATGCCGCGTGCCGCAAGTTCGAGCGCAATGCCAAGAGCCTGGGCTGCCTGTCCGGCCTGCGCATGCTCGACATCGGCTGCGGTGCCGGTTTGCTGTGCGAGCCGTTCACGCGGCTTGGCGCCCAGGTGATCGGCATCGATCCCTCCGCCACCAACATATCCGCGGCGAAGCTGCATGCCGACAAGGGGCACCTGTCGATCGACTACCGCTGCACGACGGTGGAAGAGATGGACGCGCGCGAGCGCTTCGACATCGTGCTGGCGATGGAGGTGGTCGAGCACGTCAACGACGTCGGCGCCTTCATCAAGCGCTGCGCCGCGATGCTCAAGCCCGGCGGGTTGATGGTGGTCTCGACGCTGAACCGCAACTGGAAGAGCTTCGCGCTCGCCATCGTCGGCGCCGAATACGTGCTGCGCTGGCTGCCGCGCGGCACCCACGACTGGAGCAAGTTCGTCACCCCCGCCGAGCTCGAGCGCTATCTCGGTGACGTCAACCTCACCATCACCGAGCAGGCCGGCGTGGTCTACAACCCGCTCGCCGACAAATGGAACATCTCGTCCGACATGGACGTGAATTACATGGTGGTGGCGGAGGAGCTGTGAGTTTGGCTCCGATCCCGGCCATACGATAGGTGTCGTCCCTGCCTAGTGCGCAATTGCGCACGGGAGCAGGGACCCATAACCACCGGCCGCGATTGTTGCGCGAGGTCCGCGTTCCGACCAGTCGCAACCTCGTTTTGATGCAATAAATCGCCGTCCGCCCATTGTGCCTCGAACGATGCCCTGTGGTTATGGGCCCCTGCTTCCGCAGGGGCGACGCGGAGTTTGTGGCGCGAACGGCGGAGATATGAGACGTTCTTACCATTCGAGAGATGTCGTCCCTGCGAAAGCAGGGACCCATAACCACCGGCTCAGATGATTGGGCGAGGTCTGCGTTCCGAGCATGTACTACGTCTACATCCTCGCAAGCCGGCGCCACGGCACGCTGTACATCGGTGTCACGAATTCCGTTCAGCAGAGGCTTGAGCAACACAAGGCAGGCACTGGCTCGTCGTTCGTCAAGAGATATGGCGCCTACCGTCTGGTCCTGGTCGAATCCTATCAGCGCGCGGAGGAGGCTATCACGCGCGAGAAGCAGCTCAAGAAATGGAAGCGTGACTGGAAGATCGAGTTGATCGAACGTGATAATCCGGAGTGGCGGGATCTGAGCGATCTGCTTGTCTGACTGGTGTGCCACGAACGATGCCCCGTGGTTATGGGTCCCTGCTTTCGCAGGGGCGACAGCGAGTTTGTGGTGTGAGCTCTGGAAATACGAGACATTTGCTGACCGACAAGGCGGTGTCGTCCCTCGCGGTCGCAGGGACGACAGTGCGTTTGTGGCTCTATCGCAATCCAGTCATGCGCTGCCTCGGTTGACCGCATCGGCGGCAATCGGCACGCTGCGCGCATAGTCCCGCCCGGTACGAATTTCCTTCGCAGATGTTCACGCTCTCCTCGCTCTGGATTCCCTTCACGATCGTCGCTGCGTTCGGGCAGGTAGCGCGCAATGCGATGCAGCGGCATCTGACGGGGCCGCTCGGGACCTGGGGCGCGACCAATATCCGTTTCCTGTTTGGCCTGCCGTTCTCGATTGCGTTCTTCGCGCTCGCAATCGTCGCGACCGGCGATCACGTGCCGTGGCCGCCGTCGTCGTTCTGGCCGTGGCTGGTGCTCGGTGCGCTCACCCAGATCGTCGGCACCGGCTTCATGTTGCTGGCGATGAACGACCGCTCCTTCGTGGTGACCACGGCCTATATGAAGACCGAGGCGATCCAGACCGCGATCTTCGGCTTCATCTTCCTCGGCGACCATCTGACGATCGCCAAGGTGATCGCGATCGTGATCGCCACCGTCGGCGTCGTCATCACGGCGCTGCGGCCCGGCGGGCAGAAGAGCTTTGCCGATCTGCGCCCGACGGCGCTCGGCCTCGGCGCGGCGGCTGTGTTCGCGATCTCGGCGGTGAGCTTCCGCGGCGCCATCATCACCGTGCAGGGTACCTCGTTCGTGACGGCGGCGTCCTACACGCTGATGTGGAGCCTGTTCGTTCAGACGCTGATCCTGTCGGTCTATCTGCTGTTGCGCGCACCCGACGTGCTGGAAAAAATTCTCGGTCTGTGGCGGCCCTCGCTGTTTGCCGGCTTCATGGGCGCGTTCTCCTCGCAGTTCTGGTTCCTCGCGTTCGCGCTCACGGCGGCGGCCAACGTGCGCACGCTGGCGCTGATCGAGGTGTTGTTCGCGCAGGGTGTGGCGTATTTCTCGCTCAAGCAGCCGTTCTCGCTGCGCGAGCTCTCAGGCATCGTGTTGATCGTGATCGGCGTTGCGCTGCTGATTGCCGCTTAAACGAAATGAGTCAGCCCTTCGCCGCGATCAGCACTGCGCCGGCCGAGATCAGCGCGATGCCGATCCAGCCATAGCCCGATGGGCGTTCGCCGAGGAAGGCGACGCCGAACAGCGCCACCAGCACCACGCTCAGCTTGTCGATCGGCGCGACCAGCGTCGCGGGGCCGAGCTTGAGCGCGCGGAAATAGCACAGCCATGAGGCGCCGGTACCGAGTCCGGAGAGCAGCAGGAACAGCCAGCTCTTGCCCGAGATCGGTCCCGGATGGGTGAATTGCCCGGTTGCGAACAGGATCGCCGACAGCGTGATCAGCACGATCACGGTGCGGATCAGGGTGGCGAGATCGGAGTTGATGCCTTCGACGCCGACCTTGGCGAAGATCGCGGTCAGCGCGGCAAAGATCGCCGAGAGGAAGGCCCAGACCTGCCAGGAAGAAAATGTCTCGGGGGTCATGTGGGACGCTCGGTCGGTTTAGCGTCACCCGTCATTGCGAGCGAAGCGAAGCAATCCATAGCGCAACAAGCACGAAGCTGGATTGCTTCGTCGCTTCAGCGCAAAATTGCTCTGCAATTTTGTCGCGAGCTCCTCGCAATGACGAGGATGGAAGCGGCTCGCCTTAATTCCTGTCTTCCGGCAGCGTCGGCAGCGGCGACACCTCGACGCCTTCGTCGATCAGCGCGCGCGCCTCTTCCGGCGACGCTTCGCCATAGATCGGCCGATGCTCGATATCGCCGTAGTGCATCTTGCGCGCTTCGTTCGGGAACCGGTCGCCGACATTGTCGGCATTCTGCACGATGTGGTCGCGCAGTTCCTTCAGCTTGGCGCGCAGCTCGCGCTCATGCGCCATCATCAGCGGTGTCGATGCGTTGGCCGATGCCTCGGCCGGCGCCTGTGCCGGCGTTTCGGTTGGTGCCGGTGCGGCGGTCTCGCGGCCCTTCTTGCCGATGATCTGCGGGGCCATGATCGCGCGCTCGACCTTGGCCGAGCCGCAGGACGGGCAGCTGATCAGCTGGCGCCGCTCCTGCGATTCATAGGCCGACGAGCTCTGGAACCAGCTCTCGAACTGGTGGCCACGCTCGCAGCGCAGGGTGTAGCGGATCATGCGGATCCCCGGACGAGGTGCAGATGCTCCGGGCCCGCCTTCGGGTCGGCAATGCCGAAGCGCCGGCCATGCTGCAGCGAAGGGATGGTCCTGCGCGCGGCCTCGACCTTGGCCGGATCGATCTCGGCGAGGAACACGCCGGGCTCGCCGCCGCCCTCGGCGATGATCTCCCCCCAGGGGTCGACGATCAGCGAATGCCCGAAGGTCTCGCGCTTGTTCTCGTGCAGGCCGGCTTGCGCCGCCGCGAACACGAAGCAGCCGGTCTCGATGGCGCGGGCGCGCAGCAACGTGTGCCAATGCGCTTCGCCGGTCTTGCGGGTGAAGGCGGACGGCACCGTGAGGAACGAGGCGCCGGCTTCGGCCAGCGCGCGATAGAGCGCGGGGAAGCGCACATCGTAGCAGATCGTCAGCCCGATCCGGCCCCAGGGCAGGTCGGAGATCACGGCGGTTTCGCCGGGCTGGTAATTGGCCGATTCGCGATAGCTCTCACCGCCCGGCAGATCGATATCGAACATATGGATCTTGTCGTAGCTCGCGAGCACATTGCCCTCGGGCCCGATCAGGAACGAGCGGTTCACCGCCTTCTCGGGTGAGTAACGCAGCGCCAGCGAGCCGATATGCAGATGGACCTTCAGCTCGGCGGCGAGCGCGCGATAGGCCTTCAGCGACTTGTCGTCTTCCTCGCTCGCCAAATGCTCGAACAGCGCCTTGCGGTTCAGCTGCATCATGTTGCTGACTTCAGGGGTCAGCACGTAGTCGGCGCCCTGTGCGACCGCCTCGCGGATCAGCCGCGTGCCCTGCTCGAGGCTCGGCTCGGGCAAGAGGCCGGTGCGCATCTGCACCATCGCGGTGGTGAAAGTGGTGTCCGTGCTCATCAGGCGCCGCCTCCGTTGGCCAGGAGACCGTCAAGCTTGCCCTCGCGATCGAGCGCATAGAGCTCGTCGCAGCCGCCGACATGGGTCTTGCCGATGAAAATCTGCGGGAACGTCGAGCCGGCACCGGCGCGGCTGTACATCTCGTCGCGGTAGGTCGGGTTGGTGGCAACGTTGAATTCGGTGAAGGCAGCGCTCTTGCGCGTCAGCAACGATTTGGCCGCGCTGCAATAACCGCAGCCCGGGCGGGTGTAGATTTCAATGGCAGCGGTCATGGTGCGCTCGGTTGAACAAGAATGTGAGATTATATGGGAGCGCGGTGGTGATCGACAACCCGTGCAAACACCAGCACGTCGACCTGTGCCGCTTTGGCGCGCAGCAGGGCCCGCGTGCAGGCCGTTACCGTGGAGCCGGAGGTCAGGACGTCGTCGATCAGGATCACGCGGCGACCCTGGACGTCAGCCTTGCGTTCATCGGCGACCTTGAATGCACCCTGAACATTGCTGGCCCGCTGCGCTCGCGACAGCCCGATCTGCTGTTCGGTGGCGCGGACGCGCCGTAGCGCGCCGGAGGCCATCCGGACGCCGCTCTGGCGCGAGATCACCTTGGCCAGCGCAGCGGACTGGTTGTAGCGCCGGCTCCAGCCGCGCTGCCAATGCAGAGGAACCGGAACCAATATGTCGGCATTCGCCAGCAATTCCTTCCCCGCCCGCGCCATCCAGCGGCCCATGGTTGGGGCAAGGTCGGTGCGGTCCTGGTATTTCAGCGCGTGCACCAGCGTGCGCGCGACGTCGTCATAGCGCACCGCCGCGCGGGCGCGGCTATAGGCCGGCGGATTGGCGATCGCCTCCATCGACAGCAAATCGGGCCCGGGATCGTAGACGAAGGGAATGCCGAGCCGCGGGCAATAAGGCTGTGCGATGAACGACAATTTGGCCCAGCATTCCGCGCACACGCCCTCGCCGGCGACCGGCTCGCGGCAGGAGACGCAAAGCGTCGGCAGCGCGATGTCCAGCACCAGCCGTGCCGTCTGCGCGCACGCCCCGCCGACCGCGCCGAGCGCGGTGCGCAGATGGCCGGCGATGGAGCGTGATGGTGATGCGGCGGCGTCCATGGCGCGAGGCTAGCGTTTGAGCGATGCAGGCTCAAGGCGCATTGCCTGCGGCCGCCGTCCGGCGTAACCAGCCGGCATGGCTTCGAACCCGACCACGCCCCCGATCCTGTTCGACCGCGCGCTGCTTGGTGCGCGGCTCTTGCGCGCGCGGCGTGATGGCGCTGCGACATTTTTGCTCGAGCGTGCCGCCGAGGATATGGCCGACCGGCTGCTGGCGGTGTCGCGGCAATTTTCCTCCGGCGTCGATGTCTGGACACCGGGCGACGGGCTCGCCGAGGCGCTGCGCGGCCGCGTCGGGTCGATCAGGCAGATTGAATTCGCAGTGCCGGAGGCGCTGCCGCTTGCGCCTGAATCGCTCGATCTCGCCGTCTCCGCGCTGGCCTTGCAGTTCGTCAACGACCTGCCCGGCGTGCTGGCGCAGATCCGCCGCGCGCTAAAGCCGGATGGGCTGCTGCTCGCGGCGATGCTCGGCGGCGACACGCTGACCGAACTGCGGCAGAGCTTCGCCGCCGCGGAGGCAGAATGCGAGGGCGGCGTCTCGCCGCGCGTCGCGCCGTTCGCCGATTTGCGCGACATCGGCGCGCTGTTGCAGCGCGCCGGCTTTGCGCTGCCGGTCACCGACGTCGATCGCGTCGTGGTGCGCTATGCCAGCGCCTTCGCGCTGATGGCCGATCTCAGGCGTATGGGTGCGACCAACATTCTGCGTGAGCGGCGCCACGCTCCGACCCGCCGTGCCACCATGCTGCGCATGGCGCAAATCTACGCCGAACGCTTCGCCGACGCCGACGGCCGCATCCGCGCCACTTTCGACATCGTCTGGCTCTCAGGCTGGGCCCCGCATGAGAGCCAGCCGAAGCCGCTGAAGCCGGGCTCGGCGAAGGCGAGTTTGGAGGCCGCGGTGAAGGGAAGCAAGCGTTAGGGACCCGCTGCTACGGTTCCCTCCGCCCCTCTGGGGGCAAGCGTGCGTCTGCGTGATTTCGGAATATTGGAAAAATATCCGCGAGTTGCCCGACGTGTCAAGCAGCCTGGCCCGAACGCCGGCTACTTTGCATGGGGTTGTTTTCGATGTTTTGGCAACGCGCCTGCCCCGCGAGTGGGAGAGGCAAAGAAGGTCACAACAACAAGTCCATCAGATGCGGCAGCAGCGGGATGTCGGCGGGCGGCATCGGGTAGTCGCGGAGCTTGCTGGCGCGCACCCAGGCGAGGTTCTGACCCTCGCGTGCCACCGCCAAGCCCTCCCAGCGCCGGCAGATGTAGAGCGGCATCAGGAGGTGGAAGGTCTCGTAGGCATGGCTGGCAAAGGTCAGCGGTGCCAGGCACGGCTCGCTGACGGTGATGCCGATTTCCTCATGCAACTCGCGAATCAGGGTCTGCTCCGGCCGCTCACCCGGCTCGATCTTGCCGCCGGGGAACTCCCACAGGCCGGCCAGCGCCTTGCCCTCCGGGCGCTGCGCCAGCAGCACGCGCTTGTCTGCGTCGATCAGCGCGCAGGCAACGACGAGTGTCAGCTTGATGTCAGCCATATGAACGGTCCGGATCGTTTGGTCGCGGTTCATTAGCCAACTAACCGCTTCTTCGCCAACCGATTACCGGTATTTTGGAACCGCGCTAAGTCATTTCTTAATTCCAGCCGGGGCAGGATCACCGAAATTTATATGTCGGTAGATTGTTATGACCCCCCTTCGTCCCTTCAGACGTTTTCTTCACGACCGATCGGGCAATATCGCGATCATCTTCGGCCTTGCCCTGATTCCGATCGTCGTCGCCATCGGATGCGCCGTCGACTATTCCCGCGCCAATCAGATCCGGGCCAAGCTGTTGTCCGCGGCCGACGCGGCGAGCGTCGGCGCGATCGCCAAGGCGTCGCCCGGCTTCATCGCCGCAGGCTCCATGACCTCGGATGGTCCGATCCCGGCCGGCATCGCCGATGCCAAGAGCATTTTCAACGGCAACGTCTTCAATCAGAACGGCTTTACGATCGACAGCGTGACGCCGAACGTGACCAAGACGGGCGGCGTGCTCACCTCGACGGTTCAGTTCACCGCCGATGTCCCGACCATGTTTCTCAGCATGATCGGTCGCAACAAGGTGACGGTGACGGGCTCGTCGACCGCGACCGCCAACATGCCGCTCTACATCGATTTCTACCTGCTGCTCGACAATTCGCCGTCGATGGGCGTCGGAGCGACGCCGTCGGATGTGTCGGCACTGGTCTCCGCGACCACCGGCAACAGCTTCAAGCCGAACGATCAGTGCGCCTTTGCCTGTCACGACTACAACGATCCAAACAACTACTACAATCTCGCCAAGACGCTCGGCGTGACGACGCGGATCGATGTGCTGCGCAGCGCGACCCAGCAGTTGATGGACACCGCGGCCTCGACCCAGACCTATTCGAACCAGTTTCGCATGGCGATCTACGATTTCGGCGCGTCGTCGGCGACCTATGGCTTGCGAAGCCTGTTCTCGCTGTCGTCGAGCCTGTCGAGCGCGAAGTCGGCGGCCGGCAACATCGATCTGATGGGCGTCTACGGCAACAACGATGCCTACACCGGGGACAAGGACAGCCAGTTCACCACGGTCTTTCCGCAGATCAACAACACGATTGCCAATCCGGGCGCGGGCACGGCGTCGGCACCGCTCAAATATCTGTTCTTCGTGTCCGATGGCGTGGCCGACGAGCCCAATTCGGCCTGCCTCAAGCCGATCACGGGCAGCAACCGCTGCCAGTCACCGATCAATCCGGCGCTGTGCGCGACGCTCAAGAATCGCGGCATCAAGATCGCGGTGCTGTACACCACCTATCTCGCGCTGCCGACCAACAATTGGTACATGACCTGGATCGATCCGTTCAACCAGGGTCCCTTCGGTCCCTCGCCGAACAGCCAGATTGCTCAGAACATGCAGAGCTGCGCCTCGCCGGGGCTCTATTTCGAGGTCAGTCCGACCCAGGGCATCTCGGCGGCGATGACCGCGCTGTTCCAGAAAGCCGTCTCCGACGCGCGGATCAGCAGCTGACGCTCCCCATTCGGCATTGCGAGGAGCGACAGCGACGAAGCAATCCATCTCTCCGATCATGAGGAGGAATGGATTGCTTCGCTTCGCTCGCAATGACGGCTACGACCGATAGTCGCCGTTGATCGTGATATATTCCTTGGTGAGATCGCAGGTCAGCACGCGGTCGCGGCCCTTGCCGAGGCCGAGGGCGACCTTGATCTCGATCTTCGGCGCCTTCATCGCCTCCGATACTTCCTTCTCGTTGTAGGACGGATCGCGCGCGCCGCTCTTGGCGACGCGGATGCCGTTGAAGGAGATCGACAGCTTGTCGCGGTTGGCGGGCTCGCCGGCCTTGCCGACCGCCATCACCACGCGGCCCCAATTGGCGTCCTCGCCGGCGATCGCGGTCTTCACCAGCGGCGAGTTGGCGATCGACATCGCGATCTTGCGCGCCGACGGCTTTGTCGTCGCGCCCTCGACCACGACCTCAACCAGCTTGCGCGCACCTTCGCCGTCGCGCGCCACCTGTTCGGACAGGTCGGCGAGCACGCCGTAGAACGCCTTGGTGAACGCCTTCAGGCGGGGGTCGCTGGCGCGGGTGATCTTCGGCGCGCCGTTTGCCGCCGCGGCGCCGGTCGCAAAGGCGAGCAGCGTGTCCGATGTGGAGGTGTCGCCGTCGATGGTGAGGGCATTGAAGGTGTCCTCGACGCCGGTCTTGAGCAGTGATTGCAGCACGGCCGCCGACAGCGGCGCGTCGGTGAAGATGAAGGACAGCATGGTGGCCATGTCGGGCATGATCATGCCGGCGCCCTTGGCCATGCCGTTGATCGTCACCCTGGCCTTGCCGAGCTTGACGGTCGCGGTCGCGACCTTCGGGAAGGTGTCGGTGGTCATGATGGCCTTGGCCGCATCCATCCAGTGATCCGGCGTCGCGGTCTCGGCGAGCGTCGCCAGCACGCCGTCGAACTTGGTGGCATCGAGCGGCTCGCCGATCACGCCGGTGGAGGCGAGGAACACTTCCTCGGTCGAACAGCCGACTGCCTTCGCCGCGATCTGGGCGGTCAGCGCGGTCGACTGCTTGCCTGTCTTGCCGGTGAAGGCGTTGGCATTGCCGGAATTGACCACGACGGCGCGCGCCAATCCTTTAGAAGATCCCGCGCCCTTGAGCTTGGCGCGGCACCATTCGACCGGCGCCGACGGGCATTTCGACTTGGTGAAGACGCCGGCCACCGTGGTGCCCTTGTCGAGCAGCGCCAGCAGCACGTCGGTACGCCCCTTGTAGCGGATGCCGGCGGCCGCGGTCGCAAGCTTCACACCCGCGATCACGGGCATGTCGGGAACATCGGTCGGGGCGAGGGGAGAGACGGCGGTGGACATGGGAAGGATCATCCAGGGCACGAGTAAGCGTCATGGCCGGGCTTGACCCGGCCATCCACGTCTTCAGCACTGCTCGATGAAGGTCTTAAGACGTGGATGCCCGGCACGAGGCCGGGCATGACGTCAAACTACTGAAGTCCGCGTGCGAAGTCGATTTACTTCTTCGCCGGTGGCGCCATCTTGTTGTCGGCGGGCTTCGGCGCGTCCTTCGAGGCGTCCGCCGGCTTGGTGGCGTCGGGGGCGGCCGCCGGGGCGTCCGTCTTGGCGACTTCGGTGCGCTCGATCTTGGCGGCCTCGCGCAGCTTGGCGACATAGTCGGCCTGGGCCTTGCGGGTCACATAGGTCTCGATCTGGCCCTTCACCTGGTCGAAGTCCGGCGCCTTGCGGTTGCGCTTCTCTTCAACCTTGATGATGTGCCAGCCGAACTGCGACTTCACCGGATCCGAGATCTTGCCCGGCTCGAGCGAGAAGGCGACCGCGGAGAATTCCGGCACCATCTGTTCCTTGGTGAAGAAGCCGAGGTCGCCGCCGTCGGAGGCGCCGGGATCCTTGGACTTCTTCTTGGCGAGCTCGGCGAAGTCGGCGCCCTTGTCGAGCTCGGCCTTGATCGCCTTGGCCTCGTCCTCGGTCTCGACCAGGATGTGGCGCGCGCGCACCTCCTGCTCGCCGGTGATCTGCTTGGCGGCCTCGTCATAGACCTTCTTCATGGCCTCGTCGGTGGTCGCCGCCTTGCCCTCGGTGGCGAGCAGGCTGTCCATCAGCAGGCGGTTGCGGGCGAAGGCGAGGCGCTTCTTGAAGTCGTCGGAGTTCTCGACCTTCTTGTCCTCGGCAGCCTTCGACACGATCTTCATGTCGATCAGGAAGGACAGCACGTTGTCCTTGCGGGTGGCCGGGTCCATCTGCTGCAGGCTCGGGCCCAGTTCCTCCTCGGCAAGCGCCACGTCACTGGCGCGGATCTCGGAACCGTTCACCTTCGCGAGCACCGGGTCGGCGTCGGCGGCCCGGGCCGGAACGCCGGCGGCCAGCAGTGCGACAAGACAGCCCGTTGCGGCCAGGGCGGCCAGGCCGAAGCGCAGGCCAGTTTTCGTTTCCGGGAGCGAGGTGGTCATGCAATTTCCTTGTCTCAAAGGGAGGAAGCTTGAGCGGGGCGGACACTCGCCCAATCATACGGCGTTGGCAACGCGAAACTCTGTCAAAATGATGAATTCCTTGACATCTTGCGAGCGTTGACAACCCTCTGACCGGGCCATATCTCTGGCCAATCGTGTCAACGGCGATAGCGCTTATTTTGCTGCGTTTTTGGCCGTTGAACCTTGGATGGCCCGTTTCCCACTCAATTGGCGGATGAGCCCCCGGTTCGGGGCCCGACCCGCAGCGCGTCACGGTGAGTTGATAGGCGATCCGGTGGACCATTTCTGGCTGTAACGCAAGACCGAAGAACAGGAATTACGCATGATCGGCGCGCTCGCCCGCAAGTTTTTCGGCTCCGCCAACGACCGTCGGGTCAAGGGCTATCAGGCCCGCGTCAACGCCATCAACGCGCTGGAGCCCGAGGTCATCAAACTGTCAGATGACGAGCTGAAGGCCCGCACCGCCGAATTCAAGCAGCAGCTCGCGAGCGGCAAGACGCTGGACGACATCCTGGTTCCGGCCTTCGCGACCGTGCGCGAGGCGGCCAAGCGCACCCTCGGCCAGCGCCATTTCGACGTCCAGCTGATCGGCGGCATGGTGCTGCACGAGGGCGACATCGCCGAGATGAAGACCGGTGAAGGCAAGACGCTGGTCGCAACGCTTGCGGTCTATCTCAACGCGCTCGCCGGCAAGGGCGTTCACGTCGTCACCGTCAACGACTACCTCGCCCGCCGCGACTCCGGCTGGATGGGCCAGATCTATGCATTCCTCGGCCTGACCACCGGCGTGATCGTGCACGGCCTCGACGATGCCGAGCGCAAGGCCGCCTATGCCTGCGATATCACCTACGGCACCAACAACGAATACGGCTTCGACTATCTGCGCGACAACATGAAGTACCGCCTGGAGGACATGGTCCAGCGCGGGCACTATTACGCGATCGTCGACGAAGTGGACTCGATCCTGATCGACGAAGCGCGCACGCCGCTGATCATCTCCGGACCGCTCGACGACCGTTCCGATTTCTACAACACCATCGACACCTTCATGCCGAAGCTCGATAAGGTCGCCGACTACGAGGTCGACGAGAAGCAGCGCACGGTGACGCTGACCGAAGGCGGCATGGAGAAGCTCGAGAACCTGCTGCGCGACGCCGGCCAGCTCAAGGGCGACTCGCTCTACGACGTCGAGAACGTCTCGGTCGTGCATCACGTCAACCAGGCGCTGCGCGCGCACACGCTGTTCACCCGCGACAAGGACTACATCGTCCGCGACGGCGAGGTCGTGATCATCGACGAGTTCACCGGCCGCATGATGCCGGGCCGCCGCTATTCGGAAGGCCTGCATCAGGCGCTGGAAGCCAAGGAGCACGTGCAGGTCCAGCCCGAGAACCAGACGCTCGCCTCGATCACCTTCCAGAACTATTTCCGGATGTACGAGAAGTTGTCGGGCATGACCGGCACGGCCGCAACCGAAGCCGACGAACTGTTCGACATCTACAAGCTCGAGGTCGTGGAGATCCCGACCAACCTGCCGGTGGCGCGCCTCGACGAGGACGACGAGGTCTACCGCACGCAGAACGAAAAATACGCCGCGATCCTCGCCGAGATCGAGCGCGCCAACAAGCGGCTGCAGCCGGTGCTGGTCGGCACGGCGTCGATCGAGAAGTCGGAAGTGCTGGCCGAGTATTTGCGGAAGCACGGCTACAAGCAGATCGACTTCACCTCCGAATCCGGCATGGAGAAACTTTATGCGGCGGCTCGCGCCGGCAAGCCGGCCAAGCTGTTCGCGGTGCTGAACGCGCGCTTCCACGAGCAGGAAGCCTATATCGTCGCGGAAGCCGGCGTGCCGGGCGCGATCACGATCGCGACCAACATGGCCGGCCGCGGCACCGACATCAAGCTCGGCGGCTCGCTGGAAATGCGTCTCCAGCAGGAGACCGCCAACATCACCGACGAGGCCGAGAAGGCCAAGAAGATCGAGCAGATCAAGGCCGACATCGAGCGCTTCCGCGAGATCGTGCTGAAGGCGGAGGAGGATTTCGAGGTCGAGGCCGCGAAGGGCAGCAAGCCGGCCAAGACCGTGAAGAAGCCGGGCGGCCTCTACATCATCGGCTCCGAGCGCCACGAATCCCGCCGCATCGACAACCAGCTGCGCGGCCGCTCCGGCCGCCAGGGCGACCCCGGCCGCTCAAAGTTCTTCCTGTCGCTGGAAGACGACCTGATGCGCATCTTCGGCTCCGACCGGCTCGACAGCATGCTGCAGCGGCTCGGTCTGCAGGAAGGCGAAGCCATCATTCATCCCTGGATCAACAAGGCGCTCGAGAAGGCGCAGCAGAAGGTCGAGGCGCGCAACTTCGACATCCGCAAGAACCTGCTCAAGTTCGACAACGTCCAGAATGACCAGCGCAAGGTGATCTTCGATCAGCGCGTCGAGCTGATGAAGGACGACAGCGTCGCCGAGACGGTGGCCGACATGCGCCATGCCTTCGTCGAGGATGTCGTCGCCAAGCACATCCCCGAGCACGCCTATGCCGAGCAGTGGGACACCGCCGGCCTCAAGGAAGAGCTGAAGCGCGTGCTCGACGTCGAGCTGCCGGTCGACGACTGGGCCAAGGAAGAGGGCATCGCCGACGAGGAGCTGCTCGCGCGTATCGAGAAGCATGTCGACGAGCACATGGCGGCCAAGGTCGCGCAATGGGGCCCCGACGTGATGCGTTACGTCGAAAAGACCATCCTGTTGCAGACGCTGGACCACCTCTGGCGCGAGCACCTGATCATGCTCGACCATTTGCGCCAGGTGATCGGCCTGCGCGGCTACGGCCAGCGCGATCCGTTGCAGGAGTACAAGACCGAAGCCTTCAACCTCTTCCAGGAAATGAGCGCGCATCTGCGCGAGGCGGTCACCGCCCAGCTGATGCGGGTCGAGATCGTGCCGCCGGAAGAGCAGCAGCCGGTGCTGCCGGCGATGGAAGTGCACAAGCTCGATCCGAACACCGGCGAGGACGAGTTCTCGCAGGCCAATTTCGCCCACGCCAATTTCGCTCAAGCCTCACTGGTGCCGAAGACCCCGGCCGAAGACCGCGATCCGAACAACCCCGCAAGCTGGGGCAAGATCGGCCGCAACGAGGACTGCCCCTGCGGGAGCGGCAAGAAGTACAAGCACTGCCACGGCCGGTACGCGTAAGGCGCGAAACTCCCGGCTGAGATCGGTCGCGGACTGATTCACCTCTTCCGCGTGCGGAGGTCATCGCATGTGCTGATCGCGCAGCGCACGCGATGCGTGAGGTTTGGTTTCAACTACAAATTCGTTATGCCCGGGCATCCACGTCATTGGTTCTCCATGTGAAGGAAGACGTGGATGGCCGGGACAAGCCCGGCCATGACGATGTGGAAACATCAGGCCGGAGTCCGGTGACGTCCGTATGCGATGTCCCTGCCGCAAGCGGGAGAGGGAGCGCATATTCGCCGGTCAGCCCGCAAACGCCTTGTCGAGATCGGCGATCACGATCTTCTTCATCTTCATCATGGCCTGCATGGCGCGGTCAGCCGCCTTGCGGTCGGGGTCGCCGAGGTAGCGGCCGAGCGCTGATGGCACGACCTGCCAGGACAGGCCGAACCTGTCCTTCAGCCATCCGCAATTGCCGCCCTCGCCGCCGTCGGCGGTGAGTTTGCTCCAGAAATAGTCCACCTGCTCCTGGGTCTCGACGCTGATGAAGAACGATACCGCCTCGTTGAACTTGAACTTCGGGCCGCCGTTCAGGGCGTGGAAGCGTTGTCCCTCGAGCTCGAAGCTCGCCATGAAATCGTTGACGGTCTCGATCTTGGCGTTGGGAAACACCGATTTGTAGAAGGTGACGGCGTCGCGGACGTTGTTGTCGAGCCAGAGGAACGGTGTGATCGAAGTCATCGGCGAGGGTCCTCGTTAACTGGGGAGCGGGTGGGCCGGAGCCGTCGCATTTTGCGTGCGAAGGCGGCTCCGCGGGCCGGACCCAAGGCGGGTAGATGGCGTCCGTCGGCGCGGGCTTGCCCTGAGGACGAACCGGCGGGCCACAGCCCGACAACACCATGCTGGTCTTTTTTCGATGGTCTGCGGAAGGCCGGCAGCACTACCACGCGATCTGGCTGTGCGCGGGCTGGTCGCTGAGGAGCGGCTTTCCGAACAGCGAGGGCACGAGGTCGTCGAGGAAAAGCAGCAGTTGCACCCTGAAGCCGGGTCCGGTCCCGCCCGCGCGGTTGAGCGGGATGATCGCCTCGGCGGCCACCTGCCAGGTCACCGCCACATAGGCAAAGCCGGGGTTCGCCGTTGCCGCCGTGGCTTGGCCGCGCGGGCTGTCGAACCGGAACTCGACCAGCGGAACCAGTTGATTCAAGGGCTCGTCCTTCGGCGGCCCGCCGTCGAAGCGCTTGGTCAAATAGAGCGTGCTGTACTGGAGCGAGAAGCCCCAATGCAGCGTCTCGACGGCCGGCGAGGAGACGGTGTTGAATCCACCGGTGACGAGATTGGGCGCAAGGGCGACACCTCCGAGCCGACCGGGACTTCGTCGACGACCGCGCCCGTGATGGCGAATGGCCGCAACCACGACAGTGAGTCCGGGAGATCGCCGAACCCCTTGCCGAAGAAGATGCCCGGCTGGATCGTATCAGGTGCATCCGCGCCGATGGCGACCGCGCCGGAGTGACCAATGCCCCAGGCGAGACCGAGCGAGACGAGCGTTTCGTGGCGGTTGTCGCGATAGGCTTCGTATTTGAGGCCGATGCTGGTCTTGTCGAAGCCTGACGTGCGGCCGGTCGGCCAGCTCTGATTGACCCATGAGCTGTCGACCGTGAAAGCCAGCGTCGGCGTGAGCAGTCGGGCGAAGGCTCCGTTGATGCGGTTCTCGACGACGTCGCTGCCTTGTGACGGATAACCGAGATAGTTGAAGTTCGGCAGGATGAGCTCATCGGCGACGGCGGGATCGTCGAACGTCATGGTGCCGGCGAAATAGCGGTTGCCGGCGATGCCGTGCGCTTGCGCGGACTGCGTCCATAGCATCGGCAGGATCATGAGCGCTCCGCTCCGGAGCCGTGTCGACTTCACGAACATGCGTGCGCCAGATTTGCTGCTTGATCGATATAGGGTACCCCCCTATATTAGGCTATCATGACGCACACCATCAAGCACAAATCCAAGCTCATCGGCCGGATCAGGCGCATCAAGGGGCAGATCGATGCGGTCGAGCGCGCGCTCGAATCCGAGCTCGGCTGCGCCGACGTGCTGATGCTCGTCGCCTCGGTCCGCGGCGCGGTGAACGGGCTGACGGCCGAGCTGCTCGAGGACCACATCCGTCATCACGTCGTCGATCCCGCGCACGAGAAGGACCCCGAGAAGGCGCAGGGCGCCGCGGACCTGATCGATGTGGTCCGCACCTATCTGAAGTGACGCGATGATTGGCCTTTCCGAACTGCTGCAGCAGGGCTCGGCCCACGCGTGGCTGTTCGTGCCGAGCGCCATCCTGCTCGGCGCGTTGCATGGCATGGAGCCGGGCCACTCCAAGACGATGATGGCGGCGTTCATCATCGCGGTGCGCGGCACCGTGTTGCAGGCCGCCCTGCTCGGCCTGTCGGCTGCGATCTCGCACACCGCGATCGTGTGGGCGGTGGCGCTCGGCGGCCTGTATTTTGGCCGGCAATGGAGCGGCGAGCAGAGCGAGGCCTATTTCCAGATCGCATCAGCCGTCGTGATCATCGGCATCGCGGCCTGGATGGCGTGGCGCACCTGGCGCGAGCAGAACGGCGAAGATCATCATCATCACCACGATGAGACGCAGCGCATCGACCTCGGCGATGCCGCGCTGATGCTGTCGATCGTCGAGGACGGCGTGCCGCCGCGCTGGCGGATTGAAGCCGAGCGTGGCGCGCTGCCGTCTCCCGACGAGGTGGTCGTGGAGACGCAAAGGCCCGACGGGACGAAACAGTCGTTCGCCTTTGTAGCCAAGCAGGGCTTCCTCGAAAGCATCGACGAGATTCCCGAGCCGCATGAGTTCCAGATGCGGCTGTCGCTGCGCGGACGCCCCGATGCGTTCGAGGCCGCCTATGAAGAGCATGATCATTCGCACATGAATCTGGGCGACGAAGACGACGCGCACGCCCGCGCGCATGCGGCTGACATCCGCAAGCGCTTTGCGGGGCGAACCGTGACGACGTGGCAGATCGTGCTGTTCGGCCTCACGGGCGGCCTGATCCCGTGTCCGGCGGCGATCACCGTGCTGTTGCTCTGCATCCAGCTCAAGCAGTTCAGCCTCGGCTTCACGCTGGTGCTGTGCTTCGGGATCGGCCTTGCCATCACGATGGTCTCGGCCGGCGTGCTCGCCGCGCTCAGCATGCGCCACATCGAGCGGCGCTGGACCGGCTTCAGCCAGTTCGCGCGCCACGCGCCTTATGCGTCGGCGGTGCTGATCGTGTTCGTCGGGCTCTACACGGGATGGCTGGGCTGGAGCGCGATCTAGATGTGAGCTTGATCCGGAAAAGTGTGAAGCGGCTTTCCCTCGCGACAAACGCGGAACGCGTTTGCGCGGAGATCATGCTCAAGCAAAAACTAAAGCTCGCCGCGGCGACGCGAATAACGCGCGGCCTCAATTGGCGCTGCCGATCAGGTTTTCCAAAAGGCGCTTGAGCTCGTTGGTCGACTTGTCGCCATAGCTCTCGACGATGTGCTCTTCCTGGCTCACGGCCAGCGAGTTCAGCCGGCGGCTCAGCGCCTTGCCGCGGTCGGAGACGAACATCAGCACCTTGCGGCGATCCTTCGGATCCTGCACGCGGTAGACCAGCGCGTCCGACACCATGCGGTCGATCATCTTGGTCAGGGTCGGATGGTTGAGCAGCACCGCTTCCGCGAGCTCGCCCATCGAGTGCCCGTTGCCGTCGGACAGCACCTTCAGGATGCGCCATTGCTCGACCGGAACGCCTTCCTTGCTCAGGCGCGTTTCCAACTGCCGGTTGATCTCCCTGTTCGCTTGCGCGAGCAGGTAGGCGAGATGTTCGGTGATCGGGGAATTTTCTTTCGGCGGTTTGGCCACGGCTAAGACCTGGGATCCTGACCCGGTTGAATGAATGTCCGGCAACGCTTGCCATTTCTATATGCACTTCAAATGTTGAATATTCAATATTTTCACCTAGGATAATCCCCCAACCAAAGGGGCGGGTGCCGCGGACCGCCCCGCTGGCTGCGTTGCGTAGTGCTTCCCAGACAGGAGTTGGCGTGCTTTCGACGGTTGCTTTCCAGGCATATGGCGGTCTGCCCGTCGCGCCGCCGCTGCTGTTCAGGGACCCGTCGTCATGCGCGGCTGAGTTCGACCTGTCGACCGGATGGCACGGCGCGTTCCGGCGCCGCGGCGCCAACAGCAAGCTCAAGGTCGGTAATTTCATCACCTTCTCCGGCTCGCCGGGGATCTGGGGGCCGAGTTCCACCAACAGCGTGCTGCTGGCGGTTTCCGAGATAAACAAGCGCGGCGGCATCCTCGGCCGCGAGATCGAGCTGTCGATGTACGATGCCGGCGGCTCGATCGAGGAGGTGACGCGCCGCGCCGAAGCCGCGATCGCCTTCGACGAGGTCGACCTCCTGATGGGATCGCATATCAGTGCGGTCCGCGTCGCCTTGCGCAAGGTCACCCGCAACCGCGTCCCCTATGTCTACACGCCGGTCTACGAAGGCGGCGAGCGAACGCCGGGCGTGATGGCGATCGGCGAGACCCCGCGCTGGCAGATGCGGCCCGCGATCCACTGGCTCGCCGACGTGAAGAAGGCTTCGCGCTGGTATCTGATCGGCAGCGACTACGTCTGGCCCTGGCAGTCGCATCGCGCGGTGAAGTCCTACATCGCAGAGGCCGGCGGCCATGTCGTCGGCGAGGAGTTCGTCCCGCTTGGCGAGGACCATCACGAGCCGCACCTGGCGCGGATCCGCGCCGCAAAGCCGGATGCGGTGCTGATCTCGCTGATCGGGACCGACAGCATCACCTTCAATCGCGCCTTCGCCGAAGCCGGGCTTGCCGCGACGACGCTCAGATTCGCCGGTGCGATGGATGAAACCGTGCTGCTCGGCATCGGCGCCGACTACACCGAGAACCTGTTCTGCGCCTCCGGCTATTTCGCCTGCGTCGGCTCGCCCGCCAATGATGATTTCATGGATCGCTATCGCGCGATGTTCGGGCCGCATGCGCCGCCGATCGGCTCGGTCGGACAGTCCAACTACGAAGGCCTGCGCTTCCTGGAGGCGGCGGCCGAGCGCGCGGGAACCCTGGCGATGGAGCCATTGTCCGCGGCCGCACGCAACGTTGTCTATCGCGGCGCACGCGGGCCCGTCACCATCCGCAACGGCCGCGCCGAAATGCCGATGTATCTCGCCGAGGCCGACGGTCTCGATTTCAGGCTGGTCAAGGCGATCTGAAAGACGGCATCATGGCCCGCAAGAGGGCGAGTGCCGCGGTTGCCGGCGGAACGTCCCGGGCCCCTGATGCCAGACAGGAGTGGGAGTGCACGCGACGGTCAATTTCCAGGCTCGCGGCGGTTTTGCCGCTCCGCCTTCCCTGCTGCTGCGGAACCTGTCGGCCCCGGCGGCCGATCGGGTGCTGTTGCCGGGCGATCGTGCCGCCTCGCGGCAGCGCGGCGCCGACAAGCGGCTTCGTGTCGGAGCCTTCATCTGCTGCACCGGCTCGCCAGGAGTCTGGGGGCCCTGCGGAACCAGCAGCGCGCAGCTTGCGGTGGCCGAGATCAACAAGCGCGGCGGCATCCTCGGCCGTGAGGTCGAACTGTCGGTCTACGACGCCGGCGGCCCGCTCGATGATGTGCTGGATCGCGCCGAGCAGGCGATCGACATCGACCAGGTCGACCTGATCATCGGCCTGCACACCAGCGCGGTTCGCCTTGCGATGCGCAAGGTCACCCGCAACCGCATCCCCTATATCTACACGTCAGTCTATGAAGGCGGTGAACAGTCGCCGGGCGTCGTTGCGATCGGCGAGACGCCGCGCTGGCAAAGCCGGCCGTCGATCCACTGGCTGGCCGAGGTCAAGAAGGCGGCGCGCTGGTACCTGATCGGCAGCGATTATGTCTGGCCCTGGCAGTCGCATCGCGCCGTGAAGCGATACATCGCCGAGACCGGCGGACAGGTGGTCGGTGAGGAATTCGTGCCCCTCGGCGAGGACAATCACGAGCCGCATCTGGCGCGCATCCGCGCCGCCAAGCCCGATGTCGTGCTGATCTCGCTGATCGGAACCGACAGCATCACCTTCAATCGTTCCTTCGGCGAATGCGGCCTCGGCGCCACCACGCTGCGGTTGGGCGGCGCGATGGACGAGACCGTGCTGCTCGGCATCGGCGCCGACAACTCCGAGAACCTGTTCTGCGCATCGGGCTATTTCCCGTGCGTCGGCTCGCGTGCCAATGACGACTTCCAGATCCGCTATCGCGCGATGTTCGGCCCGAATGCCCCGCCGGCCGGCTCGCTCGGTCAATCCAGCTACGAAGGCCTGCGCTTCCTCGAGGCCGCGGCGAACAAGGCCGGCACGCTGTCGATGCGGCCGCTGCTCGCGGCGGCGCGCAACGTCGTCTATCACGGCGCCCGCGGCCCGGTCACCGTTCGCGACGGACGCGCCAGGATGCAGATGTATCTTGCCGAGGCCGACGGCCTCGACTTCAGGGTGATCAAGACGGTCTGAAAGCGGTGCAGCATCAGACCTGCGCCGACTTTTGAAATAATACTTGAAAAGGAAAATATTTCCGTTTTGAATATGGCGGCGGGGTGGATGGTTCGCGCACATCGAGCGCGCCCCACGCCTCGCGCCCAAGTGAATGCCCAAAGGGAATCAAGAAGCTTCAGGAGAGCGCCGTGACAGTTGTCCTTCCCACACCAACGCAACTTCGTGCCGTCGCCGAGCAGTGCGGCCTCTCACTCACCGATGAGGACGTGACCTCGTTCCGTGGCCTGATGCAGGGCTCGATCGACGCCTACAATCTCGTCGCCGCAATGCCGGACGAAGTGCCCGAGGTGAAATATCCGCGCACGCCGGGCTACCGGCCGGCGCCGGAGGAAAACAAGCACAACGCCTGGTATCGCAAGTCCACGGTGAAGGGCGCGTCCTCCGGCAAGCTCAAGGGCAAGACGATCGCGCTGAAGGACAACATCATGCTGGCCGGCGTGCCCATGACCAACGGCTCGTCGACGCTCGAAGGCTACGTGCCTGATTTCGACGCCACCATCGTGACCCGCATGCTCGATGCCGGCGCGGAGATTGCCGGCAAGACCCACTGCGAACATTTCTGCCTGTCCGGCGGCAGCCACACCAACTCCTACGGAGCGGTGCACAATCCGCACAAGATGGGCTATTCGGCCGGCGGCTCGTCGTCGGGCTCCGGCGTCGTCGTCGCGCTCGGCGAGGTCGACATGGCGATCGGCGGCGACCAGGGCGGCTCCATCCGCATGCCGTCCTCGTTCTGCGGCACCTACGGCATGAAGCCGACCTGGGGACTGGTGCCCTACACGGGCATCATGCCGATCGAGATCTATGTCGACCACACCGGCCCGATGACGGCGACGGTGGAAGACAATGCGCTGCTGCTCGAGGTCATCGCCGGCGACGACGGCTACGATCCGCGCATCAAGGCGCCGAAGGTCGAGCAGTACACCAAAGCGCTCGGGGCCGGGGTCAAGGGCATGAAGATCGGCATCCTCAAGGAAGGCTTTGAGCAGCCGACCGCAGAGGCCGCAGTGAATGAAAGCGTGCGCGAGGCGGCCAAGCGCTTCAAGGATCTCGGCGCCTCGGTCGAGAGCGTGTCGATCCCGATGCACATGCTGGGCGGCGCGATCTGGACGCCGATTGGCACCGAAGGCCTGACCCAGACCATGATGTTCGGCGACGGCTATGGCCTCAGCCGGGGAGACCTCTATTCGACCTCGCTGATGGATTTCCATCGCGGCTGGCGCCGGCAGGCGGATTCGCTGTCGGAGACAACGAAGCTGTTCATGATGCTCGGCACGTACATCAACAACAGCTTCGGTCCGCGCTTCTACGGCAAGGCGCTCAACATCTCGCGCCGGCTGAGCGCGGCCTATGACAAGGCCTTCAAGGATTACGACCTGCTGCTGCTGCCGACGACGCCGATGAAGGCGCCGCCGCTGCCGGCGCCCAATGCCAGCCGCGAGGAGTACGTCGCCCGCGCGCTCGAGATGATCTCCAACACCGCGCCGTTCGACATCACGCATCACCCTGCGATGTCGCTGCCCTGCGGCATGGTCGACGGGCTGCCCGTCGGGCTGATGCTGGTCGGCCGCATGTTCGAGGAACAGACCATCTATCGCGCCGCCCATGCCTTCGAGCAGGCCGGCGACTGGAAGAAGATGTGAGGCGCCGCTTGTCGCTGTCACCCGCCGGATGGATCGGACACCATGGCTAGCAGCTTTGCCGCGGCGTTCGAGATCGTGAGCTTCGGCGCGATCATCGTGCTGGTCGTGCTGGGGCTCGGCATCATCGCCAGCATGATGGGCATCTTCAACTTCGCGCAGGGCGAATTCGTCCTGCTCGGAGCCTATGTCACCTATCTGGCGTCGGCCCACGGCGCGCCGGTCTGGGCCGGCATGGTCGCCGCGCCCTTCGTGGTCGGCGCGCTCGGCTTCGCGCTGGAGGCGCTGATCATCAGGCGCTTCTACGCCGCGCCGATCGTGGCGATGCTCGGCACCTATGCGCTCGGGCTTATCATCCGCGAAAGCGTGCGCAGTCTGATCGGCGGCTTCTATCTCACGGTGCCGGAGCCGATCGGTGGCTCGATCGACATCGGCTCGGTGCACATCTCGACCTGGCGCTTCACCATCATCGTGGTCACGCTTGTGGTGATGGCCGCCTGCTATCTGCTGCTGTCGCGCACGTCGTTCGGCTTGCGCGTGCGCGCCACGCTGGAGAACCCGGCGCTGGCGCGGGCGTCCGGAATCTCCACGCCCTTGATCTACGGCGCTACGTTTGCGTTCGGCGCGGCGCTGGCGGGGCTCGCCGGCGCGCTGATCGTGCCGGTGTTCAGCCTGTTCGCCGACCTCGGCATCCGCTTCCTGATCCAGGGCTTCGTCGCCGTCATGGTCGGCGGGGTCGGCTCCTTCATCGGGCCGGTCGCGGGCGCTGCCGTCATCGGCACGCTCAGTGCGGCGCTGCCGTGGATCATGTCGCCCGTGGTCGCCGACGTGCTCGTCTTCGTGCTCGCCATTGCCTTCATCAAGTTCAGGCCGCAGGGCCTCATTTCGGGAAAAGGGGTCTAGTCAGATGTCCATGGATCGCATCCATCTCACGCGCCGCCGCTTCATGAGCAATTTCGCCTTCGCCACCGGCGCCATCGCGACCGGCGTCGGCAGCTGGGTCGTCAGGCCCGACTGGGCCAATGCCGCCGAGGCCCCCATCAAGGTCGGCATCGCGACCGATCTCACCGGGCCGATCGCCTATGCCGGCAACGCCGATGCCAATGTCGCCAAGATGGTGATCAAGGAGATCAACGCCGCCGGCGGCCTGCTCGGCCGGCCGCTGGAGCTCTATATCGAGGACACCGCGTCGAACGAATCGATCGCGGTCGGCAACGTCCGCAAGCTGATCCAGCGCGACAAGGTCGACATGGTGCTGGGCGGCATCACCTCGTCGATGCGCAATGCGATCAAGGACCCGATCGTGGCGCGCGGCAAGACGCTCTACATCTATCCGCAGCTCTATGAGGGCAAGGAGTGTACGCCCTATCTTTTCTGCACCGGGCCGACGCCGGCGCAGCAGTGCGACGAGTTCATCCCCTGGCTGGTCAAGAACGGCGGCAAGAAGTTCGCGCTGCCGAGCGCCAATTACGTCTGGCCGCACACGCTGAACGTCTATGCCCGCAAGGTGATCGAGGCCAATGGCGGCGAGGTGGTGTTCGAGGAATACTACCCGCTCGACCAGGTCGACTTCTCCGCCACCGTCAACCGCATCGTCTCCAACAAGGTCGACGTCGTCTTCAACACCGTGATCCCGCCCGGTGTCGGCCCGTTCTTCAAGCAGCTCTATGAAGCGGGTTTCCTGAAGAACGGCGGGCGGCTCGCCTGCGTCTACTATGACGAGAACACGCTCAACATCAATCAGGCCAACGAGATCGAGGGGCTGGCGAGCTGCCTCGACTATTTCAAGGTGCTGACCAAGGACGATCCGGTCAGCGCCAGGATCCAGGCGGCCTATGAGAAGGACTATCCGGGCAACTTCCTGTTCGCCGCTGGCAGCGCCGCGACCGGAACCTATCGCGGCCTCAAGCTTTGGGAAGCCGCGGTCAAGGAAGCGGGCAAGGTCGACCGCGGGTCGGTCGCAGCCGCGCTCGATCACGCCAAGATCGCGGAAGGGCCGGGCGGGCCGGCCGAGATGGTGCCGGGCAAGCGCCATTGCAAGATGAAGATGTATACTGCCGTCGCCAAGAACGGGACCTATGAGGTCGTGGCGCACAGCGACGGCCTCGTCGACCCCAAGGAATGCTGAGCGGCCGATGGGAGCAGCAGAGCAAGCCGTCGCCCGCGTCAGCGAGGGACCGGATGTCGTGACGGGTGAGGGTGCACCGGCCGCAGGCGCGCCGGCGGGACGTGGCGCGGCGGGNGGCAGGTCCTGCCGATCGTGGAAGGGCTGGTGCTGCTGATCGCACTGCTCCTGCCGCTGGTCCTGCAGGATTACCTAACGGTATTCGCCACCCGCGTGATCATCCTCGCGCTGTTCGCGCTGTCGTTCGATCTGGTGTGGGGCTATGCCGGCATCATGAGCTTCGGCCAGGCGCTGTTCTTCGGCGCGGCCGGCTATGGCGTGGCGCTGATGGCGCGCGACCTCGACATCACCTCGATTTTCCTGATTCTGCCGGCAGGCACGCTGATCGGGCTCATCGCGGCACTGCTGCTCGGCGGCTTCCTGCTGCTCGGGCGCTATCCGTCGAGCGTGATCTTCGTCTCGCTGGGCACGCTGACCGGCTCCTATGCGGCGGACCGGCTGGCGCGGGGCTGGTACTATCTCGGCGGCCAGAACGGCATCCCGTCGATCCCGTCGCTGTCGCTCGGCTCGACCGACATCTCGGAAGGCCCGGTCTATTACTATCTGGCGCTCGGCATCCTCGCCGTCGTCTATCTGTTGTGCCGCTTCCTGGTGCGTTCGCAATTCGGCCTGGCGCTCGCGGGCCTACGCGAGAACGAGCAACGCATCGCCTTCTTCGGCTACAAGGCGCAGCATCTGAAGGCAATCGTGTTCGCGATCGGCGGCGCCATCGCAGGGCTCGCCGGCAGCCTTTATGCCTTCCACGAAGGGTTCGTCTGGCCCAACATCCTGGGCGTCGTGTTCTCAACTCAGGTCGTGCTCTACGTGCTGTTCGGCGGCTCCGGCACGCTGATCGGCGCCATCATCGGCACCGTGATCATCGAGGGCGTCAGCTTCTGGCTGTCGGACAATTACCGCGATGTCTGGCCGATCATCCTCGGCGTGCTGCTGCTGCTCGTGATCATGTTCCGCCCGCTCGGGCTGATCTCCTTCGTGCTCGGCGAGCGCGAGCGAGTCGGCCGTTTCGGGAAAGCGCCGAAGGAGACGCGCAATGCCGCTCCTTGAGGCCTCCGGCATCAGCAAGGTGTTCGGCAAGCTCACCGCGCTCGACGGCGCCGCCCTCACCGTCGGCGAGAACGAGTTTCACGGCCTGATCGGCCCGAACGGCTCGGGCAAGAGCACGCTGATGAAATGCGTCGCCGGCGCCGAGGTGCCGACGTCAGGCAAGGTCAGCTTCATCAATGCCGACATCACGGCGTTCACGCCGACCGAGCGTGCCCGTGCCGGCATGAGCCTGAAGTTCCAGATCACATCGGTGCTGCCGACGCTGACACTGTACGACAACATCCTGCTGGCGCTGCAGGCGCACTCGTCACTGGTCGAGCTGGTGTTCTCGCGGACTCGCCGCAGGCTGCACGACCAGGTGATGTCGATGCTGCAGCAGTTCCGGCTCGCCGGGCGCGCCTTTGATGCCGCCGCGACCCTGTCGCACGGCCAGCAGCAATGGCTCGAGATCGCGATGGCGCTTGCTGGCAAGCCGCGGCTGCTGCTGTTGGACGAGCCGACCGGCGGCATGAGCCTCGAGGAGCGCCGCGTCACCGGCGAACTGTTGCAGCCGATCAAGCAGCATTGCTCGCTCGTCATCGTCGAACACGATCTGGATTTCATCCGCGACATCTGCGACCGTCTCACCGTGCTGGACCAGGGCAAGGTGCTGGCATCGGGGACGGTTGCGGAGATCCAGAGCAACAAAAGCGTCCAGGAGATCTATCTGCGCCGTGCCTGACCCATCATTCCTCGATATCAGGCATCTCGATGCCGGCTATGGCCGCAGCCAGGTGCTGTTCGACGTCAACATCGACATTCCCTGGCGCGGTGGCGTCGCCGTGCTGGGCCGCAACGGCGCGGGCAAGACCACGCTGATGAAGACCATCGTCGGCGAGCTGTCGAGCTCGAAGGGCGAACTGTTCTTCGACGGCCGCGACATCACCCGCCGCCGCACCGAGGAGCGCGTGCGCTCGGGCATCGGCTACGTGCCGCAGGAGCATTCGGTGTTCGCGCGGCTGTCGGTGCGCGACAACCTCGCGGTCGGCTCGCTGTTCAATCGCGACTCGAGCGCGGTCGATCGCGTGCTCGCGATCTTCCCGAAGCTCGGTCAGCGTCTCGACCAGCCGGCCGGCACGCTGTCCGGCGGCGAGCGCAAGATGCTTGCGATCGGCCGCGCCATGCTCGGCAATCCGAAGCTGCTGTTGCTGGACGAACCCACCGAAGGCGTCTGGATCGGCGTGATCGAGGAGATCACCGACCGGCTGATCGAGCTCGCCAGGGAAATCTCCGTCGTGATCGTCGAGCAGCATCTCGACCTCGCCCTGCGCGTCGCCGACTACGCCTATGTCCTCGACCGCGGCCGCGTCGCGCTGCAGGGCGAGGCCGGCAAGGTACGAAGCGATCCGGAACTGCTGCGGTATCTCGCGCCTTAGGGCGCCGAGGCGTCACCCATGCGCTCGACAAGATGGGCACGCGAGGGGCCGGGGGCAAACCTTTCGGCGAAATACTGCGTTTCGTGCGAGACCCGTCCGTCACGGAATTCCATGATGCTCACCGTGTAGGACGGCACGCCGTCATAGGTCAGCACGAACTCGGTGACCCAGAGACCGCCGCTGCCGATCATCCGCCGGACCGCAAAGCGCTTCGTGTTCGGCTGCACGGTTCGGCTCTCCTGAATGTTGCGCCGGCCGCGGATCCGCTCGCCGGATTGCGGATAATCGAGCACCGCATCGTCGTGATAGATCTCATGCTCGGCCTCGAAATCGCTGGCATCAGAAGCGTCCCAGTGGCGCTGCAACGCCGCCCGCACGGCTTGATCGTCCATTGCAATCTCCCGGCTGTGCCCCCCGGGCAGTGTAGCACGATCGCCTGCGCGGGATGGATCATTACGGTCGGAACGTGAGAGGTGTCCTGATCTGTCCGGACTAAACACTCGACAGGGCGATCCAGTACGCCGCGGCCTCTCGATTCAGCCGCTGCCGTTTCTGGAATACTGGGTCACCCCGCCGGAGCCTGTCATCGGGCGCGCATGCGCGCGACCCGGTGGTTCGCAATACGGTGGAGGGAATTGAGGAGCGTACGCCCCGCGCTTACTTCATCGCCGAGAAGCGGTTGTCGAACGAGTTCGACTGCATCACGGGCGCGGAGCCGGCGAGCTGGGTGCCGGCTGATACCGGCGCCGGGGCGGGCGCGGCGGCGGTATCGGTGACCGAGGGCTTCAGCGCCGGCCTGGCGGCCTGCCTGGTCTCGCGCTTCACCTCATGCTTGGGCGCCACGCGAACCACGGATTGCGGCTTCGTCTCGGCGACCTTCGGCTTCGCGGGGACGGGCGTCGGCGCGGGCGGCCGCGCTGCGGTCGCTTGCGATGCGTCGGCTGTGCCGCCGACGCCGACCTTGCGGGCGAAGCTCGCGAAGACACCTTCGGATTCGCCGGCCGTCGCGACGCGGGTCGATGCGGTGGCCGATGTCGTGGCGACCACGGGCTCGTCCTGCTGAGGCGCGAGATTGGGCTTCGGCGGGTTGACCGTTCCGGGGATCGTGCCCGGCGCACGCGACAGCACCAGCGATTGCAGGCTCTGGCTGTCGCCGCCGTCGGAGAGGCCGGTGCTGCCTTCCGGAATCTTCGAGGCGAAGATCTTGTTCATGCCGCCGTCGATGCCGGTGTTGAGCCGCGCCACCGGCGTGCCCTTGGAGGCCAGCTTGGCCATCTCGGCGTCGTCGCGCTGCTCCTTCTCGCGCACGGCGCTCGCGATCTCGTCGGGGATCACATAGGCCGGGCACTTGGCGGAGGCATCGAACACCGGATCGCGCGTCGCGTTCGGCGGCCGTGTCGCGTCGAAGACGTATTTCTTCTCGCAGAAGTCGACCTTCGGCTCGCGCTTCGTCACCTCGAAATGATCATTGCCGACCTTGATCATCTTCCAGAACGGCATGTTCGGGTTGTTGCGGTGCTTGGCCATGTTGGCCGCCGTCATGCGGAACGGATAGGCTTGGAACTGGAAAGCCTTCTGGCCGCCGAAGAAGGACTCGCGGCCGAGCGCATAGATCTCGGCGATCTGTTCGTCCGTCATCGCGTAGCAGCCGCGCGACGAGCAGTCGCCATGCACCATTAGCTCGGAGCCGGTGCGGCCAAGCGAGCGGTCGAACGCGTTGGGATAGCCGGTGTTGAACGAGAGGTAATAGGCCGACTGCGGATTCATCTGGCTCGGGTTGATCGAATAGAATCCTTCCGGCGCCTGGCGGTCGCCTTCGCGGATCTTCGGGCCGAGGTCGCCCGACCAGCGGCAGATCGGATAGGTCTTGAGCAGCGCGAAGTCGCCCGAGCGCGTCTGCTTCCAGACCTCGAGCTCGGCTTCCTCCTTGAACAGGCGGATCAGGATCGGCGACTGCAGGTCCATGTCCTTCTCGGACATGGCGGCGACGAGCTTCGGCGGGACCGGCTGGTTGGCCTTGGCGTTGTTGGCGAGCGAGATCTGGTCGCTGTTGCAGCCGGCAAGCAACACGCTTATCGCGAGGGCTGCGGGTGCCAGAAGCGCGCGAACGAGCGTGCGATGAATCAAGTCGAAGCTCCACACCCACCGGGCGATTTTCGCGACCCCAACACGGCGAATATGCCCTGAAGCCATTGTGTAAAATATTAGCCTTCGGTCCCTCTGCTCGCAACATGAACGGGGACCACCAAGCCTAACGGTAACAGGCATGGTTCAAGGAATGTTAAACACCCCGGTCCGGGCTCAATTGCGGCCAAAATGGGCGATTCGGGGAAAAATCCGCGGGTTTGGGGCGGGCTAGCCGAGCCTGCGACCGATATCGAGGAATTTCTGCCGGCGCTGCTTGCGCACGGCGTCCGGATCAAGATTTCGTAGGTCGTTGAAGGCCTGGGCGATCGCATCGCCCGTGGTCGCGATCATCGCCGCCGGATCGCGGTGCGCGCCGCCGGCGGGCTCCTTGAGGATCTGGTCGATCACGCCGAAGCGCAGCATGTCCTGCGCGGTGATCTTCATGCTGTTGGCGGCTTCCTGCGCCTTGGTGCCGTCGCGCCACAGGATCGACGATGCGGCCTCGGGCGAGATCACGCTGTAGATCGCGTGCTCCATCATCAGCACGCGGTTCGCGGTGGTGATCGCAATCGCGCCGCCCGACATGCCTTCGCCGGTGACGATCGCGACATTGGGCACGCCGAGCGCGAGGCACGCATCGGTCGAGCGCGCGATCGCCTCGGCCTGTCCGCGCTCCTCGGCGCCGATGCCGGGATAGGCGCCGGCGGAATCGACGATCGAGAGCACGGGGATACCGAAGCGGTCGGCCATCTCCATCAGCCGCGTCGCCTTGCGATAGCCTTCGGGGCGCGCCATGCCGAAATTGTGCTTGATGCGGCTCTCGGTGGTGGCGCCCTTCTCCTGGCCGACCACGCAGATGCTTTCGCCGCGGAAGCGGCCGAAGCCGCCGATCAGGGCCTCGTCGTCGGCGAACTTGCGGTCGCCGGCCAGCGGCGTGAATTCGGTGATCAGCGCGCCGACGAAATCGGTGAAATGCGGGCGCTGCGGATGCCGCGCCACCAGCGTCTTCTGCCATGGCGTCAAATTGGCATAGAGGTCGGTCAGCGCCTGCGCCGCCTTGTCCTCGATGCGCGCGACCTCGTCGCCGATGTCGCTGCCGCTCGCGGCAAGCGCGCGCAACTCGTCGATCTTGGATTCAAGCTCGGCGACGGGTTTTTCGAAGTCGAGGTAGCTGCGCATCGGGTCGGGCATCAACTCAATATAAGGAGGAACTGTGCGAGGGGCGAAGCGTTTCGGCGCGGGATAGAGAAGTTTTGTAACTTCAAATGGTTAACGTGCATTCCGGTTGAGCGGACACCCAGGTCGCGGGCAGGTGACGCTCTTTCCCCGCAGATGCCGCCGAAGTCAAGGCGGATGACTAGGACTTGTCCGCCAGCGGATGCAGGTCGCGGACCATGCTCTTCAGCCGCTCCTCGACCACATGGGTGTAGATCTGGGTGGTCGAGATGTCGGTATGGCCGAGCAGGGTCTGCACGATGCGCAGATCCGCGCCGTTATGCAGCAGGTGGCTCGCGAAGGCGTGGCGCAGCACGTGCGGGGAGACCAGCCGCGGCGCAAGGCCGGAGGCGGCGGCGAGCTCCTTGAGGTCGCGGGCGAAATGCTGCCGCGTCAGATGGCCGCTCTCGCCGAAGGAGGGAAACAGCCATTTCGACGGCGCGGCCTTCTTCTTCTCCGGCTGCATCAGCTGCATCGCCGCGAGATAATCCGCCATCGCCTGGCGCGAGGCCTCGTTGAGCGGCACCAGCCGTTCCTTGTTGCCCTTGCCGCGCACCACGATCATCCGCGCATCGCGCCGCGCGGCCGAGACTGGCAGCGACACCAGTTCGGAGACGCGCAGGCCCGTGGCGTAGAGCACTTCGAGCAGGCAATGCAGACGCAGCGCCCGCACCCGCTGCGCCGGCGAGGCATCGGTCTGCGTCAGCTCCTTGGCGCGCGTCAGCATGCGGTCGACATCTGCGATCGACAGCACCTTGGGCAGGCCACGGCCGCGCTTCGGACCTGATAGAATCGCGGCGGGATCGTCGCCGCGGATCCGCTCGTTGAGCAGGAAGCGGTAGAGATGCCGCAGCGCCGACAGCCGCCGCGCCACGCTCGACGATTTGAAGCCTCTCGCATCGAGGTCGGCGAGATAGGCGCGAAGCGCCTCGGTGTCGGCGCCGGCAAAACTATTGCCGGAGTGGGCGAGGAACTCGGAGAAGTCGGTGAGATCGCGCCGGTAGGCGTCGAGCGTATTGTCGCCGGCGCCCTGTTCCGCGGCGAGCATGTCGAGGAACAGCGCGGTCAGGTTGGCATCGGAGGACTTGGCGGATGGTCTGGCAGAGGTTTTGGAACGCATGCCAGGAATCGTAGCGCCTATTTCTTGAGGAACTTATCCGGCGGGATGGTCACCGTCATTTCTCTCGGCTTCGGATGCACGAAATTCGCCAGCGCGAAGATGATGCCGTAGCCGATCCCGAAAATCACGGCGACGACCGTCAGGAAGCGGAACAGGCTGGGCATGGAGGCGACTCGGAGGGCGAATTAACCAATGAAATCATCCAACATGTTCCCCGCGCGGTTGCAAGAGTCGCTGGTAACCGTAACGCCGGGGGTAGTATAGGTGGCTCGAATTCCGGGAAATCCACAGATCAACCGAGCTTTTTGATGTCCGAAACCGCCGCACCGGCACAAGCCCACCCGACCCTGGAGGCCGATATCGTGGCCGCCCTGGGCTCACGGTCGGTCGTGCTGGTCGGGATGATGGGGGCGGGCAAATCGACCATCGGCCGGAGGGTGGCGGCACGGCTGAGGCTGCCGTTCACCGATGCCGACACCGAGATCGAGGCCGCGGCCGTCATGTCGATCCCGGAAATTTTCGAGACCCACGGGGAACCCTATTTCCGCGACGGCGAAGCGCGGGTGATTGCCCGTATCCTCGACAGCGGCCCGGTCGTGCTGGCGACCGGCGGCGGCGCCTTCATGCGCGAAGAGACCCGCAACCGGATCCGCGAGCGAGCGATCTCGATCTGGCTCAAGGCCGAACCCGATGTCATCATGCGCCGGGTTCGCCGCCGAGCCGACCGTCCGCTGCTGCAGACCGTCGACCCCGAGGCGACCGTTGCGCGCCTGCTCAGCGAGCGCGAACCGGTCTACCGCAATGCCGACCTGACGATCGCCTCGCGCGACGTGCCGCATGACCGCATCGTCGAGGAATGCCTGGAGGCCCTGCATGCGCATCTGTGCGGCAGCGGTCCGGCCCCAGACCCAACGCAGGATGGATTGAACACCGACTCATGACCGCGCCCCTGAAACATTTCGCTTCCGTTACCGTCGATGTCGCGCTCGGCGACCGCGCCTATGACATCGTGATCGGCCGCGACGAGCTGGCCTCGCTCGGCACCCGGGTCGCGGCGCTGCGGCCCGGCGTGCGCACCGCCATCGTCACTGATCGCACCGTCGCCAAGCATTGGCTGGAGCCGACCGAAGCCTCGCTCGCCGCGGCAGGCGTTCCGACCGCGCGCATCATCGTCGAGGAAGGCGAGGGCTCGAAGAGCTATGCCACCCTGTCGCAAGTCAGCGAGGCGCTGATCGCGGCGAAGATCGAGCGCAACGATCTCGTCATCGCGCTCGGCGGCGGCGTGGTCGGCGATCTCGCCGGCTTCGCGGCAGCGATCCTGCGCCGTGGCGTCGATTTCGTGCAGGTGCCGACCTCGCTGCTGGCGCAGGTCGATTCCTCCGTCGGCGGCAAGACTGGCATCAATTCGCCGCAGGGCAAGAACCTGATCGGCGCCTTCCACCAGCCGGTGCTGGTGATCGCCGACACCTCGGTGCTGGACACGCTGTCGCCGCGACAATTTCGCGCTGGTTACGCCGAGGTCGCGAAATACGGCATCCTCGGCGACGAGGCCTTCTTCGCCTGGTTGGAAAAGAATCACGCCGACGTCTTCTCAGGCAGTGCGGCGCGCGAGCATGCGATCGCGACCTCCTGCCGCGCCAAGGCGGGCGTCGTCTCCCGCGACGAGCGCGAGACCGGCGAGCGCGCGCTGCTCAATCTCGGGCACACCTTCGGCCACGCGCTGGAGGCCGCGACCGGCTTCTCCGATCGCCTGTTCCACGGCGAGGGCGTCTCGGTCGGCATGGTGCTCGCCGCGCAATTTTCCGCGCAGCTAGGCATGATCTCGCCTGACGACGCGACGCGGATCGAGCGTCATCTTTCCGCGGTAGGATTGCCGACGCGCCTGCAGGATATCGCAGGCTTCGCGCAGGAAGGTCTTGCCGATGCCGACGCGTTGCTGGCGCTGATGGCGCAGGACAAGAAGGTCAAGCGCGGCAAGCTGACCTTTATCCTGCTCGAGGCCGTCGGCCGCGCGGTGATCGCCAACAATGTCGAGCCGGCGCCGGTGCGGGATTTCCTGCAGGGAAAGCTGGCCAAGCACTAGAGCATGATGTGAACCGGAGGGCCGCGTCGGCAACGAGCGGATGCGGGTCTTCCGGGGAGCTTGGCTCAAACCACTGTTCGGGTGACGCAAGTTGGACTGGATAGCCTTCTCAATCGTGATTGGCTGCCTGCTGGTGTCGGCCTTCTTCTCGGCGAGCGAGACCGCGCTGACGGGCGCCTCACGCGCCAGCATGTTGCGGCTCTCGAAACAGGGCAACGGCGAGGCCACCGTCGTCTCCAGCCTGATGGCGATGCGCGAGCGGATGATCGGCGCGCTGCTGCTCGGCAACAACATCGCCAATATCGGCGCCTCGGCGCTCGCAACCGGCATCTTCACCGCGTGGTTCGGCGATGTCGGCGTGCTCTATGCCACCGGCGTGATGACGGTGCTGGTGGTGATCTTCGCCGAGGTACTGCCCAAGACCGTCGCCATCAACGCGCCGGACCGGGTCTCGCTCCTGGTGGCACGGCCGATGCGGCTCACGGTGCTCGTGCTCGGCCCGCTCCTGACCGTGATCGAGGCCATCGTCCGCGCCCTGATGAGGCTGCTCGGCATCAGGATCGGTGCCTACCAGGCTATTCTGTCGCCGACCGAGCGTCTGCGCGGCGCGGTCGACCTGCTGCATCACGAGGGCAAGGTCGAGAAGCAGGATCGCGACATGTTCGGGGGGCTGCTGGACCTGCGCGAGCTGCAGGTCTCCGACGTGATGGTTCACCGCACCGAGATGACCACCATCAATGCCGATCTGCCGGCCGAGGAATTGGTGCGCGAAGTGCTGGCGACCGAGTACACCCGCATCCCGCTCTGGCGGGAGAAGCCGGAGAACATCGTCGGCGTGCTGCACGCCAAGGATTTGCTGCGCGCGATCCGCGCCAATGACGGCGACACGTCTGCGATCGATGCGTCGGCGATCGCGCTGCCGCCGTGGTTCGTGCCGGAGATGCGCCCTGTCTCCGAACAGTTGAAGGCGTTCCGCCGCCGCAAGACCCACTTCGCCCTCGTGGTCGACGAGTATGGCGAGGTCGAAGGCATGGTGACGCTGGAGGACATCCTGGAGGAGATTGTCGGCGATATCTCCGACGAGCACGACGTCGTCGTGGCGGGCGTGCGCGCACAGCCGGACGGTTCGGTCGTGGTCGACGGCTCGGTGCCGATCCGCGATCTCAACCGTGCTATGGACTGGCACCTGCCGGACGAGGAGGCGACCACCGTCGCCGGCCTGGTGATCCACGAGGCGCGGTCGATCCCCGAGCGCGGGCAGAGCTTCACGTTCTATGGCTTCCGGTTCCGCGTGCTCCGCCGCGAGCGCAACCGCATCGCCGCGCTGCGCATCGTCCCGATTCCGCGCGAGGGCGCCGAGCTGGACGAGAAGAAGCCTAAGCGGGCGGGGACGTCATTCTAGGGTTGGTGCGGTAAAGGCAAGTCCGTCACCGTCACCCTGAGGAGCCGCGAAGCGGCGTCTCGAAGGGCGACGGCCCGGATGGTGGCCGTGCATCCTTCGAGACGCGCGGAGCCTGTCATCGGGCCGCGCTTCGCGCGGACCCGTTGGCGCCCCTCAGGATGACGGATTGGATTGTCGTATTAGTGCTACTCGATATCGATTGAGATGCCCGAGAGCTTCCAGGCACCATCGGAAGGAATGAAGCCGAGCTGATACTTCACCTGCTTGGGTGTCGTATCGAAATGGCCCTTCAGCTGCAGCACGCCCTTGTCGTCGATCTTGGCATCCTGGTCGAGGATGATCGGCTTGGCGACGATGGCATCGAACACCGCGTGCTTGTCGACCAGATCCTTGAAGATCGTCTTCAGCTTGTCCGGCGGAAACTGGTCGCGGAACGGCTTTGAGATCTTGACGTGGAACACGGTGAAATTGTCGGCGGCCACTGCATCGTTGAGCGACACCAGGGTACTCTTGATCAACACCTCCTGGACGAACGGGCTCGGCATATCGAGCGCAGCGGCCGGACGCGCGGCGCAGACCAGGAGCAGGCCGGCAACGGCTGCGATCGACTGGAAGCGTGCCCAGCGAGGGATCATAAAGACGGCCCCTTCAATCGGCGGTGATGCGAGGCGCAAAAAACCTGCTCGCGCATGGAGCAGGTCCATCGCCGGGAGTATTCATTCTCAATAGATGAAAACCGCTGCGGCGTCCCAAGGCAAGCGCGAACTAGCGGCGGTTTTCCCCGGGGGTGTTGGCATGGATCGCCAGCGCGTGCACGGGGCCTGAAAGTTCCTGCGCCAGCGTCGCATTTATCATGCGATGGCGTTCGATCCGGCTCTTCCCTTCGAAGGCCGGAGACACAATATACACCCTGAAATGTGTCTCGCCGCCTGGCCGATGGCCGGCATGGCCTTCATGCAGATGTGATTCATCGACGACGTCGAGGCTTTCCGGCAAGAAAGCTTCACGCAACTTGTTTATGATAGCGTCTTTCGTGCTCATGGCGGCGGATTACGTTCGCGACGGCTTTTCGTCAATGGTGCAAGCGGGAAACGAGGTCTGCGCAATGTCAAGACTTGAAGAATTGTGCATTGCGTAGTCAAAGACAACATGCCGATCGATTCATCAAAATTCTTCGACTCCATTCGCATCAAGCCGACCAAGGTGAGTGCGAAGCGCCAGGCGCAGGCCGGCGAGCAGGCGATCGCCTGCGAGTGGGCGGGTTGCCAGAACAAGGGTGCGCACCGCGCCCCGAAGGGCCGTGAGAATTCACGCGAGTATTGGCACTTCTGTCTCGATCACGTTCGCGAGTACAACCAGTCCTACAATTTCTTCCAGGGCATGAATCCGGACGACGTCGCGCGCTACCAGAAGGACGCGCTGACCGGCCACCGGCCGACCTGGAAGATGGGCGCCAACAGCGGTGGCAAGAAGGGCGAAGGCGACATGGACGCCGCGTCCGATCCGTTCCATATGTTCTCCGAACTCAACGGCCGTGGCCGCTGGCGGCCGGGACCGGGCGGCGCCGAGCCCAAGCCGGAAGCGCGCAAGGTGATGAACGCCGAGCGCAAGGCGCTACAGGTGATGGGGCTCGCGGCCGGCGCGACGCTGGAAGACGTCAAGTCGAAGTACAAGGCGCTGGTCAAGCAGCACCATCCCGACGCCAATGGCGGCGACCGCTCCACCGAGGATCGCCTGATCGAGATCATCAAGGCGTATAATTATCTGAAAACCGTGGTGCGCGAGGCCTGAGCCTCTTGTCTTCGTCGCCCCCGCGAAAGCGGGGGCCCATAACCACCGGCGGTTATTGTTTGTACGAGATGTTGGCCCGAATGCCCTATTGATGGGCCGCGGCGTATGGGTCCCCGCTTTCGCAGGGACGACGGCGGAGTGGGTGGCTCCGCCGCCGCATTCGACAGCCTATTTGCCAGAACCCTTCGGCGTTGCGCCCACATAGGACGAGCTCGGCCGGATCAGCCGTCCGGTGCGCCGCTGCTCCAGGGCGTGCGCGGTCCAGCCGGCGGCGCGGGCGACCGCGAAGATCGGCGTGAACGCCTGCCGCGGGATTTCAAGCGCGTCGAGCAGGATCGCGGTGAAGAACTCGACATTGGTCTCGAGCGGCCGGTCCGGATTCTTCTTCCGCAAGGCCTGGCGGATATAGGCCTCGACCTCGCCGGCAAACGGCAGGTCGGCGCCGTCGGCGGCGAGCCGCTCGATCGCAGCCTTCAGCACGTCGGCGCGCGGGTCGCGCACGCGGTAGACGCGGTGGCCGAACCCCATCAGCCGTTCGCCGCGCGCGAGCGCATCGTCGACCCACGGCTTGATGCGCTCGCGCGTGCCGATCGCGTCCAGCATCTCCAGCACCGGCTCCGGCGCGCCGCCATGCAGCGGGCCCGTCAGGGCGCAGTAGCCGCCGGTGATCGCCGCGAACAGATCGGCCTGGGTCGAGGCGATCACCCGCGTGGTGAAGGTCGAGGCGTTCATGCCGTGATCGCAGACGGTGACGAAGTAGGCACCCAGCGCCGCGACCTCGCGCGGCTCGGCCTTACGGTCGAGCAGCATGTGCAGGGTGTCGGCGGCGTGGCTGACATTCGCGTTCGGCGCGATCGGATCGCGGCCTTTGGCACGCTGCACCAGCGCGCCCGCGATCACCGGGAAGGCGCCGACGATGGTCGCTTCGTGCTCCAGCCCGCTCTCGCCGCGGAGGCCCGCGATCACGGCGCGGAAGCCGTCGACGATCGACATGCCGCGGGTTGCCGGCAGCAGATCCGGCAGGCGGGCGAAGGCGCGTTCGCGGGCGGCGCCGAGGCTGGCGCGGACATTGGCTTCGCTGAGCGCCTTGCCGGTGGCGCCGTTCCAAAGACGCGCGGTGACGCCCTCGAAGCTCGACTTGCCCGCGAGGTCCGCGACGTGTGAGCCGGCGATGATCAGTTCGCCGCGCTCGCCACCGACATGGCTCAACACGGTCTCGGCGGCGGGAACGCCGTCCAGACCGATCTCGCTCTTGGTGAGATGCATATTCATAGCCCGAACTCCTGTTTCACACTTGGGAAGGTCGGGTCTCTCGATTTATTGATCAATCTTGATTATATTAATCAATATGAAAAAATCCGCTGAGCTTTACCTCTCCGCCCGGGAGGCCGCCGCCGAGCTCGCGATCTCGCCGGCCACCCTCTACGCCTATGTCAGCCGCGGGATGATCCGCTCCGAGCCATCGCCGGACTCGCGCAGCCATCGCTACCGCGCCGAGGACATCAGGGATTTGAAGGAGCGCCGCGCCCCGTCGCCGGAGCCGCGGGGTTTACGCAATTTCGATGCCGATTTGCCGGTGATGGATTCGGCGATCGCGACCATCACCGAGCAGGGGCCGATCTATCGCGGCGTCAATTGCGTCGATCTCGCCGAGCGCGACACGCTGGAGCACACCGCGACGCTGCTGTGGGATGTCACCGGCGTCGATCCTTTCGCGCCAGACAATTGTCCGCATGTCTCGGACGAAATGCGCGCGATCGCGGAGGCCGCGCGCCGTGCTGCGCCGATCGATCGAACTGTTGCCGTGCTGGCGCTCGCGACCAGCGCCGACCCCGGCGCCTTCACACGTGCGCCTGATGGCCGCGCCATGGTCGGTGCCCGGATCTTGCGGCTCTTGGTTGCGACCATGCTGAACGCGGCGCCATCGGCCGCGCCGCTCCACGAGCAGGTTGCGCGGGTGTGGGCACCCGACAACAAGCACGCACCCGATCTGATCCGCCGCGCGCTGGTGCTGCTCGCCGACCACGAGCTGAATGCCTCGACTTTCACTGTGCGCTGTGCGGCGTCGACCGGCCTCAATCTCTACGACGCCATGATCGCGGGCCTGGTGGCGCTGAAGGGCCCGATGCATGGCGGCGCCGGCGTGTTGGCCTCGCGTCTGGTCAGGACGCTGATCGACAATGATGTCGCCCCTGTGATCCGCGAGCGCGTCGCGCTCGGCGAACGCTTCGCCGGCTTTGGTCACGGCGTGTACAAGAAGGGCGATCCGCGCGCGATCTCCCTGCTCGAGGCGCTGACCCGCGCCGGTGCGCCGCGCAAGTTCACCAAGGAGGTGCCGGAGCGGATCGCAGAGGCGACCGGCGAGTTCGTGAACATCGACTATGCGCTGGCTGTGATGGTGCACGCCTTGCGGCTGCCGGCCGGCAGCGAGCTCGCGCTGTTTGCGATGTCCCGCAGCGTGGGCTGGATCGCACATGCCAGCGAACAGTTGCAGCTCGGCAAGTTGATTCGGCCCCGCGCGCGCTATGTCGGCCCGGCACCCGGGCGAGGCGGCGCGACGAACGCTCTCTAGCGCTATTTGGCAGGCCGCGCCGGTTCGATCAGCCCGCCACCGTGCCGGCGTCGGATCGTCCAGGCCGCGAGCGTGATGATCAAGGCACAGCCGGCGACCGCGAACATCCAGAGATGCTTGCCGACGTGCTGATGGTGCGGCAGGCCGGCATAGTCATGCAGCGCGGTGACCGCGAGCACGCCGGGCAGCACATGGGCCGGTGCCCAGAGCAGGATCGCGGGGATGTTGACGGCATAGAAGCGCAGCGGCTGCATATCGAGCGCGCCGGCCGTAATCGGGACGAAGGCGCGGATCGGCGGCACGAAGCGGGCAAAGAACACCGCGAGCACACCCCAGCGGTTGAAGAAGGCTTCGCTTTGCGCGACCACGCGCGGATAATTGTTCAACGGCCAGGATGAGAGGATCTCGCGCTGGCTGCGGTAGCCGATCAGGTAGGCGGTGCCGTCGCCGAGCGCTGCGCCCGCCGCGGCGGCCGCCAGCACCGGCCACAGTTTCAACTCGCCGCCGGGCACCAGTGCGCTGAGCGCCAGGATGATGGTCGAGCCGGGCACCAGCGAGCCGACCACCGGAACGGCCTCCAGCAAGGCGGCCAGAAACAGCGTCAGGTAGGCAAGCCACGCGTTGGCCGAGACGAATGCGATAAAGGGGTCAAGGAAAGAAGTCACAAAAATCCCGTAGCGGCGGTGGCATGGTTGCAGACGTAACAACTCCCTGCCCGGGGGAAAAGTGCCCGGCCGGACAGGCCGCCGTCGTGGTGCGGCGAAAGTACGGCGTGATTCGCAGGGCAGCCTTCCAAAAACCGAACGCCGCCCCTATCTTCATGATACGACAACGGAACTTTGATTGACCCACGGGCTTCTGCCGGCCGTTGCTCTCTGCTAGGCTTGTGCGAAGCACCCAATCCGCAGCCAAACGATTAATCTGGTTTCGGGAATGCCCGGGACCTCGGAGGATGAATGACGACCGCCGTCCAGACCAAGAATCAGGAACCCGTCGGTTTGCCCGACATGAAGGTGTCGGTCCGGCAGGTCTTCGGGATCGATAGCGACCTGGAAGTTCCAGCCTATTCCGAAGTCGATCCGCATGTGCCGGAAGTCGATGCCGACTACCGTTTCGACCGCGCCACGACGCTCGCGATCCTCGCCGGCTTCGCCAAGAACCGCCGCGTGATGGTCACCGGCTATCACGGCACCGGCAAGTCGACCCATATCGAGCAGGTCGCCGCCCGGCTCAACTGGCCCTGCGTCCGCGTCAACCTCGACAGCCACATCAGCCGTATCGATCTCGTCGGCAAGGACGCGATCGTGGTCAAGGAAGGCAAGCAGGTCACCGAATTCCGCGACGGCATCCTGCCCTGGGCACTGCAGCACAACATCGCGCTGGTGTTCGACGAATATGACGCCGGCCGCCCGGACGTGATGTTCGTGATTCAGCGGGTGCTGGAAGTCTCCGGCCGCCTGACGCTGCTCGACCAGAACAAGGTCATCAAGCCGCATCCGGCATTCCGCCTGTTCTCGACCGCCAACACGGTCGGTCTCGGCGATACTTCGGGCCTCTATCACGGCACCCAGCAGATCAACCAGGGCCAGATGGACCGCTGGTCGATCGTCACCCCGCTGAACTACCTCGCCCATGACGAGGAAGTGGAGATCGTGCTGGCGAAGGCGCGCCACTACCGCACGCAGGAAGGCCGCGACATCGTCAACAAGATGGTGCGGCTTGCGGACCTCACCCGCAACGCTTTCGCCAATGGCGATCTGTCGACGGTGATGAGCCCGCGCACGGTGATCACCTGGGCAGAGAACGCCGACATCTTCAGCGATATCGGCTTCGCGTTCCGCGTCACCTTCCTCAACAAGTGTGACGAACTCGAGCGGCCGCTGGTCGCTGAATTCTACCAGCGCTGCTTCAACGTCGAGCTGCCGGAATCCTCTGTCAACGTGGCGCTCAGCTGATCCATGCCGAAATCTTCGCCGAGCGCGCCGACACGAATAGGGGGCGGCATTCGGCGGAGGGCTTGCTGCGGACGGCGGGACGATGACGTTGGAATGAGGGGGTATCGCGGCGTGACGCGCCATTGGGTTACGAAATCGCTATGACAACCTCCAACAGCAAATTCCGCATCGGCTCGAAGGAAGCACCGACCGAGCCGTTCAAGCGCTCGGTCACCGCGTGCCTGCGCGCGATCGCCAAGAAGCCAGAGCTCGAAGTGAGCTTCGCCGCCGAGCGTCCGGGACTCGCGCCCGGCAAGGCGCGGTTGCCCGAGCCGGCGCGCAAGATGACCAAGCGCGATGCCGCGATCGTGCGCGGACATGCCGATTCGATCGCGCTGAAGCTCGCCTGTCATGATCCCAAGGTGCATCGCAAGATGATGCCTGGCAATCCGCAGGCCCGCGGTGTGTTCGAAGCGGTCGAGCAGGCACGCGTCGAGGCGATCGGCTCGCGGCGGATGTCGGGTGTTGCCAAGAATCTCACCGCGATGCTCGACGATCATTTCCATCGCGGCAAGTATGACGAGATCACCGACCGCGCCGATGCGCCCCTGTCCGACGCGCTGGCGATGCTGGTGCGCGAGCGCCTCACGGGCCTGGCCCCGCCCGCGGCCGCCAAGAAGATGGTCGATCTCTGGCGCCCGGTGCTGGAGGACAAGATCGGCTCGCGGCTCGACAGGCTCAGCCGTTTCACCGAGGACCAGGCGAGGTTCGGCGACCTCGTGCATGATCTGTTGTCCGCGCTCGACCTCGGCGACGAGCGCGACATGGACACCGACGACGACGACCAGGACGAGAACCAGGACGGCGAGAACGATCAGTCCGGCGCCGAGGGCTCGCCCGATTCCGATGCCGCGCAGGAGATGAGCGCCGACCAGGCGCAGGCGACGGCGGAAGAGATGAGCGAAAGCGCGATGGAAAGCGCGCAGGCCTCCACCAGCGACACCTTCGACGACGGCGAGCTGGGCGACGACGAGACGCCCGGTGAGGCGACGCGGCCGAACTCACGCGGCCAGAACGAGCCGCGCGGTCCGGAATATCATGCCTTCGCCCCGAAGTTCGACGAGGTGATCGCGGCCGAAGACCTCTGCGATCACGACGAGCTCGAGCGGCTGCGCTCCTATCTCGACAAGCAGCTCGCGCATCTGCAGGGCATTGTGGCGCGGCTCGCCAACCGCCTGCAGCGCCGGCTGATGGCGCAGCAGAACCGCGCCTGGGAGTTCGATCTCGAGGAGGGCATCCTCGATCCCGCCCGGTTGTCGCGCGTGGTCACCGATCCCTATCATCCGCTGTCCTTCATGCATGAGAAGGAGGCGACGTTCCGCGACACCGTGGTGACGCTGCTCCTGGACAATTCCGGCTCGATGCGCGGCCGCCCGATCACGGTCGCCGCCACCTGCGCCGACATCCTGGCGCGCACGCTGGAGCGTTGCGGCGTCAAGGTCGAGATCCTCGGCTTCACCACCCGCGCCTGGAAGGGCGGGCAGTCGCGCGAGGCGTGGCTTGCCGCCGGCAAGCCGGCCAATCCCGGCCGCCTCAACGATCTCCGCCACATCATCTACAAATCGGCGGATGCGCCGTGGCGTCGTGCGCGCAAGAATCTCGGCCTGATGATGCGCGAGGGCCTGCTGAAGGAGAACATCGACGGCGAGGCGCTCGACTGGGCGCACAAGCGCTTGCTCGCACGTCCCGAGCAGCGCCGCATCCTGATGATGATCTCCGACGGCGCGCCGGTCGACGACTCCACGCTGTCGGTCAATCCCGGCAACTATCTCGAGCGGCATCTGCGCCACATCATCGATGAGATCGAGACCCGCTCGCCGGTCGAGCTGATCGCGATCGGCATCGGGCATGACGTCACGCGCTATTATCGGCGCGCCGTCACCATCGTGGACGCCGAAGAACTCGGCGGCGCCATCACTGAGAAGCTTGCCGAGTTGTTCAGCGAGACCCACGGTGCCGCCCCGGCACAGGGCACGACACGTCGCCGTCTCCACTCGTGAGCCATGCGCCCACTCCTTAACCGCCGCCGCTTCCTGCAGGATGTGGCGGCGGGGCTATCGGCCGCCGCGCTGCCGCAGCTCGCGTTGGCGCGGAGTGCAGCGCAGGCGCCGCCGAAGCGGGCCGCCAAGCCGGGCCCCTATTCCGTCAGCGAGCCCGTCTCGATCGAGGTCAACGCGCGGCCGCTGTCGTCCTTCGATATCCGCGACCGTGCCCGTACGCGGTTCGGCGCGCTGGAATATCGCAGCGGCCTGGTCCTGACCTCGCCGTTCCCCGGGTTCGGCGGCCTTTCGAGCCTGCGGCTCGATCCCAGGGGCGAACGCTTCATCGCGGTCAGCGACAAGGGAAGCTGGTTCACCGGCCGCATCGTCTATCGCGGTCGGGAGATGATCGGGCTCGACGATGTTGAAGCGGCGCCGCTGCTCGGCTCCGACGGCAAGCCGATCACCTCGCGACGCCGGTGGTACGATTCGGAATCGATCGCGCTCGACGGCTCATTCGTTTATGTCGGGCTCGAGCGCGTCAACCAGGTGCTGCGCTACGATTTCGCTGATGGCTTTACCCGGTCGCTCGGCGAGGTGGTGCCGATGCCGCCGGCCGTGCTCGAGCTTCCGCTCAACAAGGGGCTCGAGGCGCTCGTCTTCGTGCCCAAAGGCTTGCCGCTCGCCGGCACGCTGATCGCGCTCTCGGAGCGCGGGCTCGATTCGAGCGGTAATCTCATTGCCTTCCTCGTCGGCGGCAAGACGACGCCCGGCCAGTTCAGCGTGCGCCGCACCGAGAGTTTCGACATCAGCGATGCGGCGTTGCTGCCGTCAGGCGATCTGTTGATCCTGGAACGCAAATTCTCCTGGGTCGGCGGCGTCGGCATCCGCATCCGCCGCCTCGCACTGTCGCAGATCGCGCCCGGCGGCGTCGTCGACGGTCCCGCGATCTTCAACGCCGATCTCGGCAACGAGATCGACAACATGGAAGGCATCGACGCCCATGTGACTGATGAGGGCGAGACCGTGCTGACCATGGTCTCCGACGACAATTTCTCCCTGATCCAGCGCAATCTGCTGCTGCAGTTCACGCTGGTGGAATGACGTGCGCGCCAGGGGCACGCAGCCGGTGCATTGCTGATCTGCCCGGGCGCGTTCGTCGCCACAGACGGTTGGTGATCGCGCGCGCCGCCTCTATCTTAGGCCGCACCCTTCCTCAGGTCCGGATGTCACCGCATGAGCGCCCTGTTCTCCCCGATCGAACTGCGTGACTTGAAACTGCAAAACCGCATCATGGTCTCGCCGATGTGCCAGTATTCGGCGCTCGACGGCTCGGCCACCGACTGGCACTTCACGCACATCAACATGCTGGCGCTGTCGGGCGCCGCGATGTTCTGCATCGAGGCCACCCATGTCGAGGATATCGGGCGGATCACGCCGGGCTGTCTCGGCCTCTACAGCGATGCCAACGAGGCGGCGCTGAAGCCGATCCTGGCCTCGGTGCGCAAGCATTCGAAGGCTGCGGTCGCCATGCAGCTCGCCCATGCCGGCCGCAAGGCGTCGAGCCAGCGCCCCTGGGAGGGCGGGCAGTTGATCCCGATCGCCGACGGCGGCTGGCAGACGGTGGGACCGTCTGATGTCCCGCACAAGGACGGCGAGGCGCCGCCGCTCGCGCTCGACGACGCCGGCCTGAAGCGGATCCGCGATGCCTTCGTCGCGGCTGCGAAGCGCGCCGATCGGCTCGGCATCGATGCGCTCGAGCTGCACGGCGCGCACGGCTATCTGCTGCATCAGTTCCTGTCGCCGATCGCCAACAAGCGCACCGACCGCTATGGTGGCTCGCTGGAAAACCGGATGCGCTTTCCGCTGGAAGTGTTCGACGCGGTGCGCACCGTGTTCCCAGATCATAAGCCGATCGGCATGCGGGTGTCGGCGACCGATTGGGTCGAGGGCGCCTGGGACCTCGTGCAGACCATCGAATTTGCCCGGGAATTGAAGAAGCGCGGCGTCGATTGGATGGACATCTCCTCCGGCGGCGTCTCGCCGTTGCAGAAGATTCCGCTCGGGCCGGGCTACCAGGTGCCGGCGGCGCAGGCGGTGAAGGAGGCGACCGGCGTCACCACGATGGCGGTCGGCCTGATCACCGAAGCGAAGCAGGCGGAAGAGATCGTCGGCTCAGGGAAGGCCGACATGATCGCGCTCGCCCGCGGCATGCTCTACGACCCGCGCTGGGGCTGGCACGCCGCCGCCGAGCTCGGCGGCGAGGTGACCGCGCCGCCGCAATACTGGCGCTCGCAGCCGTCGACGCAGAAAGCGCTGTTCGGCAAGACCACGTTCGGGGCAAGGTAAGTTCGCCAAGTCGTCATTCCGTGATGGTGCGTCAGCACCTGACCACAGATGCGCAATTGCGCATCATGGTTCGATGCTGCGCATCGCCCCGGAATGACGATGCGACCAACTAGCCATTATTCTGCCGCAACCAAGGCAGGTACTCTTCGACCGCGTGCGGAAGACACGTATCGAACAAGACGAGAGGAAATCCATGGAACTCGGATACTTCGCGATGCCCTCGCATCCGCCGGAGTGCGGATTGAAGGAGGGCCACGATTGGGACCTGCAGACCCTGCGCTGGCTCGATGAGCTCGGCTATCAGGAAGCTTGGATCGGAGAGCACCACACCGCACCCTGGGAGCCGCATCCATCGCCCGATCTTTTGATCGCGCAGGCGCTGTTGCAGACCAAGAACATCCGCATCGGGCCCGGTGGCTTCCTGCTGCCGTATCATCACCCGGCCGAGCTCGCCAACCGCGTCGCGGTGCTCGATCATCTCTCGAACGGGCGGCTCAACTTCGGCGTTGCCGCCTCGGGCCTGCCGAGCGACTGGGCGATGTTCAACGTCGACGGCATGTCAGGGCAAAACCGCGACATGACGCGTGAGGCGCTCGAGATCATCCTGAAGATGTGGACCGATCCGGCACCGTGGACGCACAAGGGCAAGTACTGGACGGTGACCAAGCCCGACACGATGTTCGACTTCCTGAAACCCCACATCAAGCCGTTGCAGGCCCCGCATCCGCCGATCGGCGTTGCGGGACTATCGAAGAACTCCGACACCTTGAAGCTCGCCGGCGAACGTGGATTCATCCCGATGAGCCTAAACCTCAACCCGGCCTATGTCGGCAGCCATTGGGAGTCGGTGGAAGCAGGTGCTGCCAAGACTGGCCGCAAGCCGAGCCGCAAGGACTGGCGGATGGTGCGCGAGGTCTTCGTCGCCGACACCGACGAGGAGGCCTGGAAGCTCTCGACCGGCGACATGATGGGCCGGATGATGGGCGAATACTTCCTCCCGCTGCTCGGACACTTCGGCTTCAAGGACTATCTGAAAGCCTCGCCCGATGTGCCGGACAGCGACGTCACCGTCGAATACTGCGCTCGCCACAATTGGATCATCGGCTCACCGGCGACCGTCACCGAGAAGATCGAGAAGATCTACGAGGAGGTCGGCGGCTTCGGTGTGCTCTTGGTGTTCGGCTTCGACTACAAGCACAAGCCCGAGGCCTGGCACAATTCGCTGCGGCTCCTGAAGCAGGAAGTGCTGCCGCGGCTAAAGCATCTCGACGCCTCGATCGGACGCGCGGCGTAAAGCTACGAGAGTGAGGGAGCGCGCGGGGCAGCGGCAATGCTGCCCCGCGCTCGATATTGATCAGCGACGCCAGCGCGATGCAGGTCGTTCATAGCAACTTCACCGTCACCTTCGCCTTGCCCGTGTGATCGCCATAGAACCAATTGTAGATCCACGGCGATCCGATGACGGCCTCATTGACATAAAGGAAGACCTCGCCACTGCGGTCCGCCGTGAACCTCGCCTTGTAGACTTGCGGGTCGGTGCTCGGCACTGGCGCCGGATCGAGGAAGTATTCATCCACTCCGGTTTCTCCGACGCGCGCGATCAGCCTGAACCATGGTCGGAACAGGATGCGTCGCAGGAAGATCGTCGAATATCCGCGCCAACGTTTTGAGCGCTCGATCGTGGAGGTCCGGTATCCGACCGGCGTCACCCCTCGTCCATTATCTTCCCAGGGCTCGCTCATGGTGATCGCGATTTCGTACTTGAAGCCGGTGCGGACCGTGAGCCCGGTCGGCGCACAGATCGCGGCCGTATCGAAGTCGGCGGCAGCCTGCGGAATGCCCTTGTCAACCGCGACAAGTGTCCCGGGCGTCCCCTTGCAGAACGCGCCCATCGAGTCCGCCGCGTTGAACAGGAAATGGCTCAGCAAGGTCGCGCCGAACCAGACCATCGCGGCCGTCAGCAGGAACGGCACGACGTGCCGTTTTCCGACGTTGAGGACCCATTGATAGATCGCGCTGGTACGGAATCTGTAGATCGCTTCGTGCACGATCCCGGAGAGTTGGGCCGGCTTCGTGCGGTCGCGCCAGATGATTCGCATCTTGTCGCTGATCGTTGCGCTGAGCGAATTGCCGACCGCCATCAACACCACGACGGCAATGATCCCGCCGGCGAACCACTCCGGGTTGCCTGCGTACCAATCGGTCCACCAATGAAACGAATTGGGCAAGAACGATTCGATGGCGCGCACCAGCTCCGAAATCATCCTGAAGTGAGAGCTGAATTCGTGCTCCGGGCGTTGATTGTGGAACAGCCAGAACGCGGCCAGATGCAGTGACGCCGCCAGCGTGGCGAAGTAGGCGATCCGGCGCATCCAGACGTAGTTCCAGAGCTTCTCCTGCGCCGCATGACGCGCCGGCGCGCCGGCCGGAGTCTCGAATGTCGTGGGACCGAGCGGAGTGATCTTACCGCTTCGGGAGACGATGACGTAGTCGGGCGGAAGTCCGATCGGGGCGTAAGCATTGCAGCCGCTGTCGATCCGCTCGAACACGCTTTCGTGGATCTTCGGCATCGGCACGCTGACGCCGGCATAGCGGTCGTTGCAGAGCTCGGCGACCTTGCGTGGACCGTAGCGGTAATAGGAGCCCAGCCCTGCGCGTGAATCGTACAGGCGGCCGTCCTTGTCCTCGGATGACCTTATCGATTTAATCGCATCGGGATCGGCAACGGGTGAGCTCTTGAAGATGAGGCCGCGCTTGACAGCTTCGTCGACCAGCCACGCCAAGGGCACGAACGCGACGGCATCGTCGGGATAGCCGCCGCCGACATTGGCATGCATGCCGACGAACCATACCTGGACAAGCCGCTCGCCATCGATGGTTGTCGGCACGGCCGGTGGCGGTTGTCCCGGCTCCTGCTCGGTCCAGAGGACGGGATGGAAGGTCGTGCGCTCGTCGTCGAGGGCGAGCGCGTGCCGCGCGCAATTGACGCGTGGGCTCAGAATGCGATTCGGCAGTTCGAGCGGCCATACCCAGTTGCTGATGCCGCGCGTCATCTCGTCGATGGGCAGGCCATACGCCGCAACGGTGTCCCAGATGCCGATGAATTCGATCGCGGGCACCGGCTTTCGAGCAATCCTTGCGTACGGCTTGTTGCCCCGAAGGCGATCCAGCGCGGGTACGAGGACGTAGTCGCGAATGGCGCGGAACAGCACCTCGATGCGCCATATGGAATGGTAGCCCTCCGCTCGATAGGCGCGGTATGCTTTCACCGCGCCGTCGTGCAGTTCGGATTCCGTGTCCGCGATGATCAGGCCCTGATCGAGAATCAGCGCGGCCAGCGTGCGCACGGTGAACGCGCCGCGGCTGAACCCGAACAAAAAAATCTTCGAATGGTTCTCGTGGTCGTAATTCCGGCAGATGAACTTGTAGGCGTCCAGGATGTTGCGCTTGAGCCCATAACCGAAGGCGCCACCCAGAATGGCAAGGGGGACGAAAGACGATGTGCCGACGCCGTCATCATACTTGGCGGCCTGGCTGTTGCCCTGCAGGTCGAGGGCCTGAAAGATTCGCCAGACATTGGTGCGCCAGACGCTGGACGCGGCGTTGCCGGTACCGTCAGACAGAGTGATGATCTTGGGACTAGCCATTGAAAGGCACTCTTTGAAAAGTAAGGTACTCTTTGAAAAGACCTGAACAAATGGGGCGAGCGTGCCGGGCCCGAGGTTCATTTCAATTCGGGACGATCCTTCATTTTTCGTGCGCGCCTTCCCTGTTTCGCTTCATGAGCCGACCGTCGCGCGGTTACGGCGTACCGAGCCAGAAGCGCGTCTCGGTTTCCGCCCATCCCTGACCGATGCGCTTGCTCAGCCAGGCGTCGTCGCGCTTCAGCCCCTTGTCCTTCTGGCCTTGCGGCGTGTTGCGCCAGGCTTGCCAGCGGTATTGGCCGTAGATGCTGACGATGCGTGCGGCATAGGTCAGCGCCAGCCCGGAATCGCCTCTGACGATGACGAGGTTGTCGTCGTTCTTGACGCTGGCGCGGTCGCTGAAATTATGCGAGCCGGTCATGACGACGGGGTTCTTGCCGGCAGGGTCCAGCACGATCACCTTGCTGTGCACGGCGATCATGAACTTTCCGGTGTTCTTGATCTCGCGTTGCCACCAGTCCGCGGTCTTGTCGATCCCGGCCGGCCGGATCACGTCGGCGATCTGCTTGCCCTTGAAGACCTGTTGCTGACCGTCACTGGTGAGCAGCTGCAGTTGATCTTTCGGGCTGTCCTTGCCCTGGGCCGGGAAGTTGTTCAGCACGCCGCGCACATAGAGATTCTTGTCCTGCGCCTTCTGCAGGATCGGGCCGAGCAGGCCCTTGTTGCCCGGATTGAGCATCAGGCACACCGCGCCATGCTCGGCGTCCTCGATCATTTGTGTGGCTTCCATCAGATCGCCGCGCTTGGTGGTCGGCGTGAACCAGACGCTGATGTTCAACTTGCCGATGGTGAACGGCCATTCGCGATCGCCGGCCTGCGCCAACGCCTTCGGCGACTTGCTGCCGTCGTCGTAAATCATCTTCCAATGGCCGTGATAGGCGGCGGCGATGTCGTCGTCGGTGATCTCGAGCCCGTTGTTGTTCTGCGTGCACAGCCCGGTGCGCGTCCAGTTGGTGCTGCCAGTCCAGACCACTTTCGGTGTCTGCGCGCTGTCGCAAAACACCGCGAACTTGTTGTGGGCGTAACGGCTCGGCGCGATCTTGCGACGAACGATGTCGACGCCGGCCTTCTTCAGTACGCCGGCGTTCTTCTCGGTCTCTTTCGCCGTGGCGTCGGACTTGCCGGTGCTGTTGCCGAGCACGACATGCGCCTTTCCCTTCAGCGCGGTGAGGGCGGCGATCAACTCGGGATCGTTGAGCTCGTAAAGCGCGATATAGACGTCGTGCTTGCTGGTCTTGGCATCGGCCAGCAGTGCGAGCAGGCGGGCGCCGAGCTGCCCCTTGAGGAAGTCGCGTATCTTGTTGTCCTTGGTGGCGATCGCCTTGTCCAGCGTCTGGGCGGTTTTGGGCGCGTTGCCGATCGCACGCGACAGCCATTGCGCGGAGATCGTGCCGCGATTGAACCACGGCTTCAGCGGGCCCGACGGCATGGCGGAGACATAGTCGCTCCACACCGAGGGAGCGTTGGCGGCGGGCTTCACATCGCTATCGCCGTCCTTGCGCACTGGGACGACGCCATAGCGGACCGGCGCATCGGTCGGCGCCAGGAAGTCTGTCCAGTTCGTCTTCTGCACCGGCCATTCGGTGCTCGGGCGATGCTCGCCGTTCTTGTGGCCCTGCGCCTGATCCTCGAATCCGACCCAGGTGTCGACGACAACAGCGCTCTTTCCTTTCTGCTGGCGATAGAGTGCAAAGCCCAGACAATCCGGGATCATTGCCGAGACCTCCCAAACCACGAAGATGCCGTCGGTGGTTGGGAACGCCTGAATTCTTGAAATCATGGTGATGCCTCCGAACCGCTCTGCAGAAATATCCCGTCAGTATGAATTGGACGCGTCGGTCCCCCTGAGGATCCGTGGCATCGAATCGCTTTGGTTCGCCTCTATCAAAGGAAGTATGACTTGGAATCTGCAACCATGTCTGTCGGCTGGATCACAGATCGACGATGCCGCCGTTCGGGCGAAGTCGCGCTCATGTGAGCCGGTTGTGCCTTTCAAGATGCGGCAAAACGGCCTAGCTTCGCTGCTGCAACCGGTGAGGGCAGCGACATGCGGGCCCGCGTTCGCAAATTTGCTCATATCCTGGAACGTATCGGTCTTGCCATGGCGGGGGCGGCGAGCGGCCTGTTCGTGGCTGTCCATGTCGGCTCGAGCGTGTCGGCGCTGACCTCGCAGGCATTCCTGCTGATCATGATGCTCTGTGGCGCGGTCGGCTTCTATCTCGGTATCGATACACCGCAGCTCGCCTTTCACCCCAAGGACGGCGGCTCGCCGCGCAGGATCGATGCGGCCGAATTCCTCAGCGCGGTCGGTACCTTCCTTGCGACGCTGGTCGCATTCTTCTCGGTCGGCGTGATCGTGCTGCGCGGCGAGCCCGATTTCGCCTGGACCGCGGCGGTCATGGTTGGTTGGGTCCTCGGCGTGGCCATGCAGATCGTGGCCGGCACGATTGCGCGCAGGCGCGCCTAGCGACAGCCGCGCACGTGTCTGCAGGCCGGGCGGCATCCCAGTCCAGCTCGAAGGTCAGGCCATTGAAGTCGCCGAATTCGTTATCGGCGCCGCCGATGGAGCCGCATCAATCTGAGTGAAATTACAAAAATACAGTTATATCAAATGCTTATATACGCTCCGACAACCGTCTCCACCACCAAAGTGCGCTGCAGGGTTTCCGCGCCGGCACCCCGCCGCGCGTCGCCCGCAAGGCCGACGATCCCGCGGTCGTGCTAAACCACGCCGGTGCTCGCGATGAACACGCCGATGGCGAACCGCCAGGGCACCGTCGGCCGCATCTCGCCGCTGATGCAATACCGCCTCGATCCGGTCCCCGGCATCGAGGAGGGCGGACGCCTCTCGGTGAAGGGACCGAATGTGATGCTCGGCTACCTCCGCGCGGAAAATCCCGGCGTGCTGGAGCAGCTCGCCGAGGGTTGGCACGACACCGGCGACATCGTCACGGTCGACGCGCAGGGCTTCATCGCCATCAAGGGTCGCGCCAAGCCGTTCGCGAAGATCGCCCGCGAAATGGTCTCGCTGTCGGCGGTGGAATCGATGGCCGCCGCGCTCTGGCCGCAGGCGACGTCGGTTGCGGTGTCGATCCCGGACGCACGCAAGGGCGAACGCATCGTGCTGCTCACGACGCAGAAGAACGCCGATCGCGCCGCCATGCAGCGCCAAGCCAAGGCGACCGGCGCGTCCGAGCTCGCCGTGCCCGCCGACATCCGTGTCGTCGACAACGTGCCGCTGCTCGGCACCGGCAAGACTGACTATGTCGGCGCCACCGCGCTCGCCAAGAAACTTGCCGAGCAACTTGCCGAGCAACTTGCGGCCGCGCCAGCTGAGCCCGCCGAGCAAGCGCCGCAGGCTGAGACGGAGCTGCAGCAACACGTCGCATGAGTGTTGTGCTTTTCGGGAGCATGTTGTCAGATGGCTGGCAACTGCTCCCAAGAAAGCACGACCATGCTGGACAAGCTCAACCCGGCTGCAGAGGAAATGCCTGACATCGTGGCGGCCGATTGGATCGCCGCCCTCAACGCCGCGCTTGCCGGGCGCTCGATCGACGATCTCGCTGCATTGTTTGCGCCAGATGGCCATTGGCGCAATATCTTCGGCATTTCCTGGCTGTTTGCGACCTTCAGCGGCCGGCAGAATGTTGTCGCAGAGCTTGCGCAGCGCGCGTCAGATGTCCGCGCCACGGGATTTCGCATCGATGACCGTGCACTGATACCGCGACGCGCCGTGGTGGCCGGACGCGAGGTGATCGAGGCCGTCTTCAGCTTCGGCACGTCGAACGGGCCGGGCACCGGCGCGGTCCGTCTGCTGCCGGGTGCGGGCGGACATTCCGTGGCGTGGACGTTCTCCACCATGCTCGACTTCAACCGCATCTGCGACGCGCGTGCCGCGCACGCAGCCGATAGCTCCCACGCCCGCGATTTCGCCGCGCCAGACTGGCTGGAGCAGCGGCAGGCCTCGCGCGCCTACGCCAATCGCGAGCCTGACGTGCTCGTCGTCGGCGGCGGCCATGCCGGCATCGCTGCCGCCACCGAGTGCAAGCGGATCGGCCTCGACGCGCTGATCGTCGATCGCCAGCGGCGCATCGGCGATAATTGGCGGCTGCGCTATCGCGGGCTGAAGCTGCACAACAAGACGCCGGTCAATCACCTCCGCTATCTGCCGTTCCCGCAGACCTTTCCGGACTACATCCCGAAGGACAAGATTGCGAACTGGCTGGAAAGCTACGTCGACATCATGGAGCTCGACTTCTGGACCGAGACCTCGTTCGAAGCCGCCACGTACGACGACACAATGCAACGCTGGACTGTCACCTTGCAGCGGATCGACGGCCCGCGCACGCTGCATCCGAAGCATATCGTGCTCGCGACCAGCGTCAGCGGCACGCCGAACATCCCGGAGATATCAGGCATCGAAACCTTCAATGGGCAGGTGCTGCATTCCAGCCGGTTCGCCGCGGGCCGCGAATGGCAGGGGCGCTCGGTCGTCGTGTTCGGCACCGGCACCAGCGCGCACGACATCTGCCAGGAGCTGCACGCCGCGGGCGCTGACGTCACCATGGTGCAGCGCAGCCCGACCATGGTCGTCAATGTCGAGCCGGCGCAGCTCTACGACCGGACCTATCTCGGCGACGGCCCGCGGATCGAGGTGCGCGACGTGCTCAATTCGGGCGTGCCGCTGCCAGTGATGAAGATCGCGCACAAGCTGATCACCGACGAGGTGAAGACGCTCGATGCGCCCTTGTTGTCGCGGCTGGAGCGCGCCGGCTTCCGGCTCGAATTCGGCGAGGACGGCACCGGCTGGCCGCTGAAATTCCGCTCGCGCGGCGGCGGCTATTATTTCAACGTCGGCTGCTCCGAGCTGATCGCCGACGGCAAGATCCGCCTGATCCAGGCCGCCGATATCGCTGGCTTCACCGCCGATGGCCTCGCGCTGAAGGATGGCGCTAGCCTGAACGCCGCGCTGTTCGTGCTCGCGACCGGCTACAAGGGCCTCGATCACCTGCTGGCGAAGCTGTTCGATGCGGAGGTGGCGCGGCGCGTCGGCCGCGTCTGGGGTTTTGACGACGCGACGCAGGAGCTCCGCAACATGTGGACGCGCACGGGCCAGCCCGGCCTCTGGTTCACCGGCGGCGCGTTCTCGCAAGCCCGCATCTATAGCCGCTTCATCGCACTGCAGATCGCCGCGATCGAAGCCGGTACTCTCTCCAAGCACCTGATCTGCAAGCACCTCAACTGAAGGACATCCATGCCTCTGCCCCTCGATCCCGTCATTGAGAAGATCATCCCGCTGCTGCCGTTGCGCGATCCCGCGACCATGACGCCGCAGAGCGCGCGCGATTCGCTGCGGGCGCTGGCCGATGCCCGCGCCGCGGTGCCGCCGCCGCCGGTCGAGGTCGTGCGCGACATCGAGGTGCAGGGCGGAGCCGGCAAGCTCGCCGCGCGGCTCTATCGCAACGGCAGCGGCAAGGCGCCGACGGTGATCTTCTTCCATGGCGGCGGCTGGGTTGCCGGCGATCTGGTGACGCATGATCGCCAGGCGCGCAACCTGGTGATCGAGACCGGCGCTGTGGTGATCTCGGTCGATTACCGCCGCCCGCCGGAGACGCGCTTCCCCGGCGCGTTCGAGGATGCGTTCGCCGCGACCCGTGACGTGGTCGCGCGGCTCGATGAATTCGGCGGCGATCCGTCCCGCGTCGGCGTCGCCGGCGATTCCGCGGGCGGCAATCTCGCCGCCACCACGGCGCTCGCCTGCCGCGATGCCGGCATCAAGCTCGCCGGGCAATTGCTGGTCTATCCGGTCACCGACGTGGTCGGCAATTTCGCCGACGCCGCAGAGAACGCGAAGTTTCCGTCGCGTGCCGAGAATGCGGAGGGCTACTTCCTGTCGCGCGCGGTGATGGAGTGGTTCAGCGGGCATTATCTCGCCGACAAGGCTGATGGCACCGACTGGCGCGTCTCGCCGCTGCGCGCGAAGAGCCTCGCAGGCCTTGCGCCTGCCGTGGTCACAACGGCCTGGTTCGATCCGCTGCGCGACGAGGGCCACGCCTACGCCAAGGCGTTGCAGGCGGCCGGCGTGCAGGTCGCGTATCATTCCGGCGAAGGCCTGATCCACGGCTATTTCGGCCTCGGCGATGCCTCCGACGCCGCCCGCGCCGAAGCGCAGCGCGCGCGGGCGGATTTCAAGGTGCTGCTGGAGCGCGGAGTCTGACCTCCTCGTCGTCCCGGCCTTGAAGCCGGGACCCATAACCACCGCAGCCTGTTGCAGTAGCAGGCTGCGGCCCCAGCATCGCGCCGCACGAACATTCGTGGTTATGGGTCCCTGCTTTCGCAGGGACGACGAATCTTGGCGTGATTGGCCCAGCCTCCAGTCGCCCCCTCAATCCTCCCCGATCGTGTCGCCGAACAGCTTCCAGGTCTCGCCGTTGAACTTCTGCAGCCGCATCGCTTCGACCGGGAAATAGTCGGTCGGCGAGGTCTTCACCTTGATGCCGGGCAGGAACATCGGCAGCGCGATGTCGAGATTGGCGGCCTGCTTCATGATGTTCTCATGGGTGAGATCGTCGCCACACTGCTTCAGCACCTGCACCGTCGCCTCCGCCACCACATAGCCGTAGACGATCAGCTGGTCCTGCAGATTGCCTTCGGGGAAGTACTTCTTCATGAAGTCCTGCCAGGCGATGACATCCGGGTCCGCCTTCCACTGCGGATCGTTGGGATCCTTCAGCGAGTAGGACGAGATGATGTCCTTGGAATATTCGAAGCCGGCGGGCTTCAGCACCGAGGACACCGAGGTCGAGGTCGCCGCGAGGAAGAACAGGTCGGGCTTCCAGCCGATCTCGCCGATCTTCTTGATCGCCTGCGCCGCCTGCTTCGGGATCGCGTGCATGAACAGCACGTTGGCGCCCGACGATTTCAGCTTCACGATCTGGCTGTCGACCGTCGGATCGGTCGATTCATAGGTCGCTTCCGCCACCACCATCTTGGCGGTGTTCTCCGGCCCGAGCCCCTTCTTGAAGCCGTTGCCGTAATCCTTGCCGGCGTCGTCGTTCTGGTAGAACAGCGCGATTCTGGCGTCCGGCTTGTTGGCCAGCACGTATTTCGCATAGACCGCGGTCTCGGCCTGGTAGGACGGCTGGAAGCCGATCGTCCATGGATAATGCTGATAGTCGCCCCACAGCGTGGCGCCGGCGCCGACGAAGAGTTGCGGCACCTTCTTGTCGTTGAGATATTTACGCACCGCGAGCCCGGTCGGCGTGCCCAGCGGATTGAGGATCGCGGCGACCTCCTCCTGCTCCACCAGCTTGCGCGTCTGCTCCACCGTCTTCGGCGGCGAGTAGCCGTCGTCGAGCGTGATCAGGTTGATCTTGCGCCCGTTCACGCCGCCCTGGTCGTTGATCATCCTGAAATAGGCGGCCTGCGTCTTGGCGATCACGCTGTAGGCCGACGCCGCGCCCGAGAAGGGCGAGGTCTGGCCGAGCTTGATCTCGGTGTCGCTGGCGCCTGCGCCATACTTCTTCTCGGCTGCCTGCACTTGCGTGCTGAGCGCAAGCACGACTGCTGCCGTGATGGCCTTCCACATCATTCGAGAGCCTCCCTTGTGCGTTTATTGTTGTTCGCAAGGGGCAGCTTACGCGAGCTCGCTCGGCTCAGGCTTGCGGTGAGAGGTTAGGGCAGGGATGCGAAAATGCGGCGTGGTGCAAGTCGCTCAAATTTTCTGTCGTCCCGGCGAAGGCCGGGACCCATTACCCCGGCCGCTTATTTGGTGCGAACTGGGGCAACATTCCGTGTAACGGCAAACTTTAGTGGTAATGGGTCCCGGCCCCCGTGCGCAATAGCGCACTAGGCCGGGACGACGCTGATGAAAGAGCGGCGCCGTCAGCGGATGCCCACGCTGCCGGTCGTCTCAGGATCGGTCGGCAGCACGATGGCGCCGGCGCGATTGGCGGCGGCGGTGGTGATCATGCCGGGGTCGCCCACCCTGACATTGCGGGGCGGGTTGAACTCGAGGAGAAACAGCGCGGCCGTCGCTGCCACCGCCACGGCGGCGGTCGCGAGCACAGGCACCAGTCTTCCGCGCGTATCGAATGCGCGAACTTGCATTTACCAATTCCTTTAGCTTGGGTGTTCTTGAGCTACGATCTATGTCGGGCCCGGCTTCTTCCCAAGGGTGCGGCGCAAGCGCCTCACGATGAGTTGTGCCGACCGTGATCCTCTTCACGGTCCCGCTTGGTTAGCGGAGGCGCCGCGCCGAATCGCGAGCGTCGTTGAGCGTCTGGTTAGACGACAAACATATGAAAGAGATCGTGGCGTTTTGCATGCGCCTCATGCGCTTGTGATGCGAATCTTAATCTTTGAAATCTTCTTTGTTTAAAGGCGGTTTTCGTTAAGTCTTCTTTCATCGTTCCCGGCACCGAGCGAGCGGTGTGACGCGGATTCGTCATTGCGAGGAGCCAACGGGTCGCGCGAATGCGCGCCCGATGACAGGCTCTGCGACGAAGCAATCCATCTCTCCGCGATCGATTCGATGGATTGTTTTGCTCCACGTGCGATCGCCTTGGAAAGAATCTATTCGCGCTCCCGTCATCGCAGCGTTCGTAAAGCCGCGCGTCCTGGCGCGGCGTGTCGGTCGATTCACATGTCAGACAGCAGGGGATGCGCGCGCGCAGTCTCGCGGCCTGATCGGTCCGAGCTTTGCGGCAGCTTGAACCCTCGCTTGGTAAGCAGAGGGCGCAGGGAACGCCGGGTGCCAGCACGCACCCATGGGCCCCGTGCAATGGTAGAAAGCACGGGGGGTAGGACCACAGGTACGGCCGGGCAATCCCGGCGTTCCCCGCGCGGATGGTTTACGGCTTATACGTGCTCCCCCCGGCGAGACTGGGCTTGTTTGTCACCGCTCGTGCATGACGCAACGCGTCTTGCACGAGGACACCTGCCACTAGGGCGTCAGGCCTGCACGATTTCGCCGTCCGCGATGCGGCGCGCTCGTCGCGCGCGCCTGTCGCGTCCACCGCATCCCGCTTCCAACGTCCGTGACGATCGCGATACGCCCCTCTCAGAGGAGGCGGGACGCGGTTCTTGTAATGCTGAGTTGGGGTGTGCGGGAAGCGGAATATTTTCTCTGCGGAGACTGGACAGGGTGAATCGCGTTGAAAATGCTGGGGAAATCAGACTTTTTACGCGCGCGGTGTTTCGCCGTGATCCGAAGCAAATTCGCGGGCCACGTCTGAAGGTGCACACGCTGAATAGCCGAGCCAGAGAAATTCTGATTCTCCGGTAGCTTGGCTGGAGAAGCCGTCTCCCGAGCCCGTAAGAGGGCCGGAACTTCGGTACCTTCGCCATCGAAGTCGCCGTGACACACCCTGCGCAGGGTCGTGGTCTGCGCCGTCGTGTTGGTGTTTCCTAATCGCATGTGGCATGGCGCAGGTGGCGCCCCCCGGGATTATTGATCCTGGGTCGGCCCCTAGGTCATCGCTACCGTTGGCCTTGCACCGGGATAAATCCCTTTCGTTCTCCCGCGCGAGCATTCTGCCCAGCAAACCACTCGTAGTGAACAACCTTAGCAACGTCAGAGGGGGGCTCTTTATTCTCAATGATTATGATTTGTGCGCCTGTCTTGGTATTTCGAAGCGATTTCCAGAATGCGGCTTCTATGCCCGCAGATATTGGTCCATCACTCGATCCTCCCGATTCCCCCTTTTTGTAGCTTGTAAGCGGCGAATCCAAGATAACCGTGCCCGGATGAGGCTTTTCGTTCGACTGGCAATACCGAAGCAAGCCGATCACAAATGCAGAATGCAGGATGGCGCGAACACCCTTGCCGTGAGACTGACGCGGTTGGCCGTCGACTTTGATATCGTACTCTGCCTCATCGAACTCGACGCGTCCTTCTCCATCCCAATTCCATTCTTTGAGAATGGCTTCGATTTGAGCGCAAAAATCTCTCAAAGAAGTAGCTGGGAGCGGTTCCCATCCCTTTTTTGCCGAAATTTGACCGCTGTTCGCGCTCTCGATTTTTTGTCTCAAGCCTCTCAGGTCGGAAGCTTGCAATTCATCGCTACGAGCGGTCTCTAGTTGTACTCGGCGTGCAACCAATTGGTCCAAGCGCACGCTTCCTTCTTGTATTGCGGGGGCGAGGATACTTTGTATGCGCGTATCAACGCGCTTGATCGTCCCCCGTGCATCATTGCGTTCCGCTTCACGTTGCGAGCGCAGTTCGGCAAGTGCTTTGGTCGCTCCTTCCAGGTCCTTCGTGTGGGATCGAATCTTCGATGCTTCCGCTCGCGCAGATCGGTAGACCGCGTCACTTCCATCGGCGGCTGTATGAGCGTGATTAGGGGACATCAACTGATCGCAGAGCGGGCACTTTACCTGTTGAAGACTCTCAAAAAAGTGGGCGCCCTCAGCAATGAAGTCGAGTCGCTCTAGGTCTGTTCGGTATCGATCATTCAGGAGGCCATACTGCTTGAGCAATTCTTCGATCGCCAGCAGTTGAGATTCTGCTCGTTGGACTGTCGCGAGCGCTTCCAGTCGCTCGTCTTCCAACGCTCTCCTTTCACCAGAGTTGTCCGACAAAAGTTGGGAAAGCGTAGCGATAGTTGCGTCTACTTTATCAATTGATTCGCCAGCATCTTGAATAGTGTGCTTCTGCAATCGCTCTTCGATTGGTATTAGAAGTTCGGAAATTACGTCGAGTTTGGCATTCAGGCGTGCCGCGGCAATGTCTTTCTTCTCAGTCGCGATGATGCCGGCGTCGTCCTTTCCAGACAGCATGTACGCGAATGCGCGCTTCCGGGCAGTTGCGTCGAAGCCAATCCGCCCAACGACTGGAGATTCTTCGTCGATGATGGAAACTTCGTCGACTAGAAACATCGGGAGCAGTGTGCGGATTGTTAGCCGATTTACCTCTCCACGATCATTCTTTCTTAGTTCTGCCTCTCTAATCCCAGCAAACTCAAAGAGCGTTGCAGTAACGTCTTTTGCTTTGCTTTTGCCGGTGCGCTTTGGAGCGATCCGCTCCCCGCCATCTGCTTTGACAATCTCTCCAATTTTTCCGTTGTGAGCGAAAAGATTTCCGCCTCCGAGGCCACGTTCGAGTGTCAAGAACTGAGACTTGGAGTTTTCAAATTCAACGAGCAGTCGAGAATAGGGCGTCGCTTCTTCGATGCGCTTTCTCATTTCGTCCGCGCCGAAGATGTAGTCCAGGCAATGAACGAGATAGCTCTTACCAGTGTCGGACTCGCCTGCAAGAATGTTGGCTCGGTCCACGAACCCTACTGTGGCGTCCTGTACGCCGTCGCCCTGCAACACGATTGATCTGATCTGCAACATTTCAAAGCTCAAGATACTTGATGGCCGCTAAGCGTTCGAACTCAGCACCCCACCGGCCGATGTTTTCGGTCATGAAAGCCGAAAGTTCATAGTCGTCCATCCTGCCAAAGCGGTCGATCAGCCACTTCGATCGAACGCGTAGTGCGTCGGCGTAAGGTGAATTTAAGAGCGCAATGAACGGTGCAGTAAGCTCGGTTTCGCGGTACAGAATTCCGGAAGTATCAAACGTCTTTGAGATCAATTCGCGCGAAAACATCTGATCAAGGCCCGCGCTCAACAAGTCACGTTTCACCAATAGCTCTGTGCCACGGAACGGCACGGGCGGATGAAGGCTATGTGGTCCATCGAGTACGTCGCCCGAGTGAACAACAAGATAGTCATACGAAATCAGTCGCTGAAGATCTGCGCACCGTCCGGATGCGGCGGAGAGAATGAAAAGCATCCGCAATCCGCATTCGAGCGGGGAATTAAAAGGACGGGATTGACGAGGTTGCACTGTATCATTCATGGGGCACACCAGTTCGCCAGTTTCTCGTTGGCCATTTGGTGGCACATGCCTTCTCTGTCGTTCGCCAGAACGTGAGGAGCTAAGGCGTGGCTGCCCAATTGCAAGGCTTGCGCGGCTTGCACGGTGCCGGATAGGCGCTGTAAACCGGTAAGTTCGGCTGCCGTGTAGCTATGGAATAATCCGTCTGCGAATTCCTTTAGTAACGTATCAAAATAGCTGGCATCAGCCATTTGATCGCGGGCCAATTCCTTTAGGCCTTCTGCACAATAAAACGTAATACGCGAACGATCGAACAGTCGAGCGAATTTGATGCTGTCGGCAAAATCTGGTGTCCCCAACACCCGTCTTCCGAGCGCTTCGCCGATCACGTCGTAAAGTTGCCTTACGTACTCGGTTTCTCCGGCTGCAACGGACGATGGAGGAGCCGGAGGTGGAGGGCGCTCTACTAGGGGAGCTCCGAAGACTGTGAGATGATATCGAGTTTTCGCGTGCTCCTGTATCAACTCATGCGGTTGCTTTGCGCGAAAGATAGAGAAGTCGAATGATGTGATGTGAACCTTCAACTCGGCACTCAGAGGAACAGTCCCTTTGATGATCTTCTCAGCGCATCGCTCGTTCCAACCTGACAGTACGTATGTACGAAGCTTCTCTGGGTCATCGAGCATATCCTGGAGGTCGGATGTTACTCCGAGGTGTGTGACGAACCAGTACTCTTGCGGGACGGTATAGTCGCCGATGTGCGTGTAGTAGAGAACTTTACCAACTTCGGCGACGGCTATGCCTGCGCCTAGCCGGGTAGCGTAGTGTTTGCATTGGTAGAGTGACCATCTACGGGGCGTAGTTGAGGTGGGATCGAACCAGACGATTACGTCGCGTCCCTTGTCGCCTGAGCCGCCTCTTTGCTGGACCTCGTAAACTCCCGACACCTTCGCCAAATATTCGGACGCCCATTCCAAAGTGAATCGCTCGAATTCAGGGGAGCTAAACTGAGCCAATCGATCGAGAGGGTCCACTGGAAGGCCGACTCCCAAACCAAGCAGGCGTGCATTGGCGCTCGGCCACGGCGTCGGCGCCGACAACTTTTCAGGCGGACCTACAATTTCTTTGGTCTTTCCCACGTCTCCCCCACCTGGGAATCATAATGCAATCTGAAGCTGAGTATCAAACAGAGCGCTCTCTTACTCACTAGCAGTTCGTCCAATGGAGGCCCGCTGGCTGCTCGCGTCCAAACAAAAACGGCCGGGTCATCGACCCGGCCGTTCAAAACTCTCTTCACGTTGTCGGCTGTTCGCCGCTCGCGGCTCAGCTCGCCTTCTTCACCGGCGCGAGCTTGCCGACCTTCTTCTCGATCGCGCGCTTCAGGTCGCGGGCGCGGGGCGAGAGCACGTCGGCCTTGGCCTTCAGGAGGTAGGCATCGAGGCCGCCATTGTGGTCGACGCTCTTCAGCGCGTTGGTCGAGACGCGCAGGCGCACGTTGCGGCCGAGCGCTTCGGAGATGAAGGTGATGTTGGCCAGGTTCGGCAGGAAGCGCCGCTTGGTCTTGATGTTGGAGTGGCTCACCTTGTGGCCCACCTGGGGGCCCTTGGCCGTCAGTTCGCAGCGCCGGGACATCTTACAAAATCCTTTTCCATCCCCGCCTCTCGACCGGACGTGCAATCACACGGCCCGCGCGGGGGTTTTGAATTCGCGTCCATTTTCCAGGAACCGCGGGTGTATAGGGTGAGATGGCCCGAGCGTCAAGATTATATAGGTGCATGGCGGTCAGGGAAATTGCTGGTTCATAAGCCGTTCCAGCCACTTAACCGCTGAAGCGGCAATCATATAAAGGGCGTATTCGGCTGCAAGTCTGGGTTCCATAGAACAGGCGCGCGTTGTCCGGCCGATTTGATCGCCTAAATGACAAAGACCCAGCGCCGATAGCAGGACCGTCAGGTAAGTGACTACCCCGATTGCCATTTTGCCCCCGTCCGGGTGGCTGCTCGGCCTCTTGGCCGGCGCATTCCTGCTGGTCGGCTCTGACGGCGCGAAGGCCCAGGGGCGGCTCGACGCCCAGTACGAGGCCACGCTCGCGGGTATTCCGGTCGGCAAGGGCTCCTGGACCATCGAAATCGGCGATGACGCGTTCTCGGCCTCGGCCCAGGGCGGCACCGCGGGGCTCCTGAAGGCGTTCGCCGGCGGCACCGGCAGCGGTGCCTCGCAGGGTCGCATCGTCAACGGCACGCTGGTCGCGACCTCCTACACCGCGACCACCACCACCTCGAAGAAGTCAGAGACGATCCGGATGGTGCTCGCGGGCGGCAACATCAAGGATTACTCGATCGAGCCGCAGCCGCCGGTCGATGCCGACCGCATCCCGATCACCGAGGCGCACAAGAAGGGCGTGTTCGATCCGATGACCGGCTCGATGCTGCGGGTGCCGGGGAATACCGAACTGATGGCTCCGGATAGCTGCCGCACCGCCGCCGGCGTGTTCGACGGGCGCATGCGCTACGATCTCAAGCTGGATTACAAGCGGGTCGAGACGGTGAAGGCCGAGCACGGCTATCACGGTCCGGCGCTGGTCTGCGCGATCTATTTCGTGCCGATCGCGGGCTACATCCCCGATCGCCCCGTGATCAAATACCTCGCCGCCCAGCGCAACATCGAGATCGCCTTGGTTCCGATCGCGGGCACGCGCATCCTGGTGCCGTTCCGCATGAAGATCCCGACCCCGCTCGGGCCGGCGATGCTGGAAGCCACCTCATTCGTCACCACAGCCGCGCCGCCGCGCGTGGCGAAGACGCAGTAACGGCAGACACACCGCCCGACCGTCACCCTGAGGAGCCTGCGCAGCAGGCGTCTCGAAGGGCGACGCCACCGGCGGGGCAGTTCATCCTTCGAGACGCGCTACGCGCTCCTCAGAGTCTGACTCAAAAAGCGTGTTGGGGCCTGGCGAGGCGTCTGATCAGGAGCCTGAGATGGGCGACGAGAAGCCAAGCGACTTCGGTTGCCGCGGAGCCCTCGAAGTCCTTGGCGAGACGACGGCACCTGCCGAACCAGGCAAAGGTACGCTCGACGACCCAGCGTCGGGGTAAGAGCTGGAAGCCTTTGACGCCGGGTGGCCGCTGGACAATATCGATGGTCCATTGGCCGCAATGGGACAGTGCGTCGAGCAGCTGTTTGCCGCGATAGACTCGGTCAGCAAAGACATGCTGAAGCCTGGGGAAGTGTTCTCTCAGATGTTCCAGCAGAGGGACAGCACCGTGGACATCCTGAACGTTGGCGGGATGCACGTGGACTGCCAGCAGCAGACCATTGGTGTCAGTGACGATGTGCCGCTTACGTCCATGAAGGCGCTTGCCGGGGTCGAAGCCGCGTGGCCCGCCGGCCTGCGTCGTCGGAGCCGTCTGGCTATCGATGACGGCAGCCGTCGGTCCCGGCTTGCGCCCGAGTTTCCGCCGCGCTTGCCGGACCAAGGCTCCGACGATCCGGTGCCACCGGCCACTGTCGCGCCAGGCATAAAAATAGCCTTGGACCGTCGAGTATGGCGGGAACTCGCTCGGCAGGGCTCGCCATTGGCAGCCCGTCGACAAAATGTAGAAGATCGCCTGCACGACCTCGCGCAAATCGACTTCCCGCGGGCGTCCTCGTCGCTGTCGCGCCGGCATCTTCCGGGATATCAGCGCCCACTCCGCATCGGTCAGATCGCTTGTGTAGCGCAGCCCTTTGCGTTGATACTCGACACGAGTGATTTCGGTCCACGGCATCGTACCCTCCCTCGAATCTTCGCAAATCCGAAGGAATCACAGCCAACCGAAATCACTCACTCCTTTTTCAGTCAGGCTCT
>NZ_LNCU01000081.1:0-27111 GCF_001542415.1 Bradyrhizobium macuxiense
GGCAGGGCTATCGCATATGACCGAGCATGCCGAGGAAAAAGGCATGATCCCATCCGGCGCGCTTGATTTTGCGCCGGATGGAGGCGCGGTCGGGGTGAGCTCGCAGGATATTGAGTGCGAGCCTGCGCAGGGTAGCGAGGTTCTCGGGAGCATGGTCCTTTCGCGCGCGATTGCCGTCCTCGGCGAAATGGACGTCGAGCACCCAATGGAGCTGGTTCTCGATGCCCCAATGACTGCGGGTGATGTGCAGCAGCCGCTTGGGGGAGATGTATTTGGACAAGAGATAGTGGCGTACAACCGGTGCATCGGCCCGGTGGCCTCGCAGACGCCTGCGCGAGGTGATGCGCCCCACCGCTGCGACGCCGGGGAAGTCGTGGTGCGCAGCCAGGCTGGTGTTGCGCATGATGGTGGCGCGCCGCGCCTCGTGCCGATCGTGGCTGGAGGGGTCGATCTGCTCGGCACTGCTGCGCCTGCCCGATCGCGCAAATTGTTGCGTAACCGCCTTGAACAGGGGGCCGCGGTTGGCTTTGATCGCCAGAGTGTAATTGCCACCTCGCTCCAGCACGGCGCTGGCAAAGGCGCGGCTGCAATGCAGGGCATCGGCGGTAACGATGCAGCCCTCCAGACTGAGAAGGTCCAACACTTCCAAGGCGCCTGCCGTCTCGTTGCGACCAGGCGCTTTCTGCTGAGCCAAAGCCATGCGGGCATCCACCGCAAAGACGTTGACCAGATGCAGCGGCGTGGCTTTGCCGCCGCGCTCGTAGGCGCCGCGCAACGCCTTGCCGTCGACGGCCACCACTCCGGTGAGCTTGAGCCCGTTGGCTTTGGCAAAAGCCGCCATGAAACGACGGAAAACCTTCTCGAAGGCTTGTGGCTTGAGCAGGCGGAAAACCCGGCTGAATGTGTCGTGGCTCGGGATGCCATGCTCCAACCGAAGGAAGAGCCGCAACAGCTCCTCCTTCGCTGCTCCGAAGTCCGCCATGTCCGAGCACGATTCCGCTCCGCACAGCGTTGCTGCCAGCGCGATGACCAGCACCTCCAAAAGATCGTGCCTCGCATTGGCCGCCCGCGGGTCCGGCAATCGACCAAAAACCTTCTTGAATTGGCGCATCCGACCCCCTTCTTGACCCAGGAGTCGTCTTCAGAATCTCTCTTGCTCTCCAATGCAATAGCCGGCGTAAATCCATATGCGATTCCCCTGCCCCTTGTGGGGGTGGGGAGAGGGGTGCCGCTTGCTCTGTTGCTGACGGAGCGCGGGGACACAAGCACAAGCTAGTTTCGATGCAGCGACCAGGTCGCGCCGTTACTTCTTCTTCACCCCGACCCGCTCGATGGTCTTGATCTCGAGCGGCGGGCGGCCGCTTTTTTCGGCGATCTCGCGGTCCTGGTCGCGCAGGAAGGCGCGCGCCGGTTCGTCGCCGTCGAGGCCGCCAAGGAGCTCGGAGGGCACGCGGCGGTTGGAGCGCTGCGAACCGTCTTCATAGAAGACGTTGAAGAAGGCGAATTCGCCTTTGGGATTGGTCCCGGGTTTTTTCGGCATGCGCGGCTTGTCCTCGATCGGAGCAGGGCTGTCAAAGCAAATCCCGCGCGCTTGCGCGCTGGGCTGCCCTGCGCAATCCGGCAGCGAAAGCCCTTGCGATGCGACCCGACGTAGTCCGGCGATATGTCAAGCTGACAACGGCGGGCGAGATACCCACCGTTCTGTTGCGCCCGGTGTCGGCCTCAGCCCTCGAACAGCACGAACGCCGCCCACACGCTGGGATCGGCTGCGCCTTGAATCTTGCCGTCGCGCGCATCGCCCCTCGTCCGGCGCGGCGCGTCCGAACAGGTCAGGCCCTCCGCAGATGCTCGTAGAAGCGCGTGGCGAAATTCGCGGTGCCTTCGTTGGCGACCGGCCACAGCGTGAGCAGCGCACGCCGCGCGCCGGCGATGCCGAGCGCAGTCGGCAGGCCGCGCAGCCCGCTGACGAAGCTCTCGTCGCCGCGCCCGGTCTCGCAGGCCGACAGCACCAGCAGTTCGAGGCCGGAGAGATCCCAGTCCATCAATTCGAAGGCATAGAGATAGCCGTCGCTGTCGTCGGGCACCGGCAGCCGGTGATCGCCCGCGCCCGACAGCACGATGCCGCTCTGCCACAGCGTGTCGAGGCCGGCAGGCTGGCTGTCGTGATAGAAGCCGTGCGTCGCCAGATGCGCGATGCGCGCCTTGCCGATCGCGCCGCGCAGCGCCTGTTCGCCGACGCCGGCCCCGGTCAGCATCTCGACGGGCGCGCCGCGCGCGGGCGAGCCGGGCGATCGCATCGATCTCGGTCTTGGTGCCGGGCAGCGGCGGTTGATCCGCAGACCTGCGCGAGCCGCGAAGTTTCCCCACCGGAGCGGCTTTCATATCGAGCGCCAAACGAAGCCACCGGCGAAGATTTCGCGCGTTCACTTTGTCGCATGGCAAGCCGCTGATATTTCTGACCTTCGTCACTTGCACCATCACGGCCGATTCGCGTATGAGGCGCATCCTGACGGATTTGCAACCAGTCTCCTCGGGAAGCGATAAGCCGATGTCCAACGCCACCCTCGACGCCAACAAGGCGCTCGTGCTCGCGCATTACGACGCCGTGACCAACCGCCACGATCCCGAAGCGATCCGTGCCCAGCTCGCGCCCGACTTCTTCGACCACGCGGTGGGCAAGCGGATGAGCGCCGACGAGGTGATCGCGCACTCGGCCGCCATGCACGAGGCCTTCGCCAATCTGTCGGCGGTCGCCGAATCCCTGGTCGCCGAGCGCGACCTCGTCGCCGGCCGCTTCGTCTGGCGCGGCCGTCACCGCGGCTCCTGGCGCGGCATCGCCCCGACCGGCCACCACGTCGAATTCCGCGGCATGACGTTCTGGCGGATTCAGGACGGCAAGATTTCCGAGCGCTGGGCGGAGGTCGATTTTGCGGGACTGGAGAGGCAGCTGAAGGGGTGAGGTCCGCTTTTGACCACGACGTCAAACGCGTGGCATCATCCACGGCAGGCGGCTTTTCCAGGACATTAACATGCTCAGACTTCGTTTGGTCGTTTTCCTTGGCGCGCTTGTATTGGCCGCTCCTTCCTACGCCGCCCGCTGTGGCGGCAATTTCAACACCTTCGTCCAGTCATTCTCGCAGGACGCCGCCAGCGCCGGCATCTCGCAGGATGTGATCTCTTCGGCGCTCGGTAATGTGCAGCAGGACGGCGGGGTGCTCGCCTTCGACCGGCGGCAGCGCTACACTTTCAAGAAGACGTTCGAACAGTATGTCGCGACCCGCGTCGGGCCCGGGCGCATCAATGGCGGCCGCGCGCTGTTGCAGCGTCACGCGGCGCTGCTGGCGCGGATCGAGCAGCAGTATGGCGTGCCGCGCCAGATCCTGGTCGCGATCTGGGGACTGGAGAGCGATTTCGGCAAGGGCGACATGGGCAAGCTGCCGGTGATCCGCACGCTCGCGACGCTGGCGCATGACTGCCGCCGCTCCGACCTCTTCCAGGGCGAGCTGCTCGCGGCGCTCAAGATCGTGCAGCGTGGCGACCTCCGTCTCAATGATCTGATCGGCGCCTATGCCGGCGAGATCGGGCAGACCCAGTTCCTGCCGTCGTCCTACATCAAGTATGGCGTCGATTTCGACGGCGACGGCCGGGTTGATCTTCGCCACTCGGTGCCCGACGTGCTGGCCTCGACCGCGAACCTCCTGCACAGCAACGGCTTCAAGATGGGCGCGCCCTATGACGAGGGCAGCGCCAATTTCGAGGCGATGCGCGAGTGGAACAGGGCGGTGATCTATCGCAAGACCATCGGGTATTTCGCGGATCGGCTCGTGGGGCGGTGAAAGCCCAGCTTTGCCTCAATCGTCATTGCGAGCCACCCGGTCGGCGCCAAGCGCCGCCGGATGACAGGCTCCGCGAAGCAATCCATATTTCGGCATACGTGGAACGATGGATTGCTTCGTCGCTTCAGCGCAAAATAGCTTCGCAATTTTGTCTTGAGCTCCTCGCAATGACGGCTCGCATTATCAGGTCTTCCCATGGAAACCATCGGCAGCCAGAAGATCTGGTCGTTCTTTGATCGCAAGGGCTGCCAGATCGCGAAGAACTCGGCGGTGCGGCAGGGGCCGGGCCATCGCGTCGGCTCCTATCTGGAGCTCGCCACCAAGATCGCCGAGCTGCAATTCCTCAACCGCGATCACGTGCTGCTGTTTCGCGGCCAGGGCGCCGACCACCGGAACGTCAAGGGCAACAGCTCGCTGAAGCCGACCCTGTTTCGCGGCGGCCGCGGCAATCCGGACCGCGCGACGCTGGTGACGCGGTTCGAGGCGCTGGACCGCGCCGGGCAGATACTGATCGCGGACTATACCAAAGCGAAGCTGCTCGGCCTTGAGCGGCTGAAGCGCCATCATCTGCTGCGCTGGTCGATCCTGCAGCACTACGAGGCCTGCGCCACGCCGCTGCTCGACGTCACGCATTCGATCCGCATCGCCGCATCCTTTGCCTCGCTCGCGGAGACCGACACCGCTTTCCTCTATGTGTTGGGCGTGCCGAATTTGAGCGGCGCGATCACCGCGAGCGCCGAGGCCGGCATCCAGATCGTCCGCCTCTCCAGCGTCTGCCCGCCCTCGGCGGTGCGGCCGCATATCCAGGAGGGTTACCTGCTCGGCGAATATCCAGACATGACCGGCTACCAGCAGAAGGAAAACTATTTTCCCTACGAGATGGATTTCGGCCGCCGGCTGGTGGCGAAGTTCTCCTTCAATCCGGCGACGTTCTGGAAGAGCGACAATTTTCCGCAGGTCGCGCGAAGCGCGCTCTATCCGTCAGAGAGGAGCGATCCGCTGTTCCGGCTGGCGCTTGGGGTGAAGAGGCAGTTGGGTGGGTGATCGCGGCACCCGGCTTTCCCTGCACCCTCTCTTCTGTGGGCCACGGAACGGAGATGCAAGGGCAACTCACGTCGCGATAATGCGGATGTATGGCTCGCCACTCGCGCAACGTACTGGCTGTCGTCCCTGCGAAAGCAGGGACCCATAACCACCGATGTTTATTGTTGAGCGATGCTGGAACGACGGGTTCTGCTCACTACACCCGCCGCGGAGTATGGGTCCCTGCTTTCGCAGGGACGACACCGGTTATTTGGCGGTCACCGCCGCCACCTTCGCGGTCGCCTTCTCGATCTGCCGCTGCATCACCTTCCAGTAGGTGCCGGGGCGGAAGCGTTGCAGGAGGTCCATGAAGCGGGCGTCGTTGCCGATCAGGATGCGCGGCTGGTTCTTCTCGATGCCGGCGACGATGCGCAGCGCCGCGCCGGCCGGCGTGGTCCGCGCCAGCGCGTCGAAGCGCTCGATCGATTGCGCGCGGCGGGCGTTGTCGGTGACGCCGGCACCGGTGCGCGAGTTGCGCGCGATGTTGGTGGCGACGCCGCCGGGATGCACCACGGAGAGGTTGATCGGGCTGTTCGCCATCGCGAGTTCATGCCGCAGGCTTTCGGAGAAGCCGCGCACCGCGAACTTGGCCGCGCAATAGGCGCTCTGGCCGGGCGGGGCGACGATGCCGAAGATCGAGGAGATGTTGACGATATGTGCCTCGCGCTGCCGCGAAAGCTGCGGCAGGAAGGCGCGGGTGCCGTGCACGACGCCCCAGAAATTGATGTTGAACAGCCATTCCATCTGCGCCTGCTCGATCTCGGCGAACTGGCCGAGCAGGGCGACGCCGGCATTGTTGACGACGATGTTGAGTGCCGGATGCGCGGCGCTGGCCGCTTCCGCGAACGCCATGATCTCGATCGGCTCGCTGACGTCGAGGCGATGCGCGGTGACCTTGCGCTGGCTTGCTTTCGTGATCCCGGCGGCGGCCGCGGCGAGGCCGGCCTCGTCGCGGTCGGCCAGCGCCAGATCGCAGCCGCGCAGCGCGAGTTCAAGCGCGAGCGCGCGGCCGATGCCGCTCGCGGCTCCAGTCACGGCGGCGGCGGATCCACGGATCGCGGTCATGTCAGGTCAGCTCCGTCTGATCGGGTTGTCGGCAATACGGGGAACAAGGCGGATTTTCTCGCTTTTCTCAAATTGGAACCGAACCATCCAGCAATTTCGCGCTTTGTCCCTTTTTCCAGGGGCCATCAGGAAAGGAGGTACATCAATGGGACAATCAAAACCCATTCGCGCGAAGGCCCTCGTGGTCGAGGACGACCCGATGCAGCGGGCGATGATCGGCCTGCTGCTGGAGGAAAGCGATTTCGACGTCATCGCCTGCGAAAGCGCGGAGGCCGCCGAACTGGTGCTGCAGGGAAGCGGCGATGATGTCGTGCTGATGATGACCGATGTCGAACTGGCCGGGCACATGACCGGCGTCGAGCTCGCGCACGCCGCGAAACAATACAATCCCGACCTTGACGTCATCGTCACCTCGGGCAAGCCGCTGCGGCAATCCCTGCCGGACGGCGCGATGTTCTGGGCCAAGCCCTGGGCGCCGCTGGACGTGATCCGCGTCGCCGAGATGAAGGCCTCGGCGATCCACGGAGCCGGCAGGCCGCGCAGGTCTTCATAACGAATCCTCGTAACGAAGTTGTCAGCGCCGGCGATCGGCCGGTCGGTGACGGGCTGCTTCCGCCTGCCGGAGCAGCGTGATATTGGCGGGNGGGCGATGTCCCGCCTGTGCTCCAGCATCGTGCCGGTGTGTTTCGTCCTCCCGATCGCGGCCACCGCGGCTCGGGTAGGGGTCTCTCCGCGGGTCGTCCTTCCGCGATGGAGAGACGCCAGATGACATGGTCCTTCCTGCTGACCACGCTGATCGTGGTCGCTTCGCCTGGCACCGGCGTGCTCTACACCCTGGCGGTGGCGTTGACGCGGGGCTCGCGGGCGAGCATTGCTGCCGCGTTCGGCTGCACCCTCGGGATCGTGCCGCAGATGCTGGCGGCGATGCTCGGGCTTGCCGCCATCCTGCACACCAGCGCGGTTGCCTTTGCGGCGCTGAAATGGTGCGGCGTCGTCTATTTGCTCTACATGGCCGGGCAGGCGCTGCGTGAGCATGGTGCGCTTGCCGTCAACACCGAGGTCGAGCCGCGCTCGAGCGGGCGGGTGATCGTCACCGCGATCCTGATCAACATCCTCAATCCGAAGCTGTCGATCTTCTTCCTGGCCTTCCTGCCGCAGTTCATCGCCGTCGACGAGGACCATCCGCTGACGCGGATGGTCGAGCTCAGCGGCGTGTTCATGGCGATGACCTTTGCGGTGTTCGCGCTCTATGGGCTGTTCGCGGCCTCCGTGCGCGATCGCGTCGTCACCCGTCCGAAGGTGATGGCCTGGCTCCGGCGGAGCTTCGCTGCCGGCTTTGCCGTGCTCGGCGCCAAGCTCGCCTTCGCGGAGCGCTGAGGCGCGCCGATCCAGGCAATAAAAAAGCAGGCCTTGCGCCTGCTGTGTTCAAACCGATCGGCTGGAAGCCGGTATCTCCAGGCTGGGTGCCCGGGCAGGGCTTGGACCGCTACCCGGGCGGGAATTCGTTACTTCTTCTTGGAGGCCTTCTTCTTGGTGGCCTTCTTTGCCTTTTTCGCCTTCTTCGCTTTCTTAGCCATAGTATCCTCTCAGGGTTTCATGGAATTGAACGCGACTTCCGAGGCATGTTTGGCGGAGGGCCAGCCTCACAACATCCTCGGTGACAAACTCAGCAGATTCGCAGGCGACTGCCGCGTGCTGTCACGGCGCTGTCATCACGTTATCCACAGCTGTTATGCGTTTTCGCCGGCTTTTCGTCGCGTTGATCGCGGGCCGGCAACGGCGGCGTCGAATCCGTCATGCTTAACATCGCGCAAACGCCGCCCCCGCGCGTCTTCATCAATTCAAAACCACAGCTTGGATTGCCGGCTTGCAGGTGAGAGTCCGTTAAGCGGCGGCGCCGCATTCTCTCGGCCAAGACAACGGGGATTGTCGTCGGAGGAGCGCCTTGAGGCGGCGGTTCGATCACAGGGGAGGCGGGACTTGAGACGGTCTCGGACAAGGCGATGCTGAGCGTTCCGACGCTTTGGACGGTGTTCGTCATCAACTTTCTCGCGCTGGGCCTGATCTGGGCTTATGTGGCGCACAGCTATCCGGCATTCGGCGCGGCGCGGTTCTGGACCGCGTCCGCCTTTGCCGCGGCGGCCGGCGCCTCTTGCGCGATGCTCCGTGTGGTGATGATGGATTCGATGCTGCCGCTGTTCGTCGCCGGCACGCTGATGGTTTTCGCCGCATGTCTTGCCGCGATGGGGATCGAGCGGTTCTACGGCAAGCCGGTGTCCTGGCGCGGCGCGGTGCTGACCACCTCGCTCGCCTGTGCCGGCCTCGGCGTCTTCGCCTTCGCCTACGACAGCATGGTGATGCGCACCCTCATCTACACATGCGCGCAGGCCGCGCCGTTTGCGCTGACGCTGAGGCTGCTGTTGTCGCCCGAGAACGGGCGCGTCAGCCCCGGCGCCCGTCTCGCCGGTATCGTCGCCTCCGTGATCATCGGCATCTATGCGCTGCGCCTCGTCGGCGGGCTGCTCCAGCCCGGTACATTCGCGTTTGTCAGCTTCAACGAGACCCAGGCGCTCCTGGTCCTCGTGCTGGTGTTCCTGTCGATGGCGCTGAACTTCGGTTTCCTGCTGATGGCGATGGACCGGCTGCGCAGCGAGGTCGCCGATCTTGCGCTGCTCGACGATCTCACCGGGGTCGGCAATCGCCGTCAGCTGGTGCGACGGCTGACCGAGGAGTGCGCGCGCTCCGACCGCAGCGGTGAATCCTTCGCGCTGCTGGTGATCGATCTCGACGGCTTCAAGGCCATCAACGACACCTTCGGCCACGCCGCCGGCGACGCCTGCCTGCAGCACTTCACCCTGATGGCGCAGACCCGGCTGCGGCCCGGCGACATGCTCGCCCGCACCGGCGGCGACGAGTTCTGCATCGTGCTGCCGTCCTCGACGCTGCGCGAGGGCGCGATGATCGCCCGCCGCGTGCTGGAAGTGTGCCGCGCCGATGCCGAGCAGTGCTCCGGCAAGGACATTCCGATCGCGGTCTCGATCGGCGTCGCGCAGTGGACCCGCGAGATCGGCATGCACCCCGATCGGCTGATCGCGGCCGCCGACCATGCGCTCTACGAGGCCAAGAAGGGCGGCAAGAACGGCTTTGCGGCCTATGAGCCGAAGCCTGTACCGGCGCCCGAGGTGACGGCGCTGATGGAGGCCGCCCTGCGCGAGACCGCGTGAGCCATGCTATCGTGTCGTGACACCGGGCCTGTCCGCATGATGCTTCGCCTGCTCGCCGCACTGCTCGTGCTGGCACTCCCGTCTGCTGCTCTCGCCGCGACGCCCGACCTCGCGGCGATCGCGCGGTCGGCGGGCACACCCGAGATCCCCGGCCTCAAGATGGTCTGGCTGTCGCCCTGGGGCGACGTCGCCAAGTCCCATCCCTGGCGCAACATCATCGTGCACCAGACCGAGGGCCCGGCCGGCTCGGCGCGCTACGGCGCGACCGAGCAGCACAAGAACCCGACCCGGCGCGGCGTCATGGTCTGGGTCGAAACCGACGGCACGGTCTATTGGGCGATCGCCGACAATCTGGTGCCGACCCACACCGATGGCGCCGATCGCAACGACAACAAATATATCGACAACAGCAAGACCTATCACCAGGTCAACAAGGACACCTCGATCGGCGTCGAGTTCGCCGGCAACTACCCCGATGTCACGAAGGGAGCGACCGATGCCCAGATCGCCGCATGGCGGGTGCTGGTGAAGGTGCTGCGCGTGCGTTACGGCATCCCGCTCGACCACGTCTATGCCCACAACTGGATCGACTTCAAGGACGCCCGCTACTGCGAAGGCTGCGCGCTCGCGACCATGGCGCGGCAGTGGGGCGAGTAGGGGCGGGACGTCGTCATGCCTGGACGAGCACGCTCGGCCCAGCAACAGCCGCCATCGCCCGGCTTGCCGCCTCCGCTAAAGCTATGCTTTCGCGGAGGAAGACGGTGGAGTTGGTGAGAAAGCTACTCCAAAAATGGCGTTAACGACGCCCAACGATTTCCAGCCTGAGTGAAATCGCTTCGACGTTTGTTAAAATCTGCCGGTTACCCCCCTCCAGGCGTATGAACCTGGAGAAAGAAATGGGTAAGCGAGCCAAACGCGGAAAGACAGAGACGCTCGCGCTGCCGGTGGTCGGAAGAGTTGCGATTGGCGTCATGGCCGCCGCCGCATTGGGGTACGGTTGGCTGTCTCGCCCGGCGAGCGTTCAACCGATACCCAGGCCGTTCGCGCACCAGGTCCTGGCACCGTCCACTACGGCTCACGTCTCAGCTCCGGTTCATGTGTCGACGTCAGCTCCGGCTCCAGTCTCGACTCCGACACCTCTGGTCGAACCACCCAAAGTCGCTGACGTTCCCGGAAGATTTGTTCGGCAGGCGGTTGACTACGTCAGTCACCAGACGCCGGGCACCGTCGTCATCGATACCGGGAACACATTTCTTTATCTCGTTCTGAACGACCGCCAAGCGATGCGCTACGGCATCGGCGTTGGCCGCGAAGGCTTCACGTGGTCCGGTGAACAGACCGTGGCTCGCAAGACAGAATGGCCGGATTGGCGCCCGCCTGCAGAGATGCTTTTGCGTCAGCCTTATCTGCCGCGTTTTATGGCAGGCGGTCCCGGCAATCCGCTCGGCGCTCGGGCGATGTACCTGGGCGAGACCGAATATAGAATTCACGGCACCAACAAGCCCGATACGATCGGGAAGCGGGTTTCGTCCGGATGCATCCGGCTGACCAATGAAGACGTTGTGGATCTTTATGAGCGGGTGAAAGTCGGAGCGAAGGTGATCGTGCTTCCGGCAGCCGCGGCCCACCGACCGTCCCAGGGAATGCCGTCCGACGTCGCCTCCCGAGCACCGGACCCGGCATCGCCGTCGAACCGACCCTCCGCAACCAACACGCAGATGCTGTCGTCTGGACTGGAGATGGCCGAGAGCCGGTAGGTCCTAGGTATACAACCGAGAACAAGCAGACATTCAAGCCATCGGTTTCAATTCAGCTTGTGGACCCAAATCGGACATCGCGTGGCCGATGTGCAATAATATCCTTGCAAGGGAGAACATGGATGTGCAGGCTGCGAACCCTGCTGTCTGTTGTGGGGATGCAAGGCGCGAGGGGGATGAGCATCGCGCTGTGCGTCGGTGCGTTCGTTCCCGTGATTTTTCCGGGGTTGGGTGTAGCGCTCAGGCCGGGGCTGCCGTTGATGATCGCGGTATTCCTCGTCAATGCGTTTGCCCAGCTTGATCTGGGCCATGCAAGGCAAGAGTTCACACGGCCTCTCAGACTGCTGACCGCAACGGGCTGGGTGATGCTGGTCGTTCCGACCCTGTTCTGGGCGATCTTGAACGTGGTCGGTCGAGACCGGTTCGATCCCGGTTTCGTTCTGGCGTTGAGCTTGCAGGCCGGAGCCGCACCGATCATGGCCACCCCGGCGGTGGCGGTGGTGCTCGGCATAGAGGTGACCTTCCCGGTTCTGCTCTTGCTGACTACGATGTCGATCCAACCGTTCACCGCGCCGTTCCTCGTAAGCTGGGTTGCCGGGACAGCCATTCCCGTCGATAGCTTCGTCCTCGGCCGCAACCTGTTCGTCATGGTCGGCGGATCGGCGCTAGCCGCGGCCAGTCTAAGACTGTGGCTCGGACGCGCGCGTCTCGAGGTGTATCGCCACGAACTTGCCGGCATCAACCTGCTGGTCTTTGCACTGTTTGGTCTTGCCATGTTCGATGGTGTCGTCGTCAGGATATTCCGCGAGCCGCTCCTGCTGCTCGGCCTGTCCGCAATCGCTTTCATTGTCGCGCTCGGCAGTCTGGGCATCGCCATGGGCGTGCTTCGCGGCATGGGCGCGGACGAAGCTTTCATAACGGGTTTTGCGACAGGCCATCGCAATGTCGGGCTTATGGCTGCTGCCCAGTACGGATCACCTCTGCCCGAACTGACATGGCTCTACTTTGCTCTAGCTCAATTGCCAATCTATCTGACTCCTCAAATCATCCGTGCCTTCGTTGCTGCGAGAGGTTCTGTTCTCAACGGGGCCCTCAGCGGACGAAAAGGAGAATAGCGATCATGGTCACGCCTGAGTCCAACCCCTCGGTCAGTTACGACGCGAAGAACCTGATAGGCACATGGACCCTGGTTTCCGTTGTCACCGAGCGGGACGGCAAAAAGTCCGATGCCTATGGCCCAAATGCAAAGGGCTTGCTGGTGTTCGATGCGAACGGACGATATTCGATAATCTTTATCGCGGCTGACCTGCCCAAATTCGTGTCGGGTAACCGTTCCACGGGCACCGCAGATGAGAATGAGGCAGTCGTAGCCGGAAGCCTGGCTCATTTCGGCACTTACATCGTCGATGAGGCGGACAAGAGCTTCACGTTTCAGATCGAGCGCGCGACATTTCCGAACTGGGAGGGAAAGAACAACAAGCGCTCGTTTGTCATCGCCGGGGATGAGCTACGCTTCACAGACCCGCACGCGTCGGGTGGCGGAGTGGCAGCGACTATCTTCCGGCGCGCGACGTAGCCACCCTATTTTTGGCCGTCCCAGATGAAAGTCCGCTTCACCCGCACCCTGGACCGGGATCATCATCGCGCTTTAGCTTTTTGATTGAGCATGATCTTTTCGGAGGACCGCTTCACACTTTTCCGGATCATGCTCTAACGGCGACATTGGTCGGCAGACGGACTTAGGGGGACATGCCTGGATCGCGGTGCGCGTCGAGCACCACTTTGCAAAAACAAAAAAAGCCGGCGTCTCCGCCGGCTTTCGTAACTGTCGGCTGTTCCGCCGCGCTTAGTGCGCGGCCTCCAGCGCGGCTTCCTGCTTGGCGATCGTGCCCTTGACGGCCGACTGCACCTTCTCGAACGCGCGGACCTCGATCTGCCGCACGCGTTCGCGCGACACGCCGAACTCGGCGGCGAGGTCTTCCAGCGTCATCGGCTCGTCCGCCAGGCGCCGCGCCTCGAAGATGCGGCGTTCGCGTGCGTTGAGCACGCCGATCGCACCGTTCAGGGCCTGCCGGCGATGATCGAACTCCTCGCTTTCGGCCATCAAGGCCTCGGCGTTCGGAGAGGTATCGACCAGCCAGTCCTGCCATTCGCCGGCTTCGCCGTCGTCGCGGATCGGGGCGTTGAGCGAGGCGTCGCCGCCGAGGCGGCGGTTCATCTCGACCACGTCCTGATCGGTCACGCCGAGGCGCTTCGCAATCAGCTTCACCTGGTCGGGGTGGAGATCACCCTCTTCCAGAGCGGAGATCTTGCTCTTCGCCTTGCGCAGGTTGAAGAACAGCTTCTTCTGGTTCGCGGTGGTGCCCATCTTCACGAGCGACCAGGACCGCAGGATGTACTCTTGTATTGACGCCTTGATCCACCACATGGCGTAAGTGGCGAGACGGAAGCCCTTCTCGGGCTCGAATCGCTTCACCGCCTGCATCAGGCCGACATTGCCTTCCGAGACGACCTCGGAGATCGGCAAGCCGTAGCCGCGATAGCCCATGGCGATCTTGGCCACGAGCCTGAGATGGCTGGTGACGAGTTTATGCGCCGCGTCGCGATCATCATGCTCGCGCCAACGCTTGGCGAGCATGTACTCCTGCTGGGGCTCCAGCATGGGGAACTTGCGAATCTCGGCGAGATATCGGGAAAGACCGGATTCTCCGTTGAGGACCGGTAACGTAGCTGTACGGGCCATTCTAGCGCCCTCCAGTGGTTCAGGCCCCCGATAGCGGCGGGCCCGGCAGGCGGCCGCTGGGTTAAAGCCGGCCGTGCTGCGATGTTCCGCGTTGGATATTCAACGCAGGTGCAACATACACCAAACTGTCCGTGATAGGGAAGGATTGCTGACGTCACGTCCCCGTGTGCCAGCTATAACCTACTGTCATAAATCAGCTTTTCAGCAGGGGGTGCGTCATACCGCCGCTGTCAGCGCGCGTTGCAGGAGAAGCAAATCCTCCGGCAGAGGCGCCTCCCAGTGCAAAAGTTCCCCGGTGCGAGGGTGTTCCAAAGCCAGGAGATAGGCATGCAGCGCCTGCCGGTCCAGGGCGGCCAGTGCCGCCTGGGCCTCCGGTCCGAGATGTCCGGCCTTGGTCTTGAAGTGAGGGCCGTAGACGGAGTCTCCGAGTAGGGGGTGGCCGATATGGGCGAGGTGCACGCGGATCTGATGGGTCCGCCCGGTCTCGAGCTGGCAGGCGAGCAGGGAGGCGACCGGCTTGCCGTCGCGGCCGGCGAAGCTTTGCTGGACCTCGAAATGGGTGATCGCTTCGCGGCCGCCCTCGCGCACGGCCATTTTCTCCCGAGCATATGGGTGACGGTCGATCGGGGCATCGACGGTGCCGTGAGGCCGGTTCGGCACGCCCCAGGCGAAAGCCATATAGCCGCGCTGCATCGGCCCGGTGCGGCCATGGTCGGCAAACTGCGCGGTTAGCGACTGGTGCGCCTGGTCGTTCTTGGCGACCACCATCAGCCCGGTCGTGTCCTTGTCGAGGCGGTGCACGATGCCAGGTCGCCTTACACCGCCGATCCCGGACAGGCTGGTGCCGCAATGGGCGATCAGCGCATTGACCAGCGTTCCCGTGGCGTGGCCGGCCGCCGGGTGCACGACGAGGCCCTTGGGCTTGTCGATGACGATGATGTCGTCGTCCTCGAACACGATATCGAGCGCGATGTCCTCGCCCTGGGGCTCGGCCGGGGCTGCCTCCGGCACGTCGATTATGATCGTATCCCCCTTGGCGACATGATAAGCGGGGTCGCGGACGGCGGCGCCCTTCATGGTCACGGAACCGGCGAGGATCAGCGCCTTCAGCCGGGACCGCGACAGCTCGGGGGTGCGTTGCGCGAGCACGCGGTCGAGCCGGGCCGAGCCCTCGTCGCCCGCGACGATGACCTCCAGCTTCCGACCGCCATTCGAAGAGACTTGTTGCAAAGATATAGAGCCTTGTGATGACCGACACCGCTGTGACCGAACCGACCCCCGACCAGGCCGCGCTGATCGCGCGGGTGCGGCGCATGATGCTGATCGCGGGCCTGACCTCGGCACTGGCCGTGGCCGTCGTGTTGATTGCCATCGGCTACCGCCTTTATCGCAGCGAGGGAAGCCCCGTTTCCGTATCCGATGTCACCGCTGCACTGCCGAAAGGCGCCCGCATCCTCTCCACCGGCATCGCCGGCGAACGGCTGGTCGTGACACTTGATGTAGGCGGCACCACCGAGATTCGCACATTTGATGCAAAGACGTTGAAACCTGTCGGCAGGCTGACCTTCGTCACCGAACCCTGAGCGACGCGATCGCGAGCATCGGAAGTCCATCGATCAACCAAGAGCTGCAAAGTATTTTTGCACTTGCGTTGTCGCACCCAGAACGTGTGCCGCCATCTTTTCGGCTGAGTTGCACGTTCAGCTTGCGTCATGTCGGAGTCCAATCCCAACGCTTCAGTCGAACCGATCGGTGAGTCCGAACACTCAGCCTGTTGCGCAAACCCGACGCGTCGCGCGCTGCTGACGGCGCTGGCGAGTTGCGCCTGTCTTGCCGCGATCGATCCCGCTGCCGCTGACGACGATGAGCAGCCCGGCGCCAGTGACCGGCCGCAAAAGGCCGACCAGTTGGTGCGCGCCGAAGGCGACAAGGCGGGCGAGGTCATCAAGGCCGATGATTTGACGCTTGGCGGACCACCGATCCGCGCCTGGCCGAAGGATCCGAAAAGCGCCGTCGTCCGCAAGGGCTCGCGGCTGAACGAGGTCGTGCTCGTCAAGCTCGACCCGAACGAGTTGGACGATACCACGCGCGCCCGCGCGCCTGACGGCATCGTCTGCTACTCCGTCATCTGCTCGCATGCCGGATGTCCGATCACCGCCTGGGTGAAGGAAGAGCAGGGCGACAAGAACGTCTTCAAATGTCTCTGTCACAACTCTGAATACGACCCGCGGCAGAATGCGCAGGTGGTGTTCGGGCCGGCGCCGCGGCGCCTCGCGGCGTTGCCGCTGACTGTCGCTGACGGCGCCATCACGGTTGCAGCACCGTTCGTCGGAAAGGTGGGTGTCCAGCAGGGAGGGTGAGGCCGCTTCGGGATTTCTGCATGACCAAAACTGAAAAAATAAAACAGAGCAGGGAGGTAGCATCTCATGACAAGGAAGCAGTTGTTATTATCGGGCTGCGTCGCGTTCACGTGTCTCGTCTCGACATATGCTCTCGCAGGGCCGATCGAAAACTACAGTCCGGTGACGTCAGCACGTCTCGAAAATCCCGAACCCGGCAACTGGATGCTCTATCGCCGGACCTATGACGGACAGGGTTACAGTCCGCTCGATCAGATCAACACCTCCAACGTCAAGAACCTCAAGCCGGTGTGGACCTTCTCCACCGGCGTTCTCGAGGGCCACGAGGCGCCTCCGATCGTCAACAACGGCGTGATGTTCGTCGCGACCCCGATGGGACAGGTGATCGCGCTCAACGCCAAGACCGGCGAGGAATACTGGCGCTACAAGCGTCAGCTCCCCGAAGATCTGTTCCAGCTGCATCCGACCAGCCGCGGCGTCGGCCTGTGGGAGGACAAGCTCTATCTCGCGACGACGGACGATCACGTCGTCGCGCTCGACGCCAAGACCGGCAAGGCGGTGTGGGACACCAAGGTGCAGGACTACAGAAAGGGTCAGTACATGACCCTGATGCCGCTCGTGGTCGACGGCAAGGTGATCGTCGGCGGCTCCGGCGGCGAGTTCGGCGTGCGCGGCTATGTCGCCGCCTACGACGCCAACAGCGGCAAGGAGCTCTGGCGCACCTTCACCATCCCCGCCGAGGGCGAGCCGGGCCACGACACCTGGAGCGGTGACGACTGGAAGTCGGGCGGCGGATCGGCCTGGATGACCGGCACCTACGACAAGGACAGCAAGACGGTCTATTGGGGCGTCGGTAACGCCGCGCCATGGCCCGGCTCGATGCATCCCGGCGACAACCTCTACACCAGCTCGGTGCTCGCGCTCGATCCCAACACCGGCAAGATCAAGACTCACTTCCAGTATCACCAGAACGATTCCTGGGACTGGGACGAGGTCGACGCGCCGATGCTGGTCGACATGCAGCGCGACGGGAAATCGTTCAAGAGCCTGGTCCATCCGGGCCGCGACGCGATCTTCTGGGTGCTCGAGCGCACGCCGGACAAGATCAACTATGTCGCGGGCTGGCCGTTCGTGAAGACCAATGTCTGGAAGGGGATCGAGGCCGAGACCGGCCGGCCGATCCTCGATCCCGATCACAAGCCCGTACTCGGCAAGCGGGTCGAGTTCTGCCCGTCACTGTGGGGCGGCAAGGACTGGCCGTCGGCGGCCTACAGCCAGAGCACCAAGCTGGTCTACGTTCCCGCCAACGAGAATTTCTGCGGCGGCTTCACCGGCGAGAAGACGCCGCTGGTTCCCGGCCAGCTCTGGCTCGGCACCAAGCCGGAGGACATCGGACTGACGCCGGCGCCCAATGCCGATCATTTCGGCGAGTTGCAGGCGTGGGACCCGGCGACCGGCAAGAAGGTCTGGCATCACGACTTCAAGACCTCGCAACTGTTTGGCGCCGTGACCGCGACCGCGGGCGACCTCGTTCTCGCCGGCGGCACCAATGACCGGAACTTCCGCATCTTCAACGCCAAGACCGGCGAGTTGTTGTGGGAGCAGAAGACCAACTCCGGGATCATGGCGATGCCGATGACCTATGAGGTCGACGGCACGCAGTACATCGCGGTGCAGTCGGGCTGGGGCGTCGACGCGCAACGCATCCAGGATGCGCTGGCCGGCAAGGTTGCAGGCTTCGAGAACAACGTGCCGCAAGGCGGCGTTGTCTGGGTCTTTGCGCTCGACAAGAAGTAACGTTCGGGCGACGAGAGCTTTGGTCTGATCAGAACCAAAGCCCTCGCGCTCTTTGTTTTGACGCGTTTTCTTCACGCGAACCGGTGTCCACTTCGCTCGAAAACGCTTCTCACCGACAGGGGGCGATGCGATCGGGAAGCGGCGGCTGGGGAGACCGCCGCTTCCCGGTCCGCTTTTCGCTATGTCCCCGTCATTGCGAGCGCAGCGAAGCAATCCATCTCTCCGCAGGCGCTGGGCTTCGTGGAATGGATTGCTTCACTTCGCTCGCAATGACCAGACCAAAAGAACGCCCGCGAGCTTGGCTGCTCGCGAGCGTCCGAGACGGATCACGCGTTTGTTTCGCCTAACGCTCCACCGTCACGTCTCCAGCTGCTTGCCGATCGGCAGGTTGCGGATGCGCTTTCCGGTGGCGGCGAAGATCGCGTTGACCAGGGCCGGCGCGAACGGCGGCACGCCGGGCTCGCCGACGCCGCTCGGCGGAATGCCGGCCGGCGGCGGCACGATGTGGACGTTGGTGATCACAGGCGACTCGTCGATCCGGATCACCGGGAAGTCGTCGAAATTGCTCTGCTGCACCTTGCCGTCCTTGAAGCTGATCTCGCCGTACTTGGCGAGGCTCAGCCCCATGATCGCGGCGCCTTCGATCTGCGACTGGATCCGCTCCGGGTTGACATAGGTGCCGCAATCGATCGCGGTGTCGACCCGTGGAACGGTGAGCTTGCCCTTCTCGTCGACGGCCACCTCGACGATGGTCGCGATGTAGCTGACGAAAGAGCGGTGCACGGCGATGCCGAGACCGTGGCCCTTCGGCACGGTGCGGCCCCATTCGCCCTTGTCGGCGACCAGCTCGACCACCTTGCGCAACCGCGCGGTGTCGATCGGGTAGCTGTCATAGGGCTCGCCGTAGTTCCAGGGATCCTTCACCGAGGACAGGTTGACGATCCGTGGGCTTCCGATCAGCTCCAGCAGCATGTCCTTCTGGTCGCGGCCGGTCGCATGCGCGATCTCCGCGGCCATCGATTGCACCGCGAATGCCCGCGGGATGTTGGACACCGAGCGGAACCAGCCGATGCGCGTGTATGCGGCCGCTTCCGGATTCTCGCACTGCAGATTGGCGATCTCGAACGGATTGTCGATCAGGCCCATGCCGAGCTCGAACGGCGCGGCGTGGTTGGCGCCGGCCGCGAAGGTGGATGCGATGGTCGGCGCCACGCTGCGGTGCAGCCACGCGATCACCTTGCCGTTCTTGTCGAGACCGGCCTCGATGTGCTCGACCGACACGGTGTGCAGGAAGTCGTGATGGACGTCGTCCTCACGGGTCCACTGCACCTTGACCGGCGCGCCGAGTTCCTTCGAGAGCAGCGCCGCCTCAAGCGCGAAATCGCATTTCGATTTCCGTCCGAAGCCGCCGCCGAGCAGCGTCACGTTGACGGTGACGTTGTCCTCGGGGATGCCGAGCGTCTTGGCGACGTCCTCGCGGGTGCCGCCGGGGCTCTGCACCGGCGCCCAGATCTCGGCCTTGTCGCCCTTGACGTCGGCGACCGCGACCGGGGGCTCCATGCTGACATGGGCGAGATGCGGCAGATAGTACTCGGCCGTGATCACCTTGTCGGCGCTCTTCAACGCCGCCTCGGCATCGCCGTCCTTGCGCACGACGAGGCCGGGTTTTCGTGCGGCTTCCTCGAGTGTCGCTCGATAGGCGACCGAGTCGTATTTGGCGTTGGCGCCATCGTCCCAGACCACCTTCAGCGCGTCGCGGCCCTTGATCGCGGCGCCGGTGTTGCGCGCGATCACGGCCACGCCGCCGAGCGGCTGGAACTTCGACGGCCACGGCCAGCCCTTGACCTCCATCACCTTCTCGACGCCGGGCACCTTGGTCGCGGCGCTGTCGTCGAACGACTTGACCTTGCCGCCGGTGACCGGCGGCCGCGCGATGACGGCGTATTTCATCCCGGGCAGGCGGACGTCGGCGCCGTAACCCGCCTTGCCGGTGGTGATGTCGTGCAGGTCGACGATGCCGACCTCGCCCTTGCCGAGATAGCGGAAGTCCTTCGCCTCCTTCAGCTTGAGGCTGTTGATATCAGGCACCGGTTCCTTGGCGGCATCGGCCGCGAGATCGCCGAAGCCGACCTTGCGTCCGCTCGCGGCGTGGACGACCTCGTGGTTCTGCGCCTTCACCTCGCTCGCCGGCACGCCCCATTTCTTGGCCGCGGCGGCTTCCAGCATCGTGCGCGCCGCGGCGCCGATCTGGCGCATGGGGATCAGATAATGCCGCGTGCTGCGCGAGCCGTCGGTGTCCTGGTTGCCGTACTTGACCTCGTCGCCATGCGCCTGCTGGACATGGACGCGCGACCAGTCGGCGTCCATTTCCTCGGCCACGATCAAAGGCAGGCTGGTGCGGACGCCGGTGCCCATCTCGGAACGGTGCGCCACGATGGTGACGACGCCGTCAGGCGCGATCGCCACGAACACGCGCGGATCGACCACGACGCCATGCGGCATCTTGCCGGCGCCGGTCTCGTAGGCGAAGGCAGGCCGCGACAGCACGGGTGCGGCGAGCACGAAGCCGCCGGCGATGCCGAGGCCCTTCAGGATGCTGCGGCGCGAAACGTTCTCGACCTTCACGTGCTTCTCGAAGCCGCGAAGCTTGCTGGGATTCGTGCGGATATTCATGTCACACCCCCGTCGATGCGAGGTGCACGGCATTCTCGATCCGCTGATAGCAGCCACAGCGGCAGATATTGCCCGACATGGCTTCGCGGATCTGGTCGTGCGAGGGTTTCGGGTTCTGGTCCAGCAGCGCTGCGGCCTGCATGATCTGGCCGGCCTGGCAGAAGCCGCACTGCGGAACATTGACCTGGCGCCAGGCCTTCTGCACCGGATGATCGCCGCTCGGATGCAGGCCTTCGATGGTGGTGACCTCGCGGCCGACCACGTCGGAGACCGAGGTGATGCAGGAGCGCACCGCCTCCTTGTCGACGATCACGGTGCACGCACCGCACAGCGCCTGGCCGCAGCCGAACTTGGTGCCGGTCAGGCCGGCCTCGTCGCGGAGATACCAGAGTAGCGAAAGATCGGGGTCGCCGTCCCAATTCTGTTCCTGGCCATTGATTTTTAGTTTGATCATGGTCTGTCCTCGCTCTGCTTAAGCTATTGACCGGTGCGGCGCCGGGGGACGGAACATCTTCCATTCGCCCTTTGGCCGCGTTGATGTTTGTTTGCCAAGATGTCGGTGAGCTGAATTGCCGTGCGCCAGTGCCCGCGCTTTGTTCCAAGCACTCCTCTCGCTTCGAAAGCGCCTTGCCCGGCGCAGCATGGTGAAGGCCGCGATTCTATCAGACGTCGGCGCCGCGTGACTTCACAGACAGGTGTTTTGCATTTGCCGTTTGTCAAAAGCGGGGCCGCGCATGGCGATGACGTGCGCGAACGCATCAATGCAACCATGCTGCGATCGGGGAAGCAGCGTCGCGAGGCGATGTGCGAACAGAGGTACAGGGGGCAGGAAGGCCGCCGGAGGGGCGAATCGCACCGCAATCGCCCCTCGAACCGTAAAGCATGCTGACAAAACCCCCGCCGCAATGCACAAGGCATCTTGCGGCAGGCCGATTTCAAGGCTATTGCCTTCCGTCTCAACGCTCCCTTCGTCTAGCGGTTAGGACGCGGCCCTCTCAAGGCTGAAACAGGGGTTCGATTCCCCTAGGGAGCGCCAGCAATCTCCGGCACTTAGGCAGGGCTTGGTCGATCGTTTTGCGTGGTAGGAGAAATGGCTGGCTGCACGGCTTGAAGGCGCAGGCGCTATCAAATCGACGCTGACAAACCTTGTCGGTACTCTCTCCGACGAACAGAAGAAGACGGCCGAAGAACTCCCGGCGCCTCGCATGGGCATGATAGCGATGATGTCCGCAATGCAATCCGGGATGATGGGTCTTGGTCAAATGCAGCCGGGAATGATGACGTAGGGGCAAGGTCAGTAGGACACCGGCTCCCCATAGGCTCCCCATAGAATGAGGTCTGCCGTAACCCAGGCCTTTCTCGCCCAGTCAATCCGCGAACGCGAGTCGGCAGGCTGGTCCTGTGGTCAAGCGCTTTGCGAATATTGGTGGGTAGCGGTGCACTTCGTATTATCAGCGGACGATCGAGGTTGCGGATCGATGATATCCGATATTACTCCCACGTCCTGCGTAACAGCTTCGCGAGCATCGCCAACGATCTCGGTTTTACCGAGGTGACGATCGCGGCATGGTCGGCCGTGCCAAGGGCTCGGTGACGAGTAAATACATTCGTACGCTTGACACCGCGCTCATCGTGGCCGCGGACACGATCTCGGGCTAGCGTCGGGTTCGGCGCGGTGACCACGTTCGTCGCGCTGCTGTTCGCGGTCCGTGGATGGCCGAACGGATGGCTGGCCTATTCGGCCTACGCCACGGCGTTCATCCTGGCGCGGATTTTCTTCAGCCATGTTCCAGATGCGATCGGCGGAGCGAAGGTCGCCCTGGTGTGCGGGTTGATCGAAGCGGCGGGTCAGGCGTTGATCTGGCTGGCGGTTCGGCCCGATGGCGCTGGTCGCATCCGCGCTCACGGGCTTCGGCTTCTCGCTGGTCTATCCCGGCTTCGGCGTAGAAGCGGTGCGCCGCGTGCCGCCGCAGAGCCGAGGCCTCGCGATGGGCGCCTACACGGCGTTCCTCGATCTGGCCCAGGGTCTCGCCAGTCCAGCGCCTGGCTTGATCGCGACCGGAGCGAGGATGAACGTCGTGTTTCTCGCCAGCGCCGTAACCGTTCTCTGCGCCGTCCTCGTCGCGGCCTGGCTGATGAGACACCCCGCCATGAAGCCACTCTAGACTCGAAAGGAAAGACCAATGCCCCACGTCATCGTGAAGATGCATTCCGGAAGATCCGAGCAGATGAAGACCGCTTTGGCGGAGACGCTGACGAAAGCGGTGATGGACACGCTCGGATCCGGAGAGGAGTCCGTATCCGTCGCGATCGAGGACATCCAGCCGAAGGATTGGACCGAACAGGTCTACAAGCCAGACATCATCGCCAAACCTCGATCCATCTACAAGAAGCCCGGATACGATCCGCGTTGACGGTCATGAACGCCATCGCCGCCCAGGGCGGGATACGTCGCCGTCGTTTCTTTGCCGCCATTTTGTCGACCGCGTTCATTCCGCGTCATACAGCGTGATGAGCGTGCGTCCGTCTCGCCGTTCTACCGGATCATCGAAGTGCCGATGGCGCCTCGCTACTTCTCGCCACCCCTTGTCCGATTGTGTTTTGTACGAAAGAGGCGGCCCCAGCGCGCGGCTGGGGCCAAAGTTTTCCTATGTCGGAGCTCAGCGCCCCGAGGTTCCATAGCTAGCACATGCTGGTTCCGGAGGTTCCTTAAGCGCCTGACGGGGCACAACAAAAAAGGGGTACCGTAGTTTTACGGAGCGGGACCGGGGAGAGTGGAAACACTGCGAGCCTGTCGCCAAGCGCGCATGTTTCGACGAGGGACTGACTTTTTCCGGCAACGAAGAGGGGGGACGAATTGCGATCGGTTGCGTGCGGCGTGTCCCAATGGCTTCGACGATGTGTCGATGGATGGCTGTTTTCGTGGTACGTGAAGGATATCGAAGCGGCTGGCGGCGTGTCACCGGGACTTGCCTTGCTCCTTGCAAACTTCAGCATCGCGAGTTGCGCTCGCCAGAGGTGCCGAAAAGTAAGTGACACTCAGGAGCTGTTCTCTTGGCTTGCCATCGGTGTGAAGAGGGTTAGCTCGCGTTGTCCTGTCGGCGTCAATGCCATGATGCAATGATTGTCATCTCCAACGCCGTCGCAAATAAATCCGTCGCGCAACAAGTCCCAAAGCGCTTTTGGTCTGACACCGGGGCACTCGAGCATCCCACCCAACTGCGAGCGATACTTGCGGACAACCAGCCCCATCTCAACGGATTCAAGCGCGCGCTGTTGCGCCGGTGTCAGCCGCGAAATTCTATCCTTGCGCAATCCCCAACACCCACCAACACGCACCACGCCCAAGCGAAAAAATACATCTATCCACGTCGTAGGTAAAAGTGTGGCACATCAGTGCACAAAAGCCACACCGCGCCGCAAAACGATACGATGATCGTCGTCAGCATCGATGAACGCGTAACCCTGTTGTACCGAAGGCGCCATCGCCTTTTCCCAGCGCTCCCGCCACGTACATCCGGCCGATCGCAATTCCCGGAATCCATCGCGCAGCGAGACGCAGAATTCAATTTCGGTCTGCTTTTTTTCGTGTGGCCGCCGATGTCAAAATTCCCAGCGGTGACACCGGCGGCTCGAGTGGCGGCGAGCGGCGCGCGGTCCCGCGTAAGCTCCATCCGCTGGACCCTACCCATTTCAACGGCGCGTGATCTGGTCAGTTGTTCTCGCCAGAGCTCGGCTCTCGTGCCTCGCTCGCTATCAAACTCTGAAAGGCAATTGGTTTGATTGAGATCGACCCGATGAACGGCCGGTCGTGTGCCAGGATCACGAAGTAAGCGGCGGACGCTACCAGCACATATAGATGCGTGGCCGTCACCTGCATGCGTAGCGAATGCGTATTGCAAATGGCGATCGCCGTCAGCGCCGATGTCGATATGATGAACATCGCGATCCATTGTGCCCAGGTGATGCCGGAATTCGATGCGGCGAGGCGTGCAATGCGTGCATTGCGAGCCGCCAGGATCTGGTTCAGGAGCGCAGAGAATATTGGCTGCTGGTCGAGCGAGGGCGGCTGGTGGGAGAGGAATTCGATCATCGTGACCAGAATGTTCTCCGACTGGCCGAATACAGGATCCTCAAGAGTGCCGCCTTTCGCCATTTCGGGCCAGTCGGTCGTCATCACGCTCGTCGCGTAGGCGCGTATGTCGGACCGAATAGCGGTCCGAACCTCAGCGGGAAGGCCGGCGGCGAGCACCGATGCGTTCTCCAATGCGTCCGCTTCTCGTTGCACCGTGTTGCGGGCATTGAGGCCGTCGTTCCAAATACCGGCGGCGGAGAATGCTACGATGAGGGCAAAGATCGTGGTGCAGGCTCCGATGATCGAATCGCGGATCGGCAGCATCTCGGTCGGTCCGAACCCGGCGAGGCGGACGACCGTTCGGACCGCGCCGATGATCAGCCAGCAGACCGAAAGGCTGACGAGAAGGACGGCGACGAACATTTGCGGCAGCGGCAATTGATGAAAGAAAATGAACATGGCTGAGATTTGGGGCGTCTATTCTCTGGGGTCCGGCGGCCGGTCCGGATTTCGACCATCACGTACATGGTTCGAAGCCGAGCCGACAACACGGCATCTCCTGGGGAAAATCTGATACAAGTTTACGCGAGTTTTGATGATTCTCGTACCAAATGTCGTATGCGGGCCGGAAACATGCGAGCGCCGTGGCATCCGTGGCTTCGTAACTGCGGTCGAGGTCGAAGCCATCCTCGCGTCCCTGAACGGGATCGGCACGCGGCTGCACGTGTATCTGTCAAGATTTCCCGAAAGTTAACGATCCCCTGCGATTGATTCATGCGACGGCGATGTGGGTTCGGAGCTCCGCGGTCGCGCACGGTGCCGGTGTGCGATGCATCATCGCGGAGGTCGTACCGATTTCGCGGGACGGCGCTGCGATGAGGGGCAGGGGGCGGTGGTGATGCTGTTGCGCGGACGTGTGAGCATCGGCACTGCCATGCTCGCGGTGGCGGCTTTGTGTTCGGGACAAGCCGCGGCGGAGGACCTCGCCCTGCGGGATGCGGTGACGATGACGGGCACCGCCATGTTTCTCAATTCCGGCGCACCGGGACTCGTGCTCGCCGTCGTGCGCGGCGACGACAGCGTCGTGCAAGGCTACGGCGAAACTGCTCCCGGCAATAAGGTCGAACCGGACGGGCGATCGATCATCCGACTGGGGTCAGTTTCCAAGGTCTTCGCTACCGACCTCCTGGCGACTCTGGCCGCCGAAGGGCGCGTCGGCCTCACCGATCCGCTGTCGCGTTATGCCCCGGCGGGCGTCGCGGTCCGCTCGTTCGGCGGTCAGCCGTTCAGCCTGCTCGACCTTGCGACCCATTCGGCTGGCCTGCCGCGCGAGGTCCGCGATCCCTCGGTGAAAGACGGTGACGGCAATCCGTTCCTCGCATACAAGCGCGACACCTATTGGGCCTGGATCGGCGAGAACACGCCCGCCTATGCGCCGGGCACGACTGCGATGTACTCAAATTTCGGCTACGGCCTGCTCGGCGAAGCGCTGGCGAAGGCTGGAGGCAAACCCTACGCGGATTTGCTGCGGGACAAGCTCATCGCACCGCTTCGGCTCGCGGATACCACGCTACGTCTATCGGACGCACAGCGACCGCGCCTGATGGTGGGGCTCGATCCGTTCGGCAAGCGAGATCCAAACTGGGAAGTGCCGGAGATCATGTACGCCAGTGCCGGAGTATATTCGAGCGCCGACGACATGGTGCGCTGGATGCACTGGCATCTTGCGCGCGACGAAAAGTCCGCCGCAGCCTTGTCGCTCGCTCACGCCATGTGGCGACCGCATGACGGCCTCGCTCGGCTGGTCGGTGTCGAGGTCACAGGAGCTGAAGGCATGGGGCTCGGCTGGATCGTCAGTCCGGCGCGCGACGGCGTGCCGCTCCTGCTCGGCAAAAGCGGGGGCCTCGGCGGCTTCATGACATACGTCGTGCTCTCGCCGAACCGCAGGCTCGGGATATTCGTGGCCGCAAGCCGGGTGAATTTCGCGATGTTCGAGGGGTTGCGGACGGCTGTGCGTCAGCTTGCCGCCGAGCTTGCCCCGGCGGGACCCTAGCGCCGTGTGGGTGCCGCAACGCACGAGTTTCGGGCATGTCGGACGTGATCAATCCCAGGTCAAGGGTGTGCCTTGAGGAAGCAGATGACAGAGCGGACTCATGACTGTCGGGTGCAACCGCGGCCACAGGCACTGCCAATGCCCCGGCCGGCGTGCGTGTTACCGCGCTTGGATGCGAGCCGAGCCGCGATTGCGCCGCAGGTTGCGGGCTTTCGGAGGGCTCCTTCTGCGGCCGTGCGGTTGTTGCTGGCATCGACGGCACTCGCCCTGTTGGCGATCTCTCCCCGGCCTTCAATAGCGGGGGGAGCGGGCGGCGCTGGTGGGGCGACAGATCAATCAAACGGGTCCTCCCCGGCGGGCGGTGGGGGGGCCGTTCCAGATATCGCCACGGGTACGGGAGGTGGTGGCGGCGGCGGTGGTGGCGGCAACGGCTCAGGAGCGACGG
>NZ_LNCU01000081.1:27139-27835 GCF_001542415.1 Bradyrhizobium macuxiense
CGGTACCGGCGCCAGCGGTGGTGGTAGCGGCGGCGGTGGCGGCACGTCCGGCGGTTACTTTCCCAATCCGCCCATCGGGCAATCCGGAATTGCCGGCGATCCAGGTACCGCGGGCGCTGGTGGCGTTGTCGAAGTCATCGTTGTGAACGGTGGCGGTGATGCCGGCAGCGGCGGTGGAGGCGGGGGCGGAGGCTTTGGCTCCGCGATGATCGACGCAGGAGCCAACGAGGCTACAGCTCTGGCAACCGGCGGAGCCGGCGGCGTCGGCGGAGTCGGTGGCGTCGGTGGCAACGGGGCCAATGTGTATCTTCTCTTTACCACCTTGCCCGGCACCGGCGGCGGTGGCGGCGGCGGCGGCGGTGGCGATGGCTTCCTCCTGTACAGTTCGGGATATTTCACCGCTTTCCATGGTGGGACGGTGTCCGGCGGCGACGGCGGCAACGGCGGCAACGGTGGCGACGGCGGCTTTGGCACGCTTCAGCACAGTTGCGGCGGCGGCATTTGCACCGATCAGCTCTCGGCGGATGGCAGCGGCGGCAATGGCGGCAATGGCGGCAGCGGCGGCAGTGGCGCCGTTGCGCTTGCAAGTGGGGGCGTGATCACCACCGCCGACCAGGGTTCATCGATCAAGGGAGGCAACGGTGGCAATGGCGGCAACGGCGGCGCTATCGGCCAGCAGCAGTTTTCGGGAACCGG
>NZ_LNCU01000081.1:27888-51670 GCF_001542415.1 Bradyrhizobium macuxiense
CAGGTGGTGCATCTCTCACGACTTCGGCAGGGACATCGGTCTCAGGGGGCAATGGCGGCGCTGGCGGAACTGGTGGTTCGGGAAATATCCAGATTTTCAATGACGGAAAGGATGTGTCTGGAAACGGGGGAACGGGCGGCAATGGCGGCCTTGGCGTCGCCGTCGGCTACGGCGCAGCCGTTGTCAATGGCACGGGTGCGACAATCGCAGGAGGCAACGCGGGTCGTGGCGGCAATGCCGGGATACCGCTCGGTGTTCCCTACAATCCTCCGTTTTGCTGCACGAATGGCGCCAATGGTGCAGCAGGCATCGGAATAGTCGGATCGGGCCAGGCAAACATCATCAATGCCGGCACAATCGAAGGCGGTCTGAACGTCGACGGGTCGCGCGCAAATGCCATCACGCTCGGCGGCGGTGGCAACCGACTCGAACTTCAGTCCGGCTCCAACATCATCGGCAATGTCGTCGCGGCGGCGGATCTGAACAATCCCAACACATTCGCACTTGGTGGAAGCCAGAACGCCAGCTTCGACTTGTCGGGGCTCGGCAGTCAGTACCAGGGCTTCGCGAATTTCGAGAAGGTGGGGACGAGCGCCTGGACGCTTTCCGGGAGCAGCGGGCTCAGTGGTATTACGATCGAGCAGGGCGCCCTGACGCTGGGTGCAAAAGCGTTCTTCGCCGGCGCGTCCCTTGCCGTGTCCGGATCCGGCGAGCTTCAAGTCACGAGTGGCGCAAGTTTCGTTGCTCGCGTTCGAGCAGACATTGCCACCGGCAATCCGCTTGCTGCGATCGATGTGACCGGAACGAACGCGGCGTTCAACGCCTACAGCCTCTTTATCCAGGCCGGCACTCTGAACATCGCCAATGGCGGCTGGGTTGGGGTCGATTCGGATTTTGTGCTTGCCGGCAACGCCGGTAGTTCCGCGACGGTTCACGTCGACGGCGCCAACTCGCATCTTAAGGTGCAAGGTAACCTGAATATCGGAGCCTTAGGCACTGGCAACGTTACGATCGATAACGGCGGCGTGGCCGACGTCTTCAATGCCAATATCGGCTTTGATGCCAATACGGGCGCCGCAAATCCCGGCATGGCAAGCGCCGTGACCGTGACGGGCTCGGGGTCTGATCTGAAGACAGCTCAGATGTCGATCGGCAACGGGTCGCTGACCCTGTCCGATGGTGGTCGTGCCTCCGCCAGCTCGAACAACATCGTCGTTTCGCAGGCCGGAGGTTCCGCGTCGTTGAATATCGGTGCGGCCGCCGGCGCGGCAGCGGCGGCGCCGGGCACGCTCGGAGAAACCGACACCCTCGCGATCAACAGCCACGGAACGCTGGTCTTCAACCACACCAGCAGCAACTACACCTTCACCAACAAGGTCATAGGGAACGGCGCGATCAGCCTTTTGGCCGGCACCACCATCTTCTCTGGAGACGACAGCCAATTCACGGGCAATACGACGGTCTCAGGCAGCACGCTGCGCATGGTCAGCACCGGCAACCTCGGAGGCGCGCTCACGGTCAATACGGGAGGCCGTCTCGACGGCTCCGGCGCGGTCGGCTCGACCACGGTCAACAGCGGCGGCACGATCGCGCCGTCCAGCGACGGGGCCCTCGCCGTCAACGGCAATCTGGCTCTGCAGACGGGAGCGGCGTTCGAGTATCATCTCGCCGATCCATCGTCGTCGCTGTCCGCGACGCCGGTATCCGGCACGTCGGTGATCAACGTCAATGGCAACCTGGCGCTGAACGGCGCAGGGCTCGATATCCTCGGCAACGGCGCAGCCCCGAGCCTCGGCTACCACCGCTTGATCCACTACACCGGCACACTGTCGGAAGCGAATGGAGGGCTGACGGTCGCGAGCTTTCCGCCGAGCAGCCCGATCGCCTACCTCTACACGGTCGACACCACGACATCAGCGAACAATGTCGACCTGCTGGTGCTGCCCAATGGCGTGAACGTCCTGCAATTGTGGGGTGGCGGCACCAATGGCGTCGGCATGGGCAGCGGCACCTGGAACGCAGGCAACACCAACTGGCTCGATCCGATCGGTGGCGTCGCGCCGACCCTGTGGGGCAGCGGCTATGGCATCTTCCGCGGCCCCGGCGGCACGGTCGCCGTGGACGGCGCGCAATCGGCGGTCGGGCTGCAGTTCGCGGGCGGAGCGTATACGCTGGCGCCGGGGACAAGCGGATCGCTGAACCTGGTCAAAAGCACGGCGCTGCAAATTGCCGTTCCCGGCATCGATGTCCTCGCCGGCGAAACCGCGACCGTCGGCGTGACCATCACCGGTACCGACGGACTGCAGAAGACCAGCGACGGCACGTTGATTTTGAGCGGCACCAACAGTTATTCCGGCGGCACCTTCATCAGCGGCGGTGTGCTGCAGGTCGCCTCCGATGCCAATCTCGGCGCCACGAGCGGCGGCCTTACCTTCGAGAGTGCCACCTTGCGCACCACGGCGGACATCACGACCGCGCGGACGGTGAGTCTGCTGGGGGCCGGTGCATTCGACACCGCCTCCGGAACCACATTGAGCCTTTCCGGCAATGTGACCGGCGCGGGCAGCCTGACCAAGATCGGTGACGGCACGCTCATGCTCATGGGCGGCAGCAACACCTGGTCCGGCGGAACGACAATCACCGCCGGGACTCTCCTTGGAGTTTCGGCAGGAACGCTGCCAGGTTTCACCGATTACACGCTCTCGGGTGGCACGCTCGATCTCAATAGCAACAGTCTGACCATGCGTTCGCTGTCGGGGAGCGGTGGCGAGGTGGCGCTCGGCAGTGCCCGGCTGACCGTCGATCAAGCCACGGACACCTATTTCGGCGGTATCATCTCCGGCGCAGGCGGACTGACGAAATCCGGCACCGGCCTTCTGCTGCTAACCGGCAACAACACCTACGGTGGCGGCACGGTTATCAGCGGCGGCACGCTTGCGGTCACATCCGACAGCAACCTGGGCGCCCCCTCAGGCCCGATCTCGATGTCGGGTGCCAGCACGCTCGCAACGCTGGGCAACGTTGCGACGACACGCAATATCGGCATCATCGATACCGCCACGCTCTACACTTATGGCCTGACCACGCTGACAGTTGCCGGTGCAATTTCCGGCACCGGCGCGCTGGTGAAGGATGGCCTCGGGACGCTGACACTGACCGGCACAAACAATTACGGTGGTGGCACCACCGTCGCCGAAGGCACGCTGCAGCTCGGCAACGGCGGCAATTCCGGTTCGATCACAGGTGATATCCTCAACAACGGCGTCCTCGCCTTCAATCGTGTCGATACGATGAGCGTCGCCGGTGCGATTTCCGGTAACGGCGCGGTCACCCAGATGGGCACCGGCACAACCATCCTGACCGGCAAGAATACCTATACAGGCAATACCTTTATTGAAGCCGGGACATTGCAGCTCGGCAACGGCGGCACCTCCGGCTCAATCACCGGCGGTGTGCTGAACAACGGCACGCTCACCTTTGATCGTTCAGACACCACCACTTTCGCTGGCCTGATCGCAGGTAATGGATCGCTGACGCAGGCGGGGGCGGGGACGACAATTCTGACGACCGATAACACCTATCTGGGCGGCACGACCATCACTGCGGGGACACTGCAGCTCGGCAACGGCGGCACGTCAGGTTGGATCACCGGCAATGTGAACAACAATGGTACGCTGGCCTTCAACCGTTCGGATGCAGTGATTTTCGATGGTGCGATCACGGGCGCAGGCAAGTTGCATCAGCTCGGTCCGGGCGTGACGGTTCTTACCGCGAACAACAGCTACAGTGGCGGCACGACGATCACGGCCGGTGCGCTGGTGCTCGGCAATGGGGGCACTTCGGGAGCGATTGCTGGCGACGTCACCAACAACGGCGTCCTCGCCTTCAACCGCTCGGACACGTCGGTGTTCGCCGGCGCGATTTCCGGCACTGGGTCGGTGCAGCAGATCGGCGCGGGCACCACGGTGCTGACCGGCGCCAACACCTATGGCGGCGGCACGCTGATCGCCGCTGGCACACTGCAGCTCGGCAATGGCGGCACCTCGGGAGCGATCACCGGTGACGTCACCAACAACGGCGTTCTCGCCTTCAACCGCTCGGACGCGTCGGTGTTCGCCGGCGCGATTTCCGGCACTGGGTCGGTGCAGCAGGTCGGCGCGGGCACCACGGTGCTGACCGGCACCAGCACCTATGGCGGCGGTACCTTGATTTCCGCCGGCACGCTGCAACTCGGCGATGGCGGCACGTCCGGATCGATCATCGGCGATGTGCAGAACCAGGGGAGGCTGGCGTTCGATCGTTCCGACGCGGTCGTCTTCACAGGCAATGTCACCGGCGCTGGCGCGCTCGCACAGATCGGATCGGGCACCACCGTGCTGACCGGCAATAACAGCTTCACCGGCGGAACGACCATTGCGGCGGGTACGCTCGTGATCGGTGATGGGGGTACTTCCGGTACCCTCTCAGGCAACGTCGTCAACAACGGCACGCTCGCTTTCTATCGGGCGGATGCATACGCGTTCGCGGGCACGGTCTCTGGCGCTGGGGCGCTGACCCAGATCGGGGCAGGCACCACATGGCTCAACGGCATCTCGAGCTACACCGGGGCGACCGACATCTATGCAGGGCGTTTGTCGGTGAACGGTTCGATCGCGTCGTCATCGCTCACTACTGTGCATCCCGGCGGTACACTCGGTGGCAACGGTATCGTCGGCCAGACCCTGGTTGACGGTGGCACGCTCTCGCCGGGAAATTCCGTCGGTACACTGACTGTGCAAGGCAACTTGACCTTCACTGCGGCCGCGACCTATCTCGCAGAACTCAATTCCGTCACCTCTGATCGCGTCAATGTCAGCGGCATAGCGGCGCCCGGTGGAGCCACTGTTGTCGCGGTCTACGCCGGTGGCGGCTATGTGAAGACCCGCTACACGCTCCTCAATGCCATCGGCAGTGTCGAGGGTACCTTCGGCGGGTTGATCAACACAAACCTGCCGGCGAGCTTCAATCCATCGCTGAGCTACGACTCCAACAATGTCTACCTCGATCTCAAGCTCGCCTATGCTGGCCTGAACACGAACCAGCAGAGCGTGGCCAATGCGCTGTCCAACGCCTTCAGTTCTGTCGGCGCCATCCCTTTGGCGGTCGGCGGCCTCACGCCCGCGGGTCTCACGCTGGCGTCAGGGGAACTCGCGACCGGCACGCAGCAGACTACTGTCGACGCCATGGGCTTGTTCATGGCGACGATGACCGATCCGTCGGTGGCCGGTCGCACCGGATGGCCGTCGCTCGACGGCCGTGCGACGCTGGCCTACGGGTCGGCGATGCGGACAAAAGCGGATGCCGCGCGCGACGCCTTCGCCGCGATTCCCGGCGCCGCGCCGGCCACGTCATTCGATCAACGCTGGGGCGTCTGGGCGGCAGCCTTCGGCGGCGCGCGTAGCACCAATGGCAATGATATCATCGGATCGCACACTCTTACCGACCGCATCTACGGCGGTGCAGTCGGCGCGGACTACCGGTTGTCGCCGGATACTCTGCTCGGCTTTGCCATGGCGGGCGGCGCCACCGGCTTCGGCCTCGCCGACGGCCTCGGCACAGGGCGCTCCGATCTGTTCCAGGCCGGTGTGTACGCCTATCATCGCATGGGCGCTGCCTATCTGTCGGCGGCGTTCGCCTATGGCTGGCAGGATGTCACGACTGATCGCACGCTGGCGCTTGCCGGAGTAGATCGTCTGCGTGCCGGCTTTCACACCAACGCGTTCTCCGGCCGGCTCGAAGGCGGGTACCGGTTTGCGACTTCCTGGGCGGGGGTCACCCCTTATGCTGCAGGTCAGTTCGTGACGTTTGAGCTGCCGACCTATGCCGAAGGGTTGTTGGCGGGAGACAATCTGTTCGCGTTGAACTACGCGGCGCGAAACGGCACTGCTAGTCTCGCCGAACTTGGCCTGCGCGCCGACCGATCATTCGCGCTCGACGATGCGGTCCTGACGTTGCGAGGCCGGGCCGCATGGGCGCACAATTTCGACACCGAGCGCAGCGTTGCTGCAACCTTCCAAGCGCTTCCGGAGGCCAGCTTTCCGGTCCGCGGTGCGACGCAGGCGTCCGACGCCGCACTTGGCACGGGTTCTGTTGAGTTGAAGTGGCTCAACGGTTGGTCGGTTGCCGGGACCTTTGAGGGCGAGTTCTCCGGTCCCAGCACCAGCCTCGCCGGCAAGGGCACCGTGAATTATCAATGGTGAAGGCACGTTGGTCGTCGGCGCCCATTTCCAGTCCGTGTACGTGATCAGACACATCCGTCAAATAACTCCGCTGATGATGGTTGCGGAATGCTGTCGGACTGGGGATACCGGGCGATGACGTCGAGACCGTCGACGTCGGGCGATCGCCGCTTCGAGTGATCGACGATCCGTCATACAGAGAACCCGCTAGCCAAGCGACGACAGATACAGCGAGATCATCTGATCTTCCTGAGAGACGCCGCCGCGATCGGCCGCGTCGTCGCCGCGCGAAAGAACGGTCCAAGCGGCGTAGAGCGTGAAGCATATCTGTTGGCTTCACGGTGCCGCGTCCCGGCAATCGTTAGTGGAAACGCAACCTTTCTCGCGCAGCATCGACCAGACTTGCATTAGTTATTAATGGGCAAGGAAATGATTACGCCTCCCGACAGGCGAAAGTCTGTGCGTAATCCATCGCTGGACAATGCCTTGATCAGGTTTGGTGATCTATCACTGTGCTGCGTCGTCCGCGACATCACAGAGGATGGCGCGGCGTTGAAGGCAGATGATCCGCGATCATCCCTGCCTGACCAGTTCACGCTTATCGTTCCGCCCAACAAAACCTTCTCCTGCAGCGTCGTGTGGCGCGAAGATGGATGGCTCGGCGTCGCATTCACTGCTGAATGAAACGCGGGATTGTCTTCCGAAAAACGGCGAATTGCGGGGAAAACCGCACGGCAATGTAACTTACGTCACATGCAGTCCAGCTGCTCAACTGGCAAAATCCCGCGGTCATTTCAGCGGGGACGCTATGGACGACGAGTTTTGCAAGGAAAGGGCTCGCACTGTCCGTGCGCTCGCCGAAACGGCTGATCCCTTTATCAAGGTGCGCCTTCTGCAGCTCGCAGCTCACTACGAACGGCGCATCGATCGATCCGAGAAATCGGCCTCGGCGTCAACTGAAATACGGACGTGACTTTGATCAGAGCCCGGCGGCATTCTCGGTGAATGATCGGTCTTGGGCCGATAGAAGGTAATCTTTGTCTCGAAGGAGTTCGCAGCTGTAAACCGTACGTCGCACGCGGCTGACGATGTGACCTTTCGTTCAATCATGGATGTCGCGGTCGTCCATGAGGCGCGGCGGCTCGTCATAGCCGCGACGACTGCTGAAGAACAGCAGGACCATGAGGCCAGCACCGACAACGATCGAGAAGATGCCGCCGGCCACCAATGCAATGATGCCTTCGATGGGCATCGAACTGCCGGGAAGCGACAAGCCTTCGTACGCGAACCAGCCCGTGGCACCGAGCAGGAGCAGTAGCGCAATGACGAGGATTGTCGGCCCGGCGCGCATCAGCATTAGGTCATTGTGCCTGGCAGGAAGCAACGAACAACCAAGCGCCCGTTCAGGTAATATGGCCATACCATGGTGCGGCCGGCACGATTGGGCTCGGTAATTACCGTATCGTTGGGTACGTCGATCCATTCGCCCTGGAGATGCACGCGATAGTGGCCGTCCTTCGTGTCCCAATCGACGTCTGAGAGCGCCTGCCCGTCGGCGTTTGAGCAACAAGGGCCGCCTCCCTTACTTTGCAGGCCATCGAACCAGGCTTTCAGCGGAGAATTGGCGTATCTGCCATCGTCATGCGCCTGCACTGACATCGCTCCGAGCGAGATAGCACCGACGGTCCCCAGAAGCGCCAAGCCCAATTTATGCATTTCGTGAGGCTTATGAATCATTGTTGTTCTCCGCCGGTCGTTGGCGGAATCCGGACCGACCTGCGTGAGTGACGCGATTCGCTGTGGAGGCTCATCGAGCACTCGTCCAGTCACTCATAGCAATGATAGCCTCTGCAGATGGTTCCTAATCCGCTCGGCTTCGTGCTGTCCGTCTGCTGCCTCTGGTCGCCTGCCTTGCAGTCATCACTGCTTCATCGCGAGATGCCGACAACTGCATTGCTCCGGTCATTCAACACCAGGCCGCAACATGGCTCGCGCCACTTCGAGTTCGCTGATTGCCTGGCGTAATGCCGTTCGCGCCGCATCCTTGTCATCATTCGCACAAGCTGCACAAAGCTCCTTCAGGTGGCGGATCGCCGCTTCAGCCTGCGCGACGAGGTCGTGAGCACCCGCAAAGCTGTATTGGCGCTTCGGGTCAGTCATCACATTCACTCTCCACCTTTAATGCCGCACTGCATTTGCGAAAAGATATCCGCAGAGAAGGAGTTCGCCAGCCCGAGCGAAACCGAGTCGCCCCTTCGTCTACGGAACGTGATTTGATATGCGACCGCGTGTGTCGGCACTTTTAGACAATCAAATCGTTCCGAGATCTGAATCATAGGAGAGGAGCTCTACGTTTCAAGAGCGACGGCGGGGACCTGATACGGCAGGGTCCGTGGCACTCGGACCGGCGGAGCGGGTCCATCGAATCTCCTTGTATAGCGGTTGCAACCTCAGGCTAGTTACTTACGTTTGGCGGATCCTTTTGCCGCTCATCCGCAAGGGAACCGAAGTCGGGGCAGTGAGTTGGCTGATAGATTCGCAGATTCGACGCTTGGTTCGCCGATTGCTGAAAGCTAGGTCGCTATCGCGATAGTGAACATGGAGACGAGCTATGTTCCAGAATCCCGAAACCGCGCCTCCGATGATGAACATCGCACACCTCTTGACCCAAAAGCAGGACTTGCTGAGCCGTCTCGACGAATCTCCCGGTCCGAACGAGAGGGAGGAGATCGAGCGTCTCCTTGGCAAAATAGATGCTGAATTGAACGCAATGGACAGACCGGATCGACTATAGCCGCTGTCTCTGTCAGGAATTTACCTTGGGGCCGGCCAACCCCGGCGTAGGTGCCGTGACTGTCAGCAGTGCGCCGATACGTCCGAAATCGCAGTCACAAACGCAAGCACGTGACTGCGACCGTGAGTTCACGAGCCTTCCATGTCTAATCGACCACCATTCACCAGATTGCCTCATCGCACAGTCGTCTTTGTCGGAGACGGACGTAAGGCACTTTTCCTATTCAATGAAGGCAGCGAACGTGAGCCGCGCCTGAAGGTCCAACAAGTTTTTGAAGATGAAAACCCGCCGACCCGTGAACAGGGGGCGGATAGACCGGGGCGAGCGCTCTCCCGAATCGATTCTAAACGAAGCGCAATGCAGCAGACCGATTGGCACGACATCGAGAAACATCGCTTCGTCCGTGAGGTTGCAGGCGCCCTGGATCGCCTCCTACGACAGTCTCATGTGCAGCGGATCGTCATCGTGGCGCCGCCAAGGACACTGGCGGATCTGCGCCGATCATTTTCTCCCGCGATCGAAAAGCGCATTGTCGCGGAAATTGCGAAGGACCTGACTGGCTTTCCCATCGACGATATCTCGCAGTATTTGACTGCCTGATCCGCGCTGGAACTCGGCCGCCAGAAATTGGAACCCTTGTTCAAGAACCGCGTTCCAAAAAGGCGAACACGGTCGATTTCGACCGATCTCACGGGGTTTCGGGCGAGCAGCCGCCTCGAACCCGCTCCGGACGAGATAGGTCTTTGCCTGATCTCCGTGCGAGCATCCAGCGTGGATGTGCGTTAACCCGGATTGATCCTGTACAAGAGCTACGATGAAGAGACTTCCGATGACCGCTGTCGGTCATGCCGCTCTCGCAGACGAGATGAGGCATCGCGTCAGCGTCGAACGACCTAGTCTTGTTCGACGAATTCAACAGGCGATCGCGGACGAACCCAATATGGTCGAGAACTCCGAGTATCAGGTTGCGCTTGCCGAGCAAAGTGTAAATGAGTCTCGAATCGCCGAGCTGGAGGATAAACTCGCGCGTGCTGAAATCGTCGATGTCTCAAAATTTTCCGGTGATACCATCAAGTTCGGGGCGACGGTGACACTGTCCGATGAAGACACCGGCGTGCAGCGGGTTTGGCAGATCGTCGGCGAACCGGAAGCCGACGCGAGCAAGCACAAAATTTCAATAAGCTCGCCGATCGGGAGAGCATTGATCGGAAAAAGCAAAGGAGCCAGCGTGGTTGTCGAAACGCCAGGCGGGGCTAAGACTTACAAGGTACGACAAGTGAACTGGCAGGACGAGCGCAGCGAGCAGGAACATCTGTGAGGTCCCTTTGTCCGAGACCCCCGTGTCACGGTAGTGAAGTCGTGCCACACCCTCAAAAGCGAAATGCATAGACACGCCCATCGGCACCAACATAGAGACGATCCTGTGTCGCTATCAGCGTTTGGAAGCGATGGAGTCCGCTTAAGGGCTCACTGACAAAAAGCTGTTCGCCTGCATCACCCCGGAACGCGTGGAGCCGATCGTCGCCCTCGGCGCCAAGTATCCACACGATCGGGTTGGAATGCCCGTCCGTAGTGGTCACGATGGGGGAGCCTCGGCCATTGAGCGCGGCACACCAGGCGTTCGTCATTGCTGGCCGTGGACTTGCTGCAATCTTTAGCACGGTCAAATTCTGACCTCGGTTGGGCTGCGGGCAATGCGCGCCTGGGGCTCCGAGCGCGACAAAGGCGTAGCTGCCGACAGGGTAGGCCGCCGGCGAAGTGATGATCGACGACCGTGATGCTGTTTCGGTCGCGAGCTGGCCGCCAACGCCACCGAGATTGTTTCGGTCAAGGAGATAGGCCTTGCCATCCTTTCCCAACGCCAGGATTAGAGAGCGGTCGCCGCTCGCGCCCGGAACGTCGAGGATAAGCGGGTTGCTGCCTCCAAGGTCCGCATCGCGGTTATCGAGGGCCTTCCAATCCGATGGTGCAAAGTAGCTTCCCTTATCGTCTGTGCGGCGCAAGTCGGCTCCAACGCGAAACGTTGCTTCGCCGTCGCTCCACGTCTGCGCGCCGAACGTATTCCCGGTCACAAAGAAGATGTCATGCTCGGCCGCGCTCAGACCGCCCGGCGCCCAGATTCCGCCGCCGCGCGCCCGCGTCTCGAAGCTGGCTAGCTTGTCCGGTTCATGCAGGGGGATTGCGACCACCCAGCCATGATAGTTTCCGCAATCTCCGAAATGGCCGCCAAAGGCAACGTAGAGCGTTTCGTCGACCAGTGTCAGGGCTGCGCGCTGGTTCTGCACGCTCGGATCGAAATGGCGGCCCGACTTTTGCAGCGCATCGGCAATGTCGATGGGCCAGCCCGGGAGAACGCTGCCATCCTTCGTGGAAAGCGCGAACGCTTCGTGGCGCGGACCGTTCGTCCGCTCGACGGCTGCATCGAAATAAATGGCCTGCGTCGCGGGATCGATCACCGGCGTGCCGGTGATCCCGAGTGGATCGATATTCCCGCATGGCAGCGAAGAGCTTCGCACGGGATGACCGACGGCACGTCTCCATAATTCTTCTCCCGTCGTCGCGTTCAAAGCGTAAACGACGTCGTCCTCCGTCGCAACGAACAGCATCCCGGGGCTCGAGTCCTGCGGACGCCAATACAGCGGTTGAGTATATACAGCGCCCGCCACACGGGCGTTGAACGCGCGGTCCAGTTGAAGTGATCTGGCTTTATCAGAGGTGAGCGACGGAACGACGTACTCGCCCCTTCGGCCGTCATCTCCGTGATAGGTCAAGACTGAGGCCTGTTGGGCGAGCGCGGGCAAAGGCGCCAGTCCGTGTGACAACACTCCTGCCATCAGGGCGGAGCCCAGTGCCATCGGAATAGCCCATCCGGTCATCATGAACGCCTACCAGACCGATGCTGCTCCCTCGGCATGCCTTTTATATGGGCGTGCTCGTCACCACCGTCATCGAGCGTCGGGTCACTGTTCACCAGCGAGAATCTCGGTAACCTCGTACAAATGAGGGTCGATGTCGTCGGCCAGGCTTTCGAACTGGCTCCATGACTTGCGAAATTCTCGCGACTGGTGAGCAGCCCGCAGCGAGTCACTGCTTTCCCACTGAATGTAATTCACGATGCGGCGCCCATCGAGGCTGCGATGCAGGCTGATGGAAATAAACCCCGGCTGACTTCGCATAAAGCGGGCTCGCTCCGCCATCAGCGACAACGCCTCAGCCTGCTTTTCAGGTTCGGCTTCGATGACGGTGATTTGGATGACTGGCTGCCGGTCAACTTGAATCGTCGGCATGGCGATCTCCTTTCATGACACTATCGATCGATCTCTCCAAATACGATGTCCAGCGAACCGATGATTGCCGAGACGTCCGCCAACAAATGGCCCTGGCTGAGAAAGTCCATCGCCTGGAGATGCGCGAACGATGGCGCGCGGATCTTGCACTTGTAGGGCTGGTTTGTACCATCCGACACCAGGTAGACGCCGAATTCGCCTTTGGGTGCTTCCACCGCGGCATAGACCTCGCCGGGAGGCACTCGAAAGCCTTCTGTGTAGAGCTTGAAGTGGTGGATCAGTGCCTCCATCGAGCGCTTCATCTCTCCTCGACGAGGAGGGAAGACCTTGCTGTCCTGCACCGCGACCGGACCCTGTCCGTCAGGAGCACGAAGCTTCGCGATACACTGTCTCATGATACGTACTGATTGACGCATTTCTTCCATGCGGATCAGATAACGGTCATAGCAGTCGCCGTTTTTGCCAATCGGAATGTCGAACTCCATTTCCGGATAACATTCATAGGGCTGCGCCTTGCGCAGGTCCCAGGCAGCGCCTGAGCCGCGCACCATGACTCCGGAAAACCCCCATTCCCAGGCCTCTTTCAGCGTCGCCTTGCCGACGTCGACATTGCGCTGCTTAAAAATGCGGTTCGGCGTAAGTAGCCGATCGAGGTCGTCCACCACGCGGAGAAACGGATCGCAGAACGCTTCGATATCGTCGATCAGCTTCGCCGGCAGATCTTGATGGACACCGCCGATACGGAAGTAATTTGCGTGCATGCGCGCGCCGGAAGCGCGTTCGTAGAACACCATCAGCTTTTCGCGCTCCTCAAATCCCCATAGCGGCGGGGTGAGGGCTCCGACATCCATCGCCTGCGTCGTTATGTTGAGAAGATGCGAGAGCAGGCGACCAATTTCACAGTAGAGCACGCGGATCAATTGTCCACGGCGCGGCACTTCGAGGCCGATCAGCCTTTCCGCTGCGAGGCAGAATGCGTGCTCCTGATTCATTGGCGCGACATAATCAAGTCGATCGAAATAGCCGATCGATTGCAGATAGGTCTTGTGCTCGATCAACTTTTCGGTGCCGCGATGGAGCAAGCCAATGTGAGGATCAACGCGGCGAACGACCTCACCATCGAGCTCCAGCACAAGGCGAAGCACGCCGTGCGCAGCGGGATGCTGGGGCCCAAAATTGATCGTGAAATTGCGAAGCCCAGCTTCCGCCATGGCAACTTCTCGGTTGTTCGCGCCGGCTAATTCCGTGCGGGCACAGCTTCACTCGCCTGCAGTCCGGGCGACGCCCGACCGGCGCAACTCGTCTCGTCCGGAACGGGCAACCGGACGAGGTGTAAGGCGAACGCCGCCAAACATCAGTCGTTCCTAATGTGCTGAGCCGGTGCAAGAAGATTGGGGCATGATCGGGGCCACACCGTTCCTTCGCGACGGAAACGCCGCGGCTCGGGGGGAAAGCCCCCTACCTTGCGAAAGCACGCGGTGAACGCGGCACCGCCAGTCCAATGCCTATCTGTGAGGCGAGGGCGCGGTGCGCCAATCAAGCGCGGCTCCCTTACCTTCTGTAATACCGCGGAGCCGCTGCCTCCTGACGGTATCGGGCAAGATCGGACAGAACCAATGAACTCGATGTGGCACGCCCCCTCTTGCGTATAGGCCTCGAGTAATCATGTGAGCGTTTCGTGATGACTTACAGCGCTTGCTGCGCGATGTTCGTTGTTCGTTTTCGGCGCGCCAAAAAAGATCAAGTTTCGGGCAAAGCGCCGGGCTGAAGTGGAGCATATTATCGGTCGAATGATTGGGACGAGCAGCTGGTTCAAGAAGGAGTCGTGCGACAACGCGACGCCGCTATCGAAAGACATCCGTCGCCGAAAGAGCAGCAGATCGGCCGGAAACCCATTCAACGCTCAGGAACGCTCGGTGCCTTCGGTGGTTGGAAGTCAAAACAGAGCGGAGGATAGACATGAAAGTGTCTGATGTAATGACCTCGGACGTTCAGCTTTGCACACCCGAAGACACGGTGGGAGAGGCTGCGGAAGCAATGGCCAAACTCGATATTGGGCTGTTGCCGGTTGCGGAAGGCGACCACCTCATAGGGATGATCACCGATCGGGATCTCGCCGTCCGTGTGCTTGGAAAGGGGCAGGGACCGGACGCCAAAATCAAGGCGGCGATGACGCCAGACGTCAAGTATTGCTTCGAGGATCAGGAGTTGGAGTCGGTTTGCTGGAATATGGGCGATATCCAAGTCAGGCGGCTTCCAGTGCTAAACCGGCAAAAGCGTTTGGTCGGTATCCTTTCCTTGGGCGACATCGCGCGAAGCTACGAGAACGCTGCAACCGCGGCGTCGCTGCATCAAATTTCGCGACCGAGCGGCACCCAGGTCGCGTAGCGCGACGATCGCTCCGTGGGGTGAGGTTTGAGCCATTGCGCACCTGGAGAGTAGCGCGCCGTTTACGGCGCTACGAGAGTGTCCCTCCCTCACGCTGCAATGCGCGCAATCCCACTTGGTGTGACCGGTCGCTCTCGCGCTAGACGCAAAGCGTCGTGCTCCAGCGAAGAACCCAGGGAGCACGCCTCATGGCAAGGATGGCGTGGCCAAGACAATCGGTTAAATGAAGAGGAAGTTAGCTATGACCTTCAGTTTGAACAGCCCCGCATTCGGCGATGGCGGCCGGATCCCTCAGAAATATACAGCCGACGGTGAAAACCTATCGCCGCCGCTTCAGTGGTCGGACCCGCCTGAGGGCACCAAGAGCTTCGTTCTGATCGTGGAAGATCCGGACGCGCCATCGGGTATCTTTCGCCATTGGGGACTCTATAACATCATGGGCGAACGGACGCTGCTGCCGGAAGGCGTCGGTCATGGTGCGAAGACAAAGACGGAGAAGCTTGGAAAGGGCGTAAACGATTTCGGCGAGCCGCGCTATAATGGTCCGGCTCCGCCGAAAGGGCGTGGAACACATCACTATCATTTCAAGCTCGCAGCTCTTGATGTTGAAGCCTTATCGCGAGCACCCAAGATGCCTATTGGGGACATCTGGCGAGCCGCCGAGAAGCATATGCTCGGGCAGGCCGAACTTATGGGAGCCTACAGCCGTTGACCCGGCTGCTAACAGCCGGATTGGTCCAGTCTGCGAGGAGCTCACGCAGATCGTCGTGACGAAGCGTTGAAGTGACCGTCGTGTTTGAGGCTGCCCGCCGTTGCTGCCTGAGCCGCCTACTAAGCGACAGCGAGGAGCTGCACGCGTATTCAAGGCAGAGGGTCTAGAATTTGAAATTGCTCCGTCTAATGGACCTGATGCGGCTCTTGAGCTCCACAATGGCGAGATTTATCGTGTGGCTTGCCTTCCGCTCCCATCGGCATTGACGGGCTGCCCATCCGCGATTCCGATAGGCGGGTTGAGAATGACGCGGTCCCCCGAATTCAGTCCCTGCTTGATTTCCACTTGGGCCCCATCGTCAGCCGCAAGTTCGACGTGCCGCAAGCGGGCAATTCCATCAACCACAACCGCAACACTTAGCCCGCGCTCGTCGAATATCACGGCTTCTGACGGTACGATCGTGACGGGTTGCGCTCTCGGGATGGCGAGGCGTACCGTGCAGTAAAGGCCGGGATGGAGTGCGCCGTCCGCGTTGTCGATGTCGACCTCCGCCAACAAGGTCCGCGTGCCAGCTTGAAGCGCGTTGGCGTTGCGCGCAACAGTGCCGTGAAATGTTCGATCCGGAATCTCGGGAACGGTGACGTCGGCCCGGGAACTATCCCTGACTGCCAATGCCGATTCTTGAGGTACGTAAACCTGCACACGCAGTGTATCGGTGCGCGCAATCGAGAACAGTGAAGTGCCGTTGGCGCTGTCCGCCGTGACCAAGCTGCCGGTGTCGATCTGACGGGCCGTGATAACGCCGTCGAATGGCGCGGTGACCCGCTCAAACCCGGTAAGCTGCTCGAGACGCGAGACTTGCGCCTTCTGTGCATCGAGGTTGGCGCTTGCCACGCGTACACCCGCCGACTGCGCCGCGTACGATAGACGGTCGGTGTCCCCTTGTTGCTTTGATTGCCACCCTTGGGGTACCAAACGGGAGGTTCGTTCGTTGTTCGCACGCGCGAGCTGCTCGTTCGCGCGGGCTTGCTCCAGCGCGGCCTCGAGCTGCATCACCTGCGCTTTGGCCTGGACCAGCTGCTGGTCGAGGTCTGGTGCTGCGATTGTCGCCAGCAGATCGCCAGCATGCACGTGGCTGCCGATGTCGACCTTGCGCTTGCTGATGTATCCTGTTGCCCGCGCATAGAGCGTTGCGCTCTCGAACGGATTCATCGTGCCCGTCAGATTGAGCATTTTCGGGTCCGTGACGGCGTTGGCAGACTGTGTCCGCACGGTCGGTACCATCTTTTGCTCATGGATCAACGTTTCCCGGGCCATCGCATTGGACTCCGCGTGGCGCCATGCGCCGTAGCCGACCAGCACGGCAATCAGAATGACGGCGACAAGAGAGACGCTCCGCGCGATGCGGCGATAGCGCTGATCAGGTCGGTCCGACGGAAGTTGCACGGGCTCACTCATTGTGACCTTTGGTTCTCATCAGGCGACGCCGCGGCGTAGCCGAAGCGGCATACCGCGCAATAGAGGTAAGGGACGACGAGCAATGTCGTGGCCGTGCCTAACAGCACGCCGCCGACCACGGCGCGCGCCAGCACCGCGTTCTGTTCCTCGCCGGCGCCGCCGAAAGCCATTGGGAGCATTCCGACCACCATGGCCGCGGCCGTCATCAACACGGGACGTAGTCTGGTAGTGGCGGCCTCTAACGCCGCCTGCGTGGCCTCGACACCCGCATGGCGACGCTCGCGTGCGAACGCAACGAGGAGAATTGAGTTTGCCGAGGCAATGCCTATGGCCATGATCGCGCCCATGAGCGATGGGACGCTGAGCGGCGTCCCCGTTGCGTACAACATAAGGAGAATGCCGCAACCGGCGCCCGGGAGCGCCAAGAGCACCGCAAGCGGGTCAAGAAAACTCTGAAAATTGACAACCATCAGCAGATAGACAAAGAACGCGGCGAACAGCAGCCCGATCGCCAGGTCCCTGAAAGCGGAGTTCATACTTTCGATCTGTCCGCGAACCGCGATGTGATTGCCGGGCTTGAGCTTTGCTTGCAGATCGCCGACGATTGCTTGGATCTTGGCTGCAACGTTTCCTAGATCAGCGTCTTGCGTGCTACCATAGACGTCATAGACCGGCTGCACGTTCGAGTGATTGTAGACGGACTGGACGGGGCGGCGGGTGATGGTCGCAATGTTCCCGAGCACGTTGGGAATAGGCGCCTGCTGCGATGCCTGGCTGCTGATCGGTGTGTTCTTGATGTCGTCCATGCTGCCGATACGGTATTCGGGGGTCTGAACCGCCAGGAAATAGGGAATCCCCGCTTTGGGATCCGTCCAGAAATTTGGCGAGATTTGTTCCGACGAGCTCAGGCTGACGTTGACGTCATTCGCAATGCCGCTGACCGTGAGGCCGAGTTGCTGGGCCCGGTTGCGGTCAATATCGTATCGCAGTTCGGGGGCATCGAGCTCCTGCTGAATGTGAACATCGACGAGGCCCGGTACGGCACTCATCCGTTGCTTCAGTGTCTTGGCAAGCTGTTGGTTCTCGGCACGGTTTTGACCTTGCACCTCGACATCGATTTGGGACGGAATGCCGAAATTGAGTATCTGGGTGACCATGTCGGCGGGCTGGAAATAGAACATCACGTCTGGGAATGCTTGGTGCAGCGACTCGCGCAGGCTTCTCACGTAGCCGGCCGTGGCCTTGTGGCCTTCCCTGAGCGAGATCAGGATCTGGCCGTCGTTCACCCCGATTGTCGAACCATCGGTGAAGGCGAGATTGTAGAGCCGTTGCGGTAGCCCGATGTTGTCGAGCAGGAGGCCAAGATCTTGCGGCGGAATGCGCTGACGTATCTCATTTTCGACCGCCTGGAAGATGCGTTCGGTATCCTCTATCCGTGTCCGTGCGGGGGCGCGGACATGCAACTGGATCAGTCCGGCATCAACCGGCGGAAAAAAGTCGGAGCCGACGGAAGGAGCGAGTGCGGCGATTCCGCCGATGGTAACGAGGGCGACGACCGGGACCAGAATTCGACGGGTCAGCAGGCCGGTGAGGAGCCAACCATAGAACTCACGGAATGCTTCGAAGCCTTGCATAAATCGTCGGTGAATCCACGACAGCGGCCCCGTTGCCGTATGACCGTCGCGATCGGTGGAGTGTTCGCCTCTCAGCACGAGACTGATGATGATTGGCGTGAGCGTTCGTGAAATCAGATAGGACGCTAACATAGCGAAGGTCACCGCAAGCGCCAGCGGCGTGAACAGGAAGCGGGCCGGACCCTGTAGGAAGAATAGGGATACGAAGACCGAGCAGATCGCAAGTGTCGAGACCAGCGTGGGAAGAGCAATGCCGGCGGAGCCTTCAAGCACGGCCTGATCGAAGTCCATCCGGCTTTCGAACAGCCGATGAGTGTTTTCGATCGCCACGGTGGAATCGTCGACGAGAATACCGATTGCCAGCGCGAGGCCGCCGAGGGTCATGGTATTGATGGTTTGCCCCATCATCGTGAAGACAGCGATCGACGTGAGGATCGACAACGGAATCGAGAGGCTCACGATCAGCATCGAGCGCCAGGTGCCGAGAAACAGCAAGATCATCAACGCCGTCAGCACCGTCGCGATCAATCCCTCGCGCACCACGCCTCCAATGGATTGGGATACGAATACCGACTGATCGAACAGCGGATGGATCTCCATTCCCGGCGGCGCCGCCTTCTGGATTTCCGGGAGCGCTGCCTTGACGCGGTTTACGACGTCGAGTGTCGAGGCGTCGCCGTTCTTGATGATGGTGAGCAGGATCGAGTGGCGTCCCTCGGCACGCACCACGTTCTGCTGTATCGCCCAACCGTCGCGCACGTGGGCCACGTCCTTCAGCGCGATCGTCGCACCGCCGATCTGACGGATCGGCACGTTGTTCAGATTGTCGATCGTCGAGGGTTGCGAGTTGAGGCCGACGATGTACTGCTTGTGCCCAATCTTGGCGTCTCCCGAAGGCAAGGTGAGGCTTTGCGCGTTGACGGCATTGACCACGTCGGTCGGCGTCAAGCCGTTGGCGCGCAGGGCACCCGGATCGATATCGACCATGATCTGCCGGTACTTGCCGCCGTATGGCGTGGGCAAGGTGATGCCCTGAATCGGCGCGAGGGCCTGGCGGATACGGTAGATCCCGTAGTCATAGAGTTGCTGCTCGTTGAGGCGATCGGAGCTCAGGCTGAGCTGCATGACTGGTACGCTGGAGGCGTTGTACTGCACCACGATCGGCGGTTGAATTCCCGGCGGCATAAGATTGCGGATCGAGTTGCTCGCCGACACGATCTGACTCAATGCCAGATCGAGGTTGACGTTAGGCTGGAAGTAGATCTTCTCAACGCTGATGCCGGACAGCGTCTGTGACTCGATGTTGCGCACATTGTTGACGCTCGAGCTGATCGAATATTCGCTGTAAGTCGTGACCCGTTGCTCCATCTCCTCGGGCGCAAGCCCGGTGTATTGCCAAATGAGGGTGACGACCGGGATGTCGATCCGCGGAAAGATGTCCTTGGGTGCGCTTAGAATGGCGCTGATTCCGAGCACGAGCATGACCAGCGCCATGACATAGAACGTGTGCGGATATTTCAACGCAAAGCGGACGATCCCCATCAGATGGGCTCCGACGTCATGGATGATCTTCGCTGCAGCAGGTCGTCATGCGCGTCGGGGCATGGCGATTTCGGTCAACGGAACGGCAGCGGAGTTGTTCCTGCGCCGGGAGCCGCGTTGTTCCGTTGTCATCAACTCAGCGCGAGGAGAACAGGGCAGAATCGGTTGGGACACACCCGCGTCCCCAGAAGCGAAACGCCTGGACACGGCCATCGGCACCGACACCAGGCGTTTAAGCACAAGTGGTGCGCGGAACGCGACGCGCAGCCAAGGAGGCCGCGCATGCCGGTGTTGCAGGGCCACGGTTCGTGACGTGCTCTGGCTCCGGCTGTCCATGATGATCCACTTCGCCCGGCCTTAAGGAACTTAAGCCATTCGAGCCTATTGGGAATCCAGTGTTGATCCTGGAGATGTCCGTGCTGGCGCGAACTCGCCATATTCCAAGGCGCTCTACGGAAGACGGGACCTATGGCGCGCTCGCATCGCTTACGAGGGCAGAGCGGTTTTATTGGGAAGTTTTAAGGGATCTTCTCGAAGCGGGTCTGCCTTTCATGGTCGGCGGCGGTTATGCCGTGAAGTTCTACACCGACGCTCGGCGGCCGACGAAGGACCTGGACATCTTCACGACACCCGCGGCATTCCCAACTCTGCGTTCATGCCTGCAGCAAAGGTATTCGGTGTCCGCAAATGAAGGGTGGCTGGGCAAAGTCCGTCACGGTCGTCATTTTGTCGATATCATCTTCGGTTCCAGCAACGGCATCGTGCCGGTTCAGGAAGCGTGGTTTCAGCATACAAGAGAGGCCCAGATACTTTGTCACCGCGTACCAGTGATCAGTCCGACTGAACTCATCTGGTCCAAGGCGTTCATTCAGAAGCGGAATCGTCATGATGGGTCGGATATCGTCAATCTGATTCTCAAGCAGCGCGATGTTATCGACTGGCAGCGCCTGATCTCGTACATGGACCAACACTGGGAAGTCTTGCTTTGCCACCTGCTCACGTTTCGCTGGATCTATCCGAGCGAGCGCGATGCCGTTCCTTCATGGCTGCTTGACGATCTTCTCTCGCGCTTGGGCCAGCAACGCCAGGCTCCGCTGCCAGTCCCAAAACTCTGCCGCGGCCGACTATTTTCCAGCGTCGATTACCGAAACGCCACTGAGAAGTGGGGCTTTGTACATCCCGAAGCGGAGTCCAACGATGAGTAATGATCTGACTTCATTCACATTTGCGAGTGTGGGCGACCTTCATGTGAAGGACGGACAGTCGGGTTCGCTTCGCGAAGTGTTTCAGGAAATCTCGAAGCGCGCCGGTGCCCTCGTTCTGTGCGGGGATCTCACCGACACCGGAACTCCGGCACAGGCTGAACTCTTGGTCGAACAACTGCGCGCTTGTTCGATTCCGATGATCGGCGTTCTCGGCAATCACGATTACGAATCGGAATGCTCTGACCAGGTAAAGCGCATCCTTTGCGACGGTGGTGTACGCCTGCTCGATGGTCAAGCCACCGAGGTGGAGGGCGTCACGTTCATCGGCGTCAAGGGCTTTGCGGGTGGATTCGGTCCGCGCATGCTCAGCTCGTTCGGCGAGCCGGCGATTAAGACGTTTGTCGCGGAGGCTATGAACGAGGCGATGCGGCTGGAGAACGTCATGCGAACGGTGAGCAGCCAGCGCGCCGTCGTAGTTCTCCATTACGCCCCGATTGTAGGAACAGTGGAGGGTGAACCTCTGGAAATTTATCCGTTCCTTGGCTGCTCGCGGCTTGCAGAGACAATTGACCGTTTCAAGGTTAGCGCGGTTGTGCATGGTCATGCGCATCGCGGCAAATACGAGGGGCGGACACCCGCGGGAGCGCCGGTCTACAACGTCGCCATGGCCGTGCAGAAACCTTCGGGCCTGCCTTATGCCCTGCTTTCGGTCTGACATCGCCCGCTGACGAAGGTCGGTCGCAGCTGGCGACAGAACAATTCGCGGCTGCAAGCAGCTGATGGCTGCATCCGCGATCGCGGGGAGGGTACGGATGATGACGGACCCATCATTTGGTCCTCTCAAGGCTGAAACAGGGGTTCGATTCCCCTGGGGAGCGTCATTTCACCCGGAAAATGCTGCAAGTCGCTGCCGTCGGCGTCCTCACGCCGCGGCGAGCACGGCTTGCGCCGGCCGCCGGGCGATCATCAGCGACAGCACGGCGGCCACGATGCCGGTGAAGCCGGCGATCATGAAGGCCTCGAGATAATTGCCCTGGGCGGAGCGCATGAAGCCGGCGAAGAACGCCGCGCTAGCCGCGCCGAGCTGATGGCCGGCGACCACCCAGCCGAACACCAGCGGCGCGTTCTTGTCGCCGAACGCCTCGTTGGCGATGCGCACCGTGGGCGGCACGGTCGCGATCCAGTCGAGACCATAGAATACCGCGAACACCGACAGGCTCACAAAAGAGAAATGCGAGTAGGGCAGGTAGATCAGCGACAGGCCGCGCAGCCCGTAATAGAAGAACAGCAGCTTGCGCGGATCGAAACGGTCGGTGAGCCAGCCGGAGAGCGTGGTGCCGAACAGGTCGAAGAATCCCATCAGCGCGAGCAGGCTCGCGGCCTGCACTTCGACGATGCCGTGATCGCCGCAGAACGCGATCAGATGGGTGCCGACGAGGCCGTTGGTGGTGAAGCCGCAGATGAAGAAGGTGGCGAACAGGAACCAGAACGCCCGCGTCTGCGCGGCGCGCGCGAGGTTGCTGAACGCGGCGATGAACGGATTGCCCTCGGCCTTCGGCGCGGGATGGTCGTCGTGCTTGCTGCCGAACGAGCGCAGGCCGACCGACGCGGGCCGCTCCGGCACCAGGACATACACCAGCGGAATGAGTGCCGCGCAGCACGCGGCGACCGTCAGCACCACCGGCTTCCAGCCGCCCCATGCCACCAGCGCCGCGAGGCCGGGCATGAAGATCAGCGTGCCGGTCGCGGTGCTCGCCGTCAGAAGCCCCATGACGAGGCCGCGATTGGTGGTGAACCAGCGATTGACGATGGTGGCGCCGAGCACGTTGGCGACCGCGCCCGAGCCGATGCCGGAGAGCAGCCCCCAGGTCAGGAACAATTGCCACGGCGCGGTCATGAAATAGCTGGCTCCTGTCGACGCCGACATCAGCGCGAGCGCGCCCAGCACCGTGCGGCGGATGCCGAAGCGCTGCATCACGGCCGCGGCGAACGGGCCGGCGAGGCCGTAGAGGAAGATGCCGATCGCGGCCGACGACGAGATCACGCCGACATCCCAGCCGAACGCCTGTTGCAGCGGCAGCATCAGCACGCCCGGCGTCGCGCGCAGGCCTGCGGAGGCGAGCAGGGCAAGGAAGATCACGGCAACGACGACGAACGCGTAGTTCTGGCCGAACGGTCGTCTCGACACGGGGGCTGCTTGAAGCGAGGTGCTAGGCATGTTACTTACCGGTACGTATTGCGATGCGGCGTGTATACGTACCGGTCAGTAACATTGTCAAGAGGGCAGGCAAAAGGGCAAGGGAGGATCCGAGCGCCATGACGAAGAAAGCCGTCGCACCATCTGCGGAACGCCCGGCCAGAGCGGTTTCGCGCGAGGTGGATACCGGTTCGCGTGAAGAAAACGCGTCAAAAAAAGAATCCGGAGCCCGGAACGGAAAAGGCCCCAGGGCCGCCGACCGGATTCGCGCCTCCGCGAGCGAGCTGTTCTATCGCGAGGGCATCCGCGCCGTCGGCGTCGACGAGGTGGTGGAGCGGGCCGGCGTC
>NZ_LNCU01000081.1:51690-83948 GCF_001542415.1 Bradyrhizobium macuxiense
CCGAGCCTCTATCGCAGCTTCGCCTCCAAGGACGAACTCGCCGCCGCCTATATGCGCGACTACGATCTCGATTTTTGGGAGAAGTTCGAGAACCCCGGCGGAAAATCATACAGCGATGCGCGCGAGCACGTGCTCGCCTATGTCAGAGTGCTGTCCACGCGCGCCGTGCGCGAAGGCTATCGCGGCTGCGGGCTGAGCAACGCGACGATCGAATATCCGTCGCGCGACAATCCCGCGCGGCAGGTCGCCGAAGCGCACAAGAAGGTCTTCCGCAAGCGCCTGCGCGAGCTCGCCGCCGCCATGGGCGCCCGTCACCCCGCCGTGCTCGGTGACGGCCTGCTGCTGCTGATCGAAGGCATCTACAGCACCGGCCAGCAGTCGGAAGACGGCCCGGCGCAGTCGGCGGTGACGGTGGCGAAGCTGTTGATCGATGCGAGTGTGGGGAAGGGGTGAGATGGGCAGCGAGCGCTTACGGGCCATGCCGGACATGAGGTGGCGCTCCACGCAATGCATTGCGGTATTTTGAACGTCCTTGTGGATCGGTCGATGCGCAATTCAGTACACAATTGAGAATGGTAGTAGTCATGCTCTCCTGCTCCTGCAGGGTCTCCGCTGGTCTCTGGCGTTTCGAAGCGCATTATCAAACACTGAGGTGAAATGCCTGCCGCAACGCTATGAGCGACTATCACTAGCTGCACGCGAAGATAGGGGTGCGTTTGCGAAAGGTCGCCATCCAAAAAAGCCATCGGGCTGATTGTCAGTTGCCCTCTAGCGACGTCGGGAAGTCGGATGAAGCGCCGCGTCGTAAGCGTAGAGAAAGCCGCGTCGTTTTTTATCATGCTGCCTAGTTCGGCTTCGGTTGTGAAGGCTTGTCCGGCCGCTCCGCCGATAGTTTGTTGTACTTGAGCTTCCGAACTCTGGCCGCGATTTGACTGTGCGGAAACTTGTCCCGCATTGGTTAGTTCGATCAGCAAAGGCAGGATGTCCGTAGACACATTGACCTCAGGCGAGCGCCAAGCGATGAGCCGGTTGGTAGTCGATGTCAGGCACACGACTAACGAACCGTGTTCGGTACGGAGAAATTAGGTCGCTTTGGAAGCTTTTGGCTGTCGCTCTTGGCTTAAACGAAGAGACATCTTCGCAGAAAACAAAGCGGTCGTTGATACTATGCCACGGGTCGCTGACTTCTTGCGTAAGTCGCAGACGTTCAATTTCTGTCCAGAACCAGACGGGTCTATCAAACCAAAAATGCTTTCGGAATCTCGCTTTCTCCACAGACTCCGTCGGAAAGACGCTTTGATCAGAGCCAATGGTGCATGTCTTTGTGAGCCCGGCGGCGGTGAGCTTGTTCGAGATTAGGCTCGGGCATCGTTGAGCAAGATGTGGAGCGTCAACAATAATATCCTGCGGCGCCAGTATGAAATTTAGCCATGCCGACAGTCTCGCTGCAATGATGCGTGCGTCTTGTTCAAGCTGAGGTTTCCGGTCGGTCGCCTCTCGGCCTCGCAACCCGAGAGTTGAAGAACGAAGAATATCGAACAGGGTCGCGGCCTCAGCCTTCGCTTGCTGACTACCGAGCAGTTCCAAGGCCGCTGTGGGAAGCCTTTCGACGGCAGACTGTGGCAACTCTAGGAAATCGACTACCCGCTTCTTCAGATCGGTCTTTTTCACGTCCTGAATACATTCTGGAAGAGCGCAGACCATTCGGCAAACGTGCCGGCAGGAAGTCTCAAGTCCGGGTCGACATCCTCAATGTCAGTCTCGACGCCCGCCATAAAAGGCTCTGCTTGCGCCAAAAACTGTTCGATTGCTGACTTTGCAATGAAGGTTTGACGTCGCCTGCGGCTTTCCTCGTCAGAAAGCGAACTAAAAATTGTGCGCGTCTGCCTTACACGCTTGATCCACTTATCGAGTTCGTCAGAGAGCTGGCTCGCCATCTTCGGGGATGGTCGCCTTCTTGCACCCAACATGGCGGTGCCAGAAACAGCCGTGCACAAAGAATATCGTATAGTATTTTCTTAGAACTATGTCGGGCGTCCCGGGAAGTTTGGAGTCATGCAAGGCAAAGCGATAACCCATCCTGTGCAAGCAACTTCGCACGATCATCTCGGGCTTCGAATTGAGCGGCCCAATCCGTGACATGAGCGCACTTCGTTGGATCGGGTCGAGGTTGTCAGCCATCTTGTTTATTTGGTGGAAGTTGTTGGCAAGAATGGGGTTGGGGATGGAACCATCGCTTCGAGGGCGTCCTCGAAGAAGTGTTGCGAAACAAGAAGAGCCCGCGTCGGTCAAGCCCCATCACTTCATCCCCTCCAGCATCCTCCGCGCCTCCCCCAACAACGCCCGAATCTCCCTTCGCTCGGAGATCGCGTCCCTGGTGAACAGGCCGTGCTTGCGCGCGTTCCGGTTTGCCCTTGGCGCGCCAGATCCCTTTGCGCCGCCGTGCATGCGGCAGCGCTTTCGGCCTGAGACCGCCGGCGCGCGGCACGCGCCGCCGGTGCGGGTTTTGGCGCCGCAGCGCGGGCTCGCCAGCATCGCCCCGGTATGGCTGATGTGGTCGCTCATGCCTGGGCGTCCTGCCCGGCATCGGCGCAATCGCGTTGCCGCCTGGATCGTGCGGGCTTCGGCGCGCGGCCTGCGGATGCCGGGGTGTTGTCGGAGACGATCACGCTCGCGTGCTGGGTGACGTTGCCGACGATGGCCTTGCCGCCGTCCGCCACCTTCACGTTCTGCACGGTGATGGCTGGCTCGCCATGGCTGCGGTAGCGGTTCAGCGCCTCGATCTGGGCGGGAAAGGTGCGGGCGAGCCGGCCGAGGGCGCGCGCCGCGCTGTCGTGCTGGGCGAGGTCGTTTGCATTGGCGAGGTGCTGGGCGCATCGCATCGCCATCACATGAACCGAGACCATCTGCGCCACCAGCATCGCCTCGACGGAATCCCGTGGGCGAATGCTCTGCACCATCGAGACCATGAAGGAGAGGTTGACCTCGTCGGGACGTCCTCCGCTCGCGCTGGCCTTGACCAATTGCCGGAGGATGCCGTCCATCGCGTCGCGATCGCCGGCCCCCAATGCGTCAGCCATGAGCCGTTCGCCGAGCTTCGGGTCGGGGTGGTCGATGAAGAAGCCCTGCGGCGAGAATTTCACCCGCGGCGTTGCGGCGGCCTGGGTCTGGCCGGTTGCGGCGGCCGTCGTCGGCACGGAGAGTTCAGGAGCAGTGGTCATGTCGATCCTTCCTGATGCGCGCGCCGGACGCGCGCGCGGTTCGGCCACGCGCAGGCGATTCCTTCGCTGCGGCGAGCCATGCAGTTTCAACTGGGTGAGGCGTCGCGGCCGCGATGACGGCCGGCGGGCGTGCGAGGGGTGTCGCAACGATTTCGGAATAATAGAAATGTACTCGTGAGTTGCCCGACGTGTCAAGTTGCCTTGTCGCGCGCCGGCGGCCGTCCGCTCCTTTGCATGGGGTTGTTTTTCGATATTTGGCGGCGCCCGCCTTCGCGGCTGCGTGCCGGCGGCACCCTCGGTCGCTTCAACCCGGACAATCCGTAGTATCCCGGAGCCGATCCCAATTGGATAACGAAGCGTTATGCGCGCGCCCGAAGTTTCGTCGTCCCCGGACAGCCCGCGTTAAATCGCCCCGCGCTAGTGTTGTCGGATCAGCCACGCGAACGCCGAGGACAACATGACGGCCTTCAAGAGTTGGGAGGCGGAAGTGGGAATACCCTCGCAAATGAGGCCGGCGCCGGAGAAGCGGCGCACCCGTCGAGATGACCTTTTGGGTCGCTTCGTGCGGGATCAGTCCGGCAGTTACGCGATCCTCGTCGCGTTGATACTGCCTGTGCTGGCCGGGGCGGCAGGCCTCGGCACCGAAGTCGCATGGTGGTTCTTCAAGCACAAGAACATGTTGAGTGCGGCCGATTCAGCCGCCGTCAGCGCGGCCACCGCGGGCACCAATCTCGCCGTCGAGGCCGGGGCCGTCACCGCGTTCTACGGCTACACCAACGGCGCCAACAACGTCACCGTCACGGTGAACCAGCCGCCCTCGACGGGAAGCTTCTCGTCGAACTCCCAGGCCGTCGAAGTCATCGTCAGGCAGGCGCAACCGCGGCTCCTGTCGGCGTTGTTCGGCTCCGGTACGGTCCCCATCTCGGCCCGCGCCGTCGCGCTCACCAATCCAGGTACCGGCTGTGTGCTTGCGCTCGATCCCACGGCCAGCTCGGCCGTGAGCGTGAGCGGCAGCAACAATCTCAATCTGATCAACTGCAATCTCTACAGCGACTCCAGCGCTGCCCCCTCGATCAACGTCAGCGGCACGGCAAAGGTGGCCGCCAACCTGGTCGGAGCGGTCGGCACCATCTCCGGCGCGAGCAACATCACGGCGCCGAACGGCATTCGGAGCGGCATCAGGCCGGTCGCCGATCCCTATGCGACCGTTTCTCCCCCTGCGACGCCGACGCCATGCAACCCCGCCAATCAAAAAATCAACAGCAGCGGGAAGGCAACGTCGATCTCGCCGGGGGTGTGCTACAGCGGTCTGGTTTCGGTGCAATCCGGATACACGCTGGATCTGACCCCCGGCATCTACTACTTTTACGGCTCGGGCGGGGGCTTGTCGGTGCAAGGCAACGCGACCGTCACGTGCAGCACCTGCACCGGCACCGGCAGTTCGGGAGTGACGCTCGTCTTCACCGGTTCGGCCAGCAACGGCTGGGCGACCGCCAACATCGGCAGCAACGCCATTGTCAACCTGACGGCCCCGGCCTCCGGGCCGACCCAGGGCATCGTGATGTATGGCGACCGCAACATGACGACAGGCGCGGGCTTTTCGCTGCAGGGCGGCGGCACGCAGAATTTCAACGGCGCCATCTACCTGCCGAAGGCGAGCCTGCAGTTCAGCGGCGGCAACGGCACGACCGCCTCGTGCACGCAGGTCATCGCCGATACGGTCTCCCTTACCGGCAGCTCGAATCTTCAGGTCAATTGCGCTGCCCTGGGCGGCAGCACCATCGGCACGACGACGGCGCAACTCGTCGAGTAAGCCCGGAACATTGATTGAAAATTGTTGATTAGGTCGGAGTATTGAGATGACAACGGGTAATGCATGTGGTGAGTGCCGCTCCCGTCGGCGTCGCGGCCCGCGTCGCCTGCTCGGGCATTTCCGCGACAATACGCGCGGCGCTGCCGCCATCGAGTTCGGCGTTCTGGTGCCGCTGCTGACGCTGATGGTGATCTCGGTCGTCGACGTCGGGCTCGCGGTCTATCGCAAGATGCAGGTCGAGGACGCGGCGCAGGCCGGCGTCGAATATGCCGTTGCGCACGGCTTCGACGCCAACGGGATTTCCGCCGCGGTCGCCAACGCGACGAATTCCACCGCGATCACCGCCAATCCCGGTCCCACCAAATATTGTGGCTGCGCGACGGCCTCCGGTGTCAACAGCATGACCTGCGGCAGCGTCTGCCCGGGAGGCGCATTGGCCGGCACCTATACCACGGTGACCGCGCAGGCGCTCTACTGGACGATCATCAACTACCAGGTCGTTCCGACCAGCTACTCGATCAGCATGCAATCGACGGTGAGATTGCAATGAGGATTGCAGGAGCACTGTGGGGCGATCGCCGTGGTACGTCCGCGCTCGAATTCGGCCTGATCGCGCCGCTGTTCTTCGCGTTCGTGTTCGGCATCATCGAGGTCGGCCTGCTGCTGTGGACGCAGGCGGGATTGCAGCATGGGGTCGAGATTGCCGCGCGATGCGCGAGCGTGAACACCACGCTCTGTCCCACGAGCAAGCCCGACGTGATCACCACCTACGCCAGCCAGCAGGCGTTCGGCCTGAGCCTGCCGGCCTCGACGTTCACCTACGCTTCACCCGCCTGCGGCAACCAGGTGAGCGCGAGCTATCAGTTCCAGTTTCCCCAAGTCCTCAACATGGCCCCGCTCACGCTGACCGCGGCGGCCTGCTTTCCGGCCTGAACGGCGAGTGAATCAGGCGAGGACGCGGCTTGCGCGTCAGGTCTTGTCGCTCGCCGCAAGCTTCAAGAATTGACGCTTCATCCCATTGACCCGCGCAAGATACGCGGAGACGAGGTGGTCGCCGCAGTGCTCGCCGGCGGCCGGCTGGAAGCCGCGGCGCACGAAGCTCTGGCCGGGGCCGGCGCCGCAGAGATGGATGACCGCGGCGAGATCCTGCTTCTGCTGCGGAGTGGCCGTGCTCTTCGGCGCGGCGGCGAGAACACTGGCAACATTGCGGTCCAGATACACAGCCGCGAGTTCCGTGGCGTGGCTCGGCAGCACGCGGATATGGAGACTGTTGAACCAGCAGCCCGTGGCGACGACAGCGTGCTGGCGGATGCAATGGCGGTTTGCCTCGGCGAAAGCCGGGTCTGTCATTTGATACAGGCCGACGGCGCTCGAGGCGGGCTTGTATATCGCGAGAGGATTCCAGGTCAGCCGCCAACGCCAATAGGTGCGCGTCACCGGATTGCCGGAGCTCTCGGTCTGCGCCAGCGCCGCCAGCAGCTCAGGCGTGACGGTGTCGGTGGAGTAGGTGCGGAAGTGTGCTCCGTACTGTCGCCAGGTTTCGGGCGGCTCCTTGTCGAGCGCGGTGCCGACGAAAAAGAACAGCTCCGTCGGCTTGCGGGCGACCTGATAGGCAACGTTGGCAAGCGGGAGGAGCACGACGATCGCCGCGCCGACGACAGCAATCCGTAACGCGCGCGGCATCGCGGCGAGCTTTCGCCGCATCCTGCGCGCGACGTGCCAGCCGTGAGCGAAGCGAATGATCCGGCCTTGCCGCATGCGCCTCTTGCGAGCGGCGGGCTTGGCGGCGGGCAAGGAGGACACGGAGATCGTCAGCCTGTTGAGCAATTATACGCGGCAGTCGCTGCCGCGGTTGAGCGTGCCGCGGAACATGCCCCGAATTCGCGTCGGTGGTGCGGCTCCTCCGCCGCGAGGCGAATTCGGAACGCAGGCCACACTAGAGCCAAAAGATTGCCAGTGTCCTGACGAACCGGACCCTGCCCGGGGATCGATCCCCACATCGCCCGTGCGAAGCGCCCTGCGTTTCCGGCGGACCTGAATGCGACGATATTGGGAGGCGCTTTATTGTTACCGGCCATATACTTCTGCCAATGGCTGACGATGCAGCCCCCTGCGACAAGGACGACGCGATGAACGAGACGATTGGCTACCCCGATCCCGGCCTGGACCTGTCCGAGGGTTTCAAGCCGCACACGTCGCATTGGGGCGTCTTTTCGGCGCGTTTGCGGGAGAATAATCGTCTCGAAGTCCGGCCGTATGGGGGAGATCCTGACCCGAACGGGATCATCGACAATTTCCCGGCCGCCTTGCGGCACGGTGCCCGCATCGCGCAGCCGGCGATCCGTCGCGGCTGGCTCGAGCGTGGGCCCGGACCCGACGACCGGCGCGGCCGCGACGAATTCGTCTCCGTCAGCTGGGAGAAGGCGCTGGATCTTCTCGGCGGTGAGTTGACGCGCATCCGCGACACGCGCGGCCCCGGCGCGGTGTTCGGCGGTTCCTATGGTTGGTCCAGCGCGGGCCGCTTCCATCATGCGCAGAGCCAGGTTCATCGTTTCCTGAACATGGCGATGGGCGGCTACGTGCGTTCGGTGAACAGCTATTCCTCGGGGGCATCCTCGGTGCTGCTGCCGCAGATCCTGGCGGGCTATGAGGAGATCACCAAGCACAACGTCACGTGGGAGCAGATCGCCACCGAAAGCGAGATCGTGCTGGCGTTCGGCGGCATGGCGCTGAAGAACTCGATGGTCGCCGGCGGCTCGATCAGCAAGCATGTCGAGCGCGGCGCCATGGAAGCGGCGCGCCGGCGCGGCTGCGAGTTCATCCTGGTCAGCCCGCTGCGTGATGATATGCCCGCCGAGGCCGGTGCGGAATGGCTGACGGCAACCCCCGGCACCGACACCGCCCTGATGATGGGCATCGTCCACACGCTGGTCGGCGAAGGCCTGCACGATCAGGCCTTCCTCGATCGCTACACCGAAGGCTGGCCGGTCTTCCTGCGCTATCTGAACGGCGAGGCCGACGGCCAGCCGAAGGACGCGGAATGGGCCGCATCGATCTGCGGCATCGACGCGAGCACCATCCGGACGCTCGCGCGTCGCCTCGCCGGGCGGCGGGCGCTGATCACCGTGTCGCATTCCATGCAGCGCGCCGAACATGGCGAACAGCCGGTATGGATGGGCATGGTGCTGGCGGCAGCACTCGGCCAGATCGGCCTTCCCGGCGGCGGCTACGCCTATTCGCTGGGCGCGATCGGTTACTACGGCCGGCGCGTGAATGCGGTGCCGGGGCCGACCCTCGGCCAGGGCCGCAACGGTGTCGCCGATTTCATTCCGGTGGCGCGCATCGCCGACATGCTGCTCAATCCCGGCGCGACCTACCGCTACAACGGCGCGACACGCACCTATCCGGACATCCGTCTGGTCTACTGGGCCGGCGGCAATCCCTTCCATCATCACCAGGATCTCAACCGCCTGCGCAAGGCCTTTGCCCGGCTCGACACGCTGGTGGTGCATGAACTCGCCTGGACCGCCACGGCCCGGCACGCCGACATCGTGCTGCCGTCCACGATGACGCTCGAGCGCGAGGACATCGGCTATTCCTCCAACGATCCGCTGATGGTCGCGATGCACCAGATTGCAGAGCCCTACGGTCTGGCGCGCGACGACTATGACATTTTCGCCGATCTCGCCGAGCGCCTCGGCGCCCGCGATGCCTTCACCGAAGGGCGCACGTCACAGCAATGGCTGAGACATCTCTACGAGCCGACACGCGCCTCGCTCGCGACGCAGGGACTTGCCGCCCCGAGCTTCGAGGAATTCTGGGAAAGCGGCAGCCTGGTCGTGCCGCAACATCCCGACGACGGCGGGAAATTGCGCCGCTTCCGCGAGGATCCGGTTGCCCGGCCGCTGCCGACGCCGAGCGGGCGCATCGAGATCTTCTCGGCGAAGATCGCGGGCCATGGCGATGCCGACTGTCCGGGCCATCCGGTCTGGCTCGAGAAGACCGACACTCCAAAGGCTGCCTCGCCGCTCTTCCTCGTCGCCAATCAACCGACGACGCGGCTGCACAGTCAGCTCGACTTCGGCGGACATTCGACCGAGGCCAAGCATCGCGGTCGCGAGGTCGCGCGCATGAACCCGCGTGACGCTGAACCCCGTGGCATCGCCGACGGCGATATCATCCGCCTGTTCAATTCGCGCGGCGCATGCCTTGCGGCGGTGCGTGTCACGGAGGCGATTGCTGCCGGGATCATCCAGCTTCCGACCGGCGCGTGGTACGACCCGATGGATCCCGAGGACGAGGCTCCGCTCTGCGTTCACGGCAATCCGAACGTGCTCACGCGCGACATCGGCACGTCGTCCTTCGCGCAGGGCTGCACCGGGCAGCTCACGACGGTCGAGGTCGAGCGCTTCAACGGCAATCTGCCGCCGATCCGCGCGTTCGATCCGGTGTAACGCAACACGTGTAGCGCCTCGCCGCGCAGACTGCAGCGCGAGATCGTGAGCCGAGCGGACGGCCCAAGGATCTAACAAGGGTCTACGAAGACTCGACAGTCGGCTTGATCGGCCGCTGCATCGCAACACTCGCGTCCGCCGCTGTCGTGCCGCTCGCGGCGTGATGCTGTGGCTCCCTGTCTTGCTACTAAGTGCGCATTGCTCGCATCGGGGGGCGGGATCAAGCTTGCGCTGTCAATTCTTGAGCCCTTTCTTGCGATTCGTGGTCATGCGCCGCGCAATAAGAAACGGGAATCAGGGGAGAGCGACGCAAGATCCGTGCCGGAATCGTCAAGCAAGGGCCTGTGAGGAGGAGCCCTTATGACGACGATCCACGTGACGTCCGATGCCTTATCCGAGTCCGACCACCACGCCCAGCTGCGTCGCGCCGTTATCGCGAGCACCGTGGGGACCACGATCGAGTGGTACGACTTCCTGCTCTATAGCACGGTGACCGGCCTTGTCTTCGGCAAGCTGTTCTTTCCGAAGTCCGATCCTCTCGTCGGCGTGCTGGAGGCGTTTGCCATCTACACGGTGGGCTTTATCGCCCGCCCGATCGGCGCGATGATCTTCGGTCATTATGGTGATCGCATCGGCCGCAAGGCGACGCTGATCGCGACCTTGCTGCTGACCGGGCTCGCGACCTTTGCCGTCGGCTTCGTTCCGACCTACGAGACCGCAGGCATCTGGGGCGCCGTCATCCTCACGATCATTCGCTTCATCCAGGGCGTGGGTGTGGGCGGCGAATGGGGCGGCTCGGTGTTGCTGGCGATGGAATGGGCGCGCACCAACAAGCATCGCGGCTTCATCACGTCATGGCCGCAACTCGGCGGCCCGGGCGGCCTGCTGCTCGCGAACATCGCGGTGCTGGTGTTCAGCCGCATCTCCGGCGATCAATTCCTGGTCTGGGGCTGGCGCATCCCGTTCATGCTCAGCATCGTGATGGTGGCCGTCGGACTTTATATTCGGCTCGGGATTCTCGAGACCCCCGCATTTCGCCGCATCGTCGCCGAACGGCGCGTCGAGCGCGTTCCGGTTCTCGAAGTGATCAAGCGTCAACCGGGCGCTATCATCCTCACCGCGCTGGCGCGGATGGCCGAGCAGGCGCCGGCCTACATCTATCTTGCCTTCGTGTTCGCCTACGGAACCCAGGTCCTGCACGCGCCGCGCGATTTCCTGCTCACCTCGCTGATCGTCGCCGGTCTTGTTTCAATGGTAACGATCCCGCTCGCCGGGCACTTCTCGGATATCATCGGGCGCAAGCGGATGTACCTGATCGGTGCGGTCCTGACCGGCATCTACGGCTTCATCTACTTCGCGCTGCTGGATACGACCGTGCCGGTCTGGATGTTCATCGCCATCGTGCTGTCATTCGTGCCGCACGACCTCCTGTATGGACCGCAGGCAGCCCTGATCGCCGAATGCTTCACGCCGCGCCTGCGCTACAGCGGCGCGTCGATCGGCTACCAGCTCTCCTCGGTGATCTCGGGCGGTCCCGCGCCGCTGATCGCGACCGCGCTGCTGGCAAGCTTCGGATCGGGCTACGCGATCGCGGCTTATATCCTATTCTGCGCCGTCGTCAGCATCATCGCGACCGCGATGCTGCCGGACTACACCAACCGCGACATTTCCGAGGAGCATGCCTGATCGACGATGATCGCTGACCCGCGCGGCTGTGCACGCCGCGCGGGTTGCGGTTGTCCGGCCGGCTGCCTCGCATGCCCGCTTGCGCGATCAGCCCCGGCAACGCTACTCTGCCCGCAAGCAAGAACAATCGCGAGCGAGGCGCGCCAATGAACCAGCAGCAATCCTCCCGTCAAGCCATCCAGACATTGCCGCGCCGCCGGCTCGGCCGGACCGGGCTCGACGTCTCGATCCTCGGCTTCGGAACCGCGCCGCTCGGCGATCTGTTCGCGCATCTCGACGATGCCACGGCGATAGCGGCGGCGGAGCGGGCATTTGCGCTTGGCGTGAACCTGCTGGATTCCTCCCCGCTCTACGGTCACGGCCTGGCCGAGCATCGCAGCGGAACCGCGCTGCGCCGCGTGGTGCGCGACGACATCGTCGTCTGCACCAAGGTCGGGCGCTGGATGGACCCGTTCCACGACCGCGGCGGCGGCTCCAATTTCGTCGGCGGGCAGCCGCATCGCGCGGTGGTGGATTATTCCTATGACGGCACGATGCGCTCGGTGGAGCAGTCGCTGCTGCGGCTCGGCACCGACCGGCTCGATTTGCTGCTGATCCATGATGTCGACGTCTGGACCCATGGGGCCGACGCGATCGAGGCGCGGTTTCGCGAGGCGATGGACGGAGCCTATGTCGCGCTCGACAGGCTGCGCTCCGAGCGCGTCGTCAAGGGCATCGGGATCGGCGTCAACGAGGCCGACATGTGCGTGCGCTTCGCCAAGGCCGGCACGTTCGACACCATGCTGCTCGCCGGCCGTTATTCGCTGCTGGAGCAGCCGGCGCTTGCCGAGTTCCTGCCGCTCGCGCAGGCACAGGGCATCGGCATGATGCTGGGCGGCGTGTTCAATTCCGGCATTCTGGCGACCGGCGCGGTCGCGGGCGCCAAATACAATTACAAGGACGCGCCGCCCGATGTGATGCAGAAGGTGGCCGCGATCGAGCGCGTCTGCCGCGCCCATCAGGTCGCGCTGCCGACCGCCGCGCTGCACTTCGCATTGGGCCATCCGGCTGTCGCCAGCCTCGTGCTCGGCGCGCAGACGCCGCAGGAGGTCGAACGCAATGTCGCCGCGCTGTCGTCATCGGTGCCGTCGGCGCTGTGGCGCGACCTCAAGGCCGAGCGTCTGCTCGACGACAACGCGCCGGTGCCGGCATGATGCGGATCGACGCCCATCATCATGTCTGGACGCTGGCGCGTGCCGATTACGGCTGGCTGACGCCCGAGCTCGCGCCGATCTATCGCGATTTCGGCCTCGCCGACCTGGCGCCGCATCTTGCCGCGGCCGGGATCGAGGGCACCATCCTGGTGCAGGCCGCGCCGACCGAGGCGGAGACGGATTTCATGCTCGACGTCGCCAAAGGCGGGGAGGTGGTGCGCGGCGTGGTCGGCTGGATCGACTTTGATGCCGACGATGCGGTGGCGCGGATCGACGCGATCGCGGCGCGTGAGCTGCTCGTCGGCCTGCGGCCGATGGTACAGGATATCGCCGATGACGACTGGCTGCTGCGTCCGGCCCTCGCGGCGCAATGCGAAGCCATGGCGCGGCATGACATCGTGTTCGACGCGCTGGCGTTGCCGCGGCACCTCCCGAGGCTCGTGCAGGTGGTCGACCGCCATCCCGATCTGCAGTTCGTGCTCGACCATTTCGCTAAGCCTAATCTCGCCGGCGGCGACATCGCGTCCTGGAAGGACGACATCGCGCAGCTCGCTACGCGCGCCAATGTCGTCTGCAAGCTCTCCGGCCTGGTTACCGAGGCGCCGCCGAACTGGAAAGTTGACGATTTGCGCGCGGCCGTCGACCACGTCCTCGGCTGCTTCGGGCCGCAGCGGATGCTGTGGGGCAGCGACTGGCCAGTGGTCAATCTGGCCGGCGGCTATGCGAGCTGGTTCGCGGCCAGCGAGAGCCTGTTGGCCGATCTGTCGCAGGACGAGAAGGCGGCAATCTACGGCGGCAATGCGGCGCGCATCTATTTGTCAAGTCGCGGAAGACACACATCCGGGACATAACGCGCGGTGGGCCGCCAAATTTGATCCACAGCGCGCCTTGATGAATCAATCCGGGATGGTCCATAAGCGGCCTCCGCGCCGTCGGACGTCCGTCGGCGCCACGGGTTCAGAGAGACGAGCGTGGCCAAGATTCATCATCAGATTGCGCAGGAGCTGGGGGTTCGCGACGAGCAGGTCGAGGCGGCGGTCACGCTGCTCGACGGCGGCGCGACGGTGCCGTTCATTGCGCGATACCGCAAGGAATTGACCGGCGCGCTCGATGACGCCCAGCTGCGCACGCTGGAAGAGCGCCTGACCTATTTGCGCGAGCTCGAGGAGCGCCGTACCGCTGTGCTCAACTCGATTCGCGAGCAGGGAAAGCTCGACGCCGCGCTCGAAGCTCAGATCATGGCCGCCGACAGCAAGGGCCGGCTCGAGGATATCTACCTTCCCTACAAGCCGAAGCGCCGCACCAAGGCGGAGATCGCCAAGGAAGCCGGGCTCGAGCCGCTCGCCGACATGCTGCTGGCGCAGCCGCAAAACGATCCGAACGAGGCCGCCGCGCCCTTCATCGATACCGAGAAGCAGGTCGCCGATGTCGCCGCCGCGCTCGAAGGCGCGCGCGCGATCCTGGTCGAGCGCTTTGCCGAGGATGCCGATTTGATCGGCGCGCTGCGCGAGGAGATGTGGTCGAACGGCATCATGGCTTCCACGGTGCGCGACGGCAAGAAAACCGAGGGCGAGAAATTCAAGGATTATTTCGACTTCAGCGAGCCGCTGCCGAAGCTGCCGTCGCACCGCATCCTGGCGCTGTTCCGCGGCGAGAAGGAAGAGATTCTCGACCTGCAGATCAAGCCGGAGGCGCAAGCGCCCGCCGCCGGCGTGCCCGGCGCCTACGAGTTGAAGATCATGAATCGCTTCGGCGTCTCCAACCAGGGCCGCAAGGGCGACAAGTGGCTGACGGAGACGGTGCGCTGGGCCTGGCGTACCAAGATCCAGATCCATCTCAATATCGATCTGCGCATGCGGCTGTGGACCGCGGCCGAGACCGAGGCGGTGCGCGTGTTCGCCTCGAACCTGCGCGACCTCCTGCTCGCGGCGCCGGCCGGCGCGCGTGCGACGATGGGGCTCGATCCCGGCTATCGCACCGGCGTCAAGGTCGCGGTGGTCGATGCCACCGGCAAGGTGCTGGCGACGACGGCGATCTTCCCGCACGAGCCGCAGCGGCGCTGGGACGAGGCGCTCGCCATTCTCGGCAAGCTCGCGATCGAGCACCGCGTCGAGCTGATCGCAATCGGCAACGGCACCGCCTCGCGCGAAACCGACAAGCTCGCGACCGAATTGGTGAAGCGGCTGCCTGACTTGAAGATGACCAAGATCGTCGTCTCCGAGGCCGGCGCGTCGGTCTATTCGGCCTCCGCCTTCGCCTCGAGCGAATTGCCCGAGCTCGACGTCACCATGCGCGGCGCGGTCTCGATCGCGCGCCGCCTGCAGGATCCGCTGGCGGAACTCGTCAAGATCGATCCGAAGGCGATCGGCGTCGGCCAGTACCAGCACGATCTCGGCGAGGCCAAGCTGGCGCGCTCGCTCGACGCCGTGGTGGAAGATTGCGTGAACGCGGTCGGCGTCGATGCCAACACCGCGTCCGTCCCGCTGCTGGCGCGCGTGTCGGGCATCGGGCAGGGGCTGGCACAGAGCATCGTGCAGCATCGCGACGCCAACGGCCCGTTCAAGTCGCGCAAGGCCCTGAAGGAGGTGCCGCGGCTCGGGCCGAAGGCGTTCGAGCAATGCGCCGGCTTCCTGCGCATCACCAATGGCGACGACCCGCTCGATACGTCGGGCGTGCACCCGGAAGCCTATCCGGTGGTGCGGCGTATTCTCGAAGCGACCAAGAGCGACATCAAGGCGCTGATCGGCAATTCCGACGTGGTGCGCGGGCTCAAGCCGCAATCCTTCGTCGACGACACGTTCGGTCTGCCGACCGTCACCGACATCCTGCGCGAACTGGAGAAGCCCGGCCGCGACCCGCGTCCGGCGTTCAAGGCCGCGGTGTTCAAGGAAGGTGTCGAGGAGGTCAAGGACCTCAAGAAAGGCATGATCCTCGAGGGCACGGTGACCAACGTCGCCGCGTTCGGCGCCTTCGTCGACATCGGCGTGCACCAGGACGGCCTCGTGCACATCTCGGCGATGTCCAGGAACTTCATCAAGGACCCGCGCGAGGTGGTGAAGCCGGGCGACATCGTCAAGGTGAAGGTGCTTGACGTCGAGGTCGCGCGCAAGCGCATCGCGCTGACGCTGCGCCTCGACGACGAGATCGGTCCGAAGAAGGACAATGCCGGAGCGTCGCGCGATTTCTCGCGCGGCTCGGCCAAGATGTCGTCATCGGCACCGCGCCGTCAGGAGCAGTCCGGCGGCGGCGCGCTCGCCGACGCCCTGCGCCGTGCTGCCGAAAAGAGTGGACGCGGCAAGCCGACCTGAGGCGTCTATTCACAAGACGAAGCTGTCGGCTTTCGCGATGCTGCGAAGAAGCTCAGCTGCCTCTAAAATCGGAGTGGTCGCCTTGGGTCCCAAAGGCGACGCGGCGAGGCCGCCTGGGTACGTCCGCTTTCAGTTGCGACCGTGTCAGTCATGCTGACCCGATCGCATCGGAGCGCGGCGGAGATGGCGTTCTCCGACATCGACAGGTTCCGATAGACGGTGTTCAATGCGAATGAGGGGACCCGCAAGAGGTCCCGAGACAAACAGGCACATTCATTGATTCATAGGGAGAAACGAAATGTCCTTCGTCTCGCGACGATTGGCGGCGTTTTCGACCGCCATCATTTTACTCGGAGTCAGTGGAAGCGGCGCGTCTGCCCAGAGAAAATACGATCCCGGCGCCACGGATACGGAAATCAAAATCGGCAACATCATGCCGTATAGCGGACCGGCATCGGCATACGGAGTCATCGGGAGGACCGAGGCAGCGTTTTTTCGCAAGGTCAATGCCGAAGGCGGCATCAACGGTCGCAAGATCAACTTCATTTCGTACGACGACGCTTACAGCCCGCCGAAAGCAGTCGAACAGGCCCGCAAGCTGGTCGAGAGCGATGGGGTGCTGCTGATCTTCGGGTCGCTTGGCACGCCGTCCAACACGGCCATTCAGAAGTATATGAATACGAAAAAGGTGCCGCAGCTGTTCATCTCCACCGGCGCGACCAAGTGGAATGATCCGCAGAATTTCCCATGGACCATGGGCTGGCAGCCGAACTATCAGAACGAGGCACGGATCTACGCGAAGTATATCTTGAAGGAGAAACCGAACGCCAGGATTGCCGTACTTTACCAGGACGACGACTACGGGAAGGACTACCTCAGAGGTCTAATGGATGGCCTTGGCGACAGCGCCGCGTCCAAGATCGTTGTAAAGGACGCCTACGAGGTGGCCGAGCCGACCATCGACTCGCATATTGTGAAGATGAAGTCACTCGGTGCTGACGTCTTCGTCGATATCACCACGCCGAAGTTTGCCGCGCAGGCCATCAGGAAGGCGGCGGAAATCGGCTGGAGACCATTGCATCTCCTCAACATCGTCAGCAGCTCGATCGGTGCCGTCATCAAGCCGGCTGGTCTCGAAAATGCGCAGAACATCATTTCGGTGGCCTATCTGATGGATCCGCTTGATCCCCAATGGAAGGATGATCCCGGCATGAAGGCCTTCGACGAATTTCTCGCCAAGGATTTTCCGGGGGGTGATCGCGCCGATAGTTTCGTTGTGACCGGATACAATATGGCTCAGACCCTGGTTCAGGTGCTGAAGCAGTGCGGCGACAATCTCACACGTGAGAACGTGATGAAGCAGGCTGCTGGCCTCAAGGACTTCAGGACCGCGAACCTGCTGCCCGGCATCAAGATCAACACGAGCCAGATCGACTTCGCGCCGATCAAGCAGGTACGGCTGAGAAGGTTCAAGGGCGATAGATGGGAGCTGTTCGGTCCGTTGCTCAGTGCCGAAATTGGAGGCTAGGCCGGTTCCTCCGATCCGCTGCAACGGATCGAATGTGGCCATGATCCTCGAGGGCACGGTGACCAACGTCGCCGCGTTCGGCGCCTTCGTCGACATCGGCGTGCACCAGGACGGCCTCGTGCACATCTCGGCGATGTCCAGGAACTTCATCAAGGACCCGCGCGAGGTGGTGAAGCCGGGCGACATCGTCAAGGTGAAGGTGCTTGACGTCGAGGTCGCGCGCAAGCGCATCGCGCTGACGCTGCGCCTCGACGACGAGATCGGTCCGAAGAAGGACAATGCCGGAGCGTCGCGCGATTTCTCGCGCGGCTCGGCCAAGATGTCGTCATCGGCACCGCGCCGTCAGGAGCAGTCCGGCGGCGGCGCTCGCCGACGCCCTGCGCCGTGCTGCCGAAAAGAGTGGACGCGGCAAGCCGACCTGAGACGTAGGCTCATACAACGAGGGTGTCCGCTTTCATGCTGAAAGCGGACACCTTTGGCAGCATCATAGCGCCGCCTCTCGCCCCAGGGCGGGCATCCGCCCGAACTCGCTTGGAAGGAGGGCTATTCCCTCCCGCCCGCCGTCAATTGCCAACCCACACATTGCCGGAGGAGTCGAAGTCGTTCTTCGGGTTGTAGCCGGAATCGTGAAGGTTCCGGATACGCATCGCGTGGTCACTGCTATCGCCGCCGAGACTGGCATTTGCGTTGAGCAGCGCGGGACTGAGCCCGGTACCCATCACGAGGTGGTGATGGTGGGTCCGGTGTCCTGCCATTCGTGCATCAGCGAGTGCCGTCGTAGAAAGAGAAGCAACTGCTATCGAAACAAGAATGATTTTCGTCATGGTAAGCTCCTGTGAAATACCCAGCCGAGCTTTCAATCGCGTCCAGAAAAATGCGCTGTCATGCTCGTGCCGAATGTGAGATTCGCCACATCGCGGCGTCGATCACGATGAGTGAGACTAGTACGCGGAAGGTTGGGCTTCTTGGTCTCCCGCGCACAGCGTGACGGAAAGTCCGTGCGCAAATCGCAAACGTCAGCTTGAAGAGGCTGAGGGATGTCGCGAAGCGGATGTCTTGCTCCTCTGGGAGACGCGTAGCCCGGTTGGCTCCGGCACGGGGGCGACCGGATGCTCTTGGTCTAAGGTCTATGGGCGGGCTGTGTTCCGAACAGCAACCGCCGTCCGCGGGAAGCGTTGATTCCTGCGCCCGCTCAGCGATGGAGCAGCGCGAGGCCTGCGACATCAGGCAAAGGTCGGTCCTGCATCAATGTCGGAGACCGCGCGGCGAGGGCTAGCCGCGTCGACGAAGCGTCGAATACGGGCTCACGTCGGGCGTTGCTTTCTAACCGCCATCCCGAAGGAGCAACCATCGATGCGTGCATCAATCCTGTTGGTCATGCCTTTGACCCTTGCGCTCTACGCCGGACCGGCTCAGGCGCAACAAGCCGAAAAAGCGCCGCAAAACGTCAAGATCGGTGTGCTCAGTGACATGTCCGGGCTCTACGCCGATATCGGCGGACAGGGCTCGGTTATCGCAGCCCGCATGGCCGTCGAGGACTTCAAGCCCGACAGCCACAACATGAAGATCGAGATCGTCTCCGCCGATCATCAGAACAAGCCCGATATCGGATCGGCGATTGCCCGCAGGTGGTACGACATCGATCATGTCAACGCGATCACCGACGTGCCCAATTCCGGCGTGGCGCTGGCCGTCAGCAATGTGACGCGGGAAAAGAACGGGGTGTTTCTCATCTCGGGAGCCGGAGATTCCGACCTGACCGGCCAGCAATGTTCGCCGAACAGCGTGCACTGGGCATATGATACCTGGGCGCTTGCGCACGGCACCGGAGGGGCCATTGTGCGCAGGGGAGGCAAGAGCTGGTTCTTCGTCACGGCCGACTACGCGTTCGGTCATGCGTTGGAGCGCGATACGGCCGCGGTCGTGAAAGCGGCAGGCGGGCAGGTGCTCGGCTCGGTGCGCCACCCCTTGAACACCGCGGACTTCTCCTCGTATCTGCTTCAGGCGCAGGATTCAAAGGCACAGGTCATCGGGCTGGCCAATGCCGGCGGAGACACCATCAACGCGGTGAAGCAAGCCGCCGAGTTCGGGATCGTCCAGCGTGGCCAACGGCTCGCCGGGCTTCTCGTTTTTCTTACCGACGTTCATGCCCTCGGCTTGCAGACGGCGCAGGGTTTGACGCTGACCACCGGATTTTATTGGGACCTCAACGACAAGACGCGGCTGTTCGCAAAGCGCTTCGCCGCACTCGATGGCGGCAAGTATCCGACCATGGTTCAGGCCGGAGTGTATTCCTCCGTGCTGCATTATCTCGAGGCGGTCGCCAAGGTCGGCTCCGCGACAGACGGAGCGAAGGTCGTCGAGGCGATGAAGGCGACCAAGTATGACGATCCGCTGTTCGGACTAACCGAGGTTCGCGAAGACGGCCGGGCCGTGCATGCCATGTACCTGGTCGAGGTCAAGAAGCCGGCAGAATCGAAGGGCCCCTATGATTACTTCAAGGTCCTCGACAAGATTCCGGCCGACCAGGCGTTCAGGCCGCTGACCGACGAGAAAGGCATTTGCGGTCTGGTGAAAGCCGCTGCCAACTAGAGGGAAGCGCTCGGCGTTGGCGTGTATGGAAAGCCCTCATTGAGGTCGGATATTGACCCGGTGCGTGCATCCTCGGCGTCCACGACCTCGCCGGATCAGCGCACCTCCACGTGCGTGACGAGGCGCGAAGGTTCCTAACGGAGATGCAAAAGGCGTCTCGCCGAACCTAACTTCCGCGTCAGAATCTGGCGCATTTGTAAGTTGAAGGAAGCCGCCGGTTTGCGTCTGCTGATCCTCCTCTTCCTGCGGCAAAGGTATTTCGCCGCAGTTCAACGACGGAGGATATCTCGATGAAGCACACGTTCTTCACAGGTCTCGTGGCCGCGACATTCGCAGCGGCTGTTGCGCTTGCGCCGCCGGTCCTTGCGCGCGGCGGAGGCGGCGGCTTTGGCGGCGGAGGCGGCGGTCACGGTGGTGGCGGTGGCGGCTTCGGTGGCGGCCATGGAGGTGGTTTCGGCGGCGGCTTCGCTGGCGGAATGCATGGCGGAGGATTTGGCGGCGGGATGCATGCCGGAGGCTTCGGAGGCGGCATGCGCGGCGGGGCTGCCTTCGCCGCCATGGGTGGTGGCCCGCATTTCGGCGGCGCTCGTTTCGGCGCAGCGGGCTTTGGCGGTCCGCGCTTCGCAGGTGTACCGATGACCCGTTCGGCATTTGCGCCTGGACCGCGCTTTGCCGGCGGCGGATTCCGCGGCCCGCACGGCTTCCATCATCGCGCCTTCTTCCACCATCGCTTCCGCCACTTCGCCTTCTTCGGCGGGCCCTTCGTGTATGCCGACTATTACGACGGCTGCTGGCGCAGGGCGCGGACGCCTTACGGATGGCAGTGGGTCAACACGTGCGGGGACTACTGGTACTAGCGCCACGAACCGCACCGTTGACGCGCGGTCGTCGCCAGACGTTCCATCCAGCCCCGGAATGGGATAGTCTGGTGGCGGCCGTCGCGCGGGGCGCTCGGAGAGCTCAAGACCTCGGAGAGTTCAAGACGATGACCGGAGCTCACCGCCGTATTCTCGTGGTCGAGGATGATCCGGAGACCGCGGGTCAGCTAGTCGATCAACTCACCACCAGCGGCTACGATGTCGATCTGGCTGCGAACGGCCGCGAGGCGCTGAACCATGGCGCAGCGCGCGATTATGCGGTGATCACGATCGATCGCATGCTGCCGGATATCGACGGGATCGCCGTCATGCGCCAGATGCGCGACGACGGCATCGTCGTGCCGTTCCTGATCATCAGCGCGCTCGGTGAGGTCGACGACCGCGTGCGCGGCTTGCGCGCCGGCGGCGACGATTATCTGGTCAAGCCGTTCTCCTTCGTCGAGCTGCTGGCGCGCCTGGAGGCGCTGGGCCGGCGCAGTGAGACCGTTGCCAAGGAGACCATCCTGCGGGTCGGCGACCTCGCGGTCGACCTGATCTCACGGACGGCGAGCCGCGGCGGCCGGAAGATTCCGCTGCTGCCGAAGGAGTTCCAATTGCTCGAATATCTCGCGCGCAACGAAGGCCGCGTGGTGTCGCGCGCCATGCTGCTGCAGCATGTGTGGGATCTGCATTTCGATCCGTCGACCAACATCATCGATGTCTATGTCGGCCGGGTGCGCCGCAAGGTCGATGACCAGCAAGCCTATCCGCTGATCCATACGATCCGCGGCATCGGATATTGCCTCCGTGCTCCTGGCTAAGACCCTTGGCTCATCGACGTTTCGCCTGGCGCTGATCGCCATCGGCACTTTCGGCCTGATCGTCTCGGTGATCTTCGCCTATGTCTACTGGTCGACGGTCTCCTATGTCCGCAGCCGGTCCGATCACGCGATCATGACCGAGCAGGCGAACCTCCATGACGCCTATGCGCGATCCGGGCGCGATGCCCTGGTCGCGCTGATCGGACAGCGCATCGCGGACAAGAGTTTTGCCGATCACGTCTACGTCCTCGTCGATAGTGCATCGGCGGTCCTCGCCGGAAACCTCGCGCAGTGGCCGGCCGGGACCGCGGATCAGGGTTGGAGCGAGTTTCGTGCGGCGGTGCCACCGCGCTCCGCAGCGGACGCGCTGGTGCGGGGGCGGGCAGAGACGCTGCCGAACGGCGATCGATTGCTGGTCGGCCTCGACATCGGCGATCTCGACGGCTTCACCACGCAGATCCGGGCGGCCGGCATTGCGGTGGTCGTGCTGATCCTCGTGCTGGCCGCCGTCGCCAGTATCGGGGTGACGCGGCGGACAGTCGGCCGGATCGAGTCGATCAACGCAACCAGCCGCGCCATCATGCTCTCCGGGCTCGACCAGCGCATCCCGCTTCACGGCAGCCACGACGAATGGGATCGCGTCGCCGAGAATCTCAACCAGATGCTCGATCGCATCCAGACGCTGATGGGCGAGGTGAAGCAGGCCAGCGACAACATCGCGCACGATCTGCGCACGCCGCTGACCCGCATGCGCGGCCGGCTCGAGAAGGCCTATCATTGTCCGCGCAACGGCGAAAGCGATGCGGCCCTGATCGGCGACACCATTGCCGATCTCGACACGGTGCTGGCGATGTTCGCCTCCATCACGCGGATTTCCGAGATCGAGACACGGGCCCGCAAGGATGCGTTTCGCACCGTCAATCTCGTCGAGATCGCGGGCGAGGTGGTCGAGCTCTACGATGCCGCAGCCGAGCGCGATACGACCCGCCTCGATCTCACCGGCGATCCCGAGGTGCCGGTGACCGGCGATCGTGACCTGCTGTTCGATGCGATCGCCAATGTCGTGGACAATGCCATCAAGCACGGCCGCGCCGGGGGAAAGGTCACCGTGACCTGCCGCAACGGCGAGGGCGGTGCGGTGATCTCCGTCGCCGACGACGGGCCGGGCATTGCCGCCGACCAGCACGACCACGTCTTCAAGCGCTTCTACCGCCTCGAGCAGAGCCGCTACACGCCGGGAAACGGCCTCGGCCTCAGCCTTGTCGCGGCCGTCGCCAGCCTGCATGGCGCGCGCATCGAGCTGCAGGACAATGCTCCGGGCCTGTTGTTCAGGCTGTGCTTCCCCGCGTCGACGGGATCGTAGGGTAGGTTGCACGGGACTCATGGGTGCGATCGGCACCAGGCTTCCCTGCGCTCTCTGTTCAAGAGAGGGCGGAACGAAAGACGAGCCTCGGACAGATCATGTCGCGAGAATGCGGATGTGTGACTCACCGGCCGCGCAACACACTCGGTGTCGTCCCTGCGAAAGCAGGGACCCATAACCACAAATGGTCATCGTTGAGCGACGCTGGAACGACGAGTCCCCTCAACAACATCCGCCGCGGGGTATGGGTCCCTGCTTTCGCAGGGACGACGAGTGGTGAGACCTCGTCTCGCTCTATCGCGCTGGCGCCGCCGCCTCAGCCTCACAAATTGATCACCCCACGCCGTGCCGCATGCGCGACCGCATCGGTGCGGCCGGTGGCATCGAGCTTGTCGAGCAGGGAGCCGACGTGAAACTTGGCAGTGTGAACGGAGATGCCGAGGCGCTTGGCGATCATCTTGTTCGAGGCGCCCTCGGCGAGCAGCGCCAGCACGTCGAGCTCGCGCGGCGTCAGCTCGAAGTCATCTGCCGAGGCAGCCTTGTCGTGATCGCGCGAGACCACCGCCGCTGCGGCCACTTCGCCGGGCGCTGCAAGGCGCAAGCCGGCGACGCCGCCAAGCAGCGTCGCCAACCGGTCTGCAAGCACGGGATCGTCGATCTCGAGCGAGATCACGATCTCCGGCGTACTCTCATTGCTCACGTCTCCGGCCTCTCGCCGATCGTCACCCTGAAGTGCTGCGGCTCGCCGCCGCGACGGACCGTTACGTCGACGACCCGGCCGACGCTCTGCGGTCCCAATGTCCGCAGCAGCGCCCGAACGCCGGACAGCCGCTCGTCATTGACCGCGATGATCACGTCGCCTTGCCGGATGCCGGCGGCAGCCGACGGGCCGTTCTTGTCGACATTCATCACCATCGCGCCGATGCCGTCATCGAGACGCACCGGCTGCAGGCCGAGGCCTAGATATCCGCGCGCGATGCGGCCGGAGGTCTCGAGCTGTGCGGCGACGCGTTCGATGGTCGCGGCCGGGATCGTCAGCACGCGACGGGGACCCAGCACGGCCATGCCGAACGGTTCTCCCGACGCATCCAGCGCCAGCCCGCCCTGCTGGCTGTGCCGCCGGACGTCGAGCTCAATCCTTGCGTCGATGTCGCCGCCCCGCAGGCTGCGCCAGGCAGGACCCGACAGCGAAACGATGCCGAGCCGCGCGGTCGCAGCGCCGCGGTCCGCCGCGACGACCACGGCGAGCGATCCGAGTGCGGGAACACTGGCCGACAGCTTGACCGGTGCGACATCGGTGTCGACCCGCAGCAGGGCGATATCGGTGGTGTGGTCGCGTCCGGCGATGGTGGCCTGTTTCCTGCTGCCGTCGGCGAACTGGATCTCGATCTCGCCCTCGTCGGCCAGCGCCTCGTCGGCGGTGATCACGAGACCGGGTTTCCAGACGAAGCCGGAGGCCCGCGAGCGATGCGAATGCACCGACACGATCGCCGGCGCCGCGCGCGCGACCGTGTCCGCCAGGGCGGAAGATAATGAGGCGAGGGTGGTCGGGTCGGTCATGGGAAGCTCCTGTTGCTTCCCTCAATCTGGGGTGCCGCGGCGGGAGACGAAACTGGCCGGATGGGCAGGGGCCGGCCGCGCCGGTCCACACGGCGTTCGAGGCGGAACCTCAGCTCAGCCGGTGCAACGTCGCCTTCGGGCTCTCGCCGAACTTGGCGCGATAGGCGCTCGCCATCCGGCTCAGATGGGTGAAGCCGAGGTCGAAGGCGATATCGACAATGCGCTCGCCGGGCCGGGCCGTCTTCAGGCGTGCGTTGAGCTGGGCGAGGCGGATGTCGAGCAGCATGTCGCTTACCGTGGTGCCGAAGTGGCGGCGGAAGCCGAGCTGCAGCGCGCGGATGCCGGTGCCGGCGACATCGGCGAGCTCGGCGAGATCCAGCGGCTCGGTCGCCCGTGTCTCCAGATAGGCCCGGGCCCGCTTCAGCGGAGCCGGCTGGGTCTCGGCGCGGCCGCTGAAGACGTCGATGGCCGAGCTGAGGCTGTTGCGCTGGTCGTTGAGCAGGGCATTGAGCAACGCCCCGCGCCATTCGGCCGACGCGATCGCGGACAGCGACTTGTGCGGCCCGAGCTGCTCAGCCAGCGCGACGAGATGCTCGATCCTCGCCGCGAGCGCTTGGCCGAGCGATCCGGAAAGATCGACTGCCGGATTGAATTCGATCGGGCGCACGGCCACACCGCCGAGCGCCGCGGCGCGATGCTCGACCAGCTTGCGGTCGAGCAGCAGGATCAGCTGGGCGCAGTCGCCGCGCCACGTCATTGCGGTCGGGATGGTCGGAGACAGCAGCGATGCGCAGTGGCGCGGTCCGGTCATCACCTCGCAGGCTGCGGTGCGCACCGACGCCGAGCCGTGCAGCGGCACCTGCAGCAGGAAGAAGCGATCAAGGCAGCCGGGATTGATTGCGACCGATCCGCCGTAAGCGACATAGTTGAAGGAGAACCCGTCAAAGCTCGCGCAATTGTGGAGCGCGAAAAAATCTCCTCCGGAGTGATCGACCGGCGTCAGGTCGTGCGGGCAGAAGATGCGGCCGATCGCCTCGGCAGCATCGTCGACGCGCGCCGTCGCAACGCGCGCGAAATCCTTCAGCCTTTCCGTTGCCGAAACCTCGTTGCTCGCTGCAATCACGCCAGCCGTCCGAAGTTGTTTGAGGTCTAAAATATCGTCAGCCTAATGCATCTGCCGGCAAAGGGGAACGCAATTCCATCGGCAATCTGCCCGATCGTTGCGCAGGCAGGCGAGGCGCCGACGCTGATCGCTTCCGCATTGCAGCATGATCCTGCCGGATGTGGGATTCGTTTATCGGCTAGACAGCCCCGCGGGCTGGCGACAGGCTCCGTGTCCGCAATGCGCACCAAAACTGGAGAGGCTGACATGGGCACGCTCGAGAAAGGCATTACCCGAGAGGGCACCGGCTACGGCGGCAAGACCTGGAATATCCTTGGTCAGGTCTACTACCCGAAAGCGGTCACCGACTCGACCTTCGCATTCGAAACCAACAGTGAGCCCGGCCAGTTCGTGCCGGTGCACATTCACCCGACCCAGGACGAGTTCATCCTGGTGCAGGAAGGCGTGCTCGACCTCAAGCTCGACGGGGTCTGGGTGCAGGCCAAGGCCGGCGATCTCGTGCGCATGCCGCGCGGTATCCCGCACGGCTATTTCAACAAATCGGACAAGCCGGCGCGGGCGCTGTTCTGGGTGTCGCCGATGCAGAAGCTCGAGGCGCTGTTCGACAAGCTGCACAATCTGCAGGACCCCGCCGAAGTGGTGCGCGTCTCCGCCGAGCACGAGGTGGATTTCCTGCCACCCGAAGCCAACGACTAGGCCGGCAGCCAAAAACATTGCGTACGCGACGCGACAATCGCCGGGGCGGGCTCCGGCGATGACGGGGATGCCTGCGCGTAAGGAATGGATCTGTTCACTCATCTAGGAGCGGTTTCATGGTCAAGCAGAAGCATGTGTGCGTCATCGGCGCCGGCATATCCGGGCTCGCGGCCGGCAAGGCCTTCGCCACGCGCGGCCACAAGGTGACGATCATCGAGCGCAGCGGCGATCTCGGCGGCGTCTGGGAGCCGGCGCGCTCCTATCCCGATGTCCAGACCCAGAGCCCGAAGGAGCTCTATCGCTACACCGACAAGGCGATGCCGGAGGCCTATCCGGAATGGCCGAAGGGCCCGCAGGTCCACGCCTATCTCAGTGAATATGCCCGCAGCCACGGGCTCAATGACGCGATGCGGTTCAACACCAAGGTCGAGGCCATGAACCGTCGCCCCGACGGCAAACCAGGCTGGAGGCTCGAGCTGCGCTCGACCGACGGCGCCGCCGGCCATGAGGATTTCGACTTTGTCGCGGTCTGCACCGGGCAGTTCAACGAGCCTCAGACGCTGCCGTTGCCGGGCGAAGACGGCTTCAAGGCGCAGGGCGGCCAGATCCTGCATTCGTCGCAATACGGCGATCCCACGCTCGCCAAGGGGCGCAAGGTGGTCGTGCTCGGCGGCTCGAAATCGGCGACCGACCTCGCTGTCAACGCGGTCAACTCCGGCGCCAGCGAGGTGACGATCGTGTTTCGCGAGCCGGTCTGGCGGATTCCCTACTTCGTGGGCGGGCTCGTGAACTTCAAGCGCATCCTCTACATCCGCGCGCAGGAGGAGATGTTCCGTAGCTGGGGCATCGGCCCGATGTCGCGCCTGGCGCACGCGGTCGCCAAGCCGTTGGTCTGGGCGAACTGGCGCGGGCTGGAGAGCATGCTGAAGATGCAGCTCAAGCTCAAGCGGTGCAACATGGTGCCGAAGGAACGGATCGAAGACGGCGTCAACTGCTCGGTGCCGATCGCAACCCCCGGCTTCTATCCGATGGTTGCTGACGGCCGCATCAAGGCGGTGCGCGGCACGTTCGATCATTATGACGGTAAGACCATCGTGATGAGCGGCGGCCAGCGCGTCGCCGCGGATGTGGCGGCGCTCGCGATCGGCTACAAGCTCGGCGTGCCGTTCCTGCCGCAAGAGTATCAAGCGAAGCTGGTCGAACCTGACGGGCAGTACCGGCTGTATCGCCTGATCGCCAATCCTGACCTGCCCGACATGGGCTTCGTCGGGTTCAACTCGAGCTTCTGCACCGTGTTGTGTGCGGATCTGGCCGCGAATTGGCTGGTGCGCTACGCCGACGGCCAGCTGGCACGTCAGCCGAGCGCGACCGAGATGCACGACAACATCGCGATGATGCTGAACTTCAGGCGCGTCGAGCGGCCGGCGGCCGGCGTCTATGGCGGGCTGTGCGTGGCGCCCTACCATTTCAAGCATTTCGACGAACTGCTGGTCGACATCGGCACCACCAAACGGCGCCGCAACCCGCTCGTCGAGAAATTCACGCCACCCGACGCGGACGCCTATGCACGTTTCCTGGCGACCGCGCCTGATTACAAGGCGGTGGCTTGAGAACGTCGCGGTTGACTGGATCGGGAAGGTGGTTGAAACACCCCTGCTGTGCGGCGGTAGCACGCCGGAGGCCAGCGAGGGCAGCAGCATGTCGCAATCCTTCACCTATCAGGTCAGCCCGATGCGGGTGGTGTTCGGTGTCGGCACCATCGCTGATCTGGCGGACGAGCTTGAGCGTCTCAACATCACGCGAGCGCTGGTGCTGGCGAGCCGGCGGCAACATGCGGAACTCGGCGATCTCGCGGCGTTGACTGGTGGCCGCATGGCCGGGCTGTTCGAGGGCGCCGTGGTGCACACGCCCGTCGCAGTGACCGAGCAGGCGATGCAGGTCGTGCGCGATCTGAAGCCCGACGGCGTCGTCGCGATCGGGGCGGGCGCCGCAACCGGCCTCAGCAAGGCGATCGCGCTGCGCACCGATTTGCCGCAACTGATCCTGCCGACCAGCTATGCCGGTTCGGAGATGACGCCGGTGCTCGGCGAAACCGTCGACGGCGTCAAGACCACGCAATCATCGCCGAAGATCCTGCCCGAGGCCGTGATCTATGACGTCAACCTGACCGTTTCGATGCCGGCCCAATTCTCCGCGATCTCCGGGCTGAACGCGATCGCCCACGCCGCCGAGGCGCTGTATGCGCGGGACGGCAACCCGATCACCTCGCTGATGGCGGAAGAGGCGATCGCAAAGCTGGCGTCGTCGCTGCCGGAGGTGATGGCGCGGCCACGCGATCTGGAGGTGCGTTCGGATGCGCTCTATGGCGCGTGGTTGTGTGCCGTCTGCCTTGGCACCGTCGGCATGGCGCTGCATCACAAGCTCTGCCACACGGTCGGCGCCTTGTTCGACCTGCCGCATGCCGAGACCCACGCCGTGCTGCTGCCGCACACCATCGCCTACAACACACCGGCCGCACCGGATGCGATCGGCCGTGCCGCGAAGGCACTGGGTGCACCTGATGCGGCCGATGGCCTGTTCGAGCTGTCGGCAAGGCTCGGTGCGCCGCGCTCGCTCGCCGAGATCGGCATGCCGGAAGACGGCATCGCAAGGGCCGCCGAACTCGCGACAAGGAATCCCTACTGGAATCCGCGGCCGATCGAGCAAGCCGGGATTTACGATCTGCTCAAGCGGGCATGGGCCGGCGCACGGCCCCAGGCCGGATAGGGCATCCCGAGTCACACTCCGATCGCGTTGCGTGCGATCACGTCGCGATAGAATGCCGCGCTCAGCTTCGGCACACGGGCCTGGGTTTCGAAGTCGACCCGGTAGAGGCCGAAGCGCTTCTCGTAGCCGAAGATCCATTCGAAATTGTCCATCAGGCTCCACAGGAAGTAGCCGTGGACCGGGGCGCCATCGGCGGTCGCGCGTTGCAGCTGGGTGAGATAGTTGCGCAGGTACATGATGCGGTCGAGATCGTAGATCTGGCCGTCCGGATGGACCTTGTCCTCGCCAGACGTTCCGTTCTCGCTGATATAGATGCTCTTGATGTTCCAGATCTTGGCGGCAATCCGCGGCGCCCAGTAGATCACCTCAGGCGCGATCCGCAGCCATTCCGAGTTCATGTGTGGGAACGACGCGGGCATCGGCAGCGGCTTCCAGCCCGGCGCGTGGTCGGTCGCGAGGACATAGGCATGCGGAGCGTAGATGTTCAATCCGACGAAATCGTTCGGCTGCGAAATGATCGTCAGTTCGTCTGCGGTGAACTTTGGCGCGTCCGCGCCGGCATACTGCAGGAAGCCCTCGGTGTACTTGCCTTCGAGGACGACGCCGAGAAAACCCGCATTGAGTTCGCGCGTGGCCATCTCGGTCGCGCGGATATTCGCCGGCGTGTTGATCGCGGGCACGCAGGCCGTGATGTTCTCGGCAGGACCCACCCGCGTCCCCGCACGCCCCTTGGCGCGGATCGCCTGGACCGCGAGCCCATGCGCCAGGGCGACGTGGTGGCGCGCCTGGTTCACTTCCGCCGGCGGCAGCTTCAACCCGGGCGCGTCGACGCCGAGAGCGTAGCCGAAGGGGAGGAAACGCCCGACCTCGTTGAGGGTGAAGATGTTCTTCACGCGGTCGGTCACCCGCTGTGCGACATAGCCGGCATAGTCGCCGAATGCCTTCGAGGTGTCGCTGGAGCGCCAGCCGCCGACGCGATCCTGCAGTGCCTGCGGCAGGTCCCAGTGATAGAGCGTGGCGTAAGGCTCAATGCCGTTGGCCAGCAGGTCGTCGATCAGACGGTTGTAGAAGTCGAGGCCCTTCGGGTTCGGCGCGCCGGTGCCGTCCGGAAACACGCGCGGCCAGGCGATCGAGAAGCGATAGGCCTTTGCGCCGAGGTCCCTGATGAGGCGGACATCCTCCTTGTAGCGGTGATAGTGATCATTGGCGCGATCGCCGGTCGTGCCGTCCTCGATCTTGCCTGATGTGTGTGTGAACGTGTCCCAGATCGAGCGGCCGCGGCCGTCCTCGGTGACGGCGCCCTCGATTTGGTAGGCCGACGTCGCGGTGCCCCAGATGAAACCGGCGGGAAAATTCGCACCGTCCGGCCGCGGCAGGCCCTTCGCCGCCTGGGCGGGGGCCGACAGGCCGAGCGCCGAGAGACCTGCAAGGGCTCCAAACTCCCGGCGCGAGAATTTACCGAACATGACTGGCTCCCGTCGGGTTCTTGTCGATTTGGTGGTGTGCTCGGCCGACGCCGGGGAAAAGCCTCGATCGCCGGCTGCAGCAGGACGTGCGAGCACGTTAACCTCTCATCCTGCTGTCGGGCAACCAGCGCGCAAACGGCCGCCTGATAGCAAATGCGTGTCAATAGATGCGAGCGGTTGCAGGGTCGAGGTCGCAGAGTTGTCAATATCATGGTGACATCTTCTCCTCTAAATTCCCCGCTAACTCCCGCCGAAAATGACGCCTGAACATTTTCCAGAGTTCTCATCGAGCCGCGCAATGAACAAGCCTGCTAATCAACGCCGATGGGCGTTTCTGCGTCGTGTTGCCGCGGCGGCCATGATGCTGTCGGCGGCCGCTGCCGCGCATGCCGAACAGACATTTTCCTTCGACAGCACGCCAGGGAAGTTGCCCAAGACGGTGATCCCCGTGAGCTATGCAGTCGAGCTGACCCCCGACTTCACGAATCTTGCCTTGCCCGGCGTCGAGACCGTTGACATCGAGGTGCGCGAGCCGACCGCGCGGGTCACGTTGAACACGATCAGCACGACGTTCGGCGATGTGACTGTCGATGACGGCGCACAGCGCGCCGCGGTCACGACCGATGCGACCACGCAGACGGCGACGCTGACCTTTCCCCAGCCGCTCGCGGCGGGCCAGCACAGACTGCACATCGCGTTCGCTGCGCAGATCAACAAGTTCGGTTCCGGCCTGTTCTCGGTCGATTACCCGACCCGGACCGGCATGAAGCGGATGATTTCAAGCAAGCTGGAGCCGGCGGACGCGCGGCGGATATTTCCGTGCTGGGACGAGCCAGCGTTCAAGGCGACCTTTGCGCTATCAGTCGTGATCCCGCGCAATCTGCTCGCGGTCGCCAATATGCCCGTTAGAAGTGAGGAGCCGGTCAACAACAATCTCAAGAAGGTTACTTTCGCGCCGACGCCGAAGATGTCGAGCTACCTCTTCTTGCTCACGGTGGGCGAGCTCGAGCGTATCACTGCGGACGCCGGCGGCGTCACCGTCGGCGTGGTGACGACGGAAGATAAGACGGAGCAAGGGCGGTTCGCGCTCGACAGCGCGGTCAAGCTGCTCGCCTATTACAACGACTATTTCGGCGTGAAGTATCCGCTGCCCAAGCTCGACCTGATCGCGGTGCCCGGCGGGTTCGGCGGCGCGATGGAGAATTGGGGCGGCATCACCTTCTTCGAGAGCCGGCTATTGTTCGATCCCGCGACCAATGCGGAGTCGGCACGGCGCGGCATTTTCGGCATCATCGCGCATGAAATGGCGCATATGTGGTTCGGTGACCTCGTCACCATGGCCTGGTGGGACAATCTCTGGCTCAATGAAGGCTTCGCGAGCTGGATGGCGACCAAGGCCTCGGAGCATTTCTATCCGCAATGGCAGAACTGGCTGAACGGCTATGGCGCGAAGCAGTACGCCATGACGCTCGATGCGCGCCGCACCTCGCATCCGATCCAGCAGCCGATCGCCGATCACAGCGAGGCGGTCACGGCATTCGACGCCATCACCTACAACAAGGGCCAGGCGCTGATCCGGATGCTCGAGAACTATCTCGGCGAGCAGGCGTTCCGCGACGGCATCCGCAAATACATGGCTGCGCATGCTTACGGCAACAGCACCACCGCCGACCTTTGGCAGGCGCTGGAAAGCGTCGCCGGCAAGAAGATCGCGGGCGTGGCCGCGTCCTTCACCGAACAGGACGGCGTGCCGCTCGTCGTGGCGGAGACCGTCTGCGATGGCGCCTCGCAGCACCTGACGCTGCGGCAGG
>NZ_LNCU01000081.1:83963-100946 GCF_001542415.1 Bradyrhizobium macuxiense
CCCCTGCCACACCAAAATTGGCAGATTCCGGTGGCGGTCGGACCTTTGCACGGCAAACCCTTCGCAGACGTGCTGCTGCAGGGTAGCGCCGATATTCCCGCAGGGGACTGCGGCGATCCGATCAAGGTCAATCTCGGCGACATCGGTTACTATCGGGTCGAATACGGCCCGAAGAACCGCGCGGCATTGTTGAACGCATTTGCGCAGATGCCGGTGGACGACCGGCTCAACATCGTCACCGACAGCTGGGCGCTGGTGCAGGCCGGCCGCGCCGATCCGTCGTCATACCTTGCGCTGCTCGATGCGCTCGACATCGGCGATCACCGCGCCGTATGGGACCAGGTGATCTCGTCGTTTGCCATGCTTGATCGCCTGGCGCGTGATCGTGACGAGCGGCCGATCATCCAGGCCTATGCGCGCGCGAAACTGCGGCCGGTGTTCAACAGGCTTGGATGGGAGGGCGGCCCGGCCGATGACGATACGGCGTTGTTGCGCGCGAGCCTGATCCGCGCGCTGGGCGATTTCGGCGACAAGACCATCCGCGCCGAGGCGAGGCGGCGGTTTGCGGCGTTCCTTGTGGATGCCGATTCGCTGCCGAACGCGTTGCGCGACGCCGTGACCCATCTTGTCGGGATCACCGCCGACCGGTCAACCCACGACACGCTGCTCTCACTGGCGCGCAAGACCACGGTCACCAATGAGCGGTTGCGCAATTATTTCGCCGTCGCCAGCGCCCGCGATCCCGAACTGGCCCAGGCGACGTTGGCATTGACGCTGACCAGCGAACTACCCGATACGATCGTCCCGGGCATGATCAGCGCGGTTGCGTCCGCCGGCGAGCAGCCGCAGCTCGCCTGGGATTTCGTCCAGAAGAATTTCGATGCGCTGCTGGCCAAGCAAGGACCGAATTTCCGCGACCAGTTCGTGCCCAACTTCATGACCACCTTCACCGACGCGACCCACGCCGCCGAGCTCGCCGCCTTCGCTCCGTCACAATCGACCAGCGGCGGGCGGCTGATGGTGGCGCGGGCGCTGGAATCGATCGCGATCTCCGGCGATCTCCAGGCGCGCGTGCTGCCCGTGGTCGGTGCCTGGATCCGGGAGCACAAGCCATGACGCCGCGAAAGACTCCCCGACGGCGCGCGATGCCGCTATGCTCGCACCGCCGCAGGCAATTCAACGCGCGAGGCTACAATGACTAAAGGCTCCGATCTGCTGGTCGCCGCACTTGAGAACGAGGGCGTGGAACGCGTGTTCGGTGTTCCCGGCGAGGAGAATCTCGATGTCGTCGAAAGCCTGCGCACATCCTCGATCAAGCTGATCGTCACGCGCCACGAGCAGGCCGCGGCCTTCATGGCGGCGACCTATGGCCGTCTCACCGGCAAGCCCGGCGTGTGCATGACGACGCTCGGACCCGGCGCGCTCAATCTGACGACCGGCGCAGCCTATGCGCTGCTCGGCGCGATGCCGATGGTGATGCTGACCGGCCAGAAGGGCATCATGAGCAGCCGCCAGGCCAAGTTCCAGATCGTCGATATCGTCAACACCTTCCGTCCGCTGACCAAGCTGTCGCTGCAGATCGTCAGCACCGCGACCATTCCGACGCTGGTCCGCGACGCGTTCCGGATCGCGATGCAGGAGCGGCCCGGCCCCGTACTGCTCGAATTGCCTGAGGATATCGCGGGCGAAGAGGCCGAGCCGATGGCCATGGTGCCGCCGCATCCGATCGAAATTCCGATCGCGCATGCTGCGGCGCTCGATCGCGCCGCCGACATGATCCTGAAGGCGCAGCGGCCGCTGATCATGCTCGGCGCCGCGGCGTCGCGTCCGCGCAGCACGGCCGGCATCGGCGACTTCGTCCGCCGCACCAAGATCCCGTTTTTCACCACCCAGATGGGCAAGGGCACGGTGTCGGGCGGCACCAATCTTTACATGGGCACCGCCGCGTTGAGCGAGCGCGACTATGTGCATGAGGCGATCGACCGTGCCGACCTCATCATCGCGATCGGTCATGACACGATCGAGAAGCCGCCCTTCATCATGGGCCCCAAGGGACCGCAGGTGGTTCATGTCAGCTACACGCCCGCGAATGTCGAGCAGGTCTACTTTCCGCAGTGTGAGGTGATCGGCGATGTCGGGCCGAGCCTCAAGCTGCTGGCTGATCGGGTCGAAGGCAAGCTGCCGCATGCCAGCGCGCTGCTCAGCTTGCGCGAAAGCATCCTGGCGCGGATCACCGATCGCGCCACCGAAGGCCGCTGGCCGCCGACGCCGCAGCGCATCGTGCACGATGTGCGGCAGGTGATCCCGGAAGACGGCATCGTCGCGCTCGACAACGGCATGTACAAGATCTGGTTCGCGCGCAACTACCGCACGCTTTTGGCGAACTCGTTGCTGCTCGACAACGCGCTCGCGACCATGGGCGCCGGCCTGCCGTCGGCGATAATGGCGGCGATGCTCTATCCGAAGAACCGGGTGCTCGCGGTCTGCGGCGACGGCGGCTTCATGATGAATTCGCAGGAGCTGGAGACCGCCGTCCGGCTCAAGCTCAATCTCGTGATCCTGATCCTGGAGGACTCCGCCTACGGAATGATCCGCTGGAAGCAGGCGGTCGATCATTTCCCCGATTTCGGCCTCACCTTCGGTAATCCGGATTTCGTCAAATATGCCGAGAGCTACGGCGCCAAGGGATCGCGGATCGAGAGCACGGAGGCGATCGTCCCGACGCTGGAGCGCGCCTTTACCGGCGGCGGCGTGCATCTAGTCGTGGTTCCCGTCGACTATAGTGAGAACAAGCGGGTGCTGGTCGACGAGCTCCGTGAAAAGGTGCAGCAGATCGATGTGTCTTGATACCTCGCAGTCGCCGGCAGGGAACGAAATGCCCCCGGCTTGATTGGGGGTAAGCCAGCATGGTAGCACGTCTGTCCATCATCCGATTGCGCTGATGGACAGGCGACAGCAGCTCTGAGAGGTCACGTGACGGCACCACATCCCGCCGCCGGTAAACCCGTCGATCCCGCCTCGCTCGTCAATGTGCCGCGACTGGTTACGGCCTATTTCGCCGGCAAGCCCGACGCCCGTGAAGCCACCCAGCGGGTCGCCTTCGGCACCTCGGGCCATCGTGGCTCGTCGCTGAAGAATTCCTTCAACGAGGACCATATCCTCGCCACCACGCAGGCGATCTGCGACTATCGCCGCGAGGCCGGGCTGACCGGACCGCTGTTCATCGGCATCGATACCCACGCGCTCGCGGAGCCGGCGCTGGCAAGCGCGGTGGAGGTGTTCGCTGCGAACGGCGTCGAGATCATGATCGATGCGCAGGGTGGTTACACGCCGACGCCCGTCGTCTCGCATGCGATCCTGAGCTACAACAAGGGACGCAGCACAGGGCTTGCCGACGGCGTCGTGATCACGCCGTCGCATAACCCGCCCGAAGACGGCGGCTACAAATACAATCCACCACATGGCGGTCCAGCCGACACCGACGTCACTGGTGTCGTCGAGAAGAACGCCAACCGCTACATTGAGGCGGGTCTCAAGGGCGTCGCGCGGATGCCATATGATCGCGCCCGCAAGGCGGCGACCACGCATCTCCACGACTATGTCACGCCTTACGTCGCCGACCTCGGCAACACCGTCGATCTCGCAATGATCAAGTCGGCCGGTGTGCGGATCGGTATCGATCCGCTCGGCGGCGCCGCCGTGCATTACTGGCAGCCGATCATCGCGCGCTACGGGATCAATGCGACTGTCGTGAACGAGGCCGTCGACCCGACCTTCCGCTTCATGACCGCGGACTGGGACGGCAAGATCCGAATGGACTGCTCGTCGCCCTATGCGATGGCGAGCTTGATCGGGATGCGCGACCGTTTCGATGTCGCCTTTGCCAACGACACCGATGCTGACAGGCACGGCATCGTGACGCGCTCGAACGGGCTGATGAACCCGAACCATTTCCTCGCCACCGCAATTGCCTATCTGTTCGCGCACCGGCCGCAATGGGGCAAGGACGCTGCGATCGGCAAGACCATCGTGTCGAGCTCGATCATCGATCGAGTCGCGAAGAAGTTGAACCGCAGACTGGTCGAGACGCCGGTCGGCTTCAAATGGTTCGTCGAGGGGCTCGGCAGCGGCGGGTTCGGCTTCGCCGGTGAGGAGAGCGCCGGCGCCTCGTTCCTCAAGCGCGACGGCTCGGTCTGGACCACCGACAAGGACGGCATCATCCTCGGCCTGCTGGCGGCGGAGATCATTGCCAAGACCGGCCGCGATCCCAGCGAATTGTTCAATGAGCTGACTGCCGAATTCGGCGTGCCGTATTACGAGCGCATCGATGTCGCGGCGACGCCGAAGCAGAAGAGCGCGCTCAAGGCGCTCGGGCCCGAGCAGCTCAACATGACGCAGCTTGCCGGCGACGCGGTGTGCGCGGTCAGAACCAAGGCACCGGGCAATGATCAGCCGTTCGGCGGTATCAAGGTCGAGAGCGATTCCGGCTGGTTCGCCGCGCGTCCGTCCGGCACCGAGGATGTCTACAAGATCTACGCCGAGAGCTTCCGGGGGCCCGATCATCTCAAGCAGATCCAAAGCGACGCGCAGGCCGCGATCGCCAAGGTGTTCTGAGATCGGGCCGAGGCTGACGTCATGCGCGTGCTGTTGACGGGCTCTTCCGGCTGGCTGGGGCGTTTTCTCGCGCCGCGGCTCCGGCAAGTCGGCCACAGCGTGGTCGGCCTCGACGTGGTCACGGGTACGGCGACCGATATCATCGGCTCGATCGCCGACCGCTCGGTGGTCGACCGGGCCTTCGCCGATCACGGCATCGAGGCCGTGATCCATGGCGGCGCCCTGCACAAGCCGGATATCGCGCGTTTTTCGCCGCAAGCCTTCGTCGATGTCAACGTCACCGGCACTCTGAATTTGCTGCAGGCGGCCGTCGCCGCAGGCCATGATCGCTTCGTCTTCACCTCGACGACGTCGCTGATGATCTCGCAGGCGATCCGGGACGGCGAGGGCGCTGCCGCGGTGTGGCTCGACGAGAGTACCGGCCCGCTCGAGCCGCGCAACATCTACGGCATCACGAAGCTTGCCGCCGAGGGCCTGTGCCGGCTGTTCAGCCGCGAGCATGGGTTGAATTGCGCGGTGCTGCGCACCAGCCGTTTCTTCCCCGAGGACGACGACACCATCCGCGACATCCACGGCGAGAACCTCAAGGCGACCGAACTATTGTATCGCCGCCTGACGGTGGAGGACACCGCCGACGCTCACGTCGTGGCGCTGGAGAAGGCCCGCGGCTTCGAAGTCTTTGTGATCAGCGCGCCGACGCCCTTTTCGCGCAATGACCTCGCGGAGCTGAAGTCGAACGCGGCCGATGTGATCGCGCGCTATTTCCCCGATGCGCCGAGGCTGTTCGCCAAGCGCGGCTGGCGCCTGCCGGCATCGGTCGGCCGGATCTACGATCCCGGCAAGGCCGAACGGCTGCTCGGTTTCCGCGCGTTAACCGACTTTGCGGCGGTGCTGGGCGCCCTGCGTGAGGGGACGCCGCTTCCCTTCGCGCATGATCCCGACTATGTCTCGCCGTCAACGAGGCTCGCAAATGGCTGATTTTCACGGCGTCTTCCCGTATCTAGTGTCCCCGGTCGATCCCGCCGGCCATATCCGCACCGAGCTGCTGGGACGGCTGTGCGATGACCTGATCAAGGCCGGCGTGCACGGGCTGACGCCGCTCGGCTCGACCGGGGAGTTCGCCTATCTCAACAATGCCCAGCGCATGCAGGTGGTGCAGACCACGATCGAAGCCGCACAGGGTCGCGTCCCCGTGGTCGCCGGCGTCGCCTCGACCTCGACGGCGGATGCGGTGGCACAGGCCAAGGCCTATCAGAAGCGCGGCGCCAACGGCATCCTGGCGATCCTGGAGGCGTATTTCCCGCTCAGCGACGCGCAGGTCGAAGCCTATTTCCGTGCCATCGCCGATGCCGTCGACATTCCCGTCGTGATCTACACCAATCCGAATTTCCAGCGCTCCGACCTCACGCTCGACGTCATCGCGCGCCTCGCCGCCCATCCGCGCATCGGCTACATCAAGGACGCCTCGACCAATACCGGGCGACTGCTCTCGATCATGAACCGCTGCGGCGACCAGCTCAAAGTGTTCTCGGCCTCCGCCCATATTCCGGCCGCGGTGATGCTGATCGGCGGCCACGGCTGGATGGCGGGACCCGCCTGCATCATCCCGCGGCAGAGCGTCGAGCTTTACAATCTCTGCCGCCGTACCCGCTGGGACGAGGCGATGGCGCTGCAGCGAAAGCTGTGGCGCATCAACGAGGCCTTCGCCCGCTTCAACCTCGCCGCCTGCATCAAGGCCGGGCTTGCGATCCAGGGCTACGACGTCGGCGACCCCGTGCCGCCGCAGGCGCCGCTCTCGGCCGAGCAGCGCAAGGTGGTCGAGGCAGCGCTGCGCGATTTGGGATAAGAGAGGGGGCGGCGCGCGTGAGGCGCCGTGCCGGCCTCGCCCTACACCGCTCTCAGGCCTTCCTGCGGCGCGTCGCGGATCAGGCTCTCGAGATCGCTCCGTTCCAGCGTCTCCTTTTCCAGCAGCTTCTTCGCGGCGTGGTCGAGAATGGGACGACGCGCGGTCAAGATACTCTCGGCGCGCTGGAACACACGGTCAACGATTGCGCGCACCTCAACGTCGATCGCGGCCGCCGTGTCCTCCGCATAGTCATGCTCACGCATCGGATAGGGTCGATCGGCGCCACCGAAGAGGTTGCCGGGTTCGCGGTCATAGGCAACGCCGCCGAGCTTTTCGGACATGCCGTAGCGCGTCACCATGCTGCGGGCGATGTCGGTCACGCGGCGCAGGTCGTCCGCCGCGCCGGTCGAGAGATGTTCGAACACGATCAACTCCGCGGCGCGGCCGCCGAGCAGTACCGCCATCTTGTTCTCCAGCTCTTCCTTGGTCATCAGGAAACGGTCCTCGATCGGACGCTGGATGGTGTAGCCGAGCGCGCCGACGCCGCGCGGGATGATCGAGACCTTGTGGACGGGGTCGACGCCCGGCAGCGACAGCGCGACCAGGGCATGGCCCATCTCGTGATAGGCGACGATCTCGCGCTCCTTCGGATTGAGCAGGCGGTTGCGCTTCTCGAGGCCTGCCACCATACGCTCGACGGCGTGATTGAAGTCGGTCATGGCGACCGCCTCGGCGCCGCGGCGGGTCGCGAGCAGCGCCGCCTCGTTGACGAGATTGGCAAGATCGGCGCCGGTAAATCCCGGCGTCAGCGCCGCCACACCCTCGGGATCGACATCGGGAGCGATTCTCACTCTCTTCATGTGCACGTCGAGGATTGCGATTCGTCCCTTCTTGTCGGGACGGTCGACCAATACCTGGCGATCGAAGCGGCCGGCGCGCAACAGCGCAGGGTCGAGGATTTCCGGCCGGTTGGTCGCGGCCAGGATGACAAGGCCGGTGCGCGAGTCAAAGCCGTCGAGCTCGACCAGAAGCTGGTTCAGCGTCTGCTCCTTCTCGTCATGGCCTCCGGCAAACGGGCCGATGCCGCGGGCGCGGCCGAGCGCATCGAGCTCGTCGATGAAGATGATCGCCGGCGCTTTCTGGTGCGCCTGCTGAAACAGGTCGCGCACCCGTGCCGCGCCGACGCCGACGAACATCTCGACGAACTCAGATCCCGAGATCGAGAAGAACGGCACGCGGGCTTCGCCAGCCACCGCCTTCGCGAGCAGGGTCTTGCCGGTGCCTGGCGGGCCGACCAGCAGCACACCCTTCGGCATTCGCCCGCCGAGCCGGCCATAGTCCTTTGGGCTCTTCAGGAAATCGACCACCTCGCGCAACTCGTCCTTGGCCTCGTCGACGCCGGCGACGTCGCCGAAGGTCACGCCCGTGTCGGATTCGACATAGATCTTGGCTTTGCTCTTGCCGATCGCCATCAGGCCGCCGCCCAGGCCTCCGCCGGCGGCGGCGCGCCTGCCGATGTACCACCAGATACCGAAGAACAGCAGTACCGGCATCACCCACGACAGCAGGTCGCGCAAGAAGGTGCTCTCGATCTGACCGGTGAAGCGCACATGGTATTTCTCGAGCTCCTGGGCGACGTCCTGGTCGACCCGCGTGGTCACGAACTGCTTTTGTCCGCCGGGCAGCGGCTGTTTCAGCGTGCCCTGCACTGTGCGGTCGGAAATGCCGACGGAATCGACCTTCCCATCCCGGAGCAACTGCTGGTACTGGCTGTAGGGGATCACCGCGACACTATTTGCGGTCGAGACCATGTACTGGATCAGAAAGACCGCGAAAATCGCAGCGATGGCATAGCCAATATTGAACCGTGTCCGTTCCGTCATGCCGCAAGCTCCGATCAATATGCGGGACGTCTCCGGCGCCGCAACGCACCCCCGGGAACAACGAAGGATCGGCGTCCCGGTTTCAATGGGAGCTCGCGCAGCAACACACCGAGCCGTGAGAGCCGGAAACTGCGGCATTTGTCCGACATGCACCGGGCAACTTCCGCCCGTCCGACGCGTTTATCGACGCGAGAGAGCCAAGGCCCATGTATCGACGCCACATTGCAGTTCTTGCCGTCGTCGCAGCCGTCGTGCTGGTGTTCGCGGCCAGCAACATTCGTCGGGCTCCGTGGACCGGCTCGCCCGCGCGCGCAGTCACGGAGCGCGGCGCGCTGTCGGACGTCGAAAAGGCCAATGTCGAGATATTCGAGAAGGTCTCGCCATCGGTCGTGCAGGTCGTGGCACAAACGACCTCCAATCCGCTCAGCGAGGAGCAGGAGGGCGGGGAGGCGTCCGGCACCGGCATCGTCTGGGACAATGAGGGCCACATCGTCACCAACAATCATGTGGTGCAGAACGCGAGTCAGGTCGCGATCCGATTTGCCTCTGGCGAAGCGGTGCGCGCGGAGATTGTCGGCACGGCGCCGAACTACGATCTGGCGGTGCTGCGGATCCGGAGTGCGCGTACGCTACCGCCGCCGGTCGCAATCGGCAGCTCGGCCGATCTCAAGGTCGGGCAGTTTGCATTTGCGATAGGCAACCCCTTCGGGCTCGATCAGTCAATGTCCAGCGGTATCATCAGCGCGCTGAAGCGCAGGCTGCCGACCTCGAGTGGACGCGAGATATCCAACGTGATCCAGACCGATACTGCGATCAATCCGGGCAATTCAGGCGGACCGTTGCTTGACTCCGCCGGCCGCCTGATCGGCGTGACGACCGCGATCCTGTCGCCGTCCGGCTCGAATGCCGGCATCGGCTTTGCGATCCCTGTCGATATCGTGAACCGCGTGGTCCCGGAGCTGATCCGTAGCGGCCGTGTGCCAACCCCGGGGATCGGCATCGTGACCGCGAATGAGGCTGTGGCGACGCGTTTGGGCGCCGAGGGATTGATCGTCGTGCGCACGACCCCGGGATCGCCGGCCGAGCGTGCCGGCCTCCGCGGGGTCAATCTCTCCACCGGCGAACTCGGCGACGTGATCACTGCGGTCGACGGCAAGCCGGTTCACCGGCTCTCCGACCTGAGCGATGCAATCGAGCAAGTCGGGGTCGGCAAGAAGATTCGCCTCAGCGTGAAGCGCGAGGGGATGGCACGCGATGTCGAGGTCGCCGTGGTCGATATCGGCCGCACGCAATAATATTCTCCTCGCTGGCTGAATGGCGCCAAATCCAATCGTTCGCGCCAAAGGATGGGCATCTGCCTTGATGCGCGCTCGGTTGTCAGCGCGCCAAAATCCGCTAAAACCCCCGCCGAATTCTTGCAAGCTCGAAGGATAAGCTGATGAACATTCTTCGGTAATATGCGCTTTGGTGCGGGCCAGCCGGTCAAGCGTCTGGAAGACCAGCGGCTGCTCACCGGGAAGGGGCATTTCATCGACGACAAGCCGGAGGATGGCGCGCTCTGGCTGCACGTACTGCGCTCGCCGCATGCCCACGCCAACATCAAGTCGATCGAGACCAAGGCGGCGCTGGAGATGCCCGGCGTCGAGGCGGTCTATACCGGCGCCGACCTGGTCCGGGACGATATCGGCACGCTGCCGACGCTGGCGATCTTCAAGCGGCCCGACGGCTCGCCGATGAGCGTGCCGCCGCGACGCCTCTTGGCCCATGAGGTCGTGCGCTATGCCGGCGAAGGCGTGGCTGCCGTGGTGGCGACGTCGCGCGTGCTGGCGCAGTCCGCGGCCGAAGCGATCGAGGTCGATTACGAGGTGCTGCCCTCGGTGGTCGATCCGGTCGAGGCGATCAAATCAGGCGCGCCTGCAGTCTGGCCGGAGGCGCCCGACAACATCGTCGCCGCGATGAGCTACGGCGACGCCGCCAAGGTCGAGGAGGCCTTTGCCGGCGCCGCGCACAAGGTGTCACTCGACCTGGTCAGCCAGCGCCTGGTGCCGTCGGCGATGGAGCCGCGCTCGACTATTGCCGAGATCGAGAAGAAGACCGGGCGGCTGCTGCTGCATGTGCAGTCGCAGACGCCGGGTTCGACCCGCGACCTGCTCGCCGAATCCATCCTGAAGCGTCCGAAGGATAGCGTGCGCGTGCTGGTCGGCGATATCGGCGGCGGCTTCGGCCAGAAGACCAGCCTCTATCCCGAAGACGGCATCGTGGCCTATGCCGCGACCAGGCTGAACAAGAAGATCCGCTGGCGCGGCGACCGCACCGACGACTTCGTCGGCGGCACCCATGGCCGCGATCTCACCTCGACCGGCGAGTTCGCGCTCGACGCCAAGGGCCGCGTGCTGGCCTATCGCGTGCGCTCGATCGGCGGCACCGGCGCCTATTCGTCCGGCACTGCGAACATCATCCCGCTGGTGCTCGGCCCGTTCGTGCAGACCGGCGTCTACGATCTGCCGCTGGTGCATTTCGAGGTGAAGTCGGTGATGACCAACACCGCCCCGGTCGGCGCCTATCGCGGCGCGGGCCGGCCCGAGGCGGTGTTCATCGTCGAGCGGCTGTTCGATGCCGCCGCACGTCAGATCGGCATGGATCCGCGCACCATCCGCAAGGTGAATTACATCAAGCCGGCGCAGCTGCCCTACACCAACGCGGTCGGCCAGGTGTACGATTCCGGCGCCTTCGCGCACATGCTGGAGCGCGCCTCCGACCTCGCCGACTGGAACGGATTTGCCGCGCGCAAGAAGGCTGCGAAGAAGAAGGGACTGCTCTACGGCCGCGGCCTGACCAGCTACATCGAATGGACCGGCGGCCGCGCCCACACCGAGAAGGTCTCGCTGCACGCCACCGCCGAAGGTCGCGTCATCCTGCATTCCGGCACCATGGCGATGGGGCAGGGCTTGCAGACCACCTACACGCAGATGGTCTCCGACAGCCTCGGCATTCCCATGGACAAGATCGACGTCGTGCAGGGCGACACCGATCTCGCCACCGGCTTCGGCAGCGTCGGCTCGCGCTCGCTGTTCGTCGGCGGCACCGCGGTCGCGGTCTCCAGCAACGACATGATCAACAAGGCGCGCGAGAAGGCCGCCGACATCCTGGAAGCCGGCGTCGAGGATATCGAGTACCGCGACGGCTTCCTCACCGTGGTCGGCACCGACCGGCGCATCAGCCTGTTCGAGATCGCCAAGAAGGAAGGCGGCGCAAGGCTGTCGGTCGAGAGCGAGGGTGAGGTCGACGGACCGAGCTGGCCGAACGGCACGCATATCTGTGAGGTCGAGATCGATCCGGAAACCGGCATCACGCGGGTGGTGCGTTACACCACGGTCGACGATGTCGGCGTTGCCGTCAATCCGATGCTGGTCGCAGGCCAGATCCATGGCGGCGTCGCGCAGGGCATCGGCCAGGCGCTGTATGAGGGCGTGGCTTACAGCGAAGAGGGCCAGCTGCTGACCGCGAGCTACCAGGACTATTGCGTGCCGCGCGCCGACGATATTCCGCCGATTACAGTGACGCTGGATGACTCCGCGCCCTGCAAGACCAATCCGCTGGGCTCGAAGGGCTGCGGCGAATCGGGCGCGATCGGCGGCCCGCCTTGCATCACCAACGGCGTGATGGATGCGCTTGGCGAACTCGGGATCACCCAGCTGAACACGCCGCTGACGCCGTCGAAGATCTGGCAGGCGATCCGGGATGCCAAGGCGAAGGCGGCGTAGGCCTCCTCGTCATTCCGGGGCATCGCGCAGCGATGAACCCGGAATCCATCGGGCAGCATGGTCGGTGACAAAAATGGATTCCGGGTTCGCGCTGACGCGCGCCCCGGAATGGCAGCCTCTTACAACCCCAGCACCATCTTCGCGATGATCTCGCGCTGGATCTCCGACGATCCGCCGAAGATCGTGTAGGCGCGGCCGTTGAGAAACTCCGGCACCACCGGCAGCAATTCTTCCGGGATCGCCGGCTCGTGGTTCAGCTTGTAGAACGGCCGCGCCGGCTCGACCGCGAGGCCGTCATTGCCGATCACCTCGACGCCGAGCCGCGTCACCGCCTGGCGGATCTCGCTGACGCGCAGCTTGATCAGCGACGACACTGCACCGGGATTCTGTCCGGTCTGAAGTGCTGAGAGAACCCGCAGCTCGGTCATTTCCAGCGTATCGATATCGACCTCGACCTCGGACATCCGCAGCGCGATGTCGGGATCATCGATGGCACGGCCGGTGACGTCGGATGACGCGAGATCGGAAATCGTCTTCAGCGCCTCGCGCAGCTTCGCTGATGCGATGCCTGATCCGCGCTCGAATTCGAGCAGGTACTTGCCATAGGTCCAGCCCTTGCCCTCCTCGCCGACGCGGTTGGCGACGGGGACACGGACGTCGTCGAAAAACACCTGGTTGACCTCGTGGTCACCGCCGATGGTAAGGATCGGGCGTGTCGTGATGCCCGGCGTCTTCATGTCGATCAGGATGAAGCTGATGCCGTCCTGCTGCCGCTCACCCTCGTTTGTTCGCACCAGCGCGAACATACGGTTGGCGTGGTGCGCATGCGTGGTCCAGATCTTGGTACCGTTGATGATGTAGTCGTCGCCGTCACGCACCGCGCGGGTCTTCAGCGACGAGAGATCGGAGCCCGAGCCCGGCTCGGAATAGCCCTGGCACCAATAGTCCTCGCCGGAAAGGATTCGCGGCAGATAGAAGTTCTTCTGCTCGGGCGAACCAAAGCCGATGATGACGGGGCCGACCATCTTCACACCCATCACGTTGACATTGGGCACGCCGGCACGCGCAGATTCGGCCTCGAAGATCCAGCGCTGTGCCGGCGTCCAGTCCGGCCCGCCATGCTCCACCGGCCAGCCCGGGGCACCCCAGCCCTTCTTGTGCAGCGCGCGCTGCCAGGCCATGCCGATATCGGGGTCCGAGAATACCGACGGCGTCAGCGCGGTGGCGCGCTTCAATTCCGGCGTGAGATTGGCGGCGATGAAGTCGCGGACTTCCTGCTCGAAGGCGCGTTCCTCGGTGCTGAAGGTGAGATCCATCTGCGGCTCCGTTACGCTTGCGTCCGGCCGTTGAGCGCGGCGTGACGGCGATAGTGATGGGCGCTGCCGCCGAACAGCGTGTCGAAGGCGAGCAGGCGCTTGAAATAGGAGCCGATGTCGAGCTCCTCGGTGACGCCCATCGCGCCATGGAGCTGCACCGATTGCTCGGCGACGAAGCGGGCGCATTTGCCGATCTTTGCCTTGGCGCCGGAGGCCGCGCGGCTGCGCTGAAGCGGATCGGCATCGGCCATCAGTGCGGCTCGCAGCGATATCGAACGCGCCTCATCGACCTGCATCGCCATGTCGGCAAGGCGATGGCGGATCACCTGGTTGGCCGACAGCGGACGTCCGAACTGCTTGCGGATCTTGGTGTATTCGAGCGTGGTGTCGAGCAGGGTCTGCATGATGCCGACCGCTTCCGCGCCGAGCGCGGCCACCGCGCGGTCGACCACGGCTTCGACCGCGGGCAGCGCGTCGCTGCCGTCGCCGAGCAGGGCGTCGGCCGGAAGGGCCACATTCGTCAGGTCGAGGCTGCAGCCACGCCCGCCGCCGAGGCGTGCATAGTCGCGCAAGGTGAGACCTGGGGCTCCTGCGGGCACCAGGAACAGGCCAAGCTTGCCGGATGCCCCGTTGGCATTGGCAACGCGGGCGGAGACGATGATCTGGTTGGCGGTAGCGCCATCGAGCACCGCGATCTTGCTGCCGTTCAGCCGCCAGCCATCGGCAGCCTTCTTGGCCGTCGCATCGACATGCGCGAGGTCGAAACGCGCGGCGCGCTCCGAATGCGCAAGAGCGAGATATAGTGTGCCTTCCGCGATCTTGGGCAGGATCGCTTGCTTCTGTGCCTCGGTGCCGCATTCGGCGACAAGTCCGGCGCCGATCACGACCGTGGAGAGATAAGGCTCGGACACCAGCCCGCGCCCGAACGCCTCCATCAAAATCCCGATCTCGATCGCGCCGCCGCCGAGCCCGCCATTGGCTTCTCCAATCGGCAACGCCAGCCAGCCGAGTTCGGCGAACTGCTTCCAGATCGCGGGCGAGAAGCCGAGCGGATCGTTCGCGGTCTTCTTGCGGTGATCGGCCGTAAACGTTTCCGCCACGAAGCGGTCGGCACTTTCGCGCAGCAGGCGCTGCTCGTCGCTGAGGGTCAGGTCCATCTGGTCACTTCACGTTGGCGGATTGTCTGACGGAAGGGTGGAGACCCGCAGGGTCAACCACCATTCCGAATTCCTGAAGATTGTGTGCGTGGCAGAGCTGATGCAGCGCGAAGGCCTGATCGATCGCGGCGGGCTGCCCCATGATGTCGATGGATCGGTTCACCGCTTCCTTGGAAAGCTTCAGCGCAAAGGCCGGCTTGGCGGCGATCCGGCGCGCCAGCGCCAGCGTGAACGGCGAGAGGTCGCCGCGCGGCACCACGCGATTGACCATGCCGAGGCGATGCGCCTCGTCGGCGCTCCACACATCGGCGGTGAACAGCATCTCCTTGGCCTTGCGCGCGCCCAGCTCCCAGGGATGCACGAACCATTCGACGCCGCAGACTCCCATGGTCACGACGGGATCACAGAACTCGGCGTCATGGCTCGCGACAATGAGATCGCAGGCCCACGCCAGCATCAGCCCGCCGGCGATGCACTTGCCGTGCACTTCCGCGATCGTCGGCTTGGCGAGGTTGCGCCAGCGCCGGGTGATCTGCAGGTAGATTTCCTGCTCGCGCGCGAAGCGGCCATGCGCGTTCGGCTCGGCGAAGCCGCCCCAATTTCCGACCGGCGGGAAATCCACGCCGGCCTGATTCTTTCCGGCGGGGCGCAGATCATGACCGGCCGAGAAATGCGGGCCGTTGCCGGCGAGGATGATGACCTTGACCGTGTCGTCCTGCACCGCCCGGTCGAAGGCGGCGTTGAGGTCGTAGGTCATTTGCAGGTTCTGGGCGTTGCGCGCCTCGGGCCGGTTCATCACCACCCGCACGATCGCGGGCTCGGGCCGTTCGACGACGATTGTCTCGTATTGTTCAGACGTCATTGGATCCTCCCCAGGATCGATTTTTTGACATGATGAACGGCGCAGGCGTCGATAGGCAAGAGCCATCGGCCGCAAAAATGCGGGCGAAAGCCGTTGCGCGGGATTACCAGGCGAAAACGATCTGGTACGGTGATGAGGAAATTCCACCGGGAGAACTTTCATGCGCAAGCTTTGGACCGTGTTGGCAACGCTGGCGACGTTGAGCCTGACCAATTGCGGCTACAACGCGATCCAGACCAATGACGAACAGGTCAAGTCGGCCTGGTCGGAAGTGGTGAACCAGTACCAGCGGCGAGCCGACCTCGTGCCGAACCTGGTCAACTCGGTGAAGGGCTTTGCGCAGCAGGAGAAGGACGTGCTGCTCGGCGTGACCAATGCGCGCGCCAAGGTCGGCAGCATCCAGGCGACGCCCGAAGTGCTCAACGACCCGGCCGCGTTCCAGAAGTTCACGCAGGCGCAAGGCGAGCTCACCGGCGCGCTGTCACGGCTGCTGGTCGTGACCGAGAACTATCCGCAGCTCAAATCGGACGCGCTGTTCCGTGACCTGATGGCCCAGCTCGAAGGCACCGAGAATCGCATCACCGTGGCGCGCAACCGCTACATCAAGGCGGTGCAAGAGTACAATGTCGGCATCCGCACCTTCCCGAACAATCTCACCGCGATGGCGTTCGGTTACAAGGATAAGCCCAACTTCACGGTCGACAACGAGAAGGAGATTTCGACCGCGCCGAAGGTCGATTTCAATCCAGCCCCGGCGCCCGCGCCCGCGCCGTCGAAGTAGCTGACAGCGCGATCTGACCGCGATGGCTGCCGCACGCGTCATCCTGCTCGCCTTCCTGCTGGGCTTCCTTGGCCCGGCATGGGCCGAGGTCGCGCTGCCGCAGCTCACCGGCCGTGTCGTCGACCAGACCGGGACGCTGTCATCGGGTGATATCGCGTCGCTCAACGACAAACTGAAAGACCTCGAGACGCGCAAAGGCAGCCAGGTCGCGGTCCTGATCGTGCCGACCACCGGTGAGGAGACCATCGAGCAGTTCTCGATCCGTGTCGCCGAGGCCTGGAAGATCGGGCGCAAGAGGATCGACGATGGCGCGCTGCTTGTCGTCGCCAAGAACGACCGGCACCTTCGCATCGAGGTCGGTTACGGCCTCGAAGGCGTGCTGAGCGACGTCATCACCCATCGCATCATCGACGAGGACATCACGCCGAAATTCAAGGCCGGCGATTATGCCGGTGGCATATCGGCCGGCGTCGACCGGATGATCGGCCTGATCAATGGCGAACAGCTGCCGGCGCCGGAGCCCGAGCATTGGCAGTCGTCCAATTTCCTTGATTTCGCCAATCCGGTTGCGATCTTCTTCGTCATCATCGTCGCGGGTGTCTTGCGCGGGATTTTGGGGCGGTTGCTTGGTTCAGCCGCGACCGGCGGCATTGCCGGCGTCTTCGTCTGGATGATGGCCGGCTCGCTCGCCACGGCCATGGTGATCGGCCTGTTCGCCTTCTTCGCGGCGCTGATCTTCGGCGGATTGAATTTCGGCGGG
>NZ_LNCU01000081.1:101049-110412 GCF_001542415.1 Bradyrhizobium macuxiense
TTCAGCGGCGGAGGCGGCAGCTTCGGCGGCGGTGGCGCGTCGGGGAGCTGGTAGCAAGAGGCATCACGCGTATGGGCATCAAGCGCATCGGCAAGCATCTGCTCGAGCACCGCTGGCGAGTGCGGCGCGATTTTCCGCCGCGCGTGCTCGGCGCCATCGAGCGTGCGATCAAGGCCGGCGAAGCCACTCATGCCGGCCAGATCCGTTTCGTGGTCGAGGGCGCGCTCGACGGCGCGCCCCTGTTCCGCGACCAGCCGGCGCGGGAGCGGGCGCTCGACGTGTTCTCGCATTTGCGGATCTGGGACACCGTGCATAACAACGGTGTCCTGATCTATCTCCTGCTCGCCGATCGTGACGTCGAGATCGTCGCCGACCGCGGCATCGACGCGAAGGTCGGTCGCGCGGGCTGGCAGGCGATCTGCCGCGCGATGGAGGCCGATTTCACGGCCCGCCGGTTCGAGCAGGGCGTGATCAAGGGCGTCGAGGCCGTGTCGCGGGAGCTCGCGAAGCACTTCCCGCCTGTGGCCGGAGGGCCGAACGAACTGCCGGACAGCCCGGTGGTCATTTAGCGGTGCGCGCCTCGCCACCGAGCGGAAGCGGCGATAGCGCCGGCTCAGCTGCGGTTCGCGGCCGGTAGAGGGACAGGCCGGCGAGGCCCACCGCGGCGGCGAAGAAGATGTAATAGACGGGGGCCGCCTTGTCGCCGGTCGCTTCCACCAGCCAGGTGTTGATGAAGGGGGCAAGCCCGCCGAACAGCATCACCGCCAGATTGTACATCAGCGATGCGCCAGTCGAGCGCACACCGACGGGGAAGATTTCGGTCATGAAGGCCGGCATCGGCCCGGCGAGCACGCCGAGCAACACAGCGGCGATCTGCAACAGCCAGAGCTTCGCCGTGGTCGGCTCGGCGGCGAGGCGCTGCAGCAAGACATAGAACAGCAAGGAGTAGACGATCAGCGCCGGAACGAGCACCGCGCGGCGACCGATCCGGTCGGAGAGGACGCCTGCCGCCACCGCAATCACTGCATTGGCGAGGCTTACGCAGAGCAGCCCCATCTGCGCATTCAGCAACGGCAATTTCAGCTCGGCAACCGCATAGGTCGGCAAAAAGATCGCGTTGACATAGTTGATCGCCGTGCCAGCCGCGATCAGGCAGAAGGACGCGATCAGTTCACGCGGGTGCTCCGAGAACAACTGGCCGAGCGTGGTTTGCCGCTTCGGCTGCGCGGTCGCGGCCCTCTCGGCCAGATAGGCCTGGAATTCGGGCGATTCGTCGCAACGCTGGCGCAGGTACCATCCGGTCGGTCCGATCAGGATGCCGAGGATGAAGGGCACGCGCCATCCCCAGCTCGCAAACGCGCCCGGCGACAGGCCGAGATTGAGCCCGATCGCCATCGCGGCGCCGATGCCGAAGGCCAGCGACTGCGACACCATCTGGAACGAGCCGTAATAGCCGCGCCGGCCGGGTGGCGCGAATTCGATCAGCATGGCGCTGGCGCTGCCGAACTCGCCGCCGGCGGAGAATCCCTGGATCAGCCGCGCCAGCAGCAACAGCAGCGGCGCCGCGATCCCGATCGCGCCGAACGTGGGCAGCACGCCGAGCAGACCTGTGCCGAGCGCCATCAGCGAGATCATCACGACCAGCGCTTTCTTTCGGCCGTGCTTGTCGGCGTAAAGCCCGAACACCAGGCCGCCCAACGGGCGTGCCGCAAAGGCGATGCCGAAGGTCGCGAAGGTCAGCAGCAGCGACGAGTTCGGATTGTCGGCGGGAAAGAACAGCTTGCTCAGGATGCCGGCAAACAAGCCGAAGACGGTGAAATCGAACCACTCCAGCGCATTGCCGATCGTCGAGGAGATCACGACGCGGCGGCGCATCTGCGCCATGGCTTCTGCTTGCATCCGTTTGTCCCTTCCTGTCGGCGACGGTTGGCTCCGCCGCGCTTATGGTTTTGGATTGGTGTCTTACATTTATTGCCCTACGTGGTGAGATCCCGCGGTCGGATCTCTACGCCTTCACCGACGGCCGCTCGCCGATGCGACCGAGCCAGGCCACGACGTTGCCGTTCGCCTGGTCCAGCGGCTGGCCGACCTGGTTGCCGAATTCGATCCAGCAAAAGAGCAGAATGTCGGCGAGCGTGAAACGCTTGCCGCAGATGTACGTGCGGCCGTCGGCCATCTGGTCGTTCAGCCATTTGATGCGGTTGGCGGCGATCATCTTCAGCCCCGGGGAAGCCTCGGGCGCAACCGGAATACGGTTCTGGAAGAACTTCAGCGCCTCGCCGAACCGGTAGCCATTGGCGAGCGGCTCGGCGATGTTGAGATCGAGCCGGCGCGTCCACATCCGGCACTCGGCGCGCTCTTCCGGCGTCGCACCGATCATCGCAGGCGAGGGCTGCTTCTCCTCGAGATATTCGCAGATCGCGGTGACCTCGGACAGGTAGCTGCCGTCGTCGAGCTCCAGCGTCGGCATCTGGCCGTGCGGATTGCGCTTCAGATGCGCCTCTTGCCGGTTCTCGCCGCCGCGCAGATCGACGGTCTGCTTGGGGATCTCGATGCGCTTCTCCGCCATGAACATCCGCACGATGCGCGGATTCGGCCCGATCGAGTCGTAAAGCTTCATGGATTCTCGCTCCCTGTCTTTGGTATTCTTCTTACCCCTGTTGAACAGGGCGCGAGCGGGTTTGTCAAATGTGGAGCAGCTCAGTCAATCGTCGAGCTTGTTGAGGTCGCGCACCGACTGCATGATCGGCTCGAAATTCGCGCGCGCATCGAGTGCGTCGAACAATTGCGCGGTGTCCTCGAGCAGACCGTGCGAGCGCTGCAGCGCGATCCGTACGTCATCCTGCGGAGTGTCGGAGAGGCGGCCGTGACCCGACAGCAGGATCTTCGAATTGAGACCCTTCAGCCGCTCCAGCGACTGGATGTAATCGGCGATCGAACCCGAGCCGAACACGCCGCCCATCACGCCGCCCGGCATCAACGTGTCGGCTGCAAACAGCAGGCCCTTGTCCTGATCGAACAGCGACACGCAGGCCGATGTGTGGCCCGGCGTGTACATCACGTTGAGGCGGAAATTGCCGAGGTCGATCAGATTGCCTTCCTCGAGCCAGAGATCGATATCGATCGGCACGTTCGGCTCGTTGAACATCTTGCGCAGCATCGAGAAGTCGTCGCGCAGCATGATCTTGTTGGCGGCGAGCCGGTGCGCGGCGATATAGGCGCGGCCGTGAAAATGATAGGCCGCGCCGATGTGATCGAGATGCTCATGGCTCAGCACCACCATGTCGATCATCTCGGGCGTCACCCCGAGGTGAGCAAGGCAAGCGAGGAGCGACGGATAATTGCTCGACAGTCCGACGTCGATCATGATCGTCCGCTTGCTGCCGCGCACGAGATAGGCGTTCGCCGCGCGGTTCTTGAAACGGATCTGGTAGACGTCGTCGGCGGCCTGGATCAGCGTCGCCACGTCAGCCTCGAACAGCGTCTTGAATGGGCTGGGCCGGCGCTCGCTCATGGGTTGGCCGTCCGATAGGTGACGACGTTGGACGCGCGCAGGCGCTTCGACAGCGCATCCATCACCATCAACGCAAACGCCGGCTGCTGGCTGACGAGATAGACGAAGCGGGCGTGATTGATCCGCATCACTCTTGTGTCGGGCGCGGCCGCGATTGCGGTGGCGGAGCGTGCCGAGCCGTCGATCACGGCCATCTCGCCGAAGAACTCGCCTCTGCCGAGCGTAACGATGACCGTCTTGTGGCCGCCATCGATCTTGACGATGTCGACCTTGCCACCGAGCACGACAAAGAGCTCGCGGCCGGTCGAACCCTCCTCAAAAATGACGTCATCGACACCAAATTCATTGATGCATTTTTCGATCGTCATGACACCGCCCCTGCCTTCTGGCTGGAAGGTGGCGGTATGTTAATCGGGAAAGCGCCGCGCGCAAACCGAACTGGCGCAGATTGCCGCAGCGCGGCATCGCCTAAATCCGGCCCGGAAAAGTTCCTAAAATTTAGGTAAGGCGGCGCCGGGTAACGATTTCGCAAGCAATAAAAGTTACCAAATTGTCAACCTAGTCTGGAGACTTTGAACGTGAGTGTGCAGCAGAGCGAGCCGGTGCTGGCCGCGGCCGATGTCGAGGCTGTCCGGCTCTCGCCCGAGCAGGAAGAGACGTCGCCGAAGGCGGATGCCCCCAAGATCGAGGCCCCCAGGATCGAGGCCCCCAGGACCGAGGCGCCCAACGTTGAGCCTGTCAGGGTCGAGCCGCCAAAGATGGACGCGCCCCGGACCGAGGAGCGGGAAGAGCCGCATTTCCCGGGCAAGCTGATGATCATGGCGCCCGGCGAGCGGACCTGGGAAGACCGGACCTGGAATGACCGGACTTGGGATCACCAGGCATCGGCCTCGAAGCCGGCCTCCGAACAGGCCGCCAAGCCGGCCGGCACGCGCCGGGTCGCGGCGATGGCCGCGGTGATTGCCCTTGCCGCCGTGGCAGGTGCCATCGGTGGCGCCTTCGCGACGACGGCTCTCGGTCATTTCGCCCGCAAGGACGTCGTCATGGCCGCGAAGGAAACGCCGACGAAGGATGCGCTTGATGCCTCGATCGCCCGGATCGACGGCGAAATCGCCGCCCTGAAGTCCAGCATCGACCAGACCGCCCGGAACGGCTCGGTGCAGCTCAACAAGACCAATGACCGCCTCGAGAAGGTCGAGAAGGCGCAAGCCGAGCCGATGGCCAAGCTCGCCAAGCTCAGCGAGGCCGTCGACAAGCTCCGCACGACGCCGCAGGCCACCGCCGCCGCGGCGACGCCTGCCGCTGCCAGGGAAGTCACGGGCACGGTCACGCCGCCGGCCACCGCGGCCGCCGCTTCGCCCAAGCCCGAGGTTGGCCGCCTGCCGATCGTCGACGGCTGGGCGTTGCGCGATGTCGGCAATGGCGGCGCGCTGATCGAGGGTCGTGGAGGCGTCTATGAGGTCTATGCCGGCGATCCCGTTCCGGGTCTCGGACGCGTCGACGCCATCCGCCGACAGGATGGGCGCTGGGTAGTCGTCACCAGCAAGGGCCTGATCGTCGCGCGCTGATCGCCGATATCGGACAAAACCAAGGCGCTTCACCACGATGTGAAGCGCCTTTTTTCTTGAATAGGTTTTGCCACGCGGTGTTAGTGGGGCATGAGCCGAGCGCTGCGATGCCTGCTGATCGTGTTCGTCCTGCTTTGCGGTGCTGGCGGGGCGCGCGCGGGCGAGGATCGTCCACTCGAGCGCGGCCTGGCGATCACCAATCCTGCCATCCTGCGCGAACTCGATCATGGCCGCTTCAGCCTTGGCCGTATGCTGGTGCCGGAGCGTTCGGCCGACGCGGCGCTATCAAACCGTGACCTGTTTGGTTTGTCTTCGATGGTGCCGGTGCGTGAAGCGCTGGTGCGCGAGTTCGACCGCTATGTGACGAACCACAAGGCCAGCCTCCCGAACGAGAGCATCGGCGTCGGCGATGGCTTCGCCTTCCAGCTGTTCGATCGCGGCCTGTTCGAATCCCCCGACGTTCGCTTCGTTCTGTCAGGCATCGTCAACCGGATGGACCGCGCCTATGTGGCGCCGGCGAGCTGCGGCGAAATCCGGCTGATCTATCGCCTGACCCGCACCGACGTGCCGCTGATCGGCGAGAATGCCGTCTCGCAACGCCTGCCGATGACGCTGAACCTCGTGCTGAACGCGAAGGGTGACGGCAACGACGCCTCGATCACCTGTCGCGAGATCGCACGGCGCTGGCTCGCGACCGAAGGCGCGCCGCCGACGATGGACACGTTGTTCGGCAAGGATGGCCCGCTCGACCTGATCGGTTTCAAGAATATCGATCGCATCGAGACCAATCTGCAGATCGCGCATGCGCCGAAATCGGCGGTGCGCGATTTCCGCACCGACTATCTGTTGAAGGTGTTCGACTATGACGGCGAGGCGAAGCGCTTCGTGGAAGCGCCGCTGGAGAACCAGATCGATCGCGACCGCATCCTTGCCGACGAGGGGGTGAAGCGCGACTTCAAGGCGTGGCTGCTCGATCCCGGGCATTTCGCCGAGCTCGATCGCGGCACGCTGCTGATCCCCGAGCGCTTCCTCGCGACTGGCGCGATCGCGCCAACCCCGGTCGGCTTCGACGTCAGCGATCTGCAGCCGGAATTCGGGCTGGTGCAAGGTGAGGGCGCAGCCGGCAAGGCGGTGTTCACGGAGGGCGACGTTGTCGGCGCCCTGAAGAAGGCCGCGGCCGACGGAACGCGGTTGCAGAACATTCAGTCGCTCGGCGGCTTCGAACGGCGCCTCAACGACGTCACCTGCGCGGGCTGCCACCAGACCCGCGGCATCGGCGGCTTCCACTTCCCCGGCGTCGACTGGATGGCGGCGAAGCCGTCGAACTCCACCGTGGTGCCGGCCTCGCCGCATTTCTTCGGCGATCAGGTCCGCCGCCGCGATATCCTTGCGAGCTTCCGCGACGGCAAGGCGCCGGACTTCTCGCGCGGCTTCTCCAGTCGCCCGCAATTGCGCGGCAGCGCCGAGCTCGCCGGCACCGAATACAGCGACGGCTGGGGCGCGCATTGCTACCTGCCGCCCGCAAAGACGTCCGAGGTCGATCGCAGCTTTCGCAGCTGGACCTGCGCCGAGGGGCTCGCCTGTCAGGTCGCGGGCCAGACCTCGCGCATCGGCATGTGCTTCGTGAAGGGACGGTAGACCTGCGCGGAAGTCTCTCGTCTCCCTCGCCCCTCGCTTGCGGGCAGAGGGCGCGGTGAGGGGCTGAGATTGACAGTAGACTGATTAATCGTGTTTCATTCGCTCCAACAATGTCAGGGGATGGAAACAGGGACGAGGTCATCATCGTCGGCGCCGGCATCGGCGGACTGACGCTCGGCCTCGCATTGCATCAAGCCCACATCCCTTGCCGCATCTTCGAGACCACGGCCGAGATCCGGCAAGTCGGTGTCGGCATCAACCTGTTGCCCCATGCAACCAGGGAACTCGCCGCCCTCGGACTCGAGAAAGCGCTCGCGGACGTCGCTGTTACCACCACGGACGCGACTTTCTTCAACCGTTTCGGTCAGCTGATCTACCAGGAGCCGCTCGGCCGCAGCGCCGGCTACGAGCATCCGCAATTCTCGATCCATCGCGGCGACCTGCAGCGGGTGTTGCTGGACGCCTTCCGCGCCCGTGCCGGCGCCAGCCGCGTCGTCACCGACCGGCACTGTGTTGCCGTGGCGCAGGATGACAGCGGCATCACCGCGACATTCGCCGGAGGCTCCGGCGGCACCGACCGCGTCACCGTGCGCGGCCGGGTCGCGATCGCCTGCGACGGCATCAACTCGGCGATCCGTAAGCAGTTCTTCCCAAGCGAGGGCGAGCCACGCTATTCCGGTGTCAACATGTGGCGGGGCGTGACGCGCTGGAAGCCGATGTTGTCGGGCGCCAGCATGGTGCGCGCCGGCTGGCTCTCGCACGGCAAGATGGTGATCTATCCGATCCGCCCCGCTGGCGCCGACGGATTACAGCTCGTCAACTGGGTTGCCGAGATCGAGACCCCGAACTATCGCAAGCGCGACTGGAACCGGGCGGGCTCGCTTGACGATTTCATCCGGGCCTTCGCCGACTGGCATTTCGACTGGCTCGACGTGCCCGCCTTTCTCCGCGCCGCCGACAGCGTGCTTGAATTCCCGATGGTCGATCAGGACCCGCTGCCGCGCTGGAGCTTTGGCCGCGTCACCCTGCTCGGCGATGCCGCGCATCCGATGGTGCCGCGCGGCTCGAACGGTGCGGGGCAGGCGATCCTCGACGCGCGCGCGCTGGCGACGGCGCTACTTGCGCATGACGATCCGGTTGCGGCGCTGGCGGCCTACGAGCAACAGCGGCTGGAGGCGACCACGCGCATCGTGCTGACCAACCGCACCAACCCGCCGGATGCTATCCTGCGCGAAGTGTTTGTGCGAACCAACGACAAGCCGTTCGGCGCCATTGAGGATGTGATCAGTCGCGAGGAGCTGGTCGGGCTGTCCGACAGCTACAAGCGTATCGCGGGCTACTCGAAGGACGCGCTGCGCGCTTAGGCCATGAGCCTGCCCCGCAGGCTCGATCCATACCGGGCGTGCGGGATAGCGGCCGACGAAAGCCGCCGGCGAAATGTCGCTGGGGAGGGACGGGCATGGCGGAGACGGATGAGATCGACGTTGCCGGATATATCGACCGGCAACCGGTCGGCGGTTTCCAGATCAAGCTGCTGCTGACTTGCGCTGCGGTGCTGTTCCTGGACGGCTTCGACACCCAGGCGATCGGCTATGTCGCGCCTGCGCTCGCCCGGGAATGGAGCCTGTCGCGCGCCGCGCTCGGGCCGGTCTTCAGCGCCGGGCTGTTCGGCCTGATGATCGGTGCGTTGATCTTTGGCCCGCTGGCCGATCGCGTCGGCCGCAAGACCATCATCATCTTCTCGACGCTGGCCTTCGGCGTCGGCACGGTCGCGACTGCCTTCGCCGACGACGTCACGACGCTGCTGGTCATCCGCCTGCTCACCGGGCTCGGGCTCGGCGGCGCGATGCCCAACGCCGTGGCCATGATCTCCGAATTCAGCCCGCATCGCCGCCGCGCCACCATGGTGATGATCATGTTCTGCGGCTTCTCGGTCGGAGCAGCGCTGGGCGGCTTGCTCGCGGCGGCGATGATTCCGCACTACGGCTGGCGTTCGGTGTTCCTCGTCGGCGGCGTTGCGCCATTGCTGCTGGCGCCGATCCTCGCGTGGCGGCTGCCCGAATCCGTGCGTTTCCTTGCGTTGAGCGAGCACGCCGATGGGCGTGTCGCCGCGCTGCTCCGCCGCATCAATCCGCAGGCCGCTCCGGCGGTGGCAGGCGTCCGGTTCGTGGTTCACGAACCGCGGCTCGAAGGCCTGCCGGTTCTGCATCTCTTCAGCGATGGACGGACACTGCCGACGCTGCTGCTGTGGGTCGTGTTCTTCATGAGCCTGCTCGATCTCTATTTCCTGGCGAACTGGCTGCCGATCGTGCTCAACGATCTCGGCGCGTCGGTGTCGGCGGCCGTGCTGATCGGCTCGACGCTGCAGCTCGGCGGGGTGGTTGGCACGGTTGCGCTCGGCAGCGTGGTCGATCGCTTCTCGTTCCGCGCGCTGGCCTTGGTCTATTTCGTCGCCGTGTTCGCGGTCGGCGCGATCGGCCAGCTCGGTCATTCGGCGGTGCTGGTGGCGATCGTGATCTTCGCCGCGGGGTTTTGCATCGTTGGCGGCCAGATCGCCGCCAACGCGCTGGCGGCCAACTTCTACCCGACGTCGGTGCGCGCCACCGGCGTGGGCTGGGCGCTTGGCATCGGCCGGATCGGCTC
>NZ_LNCU01000081.1:110419-119917 GCF_001542415.1 Bradyrhizobium macuxiense
TCATCGGTCCCCTGATCGGCGGTGCGCTAATGAGCGCGAAGTGGAGCACCGAGGCGTTGTTCGCGACCGCCGCGTCGGCCACCCTTTGCGCCGCGCTGGCAGCGTTTCTGCTCGGCCGGGTCATCCCGCTTGGCGGCGGTTCCGGCGCGAGCCAGACGTCATCATTTGATGCTACAGTGCGGGCCGCGACCAGGACCTGAACACCCCAGCTACCCTTGAGTGGAGACCAGCCGATGAGCGCTCCCGACCAGGACAAGCAGCGTAACCGCGAGATCGCGGCGAACGAGGCCGAACGTCAGGCGGTCAGCGCCGTTCGCGTCAGCAGCTGGGCGATTGCGGTCTCGGCCGTGATCGGCGTCATTGTCTTCGCAATCGTATGGGCCTGGATCAAGCGCTGACACTTCCGCTCGCGCTGATCAGGAGCCTGATCAGCGCGAAGTCGTAATGCAGAGGTCAGCGAGCCGTCTCACGCCACCGCGCCGGAGGCGCGCAGCTTCTGGATATCGGCCTCGTCGTAGCCCGCCTGCCGCAGGATCTCGTCGGAGTGCTCGCCGACCTCGGGCGGCTTGCGCGGCTGCACCTTCTTGGCGCCGTCGATGAAGATCGGGCTGTTGACGGTCAGCATGGTGTCGTTCTCGAAGCGCACCAGCACCTCGTTCTCGATCATCTGCTTGTCGTTCGGGATGTCGTCGAGGATGCCAACGACGCCGAACACCAGGCCGTTGCCGTCGAGGATCTTGCGCCATTCCGCGAGATCCTTGCTCGCGAACACCTCGTCGAAGATCTTGATCAGCTCGACCGAGCGCGCATGGCGGTCAGGCTTGGTGACGAAGCGCGGATCGGCGACGAGGTCTTCGCGGCCGAGACAGCGCGCCAGCGTCGGCCATTGCCGGTCTTCGTTGAGCAGCGACAGGATGATCCAGCGGCCGTCCTTGCACTTGTAGTGGTTGGTGACGGCGTTCAGCGCCTCTTCGCGCGGCTTGCGCTTCTTGAACTTGGCGCCCGAGAGCTTGGCCTGCGCCAGCACGCCGTTGGCCCAGACGCCGTTGGCCATCAGATTGGTCGCGACATGCGAGCCCTTGCCGGTCTTCTCGCGCTTGAACAGCGCGGTGACGATCGCGCCGTAGAACGCCATCGCGCAGGGGTGATCGCCCATGCCGGCGACCGAGCGGGCCGGGGTCGTGTCCTCGTCTGCGCGCACCAGGTCCATCAGGCCGGAGCGGGCCCAATAGGCGTTGGAGTCGAAGCCGGGCTTGTTGGCCTCTTCGCCCTTCTCGCCGTAGCCGGTGAAGGAGGCGTAGATCAGCCGGTCGTTGAGATGGGCGAGATGGTCGTAGGTGATGCCGAGCTTCGCGCGCACCTGCGGCGGCATGTTGGTGATGAAGACGTCGGCCTCCGCGACGAGCTTGTAGAGCACCTGCTGGGCCTCAGGCTTGGTGAGGTCGAGCGCCAGACTCTTCTTGTTGCGGGCCTCGAGCATCCACGCGAAATTGTGTTCGCTCGCCGGATAGCCGGGCAGGTTCGGCAGGTTCCGGTAGGGATCGCCGGCACCCGGCGGCTCGATCTTGATGACGTCGGCACCGAAGTCGGACAGCACGGTCGCGGCCGCGGGCGCGGCGATGAAGCTCGCGCAATCCAGGACCTTGAGCCCGTCAAAAATGCCTTTTTCCATCGTGCCGTCGCTCCCGTGGCGCTTGTTGATGTTTTTCCGGTGGCTGGAATATCGCGTGCGATAATCCCGATCAGGGCGCCATTTGACCCATGTCGGGGGCACGATGCAACCCAAGTCAATTCAGGGCGATACGGCGCAAAACGTAGGGCGGGCAGAGCGCTGGGGTGTCCAACCTGCGACGTTTTCGTGCGGTTACTCCACCCCGGCCATCAGCGCGGCATTGCCGCCCGCGGCGGCGGTATTGATCGTCACCGTCTGCTCGGTTGCGAAGCGCGCGAGGTAGTGCGGGCCGCCGGCCTTGGGGCCGGTGCCGGAGAGGCCGCTGCCGCCGAACGGCTGCACGCCGACGACGGCGCCGATCATGTTGCGGTTGACATAGATGTTGCCGACCTGGAGGCGATCGATCACATGCTCGACCGTGTCGTCGATGCGGGAATGGATGCCGAGCGTTAGCCCGAAGCCCGTGGCCTCGATCGCGGCCAGCACCTCGCCGAGCCGCTCGGCCCGGTAGCGCACGACGTGCAGGATCGGGCCGAACACTTCCTCGGTCAGTTGGCCGGCGTCGGACAGTTCGAAGATGTGGGGGGCGACGAAATTGCCGGCCGGCGCCTCACCGGCGAGATGCACGCGCGCCTGCTTCTTCATTTTCGCGATATGCGCATCCAGACGCTGCTTAGCCTCGGCATCGATCACCGGTCCGACATGCGTTGACGGGTCGGACGGGTCACCGATCTTCAATTCGCGCGCGGCGCCGGCGATCATCTCGATCGTGCGGTCGGCGACGTCATCCTGCACGAACAACAGCCGCAGCGCCGAGCAGCGCTGGCCCGCGGAGCGGAACGCCGAGGTCACGACGTCGTCGGCGACCTGCTCGGGCAGCGCGGTGGCATCGACGATCATCGCGTTGATGCCGCCGGTCTCCGCGATCAGCGGCACGATCGGGCCGTCCTTGGCCGCCAGGGTCCGGTTGATCGAGCGAGCAACCTCGGTCGAGCCGGTGAAGACGACGCCCGTCACTTGCGGATGCGTAACCAACGCAGCGCCAATCGCGCCGTCGCCCTGGACGAGATGCAGGGCGGACGCCGGTACGCCGGCCTCGTGCAGCAGCTTGATCGCCTCGGCCGCGATCAGCGGTGTCTGCTCGGCCGGCTTTGCGACCACCGCGTTGCCTGCCATCAGCGCCGCCGTCACTTGGCCGAGGAAAATCGCCAGCGGGAAATTCCATGGCGAGATCGCCACGAACGCGCCGCGGCCGCGCAACGCCAGCACGTTGCTTTCGCCGGTCGGTCCCGGCATCGCTTCGTCCTCGCCGAACAGCTTTCGCCCGAGCGCGGCGTAGTAGCGGCAGAAATCCGTCGCTTCGCGCACCTCGGAGAGTGCGTCGTCGAGCGTCTTGCCGCCCTCGCTCTGCAACAGCGCAATAAAATGTGCGCGGCGTTGCTCCAGTAGATCGGCGGCCTTGACGAGGATGTCGGCGCGCTTTTGTGCCGGCGTGGCGTTCCAGGCTCTGAAGCCGCGGCGCGCGGCGGCAACGGCCGCATCAGTCTGCTCCGCGGTGAATGAGGCAACCGCGGTGGGCGTAGCCTTCCGCTCGGTAGCTATCGCCGATGTCAGCTTATCGAGTGCGTTCCGTTCGCCGAATTCGATGCCGCGCGAATTCTCGCGCTGCGGCCTGTAGAGATCGGCCGGCAATCGAATGTCGCGATGAGCAGCGTTGTTGTCGGTTCCGATGATCTCGGCCGGACGGCGCAACAGGTCTGCGATAGGCACGCGATTGTCCGCCGCCAACGCGACAAACGAGGAGTTGGCGCCATTCTCGAGCAGCCGCCGCACCAGATAGGCGAGCAGGTCGCGGTGGCTGCCGACGGGTGCATAGGTGCGGTGTGCGATCTCCGGCCTGTCCTCGCCGAGCTGCGCATACAGTGCTTCTCCCATGCCGTGCAGCCGCTGGAATTCGAAGCTCGTGGCATCGTCGGCAAGCTCGAGGATGGTTGCGACCGTCAGCGCGTTGTGGGTCGCGAATTGCGGGAACAGCCGCGGTCGCAATGTCAGCAGTTTGCGCGCGCAGGCGACGTAGTTCAGGTCGGTCATCGCCTTGCGGGTGAACACCGGATAGCCGTCGAGCCCGCGCTCCTGCGCACGCTTGATCTCGGTGTCCCAATAGGCGCCCTTGACCAGCCGCGCCATCATCTTGCGGTCGAAGGCACGCGCGAGCGCATCGACATAGTCGATCACATCAGTGGCGCGCTTCTGATAGGCCTGGATCGCGAGCCCAAAGCCGCTCCAGCCCGCGAGCGACGGGTCCGCGACGGCAGCAGCGATCACGTCGAGCGACAATTCCAGCCGGTCAGCCTCCTCGGCATCGACGGTGAAGTTCAGGTCGAACGCCTTGGCGCGGCGCGCGAGATCGACGAGCCGCGGCACCAGCTCGGTCATCACGCGCGCACGGCTGACCGCCTCGAAGCGCGGATGCAGCGCGGAGAGCTTGACGGAAATGCCGGGCCGGTCGGGCAGGGGACGGCGGCCTGCCGTCTTGCCGATCGCCTCGATCGCGCTTGCATAGGACTCGAAATAGCGATGCGCGTCGTCGGCAGTGCGCGCGCCTTCGCCGAGCATGTCGAAGGAGTAGCGCGCGGCACGAGCCGCATGTGCATGCGATTGCGCGCGCGACAGCGCCGCCTCGATGGTCTCGCCGAGCACGAAATGGCTGCCCATCAGCCGCATCGCCTGTCGCGTTGCCGCGCGTACCGCCGGCGCGCCGAGCCGCTTCGTCAGTCGCCCGATCGTGCCCTGCGGCGTCTCGCCGGGCTGGATCACACGTGCCGACATGCCCAGCGCCCAGGCCGAGGCGTTGACCAGGAAGGCGCTCGACTTGGTCTCGTGGTTGATGAAGTCGCCCTGGCCGAGCTTGTCCTCGATGAACTGGTCGGCGGTGCGCGCGTCCGGCACCCGCAGCAGCGCCTCCGCCAGCACCATCAGCGCGAGCCCTTCCTTGGTCGAGAGCGCGAATTCGCGCAGCATGTCCTCGACCCCGCCGAGCGGATCGTCATTGGCCCGGATGGCCTCGATCAGGCGCGTCGCGGTGCGGTCGATCCGCGCCTCCCGGTCAGCGCCGAGGCGGCCGTCGGTCAGCAGCCGGGCGGCAATGGCGGCATCGTCGGGCGCATAGGGCGGACCGAACGGCGGAGGTGGGTCGGCGTTTGGCATGACGGGTTCCTTCTGACCATCACGGGAACACCTACGCGGGAGTGAACCGTAGTTCGATAGACAAATTAACAGATTTGCCGTAGAAAATAAGGAAGATTATCAGATTTGCCAGATATATGACAGAGATTGACAAGATAGACCGGAAAATCCTCTCGATCCTGCAAGGGGATGGCCGGATTGCCAATGTGGAACTGGCTGAGAGGATCGGGCTGTCGCCGACCTCGGTCGGCGAGCGGCTAAAACGGCTGCAACGCGACGGCTTCGTCGAGGGCTACGGCGCCCGGCTCAACCCGCATCGGCTCGGGCTGGGGTTGCTGGTGTTCGTCGAGGTGCTGCTCGACAAGACCACGCCCGACGTGTTCGAGCGGTTCGCCAAGGCGGTCCAGACCGCGCCGGAAGTGCTGGAGTGCCATATGGTGGCCGGCGGCTTCGACTATCTGGTCAAGGCGCGCGTCGCCAACATGTCGGCCTATCGCCGGTTTCTCGGCGAAAGCCTGCTGGCGTTGCCGGGCGTGCGCGAGACCCGGACTTACGCGGTGATGGAGGAAGTCAAGCGCGACGCGCCGTTGCCGGTCGGCTGATATCCGCTCGATGCGATCCACAGCCATGCTCCCGCCGTATTGGCATCGCGACCCGCTCGCGTTAATCCTGCTCCGAACTGGGGCAGCAATCATGAAAGACGCCGATCAGCCGATATCAGCGAGGCGCGCCGGGCTTGCCGGCGCACTGACGATCATGCTGTCGTTACTGTCAGTTGCGCCGGCGCGAGCATCCGAACTCAGCGCGGGCATTATGCAACTCTATACGTCGGTCTCGATTTATCCGCCGTCGGCGACGAGGATGACGGTTTGCTACGGCTTCGTTTGCCGGCGCCGCGAGATGCTGGACTTCACGGCCGCAGACAGGGCTGCGCTGACCAGGATCATGGCTACGGGGCACGCCAATGCCGCTGCCGAGCGCGCCGCGGTGCAGAATGCGGTGATCTGGTTCGACCGCCGCATGGGGCCGATCCTCGGCACCGACAAGCGCGTGGCGAAAGCGGATTTCCGCGCCGGCGACGACAAGCACAATTTCGATTGCTGGGACACGACCCGCAACGTCACGAGCCTGATGCTGGTGATGCAGGACTGGAATCTGTTCAAGTTTCACGACGTCGGCAATCCCCACTACCGCGGCTTTCAAATCATGCAGACGCCGCACAACACCGCGGTGCTGCTCGAGCGCGCGACCAAGGTGGAATGGGCCGTCGATCTCTGGCCGCGCGGCTACATGCAGCCGCCTGATGTCATGACCGTCAGCAAATGGGTGACGGAGGATTGAACGCGGCCGCCCATGGCGCGCGGGCATCGTGCCCGCCCCGCCGAACGTCACGTTGTCTGGTTTTTGCTGGGATCGGCCCCCACTCCCGGATGACGTCCGAGAGTGCGCCGTCGTCTGGCGCTGTTACGCTAGACCTTCAGGTTCTCGGCTGAAGTTTTGCCACGATTTGCAATCTCTTCGTACTCCACCGATTGGCCTTCATTGAGCGTCTGAAGACCAGCCTTCTGAACTGCAGAAATATGCACGAAAATGTCCTTGCCGCCCGTTGCGGGCTGGATGAATCCATAACCCTTGGTCGGATTGAACCACTTCACTGTACCTTTGGGCATTCCAGTCGTCTCCGCGGAATCGATCGAAAGCGGATCGCCGGCCCCCGCACAAACCGGCACGTCCGTGCTGGACAGGATAGCAGTTTGCGAAAAGCTGGGTAGATCAAACGAAGGTGTGCTTTCGTTCGGAAACAACCCGATTTTCGGAGCTTTGGCGCCGAATTGCCTGTTTCCTGCTCAAATGATGCGCTGCAAAATCGAGCGGTTCCAACCCGGCCGGGCCGAACGACGGGCCCCTGCGCGCGGGCCTTGGCCTTGCGCGCAGGAGGGAAGCCGGATCTCTCAATAGGTCGTAGCGAGGTACTCGACGATCTTGCTCACGTCGGCGTCGTCGATCGGCGCACCGTAGACCTTCTTCATCTTGGTCACTTCGGCCTGCCAGAAGTCCTTCTTGACCTTCTCGTCATGCGGCGGCTGGGTCTTGATGTAGTCGGCCGAGTGACAGCCGGAGCAATTGCTCTGCACGACCTCGAGATTGGGGCCGGGCTTGAAGGCCGCGGTTTCCTCCGGGAGCGTGTAGTTGACCGGGGCGGCAGCGGCGGCGGCGATCGAGAATGTCGCAATCGCGGCGAGGGCGGGAAGCAGCTTGTGTTTCATGATGCTTCTCCTCACGCCGCCGTGACGCGCACGGTTTCGACGACGTTGCGCAAATAGCCGGCGGGATTCCACAACGGATCCATCGGCTGCGTGTCGCCGGCATTGTTGGTGGCGCGCACCTTCAGATCGTAGGAGCCCGCGGCGAGCTTCACCGGCAGCTTCCATTCTCGGAAGGCGTAGTTGCCGAGGTTCTTGCCGAGCTTGGCCGGCGTCCAGGTCTTGCCGCCGTCGGTCGACACCACGACTTCCTTGATGCCCTTGCCGCCGTCGAAGGCGATACCGCGCAGCAGCGTGCGGCCGGCCTTCAGCTTGGCGCCATCGGCGACGCTGGTGATGAACGAGCGCACGGTGAAGCGGTTGATCGGGATCGTCGCCTTTGGCGTCGTGCCGGGCTCGACCGCGTTGTTCGGCGTATCCGGAATCCGATAGGCGGATTTCATCCAGAAGCCGTCGAACACGCTGTCGATCACGGTGATCTCGCTCAGATGCTTCACCCAATAGGTGCCGTAATAGCCGGGCACCACGAGGCGGAGCGGGAAGCCGTTGAGGAACGGCAGATCGTCGCCGTTCATGCCGTAGGCCAGCATCACCTCGCCGTCGCGCGCGTGGTCGATGTCGAGCGCCTTCACGAAGTCGGGCGTCGTCTCCATCACGGGGCCATCCATGCCGTTGAAGGTGACCTGCTTCGCGCCGGCCTGCACGCCGGCCATGTCGAGCACGGTTTTCAGCGGCACGCCGTGCCAGCGCGCGCAGCCCATTGCGCCGTTGCCGAGCTGACCGCCGGCAACTCGCGGATTGAAGAAGCCGCGGCTGTTGCCGGAGCACTGGTTGACGGCGACGAGCTCGGTCGCCTTCAGCTTCCGGATGTCCTTCAGCGACAATTTCAGCGGCTTGTCGACCTTGCCCTTGATCTCGAGCGTGAATTTGTCGGGATCGAGATCGTAGGGGATGCCGGCGAGATGGTAGCGGACGAAGAACGCGTTGTTCGGCGTGAGCGGGCCGTCGTTGAAGACCGCAAACGGCGTCTCAAGCTGCGGCGGGCGGCTGGTCTGGCCGATCATCGGGCGCTTCTGCGGATAGCGCACCAGCGGCCGTTCGCCATTGCCGAAAGGCAGCGTCACCGTATCGAGCGCGAGCGCGCCGCGTGATCCCAGCCCCGTTATCAAAGCCGCCATACCGGCGCGCTTCATCAAGTCTCGTCGATCGAGCATTCCGCTTCCTCCGAAGCCTCATCTGTCGTGAGCCGGTCATCACCAGGCTCAAATTTCCTGCGCGCATCCGGCTCGCGGAACTCACGCAAGCGACAAATGTCGCATCGGGGAACCCCAAGTCAATTCATGCTTTCGCAGCGTGCACCGGCGTTGCGCTGCAGCAACGAAAAGCCCCGGTCGCATCGGCGACCGGGGGCATTTCGATCCGACCGAAGCGCTCGATCAGTAGCAGACGTTCACGGTGCGATAGCGATAGCCGTAGGGCGTCAGCACCAGGCGGGTGACGTAGCAATCGGAGTCGACGTAGCCGACGCTGAAGCCCGGGCCCCAGTGGTGATGATGCCAGCCACCGCCCCAACCGCCGCCCCAGCCGAACGGCTTGGCGGAAGCGGCGGTCGGTGCCAGCGCAGCGGCGCCGAGGGCGGCAGCGGTAGCGAGAGCGAGTGTCACTTTGCGAAACATGTCTTCTCCTTGAGTTGCGCCTCGAACTCCGCCGTGGCGCGGGTTGCGGTGATGCCCATCGCCTGTCAGTCACGCCTTGCAAAGGGCGGGTTCGAGAATGTCGAGAGAGAGCACATTGCGATGTGCGGAAGGTCACACTGGCCGAATGGGTCGGGAATGAACCTTCAGGCTGCAACCGCTTGCTGATTGCCGACAAGCGTCGACAAGGTGCGGGTGGATTGAACCGTACGCACGATCATCGGCTCGTTGCGGCCGCGGATCGCGACCTCCTGCATCGGCAAAGCATCGTCGGGAAGGCCTGCCGTGGTGCGCACCTCGTCGGAGACGACGGCTTCGCATGCGAGCGTCTTCGTCATGTCCTGCAGTCGTGCCGCGACGTTGACGGCGTCGCCGAGCGCGGTGAACACCATGTGGTCGCGATAGCCGATATCGCCGACGATCACCTCGCCGCCATGGATGCCGATGCCGAAGCGGATCGGCTCGCGCAAATCGTGGCTCAGGAACTGATTCAGCTCGTCGACATGGGTCGCGATCAGGGCCGCCGCGCGCAGCGCCTGGCGACAGGCCTCCTGCCGGCCGGTGGCGAGCCCGAACAGCGCCAACATGCCGTCACCGACGAACTGGTTCGGTCGCCCGCCGGCTTCGAGTACCGCCTGCGACACCGCGCCGAGGAAGCGGTTGACGATGAACACGGTATCGA
>NZ_LNCU01000081.1:119927-208180 GCF_001542415.1 Bradyrhizobium macuxiense
ACGGCAGCCGCTTCTCGGCGAGCCGCGTCGAGCCGCGCATGTCCACAAACATGCTGACGAGATAGCGTTCCTGGCCGATCCGCGCCGGGTTCGTGGCGTGCGCATTGGCCGACATCGTGTGCGGCAGGAACAGCTGGAAGAAGGTCAAGTCGGCGGTCGGCCGCAACTGGCAGGCCAGCCGGATCGAGGGATCCTCGCTGCCGACCCGGTGCAGCACGAAGGCCTCGCGCGGCGAGGGCTCGGGCAGCGCGGCGTGGTCGCCGACGATGCGGATGCGGCAGGNNNCAGGTCGAGCAGCGGGCGCGGCCGCCGCAGACACTCGCATGCGGCACATTGTTGCGCAGGCTGGCCTCCAGCACGCTCCAGCCCTTCGGCACCCGCACCGTGCGGCCGTTGCCATAGGACAGCGCGACCATGCCGCCGCGGCGTTCCAGCAGGGCGCGCGCGCCGCGTGCGATCACGACAAGGCCGAGCAGGCCGAGATAGCCGATCGTCAGGCCGTTCGTGATGGTGTCGAGCATCTCGCCCTCAGCCGGTGTCCCGAGATGCCGGATCGACAGCTCCCGCTGCCGCCAGGCAGGATCGTTCGCGTCGGCCATCGTGGCGCGGCCACCCTGGTAGATGCCGAGCATCGCCAGTGTCGGGATCAGAACGGCGGCGGCGAGCAGGAACGGTGCCGCGCGTTTGAAGAACGGTTGTAGCCGCAGCCAGAAATAAAGGCCGATGCAGCCATGCATCCAGGCGACGATCAGCACTGCGAGCATTGTCCACAGCCGGTCCGGCGAACCGACGAAGAATGTGTACAATTCCTGCGGATAGAGCTTCTCCTGCCCGAAAAGGGTTTGGCCGAGCCGTACACCGACGATGTGGCTGACGATCAGCATCGGGATGCTCAGGCCCAGCACGAGTTGCAGCGGCTCGACCGCCTTCCATCGGAACTCGCGGCGTTGGTACAGCGCCCAGATGCCGAGCGAGCCATGCACCAGGCAGGCTCCGTAGAACACGATCGCCACCGGCAGGAACTGCCAGAACTCGGTGTGGTAATGGACGCCGACCGCCAGCGCGTGCATCGAGATATTGCCGAGCGCGTGGTTGAGGAAATGGCTGAGCAAGTAGGCGAACATGATCGCGCCGCTGACCAGGCGGACCTGCCGCAGGCCGACACCGCGGACCATCTCCTGCAAATGTTCACGCGAAGGGGGTGGCATGTGAGTCATGATTGGCAAGTCTAGTGTTTAATTCCCGCGGTGAACACCACTACGGGCCGGCGCGAGGGGTGATAACGGGCGCCGTAACACGTTGACACCCTTGCAAGAGTCGAACAAAAAGCGCGCCGTGACGATAGCCTCCGCCGATAACATCAACGTTAAGCCGGTCCGGTCGCGCGCGCCCCGGTGGCGCGGCGTCATCGCTGTCATGGTCGCCATGACCGCGATGCGGCTGGTCTATGCCTCTGTGCTCGATCTGCGCACCGACGAGGCCTATTACTGGACCTGGTCGAAGGAACATGTGCTGTCGTTCCTCGATCATCCCCCGATGATCGCCTGGTTCATCCGCTTCGGCACCGCGATCTTCGGCGACACCAATCTCGGCGCCCGCTTCAGCGGCATCGTGGCGATGCTGGTGATGCAGCTCCTGCTTGCCGACATCGTCCGCCGCGTCACCGCCAACAATGTCCGCGCGGTCATCCTGGCGCTGCTGCTGCCGGAGGCTGCGCTCTATTACGGACTGCTGATGGCCAAGGTCGCGCCCGACACCGCGATGATCCCGTTCGCGGTGGCGATGCTGTGGTCGCTGGTGCGGCTCGCGCAAAGCAATGACGGGCGCTGGTGGCTCGCCACGGGGTTGTTCGCCGGGCTGGCGCTGCTGTCGAAATTCACCACGGTGATGCTTGCTCCGGCGGTGCTCGCCTTCGCACTGGTGCCGGACTGGCGGTGGCGCTGGTTGCGCAGCCCATATCCATATCTCGCCGCGGTGATCGCGATCGCGGTGTTCTCGCCGGTGCTGATCTGGAATGCCGAGCATGACTGGGCGTCGTTCCGCTTCCAGGCGGTGCGGGCGACGACGGAGGGCGCATTCTCGCTTCGCACCTTGGGCGAGTTTGTCGGCATGCAGTTCGGTCTCGTCGGCTTCGTCCTGTTGCCGGTCACACTGTTCGGCACGGCGCTGACGGCATGGCGCGGCTATCGCAAGCGCGAGCCTATCGGGATCCTGCTGTCGATGGCGGTGCTGGTGCCGTTTGCGTACTTCCTCTGGAAGTCGCTGACGCTGCGGGTCGGCGACACCTGGCCGATGTTCCTGTGGCCGGCCGGCTTTGCGGCCGTTGCCATCAATGTCACGCGGATGCCGTTCGAGGGCTGGTCGGTTTGGCTCGTCAAGTCGACCGCGTTCTGGGCGCGGACCGCGGTCACGTCAGGCATCGCCTTCGTCGTCTGCGTGTTCCTGTATTACATGGTGGTGCCCTGGAATCTGACCGGCCATACCGATCCGATCGGCACCGAGGCCGGCTATGAATTGGTGGCGGCGCGCACCGAGGCGCAGCTCAAGGCGACCGGCGCGACCTGGGTCGCGACCACGGATTACCGCACCTATGCGATGCTGCGCTGGTTCCTGCGCGGACGGGTGCCGGTGGTCGAGATCAACGAGCGCGGCCGCTACCAGGGCTTTGCCGATCCCGGCATGACCATGATCAGGGATCATGTCGGCATCTATGTCGGACGCGAGCCCGAGAACAATCTGCCGCTGTGGAACGAGACCACTGCCGTGCGGCAGCCGCTCGAGCGCGTGGTGCGGAGCTGGCGCGGCACCGTGATGGACACCTATTCGCTGGAAAAGATCAGCGGCTGGACCCCCGATCTGTCGCCGCCGCCGGACACCACCTTCTTCCGCTGGCGCGTGCTGGTGATGCTTCTTCCTTCTCCCGTTGTGGGAGAAGGTGGCAGCCGAAAGCCGCCGGGCTTCCATTCAAGGCCGGCGTAGAAGGCCGGCTCAGTTGGCGGAGCCACGAAAGCGGTATGGCCGGCCAGTTCATTGGCCGCTCCGTGGCGAAGCGGCCCGAAATTCGTTGAGCAGGGCTCTCGCGTTGACCAAGTCTGCCGCGTCGTACCCTCCGTCAAAGAACCGATAGATGTTCAGCAGGCGGTCGTGCGCCTCGGCATGCCTACCCTGGTTGCACAAGACACGAGCGAGGCTCGTTGTCGCGCGGAGTTCAAACGATCGTGATCCCTGGGCGCGGGCGACAGTGATCGCCTGCTCGTAGCCGGCGATCGCGGCGGCACTCGTTTGGCGGCGGATCAGGAGATCAGCGAGCAGGCGGTGGATTTCTGGTTCAGCCCATCGCTCGCCGGTTTCGCTTGCAGTTCGAAGCGCTTCCTCGAAGATGCGATGGGCGAGGTCCGGCTTGTCGTCGGCAGCATGGGCTTCGGCGAGGAATGCCAGGCAAATCGGGCGGTATATCCGTGAGCCGGTTTGCGCCCAAAGCTGCAGCCCTTCCTGCAGCAGCCCGACCGCGTTTCCCGCTCGGCCCGCGCGCACAGCATGCCAGCCGCACAAGAAATGACCGAGTGCCTGCCAATAGGGAAGCTGCCGATCATTGGCGAGCTTCGTTAGCTGAGCTCCGATGCCTGCCACCTTGTCCATATTGAGCAGCAACACATAGGTCATGCCGGCATGCCATAGAGCATAGAGCCGCGACTGATCATCGTGCTCTAACGCGTAACCTCGTTCCAGCTCGCTTTCGGCAGCCTTCTCCGCATCCGCCGGCTGCCCGCACAGCCACAGCGCCCACGCTCGATACGAGTACATCGTCACGCCCACATCATGGCCGAAGCGGGCCCGCAGGCTGCGCCCGACCGGCGAGGCCGCGCCATGTTCGTCGGGATCGTAGCGCACAAGCGCCTGATGCAGTGCTTCACTCGCGTCTGTGATGTACCCGTTGATCAGACGCGACGTCCCGACCAGGCGGTACCCGACGATGATCGGGCCCGCTTCATCTTCGCGCTCGGCAAGGGCAAGGAATTCGTTGGCTTGATCCAGCATCGCAGTGGGTTGACCACTGAGGTAATGATATGCCCACAGCCCATAGAGCGCCGCGAAACGCATCCCTGCATCGCCCACGCGTTTCGCGGCCTCAAGCGCTATGGCATAGGCTTCGCCCACCTGCCTGTTCCCATAGCCCTTCTGTTCTTGCAACGTTCGGGCTAACGCAGTTTGCAGCTTCAGCTCGCCGCGCCGTCGAATGTCATCGTCAGGCAATGCGGAAATCAGCTGCAAGGCTTGGGTAATGTGCTCGTGCGCCTCCTTCAGGGCTGAATGCGACAGTGCTCGGTCTCCGGCGGCTGACAAATGACCGATCGCCTTCGCCACATCGCCTGCCTCCTGGTAATGGTGCGCAATCAGCTCGGGCTGGCTCTCGGAAATTTCCGGGAAGTCACTTTCGAGAGTTTCGGCAATTCTGGCATGGAGCAGGCGCCTCGGCTCGCGCAGCAACGTGCTGTAGGCCGCATCCCTTACCAGTACGTGCTTGAACGAGTAGCTCGCGTATGGCGCGCTACCCCGCTGGAGCAGCAAACCGGCAGAAACTAGACGATTGATTGCCGCTTGCAGCTCCGCCTCCGGCTTGCGCACGACTGCAGCCAACAGAGGATGGGAGAACTCGCGTCCGATCGCCGCTCCGATTTGCGCCAGCTCCTTACCGGGGCCGAGCCGGTCGAGCCGCGCCATCAACGATGCGTGCAAGCTTGCGGGGACCGCCAGTGCCGGCGAAGGAGCCAAGGCGACGGTCCGCTGCGCTTCGCTTTCGCTCTCTGCCTCAAGCACCGCCTTCGTCATCTCCTCCACGAACAGGGGGATTCCGTCCGTGCGCTCGATGATATCCTGCCGTATGTTCGCCTGCAGCGGCTTGTTTCCGACGATGTGGTCGATGATAGCATCGACTTCGCGGGGCACCAGGCGATTGAGGCTAAGGAAGGTCACATGTCGCCTTTCTGTCCAGCCCGGCTTGAATTCCGGCCGGCAAGTTACGATCAGCAATACACTTAGCGTCCGAACCCGGTCGATCATCCGATCCAGCAGCTCGAGACTGGTCGGGTCCGACCAATGCGCATCCTCGAAGACCATCAGTACCGGATGGGAGCGCACCAGGGCCTCGACTTGCAGAGCAAGCGCTTGCAGCGTTCTTTGCCGCCGCTGCTGTGGAGTGAGTTCGACCGTGGCATAGCGTCGGTCGTTGGGCAGCGAAAGCATCTCAGCAAAGAGCGCAGCGTCTTGCGCAGATGTCGCGGTCTGTTTGAGCAACGCATCCAGTTTGTCAAGTTTCACTCGCGAGGTATCCTCACGCGCCAGTCCGGCAGCACGTTCGATTTGGCCGATGAACGGGTAAAGCGCGCTGTCAGTGTGTTGCGGGGAGCAGAAATAGCGTAGGCGTATGTGCGGCTCGCCAGCAAGACGTCCTGCGAACACGCCAGCAAGCCGTGATTTCCCAATGCCGGCCTCGCCGGAGAGCAGCACCACCTGGCCTTCTCCGTCCGTTGCCCTGAAGAAGCACTGCCGCAGCAATTCGACTTCCTCTTCGCGCCCGACGAGGGCGGTCAAGCTGGTCGCGTGAAGTGCCTCGAAGCGGCTTGCGACGGCACTCGCCCGGAGCACCGCCCACGCCCGGACCGGCCCGGCAATGCCCTTGAGACTCCTCATCCCAAGGTCATCAAGCTGGAAAAAGCTGCCGAGAAGCCTTCGCGTGCTCTCGGCGACGACGACCATATTCGGTTCGGCGATGCCTTGCAGGCGCGCCGCAAGATTCGGCGTCTCGCCCACCATGCCGCGCTCCTCGGACTCACCCGACGGGATCAGGTGCCCTACAACGACCACTCCGGTTGCGATTCCGACCCGGACCTGCTGAGGGGCACGCGTCTTGAGCCGAGCAACCGTTGTAATCAGCTCAAGTCCCGCCCGTACCGCTCGCTCGGCGTCGTCCTCATGGGCACGGGGATAGCCAAAATATACGAGGACACCATCGCCAACATATCGCGCGACGAATCCGCCGAAGCGTCGCGCCGCCTCGGCGACGCAATTCTGATAAGCAGAAATTATTTCCCGCAAGTCCTCCGGGTCCATGCCGGTCGAAAGCGCGGTCGAACCAACTAGGTCCGCGAACATCACGGTGACTTGACGCCGCTCGGCTTCGTCCCGTGGGCCCGATTCTGATCCAGGCGCACGCTTGGGCGTGGACGCGGCTCCGGCAAGCTTGGCAATCGCCCGGAGCAGTCTCCGGCGATCTCCAAGACGGACGACGCCAAGCTCCTCCTTGAGATCCTTGTCCGTGAGGTCTCGAAGGATCGAAAAGTCAATCCGGTGCTCGACAAAGCGGTCCCCATACTCGGATAGTCCGAGCGAAGCCAACCACTCTCTGATCGACGGCATTGGCTACGCGTCCCATCGCGGGAGGTCGCCTGGGTGGGCGCTTTGCTCTCGGAGATCGGGACTTGCGGACGTACCGTCGAACGCCGAATCGATCAGCTTGCGAACACAATGCGAGAACCCTGTCGCGACATCGCGGCTGCCGGTCATGTTGACGTTCCCCTCCGGCGCAGACGACGGCCAACTCTTTCTAGAGTGCGGGCGCTGCGGACAGGTTAGCCGAGCGTCCCGTACGGTTCCGGCGCCTTGACCCAAATCAACAGGACGCAGGCGGCGCCGAGGAAGCCTAGCGATTTCCCGGACGCACTTGGGAGAAAATCTTTGTGATTGCGAGCCAATGATTTTGTCTCTTTGCGCCGTAGGCAAGATGTTGGACGGTTGCGAAGCATGCGCCCTGCCAAGCCCAGGGGTTTCCGTACGATACCGAGCGCCGCCGGAGGGATCGCTCGTCTGGCATGCGCTCAATTGCACAAGTTACGCAAAGACGTGAGGCCCGTTTTGTCCGGGGCCGGACTGACCGCCCAGGAGATGGATGACCCGACCACTCGTCTCGAAGTACATAGCCAGATCAAGATTCTGGAACTGGCCGCCGAAGAGCTTGGGGATGAATTTCTCGGATTTCACTTGGCTCTCGGCTTCGACTTGCGCGAAATTGGTCTTGTCTACTATGTGATTGCATCCTCGGCGCAACTTGCGGACGCCCTTCGCAACTGCGAGCGCTACAGCAAGATCAATAATGAAGGGGTTCGCCTGCATTTTTGCTTGGATCGAACAGCGACGATTACTCTTAACTACATAAACGTGGACCGATGGTCAGACCGGCATCACCTTGAGTTCTGGCTGGTTACGCTGGTGCGCATCTGCAGACAGGTGACAGACAACCAGCTAGCGCCGCGGAGATTGAGAGTCAGGCATTTTCGTGCTGACCCTCCGGCCGAGTTCAGGACCTTTTTTGGGACTGAAGTTGAATTTGGCGCCGATGCTGACGAGATCATCTTTTCGCAATCAGCGGCCTCGCTTCCAATTGTGGGACGCGATCCCTATCTGAACAAGTTACTGCGACGATACGCGGAAGAAGCGCTTGCTTCCCGGCCAAGAGATCGCGCCACAATCCGTTCGAACGTGGAGAGAATTGTACCGCAGCTCCTTCCACACGGAAGGGCCAAGGCACCGGAAGTCGCGCGCGAGCTTCGGATGAGTCCTCGAACGCTATCCCGGAAACTCGGCGATGAGGGTGTTACCTTCGCGAAAATTCTGGACGAATTGCGGGCCGCTCTCGCCAAACGGTATCTCAGCGACGGCGAGTTGCCGGTTTCAGAAATAGCGTGGCTGCTGGGCTATCGGGAGGTTAGCTCATTGACCCATGCATTCGGGCGGTGGACTGGAATGACCCCGCGGCAATTCCGATCGGTCGAGCGGCGTCGCGCTGAAAGGAGAGGCGGCCGGCCGGTTTGAACCGAGCAAATCGATCCTGACGGTGCACCGTACTGTCGATCGGCGCGCCGGCCGAGGATGAGCTCAGTAGACGGGAGCGCTGCTCGTGTTTGGTCCTGAAGGGCGCGAGGCCTATTCCTCTTCCTCCCGCTTGCGCAGGAGGTCTTTCGCGAGGTCGGCGAGCGCCGGGCGCGGCAGCGCGTTGAACGGAAGCGGGCGGGTGACGTCGATCGCGGCGAGGCCGAGCCGTGCGGTCAACAGGCCGTTGAGCACGCCTTCGCCGAGCCGCTGCGAGAGTTTCGCGGCGATGCCGTGGCCGAGCATCTGCTGGATCAGGCTGTCGCTCGCCGCCATGCCGCCGGTGATCGCCAGATGCGCGATCACCCGACGCATCAGGCTGATCATGCCGAGCGTGCCGGGCCGGCCGCCATAGAGCCGCGCCAGTTGCCGGATCAACCGCAACGCGGACACGAACACGAACAGCACGTCGATCGCCGCGCGCGGGCTGACCGCGGTGACGACCGAGACGCGTTGCGCCGCCGCCGAGACCAGCCGCCGTGCCTCCTCGTCGAGCGGCGCCATCAATTCGCGCTCGGCGAGGCGGATCATGTCGGCGCCGTCGATGATGTCGTCGGTGTGGCTCTGCAACGTGCTGCGGGCGCGCGCGAGTTGCGGGGTCTGGTGCGCAAGCTTGAGCAGATCGGCGACGATCGTCCGGCTCGCGGCGCGGTCGTCGCTGGCGAGGACCTCGGCAGCGCGAAGATGCAGCTTCTCGATGGTCGCAAGCCGTGCCAGCCCGATCGCCTCGCGCGCGGTGACGACCACCAGCGAGACCGCCGCGATGATCGCGAAGGCGAGCCCGAGGAAACCGAGGCCTTCATTGCGCGCGAACAGATCCTGGATCAGGTTCATGACGCCGAGCCCGGTGCCGAGCAGCACGAGGCCTGCGATCCCGCCCCAGAACAGCGCGCCCCAGCGGAAGCCGCGGCGCACGGGCAGCAGCGGCGTATCGACCGTCACGGGCAGTTGCGCCGGCTCGGCCTCGGGCACGATCTGGATCGTGCCGCGAGCGAAGCGGCCGCTGTCTTCCGGATCCATCACGACCACGCCGGGATCGTCGAGCTTGAACGTCGCCGGCCGCCGGAAAGGCGTCTTCTCGTTCATTGCAGTTTGTCTCCGATCAGGAACTGGAGGGCGCGGTCAAGGCGGATGTGAGGCAGCGTGGGCTCGCCATCGCCATTTCGTTCCAGCTTCGGCGGGCGGAAGCGCAAAAAGCGGTAGTCGGCGTCCCCGGCGCCGGCGCTGGAGAGGCCGCGGAATTTGCCCCGGAACAGCGCTTCGGGATTATCGGGCAGATCGCCGGGAAAGGTCGCGACCTCGGTCTCGCCGTCCAGCGTCTCGCCATTGGCGACCTCGCCCGGCGCCGGCGTGCCGAGGATCGAGGGCAGGGTGTCGCGGCCGCGCTGCAGCTGCGCCTCGCGGGTGGCGCGCACCGCGGCGAGCGCCACGACGTCGATTTCGGCGCCGGCATATTCGGCGCGCTCGGCGGCCTTGGCCACGATCCGCCGCAGCACCGCCTCCAGCCGGTCGTGGCTCTGGTGGTGCAGGTGGTCGGCCTTGGTGGCCGCGAACAGGATGCGGTCGATTCGCGGCCGGAACAGCGCGCTCAGGATCGTGCTGCGGCCGATCCGGAAGCAGTCGAGGATGCCGGCGAGCGCCGCCTCGAGGTCGTGCAGCGCCTCCGGCCCGGCATTGAATGCGGCGAGCGCATCGGCCAGCACGATCTGGCGATCGAGCCGTGCGAAATGATCGCGGAAGAACGGGCGGACGACGACGTGCTTGTAGGCCTCGTAGCGCCGCCGCATCATCGCCCACAGCGATCCGTCCGGCGCGCTGGCATCTGTGGGGACGTCGAGCGGCGCAAAGGTCAGCGCCGGCGTATCGGCGAGATTGCCGGGCATCAGGAAGCGGCCGGGCGGCAAGAGGCTCATCGCGAAGCGTTCGTCGCGGCAGGCGCGCAGATAGTCGGTGAACAGCTTGGCCTCGACGAGCGCGGCCTGCTCGTCCTCCTTGCCTTCTGGTTTGAGCGTTGCAAGATGCACGTGCCATGGCGCGGCGAGGGCGGCGCGCAGCGGCTCGCGCGACAGCGCAAGGCTTTCCGCCGACCATTGCTCGTAGCTCTTGCTCAGCAGCGGCAGGTCGAGCAGCCATTCGCCGGGATAGTCGACGATATCGAGGGTGAGGGTGCGATCCGCGCCATTTTGTCGCTGATAGTCGATCACGAGACGGAGCTCGGAGATGTCGATGGTCGAATTCGGCCAGCGCCGTTCCTCGATCAGGGTGCGGACATGGTTCTCATAAGCGAAGCGCGGCACCGCGTCATCAGGTTGCGGTGAAAGGTGCGCGCGGGCGACGCGCCCTGAGCCATAGGCCTCGAACACCGGGAAGCGGCCGCCCCGCGTCAGCCCGTGCACCAGCGCGGTGATGAACACGGTCTTGCCGGCGCGCGACAGGCCGGTGACGCCGAGCCGCACCGTCGGGTTGAACAAGCCCTCGCCATAGTCGAGCAGCGCCCGCGCCGAGAGACGCGCTTCCTCGACGATGTCGGAAAAACTTCGGGCCATGGAGGTCTGGAGAAACCCGGCGGGAGGGGCCAAATGAGGCGGGCGGTCATCCGCAAGGTGGCGATTATCCGGCCAAAATCAAGCTTCACATTTCCGGCGCCTTTGAAGGCGAGGGGTTTGAACGCGCTGCCATCCCGGCGATACCCATGTTTAATCGGACAGAGAAAAGCGTCCCGGCATGACCATCTTCCGCCTGAAGCAACTCGCATCGACCTCGATCCACGCGGCCGGCGCCGCGCTATGGAACTACGACCGTGCCGAGCTGATCGCCGACGGTGTCGTTCATCTTGTCGGCGTCTGTTTCGGGCTGGTCGCCGCCACCGCGCTGATCGTGCTGACCTCGGTCTATGCCAGCGGGTTCGATGTTGCCGTGGTGTCGATCTATGTCGCGGGCCTGCTGGCGATGCTGGTGCTGTCGGCGACCTACAATCTGTGGCCGGTGTCGCGCGCCAAATGGGTGCTGCGGCGCTTCGATCACTCGGCGATCTATCTGTTGATCGCGGCGACCTACACGCCGTTCATCGTGGAATTGAAGGACAGCTATTTCGCGATCGCGCTGCTCGTCGGGGTCTGGTGCGTGGCGATCGTCGGCATCTGGCTGAAGCTCGCTTATCCAGGCCGTTTCGACCGGCTCTCGGTCGGGCTCTATCTTGCGATGGGCTGGAGCGGCATCATGCTCCGCGACGACGTGGTGAAGGTGTTGCCGAGCAAGGCGCTCGGCTTCGTGCTCGCCGGCGGCATTCTGTACAGCCTCGGCGTGATCTTCCACACTTGGCGGCGCTTGCGCTTCCAGAACGCGATCTGGCACAGTTTCGTGCTGCTCGGCGCCGCCTGCCATTATACTGCGGTGTTCGACGTGGTGCTGGCGAGCTGAGGGACAACGGCGGCCTCGGGACCCATAAGTGCGCCAGGCGCAAAATCGCGCCCGCTCTCTTCGAAAAGATCATGCATCGGCAAAAGATGGGTTATCATGACCCTTCTTCGTTCGAGCATGTTCTTTCGGAAAACTGTCTTCCACTTTTCCGGATCGTGCTCTGGGATCAAGATATCGGGAGGATGGCCATGCAGGTGGCTGGTAAAAACGTGGTGGTCACCGGCGGTGGCAACGGCATTGGCAAAGCGCTGTGCGAGGGGTTCCATGCCGCTGGCGCCTCCAAGGTGGTGGTGGTCGATCTCGATCATGCGGCGGCCGAGAAGGTTGCGGCGTCGGTCGGCGGCGCGGCGTTCAAATGCGATGTTGGTCAGGAGAAGAACATCCTGCATGTGATCGAGGAAACCGAGCGCATGTTCGGCCCGATCGCGCTGTTCTGTTCCAATGCCGGCATCGGCGGTGGCTTCGATCCGCTGTCGGTGAATGCCGGCGGCACCTCGGACGAGCCGTGGTCGCGGAGCTGGGCGATCCATGTGATGGCGCATGTCTATGCCGCGCGGCACCTGGTGCCGCGGATGAAGGCGCGCGGCGGCGGCTACTTCCTCAACACGATCTCGGCCGCGGGCCTGCTGTCGCAGGTCGGCAGCCCAGCCTATTCGACCACCAAGCATGCGGCGGTGGGCTTTGCGGAGAATCTCGCGATCTCGCACCGCGCCGACAACATCAAGGTCTCGATCCTCTGTCCTCAGGGCGTCGACACCAACATGCTGCGCTCGATCCCAAAGGGCCCGCAATCGGGCGACGGCGATCTTGCGCCGGAGCAGGTCGCACGGGATGTCCTGAAAGGTCTCGAGCAGGAGACGTTCCTGATCCTGCCGCATCCGCAGGTGCTCGGCTACATGCGCAAGAAGACCGAGAACTACGACCGCTGGATCGGCGGCATGGCCAAGATCCAGGCCAAGATGCGCGAGACCTACGGGAAGTGACGACGGGTGTGCGGGCACGCAAGCTTGTCACCTGCGTAAGGTGAGTACGCAGGTCAGGCTCCCTCCCCCCTTGTGGGGGAGGGTAGGGGAGAGGGGTAAGTCCCGGGCGAGATGATCTCCGTAGGTCTCGCTCTCACAATTTCAATCGCGTGTCGTTCAAGCGCACATTGAGAGAGCACGTCGTGTGGCACCCCTCTCCCTAACCCTCCCCCACAAGGGGGGAGGGAACCCTTCCGCCGGTGCGTCCCTTACGCGTGGGTGGAGGTAGGGATTGCTCCACTTCTATACGTCGGTTCTCACGGCATCTGCCGTCACTTGATCAGCGCAATCGCCTCGCGAAACCGCGGATGCTCCGCGGTTTCCAGCCATTCGAACACCACCATCTCGGTGGTGACGATCTCCGCGCCATGCCGTTCCATGCGACGGATCGCGGTTTCCTTGTCTTCGGTGCGGCGCGAGCCGAGTGCGTCGCGTGCCACGTAGACCTTGCGCCTGGCATTGAGCAGACCCAGCACGGTCTGCTGCACGCAGACATGCGCCTCGCAGCCCGCGACGACGACATGCCTGTCGGCGGGGACTGTCTCCAGGAATTCAGGCGCACGGGCGGCATCGAACGTCATCTTGTGGATCAGGCGGGCTTTGTCCGTCGGCAGCTCGGCGACGGTCGCGCCAAGACCCTTGGCGTTCTGTTCGGTGAAGATCGTGGGAATGCCAACGAGGTCGGCCATGTCGATCAATCGCCTCGCGTTCTTCACCGCCGCGGCACCCTGATCGATCGCCGGCATCAGGCGGGACTGGAAATCCACGATCAGCAGCAGCGATATCAGCGGATCGATCGTCAGCATGGTGTCACTCCTTGACGAGTTGCGCGATCTTGTCGCGGAGATAGGCGTCCATCAGATCGGGCGCTGAGGCGCCGAACATCCTGATGCGGCCGGTGTGCAGCAACAGCAGCAGGCCGGTCGCGTGCGCGAAGCAGTCCACCATCACGGTGTTGGCCTTCTGCCGCGATGCGCCGAGCGCTTCGGCCGCTTCGGCGATCGGGTGCAGGGCAGCCTCCAGCGCGGCATTCAGCTCCCGGTCGCGATCGTGGCCGAGTCCGGCCGGCTTCATGCCGCCGCGGAACAAATAGAAGCCGAGGTCGAGGTCGCGCGGATTGTCGGCATAATAGCGGAAGAAGGCCATGCCGGCGGAGTGCAGCCGTTGCCTGGCGGCGCGCGTCGTTGCGACGGCGGCGCTGACGGCTTCGCCCAGGGAGGCCAGCGATTGGCGCAGCACCTCGGCATAGATCGCTTCCTTGGAATCGAAGTGGAAGTAGAGTGCGGCCGGCGTGTAGCCGGCGCGCGTCGCGATCGCCCGCAGGCTCGCGCCTTCGAGGCCCTCTTCGGCGAAGACACTGCGCGCCGCGTCGAGGATCAGTTCCCGCTTGTGGCGGCTTACCGCTTTCTTCCTGCTCTCGCGCGTCTGCATCGCCAGGCGATTCCATCCTTGACTCTATTCCAACAGCGTTAGATAATTTAACATCGTTCAAAAAAATGAGCAAGGCAGAAGTGCGATGCTGATGACGGCCGCCGACTACCGGGAATCCCTGCGCCGCTACAAGCCGCGTGTGTTCGTGAACGGCAGTGCCGTTGAAAGCGTCGCGGACGAGCCGTTGCTGGCGCCCGGCATCGCGGGCGTCGGCGTGACCTACGATTTCGCTCACCGCGCCGAGCATGCGCCGATCATGACGGCACGGCAGGGCACCTCGGGCAAGACGGTCAACCGCATGCTCCATATCAACGAGAGCTCGCAGGATCTGCTGTACAAGCTCGAGGCGGTGCGGCTGGTCTGCAGGACTTCGGGCTGCGCGCAGCGCTATCTCACCCATGATGCGCTGAACGGTCTCTATCAGGCGACCCGGCTGACCGACGATCGTCACGGCACCGATTACAGCCAGCGCTTCCTCAACTATCTGCACGAGGTCCAGGACAACGACCTGACGCTCGGCGTCGCCATGACGGATGCCAAGGGCGACCGCTCGAAGCGCCCCGGCCTGCAGGCCAATCCCGACGTCTATGTCCACATCAAAGAACGCCGCCCCGACGGCATCGTCATCCGCGGCACCAAGGCGATCGTGACGGGCGCGCCCTACATGCACGAATTCCTGGTGATGCCGTGCCGGACCCATGTGCCTGATGACAAGGATTTTGCAGTCTGTTGTGCCGTGCCGATCGACGCGCCCGGCGTCACGATCATCGCGCGCCCGGCCGGCCGTCCCGGGGATGCGTCGGCGAAATTCTCCGCGAAGTACGGCCAGTCCGTCGGCGTCGTCGTCTTCGACGACGTGTTCGTGCCGCATGACCGCGTCTTCCTCGCCGGCGAGACCGAGGAGGGCGGCTTCCTGACCACGTCCTACGCCACGCATCACCGTCATTCCTGCATTGGCGCGCGCGCCGGCTTCGGCGATCTCTTGATCGGCGCGGGCGCACTGATGATCGAGGCCAACGGCCTCGATGCGGAGCGGCATGCGCATATCCGCGAGGCGATGGTCGAGCTGATCACCATCACGGAAAGCTTCTACGCCTGCGGCGTCGCGTCCTCGGTCTACTGCACCAAGGACCCGGCCGGCTCCGTGATGCCGGATGCGGTGTTCTCGAACATCGGCAAGCTGCTGCTGGCGACCAAGATCTACGACATGCACCGCGTGGCGCATTACGTCTCCGGCGGGCTGATCGTCGCGCTGCCGGGGCCGGACGAGGACCACAATCCGGAGACCCGCGCCTCGCTTGCCGCTGTCATGGGCGGACGTCCGGATATCCCGGCCGAGCAGCGCGCCGAGGTGGCACGGCTGATCGAGGACCTCACGGTGTCTCATGAAGCGGGTTGGTATTCGGTGATCTCACTGCACGGCGGCGGCTCGCCGGAAGCGATGAAGCGGGAGATCTGGCGCAACTACCCGGTGATGGAGAAGGCCGAGCTGGTCGAGAACCTGCTTGGCCGCGGCCTCGTCGACGAGGGACGCCGGGTGTCAAAACAACCGGGACGCTGCTGCGCCACCGGCTGCGAGGTGCCGGAGCCATTCGTGCCGGTGTTGGAGCCGTAGCCTGTGCTCGGCGATCCCGTGATCTCGCATTGAGGGCCGTGTAGCTATCCGGCCGTCATTGCGAGGAGCGACAGCGACGAAGCAATCCATATCTCCGCTTGCCGGAAGATGGATTGCTTCGCTTCGCTCGCAATGACGCGTGACGAGGTCTCGACCTCACGTCTTCTGCGCGTAGAGTAGCGGCACCGCGGAATCCACCATCACCTCGATCAGGCTTGTGCCCTGATGCGTCAGCCCGCGTTTGTAGGCGCCGGCGAGCTCGGCGGACTTCGTCACCCGCACCGCGTCGCAGCCCATGCCCTCGGCAAGCTTGACGAAATCGATGCCGGGCAATTCCAGGCCTGGCACGTTGCGCACCTGCATTACCTGGCTGAACGAGCGCATCGCGCCGTAGCCGGAATTGTTCATCACCACGACGGTCAACGGCAGCTTGCGCTGCGCCGCCGTCCACAGCGCCTGGATCGAATACATCGCCGAGCCGTCGCCGATCAGGCAGACCGTGCGGCCCTCGCGGCGGCCCAGCGCCATGCCGACCGCGGCGGGCAGGCTGTAGCCGAGGCCACCGCTCGACATGGTGTAAAAGCTGTCCTGGCCGCGCATCGGCATCACCTTCTGCATCAGCGGACGGTGCGACGGCACTTCCTCGACCAGCGCATCCTGCGGCCCCATCGCAGCCGCCAGCGCATGCAGCGCATATTCGGCAGGGATCGGGTCGCTGCCCGCAGGCGCCGGCGGCAGGATGCGCCCGGCGTGCGCGGTGCGCTGGGCCTCTGGCAGCATGTCGAGCAGCGCCGACAGCGCCGGCTTCATGGTGGCGATGATGCTGCGCCCTGCCGGCGTCATCGCGGCAGTGTCGGGATCGTCGGTGATCTGGAAGATCGTGGTCGATCCGTCGAAGATTGCGGCATGGCCCTCGACATGGAAGGTGAACACCGGGGCGCCGATCACGACCACGAGATCATGCTCGCGCAGTGCATCCGAGAGCTGGCCGGGCGAGGCGTGCAGGAAGCCGGCGAATTGCGGATGGCGCTCGGGGAACGAGCAGCGCGCCGAGAACGGGCTGACCCAGACCGCGGCCTTGACCTTCTCGGCGACCTTCACCATCAGCTCGACGGCCTCGGCGCGATCGACGGCGGGGCCGACCACGAGGGCAGGGCGCTTGGCGTCGCCGAGTGCGGTCACAAGGGCTTTCATTGAAGCGGGATCGGGTCCGATCTCGCGGCTGACCTGGCGCGCCTCGAGCGGCTGCGTCGCATGGGTCCAGTCGTCGATCGGCACCGAGACGAAGGTCGGCCCGCACGGCGGCTGCATCGCGACGTAGTAGGCGCGGGCGATCGCCGCCGGCACATCCTCGGCGCGCGCCGGCTCGACCGCGAACTTCACATAGGGCCGCGGAAATTCGCTTGCGCGCTCGGCATAGAGGAAGGCCTGCAACGGCATGATCGAGCGCGCCTGCTGTCCGGCGGTGATCACGAGCGGCGTCTGGTTGCGGTAGGCGTTGTAGATATTGCCGAGCGCGTTGCCGACGCCGGCCGCCGAATGCAGATTGACGAAGCCGGCGTTGCGTGTCGCCAACGCATAACCATCGGCCATGCCGACCACGGAGGCCTCCTGCAGACCGAGCACATAATCGATGTCGTCGGGCCAGTCGCTCAGGAACGGTAGCTCGGTCGAGCCGGGATTGCCGAACACCTTCTTGATGCCCCAGGCGCGCAGGAGGTCAAAGGTGGCGTCCTTGACGGTGACGGCCTTGCCTTTCGTTGCGGCGGGCTTGCGGGATGACATCGGGTGGCTCCCATTTCTGTCTTGTTACGTTCCGTGATTGCAAGCGGCAAAAGCGGAAAGGCAATCCACCTGTCGATGGATTGCCTGACGATGTCAAGCTGCGGTCTGGAGGCGTTAAAGCCTGGACAAAGCGCCGGCGGCTATTCCGCGTCATCCTGAGGTGCGAGCGGAGCGAGCCTCGAAGGATGCTTGGCCCGAGTGGGGCCGTCGATCCTTCGAGACGCGCGCTGATGCGCGCTCCTCAGGATGACGGGATGACGTTTCGCTGTGTTGGCTAGTTCGCCTTCTGCAACGCGGCCGTCTGCTTGGCGAGCTGCTTGTCGAAATCTTGCTCAAGCCCTGTCACATAGGTCACATTCTCGCCGGGCTTGACGAACGGGTTCGGCGCGCCGTCCTTCATCTGCGCGCGCTTGGCCTGCATGCCGTAGACCTCGGGATGCGGCCCGAGCAGCACGTCGACCTTCATCGCCTTGACCTTGGCGTAGGTCGATCGGTAGTCGTCGACGATGCCGGGATAGGTCGGATGGCCGACCAGCCGGTTCAGTGCGACCGTTCCGCTGCAGTAGAACAGCACGTTGCGCTCCTGATCGCCGTCCTTGACCTTCAGCTCCCAGCTCGTGCAGCCAGGGGAGTGGCCCGGCGTCGCATGCGCGGTCAGCGTGGTGTCGCCGAGCGTGACCTTGTCGCCTTCCTTGACCGTGCGGTCCACCTTCACCGGCTGAAAGCTGAGATCGGTGTTGTTTTCGTCGCCCGGATAATATCCGCCCTCGAGCAACGGCTTGTCGCGCTCGCCGGCGATCAGTTGTGCGGCGGTCTCCTTCTTGATCTCGGCAAAGCCGCCGGTGTGGTCGAGATGGGCGTGTGAGTTGAGGATGTATTTGATGTCGGCGACCTTGAAGCCGAGCCTGGCGATGTTGTCCTTGATCATGCCGGTCGACTGCTGCATCGCCGTGTCCATCAGGATCAGGCCCTGCGAAGTCTTGATGATATAGACGGCGATGCCGTCGGTGCCGACATAGTAGATGTTGCCGATCAGCTGGAACGGCTCGAACGGTGCGGTCCACTTCTTCATGACCGTGGCCATGAAGTCCTTGAGCGTCTGCGCCTGTGCACCGGATGTGATCAGCGCCAGCGCGCACAGCGCGGCTGCGAGCGTCCTCATGATTGCCTCCCTGCAGTTCTTATTGTTGTTCGGTGGCGGCACTATGCGGGGTGCCGCCACCGATCGCAAGCGACGCTGTTGCGGATGGCCAATGCGAAAATCAGATGATTTCGTGCAGCAGCGCAAGCAGACGGCTGCATTGCTCGTCGGTTCCGATCGTGATGCGCAGGAAGTCCTCGATCCGCGGCTTCTGGAAATGTCGCACCAGAACTGCCCGCTCCCGCAGCCGGGCCGCGAGGTCCGCACCGCGACGGCCGGGATGGCGCGCAAACACGAAGTTCGCCTGCGACGGCAGCACCTCGAAGCCCAACTCGGAAAGGCCACGGACCAACGCTTCGCGGCTCGCGACGATGCGGGCGCGTGTCGCCTGAAACCAGGCATCGTCCTTGATGGCGGCAGCGGCACCTGCTTGCGCAAGGCAATCCAGCGGATAGGAGTTGAAGCTGTCCTTCACCCGCTCCAGCGCCTCGATCAGCGGGCGCTGGCCAATGGCGAAGCCGACGCGCAGGCCCGCCAGCGCGCGCGACTTGGAGAGGGTCTGGATCACCAGCAGGTTGTCGTGGCGCGCGACCAGCGGCACGGCGCTCTCGGCGCCGAAATCGACATAGGCCTCGTCGACCACCACGAGCTTGTCGGGATGTTCGGTGACGAGCGCCTCGATCGCGGCGCGCGGCAGTGCGATCCCGGTTGGTGCGTTCGGGTTGCACAGCAGGATGGCGCTGCCCGGCCGCCGGTAGTCGGCGAGCCGCACCCGCATCTCGGCATCGAGCGACACCGTCTCGTAGTTGGTCCCGTAGAGGCGGCAATAGACCGGATAGAAGCTGTAGGTGATGTCGGGGAACAGCAGCGGCGCGTCATGCTTCAGCAGGGCCTGGAAGGTATGGGCCAGAACCTCATCCGAGCCGTTGCCGACGAACACCTCCTCGCGTGTGACGCCGTAATGGGCGGCGATCGTCTCGCGCAGGCCCGTCGCGCTCGGATCGGGGTAGAGCCGCAGCCGATCCATGGTGGCGGCGATCGCAGCCAGCGCGTGCGGCGAGGGCGCATAGGGGTTCTCGTTGGTGTTGAGCTTGATGAGGCCATCGATCTTCGGCTGCTCGCCCGGCACGTAGGGCGACAGATTGTGGACGACCGAACTCCAGAAACGACTCATGATCTTCAGAACCCAAATCTGCGAACTTCAGGGATGGACCGCATCACACTAGGGGATGCGAGGCGTCGGTGAAAGCCGGCCTCGGCCGCCGAAAATGACCTCAACGCCGGACCGTTCGCGGGCATGGGCCGCGGCCGGGCCCGCCCCGGTGGCTATAGCCCGCGGCTATGATCATCGTAAAGAATTGTCGATACCTCCCGCCAACCGGCTCTGGCAGTGTCCGGGCAAATATCTGCCCATGAGCCGATTGAGCGACACGGCAGGAACACAGGGAGGTCGGCCGTGAAGCCCCAGAACATGCTCATCTTGATGTGCGACGAGCACAATGCCAGCATGATGGGTTGTGCCGGGCATCCGCTCGCGAAGACGCCGAAACTCGATGCGCTGGCGGCGCGCGGCACCCGGTTCGTGGATGCCTATACCAGCTGCCCGATCTGCGTGCCGGCCCGCGCCAGCTTCGCTACCGGCCGCTATGTCCACGACATCGAATACTGGGACAATTCCATCGCCTATGACGGCCGCGTGCCGAGCTGGGGCCACAGGCTGCAGGCGGCCGGCGTGCGCGTCGAGTCGGTCGGCAAGCTGCATTACAGGCTGGAGGAGGATCCGACCGGTTTCGACAAGCAGCACATCCCGATGCACATCACTGAAGGCGTCGGCATGATCCAGTTGTCGATCCGCAAGCAGTTTCCGGATTTCGTGGCGCCGCCGCGCAAGCGCTCGGCGATCGCGGAGGCCGCCAGCGTCGGCGAGAGCGAATACACCCAATATGACCGCCGCGTCGCCGATATTGCCGCGCAGTGGCTGCGCGACGCCGCCGGCGCGCAGGAGCCGTGGGCGTTGTTCGTCTCGTTCGTGACGCCGCATTATCCGCTGGTGGCGCCGAAAGAATTCTTCGACCTCTATCCCATCGAGCAGATGCCCGATCCGACCTACGGGCCTGACACCGGCTATCAGCCGCATCCCTGGCTGGCGGACCTGCTGGCGGGCGGCGCGCCCAATCCGCAGGACCAGCGCAAGGCGCTGGCGGCCTATCTCGGCCTCGTCAGCTTCATGGATGCGCTGGTCGGCCGCGTGCTTGCCGCGCTCGATGAGGCGGGCCTGCGCGAGTCCACGCGCATCCTCTACACCTCCGACCACGGCGAGAATGCCGGCAAGCGTGGGTTCTGGGGAAAATCCAACCACTACCAGGAAGCGGTCGCGATCCCGATGATCGTTGCCGGCGAGGGTGTGCCCGCGGGCAAGCGGTCGGCGACGCCGGTCTCGCTGGTCGATGCCTATCCGACTGTCCTCGACGCCGTTGGGCTTTCTGCGGATGCGGATGATGTCCCCGGCCACTCGCTGTTCGATCTTGCCAACAAGGACGACGATCGCGAGCGCATGACGTTCAGCGAATATCACGCGGCCGGCTCGCCGTCGGCGTCCTACATGCTGCGCAAGGGCCGGCTCAAATTCATCTATTACGTGCGCTTCGCGCCCGAATTGTTCGATCTGGAAGCCGATCCGGAGGAAAGCACGAACCTCGCCGCACGGCCTGAATATGCCGAGACGGTGAAGCAGCTGGAGGCAGAGCTGCGCGACATCGTCGATCCCGAGAAGGAAGACCGCCGCGCCAATGAGGCGCAGCGTCTCCTGATCGAGAGCAAGGGCGGCCCGGAGCAGGTGATGGCAAACCTTCCGACCAAGAAGCTCTACACGCCGGTCCCGAACGGGCTGATCTCGTGAGCGAGGTCCGGGCGTCGCGTCTCGACCGGCCTGATCCGATTCTTGCCACGTCCGTTGGCCCGCCGCGCTCCGAAGAGGCGACGATCTTCGCCAGGGGCAAGCGAAATCGCTGGGTCCGGATTCTCGGCGTCGCCTTCGTGATGTACCTGCTTGCCTTCGTCGACCGCGTCAATCTGTCGATGGCGGCGCCTTTCGTCAGGGACGATCTCGGTCTGTCGCCCTCGGGGCTTGGCTTCGCCAACGGGCTGTTCTTCTGGGGCTACATCATCCTGCAGATTCCCGCAGGCCGCTTGGCCTCGACCTGGAGCCCGAAGCGGGTCCTGCTTTGCCTGTTGCTGCTGTGGAGCTCGATCTCGCTGACGACGGCGCTGGTGCATACACCGCTTCAACTCGCCATCAACCGCTTCGCGCTCGGTCTGTCCGAAGGAGGTGTACTGACCTGCACGCTGGTGCTGATCAGGAACTGGTTCACGCGGGCGGAGCGCGCGCGGGCCAATGCACTGTTCCTTTTGACCTTCCCGATCGGGCCGATCATCGCAGGCCCGATCTCCGGATTGATCCTGACTTGTTCGCACTGGCGATTGATGTTCGTGATCGAGGCGATCCCGGGCATCCTCTGGTCGATGGTCTGGTGGTGGGCGATCGCGGATCGCCCCGATGACGCGCTCTGGCTGCCGGACAACGAACGCGCGGACCTGATGCGGAAGCTCGCCGCCGACGTGAATGAGGCGACCGAGACTATCTCGGGCCATTGGCTCTCGACGCTCTGGCATCCGAGCGTGCTTCTGCTCGCGGTCTACAATTTCCTCGCATTGATGGCCGAGTGGGGCGTGAACTTCTGGTTCCCGACCGTGCTGAAGGAGACCGGCCTGCCGATCGGGATCGTCGGGCTGTTCGCGTCGGTCCCATCCGTGCTCGGGATCGTCATGATGCTATCGGTCGCTGCGAGTTCGGATCGGCGGCGCGAACGCAAATGGCACATGATCGCGGCGACTGCGCTTGCGGGCGTACCGCTGTTGGCTCTGCAGTTCACGGGCGGTGGCAGCTGGGTCACGGTGATCTGCCTCTCGATCGCGATGGGCGCATTTCTCGGCCGCTTTGGTCCGTTCTGGACCTTGCCCGGCGAAGTGCTACCGGCAAGCGTGGCGGGCGTCGGGATCGGCCTGATCAACGGCTTCGGCAATCTTGGCGGCGCGGTCGGGCCCTATTTCTTCGGCGTGGTGAAGACCCATACCGGCAGTTTCTCGCTGGCCTTGGCGGCCGGGGGCGCGTCGCTGCTGACCAGCGCGTTGATCGCCATGTTGATCAGGACCAGGCAGCCGGCGGCGCGCGGCTAGCCGCGTCTCATCGCGGCCGCTATGGTCGCAGCATGGATTTGCGTCACCTCGAACAGATTGTCGCGATTTGCCGGGCCGGGAGCTTCAGCGGGGCCGCGAAGGAGCTGGGCATCGCCCAGCCGACATTGAGCAAGAGCATCGGCCGCCTCGAGGCCAAGCTCGGAATCCAGCTGTTCGAACGGACCAACAGCAGTGCCCGTCCGACCACCTACGGCCAGTTCGTCGCCGACCAGGCCCAGACCCTCCTGCAGAACGTGACCACGCTCGGCCATGAGCTGGAGCAGATGGCCAAGGGTGAAGCGGGCATGCTCAAGATCGGCGTCGGACCCGCGACGCGTCTGCACCCGCTGCCGAAGGTGCTGCAGAAGGCGGCGCAGGCGTTTCCGCGACTGCAATTCGTCACCCGCTATGCCGGGCCGAACCTGATGATGCGCGCATTGCGCGCCGGCACGTTCGATCTGGTGTTTTGCAATCACCAGCTCGCGACATCAGAGGAGTTCATCCGCGTCAAGGTGTTCGAGGATCGCTACATCGTCGTGGCGCGCCCGGATCATCCGGCGCTGCAGGCTGCGCCGCTATCGGTTGCCGAGCTCGCGCGCCTGTCGCTGGCAAGCGCCGGTATCACGCCGGACTTCCGCGCCTGGCTCGGCGTCCTCGGCGATCAGCAGAGACAGAACCTCGAAGCCTTCCTGTCCGACGATTACGACCTGATCAAGCGGATGGCGCTCGAGACCCGNNNCCCGCCATGTCGCGCGCGGCCCGCGCTTTGTGTTCGCGGGGGAGCTCGAGCGCGGCGATCTGGTCGAGCTCAGGCTGAACTCGGATTTCCAGTACGAATGCTGGATGCTGACCACGAGCGCGAACTGGCGCTCGCCGATCGTCAAGGCGGTTGCGGGATTCGCCAAGGAATAAGGCTGTGGGCGCCACCCTCGGACGAGTAGTTCCCGGCGGCGGCTTGATTGGGTGACAGGCAAGTCAAGTGCTGAATCAGGTGGCGCCCGGCTTGGCGCTTGATCCCCGACGAGAATAGACTTGCCGCCACGGGACGCTTGCAAGATCCCGCCACAATGCGTAGCCGCGCCGCGAACGCCCGCCGAGGGCGGGCGCGAAGCGGCCGGGAGGAAAACGGATGATCTCGGCCCGCTCACATGTCGAGGAAATCGCTGGCGTCGCCATGGGAAAGGGCAGCCTGCGCGATGCGCCGGTGCTGCAATCCTGGCTGCGCTGCCTCAACGATTATCGCCTCGACCCGGCGCAGGCGCAGGAAGCCTATATCGTTCCCGCGACCCAGTTGAAGGAGCATCGTGAGCAGGCGGACGAGCTGATCAGGATCAGCCGCACGGCGGTCGAGGGATTGTTTCATCACGTCGTGGATCAGAACTACGTGCTGCTGCTCTCGGACGCGCGCGGCGTGACCGTCGACTTCATGGGCGATCCGACGTTCGATAACCAGTTGCGGCGCGCCGGCCTCTATCTTGGCTCGGAATGGTCGGAGAACCGCGCAGGCACCTGCGCGGTCGGCGCGTGCATCGTCTCGGGCGATCCGGTCATCATCCATCAGGACGACCATTTCGATACCAGCCACATCAACCTGACCTGCACAGCCGCGCCGATCTTCGATACCTTGGGCGACCTCACGGCCGTACTCGACATCTCGCAATTGCGCTCGCCGACAATCAAGGCGAGCCAGCATTTGGCGCTCCATCTGGTGACCGCCACCACGAGGCGGATCGAGCTTGCCAATCTGATGGCCCGTACGCGCCACGACTGGATCCTGCGGATCTCCCGCTCCCCCGATTTCCTCGACGTCGATCCGGAAGCTGCGCTGACCATCGATGCGAGTGGACGGATTACCGGCCTGACGCATGGTGGCTTTCGCGCCTTCGCGCGCATGCTCGACCTCGACGGCAACGTCACGCGTAGCCTGATCGGCGCGCCGATCTCGCGATTCTTCGACATCGATGTCGATGACTTGCCGCGGTTCAGGCGCGGGCGGTCCGATCGTGAGCGCGTGATCCGGACGCGGTCGGGTGTGCCGCTGTTTGCGGGGGCGATCGCGCCGATCGTGAGCGTCCGGGGCGCGTCCAGCTCAATTCCCCGCATGCCGCAGGCATTGCGCGATCTGAGCTTCGGCGATCCCGCCATGGAAGCCGTTCAGATGCGGGCGTCGAAACTCGCCGGGCGCGACGTCCCGATTCTGATCCAGGGCGAGACCGGTGCGGGGAAGGAGTTTCTCGCGCGCGCGATCCATGAAGCGCGTCCGAATGCCGGACGCTTCGTTGCGGTCAATTGCGCCGCCATTCCGGAGACGCTGATCGAGTCCGAATTGTTCGGCTACACGCCCGGCGCTTTCACCGGCGCGGCGTCGCGCGGCAAGACCGGCCTGATCGAAGCCGCCGATGGCGGCACGCTGTTCCTCGACGAAATCGGCGACATGCCGCTCAGCCTCCAGGCGCGGCTGCTGCGCGTGCTCTCGGAAGGCGAGATCACGCCCGTCGGTGGCCTTCGCCCGAAGCCGGTGCGCTTCCGCCTGATCTCGGCCTCGCATCATCGTCTCGATCTCCTCGTCGCCGACGGGCGCTTCCGTCAGGACCTGTTCTTCCGCCTCAACGCGGCAACGCTGGTGCTGCCGTCGTTGCGCGAGCGGCAGGATCTCGACGGGCTGGTCGATCATCTCCTTGTCCGTATCGGAGCGGATGAAGGTCGCACCATCCGTCTCAACGCCGCCGCCCGCATGGCTCTTCGCAGCCATCGCTGGCCCGGCAATCTGCGCGAGCTGGCCAACGCGCTGCGCGTTGCTTCCGCACTCGCTGAGGGATCCGACATCACGCCGGAGGATCTGCCCGAAGCGGTGCAGACCCCCCGCGCGCCGATGCCGGCCGTGTCCGCAGCGCAGGATCTGGCGGCCGAACTCGCGGCCTGCGGCGGCAATGTTTCGGAGCTCGCGCGCCGGCTCGGCGTCGACAGATCGACTATCCATCGCCGGCTTCGCCGCATCAAGAAGAGCTGAGGGGCTGGGGCAGGTGTGGCGCCACAGCTGTGGCGCCGCCACGGGGTGTGCCACGGCCGTCTCCCGCCAAGCCCTTGATTTTACGAGCCCGGCAAGCATGACACTGGTGGCACGCGGCTTGCGATCTCTTGATCGAACGCGGCGATCGCCGATCGCTGGGTCAATAATCATCAAGAGGAGGAAATTCATGCTGGACACGACAACCAATGCCAAGGCGGAAGTTCTGCTCGGCCGGCTCGGAAAGGCGCTCGAGGATGGCGATATCGACGCGGCCGTCGCGATGTTCGCGACAGACTGCTACTGGCGCGATCTCGTCACCTTCACCTGGAACATCAAGACGGTCGAGGACCACGACGGCGTTCGCGACATGCTCACCCGCTGTCTCGCCACGGCCAAGCCCCGTAACTGGCGGGTCGCCGACGGTGAGACTGCGACCGAAGCTGACGGCATCCTGGAAACCTGGATCTCGTTCGAGACTGACGTCGCGCGCGGATACGGCCTCGTCCGCTTCCGCGACGGGCTGATCTGGACGCTGCTGACCACGATGGCAGAGCTGAAGGGCCATGAGGAGAAATCCGGCTTCTCGCGGCCGCTCGGCGCCAAGCATGGCGTCAATGCCGGCGCCAAGTCCTGGAAGGAGGAGCGGGAGGAGGAGGCCCGCTCGCTCGGGTATACGACGCAGCCTTATGTCGTCGTCATCGGCGGTGGTCAGGGCGGTATCGCGCTCGGCGCGCGGCTGCGTCAGCTCAACGTGCCGACCATCATCGTCGAGAAGAACGATCGCCCGGGCGACAGCTGGCGCAAGCGCTACAAGTCGCTCTGCCTGCACGATCCCGTCTGGTACGACCACCTTCCTTACATCGACTTCCCGAAGAATTGGCCGGTGTTCTCGCCGAAGGACAAGATCGGCGACTGGCTCGAGTTCTACACCAAGGTCATGGAGCTGAACTACTGGACGAAGACGACGGCGAAGCGCGCCTCGTTCGACGATACGACGAAGGAATGGACCGTCGTTGTCGATCGCGACGGTCAGGAGGTCGTGCTGAGGCCGAAGCATCTCGTCTTCGCGACCGGCATGTCCGGCAAGCCGAACGTGCCGAAGTTCAAGGGAATGGACCAGTTCAAGGGCGAGCAGCACCATTCCTCGCAGCATCCGGGGCCGGACGGCTGCAAGGACAAGAAGGTCGTGGTGGTCGGATCGAACAATTCCGCGCACGACATCTGTGCTGCGCTCTATGAGAACGGCATCGATGTTACCATGGTGCAGCGCTCATCGACCCACATCGTCCGTTCGGCGCCGCTGATGGAGATCGGCCTCGGCGATCTCTACTCGGAGCGCGCCGTGAAGGCCGGCGTGACTACGGCGAAGGCCGATCTGATCTTCGCCTCGCTGCCTTACCGGATCCTGCATAAGTTCCAGAAGCCGGTCTACGACAAGATCCGCGAGCTCGACGCCGATTTCTATGCCGCGCTGGAAAAGGTAGGCTTCAAGCTCGACTTCGGCACCGATGATTCCGGTCTGTTCATGAAGTATCTGCGGCGTGGTTCCGGCTACTACATCGATATCGGAGCGTCGCAGCTGATCATCGACGGCAAGATCAAGCTCGTCGGCGGCCAGGTCGATGAGATCACGACGGGCGGCGTCAAGCTCGACAACGGCCGCGAGATCCCGGCCGATGTGATCGTTTATGCGACCGGTTACGGCTCGATGAACGGCTGGGTCGCCGATCTCATCGATCGCGCGACCGCCGACAAGGTCGGCAAGGTCTGGGGGCTCGGCTCCGACACGCCGAAGGATCCCGGACCGTGGGAGGGCGAGCAGCGCAATATGTGGAAGCCGACGCAGCAGGAGGCGATGTGGTTCCACGGTGGCAATCTGCATCAGTCACGCCACTACTCGCACTATCTCGCTCTCCAGCTCAAGGCGCGCATGGAGGGCATCCCGACGCCCGTCTACGAGTTGCAGTCCACGCATCACAAGGGCTGAAACTGATCGACCCGCCTGATCCCGCGGACCAGGCGGGTCGTGCCTTGAGAACGAGTTGCGTCGAGGCGGGATCGGCTATGGTCCGCGCGGCGAACGTTCATGTGGTCTGCGTCCGAACGTCATCATGACTGACCCTTCGAGAGCGCAGCGCGGTAGAGTGCGGCGAAGCGAAGAAAGCGCAGCCAGTACGCATGAATCGAGCGCGCCCGCCTCGAAATTGAGCAATCGTAGTTCCCGGTTTCGTACCGATGCAGAGAATTTCAGCTACATCACCGGCACTATGTGGTCTGGTTCATAAAACTGCAGCGGACTTTCGATTAGATGTTATGCTCAGATTGTCCTGGCATTTCTGATGCCGGCAGCAAGCGTGCCCTATTCATTGTGACTTTTCATTGTGACTTTGAAATTTATTCGGGTGATGACAGTTCGGCCCGGCGGATGAACAGCAGAATTGTGCACCGTTCGGATGCCCTGTGCCGATATTTGGAATGTGAATTGTAGCTGACGAAAAGCGAATTCCTGACTGCAATCCCGGAGCTTGAATCTCCGATCTGTCGAAGCATGTCGAACTGAATTGTGCCGAACGGACGCTCGCGTCTCGCTCGTGCTCAAGTGATTCCTGCAGAATTTTCATATCCATAAGGTGTTCGTGTCATGCGCAAGGACGAGAACCCAGCGGATTTGGACGTTTGCTTCAGTGATATCTGGTCCGCCGCGCAGCATTCGCGCAGCTACTTTCTTCGAATGCTTTTCATAAGGACATGGCGGAGGCTGTCGCGCCCGGCTGCCCCCCGCGAATTCAAGCATGTCCACCCAATCTCACGTGACGCGCACGAAGAGGTTGAGGCGTAGGATGTCGAGCGACCACCTGAACCTGGCGCGGCCGCTCGAGAGCCCGATATCGACTGCGCAAGGCACTAGCCTCGCGCCCGTCCGGCAATGCGAGATCGTCGAGCTCGGCGCATGTGCGCTGTCGGACTTGATCGCCGCGCGCGAAGTGTCCTGCCTCGAGGTCGCGACGGCCTGTCTCGACCGCATCGAGCGCATCAATCCGTCCTGCAATGCGGTTGTCTCGATCCGCGATCGCGACGAGGTCCTGGCGGAAGCGCGCGAGAAGGATGCCATGCTGGCCTGTGGCGTCCGTCAGGGCTGGCTGCACGGCATCCCGCAGGCGATCAAGGATCTGGCCTCCACCAAGGGATTGCGCACGACCCTGGGCTCGCCGCTGCACCGGGATTCGATCCCGTCGCGCGACGCGCTGTTCGTGCAACGGATGAAGCGCTCCGGCGCCGTCCTCGTCGGCAAGACCAACACTGCCGAGTTCGGACTGGGTTCGCAGACCTACAATCCGGTGTTCGGCACCACACTGAACGCCTATGACCGGACCAGGACATCGGGCGGCAGCAGCGGCGGCGCGGCGGTCGCGGTCGCTACCCGCATGGTGCCGGTTGCCGACGGAAGCGACAACGCCGGCTCGATCCGCAATCCGGCCGCCTATAACAACCTGTTTTCGCTTCGGCCGTCGCAGGGGCGGATGCCGCCTGAGGGGCGTGATCCGCATCTCCCGTCGTTCGGCACCGTCGGGCCGATGGCGCGCTCGGTCGAAGATCTCGCGTTGCTGTTTGCCGTGCAGGCTGAAGATGAGCTGTGGTCGCAGCCCGCACAGGAACAGACTTCGGCCTGTTTCCGCGAGCGCCTGCTGCGTGACTGGCAGGGGACGCGCGTCGGCTGGCTCGGCGATCTCCACGGCTATCTGCCGTTCGAAGCCGGCGTGCTCGACCTGTGCCGGCACGCGTTGCGCAGCTTCACAGACATCGGCTGCGACGTCGAACCTGTCAGCATCGACTATCCGTTCGACCAGCTCTGGCGGGACTGGATCGTGCTGCGCGCCTGGCTCACGGGCGGGCCACTGGCTGGCCGCTATGCCGATCCGGCCAAGCGCGCGCTGATGAAGGACGAAGCCTGCTGGGAGGTCGAGCAGGCGATGCGGCTCTCGGCTCTCGATGTCTTCGAGGCGTCCGGCCGGCGCGCCGAATGGTGTCGAACGCTGGATCGGTTGTTCAAGACATACGACTTCCTCGTGCTGCCGACGGCGCAGTGTTTCCCGTTCGATGCAAGGGTGACGTGGCCGAAGGAGGTCGGTGGGCGCAGGATGGACACCTACTACCGCTGGATGGAAGTCGTCATCTACGCGACGCTCGCCGGCTGTCCCGTGATCAACGCGCCGGCCGGATTTTCCCGCGACGGCCTGCCGATGGGGTTGCAGATCCTGGCGCCAGGCCATGGCGATCTTGCCTGTCTCCAATTGGCGCATGCCTACGAGCAGGTAGCGCCGTGGTGTTCGATCCGGCCTTCAGAAGAGATTGTCACGACCGAGGAGCAAACCCATGGGTGCGCTTGCGCTTAGTCATACGGCGTGGCTTGCGGCAGCACTCGCCGCGGCCGGCGCCTGCACCGGAATCCTGGCAGGATTGTTTGGCGTCGGGGGCGGCACTGTCATCGTCCCCGTGCTCTACGAGGTGTTCCAGCTCTACGGCGTTCCTGACGACGTCATGATGCCGCTTTGCGTCGGGACCTCGCTCGCCGTGATCGTGCCGACCTCGATTTCATCCTTCATCGGTCATTACAGGAAGGGCGCGGTGGACGTCGGTGTGCTGAGGGCGTGGGCGATCCCGATCGTCGTCGGCGTGCTCTTCGGCATTGTCGCAGCTTCCGTGGCGAAGCCTGTCGTGTTCAAAAGCGTCTTCATCATCGTCTGCCTGTTCCTTGCGATCAGGCTACTCGCCGGCAAGGATGCGTGGCAGTTGGGCAATGGCCTGCCCGGCACCGCGACCATGACGGGCTATGGCCTCGTCATCGGCTCGTCCGCCTCGCTGATGGGTATTGGCGGCGGGTTGGTGGCAAACGTGGTGCTGTCGCTCTATCGCTTCCCGATCCATGCCGCGATCGCGACGGCTTCGGGCGTCGGCCTGTTCGTCTCGATCCCGAGCACGATCGGCTATGTCGTCGCCGGCTGGAATCATCCGGACCTGCCGCCGTGGTCGCTCGGCTTCGTGTCGGTGATCGGATTTGCGCTGCTGACGCCGCTCAGCCTGCTCACCGTGCGCTACGGCGTAGCGCTCGCGCATCAAATGCCGAAGCGCCAGATGGAAGTCGCGCTGTCGCTGTACCTGATCCTGATCAGCCTTCGCTTCGTGGCTTCGCTCTGAAGCCCACGCCGCAAAGGCCGCTCATGCGCGCGGGAAAAACCGCGCGCCGGTCAGGCTACCAGCTCGCCGTGCCTTTCATGGTCGGCTGTCCTTCCGCGTTCGCGGTCCACAGCTCGAGGCTGCCGTCCTTCTCGCTGGCATTGATCGAGAACTCGCTGCCCTCGAACAACGGCTGCACGCCGCGATACACGAGCTTCTTCGGCGGCTTGCCGCCACGCAGCTTGGCCGCGAACTCGACGATGAAGGAGGCCTGCAGCGGGCCGTGGAAGATCAGGCCTGGATAGCCCTCGACCTTGGTGACGTAGTCGCGATCGTAATGGATGCGGTGGCCGTTGAAGGTCAGTGCCGAGTAGCGGAACAGCAGCACCGGATCGGAGACGTGGCTCTCGCGATGCTGTGCGACCGGGGGAGGCGGCGGCGCCTTGGCGGGAGCAGATCCTTGTGTGCTCGTCATCTCGCGATAGACGATGTCCTGCCGCTCGCGGATCGCCAGCCCGCGCGATGTCGTGACTTCATGATTGACCGAGACGAAGCAGAGCGTGCCGGTCGAGCCCGACTTCACCGTCACGTCTGATATGCGCGACGTCCGCTTCGGCTCGTCGCCGACGCGCAAGCTATCGAAGAATTCGAGCTCGCCGCCGGCCCACATCCGGCGCGGCAGCGGCACCGGCGGCAGGAAGCCGCCGCGGGTCGGGTGGCCGTCCGGCCCGAGCTGCGACATCGGGAACACCGGCTGGCCCAGACACCAATGCGTGGTCCACGGCGCGGCATCGCCTGTCTTGGGTTCGCCGATCTCCTGGAACAGCGTCGCGCGCAGGCCCATCACCAGATGCGCGGTGACGACATCAGTTGCTTCCGCGCTGCGGCCGATCCACTGGCGGAGATGATCGAGATCGAGTTTGTCGCTCATGATTGTCTTGCCCGGGCAGGTGGTTTGTCAGGAACGTTTGGTGCGCTCGCCGATCGCAGGCACCCTGCCGTAGTGCCTGTCTTCGCCGACGACGATCGCGGCCGGCGCCGGATAGCTGACCTTGCCGTTCGGCGTGTCGACCTCGATGCGGCGGAGATGCGGGTGGGTGGCGAGGTCGGTCATGCTGTTGACCTCGGCAAAGGCGATGTCGGCCGCCGCGAGCTTCGCCAGCAATTCCTCGCGCGCGAGCTTGCCGAAGCTGTCGCCGACGATCTGGTCGGTAGCCGCGCGGTTGCGCACGCGCTCGACCATGTTGGCAAAGCGCGGATCATCGGGCAGAGCAGGCTGGCCGAGCACCTCGGCGCACAGCTTCTTCCATTCGCGCTCGCTCTGGATCGAAATCAGGATCTCCTTGCCGTCCTTGGAGCGGAACACGCCATAGGGCGCGATCGAGGGATGGGCGAGGCCGATGCGCTTCGGCGGCTTGCCGTCCTCGGCGTTGAGCAGCGGCACGGTGAGCCAGTCGGCCATCACGTCGAACATCGAGATGCGGATGTCGGCGCCTTGCCCGGTGCGGTCGCGCCCGATCAGCGCCTCGAGGATCGAGGCATGCGCGGTGGCGCCGGTGGCGACGTCGACGATCGACATGCCGACACGCGAGGCGCCTTCCGGCCCGCCGGTGATCGAGGCGAGGCCGCTCTCGGCCTGGATCAGCAAATCATAGGCCTTGCGGTCGGCATAGGGGCCGGTGTCGCCATAGCCTGATATCGTGCACATGATCAGCTTCGGATAATCCTTGCGCAGCCGCTCGCGCGAGAAGCCTAGCTTGTCCATCGAGCCCGGCTTGAGGTTCTGCAGCAGCACGTCGGCGCCGGCGATGAGTTCCTCCAGCGACGCGCGGCCATCCTTGGTGGCGAGATCGATCACCATCGAATCCTTGCCGCGGTTGAGCCAGACGAAATAGCTGCTCTGGCCCTTGGCGGCCGCGTCGTAGCCGCGCGCGAAATCGCCCTCGGGACGCTCCACCTTGATGACATGGGCGCCGGCATCGGCCAGGCGCGATGAGCAGAACGGCGCAGCAACCGCCTGTTCGACGGCGATGACGGTCAGTCCTTCCAACGGGAGCATGATCGAGAACTCAGTAGGAGCGGGGCATGCCGAGCACGTGCTCGGCCACATAGGAGAGGATCAGATTGGTCGAGATCGGCGCCACCTGATAGAGGCGCGTCTCGCGGAACTTGCGCTCGACGTCGTACTCTTCGGCGAAGCCGAAACCGCCATGGGTCTGCACGCAGGCATTGGCCGCTTCCCACGAGGCATCAGCCGCCAGCATCTTGGCCATGTTGGCCTCGGCGCCGCAGTCGAGCCCGGCTTCGTATTTGCGGGTCGCTTCCTTCACCATCAGCTCGGCTGCGCGCATCGCGGCATAGGCCTTGGCGATCGGGAACTGGATGCCTTGATTCTGGCCGATCGGCCGGCCGAACACGCTGCGCTCCTTGGCGTAGTTGGTCGCCTTGGCGATGAACCATTTGGCGTCGCCGATGCATTCGGCCGCGATCAGGATGCGCTCGGCATTCATGCCGGAGAGGATGTAGCGGAAGCCCTTGCCTTCCTCGCCGATCAAATTCTCCGCCGGCACCTTCATGTCGGTGAAGAACACCTCTGTCGTGGCGTGGTTCATCATGGTGCGGATGGGGCGGATCTCCAGACCCTTGCCCTTCACCTCGCGCATGTCGACGATGAACACCGAGAGCCCATCGGTGCGCTTCTTGGATTGCTCCTTCGGAGTGGTGCGCGCGAGCAGGATCATCAGGTCGGAATATTCGGCGCGGCTGGTCCAGATCTTCTGGCCGTTGACGACGTAATGATCGCCCTCGCGGCGCGCGAAGGTCTTCAGCGACGAGGTGTCGGTGCCGCTGGTCGGCTCGGTGACGCCGAACGCCTGCAGCCGCAACTCGCCGGTCGCGACCTTCGGCAGGTACTTCGCCTTCTGCGCGTCGTTGCCGTGCCGGAGCACGGTGCCCATCGTGTACATCTGGGCATGGCAGCCGCCGCCGTTGCACCCCGCCCGCTGGATCTCTTCCAGAATCGCCGCCGCTGCCGACAGCTTCAGGCCCGCGCCGCCATATTCCTCCGGGATCAGCACCGAGAGATAGCCGGCTTCCGTCAGCGCATCGACGAATTCCTTCGGATAGGCCATCTGGCGGTCGAGCTTGCGCCAGTATTCGCCGGGAAACTGCGCGCAGAGTTTTGCGACGGCGTCGCGGATGTCGGAATGGTCGTCGGTGTGTTGATCGTGTGCGGTCATTGTTTTGTCTTGCCGAGAGGTTGCGCCAGAGCCTTTTCGAGCGAAGCGGACACCGGTTCGCGTGACGAAAATGCTTCAAAGCAAAATTGCGGGCGAAGTGCCCGCTGTTGTGGGGCCCCGGTAAACTCCCTATGCTGTTTTGTTATAGCGTATGAACCTGCCTTCCAGGATTGGCAAGTATGGATTTCCGCCAGCTTAGGACCTTTGCGTGCGTAGCGGAACTCGGGAGCCTGAGCAAAGCATCCGATACCTTGCGGGTCGCGCAGCCGGCGCTGAGCCGCCAGATCAAGCTGTTGGAACATGAACTGCGCACCGAATTGTTCACGCGCAACGGCCGCGGCATGGTGCTGACCGATGCCGGCCGGCTGCTGCTCGCGCGCACCGGCGGTATCGTGAGGCAGATCGACCAGATCCGCGATGACATCCAGTCCGCCGGCGGTGCGCCGTCCGGCCGCGTCGTGCTCGGGCTGGTGCCGACGGTGAGCTGTGTGATCTCGGCGCGGCTGGCGCGGCGCACGGTGGAACGCTATCCCGGGATCTCGCTCTGCATCGTCGAGAGCTACAGCGGCCATCTGATCGAGTGGCTGCACCGCGGCGAGATGGACCTTGCCGTGATCTACGGCCCGTCGGTCGATCTGCATCTGGCGGTGCAGAGCCTCGGCCGCGATAGCATCGTCGCGGTCGGGCCGCGCGGCAGCGGATTGAAGCAGAAGAAGCAGGTCGATCTCGGCTGGCTGATGCGCCAGCGGCTGGTGTTGCCCAGTCATTCGCACGGGCTCCGCGCACTGATCGAGCATGCCGCCGCGAAGAAGAAGGTCAATCTCGACGTCAAGCTCGAGGCGGATTCGTTCCGCGTGCTGACGAGCCTGGTCGAGGAAGGGCTCGGATACACGCTGTTGCCGCCGTCCTCGGTGCTGGGCGAGGTCGCCGATGGAAGGCTCGAGACCGCGCCGATCGCGCGGCCCGCGCCGCGGCGCGAGCTGACGCTGGCCTCGCCGGTTGAGCATCCCGGCTCCAACGCGATCACGCTGATCGCAAAGCTGTTGCGCGACGAGGTCGCCGCATGCCGCGCCGAAGGGCTTTGGGATATCCAGCTCACTTGAGCGCGTCTCCTCACAGGGAATCCAGCCCTATGCGGCTGAGTGCTAACGTGCGTCGCTCTATCCCCGTCATTGCGAGCGAAGCGAAGCAATCCATTCGCACCGCCTATGCAGAGCGATGGATTGCTTCGTCGCTTCAGCGCAAAATTGCTTGCAATTTTGTCGCGAGCTCCTCGCAATGACGGAGCTACATACATTCTACGCTCTCAGGTCACCGCGAAACCGAGATGGCCGCGGAAGCGGTTCTTGAGATAGGCGCCGTCGCGCGGCGGCAGTGCGCGTTCGAGCTCGCCGGTCGCGATCCTGATCCGTGCCAGCCGCGGACCGCCCTTGAGATCACGCAGGCTCGCGCGGAAGCTTTCGATCCCGGCGATGTCGGCGATATCGGCGACATCATCGATCCCCGCACCACGCGCGATTACGTCGAGCTTCGCGCCGAGGCCGGAATGGCTGAGCTGCATTCCCGTCTCGCCATATTGGCCGTTGTCGAGCACGGCGATCGAGAGATTGGCGGGCTGTTTGGTGGCGACCGTGAGCAGGCTGCCGATCCCCATCAGCTGCTCGCCGTCACCGGTGACGACGAGCACCGGCCGCTTCGGCTGCGCCAGGGCGAGCCCGAGGCCGATCATCGCGGCGCCGCCCATCGCGCCCCAGAGATAGAAATTGCCGGGATGTTCGCCGGCGTCGAATACGTCGTAGGTCGAGGAGCCGAGCCCGGAGACGACGAGCAGATCGCCGCGGTCGGCGAGCAGGGTCTTGACGGCGGCGCGGCGATCGAGGGTACCGACAGGGACTGACATCAATGAGTCTCCGTCGTCCACTTCTTGCGGCCGATCATCCGCTGCGAGATCAGCACCGCGACCTGCTGGTCGCCATCATAGGCAAGCGAGGCGGCGGCCGAGATCACCTCCTCGGCGTCGTCAGGGTTGTCCAGCCGCAGCACGGTGGCGCCCATCGCCTCGAGTGTTGTCGGCGTCGCCTTGCCCATCGGGATCTGCCAGGGATTGAACTCGGCCCATTCGCCGCGCATCGTCACCAGCGTGAGCAGCGGGAAGCGGCAGCTCGTCATCAGTGACAGCATGTTGATGCAGTTGCCGACGCCGCTCGATTGCATCAAGAGCACCGCGCGCTCGCCGCCGAGCCAGGCGCCGGCGGAAAGGGCCACGCCTTCTTCCTCGGTGGTCAGCACTGTGGTCTTGATGCTGGCATCCGCGTGCGACAGCTTGATCAGCCTGGAATGTCCGGCGTCGGGGACGTAGGACAGTTGGGCGACGCCGAAATCCTTCAGCGTCCGGTAGATTGCAACCGGCCAGTCCCGGCCGGTCGCATTGTCCTGGTGAGCGGCAATCTGGTCCATCATGGCCTCAGGTATGGGCGGGCGGTGGCGCCTCGACACACCGAAGGCTTAGGGCAAGCGGAGGCCTTATTCCCTTCGCATCTGGCTCGCGCAGCTATGCCGGAATTTTATAGGGTATATGGCTCGAACGGCGACCTCGATCCGGCCTCGGCCGGCATGGAACTTCGCAGGAACAACGCTGTGCCGGGTTGGTTGTCAGACGTACGCAACGATGCAAGGCACTTCGGATGCCGAATTCCTGCGATCGATTGCTTGCTTCCTGGAGTCTTCTGTGCCTGCTTCTTTTGGGCGGCTGCAGTGACAAGCTCGATTGTGATTCAATCGAAACCCGGAAGGCCGTGCTCCAGATGGTTGCGGACGACCACCGCAATCCGTTGGCCAAATATGCCGCCAAGGAATCAACCGCGAAGCCAAGCTCGGAAAACACCAAGCCGCTCTATCTTCTCGGCGACAAAATAGTCACGACCTCCGTGAGCGCGGACAAGCGAACGCTGCAATGCAGCGGCGCAATTTCTGCTGCCGTCGGCGACACGAAAGCTTCGAAAAAGATTGATTTCACGGTGCAGCAGACATCAGACGGCAAGATCTCCGTCTCAGTTGTTCCATTCCAATTTTGAGTCCCCTGATCGCTTGCTTGCGGTGCTGGATGCCTGGAGAAATGGCCTGGCCACCGCAACGCCGTGCTCGTCAGCCCGGAATCTGCACCGGCAGATTCTCGATGCCGCGCACGAAGCTGGAATAGACCCGCTTCGGCTCGCCGACCACCTCGATGCGATCGAAGCGCTTCAGCATCTCTTCCCAGACGATCCGAAGTTGCAGCTCGGCGAGGCGCATGCCGACGCAGCGGTGGATGCCGAAGCCGAACGACAGGTGGATGCGCGGCCGGGTGCGATCGATGATGAACTCGTCGGGCCGCTCGATCACCTCGTCGTCGCGGTTGCCCGAGACGTACCACATCACCACGCGGTCGCCCTTCTTGATCTTCTTGCCGCCGATCTCGGTATCGACAAGAGCGGTGCGCCGCATATGGGCAAGCGGCGTCTGCCAGCGGATCACCTCCGGCACCATCGTGTCGATCAACGCCGGGTTCTCCTTCAGCTTCCGGAACTGGTCCGGATGTTCGTGCAGCGCCAGCACCGAGCCGCTCATGGTGTTGCGCGTGGTGTCGTTGCCGCCGACGATGAGCAGGATGATGTTGCCCATCAGATTGTCGGGGTCCATGTGCCGCGTGGCGTCGCTATGCGCCATCATCGACAGCAGATCGTTCTTCGGCGGCGCATTGACACGCTCGTTCCAGAGCCTTGAGAAATACGCGTAGCAGTCGTCCATCTCGCGGCGGCGCTGCTCCGCCGATTCCACGATGCCGCTCTTCGGCAGCGCGGTCGTAACGTCGGACCAGCGCGTCAGCTTGCGCCGCTCCTCCCAGGGGAAGTCGAACAGCGTCGCCAGCATCTGCGTCGTCAGCTCGATCGAGACGCGCTCGACGAAGTTGAAGGTCTCGTTGCGTGGCAGATTGTCGAGCACGGTGGCCGAGCGCTGGCGGATCAGCTTCGCCAGCTCGTCCAGATGCTGCGGCGTGAACATCGGCGAGACGGTCTTGCGCTGATGGGCGTGCTTCGGCTGGTCCATCGCGATGAAGCTCGGCCAGTCGTAGCCCGGCGGCACGTCACGGATCGAGATGCCGCCGAGCGTGGAGTCGGAGGAGAAGATGCCGTGACTGGTGTCGACATGCATGATATCGTTGTACTTCACGACCGACCAGTAAGGTTCGATCGGCGCATTGGTGCAGTAGTGTACCGGCTCTTCCTTGCGCAGTCGTTCGAACCACGGCCACAGCGTGTCGTTCTGGAACAGCCGCGGCGCGCCGGGATGAAAATCCTTCAGCGGCGTGGAATAGGCTTCCTCGCGCGCCTGGCGCAGCAGCTCGGCCTTGTCGGCCTGAATGGGGGTCTGTACATTCATTGCTGTGGATCCCGGTTGGCTCGTGACGCGTCAGGCGGCAATGCGCACCGGCAGCGTCTCGTAGCCCTTGATGAAGCTGGAATACACCCGCTGCGGCTCCCCCACCACCTCGATCGTGTCGAAGCGCTTGAGGATCTCCTCCCAGATGATCTTGAGCTGCAGCTCGGCAAGGCGCAGGCCGACGCAGCGATGGATGCCGAAACCGAACGAGATATGGGTGCGCGGCCGTGCACGCTCGATGTTGAACTCGTAAGGGTTTTCGATCGCCTCCTCGTCGCGGTTGCCCGAGACGTACCACATCACCACCTTGTCGCCCTTCCTGATCTGGCGGCCGCGGAATTCGTAGTCGGCAAGCGCGGTGCGCCGCATATGGGCGAGCGGCGTCTGCCAGCGGATCACCTCGGGCACGAAGCTGTCGATCAGCGCCGGATTCTCCTTCAGCTTGCGATACTGGTCCGGATGCTTGTTCAGCGCATAGATGCTGCCCGACAGCGTATTGCGCGTGGTGTCGTTGCCGCCGACGATCAGGAGGATCAGGTTGCCGAGGAAGTTCTTCGGATCCATGTTCCGCGTGGCGTCGCTGTGCGCCATCATCGAGAGCAGGTCGCTCTTCGGCGGCTGGCTGCTGCGCTCCTTCCACAGCCTTGCGAAATAGCTGGCGCATTCCATCAGCTCGGCCTGCCGCTCGTCTTCGGTGGCGACGAGGCCACCGGCGCCGGGCAGGGTGGTCGCGACGTCGGACCAGCGGGTCAGCTTGCGGCGGTCTTCCCAGGGGAAATCGAACAGCACCGCGAGCATCTGCGTGGTCAGCTCGATCGAGACCTTGTCGACCCAGTCGAACACCTCGCCGCGCGGCAGATTGTCGAGGCATTCGGTCGAGCGCTTGCGGATATTGACGGCAAGCTCGTCAAGGTGCGTCGGCGTGAACATCGGCGCCACGGTCTTGCGCTGCGCCGAATGGCGCGGCTGGTCCATCGCGATGAAGCTTTCGCGGCGCAGATCCGGCGGCACGTCGCGGATGGTGATGCCGCCGAGCGAAGCCGCCGAGGAGAACACCGAATGGTTGGTCTCGATGTCCATGATGTCGTTGTACTTGGAGATCGACCAGTACGGACCGAACATCGAGTCCTTGCAGTAGTGCACCGGATCTTCCTTGCGCAGCCGATCGAAATACGGCCAGAAGGTATCGGTCTTGAACAGTTCGGGATGGCCGGGGTCGTAGTCCGACAGGGAAAGCGCATGGGCGCGCTCGCGCGCGGCATCCAGATTCACGTCTTTGCCGAGATCGATGGTCCCGTGCATGGGCGGCTCCTCAACCGGTTTGCACCGGAGCGTTGCCGGCGCGGTGATGTTTTACCGAATTACATTCCCATTCGCGAATTTGCGCAAGGGCTCTCGACGCGCATTTGGCCGCATTGTCGGCGGCTGAGCGTAGCGGCCCGATCCCGGGCCGTTTCGCTCTTCGCACGAAGAAAGCGCGGCAAAACAAAAAGCTAGAGCCAAGTTCTGGTGCTCAGGGCCGACGGGGGCTCGGGTATGTTTGAAACACCGTTTTAATTCAGCTGGGATGAGGCCATGCGCAACGGATGTCCAATGCCGGCCCTGGCAAGACCGCTGATGCGATCCGCGGCCGGGAGCATGTCAGCAACGAGATCGCCTCGCGTGCTGTTCGCCAAGACGACGTGTGGGGAGGCGAGCGCTCGGCCGCAGGCGACGGGGGGAGGTGACACGGTGCGGCTGCATCAGCGCGTGGCGCCCCCCATCGATTTCACGTTCCGCGCAACACCCCGTTAATGCAAAGCTTCCGCCAAGATGCCGATATGATGCCGCGCCCTCGACCTTCCGTGAAACCTGGATCACACTCGCTGCGACTAATCTGTGCTTTTGATCCGCAGAGATTGTCGCCGCCTTTGGGAGTGACCCGTGAATGACATGAGCTGGACCCCGCTGGGGCCGCCACAACCGCAGCCGCAGCCGGTTCCGCCGCCGATGCCGGTGGCATTTTCAGGGAATCGGAAAGATTTTTTCCATTTGATCGTTCGCGGCGCCGGGCTCGAGCTCGTCACCGTCGGCTTCTACCGGTTCTGGCTCGCGACCGACATTCGCCGTCACCTCTGGTCGAACACGCTCGTCGACGGCGACGGGGCGGAGTACACCGGCCGCGGCAAGGAGCTCTTGATCGGCTTCCTGGTCGCGCTCGCGATCCTGGTGCCGGTCTATCTCGCCTATTTCCTCGCGGGCCTCGAGGCCGAGCACGTCAAGGCGTTCGCCTCGCTGCCGCTGGTCGCCTTCTTCTATGTGTTCGGCCAGTTCGCGATCTACCGCGCGCGGCGTTATCGCCTGACCCGCACGGTGTGGCGCGGCGTCCGGTTCTGGATGAGCGGATCGGGCTGGATCTACGCATTGCAGGCCTCCCTGTGGGGACTCCTGGTCCTGGTCACGCTCGGCCTTGCGCTCCCGTGGCGCGAGGCGGCCCTCGAACGCTACAAGATGCGCCACTCCTATTACGGCGATCTGCAGGGCTCATTCGAAGGCAGCGGCTGGGAGTTCTTCAAGCGGGCATGGTGGCTATGGCTGCTGACGCCGTTCGCGTTGTACCTCATGATCTTCGCGCCGTTCGTCTATGGCGCGTACAAGGCGATCGAGTGGCGCTGGTGGCTGTCGGGCATTCGCTTCGGCGAGGTCAGGCTGGAATCCACGCTCCGGCGCAGCGCGCTGATCGGGCTCTACTGGAAGGTGATCGGCTGGATCACGCTGCTCGGCGTTGTGTTCTTAGGTTATCTGCTGCTGTGCACGTTCCTGGTCGCGAGCATCGACGGCTCATCGATAGAGACGTTCTTCAAGACCGAGGCATTCGCCAAGAGCATTCCGCTGCTGGCCCTGCTCGTCATAGGCTACCTTGCCTTTGCGCTGTCGTTGAACGTTGTGATGCGCGTCTATCTGCTGCGCGATCTCTGGATCCGGGTGCTGTCGTCGACGATCGTCCATAACCTTGAGGCGGCCGCCAATGTCACTGCGCGCGGCGAGCTCGCCAATGCGCTCGGTGAAGGTTTCGCCGACGGCCTCGATGTCGCGGGATTCTGATCGATGACGCTGGAGGACGATGCAACCGGCGCCGTGCGGCCCTCGCAGGAGGCTACGGCGATCTATTTCGACGGGACGTCGAGCAGGCGGCACATCGTGGCGCTTCGTCTCGGCGAGACGCTCGAGATCGGCGAGGACGGCGCGACGCTTGCACGCTGGTCCTATGCCGACATTCGCCGTGCCGACAGCCCGTCCGGTATCTTGCGGCTGAGCTGCCTCGCTGCGCCGTCGCTGGCGCGGCTCGAGGTTCGCGACGCGCGGCTTGCTGCCGACCTCGTCGCGCGCTGCTTCCACCTCGAAGACAACCTTCCGAACCGCAAGGGTGTCGCCGCGATCGTCGGCTGGTCGCTGGCGGCCGCGGTGTCGATCGTGCTAGTGGTGCTGTTCGGCGTGCCGCGCGCCGCCGAGCGGCTGACGCCGCTGATGCCCGACTCCTTCGAGCGGCGGCTCGGCGACGTCGCCGACGCGCAGGTCAAGGTGATCTTCGACGCCAAGCACTGCAGCAACGCCGCAGGCCAGGTCGCGTTCGAGAAGCTGGTCGGCGCGCTCAGGCGGTCCGCCGGTCTCGACAATGCGGTACAGTCGGCGGTGCTGGCGACGTCGGTGCCCAATGCCTTTGCGCTGCCGGGCGGCAAGGTCTACCTGTTCAACGGGTTGCTGGCGAAGGCCGAGAACCCCGACGAGATCGCCGGCGTGCTGGCCCACGAACTCGGTCATGTCAGGCATCGCGACAGCATGCGCGAGTTGATCCACAATGGCGGAACCTCGTTCCTGATCGGGCTGTTGTTCGGCGACATCACCGGCTCCGGCGCGCTGATCTTCGCCTCGCGCACGCTGGTGACGTCGTCCTATTCGCGCGACGCCGAGACCAATGCCGACAGCTTCGCGATCGAGACCATGCACCGGCTCGGCCGTCCCGCGAAGCCGATGGGCGAACTGATGCTGCGCGTCACCGGCAAGGAAGGTGGCAAGGGGCTGTCGCTCGTCTCCAGCCACCCGCTCACCGAGGACCGCCTCGCGCGCATGGGCAACGCCGACGGCGGCAGCGCGATCACCGGAGCGCCGCTGCTGTCGGCGGCCGAATGGCAGGCGTTGAAAGGGATTTGCGGGGCGGGGAAGGTGTAAGGGGGGCGAATTCGAGACCGAACGTCGGAGGAATCCCATGCCGAATGACGTCAGATACTGGTTTCCTGCCAAGCGATACGGCTGGGGTTGGGGCTTGCCCATCACCTGGCAAGGTTGGGCGATCTTCGCAGGCTTCCTGGTCCTGGTCGTCGTCGGTGCCGCGACGCTCGCTCGGCAGTCTCCGGTCGGTTTCATCGCCTATATCCTGGTCTTGTGCGCGTGCCTCACCGCCGTGTGCTGGTGGAAAGGTGAGCCGCCGCGCTGGCGATGGGGCGGCGAGTAGCCGCGACGTCGTGACACCACGCACCGCGCGAGCGCGAGGCCCCGGCAATCACCCGGGACGCGCAACCCCTCCGCCGCGTTATGGCTGTCGCATGCTCCGGCGCGGCTACTTCACCAGCCGGAACTTGCCGCCCTCAACCTTGATCAGGAACGCCGACCGCTCGTCGTAGCCATTGTGATCGGTCGCGCTCATCGTCGAGAGGCCGTTGTTGAGATAGACATCCTTGCCGCGCTCCAGCTCGTCGCGCAGGGCTGCGCGGAATTCCGGCGTGCCGGGCTTCGCCACTTTTAACGCGTTCGGCACCGCACGCTTGAACAGCGCGATGGCGTCCCACAGATGCGCGCCGAAGATGTTCGGGCTCGAGCCGTTGACCTTCTCGTAGGACGCGACGAACTCGTCGCGCACCTGCCGGAATGGATCGTTTGCCGGGAGATCGTCGGCGATGGTGAAGGCCTCGCCGGTGAACACCGCGCCCTCGACATTGGCGCCGCCGAGCTTGATGAATTCCTCCGACGCGACGCCGTGGGTCTGGAAGATCTTGCCGGCGTAGCCGCGCTCGCGCAGCGCTTCCTGCGGCAGCACGGCCGGCGTGCCGGCGGATGCGATGAACACGGCGTCGGGGTTGGTCGCGATCACCTTCAGCGCCTGGCCGGTGGCGCTGGTATCGGCGCGGGCGTAGACCTCATGCGTCGTGACAGTCAGGCCCATCGTCGGCGCGAGCCGGCTGATCTCCTTGTAGTAGCCCTCGCCATAGCCGTCCGACACGCCGATATAGCCGAGCGTCTTTACTCCGGATTTCGCGATGTATTTCAGGATCGCGCTCGCCATCAGATCGTCATTGGGCACCACCTTGAACGCCCAGCGGCGCCGGTCGTCGATCGGCTGCACGATCGCGGTTGCCGCCGCGAGCGAGATGATCGGCGTCCTGGATTCCAGCGCGACGTCGAGCATCGGCATGGTCACGGGGGTCAGCGAGGAGCCGATCAGGATGTCGACGCCGTCCTGGATCACCAGGCGCCGCACGTTCTGCGTCCCCTTGGTCGGGTCGGATTCGTCGTCGAGCGGGATGTAGACGACCTTCTCGCCGGCGATCTCCTTCGGCAGCGCCGCGATCGTCCGCATCTGCGGCTGGCCGAGCGCCGAGCCCGGTCCGGACGCCGAGACCACGATCCCGACCTTGATGTCCGCGTTCGCGTCAGGCGCGACCAGCATCGCACTCGCAAATATCCAAAGTCCGGCAACAGCCAGCTTCATTGCAAATCCCTCCCTGAAAGTTCTTTTTGTGATGTGCGGCCGAAGATAGCCGGAACGCGATCAGTTTCGCATCATATCGATTCCGGACCATCCGTCTGTCCCCCTGATTGGGGACATCCAGCGACTGCAGGAAGCGGCGTGGCTACGCATCATCCTGCCGCCGGATTTCGCTCTCGGAAGAAATCAACCCGGCATTGGCCGGGTTAGCTCGTGGCGTTTAGTCGCAGCTCGTCGCAATCCTCGGTGCCATGCGCGGTCCGCTGCCGGAGCAGCATCGGAAGCCCGTTTGCCGGACGCAAGGTGACGCGCTGCATAGGCCATACCTTCGCATCGGGCAGCAGCCGCATCTCGAAATTGTGGGTCAGCAAGGCAAGCATGATCGTGGCCTCCTGCAAGGCGAAAGACGCACCGATGCAGGTGCGCGGGCCGATACCGAACGGCAGATAGGCGAAACGGGGAATCTCGCTGCGCGCTCCCGGCAGAAACCGAGCCGGGTCGAATGCGTCTGGGTTGCTCCAGAGCCGGCGATGTCGATGCAGAACGTAGGGCGCAATCACGATCAGCGACCGTGGGCTGATCATGGTGTCGCCCAATATGTCGGCCCCGATAGCTGCGCGGCTGAGTGCGGCGATCGGCGGATAGAGACGCAGCGCTTCCTCGACGACCGCCTTTGTCACGACCAGCCGATCCGCAAGTCCGTCGGACGCATCGGCCAATTCGCGCGCCGCCTCTTCCTCCACCCGACATCGCCACTCGGGGACTTGCGACAGCAGGAAGATCGACCAGGCCAGCGCATTGGCAGTCGTCTCGTGGCCTGCCGACAGGAAGGTGAGGATGTTCGAGCGCACCTCGCGCAAGCCAAGTCGTCGTCCCGTCGAGGGATCCATGGATTGCAACAGCAGCGTCAGGAGATCGTTCGGGACGTTATCTCCGGCGTGACGAGCGAGCCGCTCACGTCTCGTGTCGACGATCGTATCGATCACCTGCTCGAAATACGCCATCGTTCGACGCAGGCGGCGATAACCGGGACGTGGTACCGACTGCGGCACGCCTAACAGATCGAGCATCCCGATGCGGCCGACCACGCTGAAATAGGCGTTCATCGCGGACCGGAAGTCATCCAGGTCTCCGCCGATGCCGTCCGAGAAGATTGTCAGCGCGAGCACGTTCAGGGTCAGCAGGGCCATTTCGGCGGCGATGTCGACCGTGGTGTCCGGCGCTATCCTCTTCCATTTCGTCACCAACTCATTCGCGGCCTTCAGCATCGCCGGCGCGAATGACGCCACGGTCCGATAGGCGAAGATGGGAGCGATCGTGCGCCGTTGAATCTCCCAACGCTCGCCTTCGACGCTCAGCAGGCCGTCCGACAGTCCGGATGAGAGTACCCTGCGCTGGATCGGGTCCTTGCGGTAGTTCCTCGAATTATCCATTAGCACCCGTCTGATGGCGCCTGGATCGTGAACCAGGAATGCTTCGGTGAACGGCAGGCGGACGCGTGCAATCGGTTCTTCAAAAAAGTCCGCGCTCCAGCACTCGAGCGGATTTCGCTTTAACGTGATCAATAGCTTGATCAAACCCGGCCGGGACAATGGAGGATCCGGCGCGGGCGGGAGAAATTCCATTTCATGGCAATGCAACATGATCAGCTACATCAAAAAAGTGAATGCAAGTGAACGGGACCGGGCGGGGTTGGTTCCGTGCTTCGCCACTCCCTCGCATGAAGCGGCATGTGTGACGCGGTGCAATACACCGCGATCAACGCGGCGGGGGCGCCCGACCGCCGTGATGCCGCAGACCGCCGACGCCCCGTTCTACCAACTGTATTTCCAGGAGCCCGGCGTCGCCGAAGCCGAGTTCGAGAAAGATCCACGCCGGACTCTAGGGGCGATGCTCTACGGCGCATCCGGGGAAGGGACCGCCGCGATCCGCGCGCTAGCCGCAAACAGCGGCCAAACGCCCGGCGTCGGCATGGTGCCGCGCAACGGCGGCTGGCTGCCATCAGGCGTGCCGCCATTGCCGTCACGGCTCAGCGCCGCCGACCTCGATCTCTACGCCGGAGAATTCGCGCGCAGCGGTTTTCGCGGTCCGCTCAATTACTATCGCAACGTCGATCGCAATTGGGAGCTGATGGCGGCCTTCGATGGGGTGAAGGTCACGGTGCCTGCGCTCTATGTTGCCGGCGATCACGACATGGTCGTGGCGTTTCCGGGCGCCGCCGAGCAGATCGCCAACATGAAGCAGGTCGTGCCGCTGCTGCGCGAGATCAGGATGCTTCCGGGCTGCGGCCACTGGACGCAGCAGGAGCGTCCCGCGGAGGTCAACGCCGAGCTCATCGCGTTTCTGCGCAGCCTGCCCAACTGAACCGTTGCATCAGCGACGGTTGCTTCGCCGAACCACGAAAACATGATCGCACGACACGCGCGATGAACGCGTGTTCACCTGCGTTACGAAATGGTCACGGAGGTTTCGTTGAACGGCCATGCCTGATTGACTAGGTTTTTGTTGAACAGGAGGGTCTTTCCATGAAACGGTCGCAGCATCTCTTGGACAACGCAATGATCTGTTCCAAGCTTGCCAAGCGTTCAACCGACAAGCCGACGAAGGCTCGTTTCAGGCGCATGGAAGCGGCCTGGAAGGCCCTGGCGCGCGAGCAGGATTGGCTCGACGGTGAGATCGCTCCGATCGAGGCGTTTCGGTTTGCCCGCCCGGCCGGCGTCAGGCAGTCCCACGCCGCATGACGTTGCGACCGTGGGGCCGATCGAGCTCTGTGCGACGATCGCGTCCGCGGCTGCATAGCATCATGACCTGGTTACGCCGATCCGTCTTATGCGGTGAGCGCAGCAAGGCCGGTCCCAGACATCCGGTGGGCGCGCGTCCGCTCTTGGGCAATTCTCTCGGTACCCCCTCTTGGGCACCTTCGTGAGATGCCTTTCGGGGGGCGCTGCGCGCCACGTACACTCGGCGGTTGTTGCCGGCAGCAACCTGTGACAACATTAAAAACCGGGTGGTCGTGATGTCTGGAGGCCTATGCCACGGCGGAAATATGCTTGGGAAAAGCTGTCGGACGGGCAGTTGCTGGAGCAACGCCTCAGCAGTCTGAGGGTCGCGGTCGAAGGCACCTGGCTCGAGGATTGTCTCAACAGTCTGTATGAAGAGCTCGAAGCACGGGGCATCCGGCTGCGGCCGCACGCATGGATCTCGAGCGAATGGTTCAGTCCGGCAAACGTGCCCGGCATTGCGATCCCATTCTATCTCGCCCATCCCCGCTTGATGAAAATCGAAAAGAAGATGATGCTCGACGTCGAGGGCGGCACCTGGTCCCAGTGCATGGCCATTCTCCGTCATGAGGCAGGCCATGCCATGCAGCACGGCTACCAGCTGCAACGCCGCCGGCGCTGGCAGCAGCTGTTCGGTCCGTCTTCGAAGCATTACCCGCGCTACTACCGGCCCAATCCGGCGAGCCGGCATTATGTCCAGCATCTCCGGCTCTGGTACGCGCAGAGCCATCCCGACGAGGATTTCGCCGAAACCTTCGCGGTGTGGCTGCGGCCGCGTTCGAACTGGCGGACGCGGTACGCCGGCTGGCCGGCACTGAAGAAGCTCGAATATGTCGACGAGCTGATGGGCGAGATCGCCGGGAAGCGGCCGCTGATCGCGACACGCGAGCGCGTCGATCCGCTGCATGAGCTCAGCCAGACGCTGGGCGAGCACTACAGGAGGAAGCAGGCGTTCTACGCCTTCACGCCGCCGAAGACTTACGACCGCGACCTTTCCAAGCTCTTTTCCGCCGATCCCCGGCATCGACGGCGGCCACCGGCTTCGGCCTTCATCAGGCGGCACCGGGCCCAGATCAGGCAACTGGTCGCGCGGTGGACGGGAGAGAACCAGCTCACGCTCGATGCCGTGCTCGACGACATGATCTCGCGCTGCCGCGAGCTCGATCTGCGTGCCGTCGGTTCTGAACAGAAGCTCGTGATCAACTTCACCATCCTGCTGACCGCCAAGACCATGCACGCGCTGTTCGGCCCGTCGCGGCGGAAATGGATCGCGCTATGAGGCGCCTTCGCATCCTCGTGCTCATGCATCCGGACTGCGTGCCGCCGGACTCGACCGACGGATACACCGCGCAGCAGATCAATGCATGGAAAACGGAATTCGACGTCGTGAGTACCTTGCGTACGGCCGGCCATGACGTTCGCCCGCTCGGCGTGCAGGAGGAAATCAAGCCGGTGCGCGACGAGATCGAGGGCTTCAAGCCGCACGTGGTCTTCACCCTGCTGGAGGAGTTCCACTATGAGGTCGTGTACGACCACCACATCGCGAGCTATCTCGAGCTGATGAAGATCCCGTATACCGGGTGCAACCCACGTGGCCTGATCCTGGCGCGCGGCAAGGATCTGTCCAAGACGCTGGTGCATCATCGCCGGATCGCGGTGCCGGCCTTCGCCGTGTTCCCGATGCATCGCAAGGTCAAGCGGCCGCCGCGTCTCGCGCTGCCGCTGATCGTCAAGAGCCTGAACCAGGATGGATCGCTGGGGATCTCGCAGGCCTCGATCGTCGATACCGACGAGAAGCTCGCGGAGCGGGTCGCCTTCATCCATGAGCGGGTCGGAACGGCCGCCATTGCCGAGCAGTATATCGAGGGACGTGAGCTCTATGTCGGCGTGCTCGGCAACAACCGGCTGCGCGTTCTGCCGGTCTGGGAATTGAAGTTCGGCAGCATGGGCGGGCACGGCGCGCGGCAGATCGCCACCGAAAAAGTCAAACACGATCCCAGCTACCAGGAACGCGTCGGAATCGTGGATGGCCCGGCCAAGGATCTGGCGCCGGAAGTATCCGCCCGCATCCAGCACATGGCGAAACGCATCTATCGGACGCTGGGGCTCGATGGATACGCGCGCATCGACTTCCGCCTCGCCGCCGACGGCATTCCGTATTTCATTGAAGCTAACCCCAATCCCGAAATCGCGAAGAGCCAGGAGTTCGCAACCGCGGCTCAGCACGACGGATTGGACTATCCCGATCTGCTGAACCGCATTGTGACCCTCGGAATCAGCCGTGCGAAGGCAGGCGTGTCCCTGGGCTGAACGGCAAGGCGAGCCGATGGCGGGTTTCTGCTGCCGGAGCGGGCTGGACGTCTGCCTCAGTTGCCGCGGTGGGTGGCCATCTGCCAGACGTTTGCCCAGGAATCCCGGACCGTCGCTCGTCTGTCGCCATAAGGCATGTCCGCAGGTGTCTCGATCGATTCAGCGCCGCCTGCAATCGCCCGCCGATAGGCCTCGTCTACATCGTCAACATAGACATAGAGAAAGGCCGGCATTGCCTCGCGTACGCCGCTGCCGTCGCTGACAAGGATAATCGAATCGCCGATGCGAATTTCCGTTGGCGCTCCGGATCGAACCTTTCCGTCCGCGCCGAACACCGTCCGCAGGAATCCGGTCAAGCCGGCGACGTCGCTCGTGAAGATCCTCGGCAGGACGGAAGGCCAGCCGACGGGCCTGGATTGGCTCATGTCCTGTCTCCGACTAGGTATCGACGCCTCGAGGTAGTTGGCGAGGAGAAGTTGTTTCGCGGCCCCGCTCGACTACACGTTCTTCGCGACGTTCCGCGTGCGCGCGGGGCCGGCGCCGGTCACCGCCGGCTTGATGTTCCAGAGGCTCCGCACGACGGTGAAGGCGTGGGCGATGGTTGGCTCCTGGCGGCGTGCGCCGAGGCAGGCGAAGCTGAGGTCGCAGGTGAGCTTCACTTTGTCGACGACCACGAAATTGTGCGGTCGCGCGAGCCGCGGCGCGAGCACGCTGTCGCGCGCGAGGCTGAGGCAGATGCCTGACTCGACGAAGTCGATCATCGCCTCTTCCTGGTCGGTACAGGCGACGCGCTTCGGCAATGCGCCGAGAGGGCGGAAGATGTCGTCGAGCAGCCGCCGGTGGCCCGAATGCGTCGGTGTCGCGAGCCAAGGCAGATGGGCAAGCTCGGCCCAGCCCTTGCCCATCACGCGGTCGCTCCAGCCGATCGGTGCGATGACGCGGTAGTCGTAGCAGAGCAGCGGCGCCAGCTGGAAGCGTCCATCCGCGATTGTGCGCTCGGCGAAATTGTGGTGCGCGATCTGCTCCGCCGGCGTCGCGTCGACATAATAGCCGACGTCGAGCTCGCCACGGCCGATCTCCGCGAGCACATCGCCGCTGACGCCGTGGCGCAGGAACACCTCGGTGCGCTGCGCCGATGTCGCAAGGCTGCGCACGAAGGGGCCGATCCGGGTGAATTCGGGATCAAGGATGGTGCCGACGCGCAGCGTGCCGCGCTGGGCCTCCTTCAGCGAGTCCGCCGTCGCCTTGAAGTCGGATGCCGCCGCCACCGCCTTGTGCGCCAGCGGCAGCAGCGTCGCGCCGGCTTCCGTCAGGGTGAAGCCGCTTGGGGTGCGGTTGAAGAGCTGCAGGCCGGTGCTCTCTTCCAGCGCCTTCAATTGCAGGCTGACGGCCGGCTGGGTCAGCTTCAGCACCGATGCCGCACGTGACACGGTGCCTTCACGGGCGACCGTGATGAAGCAGCGCAAGGCCTGGGTACGGGGGAGCTCGCTCATTGTGGCAAGCTTGTACCACATTTCCGGCCACTTATCCGACCGGAACCGTGCGTTAAGGTCTCAGATTGACGAAAACGAAACCAGAAGTTGTCAGGCCGGCCGCCATGCGATCACGCCTTCGGTGCGGGCGCGAACCTCCGGCGAGGCCAGACAGGTCGCGACCGCCTCATAGCCGGGCGCGCCGGGAACCGGGGTGACGCAGGTCGGCAGGCTGTGATTGGCAGGGCACAGGATGATCGCCTCGTCCTCGCCGACCGCATCGAGATCGAGGATCGCATTGGATCGGGTAAGGAAGAACAGCGGTCGTGCCCCTGGCCCGCGGCGGCGCAGATGCGCCATCAGGGCTTCCTGTGTGGTCGCGTCGAGTCCCTCTTCCAGCATGTCGATCACCGGGATCGCAGGACGGTCGGCCAGCAGGGCCGCAAGCAGGGCGGTCAACGCCGGCGACTCCACCGCGCCGTCGTTCGCGAGCGCAGCCAGGCTGGCGTCGAACCTTTCTTTCAGTGCCGGGTCGGCGTCGAGGCGCGCGCGAGCGCCGGCACCGCCGTCCGCCGCGCGGTCCAGCCCCACGAATGCGGCATCCGGGAGCGCTTCCGCCAGCCGCTGCGCGAAGCGTGTCTTGCCGCTGCCGAGCGGTCCGACGATGTAGTTCAGAAGCCTGACGTCGCGCAGCTCGAAGCGCTCTCCGCCCCATGGCCAGGGCAGGTCGAATGCGACGCTGATGGCCGGCCGCGGCCTGACCGCGCCAATGACGTCGCGTGCCGCCGGTGTCTTGCCGCGGCCGAGGTCGGCGCGCAGCCGGCGGACTCTGGCGATGCTGGTGCCGGACTGGCGGATGCGCTCCTCGAGCGCGGCTTCATGCACGGTTAGCACGCGGCCGAGGATTTCGGCGTCGCCGTTCAGGATCCGCGCCACCTCGCCGATGCTGAGGCCGAGCGCGCGCAGCTCGACGATCTCGCCGCAGCGGGTCATCTCGGCGGGACCATAGGCGCGCCATCCCGCCGGCGTGCGGTGCGGAGCGATCAGGCCGCGTTCCTCGTAGAGGCGCAGGGCCTTCGCCGATATGCCGAGCTGCCTCGCAGCATCGGACGGGCTCAAAAATCGTGCGGCAGCATTCATCGAATCACCTCGCATCGTCTGACCGCCGTCCTTATGGAGGCAGCCGCAGGGGCAAGGTCAAGCGGGCAGGGACGCCGGCCGTGCCTCGGCCGGAAAGTGGATGTATGATCGAACGGTACAGGGCGGGCCACAGGACAGAGGGATCGTCAAAATGCGCACCCTTACCGCTTACCTGATCGGCGTCGTTATCGTTCTCGCCGCACTCAACGCCATTGCATGGCAAGCCGGAGCGCCGCGGCTGCACAGCCTGAATGTGTTCTCCGCCGGGTTCGCCCTCGGCGTCCTCGGGACGTATCTGTCGGCCTGGCTGAACGGCTACCGCCGGGTCGCCTGATCTCGAACCGGGGCGATGATTGGGAAGTCGGCGGTGGCGGCGTCATGTCGCGAGAACGCGAGCTGTGTCCCCACCCCCAGCTGTCATCGCCCGGCCTCGGCCGGGCGATCCAGTACGCCGCGGCCCATCGATTCAATCACAACAGCCTCTGGAATACTGGATCACCCGCATGCGCATGCGCGGATGATGACACCGTGGTTGTTTGGCTGCGGACTGCAAAACCAACTCCAAAGTCGTCCCTGCGAAAGCAGGGACCCATAACCACGAATGGTTATTGTTGATCGACATTGGAATGACGAGTCCTCATACAACATCCGCCGCGGCTTATGGGTCCCTGCTTTCGCAGGGACGACGGCGGTGTGCGCGGCGAGTTTGTACCGCGATCCCACCGCCAGCTCGCCTCACTCCAAATGGTTCACCTTCTTCACCCACGCGCGCACGTCGGCGAGCGCGTCGGGCAGCACGGCCTTCACCTCCTGCACGGTCATGCCAGCCTTGATGCGGGGATCGTAGAGCAGGTTGAGCAGATATTGATCGTAGACGTCGAAAAAGCCCATCGAGACGCTGTCGTTGAACATGGTCCAGGGTACGGTCGCGGTGTCGTTGATGGGGCCGAGCGATTGCAGCAGCTCCTCATACGCGCAGTCGAGGAAGACGAAATCGCCGTTGTCGACGGTGAGGATCACATCGGAGTGCTCGATCTCGTAGTTATCGTTTTTGCGGAAGCCGGACAGGCATTGCGGGTCGAGCGAGGTGCGGATCTCCTTGGCGCGCTCGCGGCCGTAGAAGGTTGCGATGGTGTGGTAGAGATCGTGGTCGCGCACCAGCTTGACCAGCACGTTGGCCGTGCCGTTGTCCTCGGTCATCGCGATATCGAGGTGCTGGACCTTGGCGCGGATGTCGGCGACGACTTTCGCGAGCTGGGCCTTGCGGTCGGCGCGGCTGCCGTCGGCGAACACGCGCACCGGGCTGTCGTATTTTCTGATGCGATCGACCCGCCCGGCAAGATGATACTCGGCGCCGAACGCGGTCTTCAGGAAGCCCTCGACGATCTCGGTGTCGGTGAAGACCTTCTTCTCGCTGCGCTGGCGCGAGGTAATTGCCGGAATCTCGGCGGCGACGGCGGATGTGACCGCGGCATCGACGGCGGCAAGCGCTGCGGCGGCGAGGAGCAGGATCGAGATGTAGTGGCGCATTCCCGCGACGCTGCCGCAAGAGACGCGGCAGCGCAAGGCTGGATCAGCCATCATGCCGGATGGCTGCGCCGACGCCGTTCGAGGTCGGCGCGATCAGTTCTTTACCACGACGGTGGTGCCGACCGAGACGCGGTCGTAGAGGTCCTTGACGTCGTCATTGGTCATGCGGAAGCAGCCGGACGAAACTGCCTGGCCGATCGTCTCGGGCTCGTTCGAGCCGTGGATGCGGTACAGCGTCGAGCCGAGATACAGCGCGCGTGCGCCGAGCGGGTTTTCGATGCCGCCGGCCATGTGACGCGGCAGATCGGGACGGCGATGCAGCATCTGCGAGGGCGGCGTCCACGACGGCCATTCCTTCTTCGCCGAAATGCGGTGCACTCCGCCCCAGCGGAAACCGTCACGGCCGACGCCGATGCCGTAGCGCAGCGCCTGGCCGCCGGGCAGCACCAGATAGAGCCGGCGCTCGGCGGTGTTCACGACGATAGTGCCGGGTGCATAGTTGGTTGGGTAGTAGACCGTGGTCCGCGGGATCGGGCTTGCGCCGCTGCCGAAGAAGCTCGGGCCGAAGCCCATGAAGTCGCGGGTGTCGCTGCTTTCGGCCAGCGCCTGGCTGGCGCCGGCCAGCATCGTGAGCGCAGCAAAGATCAGAGCAATCGGGCGCATCGTCGTGATCTCCAAGGACGCATCAAATATGTATCGAGACAGGCCACAATCTCAGGTGTTTCGCAACAGACGATGCCGTGAGATGACAAGTTTCGAACAACACGGTTTAAAAAGGCAACACACTGCACGTGATACCAGCATTGTCCCGCTAAACCTTTGACGAAACGGGTGAACAGTGGTTGATCTTGACCAGAGCTCGAGAACATCTCTGACGGGAGTGAGACCATGAATGGTGCGGAAAGCCTGGTGCGGACATTGGTCGCAGGCGGCGTGGACGTCTGCTTTACCAACCCGGGCACGTCGGAGATGCATTTCGTCGCGGCGCTGGACAAGGTCCCGGGCATGCGCTGCGTGCTCGGCCTGTTCGAGGGCATCGTGACCGGTGCGGCCGACGGCTACTTCCGCATGAAGGGCACGCCGGCCTCGACGCTGTTGCATCTCGGGCCCGGCCTCGCCAACGGGCTTGCCAATCTGCACAACGCCAAGAAGGCCCATTCCGGCATCGTCAACATCGTCGGCCAGCATGCGACCTATCACATCGGTTACAATGCGCCGCTGACGTCTGACATCGAGGGACTGGCGCGGCCGATGTCGTCATGGGTACGGACCTCGCCGGATGCGAAGTCGGTGGCCGTCGACGGTGCCGCCGCGATCGCCGCCGCCAAGAGCGCGCCGCCGCAGATCGCGACGCTGATCCTGCCCGCCGACACCGCATGGAACGAGGCCGACGGAATTGCCGAAGTGCCGGCGGAGAAGCAGCGCCCGGGCTATTCGCCGCAGGCGGTGGATACCGCGGCGAAGATCCTGCACGGCGATGCGGCGCACACGCTGCTGCTGATCACCGGCAGCGCGCTCTCGGAGCAGGGGCTGGTGCTGGCCGAGCGGATCGCCGGCAAGACCGGCTGCACCGGGATGGGCCAGACCTTCCACCCGCGCATGGCGCGCGGTCGTGGACGGTTCTCGATCAACCGCATTCCCTATGTGATCGAGCAGGCGCTGCCGATCCTGGAAAAGTTCCGGCACATCGTGCTGGTCGAGGCCAACGACCCCGTGGCGTTCTTCGCCTATCCGAACAAGCCGAGCCTGTTGAAGCCGGAAGGCTGCGACGTGCATCGCATGACTGCGTGGGGCGAGAATTCGGTCGCGGCGCTCGAGGCGCTTGCCGGCGCGCTTCATGCCTCGGCGAAGGACGTCAAGCCGCAGCAGCTGCAAGAACTGGTCAAGCCGACCGGCGCACTCAACTTCACCACGATCGCGCAGGCGATCGCCTGCGCGATCCCCGAGAACGCCATCATGGTGGATGAATCAGTCACCACCGGTCGCGGCTTCTTTCCGCCGACGGCGGCCGCGGCACCGCACGACTGGCTGCAGAACATGGGCGGCTCGATTGGCTTCTCGACGCCGGTCGCGACCGGTGCTGCGATCGCCTGCCCGGACCGCAAGGTGATCTGCATGGTCGGCGACGGCAGTGCGATGTACACGATCCAGTCGCTGTGGACGCAGGCGCGCGAAGGGCTCAACGTCGTCACCATCGTGTTCGCCAACCGCATCTACCAGATCCTGCGCGGCGAATTCGACAATGTCGGCGCCGGCGAGCCGGGGCAGCGGGCGCAGGACATGCTGAAGATCGACCGGCCGACGCTCGATTTCGTCGCGCTCGCCAAGGGCATGGGCGTACCCGGCCGCGCGGTGACCAATGCGGACGAGTTCAACAAGGCGCTGGCGGAAGCCGTCGCCGAGCCGGGCCCGCGGCTGATCGAAGTGCAAATGTAGCGCGCACGTTCCCACCGGCCGCGGCGGCGGCCCCTTTCAGTCGGAGGCCTGATGCAGACCGCGCTGAACAAGGTGATCACCGCCCTGCAGGACTTCTATGCGCAGGAGAGCTTCCTGCTGGAGCGTGATCTCGGCGAGCGGACACTCACTCACCGGCTGGCGGTCTATGTCGAGAGGCAGTTCGCCGGCTGGCAGGTCGATTGCAATTACGACCGGCTCGGCGAACGCACGCTGAAGCTGCCGCGCGGCTCGACGGTTTCGTCCGACGATCATCTCGGCAAGTCGATCTATCCCGACATCGTCGTGCATCAGCGCGACATTCCCAACAATTTGCTCGCCATCGAGTTGCGCAAGGACAGCAATCACCAGCCGATCGAGCACGATCAGCACAAGCTGCAGGGGTTGACCGATCCGCATGTCTGGTTCGCCTACGAGATCGGCGTGCTGGTGACGCTCGCGCGAAACGGGGTGAGCTTCTCGGAAGTCTATGTTGGCGGCGGAATCGAGCGCGTGACGTCGCTGTGGTTCGCCGAAAGGTTGCGCGCGAGCGGGCTGAAGGAGACGCGCGACGACGGTGCGCAGCATTAAGCCTGTCGCGGAATCATCGGCGACGCTTGTGCGTGATAGCCCGTTTGGATCATGCGCCGCCTGCATCATCGCGCCACAAGTGAGGTGCGGCAGGTGGAGCAATTACAGGAGTTGGTGGTCAATTTTCAGTACGATCCGATGGTGGTGCCCATCACCGGCTTCGCTTCGCTTCCCCCTCCGCACCCTGAATTCACCGGCGGTGACGGCCGATCTGATCGCAACGTCACTGGCTGAAACAGCGAAAGGCCGCCCCCCGGGCGGCCTTTCCCATGCGCATGGTGCGCGATTGTTTCCCACTATTGCTTGGTCGCATCGTCGCCCGTCTTGGCGCTCGACTTCTTGGCGGTCTTCTTCGCCTTCTTCTTCTTCGGCGCCATCTTGGTGGCCTCGCCCTTGGTCGCGGTATCGGCGCTTTGCGCTGCCGGCGCGGGGGTCCCGCCGGTCGTGCCCTGCGCGAATGCGGTGGACGACAGGAAGGCGAGGGCGGTGGCGGCGAGGATGAGTGTTCGCATCGGATAGTTCTCCCAGTTGCTGTTTGCCGTTTCCGGCGGGCCTCAACGGGACGGATTGTCGCAGGGTTCCGCTACACAGATCAGTTGTCTGTGAGCGCCGCGTGATCAGCGCGGCCTGCGCCCGCCGGGCGGAACCGGGAACCTGCCTCCGCGTTATGCTGATGGGCAGGATTTCCGAGGAGAGGCGCCATGCGTTGGCGATCAATGACGGAAACGACCGATGCGGTGCTCGACACCGCTCCCGAGAACGCCTTCTACGCGGCCGGCTGGACCATCAGCGGCGTGGCAACCCTCGCCACCATCATCGCGGTCTGGATGTTCGGGATCTGAGGGGCAGCCATATCGGCGGCATCCGCCGGCCTCCGCTGGCGAGCAACTGGGCCGCTGCGCCGATCACCAGTGCCGCCGTCGGCGCGAATAGACGGCGCAAATGGCGCGATCGAAATTCACTTCCGCAAGATAGCGAGCGCTTCGCGATAGAGCTGCGAGAAGCAGACCAGCAGCGCGCTCGACAGCAGGAAGGTCGAGATGCTGTCGTAATCGGCAGCCGTGGGCCAGGCGAACTCGAAGCAGGGCGGCATGAAGACCCACCACACGATCGGGACCGTGATGATGGTTGCGAAGGCGCCGGCGGGCGCGCCGCCCAGCAGACCCGCGATCAGGATCGCAGGCACGAAGCCCGCGAAATAGAGCTGCAGGCCGAAGGTCGCAAGCGCCTCCTGCATCGCGGTCGCCAGCACCACCGCCAGCAGGGCGGCGGCGAATGTGGACAGCGACCATGGTCGCAGCCTCAAGATGTAGTCGTTGCTCTTGCGCATCGAGTTCCCCCGCCCCCGCGAGGTGCGGGAAGGTAGCGGAGGAGGACAGCAAATAAAAGTCCGTAGGATTCCGTGGTCGGCGTTCCCGTCCGCGCCGGTGCGATCTCCACGAAAGCGAACCGCAATGGTCAAGCCCCTGCCGCATTGTCGCGCTTACTGCACTGCGGCAGGGTGCTTGCGGGGACAACACAATGCTCGGACTTGTGATCATTTTCATCGCGCTCGGCATCGGCTTCGGTTCGGGATACGCGCTCCGAGAGATGAAGTCCCGCCGTCGCCGCCGGGCTGCGCGTGGAGACGTTCCGGTGGTCAAACCGCAGCGGCCGGCGATCCCGGTTGCCGGTGCCGGACGAGACGACGTCATCAATCTCGAAGGGCTTCTGGTCGCGGCCAATGACGACTTCTCCGGCCGTCGCCAGGCGTCACGCGACGCGCGGCAGGTCGATCCTCGTCGTCAGCCTGATGAATTCGACGGGGCCGTGCGCGACCTGCTCGGCGAACTCAACCGGCGTCCCTCCGCACAAGCTCCCCGCCCCGTGCAGCAGCAGTGAGCCGAAGGCCGGACGGCTCGGTGGTCAGCGTGTGGCGCTTGGCGCAGTAAACCGAGAATTATCGGTAGATAGTATCTCACGCGCTTTCGCGGATCAGGTCACTATTGTCGGTGTCGGCAAATCCCGCTTGCAGGACTTCCTCGCGTTTGTGCCGCAGATGAGTTCGGAGGATGTGAGAAAGGCCGGTGCTGTCGCGTCTTTGTAGCGCGTTCAGGATCGCTTCATGCTCCTGCACCGCGAGCGCCCAACGTTGCGGCGTCATCGGGGTGACGTAGCGGGCGCGTCGAATGCGTGCGGTCACCGACGCATAGAGTCCCGAGAGGACCGGATTGCCCGCTGCGGCAACGATTGCCTCGTGGATGGTGCGGTTGCCGCGATAGTACTGGATCAGATCGCGCTCGCGATAATGCTGCACCATGGCGGCGTGCGCGGTGGCAATCAATTCCATTTCGGCATCCGTGATGCGTTCGCAGGCGAGCTCGCCGGCGAGGGCCTCGAGACCTTGGCAGACCTCGAACAGGTCGCGCATGTCCTTGTCGGTCAGTTTCGCCGCGCGCGAACCGCGATGGGGCAGAAGCAACACCAGCCTCTCGGCCGCAAGCACCTTGAGCGCTTCACGCAACGGCGTGCGCGAGATCTGCAGCCGTTCGCATAGCTCGCGTTCGGGAATCCGCGCCCCTGGCGTGATCTCGCCGTCGAGCAGAATGTCGCGGATGCGGCCGACGACTTCCTCGTGAAGCATGGGTCCTTGGGCTCCAATTGAATGCAAAAATGTACCTTTAGACGAAAGATTGCAAGTTCTTGCTTGAAAATCGCTAATTTTGCATTCAAAAATGCGAAAAACAGAGGTGTCGATAGGACAGGCCGATGCAAAGCGATCAATCCACCGCCCGCCGTTCGGGGCCGCTTGCCGGCCTCAAGGTCGTCGATCTCACCCACGTCATGGCAGGGCCGACCTGCACCTTGATGCTCGCCGACATGGGGGCCGACGTCATCAAGATCGAGAAATCGCCGAATGGTGACGACACCCGTCATTCGGTACCGCCGAAGATCGGCGACGAGGCCGCCTCGTTCTTGATGATGAACCGCAACAAGCGCGGCATCGTGCTCGATCTGAAGACCGATGGCGGCAAGCAGGTATTGCGGCGATTGATCGCCAGTGCCGACGTGCTGGTCGAGAACTTTGCGCCCGGCGCAATGGAACGCTTGGGCTTCGGCTACGACGCACTGCACAAGGAGCATCCGGGGCTGATCTATTGTTCGCTGTCGGGCTTCGGCCGCACCGGACCCTATAAACATCGCAGGGGCTTCGATCTGGTGGCGCAAGCGATGAGCGGCATCATGAGCTTCACCGGCGAACGCCCCGACGGGCCGCCCGTGAAATGCGGACCGCCATTGTCCGATATCACCGCCGGCCTGCTCGCCAGCATGGGAATCCTGGCCGCCTATGCGCATCGTCTCAAGACCGGCGAAGGACAGTGGGTCGAGACGTCGCTCTATGAAGCGGCCCTGGTGCAGACTTATTGGCAATCGACGATCGCGCTTGCCGCAGGCACCGCGCCGCGCGCGATGGGCTCGGCTCATCCGCTCAACGCGCCCTATCAGGCTTTCGAAGCCTCCGACGGCTGGCTGGTGGTCGGCGGTGCCAACAAGAAGCACTGGCTGCTGATGCTGGAAGCGCTCGGCGCCAGCGAGCTTGCCGCCGATCCGCGCTTTGCGACCGGCGCCGACCGCATGGCGCATCTAAAGGAGCTCGAAGCGGTCTTGAGCGAGCGCTTCCGCACCAGGCCGCGGTCGCATTGGCTCGCAGCGCTCGACGAAAAGGGCGTGCCTTGCGGACCCGTACACGACATGCTGGAGGCGCTGAGCGATCCGCAGACGCTTGCCCGCGAGATGGTCGTCGAGGTCGAGCACTCCACGCTCGGTGCCGTGAAGACAATCGGCCTTCCCGTCAAATTCTCGGAGACGCCGGGCAAGGTGCGTTCCGGCGCCCCGGTCTATGGCGAGCATACGCGCGAGGTGCTGGCAGAGCACGGGTTCGACGAGGCGCAGATCGAAGCGCTCGAGAAAGAAGGCGCAATCGTTTCGACATCCAGGGAGCGCAAAGAACGCGTCGCCTGAGCAGACGCCGAGACGACTGATCAAACGAAACACAAAAAACACAAAATGAGTTGGAGGAAATCATGGGTCGGACGCCTCTATTCCTGTTGTCCGTCAGTGCGGTCGTGCTCGCATGCAACGGACCGGCGTTTGCGGCCTGGCAGCCGCAGAAGCCGATCGAGTTCGTGGCGACGGCAGGGCCGGGCGGTGGCACCGACAATATCGCCCGCGCGGTACAGAACATAATCACCAAGTACAAGCTGACCGATGAGCCGATCGTCGTCGTCAACAAGGGCGGCGGCAGCGGCGCGGAGGGCTATGTCTACGGCAAGGCCTCCGCCGGCGATCCCTATAAGGTGATCTTCGGCACCTCAAACGCGTGGCAGCAGCCGCTCGTCTCCAAGGTCGCCTTCAACTACACCGATCTGACCCCGATCGCGGCGATGGCGCAGGACGAGTTCCTGCTCTGGGTCAAGCAGGACGCCCCCTACAAGACCGCGGGCGACTATCTGAAGGCAGCCGCAGCGGGCGAGTTCAAGATGGGCGGCGCGCAGTCCAAAGACACCGACGAGGTGCTGACGCGCATGATCGAGAAGGCCGGTCACGTCAAGATCACCTACATTCCCTTCAAAAGCGGCGCCGAAGCAGCGGTGCAGCTCGCCGGTGGGCACGTCGACTCCCACGTCAATAATCCGAGCGAAAGCCTCGGCCAGTGGCGCGGCGGCACACAGCGCCCGCTCTGCGTCTTCAGCCCAAAGCGCCTGCCGGAAGGTCCCAAGATCACCTCGACCGAAGGCTGGAGCGACGTTCCGACCTGCGCCGAGCAGGGCCTCGACATCAAGCAATATGAGCAGCCGCGGACGGTCTGGCTTCCCGGCAAGGTCACGCCCGACCAGGCCGCATACTATGTCGACCTCATGAGGAAGGTGCAGGCGACGCCGGAGTGGAAGGACTATATCGAGAAGAGCTCGCAGATCGACACGTTCCTCACCGGCGCCGACTTCGACAAGTTCATCAAGCAAGACCTGGAGCACGTCAAACAGGTTGCGAGCGAGCAGGGCTGGCTGGTCAAGTGAGCCGGCGAATGACTGCCCGCGTGACATGTCGTTGTCCGAAGCCTGACTGGAGCCTTCGATGATATCGCGCCGCGCCCTCGAATTCGCGACCGCCATTCTTACCGGCAGTTTCGGTGTCGCGGTGGTGATCCAGAGCCTCGACAACGGCATCGGTTGGTCGAGCGCGGGCGTGGACCCCGGCACGTTCCCGTTCCTGACCGGAATCGTGATCGTGGCCGGCAGCCTCTACAATCTTGTACGGGGCGCGCTTCCCGCGATGTCGCCTGCGAACGTCCCGATCGCCATCACCTCGGTCGAACTGCGCCGGCTTGCCGGCCTGTTCGTGCCGGCCGCTATTTTCGTTGCCGCGATCCCGCTGCTCGGGATCTACATCGCTTCGGCCCTCTACGTCTTCGCGGTGCTGGCCATTCCGCAGCATCGATCGATCCTGTGGTCGATTGCGATCGCTGCGGCGACCTCGCTCGCGCTTTACGTGGTGTTCGAGCGCATGTTCCAGGTCGAGCTGCCGCACGGCTGGCTCACCGCCGCTCTCGGGTTCTAAGGGAGAGCCCGATGGACAATCTCTCGGAGCTCCTGCACGGGTTCACCATCGCGATCACCGTGCCGCATCTGGCCTTGATGGTGATCGGCGTGCTGCTCGGCATTCTCGTCGGCGTGCTGCCGGGGCTTGGCGCGCCGAACGGTGTGTCGCTGCTGCTGCCGCTGACCTTCGGCATGCAGCCGGTGTCGGCGATCATCCTGCTCTCCAGCATGTATTGGGGCGCGCTGTTCGGGGGCTCCGTGACCTCGATCCTGTTCAACATCCCCGGCGAGCCGTCCTCGGTCGCGACCACCTTCGACGGCTATCCGATGGCACGCGATGGGCGGCCGACCACCGCGCTCGCTACCGCCTTCGGCTCGGCGGCTTTCGGCGCGCTGGTTGGCGTTATCCTCATCACCTTCCTCGCTTCATGGGTCGCGCAGGTCGCGCTCGCTTTCGGGCCGCCGGAATATTTCGCGGTCTATTTTTTGGCCTTCGCGAGCTTCGTCGGCATGGGCGGGGCGGCGCCGATCAAGACGGTGGTGGCGCTCGCGATCGGCTTTGCGATCGCTGCCATTGGCATCGACACCGTCTCCGGCAGCGTGCGTCTCACGATGGGCATTGACGAGCTGGTCAAGGGCGTGAGCTTCGTCGTCGCGGTGATGGGCCTGTTCGGTATCGGCGAGTTGTTGGTCGCGGTCGAGGAGGAGTTTCATGCCCGCGCCGTCTCCTCCAGGATCGACTGGCGCGAGGTGTTCGGGGCGGTCGGCCGTCTGCCGCGCCACGGCGTTGCGTTGCTGCGGAGTGCGGCGATCGGCTGCTGGATGGGGATCACGCCTGGCGGTCCGACGGCGGCCTCCTTCATGAGCTACGGCATTGCCCGCCGCTTCTCGCGCCGCGGCCGCTATTTCGGCACCGGAGAAGTCGAGGGCATCATCTCGCCGGAGACGGCCGATCATGCCGCCGGCACCAGCGCACTGTTGCCCATGCTCTCGCTCGGGATTCCCGGTTCGGCCACTGCGGCCGTCATGATGGGCGGCCTGATGATCTGAGGCCTCAACCCCGGGCCGATGCTGTTCGTCGACCAGAAGGACTTTGTGTGGGGCCTGATCGCCTCGATGTATGTCGGCAACATCGTCGCCGTGGCGCTGGTCTTGCTGACTGTGCCTGTGTTCGCGGCCCTGATGCGGATTCCCTTCGTGATCATCGCTCCGCTGATCGTGATCATCTGCGTCGTGGGCGCCTATTCCGTGTCGAACTCCTATCTCGACGTGGTCATGATGCTCGGCTTTGGGGTCGTCGGCTATCTCTTCAAGAAGCTGTTCTATCCGCTGGCGCCCTTGGTGCTCGCGATCGTCATCGGTGACAAGGCCGAGGATGCGTTCCGGCAGTCGATGCTGATGTCCAAGGGATCGCTGGGGATCTTCTTTGCGAACAAGCTGGTGACGTGCCTGGTGGTGACCGGCATCGCGCTGCTGCTGCTTCCGCTCGTGCTGCAGCTCGCGCGGCTCTTTGGCAAGCCTGCGTCCTCCGCCACTGAGGCGACAAGCGAGGAGAAGGTGATCATATGACCGCAAAGCCGCTCGTTGCGCTCGCGATGGGAGATCCCGCCGGCATCAGCCCTGAGCTGACCGCAAAACTCGCGGCGCTGGACGAGATTCGTGCCCGTGGCCGGCTCGTCGTGATCGGCGACCGGCGCATCTTCGACGAGGGCGCACGCGTTGCCGGCGTTGCGCCGGAGCTGGCGATGGTGGAGCTTGGCGCCGACTTTCGCTCGGCAAAGGGCGATGCGCTGTTCGTCGATCTCGGCCATCTCGATCCCAAGGAGGTCGAGCCGAAGGCAGCGACCCTGGCCGGTGGAAAATTCGCCCTGACGAATTACCGCCACGCGCTCGAGCTTGCCCGCGACGGCCGTGTCGATGCCGTCTGCTTCACGCCCTTCAACAAGCAGGCGATGCGGTATGCCCGCCCGGATTACGACGACGAGATCGCGTTTTCCGCCGAGGTCGTCGGCCTCAAGACGCCCGCCAGCGAGTTCAACGTGCTGGACAAGCTCTGGAATGCGCGGGTCACCTCTCACATTGCGCTAAAGGACGTTGCTTCGAAACTGTCCGGCGACCGCATCCATCGTGCGCTCGCGCTGACTGATGCTTGCATGCGCAATGCCGGCTTCGCGCGGCCGCGCATTGCGGTGGCTGGCCTCAATCCGCACGCCGGCGACGGCGGCAACTTTGGCCGCGAGGAGATCGATGTCATCGCGCCCGTGGTCGCAGCCGGCCAGCGCGAGGGCATTGCTGTGGAGGGTCCGTTTCCCGCCGACACGGTGTTTCTGCGCGCCAAAGCCGGAGCCTTCGATGCGGTGCTGACGATGTATCATGATCAAGGCCAGATCGCGATGAAGCTGATGGGCTTCGATCGCGGCGTGACCCTGCTCGGCGGCTTCCCTTTCCCGATCTGCACGCCCGCGCACGGCACCGCCTACGACATTGCGGGGCAGGGCGTCGCATCGGTCGGTGCGAGCCGCGCGGCGCTCCTTCTCGCCGCTGAGATGGCGACCGTGGGCGCGAGCAATGCTAAGGCCACAGCCAAAGCTTCCCTATGACGATGAGCCCCAAGGCGATCGACCGGCAGGCATTGCATCTGCGGCCAAGTCTGAATCGTTCGCTGGGGTAGCTTCCCCGAGCACCGTCTGTCGCCAGATGAGTTGAACTCTCTCGATGACCAGGCGAGCATCAGCTGCCAAGCGCCATTCCTTTGCCGTTGAGCAGGACTTCGATTTCCCGCTCGTCAAAGCCAGCCTCTTCCAAGATCTCGCGAGAGTGCTCACCGAGTCGGGGTGGTACGCGACGGATAGCTGCCGGGCTCTCCGAGAATCTTGTCGAGGGTCTAGCCTGACGCACCTTTCCTTCACTCGGATGGTCGATGATCGTGAACATCTCCACCGCCTTGAGGTGAGGCTGTTGATCAATTTCAGAAATCCTTGCGAAGGCTGTATGCGGCACATCCAGGCGCAACAGCAATTCCTCCCATTGGGACGTGGTCCGAGTTGGCCCAATTTCGTTCATGCAAGCGTAGATCTTGTCTATGTTCTGCGATCGTAATACCGGATCTTTGACGCAAAGTTCCTCGATCAGTTCGGGTCGACCAACAGCCTCAAAGAATGCGCACCAGTTTTCGCCGGAGTATGGGAGCATGGTTAGCCAACCATCCTTGGTCCGAACCGGTCGACGTTCCTTCATGCGCTTGTAGCCTATCGGGCCGATCGGCGGTTCGAATGCCGCGCCGCCGAACATCTCGATGCTGTTGAAGCCCGCGATGGTCTCCAGCATCGGCACTTCAACCATTTGCCCCGTGCCGGTTTGTTCTCTCCGGAAGAGTGCCGCGGAAACTGCTCCGGCGAGAGCGAACGCGCAGATCTTGTCGCCGACCAGGCTCGGAACAAACTCCGGCTCTTCGTCAGATCCAATCGATGACGCCAACCCCGAAGCTGCTTGGATCACCTCATCAAAGGCAGGACGTTTTGCCCATGGCCCATCCTGGCCAAAGCCGGTCGCGGCTGCATAGATAAGCCGTGGGTTTAGTTGCTCGCAGGACTCGTACCCGAAGCCGAGTCGGGCCAGGGCGGCCGGCCTGATATTGGTCACTAGGACATCTGCGCTCGGGATTAGCCGTTGCAGCACGGATTTACCGTCCGGGTGCTTCAAGTCGATGGCGAGGCTCCGCTTGTTGCGATTGACAGCCATGAACTGACCGCTCATCCCACGATTGCGAAACTGCCCGGTGTATCTCCAGGCATCGCCGGTCAGCGGCTCGACCTTGATCACATCGGCGCCCCAATCACCCAGAATTTGCGCGGCGTAGGGGCCGAATAAGACACTTGTAAGATCTAGAACTCGAATTCCGCTCAACGGACCCGTCTGTGTCATTGCCCTGCTTCGCTTCTCTCTCAACGTGGAGATCGGCAGCAAGCATCTTTGCTGGCTGCTGATCAATCATTTCTTACTCGCCTAGCACGTCTCCGAACAGCTCCCATGACTTTCCATTGAATCGGGCCATTTGTAGAGCCTGGTCTCTATGCCAACGGTCTCCTGCTGCGGTAAGGACTGACCCAGCCGAATTCGATACCGCCGGTAGAATGATCTGCGGCTTCGAGCCCAGTTCAGCAGTCTTTCTGACGGCCTATGCGGCAAAACCGTACGATGCATCGTTCGCACAGTACTATAGCTCGGGCCAAGTGATGGTGGATGAGCAGTCGGCTGGCTGGACGATCGACGCGCTCTTAGTGGTCGATCTTGAGTAGGGTCCGCGGCGGTCCTTGATCTAAGCCGTGCAGGTTATCAAGAAGTGTCCGTGTCCGTCGCGGTCGTCGAGTAACTGCGCCGCCGAGTTGCGGAACGAAGCTCGTAAGCGATCGCTACAGCGTTGAACTTGTGCAGGCCAAAATTGAGCGCAATGTCTCTTTCATTTCTGCAGCGGAGCAACGCCAAACGCCTCGCTTGTGGCGAAAGGCCGCAAGCGCATAGGCGTGGCGCTCTGCCTTCCCATTCGCGCCCGCGAGGTTTCCGCCGTCATCGCCAGGTCTGAGTGCGCCAGCGCTGATGGCAATCTCGGTCAGCTCGCGGCGCATGTCGTCGCGGGCTTCTTCCAGTTCACGCCAATCGTACATGGTGCGGCAAATCTTTCAGTTCCTGATGCCGGAGCGCGGCGGCCCCAGCCGACGGGATCGGGAACTAGGGCCGCCTATGGTGGCGCTCCCAGAGTTTCGCCAGATGATGCATGGTGCAAGAGGTTTCCAATCCGGAGCAACCATCGCCCTAACGAAAAAGCCCCGGGCCAAGGCCCGGAGCTTTCCATGTCGGTTGAGTTAAGCGAACGATCAGTAGCGCGCGACGGTCGGTCCACCCAAGTTGAACCGGTAGTTCAGGCCCGCCTTGATGGTGTGCTGGTCGTTGCGGAAGCTGCCGACAAAACCGAGAGAATCGAACACGTTGACGTCGCCGAAGTTGTAGTACTGGTACTCGATCTTGCCCGACCAGTTCTGGGTGAACAGGTATTCGAGACCGGCACCAACGGTATAGCCGTCACGGCCGCCGTCGCCGCCGAAGCCGTTGGAGAAGCGCGAGTCGGCCCAGGCATAGCCGCCCTTGGCGTAGAGCAGCGCCGGGCCCCAGGTGTAGCCGAGGCGACCGGTGACCGAGCCGAGGCCGCGATTGGCGAAGCTCGAGTTGGTGTCCAGGAAGCTGTAGTTGGCTTCAAGACCGATCACCCAGTTCGGCGCGAACTGGTAGTCATAGCCGGCCTGCACGCCGCCCATGAACACGCCGTCGTTGCCGCCGCCGAAGCCCGGGGCGAGGATGTTGTCGCTGCCGCCGAACGCACCGCCGATGTGACCACCGATGTAGAATCCGGTCCAGTTGTAGATCGGAGCCGGAGCAACATACGGCGGAGCCTTGGTGTAGGGCTGAGGCGCGAGATCGGCCGCGGAGGCGGACGAGACCGCGCCGAGCGCGATCAGGCTGGTCGCAACAACAAGCGAAATTTTCTTCATCGTTTCATTCCAACTTTTGTACTGGCCCCAAGGTCATCGCGTATCAGACACGAGCAGAATTGCTGTAACTTTGCTGCAACAGGTGAGGCCAAACGAGGCTTGGCATTGGTGGGAACTTTCGCACCACTGGCGATGCATTGCCGGCCGCATTCGGACGAAGCGCTTAGCCGGATCAATGGTTGTCTTCCTGGAACTGGCTTTGGATCGCGCGCACCGTTCGGAGGCCACCCGGGGTGGCTTGCGACTTTTTAGCGCGGCTCTCTACCAGCCGGCGGGGACACGCTCAATGTTGCCTCGATTTGAACATCATATCGACATTGCAGGGAACGCGACACGAGTAGCAACCACTTGGATTTGAGAGGTTACGCAGATTTCGACGGCCCCGGCGTGTGTCTGAGGGATCGCGCCGGGGCCGTCTTGGTCGGATTGGCTTTCGATCCGGGGCTAGTGGAGGCGGAGCCGATCCGATGCGGTGATCAGATCACAACCTTCTTTTGATGGAAGTGCAGTTTGTGCCAACGCAACCAGTTCCGCTGCCAAGATTGCATCATAATTGATGCACAACCAATGCACGCTCGCGTGTTGTCGCCTCAATGGATCGCCGTCAATCTGCATCTTCCCCGGTGATCGTGGGCGGCTCATGTCCGGCACTGGACTCGCAAGGTGCGTCGGCTGTTGTCACCGGGGAACGAGGGCTGCTCGTTCAAGAAAAAGAAAACGGAGACAACCGCGATGCCAGAGTCAACAAACAAGGAAGTCGCCGACATCGCTCGCAAGCTGATCAAGCTCATTCTGCGCGAGCACCCTGTTACCGACCCGCGCGTGACGACCGTGACGATGGTGAAAGCGCTGATCGCGGTGATCATGACGATCGGCGAGGTTGCCGGCATTTCGCGACAAGCGATTGCCATGGAGTTTGACATTGCCGCGCAGAATCTTCGTGACGACAAGGTCCTGCACATCGGCCCCGGGAGGGACGCATACCCTCAATAGCCGTGTGCGCACGCGCGTGTTGCTGTCTCATTTAATCCGCAACAACCTAAACCAATCCTCGGCGTGGTGTTCGCGCATGTGGCACCAAACCCATGCGCGGACTGCCGTCGCCGGGGTGTTGCGCTATCCTGCAGCAGTTCTCACACTGACGGATGTTGAGGCCACCGGCGCCAACGCATTCCACGCCAAGCCAAAGCTTGCACCGGCACCGCACAATGCGTCGCCAACGGTTGCCAAGCGGATTTCCCATCCGCGTCCACACCGGCGTGAAATGAGAACCTCGGACGATCCAAATCCACCAACGTCACGTTTCCATTCGCGTAGCAATATAATTAATTCTTTCTCTTCTGCGCTCAATTCCATTCTCGACATTGCATCACCGCACATCAAGCCGCCCCAACAGGTGATGCTATCGAAAGCCGAAACTCGCCGTCAATGCGCGCGTGCACATCAGCGGTGTGCGCAGTTCCATTGCATCTCTGCCTGCACATGCAGATCGGCCATCGTCCGCCGACACGCGCGGCGCCGTAAGCAGGCAGCTCGCGCATCAGCACCTGAAATGCCGGCATGTTTCACGGACGCGCAGCTCGAAACCGAACCCCTTCACTACGAGGCATTTGCTCGTTGTGCATTTCGTGGACCCGTCAACCTGACACCGCGAACATATTCTCTTTGGGATGCGCGCCGCAGCTGGCTCAGAGAGCGCCATCGAAGAGATTTGCACAGACCAGCCGAAAGCAACGAAGCGGCGAGGGCGCGCCGTGGAGCAGTCGGGTGCGCTTTCCATCGTCGTCAGTTTTCCGAAAGTGAGCTAGGTGGACGCCATCGTCGATGCGGCATCGGTTCAGGCCGGCGGCTACCGATATGATGCAGAAGGCAAGGCGAGCCGGGCGACCCCGGCCGCGCAGGATAGCCGCTCGCGATCATCCCGCAGTATGACTTCCGGCACTTCTGCGGCGGGCAAGACCGGGAGAGGTTCAACGCGCGCCAGCGGCGGTTCTGCGGTGCTGGGGCGGGCGGTCCCGGCCATCCCCATAGCTACCCCACGGTCGGGACCGCCTCGCCTGCACTAGGTAACCGCCCTATGCCGTTTGATGATCGCGTGCTCCGCCGCCTCATGGAAGCTGGGGTGATGGTCGTAGCCATCGCCCTCGTTGTGATTTCCACCTATTTCAGGATGCATGGGCCACAATAGCCCAGTAAGTCCCCGCGCGAGACCGATCAACTACGCCTGGCCGCAAGTACCGTTGGCGGAATCTGAACTATGGGCTTCAATTGATCCTGCAGCCGGTGGGCCGCCGGGTCGACTGAACCTTGGCAAGAGTTGTCGGCCATCGCCGGCCGGGTGCGCCCCCGCTTGTGTCGCCCGGCCGGCCTCGGGGCCTACCACGCAAACACTGACCCGCCGATTTCTCACGGTAGGGCACCATACCAGATCACGAGCGCGAATATCACCAGCAGGACGACGGCGATGATCGCTTCGCTTGTGGGCATTTTCATCGGCTATCGACCAAGTCGGACTTAGGGCGCAATCAGACTCAAGGTCAGCGCCCCCACGAGTCCAACGCATGAAATCATCAAGACAAGAAATAAAATGTCGAGACGGCCCATTTTGGCCTCCCGCGAGTAAGTATGTTGGTCGCGGTTCTCCGTTCTAAGGTTCACACGCGGCTGGGTGGTGCCTCCGCTTGGGTTCGCCCGGCCAACCTCCACCTATCGCGCCGCGCCATTTTGAAAAAGCCCAGCGGCTTAGCTGGCTCGCCGCCGGGCTCTATCGCGAACAATACGGGCACCTCGAAATGCCGCGATCCTATTGGTGACGAGCAGGCTGGCGGCAGTGGCTTTGGTCACGCCGTCGGATTTCTGAAGAGGTACCCCCAACCTCCGATCACCACGCCCCGCCGCCGTCGGCCTCGGCGGTCCGGATCTCCTGTATTGCCGAGTTTCGACGGTCGACCAGACCTTGGCGCATCGGCCGAGGCTGCCGGTTTCCAGTTTGATGACGTGGTCGCCGACGACGGCGTGTCTGGCGTCTCGACGCGCCTTGCGGATCGTCCCGAAGGCCACCGGCTTTTCGACATGCTGCGCTCTGGTGACACGCTGGTGGTCCGCTGGGTCGACCGGCTCGGCCGCAACTATGACGACATCAGTGAAACCATCCGCGAGTTCCTGCGCCGTGGAGTGGTGATCCGGACCATCATCCACAACATGACATTCGACGGCGCCACCAAGAATGTGGTGGATAGGGCCGTCAGGGATGCGCTGAGCGCCTTCATGGCCGCGACCGCTCAGGCGCAAGCCGAGGCCACCAAAGAGGCCCACCGGGCCGGGATCGAGCACGCAAATTCCAACAACGAGTATCGTGGTCGCTAGCCGAGCTACAGCCGCGAACAACTCGCGATGGTGCAGAACATGCTCGGCCAGAGCAGCGGCGTCGCTGCCATTGCGAAGACCACCGGCTTAAGCAGGCAGACGGTGTATCGAATCCAGAACGATCCGGCCGGTGCCGAGGCGGCGTTGGCGAACTGGCAATAGATGTGACCAACGGCACTACCGGGCCTGTGTGCGTTGGTTTTGATGCCGGGCGATGTCAGACGGAGGCCGATCTTTGACGAGAGAGCGACGCGCCAAAGACGCCGCGGATGCGTTCCAGCTTCTTCGTGCGTTCCGCTCGCTCGATCTTCCCACGCGCCGCCGCGTCGTCGAGATCGTAGAGGCGATGACTGAGAAAGAAGCGCCGGCCAATCGCGGTCGCAGACCCAGCTACTCCCGCACGCAACTGCGTCTGGTGCAAGAAATGCTGGCCAAGGATGTCAGCGACGCCGAGATCGCGAAGGCGACCGGTCTCAGCCGGTCGGCCGTCTATCGCATTCGGCGCGATCCTGCCGGCGCAGAGGCGGCACTCGCGAGGTGGGGCGCCGTGGATCGTTCTCGATGATGCGGAGTTTCAACTGACGCACCTGCGCCAGTTGGAGGCGACCATGTCCGACATCCACGCCACTGTGCACCAAAACCAAACCCACCTTGTCCTTAAGATCGGCAAGCGCTTCATCGTCTATCGTTGCGGCGCCATCGACCGGCCTGTCAGCGCGCATACCGACTCGGCGAGCGCAATCGAGGACGCCGACCGGCGCGACGAAGAAATCGAACAGCTCCGACGCAGGCGCCTCTGATCAGCCGCCATCGCCACGCCAGCCCGCCAGCGCGTCCCGATCTCTGCACGTAGGGCAGCCCCCTCCGGGCGGCCTTTTGTCGTTATCCGGGGAACGTTTAGGGGTTCCAGCTTCGGGTGCCCCGGAACGGACCAGGGCGGGCCGCCTAGAAGCTCGACCGGCGCCCGGCTTTGCGGCTGACATCGGCGCCGTCACTGACGCGGAAGTATTTCAGCGCGAATTTGCCTTCGCGATTGCGGAACGGACCGCCGCAGTTCAGGCAGGTCAATTGACGATCGTTCAAGGGCGGGGCCTCGACGCGTACGACTCGGTAGTCTGCGTTGCAGGTCGGGCACCGGAACAGCGTGGCCTGGGTATCTGGCATGGGACCAAACCTACGGCTACAATTGAGCAAATGATTGGCGCGGGGCCGCCAGCGGGCACCCGTGTGCTTTGTTGCGATCACGCCGCGTCGTGGTCGGGACCATGACGTTTCACGGCGTGATGATCCGTGAGGATAAGCGCGGCGACGGTGAGCACCGAGACGAAGGCAAGGGCGAAAATTGCGATATCGATCATGACGGCCCCTTCCGGAAGAACCAGCCTGGTCGCGATATTGGCGACAGCCAGCCTTCCGGGGAGGTGCCGTTCGTCATCTTGTGCCAACCAGCCCGCACGCGGGGCTTCGCTCGTGCGCTGGCCGGGATCGGCCGCACCAACTCACCGGCCAGACGGCGAACGCGCCAGGCGGCGTTTTTTGCGAAGACATTTCTCGCGCAAAATCGGTGCGGCCTGCGGTCTTCCAGATTCGGGCAATGGATCCGGGCTGCTTCTCCCCGCGGCGCCTTATTGAACGTTCAGTAAAGTCTATTTGCTAAACACTTCGATCACCGCCCGCCTTGGTTGTCCTGCGATCCAAGACGAGGCGACGATTGCCGCGCCGATACGGTGTGGCGCTCGAATACATGCGTAGTCCTGGGTTCCTCGCTGGTCGTCGATCGCGACAATCTTTTCGCGGGGCTCGCGCGAAACCCGCTTGACGATCCCCAAAATTTAGTAATACGTTTAGTATTACAAAAAACTAAACATCGCGCATCGAGCTGATGCGTGGGAGGAGCCCACCCCATCCGGTCACGTTTCCGGACATGGTCCGTCTCGTCCCATCATCGCTCATCAACTCGATTTCAGAGTCTTGGCGTCGTTCCCGAGAGGGCGCGCCGAGCGGGTTAGGTGCACCAACGATAGAGAGGAAACGGATATGCGAAGAATGAATTGGCTACGCAGTACGGCGGCGTCCGCGGTCCTCGCGGTCGCGGCGCTCGGGGGTCTCGGAGGTGGCGAGGCCGCAGCCCAGGGCAAGCAGCTCACCCTGTGCTGGGCAGCGTGGGATCCGGCCAATGCTCTGGTCGAGCTGGGCAAGGACTTCACAAAGCAATCCGGCATCGAGATGAAATACGAGTTCGTCCCCTGGACGAGCTACGCTGATCGCTTCCTCAACGAGCTCAACTCCCACGGCAAGCTCTGCGACCTGATCATCGGCGACAGCCAATGGATCGGCGGTGCCGCCGAGAACAAATGGTACGTCAAGCTCAACGACTTCTTCGACAAAGAGCACATCTCGATGGACGACTTCGTTCCGGCGACCGTCGTCGGCTACTCGCAGTGGCCGAAGAACACGCCGAACTATTGGGCGTTGCCGGCAATGGCCGATGCGGTGGGCTGGACCTACCGCAAGGACTGGTTTTCGCGGCCCGAGATTCAATCCGCGTTCAAGGCCAAGTACGGCCGCGATCTGGCGCCGCCGAAGACCTATGACGAGCTGAAGCAGATTGCCGAGTTCTTCCAGGGCCGCGAGATCGACGGCAAGAAGGTCTATGGCGCCTACATCTTCACCGAGCGTGGCTCGGAAGGCATCACGATGGGCGTCACCAACGTGCTCTACAATTACGGCTTCGCCTACGACAATCCAAAGAAGCCTTATCAGATGCAGGGCATCGTCAATTCCGCCGACGCTGCCAAAGGTCTCGAGTTCTACAAGGAACTCTACAAGTGCTGCACGGCGCCGGGCATGACGAACGCCTACATGCAGGAAGGGCTCGATGCCTTCAAGTCCGGCCAGGTCGCAATGCAGATGAACTGGTTCGCCTTCTTCCCCGGCCTCTACAAGGATCCGAATGTCGGCGGCGACAAGATCGGCTTCTTCGTCAATCCGGCCGGCCCGAAGGGGCATTTCACGCAGCTCGGCGGACAGGGCATCTCGGTGGTGGCAACTTCCGACCACAAGGACGACGCGCTCGCCTACATCAAATGGTTCGCGCAGCCTGCCGTGCAGCAGAAATGGTGGCAGATCGGCGGCTACTCGGCCCTCAAGGCGGTGGTCGACGCGCCGGACTTCCCCAAGAGCGCGGCGTTCGCGCCGCAATTCCTGGAGTCGATGGGAATCGTCAAGGACTTCTGGGCCGAGCCGTCCTACGCGCAGCTGCTGCTCGACATGCAGAAGCGGGTGCATGACTACGTCGTCGCCGACAAGGGCACGGCGCAGCAGGCGCTGGACCTCCTGGTCAAGGACTGGACCAAGGTCTTCAAGGAGCAGGGCAAGGAAGTCGCCTCGCAATAGCCGGCGCCCGCACTTTGCCTGAACTGGCTTCCCCGAGGCCCGCCTCGGGGAAGCCGAACCAGCCCAGCTGATGGACACGATGACGACGATCCTGCAACCCGATCATGCTACGATCCCTGGCGTGAACAAGCCTGTCAAATCCCGTGCTGCCCGGCGCGTCCACGGCCTGTCGGACCGGACCATCGCCTGGCTGTTCGTCGCGCCGACGATCGCGCTGCTGCTAGCGATCAACATCTTTCCGCTGATCTGGATGATCCGGCTGTCTTTCACCAACCTCAATCTCAGCATGTCCTATCTGCCGCTGAGGTTCGTTGGCCTCGACAATTTCAGGGACATCCTCACCGACGAGGACGTCTGGTTCCGGCTGCAGACCACAGCGCAGTTCGTGATCTGCTCGGTGGCCTTGCAGGTGGTCGTCGGGTTCGGTCTGGCGCTCTTGATCAACCGGCAGTTTCGCGGCCACAGTTTTTGGACCACGGTCATCCTGCTGCCGATGATGCTGTCGCCGGCCGTGGTCGGCAATTTCTGGACGCTGCTGCTGCAGCCGCAGATCGGGCCGTTCAACTATCTGATCAGCCTGTTCACCGGTGTGCCGCCGAGCTCGTTCAGCATGACCGGGCAGGTGTCGCTTGCGCCGTGGACCATCGTGCTGGTCGATACCTGGATGTGGGCGCCCTACGTCATGCTGATCTGCCTCGCCGGGCTGCGCTCGATCCCCGATTATATCTATGAGGCGGCGGAGGTCGATCGCGCCTCGGCATGGCGGCAGTTCTGGTCGATCACGCTGCCGATGACAGTCCCGTTCCTGATGCTCGCGGTGCTGTTCCGCGCGATCGAGAACTTCAAGATGTTCGACATGGTCAATCTCCTGACCTCGGGCGGCCCGGGCTCGACCACCGAGCTGGTGTCGATCTCGCTGAAGCGCGCGGCGTTTGAGAAGTGGCGCACCGGCTATTCCTCCGCGCTCGCCATCATCCTGTTCGTGACCGTGTTCGGTGCCGCCAACATCTACGTCAAGACGCTCAACAAGGTGAAGCAACGATGACCGCTGCCGCCACCAGGTCCACTGCGCATTCCATCGTCGAAGCGTCGCCGCGCGCCAAGGCGTTCGCCGGCGGCCTCGTCATCCTTTATGCCGTGATCACGATCCTGCCGCTGCTGTGGATTGTCGCGACCGCGTTCAAGTCGCAGAGCGACGCCATCGCCTATCCGCCCAAGGTGATCTTCGAGCCGACCCTCGAAGGCTATGTGAACCTGTTCACCGTGCGTACGCGCCAGACGCCGGACTTCATCGCCAAGCTGCCGCCGCCCGCGACGTGGTACGACAAGCTGGTGCGCGAGCATGACATGGTGATCGCCGGGCCGTCGAAGGTCGTGCCGCGCTTCGTCAACTCGCTGATCATCGGCTTCGGCTCGACCTTCCTCGCGGTCTTCCTCGGCACGCTCGCGGCTTATGCGTTCTCGCGCTTCCGCATTCCGCTCGCCGATGATCTGCTGTTCTTTATCCTCTCCACGCGCATGATGCCGCCGGTCGCGGTGGCGATCCCGATCTATCTGATGTACCGGCAGCTCAATCTGACCGACACCAGGCTCGGCATGATCCTGCTCTACACCGCGGTGAATGTCTCGCTCGCAGTCTGGCTGCTGAAGGGCTTCATCGACGAGATTCCGCGCGAGTATGAGGAGGCTGCCCTGGTTGACGGCTATACGCGGCTGCAGGCGCTGCGCAAGGTGGTGTTGCCCCAGGCCGTCACGGGTATCGCGGCGACCGCGATCTTCTGCCTGATCTTCTCCTGGAACGAGTACGCCTTCGCGGTGCTGCTGACCAGCGGCGAGGCACAGACCATGCCGCCCTTCATTCCCTTCATCATCGGCGAGGGTGGGCAGGATTGGCCGGCGGTTGCCGCCGCGACCACGCTGTTCGTCGTCCCGATCGTCATGTTCACCGTGCTGTTGCGCAAGCATCTGCTGCGCGGCATCACCTTCGGAGCGGTGCGCAAATGAGTGGGTCCGTGGTTGCCAAGGGTGGCGTAACTCGGGGTGGCGTAGCTCGTTGGTTTCGTCGCGGGCCGTGGGAGGCCGTCGCGATGACCCTGATCGGAGGCGGCATCATCATGCTGGTGCAGCCCTGGTCGATCGATCTTTACAGCTACTCCTTCGTGACGATCCTTGCCGGCACGGTCGGCTTCGTCATCGTCAGCCATTTTCCGGAGTAGGGCCATGGCTCAGATCCGCATCGAAAACCTGCGCAAGTCTTTCGATCAGTTCACCGCGGTGGAAGGCTCGACCTTCACGATCGACGACGGCACGTTCTTCGCGATGCTCGGGCCTTCCGGCTGCGGCAAGACCACCACCTTGCGCATGATTGCCGGCCTCGAGCTGCCGACCGAAGGCAAGATCCTGCTCGATGGCGAGGACGTCACGTTCGACCGTGCTGCCGCGCGCGATATCGCGTTCGTGTTCCAGCTGTTCGCGCTCTATCCGCACATGAATGTCGGAGAGAACATCGGCTTCCCCCTGAAGTGCCAGGGCATGGGCCGGCGCGAGCTCCGCGAGCGGGTGCAGGAGACCGCGCGGATGTTGCGGATCGAGCATCTGCTCGCGAGCAAGACCTCGAAACTCTCGGGCGGCGACCGGCAGCGCGTCGCGCTCGGGCGCGCCATGGTGCGGCGGCCGAAGGCGTTCCTGATGGACGANGAGCCGCTCGGCGCGCTCGACGCCGAGTTTCGCCATTTGATGTGCGGCGAGCTGCGCGACCTGCACGATCGCATCAAGGCGACCACGGTCTATGTCACGCATGACCAGCTCGAGGCGATGTCGATGGCGGATCAGATCGCCGTCATGAACAAGGGGCGTGTCGAGCAGATCGGCACGCCGCAGGAGGTCTATGACCGGCCCTCAAGCATGTTCGTTGCCGACTTCATCGGCTCGCCGCCGATGAACTTCCTGCGCTTCGAGGGCGGCTTGCGATCCGGCGATCGCGCAGTCAGCTTCCACGACACTAGGCTTGCGGTGCCGGAGATCCGTGAGGACCGCGCCAATGCGCCGCTGGCGCTCGGCGTCCGTCCGGAGCATATCCGCTTCGCCGATGGGGGCGCAGTTCGCGGCGAGGTGTTCGGCGCGGAATATCTCGGCACCACCCAGATCGTCACCGTCGACACAGCCTATGGGCGGGTCGCGGCGCGGCTGCCCTCCGGCGCATCGGTACGGATCGGCGAAACGATCGGTCTCGAATTCAACGCCGAGCGACTGGCGCTGTTCGACATCGGCAGCGGCCTCGCGATCCGGACCGCCGGCGAGAAAGGCTCGCGCCATGGCTGACGTCACCCTTCGCAACGTCAACAAGCGCTTCGGCGCGGTGGAAGCTGTCCGCGACCTCTCGCTGACGGCGAACGACGGTGAGTTTCTGGTGCTGCTCGGACCGAGCGGCGCCGGCAAGACCACGACGCTGCGGCTGATCACCGGGCTGGAGAGGCCCGATACCGGCTCCGTCATGATCGACGGGCGCGACGTGACGCACGATCCGCCGGGCTCGCGCGATATCGCATTCGTGTTCCAGCAATATTCGCTGTATCCGCATCTCACGGTCTACGACAATCTCGCGTTCCCGCTGCGCTCTCCCGCGCGGCGAGTGGCAGAGCCGACCATCCGCAAGCGCGTCGAACAGACCGCGGAGCTGCTGCATATCGCGAGCAAGCTGAACAACCGCGCCACCCGGCTGTCCGGTGGCGAGATGCAGCGCGTGGCGATCGGCCGTGCCCTGGTCCGCGATCCTTCGATCTATTTGATGGACGAGCCGCTGTCCTCGCTGGACGCAAAACTTCGCGCGGAGCTTCGGCTCGAACTCAAGCGGATCCAGATCGAGCTGGGCGCGACGATCCTCTATGTCACGCATGATCAGGTCGAGGCGATGACGATGGCCTCGCGAATTGGCGTGATCAGGGACGGCCAGCTGCTTCAGCTCGGCACGCCCCGGGAGATCTACGAAAGCCCGACCAGCAGCTACGTCGCCTCGCGGCTCGGGACCCCTCAGATCAACTTCCTGCCGGCCCGCCTGCTCCCGGACGTCGCAGTGCCGCCCGGAACCGAGACGGTCGGCATTCGTACCGAGCATCTTCAGCTCGCCGCGCGCAATGGTGGGCAGATGGTCGGCCGCGTGCATCGGGTGGAACACCTCGGCGAGCAGAATCATATTCATCTGGACTATAAGGGCGAGACGCTGGTGACGCTGGCGGATCCGCATCAGCCGCTGCAGGCCGGCCAGGAGGTCGAATTGCATCTGGTGCGTCCGTTGTGTTTCGACCGTGCGGGGCAGCGCATTGCCGCGGCGGTTCATTAGAGAGGCGAGAGGATCGAAGCGATGTCGGTGCCATCAGAGACGTTCAAGTCGTTGGTCAAGGCGGCCGCAGAGCAGGTCATCGCCAGCGCGCCGGAGCTGACGAGCCTGGATCAGGCGATCGGCGATGGCGACCACGGGACCAACATGAAGCGCGGTTGCGAAGCCGTGCTCGGCAAGCTCGATGCGATCTCGGCGCAGCCGCTCGACGAAGCGCTCAAGATGATCGGCAAGACCCTGGTGATGACGGTCGGCGGCGCCTCCGGGCCGCTCTATGGCAGCTTCTTTCTTGCCGCGGGCGAGGCGCTTTCGCACGACAAGCACCTGCCAGACGACCTCGCCGACGTGTTCGGCAGCGCCGTGAACGCGGTGAGCGCGCGCGGACGCTCGCAGGTTGGGGAGAAGACGATGCTGGATGTGCTGGTTCCCGTGCTGGAGACGTTGAAGACGGCGGCCGGCCAGCCGGATCTGATCGCGCGGGTGCGCACCACCGCGACCGAGGCAGTCGAACGGACAGCACCGATGCAGGCCACCAAGGGGCGCGCGTCGTTCCTCGGCGCGCGCAGCGTCGGGCACGTCGATCCCGGCGCGCGGTCGAGCTGCGTGCTGGTGCAGGCGGTGTGCGCCGGCCTGGAGGCACGGGCATGACGGAGACCGTGGGGATCGTGATCGTCTCGCACTCCAGCGACATCGCCAAGGGAACCGCCGACATGGTGCGGCAGATGGTCGGCAGCGAGGTCAAGGTGGCTTTCTGCGGCGGCAATCCCGATGGTGGATTGGGGACCAGCGTGCCGCTGATCATCGACGCCATTAATGACGCTTGGTCTCCGAAGGGCGTCGCGGTGCTCGTCGATCTCGGCGGTGCCGAGACCAACAGCGAAATGGCGGTCGAGATGCTGGAGCCTGAGCGGCGAGATCTCGTGGTCGTCTGCAACGCGCCGATTGTCGAGGGCGCCGTGATGGCGGCGACCGAGGCGGCGGGCGGCAGCTCGCTGGCCCAGGTCAGGGCCGTGGCCGAGGAACTCTCTGCCGATTGAGATGTCGGCGATGCGATGAATGGATGATGAGCATGCTTGATAAGGCGGACGGACAGATCTTCACCGGCAATGTGCGGCTGGTGCACGCGGTGGGCATGCACGCGCGCCCGGCGGTCAAGCTGACCAAGCTCGCCAAGAAGTTCCAGGCTCAGATATCGGTAAGGGTCGCCGGTGCGCCGGAGTGGATCAATGCCAAGAGCGTGGCCAAGATCATGGCGATGCGCGCCGCGCACGGCAGCACGATCGAGTTCAAGGCGTCCGGCAGTGACGCTGAGGCCGCCATCGCGGCCCTGGTCGATCTGGTCGCCAGCGATTTTCCGGATGGAGCAGGCTAGCATGCAGGGCGGCGCTGCAGGATCGGCTTACCGCGGCAGGACTGCCTCCATCGGTTTTGCCCATGGTCCGCTGGTCCGCGTCGATGCCGGCGCGGGCGGCGAGCGGGTGGCCGGCACGCTGGTCGAGGAGGCGCTCGCCTTGCGCAAGGCGATCGATCTCGCAAGCGGGCAGATCGCTGATCTTGCCGGCAGCGCCGGCGGTGAAGCCGCGCAGATCCTCGAGTTCCAGGTCGCATTGCTGGAGGACGAGGATCTGATCGAGCCGATCTTCGCGTCGATCGGCGAGGGGCGCCCGGCCGACGTCGCGTGGCGTTCGACGCTCGACGAGCAGATCGCGGAGTACAATTCGGCGGCGGACGAGTATCTGCAGGCCCGCTCGTCGGACCTTGCCGACCTGCGCGACCGCGTGGTCCACATTCTGCGCGGCGACGAGGGCGAGCCGCTGAAGATCCCGAGCGGAGGCGTCGTCTGTGCCGATGACCTGCCGCCGTCGCGCTTCCTGGAGATCGACTGGTCCGGCGGCGGCGGTCTGGCGCTGCTGCACGGCAGTCCGACGAGCCACGTCGCGATGCTGGCGCGTGCGCGCGGCATCCCGATGGTCGTGCAACTCGGCGCCATTCCGGATGCCGGCGCCACGGCGCTGCTCGACGGCGAAGGCGCGACGCTGGAGCTCGATCCCAGCGCCGAGCAGGTGCGCATTTTCGAGAAGCGGCGCGAGAGCCATCGCAAGAGCAGGGCCTCCGCTCGCGCGATCCTGCGGCGGCCGACGGCCTCGTGGCGCGGCGAACACATCAAGCTCCTGATCAATATCCAGCGCGTTGCCGACCTCGAGCATGCGGACGCGCAATATGCCGACGGCGTCGGGCTGATGCGGACGGAATTCCTGCTCGCCGGGCAAAGCGATCTGCCGGACGAGGAGACCCAATTCCAGGCCTATGACGCGGTGTTGCGCTGGGCCGAACAGCGGCCCGTGACGATCCGCACGTTCGATGCCGGCGGCGACAAGCCGGTGCCCGGCTTTACATTCGACGGCGAAGCCAATCCGTTCCTCGGCGTTCGTGGCTTGCGGCTTTGCCTCGCCCGGCCGGAGATTTTTGCCGTCCAGCTCCGCGCGCTGGCGCGCGCCGCGGTGCGCGGCAATCTCAAGGTCATGTTCCCGATGGTGACGTCGGCGGACGAGCTCGAGGCGGGACGGAAGCTGTTCGCCGACATCGTGAAACGCTTGCAGGCCGAAGGCGTTGCCGCGATGCTTCCCGAGCTGGGAATCATGGTCGAAGTCCCTGCTGCGGCGCTGGCGATTGGGACGTTCAAGGCGGCCTTCTTCTCGATCGGCTCGAACGATCTCGCGCAATATGTCCTTGCCTGTGATCGTTCCAATGGAGCTCTGGCGCCCTTGCTGGATCCGCTGCATCCGGCCGTGCTCGAACTGATCGCGCGAACCGCGGAGCACGGACGGCGCGCCGGCATCGGCGTCAGCCTGTGCGGTGACATGGCGAGCGACCCGCGCTGCATTCCGGCCTTGCTGAACTGCGGCCTGCGCGAGTTGTCCGTGAACGCATCGACGCTCGCGCAGATCAAGCAGACCATCGACCGACTGAGCGGTGGAGGTGGCCTTGGCTGACATGGCGACCGATGAACCAGCCGAAGCCGGCGCTGTTGCGGCTTACAAGCGCATCTTCAAGGAGGTGCTGGAAAGCCGTCCGTCAGGAATGCGGCTTCGTCTTGCGCATGCCATGGGCAAGAACCGCAGCTTCGTGAGCCAGATCAGCAACCCGGCCTATCCGGTGCCGATCCCGGTGCAGCATCTCAACACGATCTTCGATGTCTGCCACTTCCCTCCGCAGGCGAAGGCCGCCTTTCTTCGTGCCTATGCGCGCGCGCATCCGCGTCGTATCGGCCGCCTGACCGAAGGGGCGCATGAGCGGACGCTGACGCTGCATCTGCCGGATCTCGGCAGCGCCAAGCGCAATGCCGAGCTCGACGCGCTGCTCCAGGAATTCGCGCGGCGTTTGAGTGCGATCATTCGGGAAAAATAGTCGCGACACTGCGGGGAGGAAACAATGAAAAAATTCATCAATGCGGTCGACGATGTGCTCGCGGAGAGCCTCGACGGCTTCGCGGCTGCGCATGCGGATATCGTTGCGCTCGGCTCCGAGCGGAAATTCGTGCGGCGGCGCGAGTTGAATCCGAAGAAGGTCGCGCTCGTGTCGGGCGGCGGCAGCGGCCATGAGCCGCTGCATGCGGGCTTCGTCGGCCATGGCATGCTCGACGCCGCCTGTCCCGGCCAGGTTTTCACCTCGCCGACACCGGACCAGATCGTCGAGGCGGCCGAGGCGGTTTCGGGCGATGCCGGCGTGCTGTTCATCGTGAAAAACTATGCAGGCGACCGCATGAATTTCGAGATGGCGGCCGAGATTGCCGAGGGCCGCACCGCCACCATCGTGACCGACGACGATGTCGCAGTCGAGAAATCGACCTACAGCACCGGGCGCCGCGGCGTTGCCGGTACATTGATCGTCGAGAAGACCGTCGGCGCCGCCGCCGAGAAGGGCGCTGATCTCAAGACCTGCGTGGCGCTCGGCGAGCGTGTCAACGCGCGGACACGTTCGATGGGCGTGGCGCTGACCAGCTGCACCGTTCCCGCCGCCGGCACGCCGACCTTCGCGCTCGGCGAGGACGAGATGGAGATGGGCGTCGGCATCCACGGTGAGCCGGGCCGCCGCCGCGTCAAGCTCGAGCGCGCCGATGCGATCGCATCGGAAATGACGGCAGCCATCGCAGGCGATCTCGCCGCGCCCGCGGGCTCCGAAGCCCTGCTGCTGGCCAACGGCTTCGGTGGCACGCCGACGATCGAGCTCTACCTGATGTACAACGCGGCGCGCCGCATGCTGGAGCAGCGCGGCCTGCGCATCGCCCGCTCGCTGGTCGGCAGCTACGTCACCTCGCTGGATATGGCCGGCTGCTCGCTCACGGTGAGCCTGCTCGATGCCGAGACGACCGCGTTGTGGGACGCGCCGGTACGCACGGCTGCGTTGAAATGGTGATTGTGGTCGTGAGCGAGGGGCCGTCCCAGTCTGGGGGCGGCTTGGTGATGCCCCGCTCCCGATCCGGAGTTCTTTCGGTCTCGCCTTCCTGAAGTTTGCCGTGTCCGTCGGACGCGGTGGGTTTGCGCGCTCTGCACGGCAAATGCACGGCGGGCCGGTTGTCGGCCTCTATCGAAGCAATCACAGAGCACGGTCTGCTTCTGAGGGTGAAGCGGTAATTGTTGGGCTCGGCCATCATCGACGGCTTTTGGACCCTTAGCCACGAAATCCGCCTCTCGCCTGCATGTCGGCTCAGGGGAGTAGACCGGACCCAACAGAGATCGGGCAAAACCGTCGCGAACGACCCATAGGTGACTTCAGCGTCCTGAGTCGCGAAAACGCGGTAAAATTTCTATTGTAACCGGCCCTTTGGCGTCGCTAGATTCCATCGGGCTTTTGCGGATTTCGATGATCGCGCCCGGGTGTACCGATTTGATCTCGCTGGGCCCTGTGGATCGGGACCGCATGCGCATATAGAGATGCTGACGTATCGTGCGGTCGGGCGCGCCCGAGGCGTAACTATGCAGCGGGGACCTGACGTATCCAAAAAAGTGTTCGGCCCGATCTGGGCGAAACTGTTTGTTCTCGACGACTAAACCAAAAATTCCGAGGAGGAGAGTCAAATGAGAGGTTCACTCATCTTTGTCGCGCTTCTGACGGTCCATTTAGCTATCCCGGCGGCTGCCCAACAACCGTCAGAGCAGCAGGCACGGCCCGCTATAGAGAGACTTTTGGAAACGTGGGATGCTGCTGCCAATCGGAAAGACGCGGCCGCAGTCGCCGCCTTGTACACAGAGGACGCAACGCGCGTTACGCCACGGGGAATATCATATGGACGTCCGGCAATTGAAAAAGACCTAGCAGAATCATTCAAGGTCACCAGTAACATCGTCGACAAAGTTGAGAAGGTGGAGATGGTCGGCGAGGTTGTTTTGGTTACGGCAACTTGGAGTGCCACACTTCAAAGTAAAGACGGCCCGATACAAGCGAGAGGTCTTTGGGGAGGTGTTTATGTGCGCGATGGAGATGCGTGGAAGACTCGCCTAGCTATTATCAACAGGGCGCTTCAGCCTCCTCCTCAACAGGCAGCGAAACAATAAGTTAGTAAGCTGCCGCCGACGTTTCTCGCCCGCGTCTACGAGGTGATCGAGTGGTCCAATTCGTTTCCGCTCATGGCCCGTAACCGAAGTGCGCCCTGACTATCGGCAAGTCGGCTTGTTGATGTAGAGCAGACGCAATCTCACCCGATCGAGATGGTCTGCCTTTGAGCCGAAGGCGACATCTTGGCGCCCCTCAGACCGCTCTAGGATGCTAAGATGGTGCGTATGATGAGTGCTCCGTTTGGTCTGAATTTTGTGTGTTGGAGTCTGGCCTAAGCGACGCGTAGCGGGCCGCTTGGTAGCGAGTATTGCGTGACCGCTGACGGCGCTGGTGGGCGTTTGAGCATAGTCAGCGCCACGCTGTCCTGCACTTCGTACAAGAGGTCATTTGTATCCATTAATCACGGGAGCCACACGATGACATTCGCGGTCACTGAACACACGGTGAAGACCGCCCGCCACACGACGGGCTATCTCGCCTGCGGAGCGCAAGCGGGACCGTTGCTCATCTTCTGTCACGGCTGGCCTGAAATCTCGCTGTCATGGCGCCATCAGTTGCCGACTTTCGCGTCCCTCGGTTTCCGCTGCGTGGCACCCGACCTGCGCGGCTATGGTCGCTCAAGCACCTACACGCGTGTTGAGGACTTCGCGCAGGAAGTGATCGTGCAGGACATGCTTGAGCTCCTCGCTGCGCTGGGGCGGGAACGCGCGGTGTGGATCGGCCATGACGCGGGCAGCATGGTGGTGTGGAATATAGCCGCGCATCATCCCGACAAGACGGTGGGCGTGGCAAGCCTGACGATACCTTACCTCCCTCAGGGCTTCACGCTAGACAGCCTCGTTCCCCTGGTCGATCGCAAGACCTACCCTGAGGCCGAGTATCCGGTGGGCCAGTGGGATTACATATGCTTCTACCATGAGAGCTTCGATCGCGCGTGCGCGGCCTTCGACGCCAATCCGCGCAACGTCATCAAGGCGCTGTTCCGCAAGGGCAACCCCGATGGCAAGGGCAAACCCTCCCGCACGGCCGCCGTGCGCAAGGCCGGCGGCTGGTTCGGTGGCCCACCATTTCCCGACCTGCCGCACGATCCTGACGTCATCAGCGAGCAGGATCTCGAGGCCTACGCGGCGGCGCTGACACGCAACGGCTTCTTCGGCCCCGATGCTTGGTACATGAACTACAATGCCAACAACACCGCCTACTCCCGGCGCGCGGTGAACGGCGGCAAGCTTTCCATGCCGGCGCTCTTCCTGCACGGCGCCTACGATTACGTCGCCGAGACAATGACCTCGAAGCTCGCCGAGCCGATGCGGCGCGACTGCAGCGATCTGACCGAGGTCGTGGTGAAGTCGGGGCACTGGATGGCGCAGGAGAAGCCCGCTGAGGTCAATGCGGCGCTGGCCATGTGGCTCGCCCGCAAGTTGCCCGATTATTGGCCAGGTGAACCAAAGGGAGAGATGATTGACACACCCTGATGTGCGTCCTGTCGATCATAGCCAGCCCGTGGATCGGGCTTTGCCGGGGCAGGGCTTCGAAGATCTGACATGCACGGCGGCGCCCAACAATGAGCGTCCATACCGCCGAAAGCGCTCTTGCTGCGGTGCATGAGTCCGGATGTGGCCCGTTGCTGACCTTTGCTCAAACGCCCGCAATGTCCCCTTTCGGAAGGTGAGCCGACCTAAAGCATGATCCGGAAAAGTGTGAAGCGGTGGCCGCGTAGCGTTACCAGGGGTTAATTTCTTCGACAGGAGACGGAAAGAATCGATCTTCTAAGATGGACCTAGCGGGGAGATCGAGTCATCGCCATGCGCCACAGCTCAATCCTGCACGCTGTTGCCGCAGCCGGTCTGTTGCTGGGATCCAGCCTCATCTCAGATGCATCCGCCGAGGCCGCCGGCCACGCTTTGGCTGTCTCCGTCGACGATTTCAAATATAGAGACACGTCGAACGAGCCCACCGATCGGACGGCCGTGCATGAAAAGCGATTGCGGGCCTTCATGACCGCGCTGCGGGACGATGTCACGGCGGACCACCGTTTTGAGCTTGTGCCGTCTTCCTGCGCTTCAAATTGTCCGACCGATGGACCGACGTTGCGCGACAGGCTGCGCGCGGCGTCACAGGCCGGGGCGCGGATCCTGATCATCGGCGGCTTTCACAAGATGAGCACGCTGGTGCAGTTTGCGCAGACTGTTGCTATCGATACGACATCCCAGCGTATCGTGTTCAGGAAATACTTCCAATTCCGCGGCGACAGCGACGAGGCATGGCAGCGGGCGGAGCGCTTTGTATCGGAGGAGGTCCGCGACCTGCTGCTTGAAAGCAGATCGCAGCAATAGACTACGCGCAACGCATGTGCATGGCGGCGCGGGCTTTGTTGATTTTGGAAGCGGTCGTTCGTCTGCCTATGGCTCGAAGCGGACAAGCTGCGCCGCAGGGTTACAGACCGAGAGCACCTAAGACTGCGGGTCTATGAAACATTCGATTCCGAGGGAAAGCCCAAGCTCACCGAGCTTCGCAAGGGTTGTCGGGGGGACCTCATCGGCGAGATATCCATCCCCGAGGAATTGAATGATCACCGTCGCTGATCCTCCTGTCTCTCTAAGGTTCGTAAGAAATTCCTTGTGAGGTTCAAGTCGCTCAACGAAACCCTCCACCTCGGAGCCGAACCATTGTTCCGTGACAGTGTGCCGAATGGAATGTCTCCATCGGGTGTCGGGATAGACGCCCGACAGGAGGGTGCCCTTGGGGGTCTTTCTCTGGTCGCCGACACGATGCGAAAAATGTCCCTCCATTCCCAAGGCTCGGCTTATGTCTGCCGGATCGAGTGATGGATGGACAATGAACAGTTCGACATCGAAACGCCGAGGTGTAGGGTCCGTCACGTTTGTCGTGCTCTGCTCTGTCATGCGATTTCCGGTACGCTGCGAGCGAACGTGCCGTCAAGTTCAGCTTCTGATCCGTGGCGGACCTGCAGCCGGTGTTAGCTAGCTCGACCTGCGCGAGAGCCTGTACAGGTAAAGACTGCACCACGCGAAGATTGCGCCGCAAACAAGCGATGCAATCATGACTGCTCCCTTGCCGTATCCTAAACTGACCATGACGAAGACGACAGGCAGGAGAGCGACGAACACCACGGGGCGGAGTTTTGTGGACCGCCGAATGCGAGCGTCCATCAGCTGGCGCTGCGCCGGCGTGACCGTCCGAGTCCACGACCCGATCGTCACGCGGTTGCGCATGGCCGCGATTGCGAGAGCTATGGCCACGAGTCCGAGGGCTATCGGCAGAGCGTAGCGCGGGGCAATGCCAGGCAGGTATATCAGAAGGACGAACAGGATGAGCGAACCGGCGAGCGGCGTGCCGACAAGGATGTTCCAGACAAGAGCCTGCATAGCGTCCTCCTGGGTGCGTCTTACGGCGTTCAACTGAAACGCCAGTAAACCCCACAGCTAAAATTTTCCGAGACGCCGCGCCCGTAGTTGGCCCTTAGCCGATGATCTCTCCGACCATCTCGGGGATCGGTTCGCTAAGAGCGGACTTCGCTCAGTTCAATCGTCATCGACCGCTGGTGACCCCGAGCGGACTATTGATGTTTGACACGCTCGATCGTTAAAGCATGATCCGGAAAAGTGCGAAGCGGTTTTCTGAAAAAAATCATGCGCAAACAACAACCTAAAGCGCAATGACGATTCATCCTAGCACTACTTTGGCAGAAACTGTTTTTGTAGCGACTTTTCAAGGATTCGTCTTCTGCAGTACGGACACCGCTGAGCCCGCGGTCGCAGGATGAGATCGACGATGGCGTGACGTACTGCGGGCATGGTTGGCTGAGGCGGAGGCCCGTTGATTCTTTTTTTTCCGCCCCGCATATGCGAGGCGACGATGTTGCAGGAAGGCGTAGGCGATCATGGTCATTAGAGCGTGACGATGAAGGCCTTGCCATGATCGCCCTTCGAAGTGATCAAGTCCAAGCTCCTCTTTCAACTGCTGATGCGCCTGCTCGCAGATCCATCGTGCCTTGATGGTGGCGGCCAGTGTGCGCAGATCCGTCGCCGCAGG
>NZ_LNCU01000082.1:0-3875 GCF_001542415.1 Bradyrhizobium macuxiense
GGCAGGGCTATCGCATATGACCGAGCATGCCGAGGAAAAAGGCATGATCCCATCCGGCGCGCTTGATTTTGCGCCGGATGGAGGCGCGGTCGGGGTGAGCTCGCAGGATATTGAGTGCGAGCCTGCGCAGGGTAGCGAGGTTCTCGGGAGCATGGTCCTTTCGCGCGCGATTGCCGTCCTCGGCGAAATGGACGTCGAGCACCCAATGGAGCTGGTTCTCGATGCCCCAATGACTGCGGGTGATGTGCAGCAGCCGCTTGGGGGAGATGTATTTGGACAAGAGATAGTGGCGTACAACCGGTGCATCGGCCCGGTGGCCTCGCAGACGCCTGCGCGAGGTGATGCGCCCCACCGCTGCGACGCCGGGGAAGTCGTGGTGCGCAGCCAGGCTGGTGTTGCGCATGATGGTGGCGCGCCGCGCCTCGTGCCGATCGTGGCTGGAGGGGTCGATCTGCTCGGCACTGCTGCGCCTGCCCGATCGCGCAAATTGTTGCGTAACCGCCTTGAACAGGGGGCCGCGGTTGGCTTTGATCGCCAGAGTGTAATTGCCACCTCGCTCCAGCACGGCGCTGGCAAAGGCGCGGCTGCAATGCAGGGCATCGGCGGTAACGATGCAGCCCTCCAGACTGAGAAGGTCCAACACTTCCAAGGCGCCTGCCGTCTCGTTGCGACCAGGCGCTTTCTGCTGAGCCAAAGCCATGCGGGCATCCACCGCAAAGACGTTGACCAGATGCAGCGGCGTGGCTTTGCCGCCGCGCTCGTAGGCGCCGCGCAACGCCTTGCCGTCGACGGCCACCACTCCGGTGAGCTTGAGCCCGTTGGCTTTGGCAAAAGCCGCCATGAAACGACGGAAAACCTTCTCGAAGGCTTGTGGCTTGAGCAGGCGGAAAACCCGGCTGAATGTGTCGTGGCTCGGGATGCCATGCTCCAACCGAAGGAAGAGCCGCAACAGCTCCTCCTTCGCTGCTCCGAAGTCCGCCATGTCCGAGCACGATTCCGCTCCGCACAGCGTTGCTGCCAGCGCGATGACCAGCACCTCCAAAAGATCGTGCCTCGCATTGGCCGCCCGCGGGTCCGGCAATCGACCAAAAACCTTCTTGAATTGGCGCATCCGACCCCCTTCTTGACCCAGGAGTTGTCTTCAGAATCTCTCTTGCTCTCCAATGCAATAGCCGGCGTAAATCCATATGCGATTCCCCTGCCCTTGTGGGGGAGGGGTGGTCCCGGGCGAGATGCTTGGGTGAAGTTAAGCTCTCACAATCCCGGTCGCATGGTGTTCAAATGCAATTGGAGAGAGCGCGCCGTGTGGTACCCCTCTCCCCAGCCCTCCCCCACAAGGGGGGAGCCTCCGCTGGTGGCTCCCTTACGCGCAAGGCGTCATGCGCGTCACCTCACACCCGCGCGGTTGCGTGCGAGAACACCACTTCGATCAGCGTGCCGGAACGGCCGCCGGTTCGGATCTGGAATTTGGCGCGGTTGGCTTCAACCAGCGCTTTCGTCAGCGACAGGCTGACGCCGCCGGAGCCGGTGTGATCGGAGGGTGTCGGCGCGCGGAACGGCTCGAGTGCGGCGGCGACCTCGTTGTCGTTGAGGCTCTGGCCGGTGTCGCGCACCCGCAGCATCACCTCGCCGAAATCCGACAGCGCGGTCGAGACGATCACCTGGCCGCCGGCATTGGCGAGATGGATCGAGCTGCCGATCAAATTCAGCGTGATCTGGCGCAGCGCGCGCGCATCGGCGATCACCGGCGGCAGCGTATGTGCGAGCGAGGTGCGGATGATGATGCGTTCGCGGTTGGCCTGCGGCTGCATCACCGCGACGCAGCTCTCCACCATCTCGTTGAGGTTCTGGTTGGTGAAGGCGAGGTCGAGCTTGCCGGTTTCGATCCGCGCGAGGTCGAGCAGGTCGTTGACGATGGCGATCACCCGTTCGCCGGACGCGCGGATGTCCTTCATGTATTCGACATAGCGCTCGTTGCCGAGCGCGCCGAAGCGCTCGCCGATCATGACTTCCGCAAAGCCGATGATGGCATTGAGCGGCGTGCGCAGCTCGTGGCTGATCCGCGCCAGCATGTCGGACGTGCCGTTCGCGGCGCGTTCCGCAAGCCGTCGCGCCTCGCGCAATTCGCCTTCGCTCTTCTTGGCCTGCGTGAGGTCGCGGAACACCGCGAAGAAGTTCGGCCCGTCGGCGCGGGTACGGCCCATCGTCACCGACAGCGGGATGATGCCGCCCTGGCGCACGCGCCCGAGCGTCTCGCGGCCGTGATCGAGCAGGCTGGCGACGCCGGCCGATTTCAGGCTGGCGAGATACTGGAAAATCTCGTGCCGGCTCTCCGGCGCGAACAGGTCGGCGAGATTGTGCGTGATGAATTCGTCGCCGTCATAGCCGAACAGCGCCTCCGCGCTGCGGTTGCAGGAATGGATGTTGCCCTCGGCGTCGAACATGATGATGCCTTCGGCCGCGGTGTCGAGGATTGCACCGAGCTCTTCGGCATCGGCGTGGCCGGCCTGCGGCGGCGCGGGCGCCACGACCGGCTCGGGGGTGGCGTCCTCCGCCGACAGCGCAGCTGCAATCGCCGCATCCTCGTCATGCGTGCGCGAGAAGATCAGCGCCAGCGCGGAGTCGTCGTCCCAGGAGATGGTGTGCAGCCGCGCATCCGCCGACACTGGCTGCGCGTGCGGCTCGGAGCCCTGGTTCGTCGAGATCGTGACCTGCGTGCCGGAGCCCGAGCTGCTGCTCGCCCGCGAGACGCCAGGCTCGACATAGAGCGCGTCGAGCCCACCGGCGGCTTCCAGCGCATGCAGGCTGTCATAGCCCATGCGCGCGAGGAACGCGGCGTTGGCATAGAGCAGGCGGTCGAGCCGGTAGATCAGGATGCCGACCGGCAGCAGGTCGAGCAGCGCGCGGTCGCGTCTGGATTCGGCGCGCGGCGGCGGCTCCGCCTGTGCCAGCCATTGGGCCTTCGCGGTGTCAGCGTGTTGTTCGCGCGGCGGTTCGCTCGCGGATGCACGCTCGGTTGCCTGCGGCTGCTCCGCATCCGTCTCGCTCTCGCGCCGTTCCGTTGTCGTCGTGATGCCCGCTTCGCTCTCGAGCCGTGCCGACAATTGGCGGGCCAGTTCGTTGAAGGCGTTGTTCTCGACCGGCGTCAGCGACGGCGGCCGTGTGTCACCGGCGAGGCGGAACGGCACCACATTCGGTGGTGTCTCGTCGCGCACATCCTGGCGCGTATCCTGGGGCGTTTCCACGGCTGGTTCCAGATCGGCTTGGTGTGAAGTCTCGGATGCTTTCGGCTCGGTCAATTCCTCGATCGGTGGTGGTGCGTTCGTATCCGGCGGCGGCTCCGCGACGGGCGGAGGAGTTTCAGGCGCCGGCCCCGCGGCTGCGGGCGGCGCGTCTACGCGAGGCGCTGCTTGTGCGGCGCTCGCCGACAGCGATTGCGGCACGGCCGGGCCGCTGAAGAACTCATAGCGGCGCAACGCGGCTAGTCGCGCAAGCCCGTCGAGATCGCGACACACACCAAAGCCACGATAGCCGGCGAAGGTCCGATTGCGATCGAACACCGGCAGACCCGACAATTCGACCGGCAGCCGGCCGCCGCCGTCGACCGGCCAGCTGAGCGTGATGCCGCTCCAGGTGCTGTGCGTGGCGAACGCCTGCATCACGCGGCCCTCGGGATCGATCCCGAAGATCTCCGCGATCTCGCTCCAAAGCCGGCCGAATCCGGCCGCCGTGTGCATGCCGATCAGGCGGGTGAATTCATCCGAGCCGAGCGAGAAACGACCCTCATGGTCCATCTGCCACATGAAGCGCAGCGGATGCCGCCGCGTGCTGGGCAGGGGCTCGTCGAGCCAGGACGGCGCCTTCGCGGGCGACGG
>NZ_LNCU01000082.1:3905-23130 GCF_001542415.1 Bradyrhizobium macuxiense
CGGGCGGCGGTTCGAAGAGTGGTGTTGCGACCGGCGCATCCGCGATCGTTACGGGAGAGGGGGCCGGGTCGGCCGGTTGTGCTGAAGGCGGGGGCGCGGCCGGGGCTGGCGCGCTCGTGTCGTTCTCGGCAGCGGGCCAGGGCTCTAGCGGCGGCTCCTCGGCTTGCTCCGCGACCGTCGCCTCCATCAGCGCCCCGGCGAGCGCGGGCCCAACCGCGGGGGCTTCGGCCGGCGCGGCTGCGGGGTGCGTCACCGCGGTCTCGGTGGGTTCGGGCTCGGCGTGCGCTTGTTCCGGCGCTGCCGGTGCAGGCTCCGGATCAGCGTGCGCGGTCGGCGGCGCATCGGCGATCGGTTCGGCCGCCGCGGGTTCTTCTGCGGGCTTGTCCTGGGGTGTGTCCAGTGCGTCGAACAGCGTGAAGGCGGCCGGCGCCTCGTCGGCCGGTGCGGGCGTGTCGTCATTCGCGACGACTGGTTCGCTCGGGGAAGGTGGCGGCGCTTGCTCTTCTGCGACGACGTCCACGGGTGGGGCCGATCGTGGTGCCGATGTTTCCGATGCCGCTTCCGGCACGATGGCCTCGGGCGCAACCGGCGCTGCCGGCTTCGGTTGCGCGGCGAGATGCGGGGCGGGCTTGATCAGCGCAACCAGCGCGGTGTCGGCGCCGCGGCCGATCCGCTGCAGCACGACGCGGCCGATCCCGACGCTTGCAGCGGCGCGACCCTGTTTCAGCGCATCGTCCCGCGCCGGATCGAGGCCGGCTTCGGAGAGATCGTGCAGTCCGGGCAGCGGGCGCGCCGCTTCATTGGCGCCGATCAGGAGGCCGTCGCCGCTGAACACCGCGGCCGGCCGGTCGGTGATGCCGTGCACCAGCCGCTGCAGCCGTTCGGTCAGCGGCATGACGCGGCCGGCGGCACTGAGCGTGGTCACCAGCACGCCATGGCTGCCGTCGGGCAAGTCGATCCGCGCGCAGCCGCAGGTCGCGAGCATTCCGGGGGATGCGCCGAAGCCGCGCAGCCGCTCCAGCCGGACCGCGCCATTGGCGGGAAGGCTACGGCCGAGCTGGGCGACCAGCCGGCGATGTGGATCGGCCGGGCCGAAGCAGCGCCTAGCCAGCTCGATGCCGGTGTCGGCACCGAATACCTGCGCGCCGACCGGATTGGCCCAGAGGATCCGCGTGCCGTCGGCCGACCACAGCCATGCGGGCTGGGCGCTCGCCGCATGGTCCGCTAGGCGGACATCGCCGAGCGCCTGGATCTGGAATTCCGCGTCATTCATCACGCAAGATTTGACCGCATCGGTTTAGCTTCTCTTCCTCGATCGCCAGAGATACCGGCGGCCAGGGAATGACAGCCTTAACGGAACGTTAGTATCGCAAGCGGGCGGCGGCAGGTCCACGGCTGCGCCCGATGTGCCCACGTCTATGGCGGGATAAGTTTAACTTGGCTGAACGATCCACAGCCGTTTTGCGTTGTCGAAAATCACCGCGACCGGCCCCGCCCTAGGGGCCGGAACCCGCGGCACCGCGTCACACCGGCGATGCGGCATCACGATAAAGGCTGGCGTGGGCCGATGGGCCCATCGGCAAAGCCGAACACAAGCCAAGGAGCACGGCCATGAGCGACAACGGGCGTGAACAATTCGAGATTCCCAAGGACATGCGATCGATGGCGGAGGCGAGCGTCAACCAGGCGCGCAAGGCCTTCGAGCAATTCGTCTCCAGCGCGCAGGCCACCGCAGGGACGATCGAGGAGCGCAACGCCAGCGTGCGCGCCGGCGCCAAGGACATTTCCGCCAAGGCGTTCGCCTATGCCGAAAAGAACGTGCAGGTCTCGCTGGACTACGCCCAGTCGCTGCTCAAGGCCAAGGATCTGACCGAGATCATGAAGCTGCACGGCGACTATGTGCAGGGCCAGATGCGTGCGCTCGCCGAGCAGGCCAGCGACATGGGCCAGGTCATCAGCCGCGCGGCGATGGAGGCGGTCAAACCGAAGAACTGAGCCGGCTTGCGAACGCCCCGCCGGGAATCGCTTGATGCCCGGCGGGCAGGTTCAACTTGAGATGGCCAAAGGGGAACCTGCATCCGATTCGGCTAAAAGTTGCGGCATTGCAACGAATTCACGTTGCGTTGCACAAAATTGACATGATAAGGGTGTTTTATTGGCCATGCCCGAAGAGGGGCATTCCCGTGAATCAAGGCAGCGTGATCCGTTTCGGCGTTCCCGGTTCTTAGGTCCCGGGGACGTGCGCAAGGGTCACATCTACTCACCCGTTGCGAAGGATACACGTTAATGACCAACCCGTCCGACCCGTTTTCCGCTTCGATCATCCCGTTTGAAGTGCCCGAGCAGATGCGCGCGTTCGCCGAAAAGGGCGTGTCGCAGGCCCGCGACAACTACGCCAAGTTCAAGGACGCTGCCGAGACGCACAACAGCACCGTCGAGGCCGTGTTCACCACCGTGAGCAAGGGCGCCAGCGAGTATTCGGCCAAGCTGATCGAGTTCTTCAAGGCCAACACCACCTCCTCGCTCGACTTCGCCCAGGAGCTGTTCGGCGTGAAGTCGCCGTCGGAAGCCCTCGAGCTGTGGACCTCGCACACCCGCAAGCAGTTCGAGACCTACACCGCGCAGGCCAAGGAACTGGCCGAGCTCGGCCAGAAGGTCGCCGCCGACGCTGCCGAGCCGATCAAGGCCGGTGCCTCGAAGTTCTACCAGCCGGCCGCCTGATCGCGCCTGCATAACGTTCGCGGAAGGCCCGGCCCAGCGGTCCGGGCCTTTTTGCTGAAGGAAAGCCGCCGAAACGGCGGCAGATAGTGGCGGAAATCACCGAGTTACGGCCTTGCCAAAGCGCGGCGTTGCACCTAGTTTCCGCCGAAATCGCCGCCCCCTCCTGAAGGGGTCGCGCGTCAGGATGCAGTTGTAGCTCAGCTGGTTAGAGCGCCTGTCTGTGGAACAGGAGGTCGGTGGTTCGAACCCACCCAACTGTACCATCCAAGTTGAATTGCCCCGCACGCTCAGCATCCAGCTGACAAGCCTGAGGTCTCTGCGCCGCCGAGGCGCGACCGTCGATGATGAAACCGTGTGCCCGACGCCGGACGCCCGCTCATTGGCAGAATGCGTGCCCCTACCAGACCGAATGACGCGAGAGCCTCCACGCAGCAGTCAGAATCTGGCGCGTGTTCTCGAACACGGCTGCCACCTCGTATGTGAAAAGGAAGAAGGCGCAATAGAAGACGCCGGGATACTCATCGCTCCAAAACAAAAGGCGTCGGCTCAGCGGTATCCTGATTTTTTCGCGGCCCATGATGAGCGTGACAACGGCACCGATCAGGGCGCCGACGACGATGTCGGACGGATAATGATAGCCGAGATAGATGCGCGGAATGGAGATCACAACCAGACTGTACAGGATCGCGAGCCAGCCCCAGCGGCGCCAGATCATGAACACGCCAACAGCCAACGCAAATTCAAACGCGGAGGTATCGCTCGGAAAGGCGCTCCAGTTCCACAAGGTCTCTGTGCTGACGTTGTAAGGCAATGTGAAGCCGGCTGCTGGATCATGGATCGGTCGTAGCCGGAACGGCAGATAGAACCGGATGATCTTCGTGAGCAGAAGTGACACGATCGTCGCCGCGAGCGTTGAGATGACCAGGGACCGGCGCAGCTTTTGATCCGGGTCACGCTGAAACCAGGCCAGCCACAGCAACGACGTCACAAGGGCGCCTTTGAATACGGCTTGGCTTTCCACGAAGCTCACTGTCGTATCGAATATCAATGAGCGGTGCGCAAACTCGTTAAGCAGTCCCAGGAGATACTGGTCAGGGTTCACGGGTGGGCTCCCGTCTAAAACCCCAAGTAGACAGCACCGACTGGGGCAACTCAATGGCCATTTGACATTATTGTGACGGTTCGCCCCTCTGTGCCCCAGCTCCGGACCGGCCGAGGCGTTGGCCGCTAACGAGGACTTCGCGTCCCGCCGTCCAGGGATCTCCGCGGAACGCAGGCGTTCTTCGTGTTGTCCTTGCCGCGCGCTCCGGCTCCGCGACTTTCACCGCGGTGCGAAGCTTCTCTGCGGTGGTGAGATGCGCCGGCGAAGCCGGTCCAGGCGCGCTGCGCGTCCCCGAGCGCGTCACCGCGCCCGCTTGCGCTTCGTCGCCTCATCACCCACAGTGCTTGCAAACGACGCCTTTGGGGGGACGCATGGGAATTGCCCGTTCGAGAACCTTTTCGTTTGCGCTGGTGCTCTCGGCTGGACTCGCAGCCGTGCTGCTGCCGACGCGGGGCGAGGCCTATAGCGACGAGCAGCAGCAGGCCTGCACGCCGGATGCGTTCCGGCTCTGCAACTCCGAGATCCCCGACGTCGATCGCGTCACCGCCTGCATGATCCGGAACAGGGAGCTGCTGTCGCCGCCATGCAAGGCGTTCTTCCGGTCGGAACCGCGCGATGTACGTGAGCGGCCCGCGGTACGGCCGGTCACCAAGCACAAGCCGGTGAAGCCGCACCGGGTGAAGAAGGCGAAGCCCGAGGCGAACTGATCGGTCCCATTCCGCGCGCGACGGCGGGAATCGCGCTGAGGCGATTTCAAGGCCTTTGCGCGCGACAGACTGACGCCTTGTGACGCTGTCACGCAGCATCATCTTTCCTGTTTGGTGTTCGGTGCCGAAGCGGAATCGATCGCGCCATGCGCGGGATCGATCGGGAGAGATGCGTTGAGCGACTTTTACAAACTGGAAATCGATCGGCACTTCGCCTGGTTCGAGACGAAGCTCCCGACGAAGCCTGCGCGGTTCGTGGCGTGGCTGCGCAAGCCGTCGTCGCGTCTCGTGCGGATCCCGCTCGCGATCTTGTTGATCCTCGGCGGCATCTTCAGCTTCCTGCCGGTGCTCGGCCTCTGGATGCTGCCGCTCGGACTCCTTTTGTTCGCACAGGACGTTCCCTTCCTGCAGAAGCCGACCGCGCAATTGCTCGGCTGGATCGAACGCAAATGGCTCGAACGCGAGCGCAGCAAACGCGCCGCAAAACGCTCACAGTGAGTCTGAAATCAAGCAGTTAGCCGCTTCCATTTCCGGTTGTGTCTTGTGTGAGGTGTGACTCAAAAGCCAAAGCGCGCCGCTAATCCTGGCAACTTTGCGGATTGCAAGAGATTTTTCTTTCACGAATCAGCGTGCTGATTCATTTTTGGCTTCTGGGGTCAACGTGGAGGCCAAGGTATGAACGTTATTGTTTTCGCTTCGCGTAAAGGGGGCTCGGGGAAAAGTACCCTGGCTGCCCATCTTGCCGCGCAAGTGCACAAGGCAACGAAGCCCTGTCTGTTGATCGACGCCGATCCGCAGGGCTCGCTGACCCTCTGGCACAAATTGCGCGGCACCAACGAGCCGGCGATCAAGACAGCGGTGAATTCGGTCAGCGGCATCATCGCTCAGGCGCAGCGCGACGGCATCGAATGGGTGTTCATCGACACGCCGCCGAATCTTTCGGCCGTGGTCGGTGATGCGATCAAGCACGCAACGATGGTGATCATTCCGGCGCGGCCCGGCGTGTTCGACGTCAATGCGGTGCAGGAGACGATCCAGACCTGCCGTTCGATGCGCAAGCCCTATGCCGTCGTGATCAACGGCGCACCGGCACAGCGCGACGGCGCCGAAAGCCGCATCGTTGCGATCGCCCGTGAGGCGCTGGTGAAATTCCGCGCGCCGGTGTGGAGCGGCCAGATCACCAACCGCGCCGATCTGCTGATGGCGCTCGGCCAGGGTGAAGGCGCTCGCGAATATTCTGCGGAAGGCCGCGCCGCCGCCGAGATCAATCGGCTGTGGGCCGCGATCGAACGCTCGATCAAGGCGATCCGCGGCACGGCGTCGAACTCAGGCGCAATGCACAAGCAGGCGGCGTAATCACGCCGCTTTCGTTCGGTCTGAAAAGAACGCGCGGGTCCCGCGCGTTTTTTGTAGTTTGCTTGCATCATGAGGCGTCGTTCCGGGGCGTGCGAAGCACGAACTACGGTGCGCACTTGCGCACCTGAGAATCTCGAGATTCCCCGATGCGCAATTGCGCATCTGAGGGTCGATGCTTATGCATCGCCCGGAATGACTGGATGCGTGGCCTTACGCCACCAGCAGCATGTAAAAAATGATCACCGGCATCAGCGTCAGGATCACCGACCAGATGCCGACAGCCCATAAAATATCCTGGATCGTAAAACCCGGCCTGACAGCAGGTCCGGGCCTTACGGCAATCGAACGCACTTCCGACTTCACGACGCCCCCGCGTTGATCTTGTTCGCAGCGGTGACGGTGATACGCGCCCGGCTTTAAGATCCCGGCCGCAATTTCGCTCGCATTTGACCACAGGTGCTACCATGGATTAACCACCGTGGCGCGCGCCTTCGCGTCAGGACACGAGCAGGCTGTAGCTCATGACCGGTGCGAAGCCGATCAGCATCGCCCAGATCACGAACGACGATACCAGCAGCACGTCCTGCAGCCGCTGCGCGCCTGCGCTATCGATAGCGCGGATCGTGATGGATTTTGGTGTTCATTGGTCTCCCCCCGATGTCGTCCGGGGGCAGGACGATACTTCCAAAACTCTAAATTCCGGCTCGCCGTGCCGCCCGACTTCGCAAGGCTGCGTTCACCGTTTCTTCAACCTGAAGGCCTGCAACGGCTCGCGGGCTCGCAGCGGTTCGGGCCTCAGCGCACGCCGCCCTGGTCGCGGATCGCACCGAGATGCTCGTTGATCCGGAACACGATCAGGATGAATTCGGCGACGATGCGCGAGAACACGATGCCGACGATGACGCTGGCGATCGATGCGAGCAGCAGGATGAAGCCGACGAACGGGCTGACCGCCATGGCGGAGAGGGCGGACAGGATGCCGGAGATCCCGAACAGCACGATGACGCCGATCACCAGCCAGTAGAACGTCTTGATGATCGTGGGCGTGATGAAACGGTCCCACTGAAACAGATCCTGAAAATCGAACATCGGTGGTTCTCCCGGCAAGCCGAATATGATTCGCGTCTCATCCTACTGCGTCACAACCGGCCTGATCACTTCATCCCGAGGAGCTTGCCAGGCAGGCGTCTCCAAGGAAGAGGCGATCAGCCCGGCCCATGGTTTCGGGACGGCGCTTCAAGCGCCTCCTCACCATGGGGATTTGATCCGCAGCAAGCCCAATTTGTCCCCCGCGAAGGGCCGCCCCCGGACCGAGCGCCAGCGGGTCAGGGGCGAGCTATGCGAGCGAGCCGGTTGTGATTGCTGCAAATAACGGCCACAATCGGGCTCCCACCGGCATATCCTCACCCAATGACCACCCTGACCTTCGAAGACTTCACGCCCGGCCGCTTCGGGACGTTCGGCCCGCGCCACGTCACCCGCGAGGAAATCCTTGCCTTTGCCGCCGAATTCGACCCGCAGCCGATGCATCTCGACGAGGAGGCGGCGCAGAAATCGATGCTCCGGGGCCTGTCCGGCTCGGGCTGGCATCTCAGCTCACTGATGATGCGGATGCTGTTCGACGGCTTCATCGGCCGCACCGCCTCGCTCGGCTCTCCCGGCGTCAACGAGATGCGCTGGCAGGCGCCGCTGCGTCCGGGTGACGATTTGACGCTGGACGTCGACGTCGTCGAGGCGCGGGTCTCTCGCAGCCGCCCGAGCACCGGCATCGTCACCTTCAAGGGCACGATCCGCAATGCGCGCGGCGAGGTGCTGTGCGAGATGGAGTCGCCGATCATCGTGAGCCGCCGCGATGGTGCGAGCGCATAGAGGACCGCATGCGTTTCTTTGAGGATATCGAGATCGGCGCGCGGCGCGAGTACGGNNNTCGTTCACCTTCACCGCCGAGGACATCAAGCGCTTTGCGTCGCAGTTCGATCCGCAGCGCTTCCACCTCGACGAGGAGGAGGGGCGCAACTCGCTGTTCGGCGGGCTCGCCGCATCGGGCTGGCACGTCGCCGCCGTGTGCATGAAGCTGCTCGTCGCCGACGGCAAGCGGCTCTCGGCCGAGGCCGCCGCGCGCGGCGAGACGGTCGCCGTGTGGGGGCCTTCGCCGGGATTCCGCGAGCTGCGCTGGGTCCGTCCGGTGCTCGCCGGCGATACCGTCAGCTTCGCCAACGAGGTCGAGACCAAGCGCACCTCGTCGAGCCGTCCCGAATGGGGCATCCTGCAGGCGCGCAACACCGGCACCAATCAGCGCGGCGAGGTGGTGTTCTCATTCCTCGCGACCGCCTTCGTGCCGCGACGGAATCCCGGTTCCTGATGTTGCCCGTGGGCACCTGATGTTGCGGGATTGCCATGGTTAGCGAGTCACTTACGGACGCCACGCTGTTGTGCGTTGCGTGAAACTCTTTTTTTGCTAACGCGTTGTGAACCTTTGTGCCTGCCTATGGATCCGGGGCACAGCTTCAGGGGATAACCATGGCAGATCGCAGCGCGCTGAAACTGGTCGGCTTGATCTTCGCAACGGTGACGCTCGTTGTGATGCTGGCCACCGGTATGGTCGTGAAGGGCTTTGCCGACGGCGACTATTCGTTCGAGACCACCGCGAGCATCAATCGGTAATTCGGGGTCTGATAACCATCAAACTGGATCCCGCCTCCCGGCCGCGTTTCTGCCGCCGCTCTATCGATTCCAGATCAACACCATCACGACGGTTGCCACCGCCAGCAATCCGATAAACCGGATCATGATTGTCCCGACGCTTTGCTGCGACTGGCGCAGCGGAATCGGGTCGGTCTTATCCGGTCGAACGCTTTGCATGAACTCACCCCCAGAGATGCCGATCGCCCCATGGCGCTTCGGATTTGGTGCGGCCAGCGCGTTTAAAGTTCAAATCAATTTATGCAGGAATTGCCTGTGTGATGTCTTCACACAGCGTTAAGGCCCTTGCGCTGCCAAGGCGCGGCCTGAGGGACACCGGAAAGCCCATACAAACGAAGCCGCCGCCTCCCGTCGGGAGAGGCGGCGGCTGTCGGCTTTGGGTATGGCTTGAATCAGCTGTTGCGCAGACCGTCAGCGGCGCGCTTCCACTGCGTAACGTTGTCGGCGATCATGCGCGTCGACTTCATCGCAGCCTGGCTGAGCTGGGCATAGCCGGAGATCTCGCGCTGCACGCGCTGACCCTCGGCATGCAGCAGGTCGCGGAGGCTCTCGAGCTCCGAGATCAGCTTCTCGATCTCGGCCAGCGAGGTGCCGGCGACGCGCTGGATCAGCGAGTTGACGTTGTTGACGGTGGCGTCGGTGTTCGGCTCGGCCGGCGCGGTCTCCGGGCTCGCCACGGGCCGCCGCAGATAGGCGATGTCGTTGCGCACGAAGTCGCGGATACCGGCCTCGACTTCCGAGACGGCGGCGAGGTTGGTGTCGACCTCCGAATTCGTCTCAGCGTCTTCGGTTCGGTTGGTAACGTTCATCGGCATTCCCCTGTTCGCATGGCGAAGCGCGGCTGTCCCCCGCACGACGAATTGATCTGATGATAGTTGCAGACCCATGAGTCCCGCCGAATTTGACCGCATCTGGGCCAAGTTGCGGCAATGATTGATCATTAGCACGACAAGACTAACGGACCGTTCACCACGTCCGCTTGAAGCCTGCGGTGATGCTCTTGCTGGTCGTGCCCTCCGGGGTCTCGCCGACAGAGCCGGAGACGGTGACGCCGTCGAACAGCTTCTGCTCGGCGCCGATCCGGCGCAGCCACCTGTCGTCGGAGGTCGACAGCGTCTGTCCCGCGGTGATGCTGGTGCCGGTGTCGTTGACGGAGAGCTTTGCCGACTGGTCGGTGTCGTAGCTGTGCGACGGACGGCCGACGATGCCGGGTACCGGCACCACGCCCTGCTGGATGACGTCATAGCCGTTCTGCAGGGTGAGCGAATATTGATCCGACAGCGGCACCGCCTTGCTCAGGGACGTGCCGATCTTGCTCTGGTCGGCGCCCGGATCGACCCGGGCCTCGACCGAGGTCTTGTCCCAAATGGAGGCCACGCCGGGCGCGCTGATCGAGGCCCAGGCCGAGCCTCCGGATTGCGGCAGGCTGCCGCCATTGGCGAGCCGCTCCGACAATTGCTCCGACGTCGTCATCGTGCCCTGCGGGGCGACCGTCATGTCGACGCCGACGCGGGTATCGAGAAACGGCGAGACCGATTGCTTGACCGACACCGCCGACGTCCCGTTGCCGTTGAGGTTGGACGACCAGGCCGGCGCGCCGCCGGCTGCGCTGGCCGCCTTGGCCGCGCCCTTCGGCGTCAATGCGGGCAGGGTCGAGGGATCGCTGTTGAGCTGGCTCCAGTCGAGCTTGCTCTCGTCGATATCCTTCAGGATGTCGGCGTCGTTGGCGTCAGCCGCCGGCGCCGCCTGTTCGGTCGTCTCGTCCGCGTCGTCCTTGGCAGGAAGCGTCTGTGCTGCGGCCGCAAGCGCCATGGCCACGCTGAAGCCGGCCGCCAATACGGGCAGCCTGGCCCAGCCAAATTGCGATGTGGAGGTCATTCCCAGCCTGCAAATTCCAGAGCCGCAAGATGCGGTTCCCTTGGTACGAAATTGTGGCGACGGGACAATCGGACAAACTGCCGTCATGCCCGGGCCAGCGCGCCAAACATGTAGTCGCGCAAGGTGTCCTGGCTACCCGCGACCCGCTCGGGGCTGGCAAAAAAACAGGCCGCGGATGCCGGGACAAGGCCCGGACATGACGATCTCATGAAAACGTGAAGCCGCTCAGACCGCGATGCGCGGCAGATGGATCGGATAGCCCACGGCCTGCTCGACGAGGTCGAACGTGTCGACGAGCACGCGGAAGCTGGTCAGCTTGCCGGCCTTGAACTGCGCGAAATGCGCGATCCGCAACGAGATCGGCTTGTTGGAGTCGAGCGCCGTCAGCGAATAGCGCAGCATCGATGCCGCCGAATCCGTGCCCAGCATGATCTGTTCGCGATCGAAGCGATGGACCCGCAGGTTCTCGCCGATCTGCCTGATCACTTCGAGCACCGCGGCCTTGCCCCGGCGCTGGCCGAAAAAGGAAAACAGGTCGACCGGGCCAAAGATCGCCCATTCGACCTCGTCGTCGAGCAGGGACTCAATGTCTTCCAACTGGCGTTCATTGATCGCGCGATGCAATGCGCGCGAAAAACGCCAGAGACTATGCTCTGTCATTTGTCGTGTTTCCTGAAACTGGATTTCAAAGGAAGCAAGCGGCCATGGCGTCAGCGGCGACACCGTGCCAGGTTGCTGCACATCACTATTGCCGCCCCAGATAGTCCGGATCGGCCGAAACGCAAATGACATTTTTGCAATGCACAATTGCGCGGATTTTTATCGGAATATGAACGGCGACGGCTGTTTTCAGTGGTCGCGATGCCGCACCGGCTCCCGCTCAATCGCGATCTCGGTGTCGCGGATCGCCACCACGGCGAACAGCACGGCGCCGGCGATGCCCCCGATCGCGGCGCCGAGCGGCATGAAGGTAAAGAATACCAGCATGCCGCTATAGCTTTCAAAATCCGTGGTCTTGAAGATCTCGACCCATGCGAGCCCGGCTCCGATGCCGAGGGCGGCGCCGCCAATGGCACCCAATGCAAGGCCAAGCAGCGCCAGCAATGCAATTTTCATGATGGTCTCAGCCCCGGGACCGCAACAAGCCATGTGATTGGTCAGCGTTGCGCCGTCGAGGTTCAACGCCGATGGCAGATTCGCGGGTATGCGCTCAGCCGAGTTCTTGCGCGAGCCCGATGAGAAGCCCTTCAGGCCCACGGATGTAGCAGAGCCGATACGCGTCCTTGTACTGGACGACTTCGCCGACGAGCTGCGAGCCGCGCGTGCGGAGCCTTTCAAGCGTCTCGTCGATGTCGTCCACGGCGAACATGACGCGGAGGTAGCCCAGGGCATTGACCGGGGCGTTCCGGTGATCTGCGACGACAGGCGGCGTGAGGAAGCAGGAGAGCTCGAGCCGGCTGTGGCCGTCCGGTGTGCGCATCATGGCAATCTCGACCCGCTGATCGCCCAGTCCCGTGACGCGTCCGGCCCATTCTCCTTCGATCGTGGCCCGCCCTTCGAGCTTGAGGCCGAGTTCGCGAAAGAAATCAATCGTCGCTCCGAGGTCTTCGACGACGATTCCTATGTTGTCCATCCGCTTGAGCGCCATGTTTCCAATCTCCATGATATCGCCGAGCGCAGACGGGGCGAGGTGAAGCGGTGCCGTTCTGGAGTGCTATGACCTTGGAGTGGAGCTAGAGACCGGCACTGTCGGTCAGCGCGGCTGTGATGTCACGCTCCAGCACCTGCTGGACCAGGTCGAAGGTGTCGATGATCTCGCGGACCTCGGTGATCTTGCCGTCGCGCAGGGTGTAGAACACCGCGACGTCGAACTGCACCACGCGCGCATTGTCGCGCTTGCGCAAGAACACGCGCAATTGTGCCGCGACCTTGTTGCCTTGGGCGACCACGATCGGCGCCTCGTAGCGCATGTCGGAATAGCGGTTGTGGATCGTGGTCCACATCTGGCGTAGCGCAGCCTTGCCGCGGTGCTGGCCCATATGCGGCAGGATGTCGATCGGCGCATTGGCCAGGAACATGATGTCGTCGCTGCAGCGATCGAGCGCCCCCTCGATGCCGCCGGCATAGTAGACGTCGAGGAAGTTCAGCACGCGCTGTCGGTTCAGATCCTCGCCCATCACCTCTCCGCCGGTTTCGCCCCGACCGCCCGGTTCCGCATTGTGGACTGAACCGCTGCACAATCAACCGAATGTTTGACGTGCGAACGGGATAAAAAGTTCAGCAACCAAGGCGTGTGTGATTGCACGCGATGCACGCATAGGAGTCGGACCGCGCTCTCCGCCTGCGGCAGGCCGGCAAGGGCGGAGCTCCTACCCAAGCTTCAACTGTCCCCGAATTAATTAATGAAACCTGCATGCGTGCAGCCGGTTAGACAGACACGGGCGACGCATCCGCGATCAGGAGACCTTCATGAGGAACCTTGCACCGCTCGCCGTCGCCACTGTGCTGGCGCTGTCGGGCGTGACAGCCGCAGCCGCCAATCACGCCAATCAGATGTCGAACAAGACGACGGGCGCGAGCGATACGTTGTCGCTCTCCGATACCCAGCAGAAGTCGATCTGGAAGGACGTCAGCCATCACGCCTCGAACCAGACCGCGCCGTCGGGCTTCAACGCCACGGTCGGTTCTGCCATGCCGACCAGCGTCAGCACCTATCCATTGCCGCGCCAGGCGCGCCGCGATGTGCCCGCGCTGCGGCCCTATCGCTATGCGATGACGGAGGACAAGGTGCTGATCGTGAATCCGTCCGATCACAAGATCGCGGACGTCGTCTCCAAATAGATCACGAAATAGATCACGCCACGCGCGGCCGACGGTGAGCCGGTGCTGACGCGGCCGGGCCTTGTGCTCCTCCCAGGCCGGGCGTCGTCATGCGCCGGCTCGCCGTGGCGTGACGGCGCATCGTGACCTATTCCGACGGCGCAACCTTTCGCGTCACCACGTCGATCGTGAACCGTTTCGTCTTCTCATAGCCGGGCGGCACGAAGGCCTCGCCGGGCGCGAGGTCGTGGAACAGCTCGTCCGGCTTGGGAAAGCCCTTGCCGCAGGCAGTGCGGATCGTGTCGTCGTCGGCGTACTCGGCGTCGATGGCAACCGAGTCCGGCCGCGGTCCGGCAGCCAGGTTGGACAGCCCGAAATATGTCGGCCCTTGACCGCACAGCACGACATTGGAGCCATAGGCGCTGACGGAATCCTCGGCCTGCATCAGGAAGTCCGGCGAGATCGCGATGCCCTTGCCGGCCTTGTTGGCAAAGACCATCCGCGCCACGGCGCTTTCGAGGATGCCCTGGCCCATATGACCGACCGTGCAGACCAGCATGTCCTGCTGCTTGTCCCCTCGCAGGGTGACGCAGTCGTGGCCCTGCGCACCCGGCAGGAAGCGCTTGAACCGGTACGCGTTGCCGTTCTGCTCGAACAGCGCCACGCCGCCGAAATCGCTCACATGCGCTTCGCACTCGCTCTCGTAGTTGACGACGAGGAGTGCATTGCCGGGGGCGAGGAAACGTCCCGCGTAGCGCTCCCCGGTCAGCTTGACGTTGCAGGCTCGGCCTGCGGCGTTGGGGTAGCGCCTGGCGCGCGTGCAGGTCGCGCCCCTGATGTTGGCCTCGGCACAGAATGTCGAGAGCAGCGCGTGATCGCTGTTCTGCGCCCGGGCCGAACTCGCTGGGAAGAGTGATGCTGCGCACAGCGCCAGGGCGGCAAACGCACCGTATGATCTGCACATGGTTCTGAAAATGACTGTCGGTAATGGTGGAATGTTTAAAGCATGATTGGGGCGGGGGTGCAGCGGTATTCTGCAGCTATCGCGCGGGAACCGGCAGGGTGGTTCGGCCGTTGATGCAACAGCATTCCACCGGAGCCACCTGATATGAAATCGATCCTTCTCGCGTCCGCCATTGCCGTTGCCGCGATTGCCGCCACCTCTCCCGCCGACGCCAAGGGCTGCATCAAGGGCGCCATCGTCGGTGGCGTCGCCGGCCATTATGCCGGTCATCACGGCGTGCTCGGCGCCGCGGCCGGCTGCGTCTATGGCCGCCACCACGCCAAAATGCAGGCGCAGCACCAACAGCAACAGCCGCGGCCGGCGCAGCAGGACAAGCTGTGATGAGGGATCAGATGTGAATTTCCGGAACGCCGCCCGCGAGGGCGGCGTTGTCTCCTTGCGTAACGGAGACAATGATGACGAAGCCAAAGACAAGAAACATCCAGCCCGTTCCCGAAGATAATCAGAGCCACAAGGGCCCCGGCAGCGCACCCGGCGTACCCCTCGACACCACCAAGGGCCATCGCGACGATGAGAAGCACAACATCCGCGAGCAGGCCGCCCACGGCAATCTGACCCAGAACACCAGCAACAAGCGATCGGGCTAGGCGCAAGCCGCGCCGCGGACGCCATTATTGCGGGCAGCGCAATCGGAGCTCCGTCATCCTTCCCGCGCAATGCGCGCTCCTCCAGCGACAACGGCTCCGCCGTTGCGCGGGGATGACGGGTTGGCTTCCGATTCACATGTCAAACAGCTTGCTCGGTGTCATCACCCGCACGGGGATCGGCCTGGAGATTCCGGTATTTGCGCGAGGTCGTCAGCGTGTCGAAGATGATCTCGAGGTCGTCAGTGATGGCAATGCCGACCACGGCCGCCTGCGGTGCGCCGTCATAAACTGTGCTGACCACCGCGAGCCGGTGCCTCCGCAGGAATGCGAGAAGCTCGGCGCGCGTCATGGCCTACCTTTTCTTCCATCCGCCGCGCTTGCCGGGCGCGCCGCCGCTCGATCGCGGCGAGGGGCCGAATTCCGGGCCCGATTGCCGTGAGTCGGTCGGCTGGATGATGCGGCTGGTGGTGCCGAACGGCTTGCTCGGCAGCACGTTGATCGGGCGGTACGGCAGCGACTCCGGGCCGTGCATCTCGTCGAGATCGGGCTTGTGGATCCGCGAGCCGGCCTTGCCGCCGCGGCTCGCCTTGAGCGAGGTCTGCGCGGACTTGTTCTTCAGGGTGCTGACCGGCAGGTTGGCCGCATCGCCGTACTTCCTGGTGCCGGCATAGGCGCCGGCCTGCTTTTGCACGTTGCGCTGCTTGGCGGTGGGGTCGTCGACCACGGCCATTTCGGTGGCGCGCAGGCGCTTGACCTCGTCGCGCAGGCGGGCGGCTTCCTCGAAGTTCAGGTCGGCGGCGGCTTCGCGCATCCGCGTTTCGAGGTCGCTGAGCACGGCCTCGAAATTGTGGCCGATGCTGATGACGTCGTCTGCCATGCCGCCGTCGCCGATCTCGACCAGCACATGGTCGCGCTCGTAGACGGAGTTGAGGATGTCGCCGATCGATTTCTTGACGCTCTCCGGCGTGATGCCGTTGGCCTCGTTGTACTCGACCTGCTTCTCGCGGCGGCGCGTGGTCTCGGCCATCGCGCGCTCCATCGAGCCGGTCATGCTGTCGGCATAGAGGATCACCTTGCCGTCGACGTTGCGCGCGGCGCGGCCGATGGTCTGGATCAGCGAGGTCTCGCTGCGCAGGAAGCCTTCCTTGTCGGCATCGAGGATCGCGACCAGCGCGCATTCGGGAATGTCGAGGCCTTCGCGCAGCAGGTTGATGCCGACCAGCGCGTCGAACGCACCGAGGCGAAGATCCCTGATGATCTCGATGCGCTCGATGGTGTCGATGTCGCTGTGCATGTAGCGGACACGGATGCCCTGCTCATGCAGATATTCGGTGAGGTCCTCCGCCATGCGCTTGGTCAGCACCGTGATCAGCGAGCGATAGCCGGCAGCCGCCGTGGCGCGCACCTCGCCGACGAGATCGTCGACCTGGGTGCGGGCGGGGCGAATATCGACGGGAGGATCAATGAGCCCGGTCGGGCGGATCACCTGCTCGACGAACACGCCGCCAGCCTCGTTGATCTCCCAGCCGGACGGCGTCGCCGACACCGCGACCGTCTGCGGCCGCATCATGTCCCATTCCTCGAAGCGCAACGGGCGGTTGTCCATGCAGGAGGGCAGGCGGAAGCCGTATTCGGCGAGCGTCGCCTTGCGGCGGAAGTCGCCGCGGAACATGCCGCCGATCTGCGGCACCGTGACGTGGCTCTCGTCGGCGAAGACGAGCGCGTTGTCGGGCACATATTCGAACAGCGTCGGCGGCGGCTCGCCGGGGCGGCGCCCGGTGAGATAGCGCGAATAGTTCTCGATGCCGGCGCAGCTTCCGGTCGCCTCCATCATCTCGAGGTCGAAGGTGGTGCGCTGCTCCAGCCGCTGCGCTTCCAAGAGGCGGCCCTGGTCGTTGAGCTGGTCGAGCCGCAGCTTCAACTCCGACTTGATCGACTTGATCGCCTGCACCAGGGTCGGGCGCGGCGTCACATAGTGCGAATTGGCGTACATCTTGATGAATTCGAGCTCGTCCTGCTTGTGGCCGGTGAGCGGGTCGAATTCCTCGATGTTTTCGATGGTGTCGCCGAACAGGTTCACACGCCAGGCGCGGTCCTCATAGTGCGCCGGGAAGATGTCGATGACGTCGCCGCGGACGCGGAAGGTGCCGCGGGTGAACTCGGCCTGGGTGCGCTTATACTGCAGCGCCACGAGATCGGCGATCAGCTGCCGCTGGTCGATGCGCTCGCCCTTCTTCAGCGCGAACGTCATCGCGGTGTAGGTCTCGACCGAGCCGATACCGTAGATGCAGGACACCGAGGCGACGATGATGACGTCGTCGCGCTCGAGCAGCGCGCGCGTCGCCGAGTGGCGCATGCGGTCGATCTGCTCGTTGATCGAGGAATCCTTCTCGATATAGGTGTCGGTCCGCGGCACATAGGCCTCGGGCTGGTAGTAGTCGTAATACGAGACGAAATACTCGACGGCGTTGTCGGGGAAGAAGTTCTTGAACTCGCCGTAGAGCTGCGCCGCCAGCGTCTTGTTCGGCGCGAGGATCAGCGCCGGGCGTTGCGTCGCCTCGATCACCTTGGCCATCGTGTAGGTCTTGCCCGAGCCGGTGACGCCGAGCAGCACCTGGGTGCGGTCGTTGCGGTTGATGCCTTCGACGAGCTCGGCGATCGCGGTCGGCTGGTCGCCCTTTGGTTCATAGGATGATTTGATCTCGAAGCGCACGCCGCCTTCGGATTTCTCCGGGCGCGGCGGCCGGTGCGGGGTCCATACCCGCATCGAGCCGTCGTCCTTGCGGAATTCGGGACGGCCGTCGCGGATCAGGTTCTCCAGCGCGTCGGCTGTCGCCTTGACCCCGAGCGCCTCCATCTTGCTGCGCGGCGGCCGCGCCAGCGCTTCGTCGTCGTCCTCGGCGGTCGGTAGCCCGAGCTGCCGTGCCAGTTCCGGATCGAGGGTAGGGATGGTCGCCGAGGTGCCGTAATTGGCCTGCGGCGCCTCGTCGAAGCCGGCGGCGTCGCGCCTGGCGACATCCTCGCTGGTCCCACGCGTCGAGGCCCGCGCGCGATGTGCGGCGGCCTCGCCGCCGGAGCGGCGGTCCCAGGAATTGTCCGGCGGCGGCTGCAATCCAGTGCCGGAGCCCATGCCGGCGTCACCGCGGTTGATCGCGGGGTTGAGCAGTTCGGCCAGCGCAGGCCCGATCGGTTGGACCTCGGGCCGGTGTGCTTTGGATCGTGGGGATTTGCCGGGCTTTTTCGGAGTGCTTGGTGTCTTCGCCATGGCCGGAATATGGGACGAGTCCGGCAGCGAGAAAAGGGCAAAGGACGAGGGGGAGTTGAGGCGCGGTTCTGCTGTCAGCAGATGTCAGTATATCTGTTCCGGCGCGTTACGCCCGGGGCGTATCGACGATGTCCATATGGATCCCGCCGCAGTCGACGCAGCGCATGGTCCAGTATTCGGCGGCGCGGCCGGGGATGACGCGCAGCAGCTCGAGCTCCGCCGCGCAGTCGGGGCAGCTCGTCCGGACCTGCGGCGGCCACACCAGCTCGGGCTCGGGCTGCGGGACGAGGGCGACCACGGCGTTTCCCGTCATGCTGACGCTGCGGCTGACGGCACTGTCATGCCAGATCGCTGCTGGAACCGGTCGATAACTTTCCTGGCGTCGGTGATCGCCGCATCCTGATCGGACCACGCAAAGCCGATGTCGAGCGTCGGAAACGAGATTCCATCGATGACGACCGGCTTTTGATCGATCCGTTGAATCCTGGCGTGCCATTGCCCCTTCCCCACTTCAAACGACTTGATCTGAAAACCGCCGTAAATCACGCGCGACCTCCGCGATTCTGCCCCTTTAATCGAAGCACGCAGGCGCAGCGCCAAATGTGAATGAGTTCACAAGCCGGCGGCTTTATTTGTGCGAGGCAGCGGTGGAACCGGCGCTTGGCCTATGCCGGCGTGCCCCGGCGTCATCAGGCACTGCGCGCGCCCTTGCGGCGGACCGCCGGTTCGGCCGCGGCGCGGATGATCCAGCGCCGGAACGCGGCGAAGTCGCGCTGCTCGGCATGGAAGCCGCGGTAGACGAGATACCAGCGCATCCCCTTCGGCACGCTGAGCGCAAACGGCGCCACCAGCCGGCCCGCGGCGAGGTCGTCGTCGATATAGGGCCGGATCCCCATCGCGATGCCGAGCCCGTCGACCGCGGCCTGCAGCGCCTGGCCGTAGAACTGGAATTCCGGCCCGCGCGCGGTGAGCCGCGGTACGCCCGCGGCCTTCAGCCAGGACGGCCAGTCGTCGGGCGAATGCGCGACGCGGATCAGGCTCGGGCCCTTGAGATCGGCGGGG
>NZ_LNCU01000082.1:23176-31681 GCF_001542415.1 Bradyrhizobium macuxiense
CGAGGTCGGCGGCGAACAGCGGCTCGGCGACCAGGCCCGGCCACTCGCCGTCGCCGAGCTGGATGCCGCAGCTCCAGTCGTCGGCGAACGGCACCTGCATGCCGCCGGTCGTGATCCGCACCTCGATGTCGGGCTCCTCTTTGCGGAAGTCGGCAAGGTGCGGGATCATCCACTTCATCGCGAAGGTCGGGCCGACGCCGACGGTTAGCACGCGTGTGCTCACGGACGCGGTGACCTGCGCGGTCAGGCTCGCCAGTGCGTCGAAGATCGGCGTCAGGCCGCTCTGATAGGCGCGGCCCGCCGGTGTGGTGACGAGCCGGTTGGCCTTGCGCTCGAACAGCGCGACGCCGAGCCGCTCTTCCAGCAGATGCACCATCCGGCTGATCGCGGCGGCCGAGACATTGAGCTCGTGGCCCGCGGCGGCAAAGCTGCCGGTGCGCGCCGCGGCTTCGAACGCCTTGATGCCGTTGAGAAAGAGCAGCCGCCGCATGCATGACCCTCAGGAAAACTGATGCAAGGGCAAGATAACTCAGTTTGTGCGGATGGTCCAAGCGGGGGTGAAATAGCGGTACAATACTGATCGAGTCCCCTTTGAGCGCAGCGAGGACCAAATGACCGAGACGACCGATGCCTTGGTGCTCGATCTCGTGGAGTGGGTCGCGCGCGAGCCGCGACCTTATGCCGAGGTGCTCGAGGTCTGGCGTACCTCATGCCCGCGGCTGACGATCTGGGAAGACGCCGTCGACCGCGGCTACGTCGCGCGTCGCCCGTCGATCGAAGGCATGCGCGTGATGGTGACGGAAAGCGGCGAGACGTTTTTACGCGAGCACGGGCGCGTGCATTGAGACCTGCAGATTCGTCGTGCCCGGGCTTGTCCCGGGCATTCACGTCTTGGTTGCCATGCGAAGAAAGACATGGATGGCTGGGACGGCCATGACGACCTTCTGGACGCAACGCCGACCTAGCGCGCCGGCTCGGCGAGCCGGGGGCGGATGATCTCGACCATCCGATCCGCTGACGTGCCTGGCGGGAAGAAGCCGAGGTAATTGCCGTCGCGATCCATCAGGTAGATGTAGGCGGTGTGGTCCACGGTGTAGTCGCCGGCATCCAGCGGGACCCTGGCGTAATAGACCTTGTAGGCGTCCGCGACCTTGCGGATCGCCTCGGCGCTGCCGGTGAGACCGATCAGCCGCGGATGGAACAGCGGCACATAGTCGGCGAGATGAGTTGCGGTGTCGCGCTCGGGATCGACAGTGATGAAGATCGGTTGCACCTGGTTGCCGTCGCGGCCGAGCTTGTCGAGGGCGAGGCCGATCGCCTGCAGATCGGCCGGGCAGACGTCGGGGCAATAGGTGAAGCCGAAATAGACAAGCATGAGTTTGCCGCGGAAGTCGCGGTCGGTGCGCTCATGGCCGGCCTGGTCGGTGAGCGTGAACGGGCCGCCGACCGGCTCCCGATTCCACATCAGGATGTCCATGATCTCGGCGGCCGAGCGTGCCGATTGCGCCGGCGTGTCGCCCGCGAGTGCGGAGGCCAGCGTCAGCCACAGCGAGACGCCGGCATACGCGATGGCGCGGATCATATGCCGAAGGAGAGGCGGCTGCCGGTGGTCGTGACCAGCACCTTGTCGCCCATCTGCGCGGTTGCCTCCTGCACGAAGTTGAGCCCGGAACAATGCATCGGCACGACTACGTCAGGATCGAGCTTCTTGATCTCGGCGACCACCTCGGTGAGGTAGTCCTCCGGCGCCGGCCCAAGATGGAAGCCGCCGACGATCGCGTGCACCTTCTCGATGCCCGAGACCTCCTGCGCCTGCTTCACCGAATTGACGATGCCGACATGGCCGCAGGACGAGATGACGACGAGACCGAAATCCTTCACGTTGAAGCAGGTCGCGTGCTCGTGAATGTGCTCATCGGGCACGATCTTGCCTTCCATCTCGGCCGGGAGATAGTGGCTGGCGTTGCAGCCGAGCCCGTCCTTCATGCTGAACTCGACCCAGGTGTTGGGCAGCACGCGCTCAATGCTGCGGCGGGTGATCTTGCCGGTGGTGAAGGCATGGCCCGCGATCACGGTCGGTGTTTCACACAGCACGGTGGTGACGCGCTGTGCCGCGAGCTGGCGGCGATCGAGCGTGCCGAAATCGGTGAACTGGCCCTTGGTCGGTGTCGCGCTCACGCGATGACAGAAATTGTCCTCGCCGCCGGCATAGAGCTTCACGTCGGCCGGCAGCCTGTCGCGGAATTTGTCCAGGAAGCCGTTGAGGCCGCCGAAATGATCGTAATGCCCGTGGCTCACGATCAGCGCGTCGATCTTGGCGGGATCGACCCCGACCAACTCCATGTTGTTGAGCAGCACGTCCGGCGTGTAGCCGTAGTCCAGCATCAGCGTGCGCTGGATGCCTGCGGCCTCCGATTCCAGCCACAGCGACAGGCCCCATTCATTGTGCAGCGACCTGCGGAAGTCGGGCATGCGCGCCGGCGGCGCGATCGAGACGCCGTTGGCCTGCTTCGGCTTGAAGAACAGGTCGTAGCTGGAATCGACCAGCACCTTGATCGAGAGCTTGTCGACGGTCGGCACCTCGATCGGTGCCGCGCCCGCGATCTCGACGCAGGAGAACGCGCCGGCCGCAGCCGCACCGGCGATGGCCGCCGAGCCCTTCAGGAAGTCACGTCTTGCCAACTCTCTTGTCATGGAAAAACCTCCTGAAAAAATCATCATGCAATACGTCCGCGAGCTTAGGTCCAATCTCGCGGCGGTCAATTGCCGATGCGCTCATCACATTCGTGCGCGGTCGTGATGCGGTCATTGACTCGCGGACGGCTTCCGCCCAAATTCATGCAATCGCATCTTCTTTTGCAGCGCACGCTTGTGCGCGCCGTCAACCCAGGATCGTCCCATGATCGACCTTCACTACTGGAGCACGCCGAACGGCCACAAGATCACGATGTTCCTCGAAGAGACCGGGCTGGAGTACAAGGTCTTTCCGGTCAACATCGGCAAGGGGGATCAGTTCGAGCCGGAGTTCCTGCGGGTCGCGCCGAACAACCGTATTCCCGCGATCGTCGATCACGCGCCGAAGGGCGGCGGCAAGCCGATCTCCATCTTTGAATCCGGCGCGATCCTGCTCTATCTCGCCGAGAAGACCGGACGGTTCCTGCCTAGCGATCTCTACGGGCGCTATGACGCGATCCAGTGGACGTTCTGGCAGATGGGCGGGCTCGGACCGATGGCCGGCCAGAACCATCACTTCCGCAACTACGCGGTCGAAAAGCTGCCTTACGCGATCGACCGCTACGTCAACGAGACCAACCGGCTCTATGGCGTGCTGAACAAGCGCCTCGCCGATCGCGAATTCATCGCCGGCGACTACTCGATCGCCGACATGGCGAGCTATCCCTGGGTCGTGCCCTACAAGAACCAGGGCCAGGAGATCGACGATTTCCCGCATCTGAAACGCTGGCTGGAGACCATCGGCAAGCGTCCGGCGACCGAGCGCGCTTACGCCAAAGCGAAGGAGGTCAACCCGAATTTCGGCCAGCCCGCGATCCGCACCGAGGAAGAGCGCAAGCTCTTGTTCGGGCAGACTGCGGCGGTGGTGCGGTAGGGCGCGGCTCTTTCCCCGTCATTGCGAGGAGCGAAGCGACGAAGCAATCCATCTCTCCTTGCGGTTAGATGGATTGCTTCGCGGAGCCTGTCATCGGGCGCGCGTTCGCGCGACCGGTTGGCTCGCAATGACGGTTGCGGGACGAGAGGAACTACCCCCCGACATACTTCGCCGGACGCCGCTCCTTCCATGCCGCGAGCCCCTCGCTGAGATCGCGGCTCGGCACCAGCGCGGCGAACTGCTCGCTCTCGACCAGCAGGCCCTCGGCAATCGGCATGTTGAGGCCGCGCGTCACCGCGGTGATGACGCTGCTGACGGAGCCGGGTGAATGCCTGGTGATGCGGCCGGCCAGTTCGAGGGCGGCGTCCAGCAACTGATCGTGCGGCACGACGCGGTTGACGAGCCCGATCTCGCGCGCATGGTCCGGCGAGAACGGCTCGCCTGTCAGCAGTAACTCCAGTCCGCGCTTGCGCCCCGCCAGCCGCGGCAGCCGCTGCGTGCCGCCGAAGGTCGGAGGCATGCCGAGCTTGATCTCGGGCTTGGCGAACAACGCCCGGTCGCTGGCGACGGCGAGATGCACGGCTTCGGTGATCTCGCAGCCGCCGCCGAAGGCGAGGCCGTTGACGGCGGCGATGACAGGCTTCCTGAACGCCTCGAGCCGAGCGGTCATCGCTTGTCCGCGGCGAACGAAATCGCGCACCGTGACCGCGGCGCCCTGCTGCACGCTTGCGGAGAATTCGTGGATGTCGGCGCCGGCCGAGAAGGCGCGCTCGCCCGCGCCGGTCAGGATCACGGCGCGCACCGCGACGTCGCTCTCGATGCGGTCGAGCGCGGCCATCAGGTGGTCGATCAGCGCGTAGCTCAACGCGTTCAGCCGCTCGGGGCGGTTCAACGTGATCAGGGCGATCCCGTCGTCGATGTCGAGCAGGATGGGGGCAGTCATGATGCGGTCTCCGGCATTGGCGTGTGTCGGAGGCGAATGTAGGGGCGGCCGCGATTTGTGTATATTCACTGGTTGGTATACATATCTCGGATGCCCAGACCTTCCGAGCCCACCCGCGAACGCATCATCCAGGCGGCCAGCGCGCTGTTCTACAATGAAGGTATCAGGCGCGTGAGCGTCGACGAGGTGGCTGCCAGGGCCGGCCTCACCAAGCGCACGCTGTATTATCACTTCAGGAGCAAGGACGACCTCGTCGCCGCCTATCTCGCCGCGCGCGACCAGCCCAACCTTGCGCTGTTCCGGAAATGGTTCGCGGAGGCCGACGGCGGATTGCCAACGAAGGTCGAGGCGATCTTCCGCAATCTCGCGCGCTCGGCGCGGCATCCGAAATGGAAAGGATGCGGCTTCCTGCGCACCTCGGCCGAGCTCGCCAACATGCCCGGCCATCCCGCGATCAAGATCGGCGCCGCGCACAAGAAGAAGTTCGAGGATTGGCTGCGTACGACCTTCGCCGCCGAGGGCATCGCCGATCCGCTAAAGCTCGCGCGGCAGATGCTGTTGCTGCTGGACGGCTCATTCGCGGTGGTGCTGCTGCATCGCGACGCGAGCTACATGGAGACGGCGGGAGAGGCGGCGCGGACGTTGATCGAGATTGAGCTTGCGGGGAGACGCAAGCGCGCCGGGCGATGAAGCCGTCATTGCGAGCCAACGGTCGGCGCGCGAAGCGCCGCCCGTTGACAGGCTCCGCGAAGCAATCCATAGCGCCGCTTGCGGAAGCATGGATTGCCGCGTCGCTTACGCTCCTCGCAATGACGCCTTGTCCTGCAGCATCGTCAGCACCGCATTCAGATCCGGCAGCACTGCAGCGCATTTCGCGCGCGTCTCTTCGGTCGGCGGCGCCATGTCGGGGACCATCAACGTGATGGCGCCTGAGGCGTGCGCTGCCGCGACGCCGTGGTTCGAGTCCTCCACCGCAACGCAGGCCTGTGGCGTCACGCCGAGATGGGCCGCCGCCTTCAGATAGAGCTCCGGATCCGGCTTGCCGTGCGTGACATCGTCGAGCGTCAGCAACGTATCGAAACGCTTGCGGATGCCGGCGAGAGCAAGATGACGCTCGGCGGTGCGGCGGGATGACGAGGTGACGATCGCCGTCGGGCAATCGGCGGCAGCAAGGCCGTCGAGCAACGCAAGCGTCCCGGGTTTCAGCGGCAACGCAGCGTCAAACATGCGGTCGCGGTTGACGACGAAGGCGCGGCTCACCTCGGCGAGCGGAAATCCGGCGCCGTAGCGTTCGATCAGTATCGCCTCGCAGGCCGGTCCGGGCAGGCCGACCATGGAGCGGCACAGCGCGACGACGCCGTCATCGTAGCCGGATTCGTTCAGCGCCGCGACGAGGCTGTCGAAATAGACCCTCTCGGTGTCGAGCAACGTGCCGTCCATGTCGAGCAGGACGGCATCGACGGCCCAGCGCTCGCTCATGTCGCATTCACGCTTGCGTGTTGTTCCGCCAGTTTGCGTAAGCATGCAGGACACAGGCAGTCGCCGCCGTCGGTCGGCATCGGCAGGCGGAAGCTTTCGTCGGAACACCAGCACGGTCCTTCGGGCGTGCAGGAAAACTCGACGCCGCATTTCGCGCAGGCAAGGCGGCGCGGGGAGGGTTTTTCAGACGGACTTGTCATGACGAGAAGCGCATTCCTAACCGCGATTTAATCCACCAATTAATCTCGGGTTCATCTCGAGCCGCGCTATCATCCTGCGCAGATCATATAGCCGGGATATGCCGCCGAGGGAATTGCAATGGCCCGTGATTCGCAAGCCGCCCTGGTTGCCCTCAATCGCTTCGGATTTGGTGCGCGCGGCGGCGCATCCGGCGACTTCATCAACGCAGCGTCCGATCCGCGCGGTTTCGTGATGGCGGAACTCGCGCGTCCGAACGGCGCATTGCTCGAGGTCCCCGGCCTGCTTTCGACGCCCGAGCTCGGCAAGCAGGTGTTCGACTATCAGTTCGAGATCAAGCGGTCGCGCGAAGCCGCGAAGAAAGCGCAAGCGACCGCGACGGAGACGCCGCGGTCGTCCGACGCGATGCAGCCGCAGCGGCGCAGTCCGTCGCTGTCCAGCATCGCCAAGGAGATCACGGCCAAGGATCCGACGATGCAGGCGCCGGCGCGGACGGCCGACAACGCCAATGCGGCGATGTCGCCGGCCGGGATGCCGCCGGCGGCCAATCCGCCGAAGCCCCCGGCGCAACCGCTCAACATCATCCAGAAGACGTACCGTGCCGAGGCGCTGGCGCGGCTGCAGCGCGGCGTTGTCGCCGATTGCGGCTTTGCCGAGCGGCTCGTGGTGTTCTGGTCAAATCATTTCTGCATCTCTGCCAACAAGGGCGCGCTGGCGCGGATGTGGGCGGGCTCATTCGAGCGCGAGGCGATCCGCCCGCATGTGCTCGGGCGTTTTGCCGACATGCTGAGGGCGGTCGAGCAGCATCCGGCGATGCTGTTCTTCCTCGATAACCAGCAATCGCTCGGCCCGGACTCGCGCGCCGGCATCAACCGCCACCGCGGCCTCAACGAGAATCTCGCCCGCGAGATCATGGAGCTGCACACGCTCGGCGTCGGCGGCGGCTATACCCAGGACGACGTGACGTCGTTCGCGCGGGTGATCACGGGATGGACCTTCGCAGGCCGCCAGGGCCAGCTCGGCGCGCCCGGCAGCTTCGTGTTCAACGCCAATGCGCACGAGCCCGGCCCGCAGCGCGTGCTCGGCAAGACCTATGCGCAGAGCGGCATCGCGCAGGGCGAGGCGGTGCTGTCGGATATCGCGCGGCATCCGTCGACCGCTAAATTCATCGCCACCAAATTCGCGCGTCATTTCGTCGCCGACGATCCACCGCCGGCGCTGGTCGCGAAGCTGCAGGATGTCTTCACCAGGACCGACGGCGATCTCGGGGCGCTCGCCAAGTCGCTGGTCGAGTCCGACGAGGCCTGGCAGGCACCGCTGACCAAGATGCGCAGCCCTTACGAATTCCTGATCGCGACCGGCCGGCTGCTGGCGCGCAATCCGGATGATCCCGGGCGCTATCTCAACGGGCTGAACGTGCTCGGCCAGCCGCTGTGGTCTCCTGCCGGTCCGAACGGCTTCCCGGACACCAGCGCGGCCTGGGCCGCGCCGGAAGAGCTGAAGCTACGGCTCGATATATCAGCGCAGCTCGGCGCCACACTCGGCGACCGGCTCGACCCGCGCGAGCTGCTCGATCTCGTCGCCGCGGATGCTGCCTCGCCCGAGACGCGGCGCACCGTCGAGCGTGCGGAATCGCGACCGCAGGCGCTGGCGCTGTTGCTGATGTCGCCGGAATTCCAGAGGAGATGACGATGGAATGCTCTGAGAGCTTGATGATGCACGCGACGTCGCGCCGCGCGCTGCTGCTCGGTGGCGCCTCCTTTGCCGCCTGGGCCTATTTGCCGAAATTCGCGCGCGCGGCCGACGGCCGTGATTCTCGGCTCGTCGTCGTGATCCTGCGCGGCGCGCTCGACGGGCTCGCCACCGTCGCGCCGGTCGGCGACCCCGACTATGCCGGCCTGCATGGCGCGATTGCGCTGAGGCCCGATGGGCCGAACGCCTCCGTGATGCTCGACCCGTTCTTCGGCCTGCATCCGGCGATGCCGGAATTCGCGCGGATGTATCGCGCCAAACAGGCCGCGGTGGTCCATGCGGTCGCAACCTCCTATCGCGATCGCTCGCATTTCGATGGCCAGGACGTGCTCGAAAGCGGCTTTCCCGGGCCGGGCCGGGTGCAGTCCGGCTGGCTCAATCGCGCGCTGGAGGCATTGCCGAAGGGCGAGCGGGTGATGAGCGCGCTCGCGGTCGGTCCGACCACGCCGCTGGTGCTGCGCGGCGCCGCGCCCACCGTTGGCTGGGCACCGGCGGCACTGCCGCAGGCCGCCGACGACACGGCGAT
>NZ_LNCU01000082.1:31760-45233 GCF_001542415.1 Bradyrhizobium macuxiense
GGCCGCGATGCGGCTGGTGGCGCGCGGCGCGGCGAAACTGATGGCGGCTGACGACGGCCCGCGCATCGGCGCGCTCGCCTTCGACGGCTGGGACACCCACGCCAATGAAGGCGGTCCGGTCGGCCGTCTGGCGCAGCTGCTCGGCGGCCTCGACGGTGCGCTGGCGGAATTTCAGAGCGGCCTCGGCGAGCGCTGGGGTGACACCGTGATCGTGGTCGCCACCGAGTTCGGCCGCACCGCGCGCATCAATGGCACCGAAGGCACCGACCACGGCACCGGCACCATCGCGCTGCTCGCGGGCGGCGCGGTGAAGGGCGGCCGCATGATCACGGACTGGCCGGGGTTGAAGCCCGCCAATCTCTACCAGGCCCGCGACCTCGCCGCGACCACCGACCTGCGCGCGGTGATGAAAGGCGTGCTGCACGACCAGTTCGGCGTCGGCGAGCGCGCGCTGGCGGAGACGGTGTTTCCGGACAGCGCACCGGTGAAGCCGATGAAGGGGCTGGTGGCTTAGCAATCGCCTCAATCACGATGTCGTCCCGGCCAAGCCAACGGGTCGGCGCGTTGCGCCGCCCGATGACAGGCTCCGCGCGAGCCGGGACCCATAACCACCGAATGCGGTTGTCGGAACGCGCTGGAGCTCAGTCTAACCGCGAACATCTGTGGTTATGGGTCCCTGCTTTCGCAGGGACGACAGCGAGTGTTACTTCGTAATCTCGTCGATCTCCGCCATCTCGTCCGCACTCAGCTTCCAGCTGATCGCTTTGACGTTTTGCTCGACCTGCTCGACGCGCGTGGCGCCGGCGATCACGCTTGAGACTTGCGGGCGGGCGGCGAGCCAGGAGAAGGCGAGTTCGAGCATGGTGTGGCCGCGCTCTTTCGCGAAGGCCTGCAGCTTCTCGACGATGTCCTCGTTGCGCGGCGTCACGTAGCGATCTTTCAACGCCGGCGCCTTGGCGAAGCGGGTGTCGGCGGGAGCTGCGGCACCGCGCTGGTATTTTCCGGTCAGGAGGCCGCTGGCGAGCGGGAAGAACGGCAACAGGCCGAGATTGTACTCTTGCGCCGCCGGCAACAGGTCCTTCTCGATGCTGCGCACCACGAGGCTGTACTCGTCCTGGCAGGAGACGAAGCGGGTGACATTCATCGCGCGTGCGACATACTCGGCTTCCGCGATGCGCCATGCCGGAAAGTTGGAGTTGCCGATGTAGCGCACCTTGCCCTGGCGGACGAGGTCGTCGAGCGCGCGTAGCGTTTCGTCGATCGGCGTCAGCGGATCGTAATCGTGCTGTTGGTAAAGATCGATGTAGTCGGTCTTGAGCCGGGTCAGGCTCGCTTCCACGGCTGAGATGATGTAGCGGCGCGATGCGCCCTGCTTGGTGCCATCGGCGGCCATCGGCTTGGCATATTTGGTTGCGAGCACGATGTCCTTGCGGCGGTCGCCCAGCACGGTGCCGAGCACGGTCTCCGAGCCACCCTGGCCGGCATAGATGTCGGCGGTGTCGAACAGGGTGATGCCGAGATCGATCGCCTTGTGGATCACCTTGCGCGAGGTCTCCAGATCGGTGCGCTGGCCGAAATTGTTGCAGCCGATACCGACCGCTGATACGCGCAGGCCGGAACCGCCGAGATTACGAATTTCCATGAGATAGTCCCGTGGGATGGGCGAATGACGGCGCGCATTGTCGCGCGGAGCACGGTGCCGGCCTACCGCCGATGGCGCATGGCAATGGCGCAAAAAAAGCGGTCCCGGTCAGACGCGGCGACTGACGGGGACCGCTCGGGGCGAAGATCCGAGACGGGGGGCCTGATCTTACGCAAGGCGAAGCCTAGCCGTGCATTGTAACGCGCCGGTGACACCTGATCTTTTTCACACGGCTTCCGCAGGCGTGTTCACAAGGCTTCCGTAGGCGTGCTCAGAAGACCTTGCGATAGATGACGAAGCCAGGTCTGTCCGCAACCTTGTCGTAAAGCTGCATCGCGGTGAGATTGGTCTCATGGGTCTGCCAGTAGACCCGCGGCGAGCCTGCGAGCTTCGCCTGCGTGTAGACGCCGTTGATCAGGGCGCGGCCGACGCCCTTGCCGCGCGCCGCCTCATTGGTGAAGAGATCCTGCAGATAGCAGGTCGGCTGGATCGCCGTGGTCGAGCGGTGAAACAGATAGTGCGTCAACCCGAGCAGTGTGCCGCCTCGGTCGGCGACCAGCGCGTGCATCGGCTCGTAGGCGTCGAAGAAACGCTGCCACGTCATCGCCGTGATCTCGGGTGCGAGCGCCGTCGGCCCCGAGCGCCCGTAGAACGCGTTGTAGCCGTCCCACAAAGGAAGCCACTGGGCGTAGTCGTCGCGGGTGACGAAGCGGATAGTGACGTCGTCGGACATGGGTGATCCTGCGTTGTGCGACGCGCGCGGGCGCCTCGCAACGTTCTATCGTCGGGGTCGGGCGGGATCAATCGCGGAGGATGCTGGTCCTCACTCGGCGGCGCGCAGCAGCCGCGCCAGATGCCACTCGCTGCCGCCGCGCAGCGAGCGATAGTACTCGGCCTTGCCGGGATCGTCGGTGTGCCGCACCAGGTCGGTCACCGGCGTGTAGCTCAGCATGCGGCCGCCGTCGGGCAGCGCGGTGCAGCTGAAGCGCAGCACCTCGCCGCCGGCGAGGTTGATGTTGATCGGCGTGGAGTCGCCCGCGCGCATCTTCTCGGTACGCTCGGCGATGAACGCGCTTAGCTCATCCTCGGGCATCTGCCACGCGCCGGTATCGCGACCGTGGTACATCAGCGCGATGAACGGCGGCTTGGAGTCGGCCTGCGCGTCGGACAGTGCGAAGTAGTCGCGAAAGGCGCGGTTGATGAATTTGGCACGGGTGTCGGCGTCGAGCAGCACGATGCCGATGTCGACCTGGTCGAGCGCAGCCGCGAGCCGCGATGCGGTAGCGTTGTGCTCCTGGTCCGCGGCGAAGGCGTCGATCCATTTCCGCCGCAGCAGTCCGGTGATCACGGCGGTGCCGGCGGCGGTTGCCGCCAGCATCAGCATGCGCACGATGTCGGAGGCGTCGTAACCGGGCGCGGCGCGATGATCGAGGAAGAACATCGCGGAAGCCGCGACCGCGATCGCGGCGCTGATCAGCCCGGAGGCGATGCCGTTGACGGAGCTCGCAAGCGCGACGATGCAGACGAATAGCGGCGCCGGATTCGGCACCGGCATCACGAGCCGATCGATCAGGAAGGCGGCGAGCGCTGTGGCAGCCGTCAGAGCCGGACCTGAAATTGCGTGCCAGTCGAACCGCATGCTCGTTCTCGCCACTCGTCGAACAAACAATAGGGCCGCAGTTTGACGACAGGTCCGCAACGTCACCGGCATTTCCGGTGCTAACGTTAAGGCGCCGCTGTCCCGGTCGTGCGAGCTTTCAAAGCGTTCAAATCAAATGATATGGACATCTGCGCGAACCTGGTTCCGTGCGCGCGGGTTAGCGCGTGCCCGCTTGCAAGAGGACATCGATGCCCGCCATTCCACCTTCGCTGCTGCCGATCCTGATGCTGTTCGCCTCGAACGTCTTCATGACTTTTGCCTGGTACGGTCATCTCAAGTTCAAGGGTCATCCGCTTCCCCTCGTCATCATGGTGAGCTGGGGCATCGCCTTCTTCGAATACTGGCTGGCGGTGCCGGCCAATCGCTGGGGCAGCGAGGTCTATAGTGCGGCGCAGCTCAAGACCATGCAGAAGGTGATCACGCTGGTCGTGTTCGCCTGCTTCTCGGTGCTGTACCTGAAGGAGCCGCTGGGCTGGAATCACGCGCTCGGATTTGCCTTTATCGCCGCCGGCGCGTTCTTCATCTTCCACAAATGGAGCTGACCGAGCCGGGTCTATCGGGTGGGAGCGGCGGCAGCCGGCGGCAGGATGCGCATGGGATAGGCGCGGCCTTCGCCCTGCGTGCCGGTCACGATCAGCAGCGATGCCGCCAGCAGGATCGCCACCGTCAACGTCACGGTCACAAGTCCGACGGGTGTCTTCATCGTTCGAGCCGTGCTGTCTCCACCGCGCCCCGGCGCGGACAGGTGCCAATATTCGAAGACGTGAGCTATGACAGGATCGGCATCGCCATGGTGACGTTGCTCGACAGCAGCGTGATCATGACCACAAGGCAGAGCGTCAATGCGCCGATCGCGAGCGACGCGGCGATCGCATTCGTTAGCCGGGAAGATGCCACTGGGGCAGGGCGGCTCTGGAAGCCTGCCGTGCCTGACGACCGTATCATGGTCTAAATCCTTCAAGGCGCGGGCGAATCACCCGCGACATCCGGGCGAAGCTGATGGCCATCGCGGGCAATATTGCGGCGGCCAAAACCGGGAAAGCGGCGGAAAAAGGGCGGAATCGGCGGTTTTGCCCACTGTTTGGGCAGTTTTCCCGCTGTCCCCGCTGTTCAGAGGCCGGCGACCAGGCGAGGCGGAGGCTCGGTCTCGGTTCCGGGCTGCCAATCCATCGTGACGAAGCCGGGCGCCTGCTCGACCCGTCGAAGCCAGGCCCGGATGGACGGGAAGGTCGTCAGGTCGAAGTCGCAGCGGTCGGCGACGTGGGTGTAGCCGTAGAGCGCGATGTCGGCGACCGTGAACTGTTCGGCGGCGAAATAGGCGTGGTCCTTGAGGTGATTTTCCATCACCTGCAATGCCGCATAGCCGCGCTCCATCCAGTCCTCCAGCGCGTGCGTCTGCAGGTCCCGTCCGCCCCTGACCAGCGACAGCCAGAAATAGGCCGCGCCGAGGTTCGGCTCCAGCGCGTGCTGCTCGAAGAACATCCACTGCAGCGCCTCGGCGCGCTCGATCCGCGATTCCGGCGCCAGCGGCGTGCCGATCGCGACATACCAGAGGATGGCGTTGGACTCGGCGAGATAGCGGCCCTCGGCGACCTCGAGCAGCGGCACTTGGCCGCTCGGGTTCTTGGCGAGGAATTCCGGGGTCCGGCTCTCGCCGCGCAGGATGTCGATCTCGATCGCTTCGTACGGGGTGTTCAGCACTGCCAGCGCCAGCCGCACCTTGTAGCTGTTGCCGGAGCGCTGCATCGAATAGAGCTTGTACATTGCGTCGGGGTTCACTCGCTCGGTAAAGACGGGACGTTCGAAGACTGCGCGGCTTGGCGCGCGCGGCCTGTCACACCGCAACGCGCCTAAACAATGATGCCGATGGGGGTGCGTCGCAAGTCCCGGATCGTGGAAAAAGTCGAAACGTCTACCGCACTGCACGCGCGCAGAACGATTCCATTCACATCTCAGAAAAACTCGGATCACGCTTCCGCGACACCCCGTGCGCCTCTCATCGATGTGCGCGCACCATGCGTCGTGGCGGCAAACGTTAACGCGCGCAGGATGGTGCGAGCCGTCGGTCGGAGGCGGCATAGCCGACATCGTGGGCGGACGCGCAGCGGCGCTGTGCGGCGCATTGTCCTCGGAGCAATCCGCATTCGACGCATGCGGTTGGAAGCCTTGCAGGCTAGCCTCTGCGGTCATCGCAGTCCTTGCCGGATATGAGCCATTTGGGTCCGGAACTTTTGGAATGTTGCGCACGCTTGAAGCCATGCGCGAAAGTTTTTGGGCTTTGCCGCCAAGCTTCTTGCGATGCAGCGGAGAGAGGCCTAGGGTGCGCCGATCCCATTCAAATCAAAGTCGTGGCCAACGGCTCACGACGTTTGCCAGGAGATGACAATGGCCTTCCTGTCCGCTGCGCTCGACCGTGTGAAGCCGTCCGCAACGATCGCGGTCACGGACAAAGCACGCGCGCTGAAAGCCGCGGGCCGCAACGTCATCGGCCTCGGCGCCGGCGAGCCGGACTTCGACACGCCCGCCAACATCAAGCTGGCGGCGATCCGCGCGATCGAGGCGGGCAAGACCAAGTATACCGACGTCGGCGGCATTCCCGAGTTGAAGGAAGCCATCATCAACAAGTTCTCACGCGAGAACGGCCTGACCTACAAGCCGAACCAGATCATCGTCGGCACCGGCGGCAAGCAGGTGCTCTACAATGCGCTGATGGCGACCATCAATCCGGGCGATGAAGTGATCATCCCAGCGCCGTACTGGGTCAGCTATCCCGAGATGGTGGCGCTCGCCGGCGGCGAGTCGGTGCCGGTGGTGTGTCCGGCGTCGACCGGTTTCAAGCTGCGTCCCGAAGATCTCGAGAAGGCGATCACGCCGAAGACCAAGTGGGTCATCCTTTGCTCGCCGTCGAACCCGACCGGCTCGGCCTATACGCGCAGCGAACTGAAGGCGCTCACGGACGTGCTGGTCAAGCATCCGCATGTCTGGGTGATGACCGACGACATGTACGAGCACCTGGTCTATGACGACTTCGTCTTCACCACGGCGGCACAGGTCGAGCCCAAGCTCTACGACCGCACCCTGACGGTCAACGGCGTGTCGAAGGCCTATTGCATGACCGGCTGGCGCATCGGCTATGCCGGCGGTCCGGCGCAACTGATCAAGGCGATGGCGACGATCCAGTCGCAGTCGACCTCGAACCCGTCGTCGATCGCGCAGTGGGCCTCCGTCGAGGCGCTCAACGGTCCGCAAGACTTCATCCCCGCGAACAACAAGGTGTTCAAGGAGCGGCGCGATCTCGTGGTGTCGATGCTCAACCAGGCGAGTGGCATCGAGTGCCCGCGTCCCGAAGGCGCGTTCTACGTCTATCCGTCGTGCGCCGGCACGATCGGCAAGACGGCGCCATCAGGCAAGGTGATCGGCAACGACGAGGACTTCGTCACAGAGTTGCTCGAGAGCGAAGGCGTTGCCGTCGTGCAGGGCTCGGCGTTCGGCCTCGGCCCCGCATTCCGCATCTCCTACGCCACCAAGACCTCGGACCTCGAGGACGCCTGCAAGCGCATCCAGCGCTTCTGCGGTAATCTGCGATAACTCGTTTCCGAAAGTGATGCGCTCCCGCACAAGGTGCGGGAGCGTTTTCGCGCATATAGCAGTCGAGGCAGTCGAGCACGCAGTCAATCGAAGACTGCCGTGTCAAATCACATCAAATCACATCCTGCTCATCAGCCGCGCGAGCGCGTTCGTCCTAATTGTCACACGGCGGAAGTTTTTACGGCATCATTACGGTCTGCCTTGTTTTGGACACGACCCTTCCTTCCTGTCCGCGCGCAATTTCAGTTCACCTGCGGAGACAGACCCAATGCGACTTTCGACACTCACCCTTGCCACGCTCGCGCTGCTGGCGCCGATCGCCACCGCCAACGCGGCGCCGCCTCAGGTTCAGGCCGGTGTCTTGCAATGCCAGGGCGGGCAGAATGTCGGCTTCGTCGTCGGCTCGGTCACCCAGCTCGAATGCGTGTTCCAGAGCGAAGGCCGCCGGCCGGAGCCCTATATTGCGACCGTGCGCCGCATCGGCCTCGACCTCGGCGTCACCGCGCAGACGCAGCTCGCCTGGGCCGTGGCCGCACCGGTCACCCGCGTTCCGCGCGGCGCACTTGCCGGCAGCTATGGCGGCGTCGGTGTCAACGCGTCGGTCGGCTTGGGTGCGGGCGGCAACTTCCTGGTCGGCGGTCCGGCGAATTCCTATGCGCTGCAGCCGATCAGCCTGCAGGGCCAGGCCGGCTTCAACGTCGCGGCCGGCATCGCCGGGCTCGACCTCGAGCCGGTTCGCGTTGGTGGGCCGCGCCGGCACTATCACCGCCGGCATCATCATCACCATCACCGCTAAGCCGGTGAAATTGAGAGGCCCGCGAAAGCGGGCCTCTTTTTTGTCTCCTCGATCGTCTCAGCACGGTTGAGAATGCCGGCGGTGAATCCGAGCCGTCCACTGGCAGCAAAGTGGCCACATCCGGTAACAATCTGAGGGTGAATCCCTCTAATTCTGGCCCCGCGTTCGATGTTATGGCATAGGGAACGCGGGCGCCGGGAACACGGCGCCCGTTTGGTTCTCTGCTCGCATCACGCCTTCAGCCGGAGACTTCCCAACATGCGTCGTTTCATCCTTCTCGCCGGTGCGGCCATCGCCACGCTGGCGGCCTCGATCGCGGGCGCCAATGCACAGCAGCCGATCCAGCGCGTGCGGGTCGGCGTCCTGGAATGCCGCGGCGGCGCAAGCATCGGATTTATCGTCGGCTCCGTGACCAATCTGGGTTGCGTGCTGCGGGCCGATGGCTTGCCGGAGGACCGTTACATCGCCACCATCCGCAAGGTCGGCATCGATCTCGGCATCACGCAGGAGTCGGCGCTGGCCTGGGGCGTCTACGCGCCGGTGGCACAGCTCGGGCCGGGCGCGCTCTCCGGCAACTACGCCGGCGCGCAAGGCAGCGCGACGCTCGGCGTCGGCGTCGGCGGCAACGTGCTGGTCGGCGGGTCCGACAACACGATCGCCTTGCAGCCGCTGAGCGTGCAGGGCCAGGTTGGCGTTAACCTCGCCGCCGGGCTGGAGGCTCTGGAGCTGCGTCCGGGTCGCTAAAGCGCGAGCTGGCCGAAGAAGCTGCGCGCCGCTTCGGCGACGAGGTCGGGCGCTTCGGCGTGAACGTAGTGCCCAGCATCGACGAAGCTGATGGACGGCTCCGTCCAGTATTCGCCAAGCCGGTCCGACCATTCGGGCGAGATCAACGGATCGCGGCGGCCCCAGAGAAAACGCGAGGGGACGCCGATGCGCGGCTTCGTCGGCAGTTTGCCTTCCAGCCAGAGGCGGCGATTGGGCGCGGAAGAGAGATACCAGTCGAAGCCGCCCTGAATGTTGCCCGGCTTCATGAAGTTATCGACATAGGCTTCCAGCAGATCGGCGAACACGGCGGGGTTGTCACCCGACCAGTGATCGAGGAAGTGGCGGAAATAGACCCGGCATGACTCGCGCGAGCTTCCGACGAGTTGCGCCGCCCAAGGGAGCTGCTGGAAATACTGGTACCAGACTTCGATCAAATGGCCGGGCTGGCCGTAACGCTGGCCAAGGCCGGGATAGGGCGTGCAGAGGTAAAGCGCGCCTTTGAGGCGCTGTGGCGCGTGATGGGACATCGCCTGCATGACATAGGCGCCGAGATCGCCGCCGATGACGCCGAACTCCTTAAATCCCAGCGCATCCATCACGCCGAACATATCGAGCGCATGCCGTTCGGCGGTGGCTGATGCATCCGGTCCGGGCGTCGGCTTGCCGGTATCGCCGCAGCCGCGCAGGTCGGGCGCGATCAGCTCGAAGCTGTCGCCGAGGCGCAGCATCACCGGGCGCCACACCAGCCAGAACTCCGGCCAGCCATGGAGCAGCAGTAGCGGCGGACCCTTGCCGAAGCGCGCCACATTCACGCGCAGGCCGTCGATGTCGATCTTCTGTTGGGTGATGCCTGCGGCGGTTGCGTCTGCCAGGGCCTTTTCCAGCGCCGTCATCCTGATCTCCTGTGGTTTCCCGCAGGCTGTCCGTGATCGCGCGTTTGGTCCAATACTCGTTCGATACAATTGCAGAGCTACGGCATATAGCGCGCCGTGATGGCGCGAAGCGGCTCGCGTGCTATAGCGTCGGCATGGGATTGCGACACCTGCGTTATTTCGTGGCGATCGGCGAGGAATTGAATTTCACGCGCGCAGCCGAGCGGCTGCATATCGCGCAGCCGCCGTTGAGTCAGCAGATCCGTCAGCTCGAGGAGGAGCTCGGCGTGACGCTGCTGCAGCGGAATAGCAGGCCGGTCCGGCGCACCGAGGCCGGTGAATTGTTTCTTGCGCGTGCACGGGTCCTGCTCGCGAGCCTTGACGATGCTGTCGCCGACACTAGGCGCGTCGGCCGTGGTCAGGCCGGCAAGCTGGCGATCGGGTTCGTCGGCTCGGCAATGTTTGCAGGTCTTCCCGACATCGTCGGCGCCTATCGCGACGAACATCCCGACGTCGCGCTTGTGCTCGACGAAATGCTTGCCGCCGATATCGCCGAGGCGTTGCGGCGGCGCCGGATCGATGTCGGAATTGCGCGCCCGGCGCTGTTGCCCGAAGCAGGTCTTGCCCAGCGTCTCATCCTGGAGGAGCCGTATGTCGCAGCACTGCCGCGCGCACATCCGTTGGCGGCGCGGAGCGACATTGCGCTCGGTGAGCTGTCTGACGATGCCTTCGTTCTCTATCCGGCGCGGCCGGAGCCTTCGGTCACCAGTCTGATCGTGACCGCCTGTCAGGCCGCCGGCTTCACGCCGCGTCTGGCGCAGGAGGTACTTCATCTGCAAACGGCGATCGGTTTGATCGCGGCCGGGGTCGGTGTATCGCTCGTTCCAAAGGCCGCGGCGCGCGCCCAGAGCGGTCGCGGCGTAGCGTATGTTCCGCTGACGGCGCCCGCGGTCGTCGCGCCGCTCACGATTGCGTGGCGCGAGGAAGATGCGTCTCCGGCCGTGCAACGATTGCTCGAAATAGCGACGCGCTGGCGCGCTATCGCGCCGGGACACGCGTAAGGAACTGCAGCGTAAGGCGCTGGAGTCCGAACGTTAACGGCGCGTCGCTCTGCCGCGGCAAAGCTGCACGACGCCGCACCGCAGCGGGGTTTTCCCGCTTGCCAAACGACCGACGAAGGCAGAGCATAAACGGTCGCCGACCCAATCACGGGCCGAGCTCCAACACGAGGAGGCGGCAATGGGACAAGACGTCAGAAGTCCCCGAGGTCCACGGTGCATTGCATTGGTGGGCCCATTCCAAAGCGGTAAAACCACACTTCTGGAAGCAATCCTGGCGCGCACGGGCGCCGTTAAGTCTGCCGGCAGCGTCGATGCCGGAACCTCCGTCGGCGATGCCAGCCCCGAGGCCCGCCAGCACAAGATGGGCGTAGGCCTGACCGCCGCCAGCACCACCTTCATGGGCGACAGTTACACCTTTATCGATTGTCCCGGTTCGGTCGAATTCGCGCACGATATGCGTGCTGCGTTGCCGGCCGTCGATGCCGCGGTTGTGGTTTGCGAGGCCGATGAGAAGAAGCTGCCGCAGTTGCAGATCATCCTGCGCGAGCTCGAGGATCTCGGCATTCCCCGATTCCTTTTCCTGAACAAGATCGATCGCGCCAACAAGCGCATCCGTGAGACGCTTGCCACCCTGCAGCCGGCCTCGCGCGTGCCGCTGGTGCTGCGCCAGATCCCGATCTGGAACGGCGATCTGATCGAGGGGTTCGTCGATCTCGCGCTGGAGCGCGCCTTCGTCTATCGCGAGCACAAGCCGTCTGAGGTCGTGGACCTCAACGGCGGCGATCTCGACCGCGAGAAGGAAGCGCGTTTCTCGATGCTGGAAAAGCTCGCGGATCACGACGACGCGCTGATGGAGCAACTGCTGGAGGATATCCAGCCGCCCCGCGACGCGGTGTTCGACGACCTCGCGCGCGAATTGCGCGACGGGCTGATCTGTCCGGTGCTGCTCGGCTCGGCGAACCGCGAGAACGGCGTGCTGCGACTGATGAAGGCACTGCGTCATGAGGCGCCCGGTGTCGCCGAGACCGCCCAGCGCCTCGGCATATCCGATACGAAGGATGCGCTGGCCTATGTGTTCAAGACCATGCATCTGCAGCACGGCGGCAAGCTGTCGCTGGCGCGTGTGCTCGTGGGCCGTCTCGACGACGGTGCGACGCTGCATTCGTCGTCCGGCGAGAGCGGGCGCGTCTCCGGCATCCTCGCGGTCTCGGGCGCGCATGACAGCAAGCGTCCGTCGGCCGAGGCTGGCGACGCCGTCGCGCTCGGCAAGCTCGACGCAATCAAGACCGGCGACACGCTATCGAGCGGCAAGACCGCGCCGGCCTCGCTGGTCAAGGTCGAGCCGGCCGCGCCGGTGTTGTCGATCTCGATCGCTGCGACCGACCGCAAGGACGACGTCAAGCTCGGCCAGGCGCTGTTGCGGCTGAACGAGGAGGATCCGTCGCTCACGATGATCCAGAACCCGCGCACCCACGACACCGTGTTATGGGGGCAGGGCGAGATGCATCTGCGCGTCGCGCAGGAGCGGCTGAAGGACCGCTTCGGCGTCAACGTCAAATCGCATCCACCGGCGATCGGCTACCAGGAAACCATCCGCAAGCCGATCACGCAGCGCGGCCGGCACAAGAAGCAGTCCGGCGGCCACGGCCAGTTCGGTGATGTCGTGCTCGACATCAAGCCGAAGCCGCGCGGGACCGGCTTTGAATTCCACGAGAAGGTGGTTGGTGGCGCGGTGCCGCGCAACTACATCGGTGCGGTGGAGGAGGGGGTCGTCGACGCGCTGGCGCGCGGGCCGCTCGGTTTCCCGGTGATCGATGTCGACGTCACGCTAACGGATGGATCCTATCATAGTGTCGATTCCTCCGACCTCGCGTTCCGCACCGCTGCGCGGATCGGGGTCACCGAAGGCCTTCCGCATTGCCAGCCGGTGCTGCTGGAGCCGATCCATATGGTCGAGATCGTCTGCCCGACGGAGGCGACCGCCAAGATCAACGCGATCCTGTCGGCACGCCGTGGCCAGATCCTCGGCTTCGACACCCGCGAGGGCTGGAGCGGCTGGGACTGTGTCCGCGCCACGATGCCGGAAGCCGAAATCGGCGACCTCATCGTGGAGTTGCGCTCGGCCACCGCCGGCGCCGGCAGCTTCACCCGCCAGTTCGACCGCATGGCCGAAGTGACCGGCCGTGCCGCCGACCAGATCATCGCCGCGCATCGCGACGCAGCTTGATCTTATTGTCATTCCGGAGCGCTCGCGCCAGCGAGCGAATCCGGAATCCCGAGATTTCCCGGTGCGCAATTGCGCACCTGAGGTATGGTCCCTCGGACCATACCGAAATGACCGATGAGATTCTCTTCTCACAGTTCCAAACGCATGCTTGAATCCCACCGCAATCTGGCGCTTGCGTGCGCGCTGAGTGGGCTTGCGGGCTATGTCGATGGTATCGGCTATCTGCATCTCGGCGGCCTGTTCGTCTCCTTCATGAGCGGCAACTCGACGCGGCTTGGCGTGACGCTCGCCGAGGGGCGTTGGGAGTTCGCCCTGGAGGCCTTCGGTTTGATCGTCCTGTTTGTCGCCGGCGCTGCGGCTGGCGGTTTGATCGTGCTCAGCCGCGTCGGGCATCGCCAGCGCCTGATCCTGCTCAGCGAGGCACTGCTGCTCACGGCTGCGGCCATCGTCTCCGCATTCGGCCTCCCCAACGTTGCGGTGGCGGCGATCGTGCTGGCGATGGGGCTCGAGAACGCGGTGTTCCAGGTCGAGGACGGTGCTGGGCTCGGCCTCACCTACGTCACCGGGGCGCTGGTGAGGGCCGGCCAACTCGTGGCCGCCGCGCTGACTGGCGGTTCGCGTTGGGCCTGGCTGCCCAACCTCTTGCTGTGGGCGGCGTTGGTTGCGGGGGCGTTGCTTGGGGCCATCGCCTACCACGCGATCAGGCTGGCCGCGGTCTGGTTCGCCGCTGGCGCGGCGTTCGGGCTCAGTGCGCTGGTTGCCACAACCGCGAAGCGAACGGATTGACAGCGACGGCGGCATGCCCGATGTCGTGGTCATGACATCCTCGACCAAAACCCGCGCCGCGTGCCTGATCGGCTGG
>NZ_LNCU01000082.1:45255-80898 GCF_001542415.1 Bradyrhizobium macuxiense
CCGGCGGCGCATTCGCGCTCGCCGCTGATCCATCGTTACTGGCTGCGCACGCTCGGCATCGAGGGCGGCTATGTGATCGAGGCGGTGCCGCCGGCCGACTTCAAGGATTTTATTTTCCGCCTGTCGCTGCGCGGTTTCGTCGGTGCCAACGTCACGCTTCCACACAAGGAGCATGCGCTGGCGTTGTCGACGCCGGACGAGCGGGCCCGCGCCGTCGGCGCCGCCAACACACTGTGGTTTGCCGAAGGCGAGTTGCACTCGACCAATACCGATGTCGAGGGCTTCATCAACAATCTCGACGCTTCCGCGCCTGGCTGGGACAAGACGACGGATGCGCTGGTGCTCGGCGCCGGCGGCGCGGCGCGCGCGGTGGTGTTCGGCCTGATCGAGCGCGGCATCGCGCGCGTGCATCTCGTCAACCGCACGATCGACCGCGCCCGTGTGCTCGCCGATCAGTTCGGCCCACGCGTTCAGCCGGCGACATGGGACGCGGTCAACGAATTGCTGCCGCGCGCAGGCCTGCTGGTCAACACGACCTCGCTCGGCATGCATGGCCAGCCTGCGCTCGAGATCGATGTCGGCCGGCTGCCGCAAAGCGCCGTTGTGTCCGATCTTGTCTATGTGCCGCTGGTGACGCCATTGCTCGCGGCGGCAAAGGCACGCGGGCTGAAGACCGCGGATGGGCTCGGCATGCTGCTGCATCAGGCGGTGCGCGGCTTTGAATTGTGGTTTGGACCGCGCCCGCAGGTCACCCCGGAACTACGTGCGCTTGTCGAGGCCGATCTCACAAAGACTTGAGGCATGGAATAGCGTCGCAAGGCTGGGGTCCAGCGTTGGGTCAGCTCTTGATCCCTCCGGAGACCATTCCATGCCGTTCCGCCGTACCCAATTCGTTCGCCCGTTCATCGCGCTTGCGATGGTGACGGCGTCCACGCTCTACGCGATCGCGCAGCAGCCGCCCACGCCGACACGTGTCCGTGGAACCGTCGCAGGCGTCGACGGCGATACGCTCGCGGTGAAGTCGCGCAGTGGTGAAGATGTCAAGCTGCACATGGCTGGTAACATCGTCGTGCTCGGCCTCACCAAGATCGCGCTGTCGGATGTCAAGGTTGGTTCCTTCATCGGCACCACCACGGTGCCCGGACCCGACGGCGTGCCGAAGGCGGTCGAGGTGCATGTGTTTCCGGAGAACATGCGCGGCACCGGCGAGGGTTCGCGGCCCTGGGATCTCAAGCCCAACAGCAGCATGACGAATGCCACCGTCGCCCAGTCCGTCGTCAGCAACGACGGCCATACGCTGCTGGTGAAATACAAGGACGGCGAGAAGAAAGTCGCGGTGTCGCCGGATACGCCGATCGTGACCTATGTTGCCGGTGACAAGTCTGAGCTGAAGGCCGGCGCCAGGATCATCGCCTTCATGAAGAAACTGCCTGACGGTTCGCTGGAAACCGACCGCGTCAGCGTCGGCCGTGACGGGATCACCCCGCCGATGTGACGCGCAGCGAAGCTCTCTCAACACGTCGTCCCGGCGAACGCGGGGACCCATAACCACCGATCATTGTTGTTGAGTAGAACTGCAGCCATTGCCGTGCCAAACCTCGTGCGGTTGTGGTTATGGGTCCCGGGTCGCGCGGAGCCTGTCATCGGGCGCGCGTTTGCGCGACCCGTTGGCTTGCCTGGGACGACGAAGATTGCATAGCCCGGACGAGCCACAGCAGAACGCTGACGCATCACGCGTTCGCTACCGCAGTAACAGACCCCTCATCCAGCGCGTAGTCGTCGATCGTGTCACCTCTCCTGCAAAGAGCAGCGACACGCACGGAATACCATCAATCCCCCGGTGTTCCTGAGTCCGCCAGCCAAACCCATGAGGGACATCATGTCGAAATCGCCGCTCTTCGCCGCATTGCTTCTCGTCGCATTCACTTCGATCGCATCGGCGCAGCAGCCGCCAAGCGTACGCATTCGCGGCACCATCGAGGCCGTCGACGGTCCGACGCTGTCGATCAAGTCGCGCGACGGAACCGACATGAAGGTACAGACGACCGACAACGTCGCGGTGTTCGGCGTTGCCAAGACCGACCTGTCGGAGATCAAGCCGGGTTCCTATATCGGCGTCACCGCGATGCCGGAACCTGACGGGACGCAGAAGGCGATCGCGGTTCACATCTTCCCGGAGAACCAACGCGGCGCCGCCGAGGGCTTTCGTCCCTGGGATCTGCGCGCCAACTCGACCATGACGAACGCCACCGTCGCCGAGACGGTGAAGGGCACCGACGGCCAGAACATCCTGGTGAAGTACAGGGACGGTGAGAAGAAAGTCGTGGTGCCGCCGGGCACGCCGGTCGTGACCTTCGTTGCCGGCGACAAGTCCGAGCTGAAGCCGGGCGCCAAGATCATCATCTTCGGCGCGGTGAAGAAGGCCGACGGCACGCTGGAAGCCAACCGCGTCAATGTCGGCCGCGACGGGATCGCGCCGCCGATGTGATGCGAAGCGAAACTCTCTCAACACGTCGTCCCGGCCTAGTGCGCAATTGCGCACGGGAGCCGGGACCCATAACCACCGATGGTTCTTGTTGAGAAAAGCTGTGGCCACGGCTGTGCCAAATCTTGCGCGGCTGTGGTTATGGGTCCCGGGTCGCGCGGAGCCTGTCATCGGGCGCGCGTTCGCGCGACCCGTTGGCTTGCCCGGGACGACGAAGATTGCGGGGACGCTACACCGCCAGCACGTGATCGTCGATCTCCGCGATCGTGTTGACGCCGCACAGCCCCATCGTGGTGGTGAGCTCCTTGGCCAAAATGTCGATCGCTTTTGCGACGCCCTCCTGACCGCCGGCGCCGAGGCCGTAGGCATAGGCGCGGCCGATCATGCAGGATTTCGCGCCGAGCGCGAGGGCGCGCATCATGTCCATCCCGGTGCGGATGCCGCCGTCGAACATGATCTCGATCTGCGAGCCGACCGCATCGGCGATCTCGGGCAGCACCTCGATCGACGACGGTGCGCCGTCGAGCTGGCGGCCGCCGTGGTTGGAGACGACGATCGCCTGCGCGCCGGTCTTGGCGGCGAGCTCGGCGTCCTCGACGTCGAGGATGCCCTTCAGGATCAGCTTGCCCGGCCAGATGCTGCGGATCCAGTCGATGTCCTTCCAGTTCAGCGAGGTGTCGAACTGCGATGCGGTCCATTCCGACAGCTTGGTGAGGTCCTCGGTGCCCTTCACGTGACCGGCGATGTTGCCGAACGTGCGGCGCTTGCCTTGCAGCACGCCGGAGACCCAGGCCGGCTTGGTCGCGAAATCGATCAGCTTCGACAGTGACCATTCCGGCGGCACCGTCATGCCGTTCTTGATGTCCTGATGGCGCTGGCCGATCACCTGCAGGTCGACGGTGAGCACCAGCGCCGAGCACTTCGCCGCGATCGCGCGCTCGATCAGCGATTTGATGAAGCCGCGGTCCTTCATGACGTAGAGCTGGAACCAGAACGGCTTGTCGACGGCGGCCGCGATGTCCTCGATCGAGCAGATCGACATCGTGCTCTGGGTGAAGGGAATGCCGGCCGCCTGCGCCGCGCGGCAGGCGTAGATTTCGCCGTCGCCGTGCTGCATGCCGAGCAGGCCGACCGGCGCCAGGATCAGCGGCATCGCCGAGGGTTCGCCAAGGATCGTGGTCGACAGGCTGCGCTTGGAGACGTCGACCAGGATGCGCTGACGGAACTTGATCTGCTGCAGGTCGGCGGAATTCGCGCGCAGCGTGTCCTCGGTGTAAGAGCCGCGGTCCGCATAATCGAAAAACGCCTTCGGCACCCGGCGCTTGTGCAGCTGGCGCAAATCTTCGATGCAGGTAATGTGCTTCATGGACGTTCCCGGCCCTCTGGTCTGTCGCAAATCTTGCAGGTCTTTGGTCTCGCCGTCATCTAGCATGGTTGGACCGCCTGCCAAATCGCCCAGCCGAATCTTGTGCGGCGTTTCCGGCGGAGCGGATACCGGTTGGCGGGAAGACCGAAAGGGAGAGCACGATGACGCAATCAGGCTCCAAACCGAAGACTGATGAGAGTGCCGAAAAGCGCCGGCTCGACGAGGCGCTGGAGGAAGGGCTGGAAGAGACATTCCCGGGTTCCGACCCTGTCAATGTCACCCAGCCGGCCCCGACCAAGGGCGACAGCCACGTTCGGCGCAAGGGCGAGGATTAATCGATAATCCTGCGCCGGCATGGCGCCGGAAGGAGTAATCCTTATTTCGCAATGACTTAGTGTCGAACTCTATGGTTCGATGACGGTAACGATTCATCATATTTTTTGAAGTCATTTTAGCGGCTGAGGGTCTATAAGGCCGATGCACGCTAAACTGGTGAGCGTTCAGGGCTCTCTCGTCGGGTGGTCGAGGGGGCTGTGTTTGGGGGTTACATGAGCCGCAAGTATTTCGGGACCGATGGTATTCGGGGCCGCGCCAATGGACTGATCACGCCTGAGCTCGCGCTCAAGGTGGGGCAGGCCGCAGGTCTGGTGTTTCAGCGTGGCGATCATCGCCATCGCGTCGTGATCGGCAAGGATACCCGGCTGTCCGGCTACATGATCGAATACGCCATGGTTGCGGGCTTCACCTCGGTCGGTATGGACGTGCTGCTGCTCGGCCCGATCCCGACGCCGGCGGTCGCGATGCTGACCAAGTCGATGCGCGCTGATCTCGGCGTGATGATTTCGGCGTCGCACAATCTGTTCGAGGACAACGGCATCAAGCTGTTCGGCCCGCAGGGCTTCAAGCTGTCCGACGACGTCGAGAAGCAGATCGAGCAGCTGCTCGACGAATCGCTCGACCGCCGCCTGGCGCAGAGCGCGAGCCTCGGCCGCGCCCGCCGCATCGACGGCGTTCATGACCGCTATATCGAATTCGCCAAGCGCACGCTGCCGCGCGACCTCAGCCTCGACGGCCTGCGCGTCGTGATCGATTGCGCCAACGGCGCCGCCTACCGGGTGGTGCCGGAAGCGCTGTGGGAACTCGGTGCCGATGTCGTTCCGATCGGCGTCGAACCCGATGGCTTCAACATCAACAAGGAATGCGGCTCGACCTCGCCGGAGGCGCTGTCCAGGAAGGTGCGCGAGATGCGCGCCGACATCGGCATCGCGCTCGATGGCGACGCCGATCGCGTCATCCTGGTCGATGAGCGCGGCCACATCGTCGACGGCGACCAGCTGCTCGCGGTGATCGCGCAAAGCTGGAAGGAAGAGGGGCGCCTCTCCAAGCCCGGCATCGTCACCACCGTGATGTCCAATCTCGGGCTCGAGCGCTTTCTTCAGGATCACGGCATGCACATGATTCGCACGCCGGTCGGCGACCGCTACGTTCTCGAGCAGATGCTGGCGGGCGGCTACAACCTCGGCGGCGAGCCGTCGGGCCATATCATCATGTCGGACTACTCGACGACCGGCGACGGCTTCGTGGCCGCGCTGCAGGTGCTTGCCGTGGTGCAGAAGCTCCGCCGCCCGGTGTCGGAGGTCTGCCGGCGTTTCGATCCATTGCCGCAGATTCTCAAGAACGTGCGTTACCGCAGCGGCAAGCCGCTCGACGACGCCGAGGTCAAGTCCGCGATCACCGACGGCGAGAAGCGCCTCAACGGTCACGGCCGCCTGCTGATCCGCCCCTCCGGCACCGAGCCCGTGATCCGCGTGATGGGCGAGGGCGACGACCGCATCCTGGTCGAAGAGGTCGTGGACAATATTGTCAGCGCGCTCGGCCACGCCGCAGCGGCTTAGAGATCTGCTGATTCTAATCTTGAGCCTGCTTGACCCGTCATCCTGAGGAGCGCGTAGCGCGCCTCGAAGGATGTACGGCTCGGCTAGTGGCCGTGCATCCTTCGAGACGCGGCCAAGAGGCCGCTCCTCAGGATGACGGGGATAGAACTCGGACGCTGGCCGCACAGCGCATCGCTGCCATCGGCTGGAGGAGCTGGTCGCAACCACCTCCGCGTCTTATGACACGGAGGTATTTTTGCGAATCTGTTTCCCGGAATGCTGCATTGAACAAGCCGGTCGTGAGTGAAGAAGCGCTGGGCGAACCAGTGCCGATGTCCGAACTGACGCCGGGGCTGGCTGCGAAAGCGGCTGCCGCGGGGCCGGTCTATGTCGTGCTCGCCGGCATCAGCTTCTCGCATTTCCTCAACGACACGATGCAGTCGCTGATCGCTTCGGTCTATCCGATCCTGAAGGACAATTACGCGCTCGACTTCGCGCAGATCGGCATGATCACGCTGGCGTTCCAGTTCACCGCATCGCTGCTGCAGCCGGTGGTCGGGCATTTCACCGACAAGAAGGCGCAGCCGTTCTCGCTCGCGATCGGCATGGGCTTCACCTTCTTCGGCCTGCTGATGCTCAGCGTCGCACACGCCTATGGCGCGATCCTGATCGCGGCCTCGCTGGTCGGGCTCGGATCCGCGGTGTTTCATCCGGAATCATCGCGCATCGCGCGGCTGGCGTCGGGCGGGCGTTACGGTTTCGCGCAATCGGTGTTCCAGCTCGGCGGCAGCTTCGGCACCGCGATGGGCCCGGTGCTTGCCGCCTTGATCGTGGTGCCGTTCGGCCAGCCCTCGATCGCCTGGTTCTCCTCGATCGCGTTCCTCGCCATCGTGATCCTCTGGCGCATCGGCGCCTGGTACAAGCCGCAGATCGCCGCGAGGAAGGCGGCCGTGATCGAGCGGCATCCCGATCACCCGGACCAGCGGCGCGTCAGAATCGCGCTTATTGTGCTGGTCGCGCTGCTGATCTCCAAGCAGCTTTATGTCTCGAGCCTGTCGAGCTATTACATCTTCTATCTGATCGACAGGTTCGGTGTCTCGACGCAGGCGGCGCAGCTCTATCTCTTCGTCTTCCTCGCCGCGAACGCTGCCGGCGCATTCTTCGGCGGACCGGTCGGCGATCGGTTCGGCCGCAAGTATGTGATCTGGTTCTCGATCCTTGGCGCGCTGCCGTTCACGCTGGCGCTGCCCTATGCCGGGCTGTTTGCGAGCGCAGTGCTGACGGTGGTGATCGGCCTGATCATTTCGTCCGCGACATCGGCGATCATCGTGTTCGCGCAGGAGCTGATGCCGCATCGGTTCGGCATGATCTCCGGCGTGTTCTTCGGGGTTGCCTTCGGCATCGGCGGCCTTGGTGCAGCCGTGCTCGGCAAGCTGGCCGACCACACCTCGATCGCCTTCGTCTATCAGCTCTGTGCGTTCCTGCCGGCGATCGGTCTGCTCGCAGTGTTCCTGCCGAAGATGCCCAAAGCTGCGCATTGAGAGCCGTCGCGACGGTTGCGAATCGCGCTCGCGCGCAGGGTTAATCATTCGCTAACGCACGCGCGTTCCGTGCGGTGCAGTATCGCGATTTCATCAAAGCATCGTTAGGACTTGTGGCGGAATCGCCATCTTGCTGTGCCGTGCATGCATCACTCGCGCCGGAAAAGCGCAGTTGCTCGAAAATTGGTGAGGGATCGTCAACCTTAAAAATTAGGGTTAAGTGGCGCTTAAACATTTGCTGCCATGGTCCGGCCTGTGAGTTTCAGACGTGGGGCTTTCGCGTACGCCTCACTGGCCCAAAAGGACGAAGCCAATGCGTAGCGTTAAGTCTTTGATTGCCGCGGGCGCGGCATCCCTGCTGTCCTCAGCGGCGTTCGCCGCCGATATGCCCATCATGCCGCCGCCCCCGATGGCATACGCTCCGCCTCCGGTGCAGGACTTCGGCGGCTGGTATCTGCGCGGCGACATCGGCATGACCAATGTGACCGGCAAGTTGCACAACAATCTCTACGACACCTTGCCGGCCGGCTCGACGCTGACGCAGCAGGGCGAGGGCTTCAACGGCGGCGTGTCCTTCGGCCTCGGCGTCGGTTATCAGTTCAACAGCTGGTTGCGCGCCGACATCACGGGTGAGTATCGCTCGCGCGTCAGCTTCAGCGGCACCGACTTCTCCACGTTCCCCGGCGGCAGCGCGCTCACCGACGTTTATCAGGGCGGCTTTACGAGCTGGGTCGGACTGGCCAACATCTACGCCGATCTCGGAACCTGGTGGTGCCTGACACCGTTCGTCGGTGTCGGCGTCGGTGCTGCTCATATCCAGACCACCGGTCTTCAGGATTCCGGCCTGGCGTTTGCTCCGGGCTTCGGCTCCTTTGGAGCCGGCTCGTACTTCGCCAATGGCGCTTCGACAACCAACTTCGCCTGGGCCGTGCATGCCGGTCTCGCCTACAAGGTGAACAACAACTTCACCGTCGAACTCGCGTACCGCTATCTCAACATGGGAACGGCGGTTCACGGGTTCGGCCAGTCCTTCGACGGCAGCAATGCCGGCCCGTCGTCCTTCCAGTTCCGCGACCTGGTCTCGCAGGACGTGAGACTCGGTGTGCGCTGGGCTCTGCCTTGCTGCGACGTGCCGCCTCCGCCGCCGCCCCCGCTGATCACCAAGGGTTAATTTCCAGCCTTCATCGGTTAACGATTGCAAACGGCGCGGGATTATCCCGCGCCGTTTTTGTTTGTCGCTGACGTCGCGAGGTTTGCAACGTGAGCATGTCGAAAGTGGACGGCGACAACGATTGGTTAAGGTTAACAGGCGATGATCAGCGCGTCGTTTGGTGGGTGGATGGAGCGTGGCGATGCGTAAGTTGTTGCTGGCGGCGATGATGTTCGGGGCGGTGACCGGCGCGCGCGCGGCGGATCTCCCGGACCTGCCTGTTCTCCGCGGCGGCTTCAGCGAGGGGTTGGCCCAACCGACCACCAACTGGGAGGGCTTCTATGTCGGCGGACAAGCCGGCTACGGTTCGTCCGATGAGAATTTCAGCGGGACGAACGCCAACATGCTCTCCGCCCTGCTCGATCACAATGTCATCCAGCAAATGGACGTCGCGAATTGGAATCTCGGGCTCGGCAAGCAATCGCAGCGTTCGTCGGCCTTTGGCGCGTTTGCCGGCTACAACTGGCAATACGATGATGTCGTCGTCGGCGTCGAAGCGAGCTATATGCACGCCAACAACTTCGGTGGCAGTTCGACCGCGAGCAAAGAGCTGGTCAGCGGCGCCGCGTTGACCGACAAAATGTTCCATGACGTGCGCGTCGATTCGTCAGCCGGAATCGCGATTACGGACTTGGCCACCTTCCGCGCCCGTGCCGGTTATGCCTGGGGTTGCTTCCTGCCCTACATGTTCGGCGGCGTCGCGCTGGGCAATGCCAACATCTCACGGTCCGTCACCGTCTTCGATGCCATCAGCTCCACGGGAGCGGCCGGATCGTTCACGTCGCTTGCGACCCTGAGCGCATCGGATGTGCTGCACAATCACCTGGTGTACGGCTACAGCGGCGGCCTTGGCGTCGATGTGAGGTTGATGGCGGGGCTCTTCATGCGCGCGGAGTGGGAGTACGTTCGCATCACTTCCGTCGTCGACACCAACATCAACACGGTGCGCGTCGGCCTCGGCTACAAGTTCTGATCTGCGGCGCTGCATCGGCTTGACGGCGCATTGTGCGGCTGATCGAATGCCGCTCCGCAAGCGGAGCGCAATCAGTGAAAATCTACGGCGACGCCAATTCAGGCAATTGCCTGAAGGTGAAATGGGTGTGCGACAAGCTCGCGCTGCCCTACACATGGATCGAGATCGACACCCTCAAAGGCGGCAGCCGGACGGCGGGTTTCCTCAAGCTGAACGGCTGGGGGCAGGTGCCGACGGTCGAGCTCGACGACGGCCGCACGCTGGCCCAGTCCAACGCCATCATCCGCTATCTCGCGCGCGGCAGCGATCTGATCCCGGGCGACGCCTATCGTGCCGCGCAGATGGATGCCTGGATGTTCTGGGAGCAGAACACCCACGAGCCCTATGTGGCCGTCTGCCGCTTCCACATCGTGTATCTCGGCAAGGCCGTGGCGGACCTCGATCCGAACCTGGTGAAGCGAGGCCATGTGGCGCTCGATCACCTGGAGCGGCATCTCGGCGGCACGCGATTCCTGATCGGGGACGCGTTTTCGCTGGCCGACGTTTCGCTGCTCGCCTACACACGCGTCGCACATGAAGGCGGCCTCGAGCTCGACCGCTACCCCATGATCAATCGCTGGATCGCGGACGCCGAGCGCGCGCTCGGCCTGCCGCCGGCGCGCTGACCTCAAACGGAATAAACGACAATGACCGGATCATCATCGATCACCATTCGCCGTGCCACTCGCGAAGACATTGCCGCCGTCGTCGGGATGCTGGCGGACGATCCGCTCGGCAGCGCGCGCGAGCGGATCGAGGATCCGTTGCCGCAAAGCTACTATCAGGCGTTCGAGCGGGTTGATCGTGATCCCAATTTACAGCTCGTTGTCGCCGTCGACGGCGACGGGATCGTCGTCGGTTGTTTGCAACTGGCCGTTCTGCCGGGCATTAGTTCGCAGGGCGGCTCGCGCGGCCTGCTCGAGGACGTGCGTGTTGCAAAGCATTGCCGCAGCCGCGGCATCGGCGAGAAGCTGGTGCAGTGGGCGATTGCGGAAGCGCGCACGAAAGGCTGCATGCTCGTCGAGCTGTTGACGCATCACACGCGCGTCGATGCGCAACGCTTCTATGAACGGCTCGGATTCGCGCGCAGCCATGTCGGCATGACGATCCGCTTTTGAGATGCGTGCGCGAAGTTGTGTTCTCTAGCTCCGCGAGCCTGCGGTAGTTCTCGCTCTGCTATTCGGTTAAGGAGCAATAAACTAAGCTGATCTCCGTGATTTTACGGGGAGGAACGAGTCCGGTATCTCGGCGTCTCCCATCGGGCACAGCAGCTTGGGGATCTTCGATGCCAGCTTATTCGATCGTGCGGGTCGGCAACGAATACATCGTGCAGGCCGGCGAAAAGAGCATCTTAAAAATCGCCAGCCGCCGCAGGGCCGTCAAGCTGGTGACCGACGCCGCGGAGCTGTTGGTTCAGCAGGTGGTATCGCGGGTCGAGGATGCCCCATCAATCAGCTGTGATTCCGACAGCCTGCCCGATACGTCCAAAGTTCCTTGACGTTTTGGGGCCCTTCCACTATCTCCGACGGCGGGAAACCTCTCCCCACCGAGAGGCAGCTATCTGGAAGGGTAGATTATGACTGCAGCGAAGCCCGCTTCGCGGCCTCATGTGCCGCATTTCTCCTCCGGCCCTTGCGCCAAGCGCCCCGGCTGGAACCCCGAAAATCTCAAGGACGCCGCGCTTGGCCGCTCGCATCGTGCGAAGGTCGGCAAAGCCAAGCTCAAGCTCGCGATCGAACTGACGCGCGAAGTGCTTGAAGTGCCCGCCGACTACAAGATCGGCATCGTGCCGGCGTCCGACACCGGCGCGGTCGAGATGGCGCTGTGGTCGCTGCTCGGTGCGCGGCCCGTCACCACGCTCGCCTGGGAATCCTTCGGCGAGGGCTGGGTCAGCGACATCATCAAGGAATTGAAGCTGAAGGACGTCACCAAGCTCAACGCGGCTTACGGTGAAATTCCGGATCTCTCCAAGGTCGATCAGAAGTCCGACGTCGTCTTCACCTGGAACGGCACCACGTCCGGTGTGCGCGTGCCGAACGCTGACTGGATCAGTGAGACCCGCGAAGGCCTCACGATCTGCGACGCGACCTCGGCCGCCTTCGCGCAGCCGCTCGATTTCGCCAAGCTCGACGTCGTGACGTTCTCTTGGCAGAAGGCGCTCGGCGGCGAGGCTGCGCACGGCATGCTGATCCTGTCGCCGCGTGCGGTGGAACGGCTCGAGACCTACAAGCCGGCCTGGCCGCTGCCGAAAATCTTCCGCCTCACCAAGGGCGGCAAGCTCAATCAGGGCATCTTCGAGGGCGAGACCATCAACACGCCGTCGATGCTCTGCGTCGAGGACTATCTCGATGCCCTGAACTGGGCGAAGTCGATCGGCGGCCTGAAGGCGCTGATCGCGCGCGCCGACGCCAACACCAAGGCGCTCGCCGACTGGAAGGCGAAGACGCCGTGGATCGATTTCCTGGCCAAGGATCCCGCGATCCGCTCCAACACCTCGGTGTGCCTGAAGTTCACCGATCCCGCGATTACCTCGCTTCCATCAGATGCGCAGGCCGACTTCTGCAAGAAGCTGGTCGCGCTGGTGGAGAAGGAGAACGCCGGCTTCGACTTCGCGTACTACCGCGATGCGCCGGCGGGCCTGCGGATCTGGTGCGGCGCCACTGTTGAAGCAAAGGACGTCGAGCTGCTCACGCAGTGGATCGACTGGGCCTTCGCCGAGACCAAGGCAGCGCTGCCCAAAGCGGCCTGAGCTTTCCTTTGTCACCTCTCCCCCGTTCTTACGGGGAGAGGTCGGATTTCTCCGGGCGATGAGCAGCATCGTTCCGTGCGATCCGGGTGAGGGGCCCCTCCGGCTTCTCCCTCGCCTGTGTTTGCCCCTCACCCCAACCCACTCCCCGTAAGGACGGGGAGAGGGAGAAGTGATCAGAGACTTCATCACATCGGTCCAAGGGACCCGCCTGCCGCAGGGCAAAGGAACATTTCAAATGTCAAAACCCAAAGTTCTCATTTCCGACGCGCTGTCTCCCGCCGCCGTGCAAATCTTCAAGGACCGAGGCGTCGAGGTCGACTTCCAGCCCAACCTCGGCAAGGACAAGGAAAAGCTTGCCGAGATCATCGGCGATTATGATGGCCTCGCGATCCGCTCGGCCACCAAGGCCACCGCCAAGATCCTCGAGAAGGCGAAGAAGCTGAAGGTGATCGGCCGCGCCGGCATCGGCGTCGACAATGTCGAGATCCCGGCCGCGACCGCCAAGGGCATCATCGTGATGAATACGCCGTTCGGCAATTCGATCACGACTGCCGAGCACGCGATCACGCTGATGCTGGCGCTGGCGCGCGAGATCCCGCAGGCCGACGCCTCGACCCAGGCCGGCAAGTGGGAGAAGAACCGCTTCATGGGCGTCGAGATCACCGCCAAGACGCTTGGCGTGATCGGTTGCGGCAATATCGGCTCGATCGTCGCCGATCGCGCGCTCGGCCTGCGCATGAAGGTGATCGCGTTCGATCCGTTCCTGTCGCCGGAGCGCGCCAAGGATATCGGCGTCGAGAAGGTTGAGCTCGACGATCTGCTGAAGCGCGCCGATTTCATCACGCTCCACACGCCGCTGACCGACAAGACGCGCAACGTCATCGACGCGGCCGCGATCGCCAAGATGAAGAAGGGCGTCCGCATCATCAACTGCGCCCGAGGCGGTCTGGTCGACGAGCAGGCGCTGGTCGATGCGCTGAATTCCAAGCATGTCGCGGGCGCCGCCTTCGACGTGTTCATCGAGGAGCCGGCGACCACGAACGTGCTGTTCGGCCACCCCAACGTGATCTGCACCCCGCATCTTGGCGCCTCCACCACGGAAGCGCAGGAGAACGTCGCGCTGCAGGTTGCCGAGCAGATGTCGGATTATCTGTTGTCGGGCGCGATCTCGAATGCCGTCAACTTCCCCTCGATCACTGCGGAAGAAGCCCCCAAGCTGAAGCCGTTCATCGAGCTCGCTGAAAAGCTCGGCTCGTTCGCCGGCCAGCTCACCGAGAGCGGCATCCTCAAGACCCAGATCACCTATGAGGGCCACGTCGGCGAGATGAAGATCAAGGCGATCACCTCGGCGGTGCTGTCCGGCCTGCTGCGGCCGATGCTGGGCGAAGTCAACGTTGTCTCCGCGCCTGTCGTCGCCAAGGAGCGCGGCATGGTGGTGGACGAGGTCGTGCGCGCCGCGCAGAGCGACTATGAGAGCCTGATCACGGTCACCGTCACGACCGAGCGGCAGGAGCGTTCGGTGTCCGGCACCGTCTATGCCGACGGCAAGCCGCGCCTGGTCGACATCAAGGGCATCCGCGTCGACGCCGAGTTCGGCAAGACGATGGTCTACGTGACCAACGAGGACAAGCCGGGCTTCATCGGCAGCTTCGCGAGCCTGCTCGGCGATGCCAGGATCAACATCGCGACCTTCCATCTCGGCCGCGTCAAGCAGGGCGGCGACGCCATCGCGCTGGTCGAGGTCGATGGCGCGGTGCCGGCGGAGGTGCTCGCCAAGGTGCAGGCGCTGCCGCAGGTGAAGCAGGCCAAGGTGCTGACGTTCTAACTCTCTCCACCGTCATGGCCGGGCGTAGCCGTCTGAAGGATGGTGTCGCTTCCGCTCGCCTATGACCCGGCCATCCGCGTCTTCCTGACCACGCGTACGTTAATGCGTGGATGCCCGGGTCAAGCCCGGTCATGACGAATTGAGACTTCGCTCGAACATATATTCCGATCTGCGGAACATAACGTCGTCTCCGGCCCCGGAGACGGCGTTTGTCGTTCTGAGGCCTCTAGTATTCCTGTCGCAGCCGCTGAAAAATGTGTACGAACGGGCCACGACACGCCACAATGACGGTCATCTCAAAGGGAGAAAACTATGCGTGAAGCCGTAATTGTTTCCTATGCGCGCACCGGCCTGGCGAAGTCCGGCCGTGGCGGATTCAACATCACCCCGCCGATGTCGCTCGCTGCGCACGCGATCAAGCACGCTGTCGACCGCGCTGGCGTCGACAAGGAGTATGTCGAGGATTGCTACCTCGGCAATTGCGCGCATGGCGCGCCGAATATCGGCCGACAGGCCGCGCTGCTTGCCGGACTGCCGAAGTCGACCGCCGGCGTCTCGGTGAATCGCTTCTGCTCGTCGGGCCTGCAGACCATCGCGATGGCCGCCAACTCGATCCGCTCGGACGGCTCGGATTGCATCGTCGCCGGCGGCGTCGAGAGCATCTCGATTCCCGGCGGCGGCTCGCCGAAGGAATCGATCGATCCGGATCTGCTGAAGACCGCGCCCGACATCTTCATGGCGATGATCGATACCGCCGACATCGTCGCCGAGCGCTACAAGCTCAGCCGCGAGTATCAGGACGAGTATTCGCTGGAGTCACAGCGCCGCATGGCGGCCGCACAGCAGGCCAACAAGTTCAAGGACGAAATCGTCCCGATGAAGACCAAGATGAAGGTGGTCGACAAGGCGACGAAGGCCGAGTCGATCGTCGACTATGTCGTCGACCGCGACGAGTGCAACCGCCCGGAGACGACGCTGGAAGGTCTCGCCAAACTCGAGCCGGTGAAAGGCCCGGGCAAGTTCGTCACCGCCGGCAATGCCAGCCAGCTCTCCGACGGCGCCGCCGCCGTCGTGCTGATGGAAGCCAAGGACGCCGAGAAGCGCGGCCTCAATCCGATGGGCCGCTTCGTTGCCTGGGCCTCGGCCGGCTGCGAGCCGGACGAGATGGGCATCGGCCCGGTCTTTGCCGTGCCGAAGCTGTTGAAGCGCCATGGCCTGAAGATCGACGACATCGATCTCTGGGAGCTCAACGAGGCCTTCGCCAGCCAGTGCCTCTATTCGCGGGACCAGCTCGGCATCGATCCCGAGAAGTACAACGTCAACGGCGGCTCGATCGCGATAGGCCATCCCTTCGGCATGACCGGTGCCCGTCTCACCGGCCACCTGCTGCAGGAAGGCCGTCGCCGCAAGGCCAAGTGGGGCGTCGTGACCATGTGCATCGGCGGCGGCCAGGGCGGCGCGGGCCTGTTCGAGATCTACAGCTGAGCTTTCGGCTCATCTGACTATTGAGAAGACCAGCATGGCGCCGCACAGGCGCCGTGCTTTTTTGTGCTGTGTTCTTTCTACCCGTCATTACGAGCCAACGGGTCGCGCCGACACCGCTGCGCCACTCCGCAGCCGCCACTGCGCCATCACCGTGCCGCGCGGAAACCTCAATCGAACCAGTTCCTTCTCCGCCGCGTCTCACCACGAGCAAAGGTGCTCCCGCGACGTGGCGCGCCTTCAGGTCTCGCGCGCGACGCGATGTTTTCCGGAGGGATATCATGCGATTGATTGCGAACTGTCTCGTTACCACCAGCCTGGTGCTGGTCAGTGCTCTCGCCGCCCGGCCGCTCCACGCGGCCGATCTCGACGCGACGTCCAATGTCGACGCAGTCACCGTTTATCCCGACGGTGCGAGCGTCACCCGCGTCATCACGCTGGATCTGCCTGCCGGCGGCAACACCCTCGTCGCCAAGGACTTCCCGTTGCTGCTCGATCCGTCCTCGCTGCGGGTCGAAGGTGAGGCGGGCGCGAGGCTTTCCATCGGCGCGATCGACACGCGGCAGCCTCCCGTGGCGGTGCCGGCGAACCTGCCCGAGATCGACAAGCATATCGAAGCGCTCAAGGACGAGCGCGCCGATCTGCAGGGGACGATTGCGGCAGCCGAGGCGCGGCGCAAATTTGCCACTCGTTTTGCCGAGGCCTCGCCGGCGGGTCTCGGCGAGAAGGGCGAAGCGCGACCGCTCAGCGATTGGCGCGCGGCCTTCGCTGCCGTCGCGGACGAGGTCGCCAGCGCCGATAGCGCGATCCGTGACGCCAAGCGCAAGCAGCGCGATATCGATCGCGAGGTCGCCCGGCTCGAATCCGACCGTGCCGCCAAGCCGCCAAGCAAACTGGAGGTACGGATCGACGTTGCGTCCACGGCCGCGACCAAGGCGACGCTGCGGGTCACCTATTCGGTGCCCAACGCGCATTGGACCCCGCTCTATGATGCCCGCCTCGACACCGGCGCGAAGGATCGCAAGCCGGCGATGGAACTGGTGCGGCGCGCCGAGATCACGCAATCGACGGGCGAGGACTGGTCGAACGTCACGCTCGGCGTCTCCACTGTCCGCGCCGCGCGCGGTGGCAACGCACCCGATCTCAATTCGCTGACTGTGCGATACCCGCTGCCGCCTCGGCCGCCGATGGAGGCAGCCAAGGCATTATTGGACAGTATGCCGCGCTCGGCGCTCGCGCCTGCGCCCGAGGTCGATCAGGCCGCGGTTTCCATTGCCGGACTTGCCAAGGAGCGAGAGGCGACCCCCGAGGTCGGGGCTTTCCAGGCTACCTTCAAGATTCCCGGCCGCGTCAGCGTCGCTGCCAATGAGGGTGCGAAAAGCCTGCGCATCTCGACGGCGGCGATCGCGCCTGATCTCGCGATCCGCGCGGTTCCGGTGATCGATCCCACCGCTTTCCTCGAAGCGAGCTTCGTGCAAGACGACGACGCGCCGCTATTGCCGGGGCGGGTCTCGATCTACCGCGACGGCATTTTCGTCGGCCGCGGCCGGATGGCCGCGACGGCGAAGGACGAGACGGTGCGGCTCGGCTTCGGGGCCGATGACAAGGTCAAGATCGAGCGTACCGTGGTGAAGCGCAACGAGGGCTCCGCCGGCTTGATCGTGACGACGTCGAAGACCGACGAGCGTGTGTTCAAGACCACGGTACGCAATGGTCACGATTTCCCGATCAAGGTCGCGATCCAGGATCAGCTGCCGGTCAGCGAGAACGACGACATCCTGGTCGAGATGCTGCCGTCGAGCACGCCCGCCACCACGACCAACCTTCGCGACCGACGCGGCGTGCTGGAATGGGCGTTCGAGGCCAAGCCGAGCGAAGTCCGCGACATCAACTTCGCCTGGCGGGTGCGCTGGCCGAAGGACAAGGGCGTCGTGATGGTGCCGGCGGGCTAGAGCCCCTGTCGGGCTCCAGCCTTATTATTCAATGCGTTTTCTTCACGCGAACCGGATCCACTTCGCTCGAAAACGCTATGGGTGACCTGCGCTGGGTGCCGATGACATCGTTCCCGATCTCGGGCATGAAATTGCCAAAGGCAACAAAGCCGGAGATCGGGAGGACCCATGAGCTACCAGCACATCATCGTCGACGATCCGCGCCCGCGCGTCCGCCGCATTACGCTCAATCGCCCAGAGAAGCGCAATGCGCTGAACAACCGGTTGCGCGGCGAGATCTTCGAGGCGTTGGAACAGGCCGACCGCGATCCGGGTATTTCCATCTCGATCGTGCGCGGCGTGGGTCCGTGCTTCTCCGCCGGCTATGATCTCTCGGCCGACAATCGCGTCGACCAGCCCTATCATTCGGCCTCCGGCCCCGGGCAATGGTCGCGCCATGTGGTCGAGGGCTGGTTCTCGATCTGGGATCTCGCCAAGCCCGTGATCGCGCAGGTGCACGGCTATTGCCTCGCGGGCGGCACCGAGCTCGCGACCGCTTGCGACGTCGTCTATGTCGCCGACGATGCCCAGATCGGTTATCCGCCGGTGCGGCTGATGAGCCCACCCGACATGCAGTATCACCCCTGGCTGGTCGGCATGCGCCGCGCCATGGAACTGATGCTCACGGGCGATGCGATGTCCGGTCGCGAGGCTGCCGAATGGGGCTATGCGACGCGCTCGTTCCCGCTCGCCGAGCTGGAGGCAAGGACGCTCGATTTCGCCGAGCGCGCGGCCAAGGTGCCGATCGAACTGCAGCAGCTCAACAAGCGCTCGGTACACCGCGCGATGGAGATCATGGGCGCCCGCGCCGCGATGCGTGCCGGCACCGAAATCCAGGCACTGGCCTTCACGACGGAAGCGAGCAAGGCCTACATGTCCGGCTTCCGCCGCGACGGCGCCAGCGTGAAGGCGCAGCTCGACCAGCGCGACACGACGTTCGGGGACTACCGGACGAAGAAGGAGTGAGGGCTGAGCGGCGTCGCTCCGGCGCCTCTGAAATACTGGATCGCCCGGTCCGCAGATCTAGCCCGGCCCATGGCGAAAGACTGGACTATTGTCGCGTCTGGATCGGCCGCATGGTCTGCGGCAGCACGAACGGCACACCCCGGTCGGTGTGCGCGATCGCGGCGTCGATCTCGAATATCTCCCGGATGGTCTCCGGCCGCATCACAGCGGCGCGGTCGCCGTCGATGGCGAGCCGGCCGCGATGCAGCAGCAGGATCCGGTCGGCAAACCGCATCGCGAGATTGAGATCGTGCAGGATCGCTATCACGGCGGTGCCACGCTCGGCGCGCCGCCTTGCGCTCTCGACCAGGTCGATCTGATATCGCAGGTCGAGGCCCGATGTCGGCTCATCCAGCAGCAACAGGCCGGGTCCGTGCTTGATCTCGCCGCGGGCGAGCTGCACCAGCACGCGCGCGAAATGCGCGCGCTGCTGCTCGCCGCCGGACAGCGTCGGCAACTGCCGCGCGCGGAAATGCGCTAGTCCTACCTCGTCCAGCGCGGCCTCGACCAGCCCGCGTGCCGCGGCGCGCGGGCTTTCACCGGCGCCCATGGTGACTATCTCCTCGACGGTGAACGGGAAAGTGACGGTGACATGTTGCGACAGCATGGCGCGATGCTGCGCCAGCTCGCGCGGTCCGTAGACATGGACATCGCGCTGTTTCAGCCGGATCGCCCCGTGCGAGGGGCGAAGATCGCCGGACAACATCCGCAGCAGGGTCGATTTGCCGGCGCCGTTGGGACCGACGATCGCAACCATCTCGCCGGCGCCGATCCGCAGCGAGACGGCATCGACCAGGGTCGCACCGCCGACCGTCATCGACACCGATTGCACCTCAAGCAGGTCGGTCATAGCGAGACTAGGCCGCGCTGGCGCAGCAGCATCGCGAGGAAGAACGGCGCGCCGATCGCAGCAGTCAGGATGCCGATCGGCATCTCCGCCGGCGCGACGATGGTCCGCGCCACTGTATCGGCGCCGACCAGCAGGATGGCGCCAAGCAGCGCGGAGGCCGGCAGCAGCAGGCGATGCGAGGGACCGATCACCAGCCGCAACAGATGCGGCACCACGATGCCGACGAATCCGACCACGCCGCAGACGGAGACCGCGACGCCGGTCATCGCCGACACCAGCACGATCGAGATCCGCTTCAGCCGCTCGACATCGACGCCACTGTGGAACGCCTCCGCTTCGCCGAGCACGAGCACGTCGAGCCCGCGTGCGATCGAGAGGCAGGCGACAAGAGCGATCGCCAGCACCGGCGCCAGCGTCGCGACCTTGGCCCAGGCCGCGCCGCTCAGCGACCCCAGCAGCCAGAAGGTGATGTCGCGGAGCTGGCGGTCGTCGGCGGCAAACACCAATAGCCCGATGCCGGCATTGGCGATCGCGGCGATCGCGAGGCCCGCCAGCAGGAAGATCGCGATCGAGGTCCGGCCGCCGCGGCTTGCGATGGCATAGAGGATCATGGTCGTGAGCAACGAGCCGCCGAAGGCCGCGATCGGCAGCAGCTGGTTTTGCAGGAAGCGCAGGCTTTCGCCGAGGTGGCTGTCGGTGAACACTATGGCCGCCGCGGCGGCAAAGGCGCCGCCCGAGGAGACGCCGACCAGCGCGGGATCGGCGAGCGGGTTGCGGAACAGGCCCTGCATGATCGCGCCGGAGACGGCGAGCAGCCCACCGATCATCGCGGCGGCCGCGATCCGCGGGATCCGGATCGACCACAGCACGAGCTGGTCACGCGCCAATAGCTGATAGCCCGCACCATCGATCCAGAGTCCGAGTGCAGCCGGAAGCCGCGCCGGCGGAATGCCCGCGGCGCCGACGGTCAGTGCGATCAGGGCGGTGCCGGCGAGCGCAGCGAGCAGGCAAAGCAACGTGAGCGAGGCGGCAGGCCGCAGGGAAGCGCCGACCCGGCGTTTCACACCATGTGAACTGCCTTCCGCCAGCACGCTCATTGCCGGCAGTTCGCGGTCAACACGGCCGGCTTGAAGGTTTCGTCCCGCGCGGCCAGCGCCGGATAAAGCTTGAGCGAGAGATCGTGCGCGGCAGCGGCGGTGCGCGGCCCGAAGCCGAGCAGGTAGAGCCCTTCCATCGAGATGAAGGCCTTGTTGGTCGCGACCGGCGTCAGCGCGAAGGCCGGATGGGTGAAGATCGATTGCGCATCGAGCGAGTCCTTGCCGCGCTCGATCGACAGCACGACATCGGGCTTCGCTGCGACGATGGCCTCGTCGTTGATCGGCTTGTAGCCGTCATAACCGTCAATCGCGTTGACGCCGCCGGCGAGCCGGATGATCTCGTCCGCCGCGGTCTTGTGACCCGCGGCCATCGCACGGCCGTTCAGGAGCGACATCACGAACATCACGCGCACCGGCTTCGTCACCCTGGCGCGCAGTGTACGTAGTTGCGCAAGGTCGGTTTCCACCGCCGCGCTCAGACAGGCGGCGCGCGGATCGGCGTCCATCGCGTGGCCGACCAGCCTGATCTTATCGACCAGCCCGGCCTCCGTGAACGTCTCCGGCACCAGCACCAGCGGCACTTTCGCGGCCTCCAGCACATCCATGGTCTCCTTCGGGCCGGAGCCCTGCACCGCGAGCACCAGCGTCGGGTGGAGACCAAGTACGCCCTCGGGTGACAGCTGACGCATGTAGCCGACGTCGGGCTTCTCGCGCAGCGCGGACGGCGGATAGAGGCTGGTCGAGTCGATGCCGGCGATGCGGCCCTCGAAGCCGAGCGCATAAAGAATCTCGGTGATCGCGCCGCCGATCGAGACGATCCGCGACGGATCGTCGATCACGACGTCGCGGTCCCGCGCGTCGTGCACGGTGAGACCCTCGGCGGTCGCCATGCCTGATGGCAGCAGGCAGCAGAGGGTGAGCAAAGCGAGCGTGCGGCAAATTGTCATCGGAGCGTCACTTGGTCAGGATCAGCTTGTTTTGCGAGGTCAGCCGCAACCGGTAATTCTCCTCGCCATGCGCGATGATGATCTCGCGTTCGGTCGCGAACAGGTCGCGGCTGTCGATGCGATTTCCGTGCATGACGAGCGTTTTGGCTGTGTCAGAAGGGTTTTCCGCATGCCTTCCGGCTGCGCCGATATCGTCTCCGGAAGTTGCCGACATTGTCCCTGGTGCTGCGCTTTCGAATTCTTCGGATGTTGCCTGCTTGTATAAGCGGGCGAAGGCGCATTCCAACGGCTGCACTTTACAATCGATGTAAACAGTGCCGCCGCATTCTTGACCGTTTTGTTGCTGGCACGTAACCAATCATGACACGATGTGAGTGCGTGGCTCGCATCGCAATGAAGTCGTTAGCCAGCAAGCCGCTCGCATGTTGCAGAGCGCACGCCAGCCAAACCGAAGAATCGATCATCGGGCTGGGGCTAGTATGGCTGACGGGGCTAGGTATTCGCGCGCCCTGATTTTGGGCGCGTCGGTGTTTTCATTTGCGGCAACCATGTCGGAGGGCAGTCTTGCGCAGACTGCCGATCAATCGGCCGCGCAACCCGCGACGGAGCGGCCCAGGCAGGCGAAGCGCAAGCCGGCGAAACCGCATGCTGCGCAGCCGGCTGCATCGCCTGTGACGAACGCGCGTGCGCAGATCGGTGCCGTGCCGGTGCAGTCGCTCGACACCATCACCGCTGTTGCGAACAAGACCGACGAGCGCGCGATCGACACGCTGGCGCCGGTGAGCGCCGTGACCTTGGAGAAGATCCAGGGCCTGCAGCCGAACCGGCTGTCCGACATCTTCTATAACGTGCCCGGCGTCTCGTTCCAGGAGCGCGGCGACGATCCGTCGACGGTGGTCAACATCCGCGGCCTGCAGGACTTCGGCCGCGTCGCTGTCGTGGTCGACGGCGCGCGGCAGAACTATCAGCGCACCGGGCACAACGCCAACGGCTCGTTCTTCCTCGATCCCGAGATGATCGGCGGCGTCGACGTCGTGCGCGGGCCGACCGCGAACATCAACGGCTCCGGCGCGATCGGCGGCGTGGTGTCGTTCCGCACCAAGGATATCGACGACGTGCTGCGTCCCGGCGAACGCTGGGGCGTCGACATGTCGGGCTCCTACGGCACCAACCGTGATCGCGGCATGGGCTCGGTGTTCGGCGGCGTGCGCGTCGATCCCAATGTCGACGTGTTCGGCGGTGCCGTCTACCGCACCCAGGGCAATTACAAGGACGGCTCGGGCACCGAGATCGGCAACACCGGCAACGAGATCGTCGGCGGCCTGATGAAGGTGACGATCCGCCCGGCCGAGGGGCACGAGATCAAGCTCGGCGGCGTGTTTCAGGACTACCAGTACGACATCGGCCAGTTCAATCGCGGCCCGGTGCTGACCGCCGCGCAGCGCGCGCTGTATCAGGGGTCGTCGGTCTACGCGTCCGACGTCAGGAACTACACGGGCACGCTGAGCTGGAAATACTCCAGGCCGGACGACATGCTGTTCGACTGGAACGTCTCGATCTATGGCAACCGCACCGACAACGACCAGACCAAGACCTATCACTACAGCACGTCGGGATCGGCCTATTGCGGACCGGGCGTTGCCGGCAACAACATCTCCGGCTGCGTCGGCGACAAGCGCGGCTATTCGCTCGATACCGTCGGCCTCGACGTCAACAACACCTCGCGCTTTGACATCGGCAATTGGCGCAATGCCGTAACCTACGGCTTCGATGCCTTCCGCGACGATGTCCAGACCTTCGACGGCCGTGGCAATTCCAACATCACGACTCCGAGCGGCCAGCGCACGGTGTCCGGCGGCTTCGTGCAGTTGAAGCAGAACTATTCGAGCTGGCTCGAGATCGTCAGCGCCGTCAGGTACGACCGCTACGAGCTCAGTTCCTACAATAACTCCACCAGCGGCGATCGCTTCTCGCCGAAGATCACGCTCGGCGTCACGCCGGTCGCGGGCTTCACGCCCTATGTAAGCTATGCCGAAGGCTACCGTGCGCCCTCGATCACCGAGACCCTGATCGCCGGCGGCCACGCCACCGGCGGCGGCCCTGCGCTGTTCAACTGCCCGGACGGCACCAGCGGCCTGTTCTGCTTCCTGCCGAATGCGACCCTGCGGCCCGAGGTCGGCAAGAACAAGGAAGCCGGCGTCAACCTGAAATATGACGGCATCTTCTCGGCCGAGGATACCTTCCGCGGCAAGATCAATGTGTTCCGTAACGATGTCGACGGCTATATCGACCTTGTCGCCTCGACACCGGTCGCGGTGCCGCCGTTCGGCTCGTACAGCCAGTTCTACCAGTATCAGAACATCGCGCATGCCCGCATCGAGGGCATCGAAGCGGAGACGATGTACGACGCGGGCATCTGGTTCCTCGGCGTCAGCGGCCATCTGATGCGCGGCAAGAACACGCAGACCAATCTCGGTCTCGCCACCATCACGCCGCGCAAGGTGACGACGACGGCTGGTGTGCGCCTGCTCGACCGCACGCTGACGATCGCGGCGCAGTGGTCGTCGTTCGGCGCCAACAACGACCTGCCGGCAGGTTATCTGCCCTCGACGGCGTATGAGCTCGTCAACCTTTATCTGACCTGGAATGCCACGAAGGACATCACCTTCACGGCATCGGTCGACAACCTTCTGAACCAGTATTACCGGCCCTATGCGATCCCGGGCAGCTCGACCGACGGCACCACACAGAACGACGTGCTGTTCTCGAGCCCCGGCGCGGGCACCGTCTACAAGGCCGGCCTCAAGATTCACCTAGGTGGAGCGTAACGCGACGAGCCGATCTTTCCATCCAGGTTGCTCCGGCCGCGCTGGTGCCCCCAGCGCGGCCTTGGCGCATTCATGTTATCAACGAGATCAACCGGCAGGATCGCCAAGGGCATCCGCTGCAAGCAGGAGAAATCTTTCATGTTCATCGCAATGAACCGGTTCCAGGTGATCAAGGGCAAGGAGGAGGCGTTCGAAACGGTCTGGAGAACCCGGGAATCCTATCTCGGCGATCTGCCCGGCTTCATCGAATTCCATCTGGTGAAGGGCCCCGAGGCCGAGGACCACACGCTCTACGCGACGCACACGGTGTGGGCGGAAAAGGCCGCATTCGAGGCCTGGACCAAGTCGGACGCGTTCCGCCGCGCCCATTCCCGTGCTGGCAACGAGACCGGCGGCAGCCTCTATCTCGGACATCCCAGGTTCGAAGGTTTCGAGGTGCTGATCACCGAACGGGCAAAGAACGCTGCGGCGTAATGGAGGCGTCCATGCTCGCGACCGAGCTTGCCGAGCTGAAGGCCCATATGGCCGCCAATCCCGGCGCCGTGATCGAGGACGTCGCGCGCGAGCGCAACGTCACGCCGCGCGCGGTGCTCGAGGCGCTGCCGGACACGATGGTGCGGATCGGGGCCGGCGAATTCGCTGCCGCGATGCAGGACATCGCGGAGTGGGGCGAGGTGACGCTGATCGTGCACACAGACGACGGGATCTTCGAGTTCACCGGCGCGATTCCAGTCGGCGAGGTGGGGCGCGGCTATTTCAACCTGATGCAGCCGAAGGGCCTGCACGGCCATCTCCGCCATGAGCGCTGCGCGGCGATCGCCTTTGTCGAGCGTCCCTTCATGGGCAAGGTGTCGGCGTTCGTGGCCTTCATCAACCTCGACGGCGGGTTGATGTTCAAGGTGTTCGTCGGCCGTGACGAGACGCGCGCGTTACGCAGCGATCAGCTTCAGCGTTTCCACGCGCTGGCGGATCGCCTCGTGCCGAAAGCGGCAGGCTGACCACCGGGCACGGATCAGGAGGCGACCATGTCGCAGCGATGGCTTGGGCAAAGGATCTGGACGATGGCAGCCGCCGTACTCGGCGTCCTGTCACCGGGCGCGTGCCTTGCCGCAACCGACACTGCGCTGCTGCCGCGCAATCTGTCGCCATGGGGCATGTTCCAGAGCGCCGATATCGTCGTGAAGGCGGTCATGATCGGGCTGGCCTTCGCATCACTTGTCAGCTGGACGATCTGGCTCGCGAAAACCGTCGAGATCAGGCGCAAGACCGCGATTGCCAAACAGCGGATCGGCCTGCTCGAGCGCGACACGCGGCTTGCCGAAGTCGAGCAGGCGAGCCGCGACGGCAGCGACGCGGTGGCGCAGATCATCCGGTCGGCGGCGTGCGAGGCCACGCTCTCCGGCGGCCTGTTCGACGACAGCTTCAAGGAGCGCATCGCGCTCCGGCTCGAACGGGTGGAGGCGGCGATGTCGCGGCAGATCGCGCGCGGCACCGGCGTGCTCGCCACCATCGGCGCCACCGCGCCATTCGTCGGGCTGTTCGGCACGGTGTGGGGCATCATGAATGCCTTCATCGGCATCTCCGAGGCGCACACCACCAATCTCGCGGTGGTCGCGCCGGGCGTCGCGGAGGCGTTGCTTGCGACCGCGCTGGGTCTTGTCGCGGCGATCCCGGCGGTCGTGATCTACAACCATCTGACGCGGGTGATTGCGGCGCACCGGGCATTGCTCGGTGACGCCTCGGCGATGGTGATGTTGCTGGTCAGCCGGGAGGGCGATCGCAGCCTGTTCCTGCTGGCGCGCGCCGCGGAGTAGGGGATGGGCGCGAAGCTCGGCTCCAGCGGTGTGCTCGGCGGCCGGCGCCGTGGTGACGACGATCTTGCCGAGGCGCATGAGATCAACGTCACGCCGTTCATCGACGTGATGCTGGTGCTGCTCATCATCTTCATGGTTGCCGCGCCGCTCGCCACCGTCGATCTCGGCGTCGATCTGCCTGCCTCGACCGCCGAGCCGCAGCCGCGGCCGGACAAGCCGGTGTTCGTCACCGTGAAGCCGGATCTCTCGGTCGCGGTCGGCGAGGACGTGATCGCGCGCGACGCGCTGACCGCGACGCTCGACGGCGCCACCCAGGGCAACAGGGACGAGCGCATCTTTCTGCGCGCCGACAAGGCGGTCAGCTATGGCGAACTGATGGAGGTGATGAACCTGCTGCGCAACGCCGGCTATCTCAAGATCGCGCTGGTCGGCCTCGATGGGCGACGCTAGCGCATGATGACGGGATTGCCGCCGCATCGGAAATGCACCTCTCCCGCGTGCGGGCAGGGCTATCGCATGTGGCTATCGGCCATGACGACGTGGAAACGTCGGTTACAGACGCACGCAAATGCCACATGTCCCCACTGGAGCGAGCGTGCGTCTATGTGATTTCGGAATATTGGAAATATATCGGCGAGTTGCCCGACATGTCAAGCAGCCTGGCCGAACGCCGGCTACTTTGCATGGGGTTGTTTTCGATGTTTTGGCAACGCGCCTCCCCTGTGAGCGCCCGCAAGCGGGAGAGGGGACGCGTTCCGATCCGCGGGCGCGGTTCACCGTACCGACGGACGTCATGAATGCCTTTGCGCTGCATGACACTGGCAACGATATCCGGCTGCGCCGCTGGAGCCTTTCGGCCGCTGCGATCCTCGCGGTACATGCGGCGGTGCTCGCGCTCGGCTTGACCTGGGCCTCCGCGCCATCGCCCGGCGTTGCGGTGCCGACGATCCTGGTGGACCTGACGCCGATCACCTCCGCGCCTGACATCACGCCGATGGAGGTGCCGCCGGGACCCGTGATGCAGGAGGCGGACGCCTCGCCGCCGGAGCCTGCGGCCGCGCCGGCCGTGCAGGAGCAGATCGCACCGTCACCGCCGCAGCGGAAGCCCGACGTCGTCGTACCGCCGGAGCAGACGCAGCAGGCCGTGCCGCCGAAGCCCGGGCCCGCGAAGAACGTTCCCGAACAGAAGCCGGTGCCGGTGAAGCCGAAAGTGATCCGCCGCGAAGCGAAGAAGCCGTCGGAAGCGACGCCGGCCCCGCACACCAGCGCGCCGTCGCGTGCCGAGCGCCGGGCTCCGATGGCGTCATCGATCAGCGCCGGCGCGTCCGCATCGGCAATCGCGGCCTACAATGCGCGCGTCCGCGCGCATCTGATGCGCTTCCACTCTTATCCACCGGGCGGCAACGGCCAGGGTGGCGTGGTCCGGCTGATTTTTACGCTCGATCGCGGCGGACAGGTGGTGTCGAGCCACCTCGGCGGCTCCTCGGGCAACGCGATGTTCGACGCGCGCGCATTGGCGATGCTGCGGCAGGCGCAACCGTTCCCGGCATTTCCGCCGGAGATTGCGCAGGGTTCGATGAGCTTCAGCGTGCCGGTCGCGTTTGTGCCGAGGTAGAGCTATTGCTCCCGTCACCCTGAGGAGGACGCGCAGCGGCCGTCTCGAAGGGCGACGGCCCGACCGCGGCCGTGCATGCTTCGAGACGCGCGTTCCGCGCTCCTCAGCATGACGGCGAGGGAGTTGTGCGCTCCCGCTACTCCTTGACCGCGCCGGTCAGCGACGACACGTAATAGTCGACGAACAGCGAGTAGAACAGCGCCACCGGCAGCGAGCCGAGCAGGGAGCCCGCCATCAGCGCGCCCCACTGGTAGACGTCGCCGGTGATGAGCTCGGTCACGATCGCGACCGGTACGGTCTTGTTGGCGCCGCTCTGGATGAAGGCGAGCGCGTAGATGAACTCGTTCCAGGACAGCGTGAAGGAGAAGATGCCGGCCGAGATCAGGCCGGGCACCGCGAGCGGCAGCGTGATCCGCCGCAGGATCTGCAGCCGCGTCGCGCCGTCGACCAGCGCGCATTCCTCGAGCTCGTAGGGGATCGACTTGAAGTAGCCGATCAGCAGCCAGGTGCAGAACGGCACCAGGAAGGTCGGATAGACCAGGATCAGCGCCATCGGTGAATCGAACAGGCCGAACTGCACGATCACGGTGGCGAGCGGAATGAACAGGATCGACGGCGGTACGAGATAGGCGAGGTAGATGCCGAGGCCCACATAGGCGCTGCCGCGGAAGCGCAAGCGCTCGATCGCATAGGCCGCCAACGTCGAGGCGAACAGCGACAGGAAGGTCGAGGCGATCGCGACCACCATCGTCGTCTTCAGCCAGTGCGGATAGTCGGTCTCGAACAAGAGATGCTTGATATGCACAAGCGTCGGCGAGGTGATCCAGAACGGGTTGTGCTCCTTGTAGTTCAGGAGTTCCGCATTCGGTTTGAACGAGGTGATCGCCATCCAGTAGAACGGGAACAGCAGGATCACGATGAAGCAGGCCAGGGGCAGATAGATCATCACCATCCGCCGCGCGCGGGAATCCCACGCCATCGTGTCGGGCGTGGCGCTGCCGACGTTGCTCGATTGGGCTGCTACGTCAGTCATTGGCTTCTCCCTGCTGCCATTTGCGGCGGGCGAGGCCGAAGTAGCTGAACAGCGTCGCGAACACGAGGAACGGGATCATCGACACCGCGATCGCCGCGCCTTCGCCGAGCTCGCCGCCGGCGATGCCGCGCTGGAACGCCAGCGTCGCAAGCAGGTGGGTGGAATTGACCGGGCCGCCGCGGGTGATGGCGTAGACGAGCTGGAAATCGGTGAAGGTGAAGATGATCGAGAATGTCATCACGATCGCCAGGATCGGCATCATCATCGGGAAGGTGATGTAGCGGAAACGCTGCCAGGCGGTGGCGCCGTCGAGCATCGCGGCTTCATAGAGCGAAGGCGAGATGGTCTGCAACCCCGCCAGCAGCGAGATCGCGACGAACGGGATGCCGCGCCAGATATTGGCGACGATCAGCGAGAACCGCGCCGGCCAGGGCGAGCCGAGGAAGTCGACATTGGTCGTGCGCCAATGCAGCACGTCGACCAGGAGATAGGAGATGATCGAGAACTGCGGATCGTAGATCCACCAGAATGCCAGCGCCGACAGCACGGTCGGCACGATCCACGGCAGCAGCACGATGGCGCGGATCAGGCTCTTGAACGGGAAATGGTTGTTGAGCAGGAGCGCAAGCCAGAAGCCGAGCGCGAACTTTCCGAAGGTCGCGACCGCGGTGTAGACGATGCTGTAGAACACCGCCCCCCACCACAGGGGATCGCTGAGCAGGTACTGGAAATTCTCCAGCCCCACATAGACGCCACTGCGGCCGATCGTGGTGTCGGTGAAGGCGAGCCAGATGCCGAGACCCAGCGGGTAGGTCAGGAACACCGCGAGCAGGCCGACCGCGGGCGCGAGGCACACCACGATCAGGAACGGCTTGTAATCGAATACACGGGCAAGCCAGTTTGGCTGGCGCAGCGCGTAGGTGCGGGCGGGGACAGTCGTTACGGACATCAATGGGCTATCCTGGTGCGAATGGCGTCACCACTCCGTCATTGCGAGCGGAGCGAAGCAATCCACGCTTCCCGGAAGAAAGGATGGATTGCTTCGTCACGTTGCTCCTCGCAATGACGGCCGTTACTAGCTCAGCGGCGGAAATACCGCTTGGCGCGCCGCTCGGCTTCCGCCGCGGCGGCCTCAGGCGTAGCGGCGTCGGTCGCGACCGATGCGCACATCTGCACCAGCACGTAATCGGCGGTGACGGCGCCGGTCGCGGTCGAGATCGGTCCATTGTAGCCGTTGTAGTACGGTGTCTTCATCGTATCCTTGAAGATCGCGACCTTGGGATCGCCCGACCACACCGCGGCATCCGCATAGGCCGCCAGCGGCTGCGACCAGTAGCCGGAGTTGGCATTGAGCCACGACTCATACTGTTCGTGCTCCAGCATGAATTGCAAGAATGCCTTTGCCGCGTTGGGATACTTGCTGTGCTTGAACACCATCGCGTTCAGTGTCAGGCCCGACATCGGATAGGTCGAGGCCAGCCCCTTGGGCAGGAACTGATGCTCGGTGTCGTCGGCGATCGCCTTGGTCGCGGGGTCGTTCTTGAGCGAGAAATACAGCGAGACGCCGTTCGCGGTCAGGCTGATGTCCTGCGCCGAATAGGCGCGGTTGTTGGAGACGTCGTTCCACGACGGCGTGCCGGCAATGAAGGTCGGATAGAGCTCCTTCAGATATTTCAGCGCGGCGACCGTCTCCTTGCTGTTGATGACGATGTTGCCTTCTTCATCGAGCAGGGCTGCCTTGTGCGACCAGAGCAGCCAGCTTGCGAAGCCGTTGCCGTCTCCGACGGCGTTGCCAAGCGCGAAGCCTGCGGGCTTGCCGGCCGCCTTTAATTTCTTGCAGAGTTCGAGGAAACCGGCGTGGTCATCCGGCACCCGGTCGAAGCCTGCTGCCTTGACCAGTGACTTGCGGTAGACCAGCGGACCGCCGGAGGCGCCGAACGGCAGGCCGATCCAGCTCTTGGACTTGGCGCGCATGCCGTATTTCTGCGCCAGGGTCAGCCAGCCGCCGTAGCGCTTGCCGAGATAGTCGGCGACATCGGTCAGCTCGACCAGCTTGTCGACATAGATGTGCGGCGCGTCGCCGAAGCCGATGATGATGTCGGGGCCGGCGCCGGAGTTCGAGGTCACCGCGGTCTGCTGGTTGATGTCCTCCCAACCGACGAAGTCGACCTTGATCTCGACGCCGGTCTTGTCGGTGAACTTCTTGGCATTGGCGCGGAAAACGTCTTCGTCGGCCTGGACGAAGCGCACCGGCCGCAGCATGCGCAAGGACGCACCCTTCTCGATCGGCAGCGACGGCGCCGCCGCGTCGGCGGCCTTCACTTTCGACGCGTCCTGCGCCGAAGCGCCGCTCGCGACGAGCGCTGCCGCAGAAACCCCCAGCACCAGTGCGTCGCGGCGCGTGATCTCGGTCTTCATGTCGTTCAATCTCCCAGTGTTCTTGTTTCTTCCCGGCGTTGATCGCCGGTGAAGGGTTTTCGGGACATTCCTCGCGCAACCCGGCGCCGTCCCGCGTCATCCACGGGACGAGCCTGCGCGAAAAGCGCTTCGCCGCCTAGCTGTTCGGACCGCGATCCATGCTGACGGGCTGCCAGCGGCGCAGCGCGGTGTTTTGCAGCACCGACGGGTTGACGCAGCTTACCGGCCACATGCCTTGGAGCACTAGTGACAATTCGTAGCCCACCCGGCGCTTGCGCGCCTCGTCAAAACGTGCCGAGGCGGAGGCGACATGGGCGGTCAAGGTAACATTGTCCATCCCGAGCATCGGGTTGTTGTGTGACGGAGGCTCCTTTTCAAGTACGTCGAGTGCGGCGTGGGCGATCCAGCCCTCCTGCAGCGCCTTGATCAGCCCTTCCTCGTCTACCGTCGCGCCGCGCCCGGTGTTGATGAAAACGGCCGATTTTTTCATCTGGCGGAAGTGCTTTTCGCCCAGCATGTGGTGCACCTCGGGCCGCGCCGGCGCGTGCATGGAGACGAAATCCGACTGTGACAGCACCTCCGACAGCGTCGCGGGCATCACGCCGTGGTCATACATCAACGTTTCCTGGATGAACGGATCGTAGGCCATCATCCGCAGCCCGAAGGGGGCGGCGCGTTTGGCCACCGCGCGCGCCACCCGGCCGAAGGAGATGAAGCCGAGCGTCTGCCCCATCAGGCGGGGAATCTTCAGGAGCGCCGGGCGGCCCTCGGCCCAGCGGCCGGTGCGCACCATCTTGTCCTGCTCGATCAGGCGGCGGAAGCCTGCGAGCAGCAGCATCATGGCGTGGTCGGCGACCTCCTCGATGAAGGTATCGGGGATGTTGGTGACGGGGATGCCGCGTGCGGTCGCCGCCTTGACGTCGACCGAGTCGACGCCGACGCTGCCGAGCGTGATCGCCTTGCAGTTCTCCAGCGCGTCGATGATCGTCTTGGTGATCGGCATGCCCTTGGCGTAGATCGCATCTGCGGTCCTTGCCGCGGCGATGAACTCGGCCTCGTTGGCCGGGGCCTCGATGATCTCGGCGCCGATCGGGTCGAGCGCCTCCCGTTCATAGTCGTAGCCGCCGCCGGCGACGGTGAAGCTTGCGCCCTTCGGCGTGACCACTCTGAATTTTGACATGACGTGCTCCCGATCTTGAGTGTTCTGTTCTTGCTTGTTGCTCGTTGTTTCTTGCTTGGCTTCTTGCTTGGGCCGCGCCTTGCACCGCCGCCTGCATATACTTCTACGCGACTTGTGCTGCTCCCTCCACAATTGCCGGTTGGTCGGCAGCCTGATTCTCCGGGCTACTACGGGGAACCCCCGTAACCAACGGGTAAAGGCTCTCACATTACGGTGCGCGGAATCAATCCGCCAATCGCGTCGCGTTCCCCACCTCCCGGAGATCCCCGTGAAGCTGTCAAATCTGAAGATCACCCCAAAGCTCGGCATCCTGGTGGGGGTGACACTCCTTGGTCTGTGTGCGGCCGGCATCCTCGCTGCTCACTTGATGCAGCGTGAGATGACGAATGCGCGCATCGATCAGGCCAAGGCGATCGTCGAGATGGCGAAGAACATGGCGGCGAGCCTGAAGAAGGAGGTCGATGCCGGCAAGATGACCAAGGAGGCTGCGCTCGCCGAGTTCGGCAAGCGCGCCAACGCCATGACCTATGACAACGGCGCCGGCTATCTGTTCGGTACCGACTACAACGGCATCACCGTGCTGGCGCCCGATCCGAAGCAGGTCGGCACCAACCGCATGGACGTCGTGACCAATGGCCGCAAGCTGTCGCAGGAATTGATGGACGGCGTGAAGGCCAAGGGCGAGATCCTGCTGTTCTATGATTATGTGAAGCCGGGTCAGGAGACGCCGATTCACAAGCTCGGCTATGCCGTCGCTGTCCCCGGCTTCGACATGTACCTCGGCACCGGCGCCTATCTCGAGGATATCGACGCCAAGATGCGCCCGATCGCGTGGCTGCTCGGTCTGGCGATCCTCGGCATCGGCATCATCTCCGGCTCGGTCGCCTGGCTGATCGGCCGCAGCATCTCCCGCCCGCTCAACCAGCTTGGCGCCCGCATGCGCGACATCGCCGACGGCAAGCTCGAGGGCGAGATTCCGGGTGTCGGCCGCGGCAACGAGGTCGGCGCGATGGCGGCGACGGTGCAGATATTCAAGGACAACGCGGTCAAGATCCGCGACCTCGAACAGGCCGAGGCAGCGAACCAGGCGCGTGCGACCGCCGATCGGCGCTCCGCGATGGACAACATCGCCAACGATTTCGAGCGCAGCGTGAACGGCATCGTCCGCTCGGTGGCATCAGCCGCCGCCGGCATGCAGACCACCGCGCAATCGATGACCGCGACCGCGAGCGACGCCAGCGCGCGTGCCGCGACGGTTGGAGCTGCGTCCGACAGCGCCTCCAACAATGTCGGCACTGTTGCCGCGGCGGCCGAAGAGCTGTCGAGCTCGGTTGCCGAGATCGCCCGCCAGGTGGCGCGCTCCAGCGAGGTCGCGGGCAAGGCGGTGGCTGATGCCGAGCGCACCAATGCGACCGTGCAGGCGCTCTCCACCGGCGCGGAGAAGATCGGCGAGGTGGTCAAGCTGATCCATTCGATCGCCGCCCAGACCAATCTGCTCGCGCTCAACGCCACGATCGAGGCGGCGCGCGCCGGCGAATCCGGCCGCGGCTTCGCGGTCGTCGCGTCCGAGGTCAAGGCGCTCGCCAATCAGACCGCGAAGGCGACCGAGGAGATCTCGGCGCAGGTCGCGGCGATGCAGGCCTCGACCGGCGAGGCGGTCACCTCGATCGGCGGCATCACCGCGACCATCGCGCAGATGAGCGAGATCACAGCCTCGATCTCGACCGCGATCGACCAGCAGGGCGACGCGACACGCGAGATCGCGCGCAACATCCAGCAGGTCGCGACCGGCTCGAGCGAGATCTCGGCCCATATCGGCGGCGTCACCACCGCGGCCGCCGCCACCGGCACCGCCGCGACCGACGTGCTCTCGAACGCCCGCGAGCTCGACACCCAATCCGGCATGCTGCGCAACGCGGTCGACGAGTTCCTGCAGAAGGTCCGTGCGGCGTAGAGCTGACGCGATCTCACCAACATTCATCACGATGCCCGGGCTTGGCCCGGGCATTCGCGTTTCTGACATGGCGAGAGAAGTCCGTAGATTCCATGGGGCGGTGAGCGAGCTCTATCCGATAGGTTTGGGTTTGCACACTCGAACCATCGGAGAAGTCAGATGCAAGCATCGACTGCAGGCACGCCCACCGCAGGGCATTGTGGCACAATTTTCGTTGCAATCGAACTGAGCCAGAAGACATGGCTTGTGACGCTTCACAGCCCTGACCGGGAGCGGATGTCTCGCCACAAGCTCGACGGAGGCGATCACGGCGAACTGCTGGCCGTGATCGAGCGGACCCGCACCCGCGTGACGGAGAAGCTCGGCTCGGTGCCGTGCGTGGTGAGCTGCTATGAAGCCGGTTATGACGGCTTTTGGCTGCACCGGCTTTTGGAGACGGCCGGGATCAGGAACTTCGTGTTCGACGCGGCGAGTATTGCGGTGGAGCAGCGGGCGCGACGGGCAAAGACGGACCGGATCGACGGCGAGCTGCTGCTGCGTACCTTGATGGCCTATTTGCGGGGCGAACCGCGAGTTGTTCGGAGCGTCCGGGTACCGAGCGTGGAGGCCGAGGACGCCCGGCGCGCCAGTCGCGAACGCGACCGGCTGGTCACGGAGCAGACCGCTCACACCAACCGGATCAAGGGGCTGCTGCGCCTTCACGGGATGGCGGTCGGCAACCCGCGGCGGCGCGACTGGCTGGCCTGGCTCGCGCGGCAGCGCGACTGGCAGGGACGACCGGTGCCGCCACAGTTGTTGGCCGAAGTGACGCGCGAGCACGCGCGGCTGACGTTGATACGTGACCAGCTTGCGGCACTGGAAGAGGCCCAGGCGACACAGGCCGCGCCGGCTCCTGCACCGATGCGGGAGCGGCGAGACCTGCTGCTCCGCATCAAGGCGCTCGGCCCGGCCTTCACCGGGACGCTGGTGAGCGAGCTATTCTACAAGGATTTCCGCAACCGCCGCGAGGTTGCCAGCTATTGCGGATTGGCCCCCAGCCCGTGGCGCAGCGGCGGCATGGATCGCGAGCAGGGCATCAGCAAGGCCGGTAATCGACGCGCCCGCCAGAAGGCGATCGAGCTGGCGTGGCTCTGGCTCCGCCATCAGGGCGACAGCGCGCTCAGCCGCTGGTTTCACGCCCGCACCGCCAACGCCGGCAAGCGCGCCAAACGTATCGCCATCGTCGCCTTGGCGCGCAAGCTGATCGTGGCGCTGTGGCGCTATCTCACCACCGGCCTCATTCCCGAGCAGGCAACCATGAAGGCATGACAAACCACGCGACCACGCGTCGCGGCTCGCCGCGCTCGTGCGGGACGGATGATGACCGT
>NZ_LNCU01000083.1:0-211 GCF_001542415.1 Bradyrhizobium macuxiense
TTGTGCGTTCTAGCATCGATGCCTCCAGCGGGCCAAGAAGACAAAAACGGCGGCCGAAGCCGCCGTTGATCTGTCGTTGCCCGATGCGGTTCCTGTGCTTACGCCGCTTTCAGCTGTACTCGCTTGATCTCGCCGACGATGAACAGGTAGGCGATTGCCGCGACCAGCGCGTTGGCGCCGACGAACACCAGCGCGCCGTTGAACGAGCCGG
>NZ_LNCU01000083.1:237-12250 GCF_001542415.1 Bradyrhizobium macuxiense
CCGGTGGCGGCGAGGATGTAGCCGATGACGATCGGCGTGGTGATCGAGGACAGGTTGCCGAAGGTGTTGAACAACCCGCCCGAGACGCCGCCGGCTTCCTTCGGCGAGGTGTCGGAGACGACAGCCCAGCCGAGCGCGCCGATGCCCTTGCCGAAGAAGGCGAGCGCCATGAAGCCGACCACCAGCGCCTGTCCCTCGACATAGTTGCAGCCGATGATCGCCATCGACAGCAGCATGCCGCCGACGATCGGGATCTTGCGCGCCATGGTCAGCGAGCCGGTGCGGCGCAAGATGGTGTCGGAGATGACGCCGCCGAGCACGCCGCCGATGAAGCCGCACAGCGCCGGCAGCGTCGCGACGAAGCCGGCCTGCAGGATCGACAGCCCGCGTTCCTTCACCAGATAGACCGGGAACCAGGTCAGGAAGAAGTAGGTCAGCGTGTTGATGCAGTATTGGCCGATATAGACGCCGAGCATCATGCGATTGGCCAGCAGCTGCCGGATGTGATCCCATTTCGGGCCGCTGTCCGCCGCCTTGCTGTCCTTGGGCGCGTCCATGTCGACCAGCGCGCCGCCCGCCTTGATGTAATCGAATTCGGCCTCGTTGATCGCGGGATGATCCTTCGGCTCGTAGATCGTCTTGATCCAGACGATCCCCATGATGATGCCGAGCCCGCCCATCACGTAGAACACATGGCTCCAGCCGTGCTCGTGTGCGATCCAGCCCATCAGCGGCGCGAAGATCACGGTCGCGAAATACTGCCCCGAATTGAAGAAGGCCGATGCGGTGCCGCGCTCATTGCCCGGGAACCAGGCCGCGACGATGCGCGCGTTGGCGGGGAACGACGGCGCTTCGGCAATGCCGACCAGGAAGCGCAGCGCGAACAGAACGATCACCGCGGTTCCCGCAGCCAGAAAGCCGACCATGCCCTGCATCGCGGTGAACACCGACCAGACCAGGATGCTGATCGCATAAACCCATTTGGAGCCGAAGCGGTCGAGCAGCCAGCCGCACGGTACCTGCGCGATCACATAGGACCAGCCGAAGGCCGAGAACACGTAGCCCATCGCGACGGGATCGAGATGCAGTTCCTTGGACAGGGCCGGACCCGCGATCGACAGCGTGGCGCGATCGGCATAGTTCACGGTGGTGACGAGAAACAGCATCGTCACGATCAGAAGCCGGACGCGGGATCGCCGCGCGTCGGTGGCCGACACAATTGCGCTCATTCGCGCCTCCTAGAAAAGTTTCCTCAAGAACCCTCCTAGAGAGTGGATGGCAAGGGGTCCAAACCGAAACGTGAATTGATCCATACCGATTTTGAATTGATCGGCCCGGTGTCATGCCACCTTTGAGCCTGTTGCGCCGACCGGATAATTAGTGTACTTGTAGTACAGTTATTGGAAGCGCAACGTTGCGCCTTTGCATCGGGTCGAATGTCCATGACCACGCCTCGCGACTATGACGTGTTCGACGCCGGCGCCGTGACGCTGCAAAGCGGCGTCGTATTCCCTCAAGCAAGGCTCGCCTACAAGACCTATGGCACGCTGAACGCAGCGAAGGACAACGTCATTCTCTACCCGACGTCGTTCAGCGCGCAGCACACCGACATCGAATGGCTGGTGCAGCCGGGCGCGGCGCTCGATCCTAACCGCTACTTCATCGTCATCGCGAACCTGTTCGGCAACGGGCTGTCATCGTCGCCGTCGAATTCGGGCGACGTGCTCGGCAGCGCGCCGTTTCCTGGCTTCAGCTATTACGACGCCGTTGCGATCCAGCGGCGGCTCCTGGTCGAGCGGTTTGGCGTATCCAGGCTCGCGCTGGTCTATGGCTGGTCGATGGGCGGCATGCAGGCCTATCACTGGGCTGCCCGCTATCCCGACATGGTGCAACGCGCGGCCGTGGTCTGCGGCAGTGCCAGGTGCTCACCGTACAATCATGTCTTTCTCGAAGGCGTGAAGACCGCGCTGACGGCGGATCCCGCCTATCAGAATGGCCGTTTCGTCGCCAAGCCGGTGGCCGGCTTTCGTGCGATGGGGCGTGTCTATGCCGGCTGGGCGATGTCGTATGAGTTCTACCGCGACGAGGTCTGGCGCGAGGCCGGATTCGAATCGCTGGAGAATTACCTTGCGGCCTCATGGGACGGTGCCTTCGCGCGGCGCGACGCCAATGATTTGCTGGCGCAGATCGAGATCTGGCAGAGCGGCGACGTCAGCCGCTGCGACGAATTCGGCGGCGACTTCGACCGGGCGCTGGCTGCGATCAAGGCGCACATGCTGCTGATGCCCGGCCGCACCGACCGCTATTTCGACATGCGCGACAATGAGCACGAGCTTCCCCGGCTGGTCCATGCACGCTCGGCGGCGCTGCGCGCGATTCCCTCGATTCACGGACACCGTGCCGGCAACCCGATCAACAACGCCGCGGACCGCGCATTCATCAACGCCGAGGTCTCGGCGCTCCTGCAACGCTGATATGTGAGACGACGATCATGAGCACCGCGGAGACCCATGATGCCGGCCCTCGACTGAAGCCGCTCAGCTCCGCGAGCCTGCGCGATTTGTCGGCCAAGTCGAACCTTCCCGGCGCGGTGCGCGCGGCGAGCCACTACGGCATGATCGCGGTCGTCGGCGCGCTGATCTGGCTGGTCTCGTCGCGCTATGGTTGGCCCTGGGCGTTGCCGCTGATCGCCCTGCAAGGCTATTTCGTCGCGTTCCTGTTCATGGTGGTGCATGAAACCGCGCACAAGACGGCGTTCCGCAGCCGGGCACTCAATCTTGTCATCGGCAATCTGTCCGCCTTCATGATCGGACTGCCTTATGAATACTACTATCTGTTCCACTGGGACCATCATCGCTACACGCAGGACCCGGACAAGGATCCGGAATTGATCGTCGGCCCCAGGCCGGGTTCGGACACCCAGCTCGCGATCGCCTATTCGGGTCTGCTGCAGGTGTTGGTCCGCATTCGCCTGATGTTGCGGCACGCAATCACCGGCAAAGTGACCGTGCCGTGGATTCCGGAGAACAAGCGTGCGTCGATCGTGATGGAAGCAAGGCTCTATCTCGCGGGCTATCTGCTGTTGCTCGTGGCGTCGCTCGCGCTGCATAGCGCGATCCTGCTTTGGGTGTGGATCGTGCCGCTGCTGGCCGGCCAGTTGATCCTGCGTCCCTATCTCTATGCGGAGCACACCGGTTGCGAGCGCACGCGCAGCGCGTTCGAGAACACCCGCACCACGATGACGGGCAGGATCATGAAATGGTTTGCTTGGAACATGCCCTACCATGTCGAGCACCACGCCTATCCGACGGTGCCGTTCCACGCGCTGCCTAAGCTGAACGCCATCGTCGGCGGCCACATCGTGTACCGGGGCAGCAACTATCGCGCCGTGACCCGCGAGACCTGGGCCTGGTTTCGCCGCCAGCGGCAGACCGCCGCCTGACGGCATCAGGCGTCCGCGCTGGGTCGCAGCACCAGGGTGACGAGGTTGCGGGCATAGGCCGCGGAGAGCGGCTTGATGCCGAAGACGTAGCGATAGAACAGGCTGCCATAGATCGCGTCATAGAGATCGCCCGGCGTTCCGCCGGCACCGATGCTGCCGTCCCGTTGGCCGGCAATGATGGTCTCCAGCATCTTGCTGCGGCGAAGGCCGAGGTAGCGCTCGTAGAACAGCTCGGCCGATCCGGCCTTCGAGATGCATTCCGAGATCACCGCGAGTTGCACGCGCCCGAATTCGCCCTGAAGCGCCTCGGCATAGGTCGCCACGTGGCGGCGGATGCGCGCTACCGGAATGCCCGTTGCGGGCAACGGCACCGCGCGCGAGGCTTGGTCGAGGAAGGCGTCGATGAGCAACGCCTCGCGCGACGGCCACCATTTGTAGATCGTCATCTTCGAGACGTTGGAGTGGCGCGCGATCGCATCGATGGTGGTGGCGGCGAGGCCGGTGGTCGCCATCAGCGTGTAGGCGCTTTGCAGGATGGCGGCAGTGGTGGCGGCGGAGCGTGGCCTGCCGCGGCGCGCCGTCGTGCCATCCTCGGTTTCCGCCTTGCTGCCGGCCATCATGCGAATTCCTCCGTTGCGTCTGAATCATTGCACCATTGCGCAGGGCATAGCACAAATCGGTCTGTGTTTCAGACACCCGACGCTGATAGTGTACTAAGCGAACCGAGCTTTTGTCGCGTCTCGTCCCATATCGATCAGGAGTCCTCCGTGAAGGCCGTCTACAGCGAACTGCACCGCAGCCATGATCCGCAATTCTTTCTCGTGCGCGGTGTGGTCCAGCGAACCACCGAGCAACCCGAGCGCGCCGATCGGCTGCTGGCAGGGCTGAAGGCCGGCAGCCACACGCTGGTCAAACCGACGGCGTTCGGGCAGGGGCCGCGCGCCCGCGTGCACAGCCCGGAATATCTGAGCTTCCTAGCCGAGGCCTGGGAGGCGTGGACCGCGCTCGGCGATGCCGGACCCGAGATGATCGCGAACATGCATCCGGTGCGCAACGCCGGCACCTATCCGACCCACATCGTCGGCAAGCTCGGCTGGCACACGGTCGATACTGCGGCCCCGATCGGTCCCGGCACCTGGGCCGGCGCCTGCGCGTCGAGCGACGTCGCGGTGACGGCTGCGCAGATGGTGCTCGACGGCGAAGACGCCGTCTACGCGCTGTGCCGTCCGCCCGGCCATCATGCCTATCGCGATCTCGCCGGCGGCTTCTGCTTCCTCAACAACAGTGCGATCGCAGCAGAGCATCTGCGCCAGAAGCATGAGCGCGTCACGATCCTCGATGTCGACGTGCATCATGGCAACGGCACGCAGGGCATCTTCTACGAGCGGCCCGATGTATTCACGGTCTCGATCCACGCCCATCCGTCGTTCTTCTATCCGTTCGTGTGGGGCTATGCCCATGAGCGCGGCGCCGGCCCCGGCCTCGGCGCCAATCTCAACATTCCCCTGGCCAAGGGAACCGGCGACGACGATTACATGAAGGCGCTCGCCGCGGCCGAGAAGGCGATCCGCGCCTTCGCGCCGACCGCGCTCGTGGTCGCACTCGGCCTCGATGCGTCCGAGAAGGATCCGCTTGCGGGTCTCGCCGTTACCACCGACGGGTTCCGGCGGATCGGTGAAGGGCTGGCGCGGTTCGGCCTGCCGACAGTGCTGGTGCAGGAGGGCGGCTATCTCTCCGACATCCTCGGCGCCAATTTGACCGCGGTGCTCGGCGGCTTCGAAGCCGCGCGCTAGTTGCTGGACGACAGGAGCCGCCGCCCTTGCAACCCGTCGCTGACGGATTCATGCTGGGGCGGCGCCGTTTCGTCGAGGCGTGTGAGGACTCTGACCATGACATCAGCCACGATCGAGCGCGCACCCTTTGGCAGAACGTTCGATGGCACGATGGTCGAGCGGGTGACGCTGCGCGGTGAGCATGGTGTTGAGGTCACCATCCTGCCCTTCGGCGCCACGCTGCAATCGCTGCTGACGCCCGATCGCGACGGGCATTGCGACGACATCGTCCTTGGCCATGACGATTTCGACGGCTATCTCGCGCAGCGCAAGTTTTTCGGTGCGACCGTCGGGCGCTATGCCAACCGGATCGCCAGTGCGCGCTTCGTGCTCGATGGCGAGACGGTTATGCTCGATGCCAACAACGCTCCCAACGCGCTGCATGGCGGCCTCGAAGGTTTCGATCGCAAGCTCTGGAAGATCGTTGAACTCACCGACAGTCCCGGGCCGACGCTGGTGCTGGCGCGCACAAGTCCGAATGGCGAGGAAGGCTATCCGGGCAATCTGGAGACGCGCGTAACCTATCGCCTGCGCAGCGCGATGGAACTCTCGGTGACGTTCGAGGCGACGACCGACCGTCCGACGCTCATCAACCTGACCAATCACAGCTTTTTCAATCTCGAAGGCGCGCGCTCGGGCGCGCACGTCCTCGATCATCGATTGACGATCGCCTCGGATCATTTTCTCGCTGTCGACGAGACGGCGATCCCGCTGCCGGAGCCGCCGCGGCCGGTCGATGGCACGCCATTCGACTTCCGCAAGTCGACCGCGATCGGTGCGCGCATCAGGATGAACGACGAGCAGCTGCGGCTCGGACGGGGCTACGACCACAATTACTGTCTGGCGTCGGGCACAGGCCTCCGCCTGGCAGCGCGCGTCGAGGCGCCGGGCAGCGGCCGCGTGATGGAGCTGCTCACCGATCAACCGGGATTGCAGTTCTATTCCGGCAATTTCCTCGATGGTACCACGGCCGGCAAGGGCGGTCTCCTCTACAGGCAATCTGACGCGTTGTGCCTCGAGCCGCACGCATGGCCGGATACGCCCAACCGGCCGGACTTCCCGTCGGCGCGGCTCGATCCCGGGCAGATCTACCGGCGCACCATCGTCTATCGCTTCTCAACGGTGTGAGCATCCAATGACAGGTCTTATCGCTGATGTATCGATGGAGGAGGTGCCGACGTCGGTGCTGTCGGCCGAACGCTGCCATCTCGGTGAAGGGCCGACCTATGACGCGGCGACCGACACCGCCTGGTGGTTCGACATCCGTGAGCGCCGCCTGTTCGAGCATCATTTTGCCGACGGGCGCACCATGGTTCATAGCTTGCCGAAGATGGCGAGTGCGCTGGCGCGGATCGACGGCGAGCGGCAACTCATCCTCACCGAGGATGGCCTCTATATTCGCCAAGTTGCAGACGGCGCGATGGCGCTGTTCGCTCCGCTGGAAGCCGACAATCCCGTGACGCGCTCGAATGACGCGCGCGTGCATCCGTCAGGCACGTTCTGGCTCGGCACCATGGGCCGCCGCGCCGAGAACGGGGCGGGGGCAATCTATGCGTTGCACCGCGGCCGCATCACGCTGCTTTATCCTGGGATCACGATCCCGAACGCGATCTGCTTTTCGCCGAACGGCGACATCGGCTATTTCGCGGACACTGCGACGAATGTGCTCTATCGCGTGCCGCTCGATGCCTCGACCGGATTGCCGGCCGGCGATCCGGTTGCGCTGATCAAGCACGACGGCGCCGGCGGGCTCGACGGCGCGATCGTCGATGCGGACGGGATGATCTGGAACGCGCGCTGGGGCGGCGGCTGCGTCGATATCTATGATCCCGACGGCCGCCGCCGGCGTTCCCTGCGCGTGCCGGCGACGCAATCCAGCTGTCCGGCCTTTGTCGGCCGCGACTTCTCGCGCGTGCTGGTCACCTCGGCCTGGCAGGACATGGACGAAGCGCAGCGCGCCGCCGATCCCGAGCACGGCAAGACCTTCCTGTTCGAGGCCGGCGCGCGCGGCCGCGCCGAGCCGGACGTCAAACTGTCCTGATGCGCCTGCGCGAACTGTATGCGCGCAGTCGCCAAAGGGTGGTCTTGTTGACGTGACCTGATCATTTGTACGATAGTGCAAATATGGTTCGCAAACCCGCCAAGGTCCCGAGCACGCGCAGGCCGAACATGCGCGAGGCGATCCTCGCCGCTGCGGAGGAATTGTTCTCGACCTATGGCTTCAACGCGGTGTCGGTGCGCGACATCGCGCGGGCCGCCGGAGCCAATCCCGGCAGCGTGACCTATCATTTCAAGACCAAGGACGGCCTGCTGCTCGAAATCTACCGGCGGCATTGCGGCCCGATGAACCTGCGGCGCTCCGAGCTGCTGGCTGCGGCGAGGCGGGTGCGCGACCTGCAGGACCGGCTGGAGGCGATCGTGCGCGCCTATGTGCTGCCGGCCTTCACCTCCGGCAGCGATCTCGCCGGCGGCGGCACGCGTTTCACGCGGCTGCGTGCGATCATGTCGGCCGAGGGCAACGAGGTCGTGAAGCGGATCATCGCGCAGACCTTCGACGACACCAGCGACGCCTTCATCGATGCGATCCATGAGAGCCTGCCGCATATTCCGCGCACCGATCTCGTCTGGCGCGGCCACTTCCTGCTCGGTGCACTGTACTACACGCTGGTGACGCCGGAGCGCGTCTCCCGCCTGTCGCGCGGCAGCGCCGATGGTACCGATGCCGGCCAAGCGATCGAGGAACTGGTGCGCGCGACCGTGGCCTCGCTGCAGGCCGCGCCGCTCGATCAAACTCTGGCGCGGCGCAAGACCACGATCGCGGAGATAGCCCAGGGCGAGCGTTGATCGCCATTTCCGGAGTTCGCTGAGATGGATAGACTTCGGCTACGCACCGTGCTCGGCAATCACCAGCATGTCCAGGCGATGAAGCAGCGCGAGCTCCGGTCCGATCTGTTCGATCTTGACTTTGTTGACTTCACGCCGACCAACGCTGCGTTCAAGCCGATGGTGCGCGAGCAGGCCTTCGACGTCTGCGAGATGGCTGTTGTCACTTATCTGATGGCGAAAGCATACGGCAAGCCGCTGGTGTTGCTTCCGGCGGTGATGCTCGGCCGATTCCAGCACGGTCATGCGCTCTACCGCGCCGATCGCGGCACGCTTTCCCCTCGTGATCTCGAAGGCAAGCGCGTCGGCATCCGCTCGTTCACCACCACGACGGGCGCGTGGATGCGCGGCATCCTCGCCAACGACTACGGCGTCAACCTTGACAGGATCGATTGGGTGACCTTCGAGGATCCGCACGTCGCCGAATATGTCGACCGCACGGAGCGCGCGCCGAAGGGCAAGACCATCATCCAGATGCTGAAAGACGGCGAGCTCGATGCCGTGCTGGGTGAGACCTCGAGCGGTCCCGCGCTGAAGCCGCTGTTTGCCGACCCGGCCGGCGAAGCCGCGCAGTGGTACCGACGCCATGGCGTCGTGCCGGTCAATCATCTGGTGGTGGTGACGGAGACGCTTGCGAGGTCGCGGCCTGATGTCGTGAGGGAGCTCTACGATCTCTTCAAGCGCGGCAAGGCGAGCGCCGGACCGCCCGGCGTGCCGGACCTGCTGCCGTTCGGCGTCGAGGCGAACCGCAAGCCGCTCGAACTGATCATCGACTATTGCGTTCAGCAGGCATTGATCCCCCGGCGCTTGCAGGTGGACGAGCTGTTTGACGACACAGCACGGGATTTGAACTGATGGCAGTCGCGAACGATCCAGGGCAATGGCGGGTCGGCCTGATCGGCTACGGCGAAGTCGGCCGCATCCTCGTCGAGGATCTTCGCAAGCAGGGCGTCAGGGTCTGTGCCTATGACATCAAGCTCGAAAACGGGCAGGGGGTGCCGTTGCGGGAGCACGCAGCAAGCATCGGGGTCGAGCTGGCGCGATCGCATGCCGACCTTGCCGGCCGGGCGGATTTCATCATCTCGGCGGTGACGGCGAGCCAGGCGGTATCGGTGGCGGAGGCCTGCGCGCCCGCGATCAGGAAAGGTGCCTGGTTCCTGGATTTCAACTCGGCGTCGCCGGGCGCCAAGCAGCGTGCTGCGTCCAGCATCGATGGTGCCGGCGGGCAGTATGTCGAGGGTGCGGTGATGACCTCGGTGCCGCCTTACCGGATCAAGGTGCCGCTGCTGCTCGGCGGCCGCGGGGCGCGGGAGCTGGCGCCGCTACTGGTGACGCTCGGTTTCGCGGCCAAGATCGCAAGCGACGAACTCGGCGTCGCCTCGGCGGTCAAGATGTGCCGCAGCATCATGATCAAGGGCCTGGAGGCCATGGTTATCGAGAGCTTCACGACCGCGCGCGCCTATGGCGTCGAGGATGCGGTGCTCGCCTCGCTCAAGGAGACCTTTCCCGGTATCGACTGGGAAAAGCAGGGCGCCTATTTCTTCCAGCGCGTGATCGAGCACGGCCGCCGGCGCGCCGAGGAGGTGCGCGAGGTGGCGGAGACCGTGCGCGAGGCCGGGCTGACGCCGTGGTCGGCGTCGGGGACCGCGGAGCGGCAGGCCTGGATCGCCGACCTTGCCGACGAGCGCGTGTTCGGTCCCAAGGGAACGCCGGAGTTTGCCCGCAGCCCGGACTGGCGCACCGAGGCGGATCGGATCCTGGCACGGATCAAGTCCTGATAACAGCCGTAGGGTTGGACCTCACTATATGTGACGGATGATGGCAGCGAATCCACCGCGTTTCCCGCCGCCGCGGGATGCGGTATTGCTTCAGCTATATTCATCTGGAGACATGGTCATGAAGTTTTCCGGCAAAGTGGTCGCCATCACTGGAGCGGCGCGCGGCATCGGCAGGGCCTGCGCGGAGCGCTTCCTTGCCGATGGCGCGAAAGTCGTCATCTCGGATATCGACGGTGGTGCGCTCGCCAAGACCCTAAGCGAGCTTGAACTGCTCGAGCATCCCGGTGACCTACGCACCGTCGAGGCCGACGTCAGCAAACGCGCCGATGTCGACCGCATCGTCGCTGCGGCCGTGAAGGAATTCGGCCGGCTCGACGTCATGGTCAACAATGCCGGCGTCGCCCGCAACCGCGATTTCCTCGACATAACAGAGGCGGAATTCGACGATGTGATGGGCATCAATCTCAAGGGCGCGTTCTTCGGCGTCCAGGCCGCGGCGCGCCAGATGATCGCACAGGGCGGCGGCGGCGTGGTGGTCAACATGTCCTCGGTCAATGCGCTGCTCGCGATCCCCTCGCTTGCGACCTATGCGATGTCGAAGGGCGCGATGAAGCAGCTCACCTCGGTCTCAGCGGTGGCGCTGGCGCCGCACGGCATTCGCGTCGTGGCGGTCGGGCCCGGCACGATCCTGACCGAGATGGTGGCAACCGCGATCTTCTCCTCTGAAGACGCGCGGCGCAGCGTGCTGTCGCGCACGCCGGCCGGCCGATGCGGCGAGCCGAGCGAGGTCGCCTCCGTCGTGGCGTTCCTCGTCAGCAACGATGCTTCCTACATCACCGGCCAGACCATCTATCCCGACGGCGGCCGGCTGATCCTGAACTACACGGTTCCGGTCAGCGAAAAGAGTTGAAGCGCGGGTGTCCTGATCCGACGTCAGGTTCTGGCGCTCCGCCTCTAGTACCCGCTTTTCTTGGAACGTGAGTCGTGATTCAAGGTCGGGATGATACCCGAAGCAAGAGAAGTCCGCCTTTCGAGGAAAGATCGCAAGGTGCTTGAGGCGTGTTGTCGCTCACCGATGACATTGCAGCGCGATTTGAAGCGGGCGCGGATAGTCCTGTTAGCGGCGGACGGGCGCAGCACCCGGTCGATCGCCAAGGAAGTTGGGGTCCAGCCGCGGATTGTCAGCGTTTGGCGGCATCGCTATGCCGACCAAGGCCTTGAAGGGCTGCAAGACAAGCCGCGGCCCGGCAAGCAGCCGATCTATACGAAGACGACCGACAAGCGGATTCTGAAGCTGCTGGATAAGCCGCCCCCGCAAGGGTTTGCGCGCTGGACCGGCCCTCTGCTGGCCGAGGCGCTAGGCGATGTTGACGTCCAATATGTCTGGCGGTTCCTGCGCAGCCACAAGATTGACCTCGCGGCTCGCAAGTCCTGGTGTGAGAGCAACGACCCGAACTTTACGGCCAAAGCCGCCGATGTCGTTGGCCTTTACGTCGCCCCGCCGGCGAAGGCTATTGTGCTCTGCGTGGACGAGAAGCCCTCGATCCAGGCTTTGGAGCGAGCGCAGGGCTATCTGAAGTTGCCCAATGGCCGCGCCTTGACCGGCCAGAGCCACGATTACAAGCGGCATGGCACCACGACATTGTTTGCAGCGCTCGAAGTCGCCACCGGAAAGATCATCGCTACGCATTCAAAACGCCGTCGCCGTGTCGAGTTTCTCGATTTCATGAACAGCCTCACCGCGGCCTTTCCGGGCCGAAAGCTTCACGTCATCCTCGACAACCTCAACACCCACAAGAAGAATGAGAGCTGGCTCAAGGCCCATCCCAATGTGCAATTCCATTTCACACCGACGAGTGCGTCCTGGCTCAACCAGATCGAGGTATGGTTCTCAATCCTGCAGGGGCAGTCGCTCAGCGGCACCTCCTTCACAAGCCTCAAGCAGCTTCAGGAACACATCGATGCCTACGTCAACGCCTACAACGACAAAGCCGAGCCCTTCGTCTGGACCAAGAAAAAGATCCGTCAACGCCGTTTCAAGGGCCGCCGTATCAATCAACTCTGATTCCGGGTACTAG
>NZ_LNCU01000084.1:0-101073 GCF_001542415.1 Bradyrhizobium macuxiense
GCGGTGATCCTGATCGTGCCGATGTGCCTGTTCGCGGCGACCATCGGCGTGCGCATCATGGGGCAGGACGTCAACATCCTGACCCAGATCGGCTTCGTGGTGCTGGTGGGGCTCGCCGCCAAGAATGCGATCCTGATCGTCGAGTTCGCCCGCGACATCGAGCTTGAGGGCCGGTCGCGGCTGGAGGCGGTGATCGAGGCCTGTCGCCTGCGCTTGCGGCCGATCCTGATGACGTCGTTCGCCTTCATCCTCGGCGTGCTGCCGCTGGTGGTGTCGACCGGCTCGGGCTCGGAGATGCGCCAGGCGGTCGGGGTTGCCGTGTTCTTCGGCATGCTCGGCGTCACGCTGTTCGGCCTGATCTTCACCCCGATCTTCTACATGGTGGTGCGCAACCTCGCGGAAGGAAAGAACGAGGGCAAGCCAACCCAGACGACCGCGGCAGCGGCGGGATGAGCACTGTAACGCCGATGCGCGCTGACGCCGGAACACTATCTGCGTCCCGGCCTGTGAGCCGCGTCAACCGACGTTCGCGGTGGATCAACCGGTCACCGAGCTCCTGGTCGAGCTTCTGCACCCCTTGGTCAGGGCGGGCTACGCAACATTGTGCTGCACGGTTGCCCGGGTGAAGTTGAGTGTCGACGCTAAGGCGAAAAGTAGCGAACTCAAAAGCTCTATTCGTCGTCCATCCTTCTTTCCAGGTGCTGTTGCCCCCGCAAGCTCCCTTGGGATCGGCGCTCGTTGACCTGCGTGTGCCGCCCTAGCTAGTAAAGCCGGGCAAATCGCTCCAAATTGCTAAATTGCTGCTGAAGGTTCCGCGCCAGCCGTAGCCGGCCAGAACAAGGGACGACTGACATTCCTCGGTCGAAGGAGTACGTTCTCTCGGGGCTGGAGACAGCCCGCGTGTGTGGCCCCCGAAGAGCTTGATCAGCCAACTTCAAGCCCGACGCCGGAGTCTGACAGGTGGTGCAGCAGCCGCTCAACGTCGCGTACTCGGACGATAGCTCTCAGGTATTGTGGGAGGACGGCGAGAGCGTGTTCAGCCGTGGCTGGCGACTTGACGACAATGGCAACCGGCTCGCCGTGCTGCTTGTTGCCTCTGCCGCCGACCACCCGTCCCGGACAAGAATCGATCGCCTCACGCACGAATACGAGCTCAAAGATGAGCTCGACGGGGCATGGGCGGCGCGGCCACTGGCCCTCATGCGCGACGCCGGTCGGACCGTGCTGGTGCTCGATGATCCGGGCGGCGAGCCGCTCGACCGTTTGCTCGGTAGGCCGATGGAGGTCGGACGCTTCTTGCGTCTGGCTGTCGCTGTTACCTCGGCTCTGGGCAAGCTTCATCAGCGCGGGCTCATCCACAAAGACATCAAGCCAGCTAATATCGTGGTGGACTGCGCGGATGGACACGTGCGGCTCACCGGATTTGGCATCGCATCGCGCCTGTCCCGCGAGCGGCAGGCGCCACAGCCGCCCGAGACCATCGCCGGTACGCTTGCTTATATGGCACCCGAGCAAACCGGGCGGATGAACCGCTCGATCGACGCCCGCAGCGATCTCTACGCCCTCGGCGTTACGCTGTACCAGATGCTCACGGGCGCTCTGCCCTTCACGGCCGCCGATCCGATGGAATGGGTGCACTGCCATATTGCAAGACCACCGGAGCCGCCCAGCGAGCGGTTAAAGGATCTCCCAGGCTCCGTCTCTGCGATCATTATGAAGCTGCTCGCCAAGACTGCTGAGGAGCGTTACCAGACGGCCGCGGGCGCCGAGAGCGATCTACGGCGTTGCCTTGCTGAATGGGAAACTCGCGGCGATATCGACGAATTCCCGCCCGGGGAACACGACACTCCGGACCGGCTGCTGATCCCCGAGAAATTGTATGGTAGGACAGCCGAGATCGATACCCTGCTTGCCTCCTTTGACCGTATCGTCGCCGGCGGCAGGCCGGAGTTGGTGCTGGTTTCCGGATATTCCGGCATCGGCAAGTCCGCGGTCGTCAACGAGCTTCATAAGCCACTTGTTCTGCCCCGCGGTCTTTTTGCATCGGGCAAGTTTGATCAGTACAAGCGCGACATCCCCTACGCCACCCTTGCGCAGGCCTTTCAGAGCCTGATCCGCCCGCTTTTGAGCAAGGCCGAAGCGGAGCTGCGGCAATGGCGGGAGGCGCTGCTCGAGGCGCTCGAACCGAACGGTCGGCTCATTGTCGATCTCGTCCCGGAATTGAAGCACATCATCGGCGAGCAGCCACCGGTCCTCGAGCTGCCGCCACAGGAAGCGCAGGGCCGCTTTCAGCTGGTGTTCCGGCGATTTATCAGCGTATTCGCGCGGCCGGAACATCCGCTCGCGCTGTTTCTCGACGATCTCCAATGGCTCGATGCAGCAACGCTGGATCTGCTCGAAGATCTGTTGACCCGGCCGGATGTACAGAACCTGTTGTTGATTGGCGCTTACCGCGACAACGAAGTCGATCCCATCCACCCGCTGATGCGCAAGCTCGAAGCGATGCGCCAGGCTGGAGCGATACTGCAAGACATCGTATTGGCACCCCTAACCTGTGAAGACTTGGGACAACTAATCGCGGATTCTGTTCACAGCGAAGCAGAGAGAATCGCGCCGCTGGCACAGCTGATCCACGAGAAGACAACCGGTAATCCGCTTTTCGCCATCCAGTTCATTTCTGCCCTCGCCGACGAAGCATTGCTCACTTTCGATTATGGCGAGGCGCGATGGTGCTGGGACCTGAATCGCATTCACGCCCAAGGTTACACCGACAATGTCGTGGACCTTATGGTGGGGAGGCTGAACCGCCTGTCCGCCGAAACCCGGAACGCATTGCAGAAGCTCGCCTGCCTGGGCAACGATGCAGGGTTCACCACGTTGCGGATCGTTTACCAGGACTCCGCGGAGGAGATGAATGGCCAGCTTTGGGAAGCGGTGCGAGCAGGGCTGATCTTTCGTTCGGAAGATTCCTACAAGTTTCTCCATGACCGTGTCCAGGAAGCCGCCTACTCCTTGATCCCGGAGGAATCGCGTGCCGAAGCCCATCTCCGAATAGGGATGCTGCTCGCAGCGAAGACCCCTCCAGAGAAGCTTGAGGAGATGATCTTCGAAATTGTCAATCAGCTCAACCGCGGCTCGCATCTCATCACGTCAATTGAGGAGCTTGAGCAGGGCGCAGAGTTGTACTTGATTGCAGGTAGACGCGCCAAGACCTCGACAGCGTATGCCTCGGCGCTGAACTATCTGGTCTCCGGCGTAGCACTGCTGCCAGAGGACTCTTGGGAGCGCCAGCACGACCTGATTTTTGAACTGGAACTGCACCGCGCCGAATGTGAGTTCCTCACTGGTGCACTGGCCGAAGCCGAGCAGCGTTTGCGGGTACTGTCGGCCCGTGCCGCAACGACGATCGAAAGAGCCCGCGTTACGTGCCTGCAGGTGGATCTTTACTTGACCCTGGATCAGGCCAGCCGCGCGATCGCAGTCGGTCTTGACTATCTCCGACAACTCGCCATTGACTGGTCGCCGCACCCGACGGAAGGCGAGGCTCGGCGCGAGTATGAGAGGATCTGGTCCCAACTCGGCTCCCGCACGATAGAAAGCCTCATTGATCTGCCCTTGATGAGCAATGCCGAATCGCTCGCGACGCTCGATGTTCTGACGAAGCTCGGGCCGCCAGCCTGGCATACGGATGCGAACCTAGCTTCCCTGGTCATCTGTCGAGCAGTCAATCTCAGCCTGGAGGGGGGCAATTCTGACGGCTCATGCTACGCCTATGCGGTGCTTGGCAGGCTTGCTGGACCGAAATTCGGCGACTACCAGGCGGGACTTCTATTCTGCCGTCTTGGCTATGAACTGGTCGAACAGCGCGGGCTAAAGCGCTTCCAGGCCAGGATCTATCTGAACTTTGGAAGTTTAGTCACACCCTGGACGAGACATGTCCGGGAAGGTCGTGATCTGCTGCGGCGTGCGTTTGAGACGGCAAACCAGATAGGTGACCTCACTTTTGCGGCGTACTGCTGCAGCCACCTGAACACGAACCTCCTTGCGGCGGGCGATCCACTCGATGAGGTGCAAGGCGAAGCCGAGCGTGGTCTCGCGTTTGCGCAGAAGATGCGGTTCGGTCTTGCGATTGACTGCATCGCCGGCCAGCTTAGGCTGATTTGGACACTCCGCGGTTTGACGCCGATATTCGGTCGCTTTGACGATGGGCAGTTTGACGAACTCCTACTGGAGTCCCGTTTCTGCACGAACCCGGATCTGGCGCTCGCCGAGGGCTGGTACTGGGTCCGCAAGCTGCAGGCGCGCTTCTTTGCCGGCGACTATGCGTCAGCCATTGAGGCCTCGTTGCGGGCGCAACGGCTGCTGTGGACATCGCCGTCAATGTTCGAAACGGCAGAGTATCACTTCTACAGCGCACTCTCCCACGCGGCATCCTGCGAGTTCGCAGTGGCCGGCCAGCAGCATGTCGACGCAGCCGCCGCGCACCACCGACAGCTCGAGGTCTGGGCGAGGGCTTGCCCGGACAACTTCGAGAACCGCGCCGCACTTGTCGGGGCGGAGATCGCCCGGATCGAAGGCCGTGCGCTCGATGCCGAACATCTTTACGAGCGCGCTATCCACTCGGCGCACACGCATGGCTTGGTCCACAACGAGGCGCTCGCCAACGAAGTCGCCGCACGCTTTTATGCCGCACGCGGGTTCGAGAGAATCGCGCATGCCTATCTGCAGGATGCGCGGCACGGATACACCCATTGGGGAGCCTTCGGCAAGGTACGTCAACTCGACGGGTTGTATCCGCACCTCAGGGAAGAAAAGCCGGTTGCCGGCCCCACAAGCACGATCGGGGCGCCGGTCGAGCAACTGGATCTAGCTACTGTTATCAAAGTCTCGCAGGCGGTGTCGGGCGAGATCGTTCCAGAAAAGCTGATCGACACGCTGATGCGCACGGCGATTGAGCACGCTGGCGCCGGGCGGGGTCTGTTGATCCTTGCGGTAGGTGACGGGTATCGGATTGAGGCGGAAGTCACGGCCAGCAATAATACGGTGACCGTCGGTCAGCGAGAAGCAAGTGTAACGGCTGCAGATTTGCCGGAGTCCATCCTGCGCTACGTGATCCGGACGAAAGAGAGCGTTCTTCTCCACGATGCCGCAGTCGCGAACCCGTTTTCTGCCGATAAGTACATTCATCAGCATCACGCCCGTTCGATTCTCTGCCTGCCGTTGCTCAAACAGGGCAGACTTGCCGGTGTGATCTACCTCGAAAACAACCTGACGGCCAACGTTTTCACACCTGATCGCGTCACAGTGCTGAAGGTGCTTGCGTCGCAGGCGGCGATCTCGCTGGAAAATTCGCGGCTTTATCGCGACGTCGAAGATCGCGAAGGGAAGATTCGGCGTTTGGTCGACGCCAACATCATCGGGATCATCATTGCCGACCGCGAAGGTCGAATTCTTGAAGCCAATGACGCGTTTCTACGTATCTTGGGATATGACCGGGAGGACTTGGTTTCGGGCCGCGTGCGCTGGGCCGACCTGTCCCCGCCCGAATGGCGCGAGCGCGACATGTTGACTCGAGCAGAACTGAACTCTACCGGCATAGTTCAGCCCTTCGAGAAGGAGTATGTTCGGAAAGACGGCAGCCGCGTTCCTGTGCTTATTGGCGCTGCTCTCTTCAAAGAAGGTGGCGACGAGGGTCTTGCATTCGTGCTCGATTTGACCGAGCGCAAGCGCGTCGAGGAAGCGCTTGGCCAAGCACAGAGACTCAGCCGTACCGGCAATTGGATCTACAACGCGACAACGATGCGTTACCTCTATTGGTCGGACGAGAGTTACAGGATCTGGGGGTTTGATCCCCTGCAGGGCCTTCCGAGTCGGCAAGGTGTGTGGGAACGCATTCACCCGGAGGACCGCGGGAGAGTGTGGGGCGCGGTTCAGGAGGCCGTGGATCAGAGAAGAGATTTCATAGCCGAATTCAGACTCCTCCTACCTGATGGAACAATTAAATGTGTCGAAGGAACCAGCCATCATGTGTTTTCCCCCCGGGGCACGCTGGCTGAGGTTATCTCCACAACCGTCGACGTGACGGAACGAAGGCGGGCACAGGACGAACATGAAAGGCTGCACCAGCTTGAGTCGGATTTCGCCCACATGAATCGCGTGAGCACAATGGGAGAACTGGCCGCTTCCCTATCTCACGAAATTCTGCATCCGATCGCAACCGCCAGCAACAACGCTTGGGCGGGGATGCGTTTTTTGGAAATGAGCCCGCCAAAACTGGATAAGGCGAGGGTAGCGCTCGGTTGTGTTGTCAGGGATGCCGGACGAGCTAAGGACATCGTCGGACGGATGCGTGATCAAATCAGGAAAGCGCCTCCGCGAAAGGAGCGGTTTGACCTCAATGAAGCGATCGACGAGGTGATCGTGATGGTGCGAAGCACAATCGCCAAGAACAGAATCGTTGTCCGGACCCACCTGATGAATGGACTGGTTCCTATTTGGGGCGATCGCGTTCAACTGCAACAAGTGCTCGTCAACTTGATCCTCAATGCGGTCGAAGCGATGAGCTCAGTTGAGGAAGTGGGACGAGAGTTGGCGATCAGGACCGAGCAAAGCCAAACCGACGGGATCCTCGTCGCAGTGAGCGATTCAGGGTCGGGCATCGACCCAGAAAATCGTGAGCGAGTCTTCGAGCCCTTCTACACCACCAAGACCAGCGGGGTAGGGATGGGGTTATCGATCTGCCATACCATCATCAACGGTCATGGCGGCCGGTTGTGGGTAGGTGCCAATGAGCCTCGGGGGGCCGTATTCAAGTTCACGCTACCTGTGGTCCAAGAGGCCTCATGAACTGTCTTTCGACGGCGTGGCAGACCGCAGAGCCGAGCGCAGGCATCGATCAAGATGGTCCACGTCCACCGGCTTGCTGAGGAAGCAGACAACCCCGTCCCTTAGGGCCTGATCCCTGACGGCTTCATCGGAGTATGCAGTGACGAGGATCGTTGGAATCGCATATCCAGCGTCGACCAAATGTCCGTGCAACTCAACGCCAGTCATGCCAGCCATTTGAACGTCGGCGACCAAGCAGGCGGTTTCAGGCAGGAGAGGCGATGCGAGGAAATCGGACGCTGACGGAAACGTTTCGACGGTGTAGCCCAACAATATCACGAGTTGTCGCATTGATTCGCGAAAGGATTGATCATCATCGACGATGGAAATCAATGCACGGTTCGACATCGCGGCTTCCATGCAACTTCCTCGCTACGCGATACCAGCGGCAGCAGTACTTCGCCTGCATGCAGTCGCACTGTCAGCGACATCTTCCAGCAATGCAATACCGCGGCCCCTAAGCGATGTGCTTAGGCCTGGGATCGTGCGCTCAGGCAGCTGATACTTTTCATCTTCGTGAATTTGTGCGTAGAATGCCGTCGTTTTGCGGGACAAATGTGCTCGCCTTGAATTCGGGATACCGGGAATGGGTAACGCAGATCCCAGCGTCTCGATCATTGATGACGATGCTGAGTTTCGGGATTCGGTCGTGCGGCTGTTGGAGACGGTCGGCTTACACTGCCGTCAATTTTCCTCCGTTCCCGATTTTCTCAGGGCCGATCCACCAGAGGGGCCGTCTTGCCTGGTCCTCGACGTGCGCATGCCGGGGCGAAGCGGTCTTGAGCTCCAGCGCGACCTTGCCGTTGCGAACAAGCAAGTGCCAATCATCTTCATTACAGCCCATGCGGACGTGCCGATGACCGTGCAAGCGATGAAGGGAGGTGCAATCGAGTTCCTTACAAAACCGTTCCGTCCTCAGGATCTTCTCGACGCCGTCGAGACGGGCCTCGCTCGCGATCGCACGATCCGGGAGAGTGAACGCGCATTTGCCACGCTCAGGGCGCGTTTCGATACGCTCAGCTCTCGCGAGCGTGAGGTCATGCTGCTTGTCGTGGCGGGTCGCCTAAACAAACAGATTGCCAACGATATCGGCATCGCGGAGGCTACAGTGAAGGTGCATCGCACCCACGCGATGCGAAAGATGAAGGCGCGTTCGTTTCCCGAACTCTGCCGGATGGCGGACATCCTCAAGATAAAGCCGCAGCAGCCATAGAGTTTCTAAGCCGGCGAACGGCACCCCCTTCAGGCGCATTCGTCTCGAGTGCACTGATCATTCGCGCAACCTGCCGTCTGCCGTGTCAGCTACACCGCTGATCATCCTCCCTTGGCTACTCATCCGGTCGACGGATGCGGCAGCAAGGATTGGATGCCTCGCACCGTTGTTCCTAAGCGATTTGCTTATGAAGGTGCAACCGCAAGCGAACCTCATACCGCCCTGCGGGCAATAGAGCGCTGCACGCCAAACCGTCAGATTACGTTTCAAGCACTGAGGTCGCCTCCTTCCTGTTGGTGAACGACCACGAGCGCCCGGGTCCGGACGGGGTGACACTAGGCTCGTCAGTATCGTCCGCAGCAGCCCGACGGAGAACAATCCATGGAGCTTCATCAAGTTCGGTACTTCCTGGCCGTCGCGTCCACACTCAACTTCACCCGCGCAGCCGAGCGGTGCAACGTCGCGCAGCCCGCCCTGACCAAGGGGGTGCAGAAGCTCGAGCAGGAGCTCGGCGGCCAGTTGATCTACCGCGAGCGCCGACTGACGCAGCTCACCGACCTTGGAAAGGAAGTCCTTCCGATGCTGGCGCGCACACTGGTCTCGGCAGAGACGGTGCGTCGCAGGGCCCAGGAGTTCCAACGCAAGGAGGTCGCGCCACTGAAGATCGGCCTCGCCCCATCGATCTCGGCGTCGCTCGTCCTCGATCCGATCGCGGAGATCGCAAAGTTCGTCCCTGGACTTCACGTCGAGTTGCGCGAGGACGCGGCGGAGAAGCTCGTCGACCTCTTGCTTGAGGGGGAGATCAACGCCGCAATGGTCGGGGACGTGCAGGACATGCCCGCCCGCATCGACGATTGGTCGCTGTTCGAGGAGCGCTATGTCGCGGTTCTCGCGCCGACACACCAGCTCGCAAACCGTCCCTCGATCGGGATCGACGACCTCCGCGAGACCGTCTTGCTGGAACGCGCCGGATGCGACGTCGCCACGAAGATCCAACGGTCGTATTTCCCCGAGGAACCGCTCCACCTCGGCCACTGCAGCGGTCACGACTTGCACCTGCAACACATGGCCGCGGCCGGCTTCGGCGTGATACTCGCGCCTGAACATATGCCGCGCCTTCCGACGCTCAAGACCATTCCGCTCGAAGGCGACTTGGTTTCGCGGGAGGTGCGACTGCTGGCTGTGCAGGGGCGCCGCTACTCGCCGGCGCTGGACGCCTTCGTCAAGGTCGTGCGGCTTCGCGACTGGTCGGTCGTCGTTCGCGCGGAGAGAAAATCGTTGAATGTGTGCGGCATCCGAGCAGAGCACGCGGCGCATGCGTTCTCCGCGGCTACTTCAGAAACCACCTAGATGCTCCGCGCATGAAGCAAACAGTGCTGGCGCTCGTGGCGTACAACCTCGGGGAAATACCTGGAATATGTCGGGCGCGCCCGGCTCGATAGAAGCGAGCCGATCGAAGACAGCGAGCACGCGCCGCTGCTTCCAAGCCGCCGGGCGGAATGGAAACGATAACGACCGGGCATTTCTAATGGCTGGCGTGCCGGCGTACCTTCGTCTGACGGGGCTGACCCGTGACGGAGTGCTTGCCAGCATAGGACCGCGTAATCGTCCTCTCGCAAGGATCCGCTCGAGCAGCCAAGCACAGTGGAGTCACAGATGTCGTTCCGCTTCATCACCAAGTCTATCCACGCCTACCTGATCGATTATCCTGTCGCGGTCGTCTTGATCGCAGCGCCTTTCGTGCTGAAGCTCGGCCAGAGTGGACCGGTCGCAATGTGGCTTTCGGTTGTCGTCGGTGTGGCCGCGCTGCTCCTGGCCGCCCTGACCGACCATCCTACCGGGCTCGTCCGCATCATTCCCTACTGGCTGCACCTTTGGGTCGATCGCGCCGTCGGGGTGGTGTTTGTCATCGCACCGTTTGCCTACAAATTCGTTGGGCTCGACGCCTGGTACTACTGGGCCCTTGCTGCTGCTGTCCTGCTCACGACGTCAGTCTTGAACGCGCCTGAGGAGCCGGTTGCGACGCGTTCGGAATTGGGCAGGCGCGCAGCGGGCTGAAAGCGGCGACGGCCACCGAAGCGCTTCTTACCGAGGGCGATATACTTGGGGCTTGGGCTGGGATAATCCTTGATAGCGCCGATGGTAGAGGGGCTGTGCACGCCTTCGGACGGTGCGGCCGGATCGCGCGGCGGATATTTAAGGGGCTTGAAAATGGAGGCGTTTGCTCTGCTGCGGGACCGAAGCGCCGCGATCGGGCCGCGCTTCGATCATTTGGCGCTCGCTCCCGCGGCGGCGGCGATTTGCTACCCTTTTCTACTCCGCGCTTTTCATGCCGTCGTCGGCGCGCAGGCCGCAACGCCTTCGCCTCTCGCAATTGTCGCCGCGACCTTGATCCTGGCCGTGGCATTCGTCGTGCCGTTTCTCGCGCTCGCGCTCGCTTGCCGGCCCGACGCCAATCCAGCGGCGCGGCGGCTCGCCTATGCCGGCGTGGCGACCCCAACGCTCTATGTTTTTCTTGGCGTCGTTCAGGCCCTGCTTCACAGCCCTCTCCCTGACGAACTTGTGTGGTGCGTGCTTTGGCTCGCGATCGCCATTTGGTCACGGACTACCGGCAATCCGGTCGCCGCAACGCGGCCGACAGTGGGGCGTTGGCGCATTGTGCACGGAATAACGGCGGCGGTCTTGTGCGTATACGTGGCGTTCCATCTAGCCAATCACCTGTTCGGGCTGATCGGCCCTGACGCACATGCGGCCGTCATGAAGATCGGCCGCATGGTCTACCGCTCTGGCGTGGGTGAACCGCTGTTGGTCGCAGCCATGCTTTTCCAGATTGGCACCGGCCTGTTTCTGGCGTGGCGCTGGAGTGCCGCCCCGCAGGGCTTCCATCGGACGTTCCAGGTCGCCTCGGGAGCCTACCTCTCGCTGTTCATCCTCGGGCATATGAACTCGGTTTTCATCTACGCTCGAAGCTTTCTCGGCATACCGACCGATTGGAATTTCGCGATCGGAGCCCCGACCGGGCTCATTCATGATGCATGGAATATCCGCCTGTTGCCTCATTACGCACTCGGCGTGTTTTTTGTCCTGAGCCACCTTGCGTCGGGATTGCGGGTGATGCTGGTCGCGCATGGCGTCAATCGACGTGCCGCAAATCGGCTTTGGGGGGCGGGCGTCGCAATAAGCGGCGCCATTTCTGCTGCGATCATCGCGGGTATGTGCGGGGTTCGGATCAGCTAGACGACGGCGGCGCCGGCGTTTCTCGCTACAGCATCGTGCGACACGGCGAACGACAATAACGATCGTCTATCGACTCTATGGCGAGAGGTGATTTCCCTCGCCGGCGTTGCAAGGTCACTCTCCCAAAGCAAGGTCAAATCAACCTCCGGATCAGGCGCCCCGATAGCGAGGCACCGGTCACGGGCGTTGATTGAACGATAAAAATGGCACGAAAGAGAAAGACGCTGATGTCCCGGGAGAGGTACGACATTGTCATTGTTGGCGCGGGCGCGGCCGGCTGCGTCGTTGCGAGTTATCTCGCCGAACACACCGATGCGTCGATCGCGCTGATCGAAGCGGGCGACATGGATCGCGATCCGTTCATCCACATTCCCGCTGGCTTCGCCAATATACTGGCCTATGATCGGCATGTTTGGAAGTACGAGACAGTGCCCCAGCACGGCACCAAGCGAGCATATCGCTCAGGCAAGGTGCTCGGCGGCGGCTCCTCAATCAACGCGATGGCCTATGTCCGGGGCCAGAAGCGCGACTTCGCTGCGTGGCAGGCCGCGGTCGGAGACACCGGAAAATGGTCGTATGAAGACCTGCTTCCGGTCTTCATGGCGCAGGAACACAACGACACCTTCCACGACGAATATCACGGCATCGGTGGTGGTCTGGCGGTCCAGTTGCCCAAGGGCATCAACGAACTGAACCAATACTGCCTCAAGGCCTTCCAGGAATATGGGCTTCCCTATAATCCCGACTATAACGGGGAAAGCCAGATCGGCGTCTCGCCAGTCCAGTCTACGGTCGGACATCAGCGGCGGTGCAGCGCGGTCGACGCTTATCTGCGTCCGCACCTCGCCTCGGGCCGCGTCACTCTTCTCACTGGCAGGACCGTCGTTCGGATTCTTGTCGAAGACAAGCGGGCTGTCGGCATCGAGCTGAAGGACAACGGTCTCGAGAGGATCATGGCCGGCGAGGTCGTGCTGTCGGCCGGGGCTGTCCATAGCCCGAAGATTCTCATGCACTCGGGCGTTGGACCGGCCGAGCAGCTACAGCGACACGGCATCGCGGTGATCGTCGATTCTCCCGGAGTGGGCGAGAATCTCCACGACCACCCGATGGTGCCGGTTCGTGCTTATGTGAAGGGCGATCTCGGCTATCAGGCAGCCGCGCAGGGACTCGGCACCATTAAGGCGGGCCTGCGGTATCTCGTCACCAAGGATGGCCCGGCGTCGGGCAACGGCATCGAGACGGTTACTCACTGGAATCCGTCGGACTTCGCCGCCGAACCCACGATCCAATGCTATCACGCTCCTATCATCTTGAACGAGCAACTCGGCCCGACGGGCGACCGCTCGGGCGTCACTTTCGAACTCGTGGTGCTTCAGCCCAAGAGCCGTGGCTGGGTGCGGCTGGCCGACAGCGACCCGACGTCGATGCCCCTCATCAACCCAAACTTCATCGGTGAGGAGGAAGACTTGAGGGCCGCGGTGGAATCGGTGCGCGCGATCCGTGAGGTTATGGCCCAGGAGTCGTTGGCGTCGGTGATCGAGGAAGAGATGGATCCCGGCCAGCATATCCAGTCGGACGCGGAGATCGGCGAATGGGTGAAGCGTGCCGTGACGACGATGTGGCACCCGGTCGGAACGTGCCGAATGGGCCAGGATGCGCGAGCGGTGGTTGACGCAAGGCTCAGGGTCCGCGGGGTCGACGGCCTCCGGGTAATCGACGCCTCGATCATGCCGAACATCACCAGCGGCAATACCAACGCCCCAACCCAGGCGCTTGCGCGCCACGCCACGGCGATGCTGGTCGAGGATCTGAAGCGGATCTAGGGAGCTCTGGCGCAAGCCGGCGGCAGCAATCGCCGCATTCACCCGCCCACGCCCGCCAAGGGCACCGGCGGTGTCCAAGATGGCCCTTGCGGCTTGGGCTGCGAAGTCCTGCACGCCATCCTGGTGCAGGTGGGTCCGCATCTGCACGGCGCGATCGAGCAACTGACTATCTTCGCGGAAGTTGGCGGCGACGTCCACTATGCGCCGCATCCAGGGAACATTGACGAAGTTCGTGCTATTGTCCGCGCAGTCGTGCCTAAGCTTGCTGATCGCGTTGTCGGCACCTTGTTCTCAGATGCCCTTCGGGGCTTTGCCCTCCTTGGCTATCTGTCGATAGTCGCTCGGATCGCGTTCGTACGCCTTTCGAAAGGCTCGCACAAAACTTGAACGGCTCTCGTACCCCGCATTTTGAGCAACGGCGTCGATCGACATCGTCGTTGTCGTCAAATCGATTGCTGCCTGGCGCATTCTCAAGTCTCGCAAGATGACCATCGGGGATCGTCCAAAGATGTTTGAGAATCGCGCCATGAACGCCGAACGACTCAATCCCGCACCGTGTGCCAAGCTTTGAACTGAATGGGCGGCTCCTGGCCGTGCCACCATATCCGCAAAAGCACGGGTGACCTGCCTGTCGGCAAGTATTGAGAATCGCTCAGTCCACCGCCGGGATGATCTGAGGGACCGTCGCACCAACGAGACAATGATTTGCTTGAGCAGTGACGCTGTCATGGCTCCAACGCCGACCTCTTGCTGTAGCAGCTCGTCCATAGCCTCGCGAAGCTTCAGATCGATCTTGTCCGCCGGCTCGAACTGTTCGATCACCGGTTCGCGGAGTTCTCCGAACAGTCTCACAGACTGACCGAAGGATGCGTTAAAAAAGCCGCATATCTGAACGATTTCGGGTTGCTCGTTCGGCACTGCGACGCGAAGGATACCGTCTTGACGAGTCCAGCAATCTCTCGAAATAAGCTTCAGTGGCCCACTTCCACCGTCAACCTCGATCGCGAACGGAGTGTTTGGCGGCACGATGATGAGCAAATGAGGGCTCAACGGCATCGCTGGTCCGCCGTTGATCGATATGCGTCCGACGCCGCTCAAGTTGTAGTGGATCCCGGGCACGTCAATCATTCCCATTGCGACTCGATGGCCCTGCGGCACCAGAAGCTCGGTCAGCGCGACGACATCGATGTCAAGCGCCTGCATCAAGTTGTTGAGGTCTGTTGTAGACAATTTGACAGTGGAGCCCGCGGGCAGCGAAGCGTTCTGCCCGACGAGAGCCTGCGTTGGAACCGCTTTTGTGTGCATGACTGTGGTGGCCCTTTAGTGCCTGGCTACCGGCGCGCCGATGGTGCTCCGAAACCCTTTCTCCAAGGATCAGCGAGGGCGTCGCCATGCTCGCTCGTACCACTGACTGACCGTCTTCCCGAACCCAAGGGGGCAATCATGATCGGAACGTCGTAGTATGGAAGTGAAACTCTCGCAGATCAATCCTGAACCGCCTTCAGATCGCAGCAGCTGACGACAAATGAGGTCTTTGACGCCGTCATGGAGGAACAAAGCGTGCCGCGGGCAAGCCAAAAAAGCTGCACTGAGCCACTTCGTCTCCTGCCATCCCGTGAGCGCTGCGACGTGCGCGGGATGTCGGGCAAGGACTTAGGACGACGACTTCAGCGAATTTGTATCGATCGGCAGGCTGCGCAGGCGCTTGCCGGTCGCGGCGAAGATCGCATTGGTCACTGCAGCACTGACAATGGCTGTCGGGGTTTCACCAACGCCACCCGGAGCCTCTGCGTTCTTAATCAAGTGCGTTTCCACCACCGGCACCTCGTCGATACGCATCGGCAGATAGCTGTCGAAATTGCTCTGCTCAACGCGCCCATCCTTGAAGGTGATCGCGCCATGAAGCGCGGCGGTCAGGCCGAACAGTGTTCCACCCTGAACCTGTGCTTCGATCGTATCTGGATTGACGTACATGCCGCAGTCAATCGCACAGACGACCCGCTTGACTTTGACAGAGCCATCGGCCGCCACTTCGACCTCGGCGACCTGCGACGCGTAACTTCCGTATGCGAATTGCACCGAAATTCCGCGGCCATGCCGCGCGGGAAGGGGTGATCCCCACCCTGCTTTTTCTGCCGCTAGCGACAGAACAGCGAGCGCTCGCGGATTGTGCCTGAGCAATCCCTTGCGATAAGCGACGGGATCCTGCTTCGCCGCATGCGCGAGCTCATCCATGAAGCTTTCGACCACAAAAACATTGTGAGTCGGTCCGACGCCGCGCCACCATGACGTCCGGACACCAGGGGGCTCGACCCGGACAAAGTCGACGTGGATATTCGGCAGCGCATAGGGCGGCTCGGCCGCGGCTTCTACAGCATCGGGGTCCAATCCGTCCTTGAAGTAAGGGGGATAATAGCGAGCCATCACTGAGGAGCCCGCGATCCGATGCGTCCATGCAACCGGCTTGCCGGCCGCATCAAGTCCGGCCGACAGCCGATCGAGATAGTACGGCCGATACATGTCGTGCTGGATGTCTTCCTCGCGGCTCCAGATCACCTTCACCGGACCATCGACGTGCTCGGCTATCTTGACGGCCAGTACCGTGCCATCGGCCTCCAGCCTTCGGCCGAAGCCGCCGCCAATCAGATGGTTGTGAATTTTGATCGCATCCTTTGGCAGGCCGGTGAGTTCGGCTACCAGGGACTGCGTGATCGTAGGCGCTTGGGTCCCGATCCAGACGTCGCAACGGTCCTTCTGCAGATGAACGGTGCAGTTCATCGGCTCCATCGCCGCATGGGCCAGGAAAGGCACCTGATAGATGGCGTCAACCCGTTGCGCCGCCTCCGCAAGAGCCCTCCCCGCATCGCCTCCGTTACGGGCAACAACGCCCGCCTTTTTGGATTCCTCCTCCAATTGCTTGACGATATCGGCGCTGCTGACCTTGCCGTTTGCGCCATCGTTCCACGTGATGGCGGCAGCCTCGAGCCCCTTCTTCGCCGCGCCCGCGTGATCCGCCACCACGGCAACGGCTTCGTCGATATTGACCACCTGCCGGACGCCCTTCACCGTCAGCGCGGCTTTCTCGTCCACCGTCTTTGCCTTGCCACCGAGCACGGGCGAAATAGCAACCGCTGCAACCTTCATACCCGGCAGCCGCGTATCGATGCCGTAGAGCGCGCGCCCATCGACCTTGATCGGCGAATCCACGCGCTTGGCACGCGTGCCGATCAGGGTGAAATCCTTCGGATCCTTCAATTTGACGTTTGCCGCGGGCGGCACAGGCAATTTCGCCGCGGCTTCCGCAAGTTCGCCGTAGCTCAGATGCTTCGAGTCCAACGCATCGAACACAACGCCGTTCTTGGCGCGACAAGTCGCCGGATCGACGTTCCACCGCTTGGCGGCTGCCGCGATCAGCAGATTACGACCCACTGCCCCTGCCTGACGCAGCGGTGTCCAGAAGGCGCGGACAGACGCGGAACCACCTGTATTTTGAATGCCTATGATCGAATTGACGTAAAGCGCATGATTTGGCGGCGCATGCTGAACCTGAATCTGGTCAAGCTTAACTTCCAGTTCTTCAGCGAGAAGCATCGAGAGCGACGTGTAAACCCCCTGTCCCATCTCGATCATCGGAATGACCAGGGTCACGGCGCCGGTTGGATTGATCCGTATAAATCCGTTCGGTGCGAAAGTACCCGTGACCTCGTTTTCGACCACCTGCGAAGCGGTCGTCGCGAACACGGACTCCGTGCTTGCACCGGTCAGCGCAAAACCAAGCAGCAAACCTGCGCCCTGAAGAAAGGCGCGCCGTGACATCGCTGTCTCTTCGGCGATCTGCTCTCTCAGAAACAGCCCATCCATAATCTCAAACTCCTGCAGCGTGCTTGATCGCAGCGCGGATGCGCTGATAGGTGCCGCATCGACAGACATTGCCCGACATGGCGGCGTCGATGTCGTCATCCGTCGGCTTCGGCGTGTCCTTCAGCAGCGCCGCCGCCGACATGATCTGGCCGGACTGGCAGTAGCCGCATTGCACCACCTCCAGCTCCAGCCACGCCTTCTGCAAAGCCGCGCCCTGCGGTGCCTGGCCGATCGCCTCGATCGTGGTGACCGCGCTGTCGCCGACGCTATCGACCGACGTCTGGCAGGAGCGGACCGGTTTGCCGTCGACATGCACGGTGCATGCACCGCACAGCGCTTGGCCGCAACCGAACTTGGTCCCGGTCATGCCGAGCACGTCGCGCAACACCCACAGCAACGGGATGTCGCCGTCAACGTCGACCTCATGGGCTGAGCCGTTGATCTTTAATGTGAAAGCCATGAATGCCTCTTGAGCGCGTTGGAGTGAGCGGTGAACAATCAACGTCACTCATGAAGTCCGCGAAAGTGGTGCGGATTGATCGCAGCACGGAGCGAAGCTTTCCAATAGCCGGCATGCATAGTTTCCATAGCAACGAGGAATACGGCCACGACGCTCCGCTCGGCGCGAGCGGTGCTGCATTCCCCGTTGCCCTGCGAGCTATATAATCTGGCTACTGGATAGCTTCGGCTTGCGCTTCCGAAAGTCCAGCGTCGCCGACTTGGTCGCGAAACTTAGATTTCCGCGACGTTCAACCGCGCGACGGTGGAGGGCGCTTCATAGTCAAAAGCTCCGTCACATCATGCCGATCATCTGCGGATGAGATCGCAATTGTTAGGAATTTCCCGTCCGGGTATGTTTTGGCTTCATCGTAAAGCTTGACCAACTGCGAGCGCCATACATAACGCCGCTCCTCAAATCTTTCTCGTTCCGCTCGCCCCAAGACCACCACGGCCGAAAGCCGCTTGTATTCCGGCACGAAGGTGCAGAACGCCTTTGTCTTCTTGTAGCGCAGGGACCAGCCGCGCTTCTTGCCGCCATAGAGCCATTCGGGCGCGAAAACACCGGGGTAGAATTCCTCGATCCAGTTCTGCAGGCGGGCCCAATGCTTGAACGCACCAGGTCCGATCCAGTCGCGGACAGTGCTGTCATCGGGCGAGGCTGACTTGTCGGTGATCCTGTCGCCGACCTGGGGGGACTGTTCCATGCCGCTTTCCTTCCACCACGACTTGGCGGCCCGACCTTGAGCTTGGGCGAAAGGTGCGTCGCCATGTTCCTGAGGGTTGAATCTGTGTTGGTCTGATATGTCTTCCGTTGCAGAACCGGAAGTTCTGTCACGGGGATCTCTCCGCCATTGGGGCATAGGCGAGTTGCCAGTCAAAGCGGAAATCCGGCGCGTGGATTTGCGGACACGTATTCGGGACGTCTGGTCCATTCATGGAGGACGCGACAGCGCTCATTGACACGCATTTGAGCCTGGTCTGTTCAGCGAGACGCGTGCGACATACGTCGCTCAGCTTGCGGAGGCGCGCCGGCGCTTGTACCGCCCGGCGCGCCGCAACGCCCTCGCGCACCCGCCGAGATCGCCCGGATTCGGCGCGAACCTCCCTTCAAAACAACACGATCAGCTCAATGCCCCTGGATCAGGTGCGGAACAGCGAGCGTGAACCACGGTTCGAAGGCGACGATCAGGACGCCCAGGAGCAGGACGGCAAGGTACGGCAGCATGGCACGTCCGGTTGCCTCCAGCCGGCTCTCCGATACCGAGCAGGAGACGTAGAAGCCGATGCCGATCGGCGGGATGAAGATGCCGACGCCCATCGCGAGGATGATGATCATGCTGTAGTGAATGATGTCGATGCCGTAACCGCTCGCAATCGGCATCAGCAGCGGCCCGAGAATGATCAGCGCCGGCAGACCTTCGAGCAGCGAGCCGACGACGATCAGGAGCACGATGGTTCCGAGCAGGAATATCGTCCGATTATCCCCCGCGGAATGCAGTATCGCGGCGAGGTTGGCCGGCAGGTTTGCCGCCGTCAGCGTCCAGCCGAACGAAAACGCCGCCGCGATGATGAACAGCACCATCCCCGCGAGCAGGCTCGCCTCCACCGCGATCTCGTACAGGGCCGCGATGCCTACGGCGCGGTAGATCACGAACGCCAGCACCAGGCCGTAGAGCACGGCGACGCTCGAGACCTCGGTCGGCGTGGCGACACCGAAGCGGATGCCGATCACCATGATCACAGGCATCACCAGCGGCAACATCGCGCCGACGGTCGCGCTGATCAATTCGGACGCTGTCGCGCGCGGGGCTGAAGGCATCTGGGCCCGCCGCGACAGCACGTAGTTCAGGAGCATCAGCAACAGCGCGATGACAGCGGCGGGCATCAATCCGGCGATGAACAGCGTTCCGATCGAGATCGGCGCGACCGATCCCAGGACCAGCATCGCAAGACTCGGCGGGATCGTCTCCGACATGGCCGCGGAGGCCGCCAGCACTGCCGCCCCCTGTTCGGGCTTGTATCCCTGTCGTTGCAGCTCCCGGCGAAGGACCGATCCGACCGCGACGACATCCGCGATCTTCGAGCCGGAAATGCCCGATACCATGTAGATGGTGAGAACGACGACCTGAAGCAGGCCGCCCCGCATGTGTCCCACCAGCGTCATGGCAAAGCGGACCAGGCGAAGGCTGATGCCGCCTTTCTCCATGATCAAGCCTGCCCAGATGAAGAACGGCAGCGTGAGCAGGATATAGTTGCCAGTGCCGTCGAAAGTGTTCTGCGCCACCGCGATCAGCGGCGCGACGCCGCTGACCATGAGAAAGGTCACCGAGCCCAACAGCATCGCGTAGCTGACCGGCAGCCCGAGAAGAATGGCGAGCAGGAAGGCGATCAGCATGATTCCGAGCGCCGTCCCGTTCGGCAGATGCAGCCACGGCACGGTGCTGGCTGCATAGAGAAGCCCGGTGAGCAGTGCGACAACAGCGGCCGCGGGAGCCAACTCGCGAGGCTGATATTGATAGGCCAGGCGTTCGACCGCGAAGAGCGCGGTCAGTCCGAGGCCGATCGCGAGCGGGAGCACCAGCCAGGCCTGGTTGATCTGCAGGATCGGCGTATCTGATGTGGATGCAATCGAGATCAGGTCGAGCGAGACATCGCACACGACCACGGCGACGATCAGGATCAGCAGGTCCATGCCGATCGCGAACGAGGCGCGCCAGCGCGGCGAGAACTTCGCCGTCAGAAATTCGACGGTCGTGTGGTGACGAGCGCGGAAGGCCAGCGCACCGCCGACGAACGCCGTCAGCGACAGGAACAGCTTGGCCGCCTCGTCGGCCCACAACAAGGACTGGTCGAACCAGAATCGCGAAACGACACCGACGAGCACGATCCCGAGCTGGATCACCAGCGCGATCACCAGCATCACCCTGCATGCCAGATCGACGCCATCAAGCGCGGCGCGCACGCCATCCGCGATCGGGCCGCGCCTGAGTGCGGGCTTTGCTGCATGGGCCGTCGCAAGCTCGCCGTCGGCCAGCAGCGAGCTCGAGTCATGCATGCCCGACGTCCTTCAGGACCGCATCGTAGAGATCGGCGCCGATGATATCCTTGAATTGCGGATACACGCTTGCGGTGGCCTTGCGGTAATCGTCGCGGTTCGGCTCCACGAGCGTCATGCCCTTGGCCTTGTAGCGGGCGGCGATATCCTCGCTCTTGGCTGCAATTGTCGTGCGCCAATCCCTGGTCAGGTTCACGCTGGCGGCGCGAATTGCCTCCTGCGCGTCCTTTGGCAGCGCGTCGAACTTCGACTTGCTCGCCATCATGACGCCGACATTGTACACCTGATTGGTCAGGTTGATCGTGTTGACGATCTCGTCGTGCTTGGTGGCGGCGAGCGAGATCATCGGCGTCTCGACGGCATCGATGACGCGCTGAGACAGAGCGAGATAGACTTCGGTCAGGTCGATTGCGACCGGGCTCGCGCCAAGCGCCTTGAACGTCGCCGCGAAGATCGCGCCGGGTTGGACGCGAATCTTCAATCCCTTCATGTCGGCGGGCTCCGGCGCCTTGCGGTCGATGGTCGAGACCACGCGCCATCCCCAATGGCCCCAGCCGAGACCGTAGATTCCTTTCGTGGGCAGCATGTCCATGAACTTGGTGCCGACCGGACCGTCGAGCAGTTTTTCCGCCGACGCAGAGTCCGAGAACAGGAAGGGCAGGTCGAGGACCTGAAATTTCGGGAAAATGGTGTCGATGAATCCGGATGTATGGGCACAAAAATCGATGATACCGGTCTGCAAGCCGGTGAGGATGTTGGTTCCGCTGCCAAGCTGACCGATGCTGAACACCTGAAGCTCGACGGCGCCCGCAGTCCGTTTCGAGACGTCATCCGCGAAGCGCTTGAGCACATCGTAGAGCGGATGGCTTTGGGTGTCGGCGAAGGTCAGCTTCAGCGTATGGGTGGGGGATGCGGCCCATCCCGTGCGCCCGACAAACGGCGCGGCCAGCGACGCAGCAATCCCGAACGCTCCAGCCTTCAGCAGCCTTCGTCGTGCGATGATCATAATGTTTCTCCCTGAAATATTGTTGGTTTGTTGTAAGGGGTGCTTCTTGCGGCGATCCGCAGTAGACCATGTCGCAAGGGCGATGGCCAGTCGCTTGCCGTATAGCGCCGGTGTTCGCTTGCCGAACGATGTGCTTGTCGGCGGCGATGCGCAAGTTCGCAACGAAGTCCACGAGGGACCGCGCGTGGCGCGTGTCTCGGAGGAAAGTCCGGCGGATATCCACGAAAGCGGGTATCTACGAAAATCTTGCTGACGTCTCGCGACCTTCCCAGCGACCGCTACCTCGTGGCAAGGTCCCTCGATCCAGCCGGCCTCCGATCACTATGAGATCGCGACGACTTCGATCTCCTGACCTGACACCTCGATCGCGTCTCCGACGGACTTACCCATCAACTGTCGGGCGATTGGTGAAACGAAGGAGATCATGCCTTGCTTCGGGTCGGCCTCGTCCTCGCCGACGATTCGATATGTCTGCATGCGTCCGTCGTCGCGGCTGAAGGTGACTGTGCTGCCAAAGCCGACTGTGTCAGACGTCGTCGGCTCCGGCACCACCTGAGCCGTCCGGATGCGCGCCGCGAAATATCGCGCATCCCGCAGCGGCAGCGCGCCTTGTCGCCGCCGTTCGTTCACATCGTCGATCCCTTGCGAGATCTCGTAGGCGTCTTGCGCCTCCTTCAACTGGGCTTCCAGGGCCTTCAGGCCTGTCGCGGTGACGAGGTTCGGGTGAGGTGAGATCGGGCGGTCCGGCAGCAGCGTCTCGGACGCCGTCTCGGCACTGTCTTCCTTGGTGAATGCGACGCTCACGCGTGGAACTCCTGCACAAGGCACGCGTTTGCGCGCCAACCGCTCACTTTCCAGATAGACGTGCGGCGGCCGTGGTCAACGACCTGGTCAATCCGTCCAGCCAATTCGTGAGCAAACTCGATGTCGTTTTTTAGTATCGTGTCTCCGATAGTAGTCCAGCGGAAGGGATGACAGGTGACGAAATTGCTTAGACGACCAGGACCTGCGAGCTAGGCAAGGCATTGAATATTATCATGATTTCCGTTCTCTGTCGATGTGCTGGCGCATGGTTGCGTCGCCGCCAACGTGTCTTGGCGGGCACCGCCTTGCGAGCCTTGGCGTGTTGTGCGAGGCGGCAGCCGCATCCGTTTGTTCCCGGCGAGATCATCCGATGTCCACGTTTGGTCTAGAGAGGGTCTTCTCGCCTCGAACCATCGCTGTCGTTGGCGGAAGTTCACGCCCGAACTCGCTCGGCATGGCGGTGCTCAGGAATATCAAGGCAGCCGGCTTTGCCGGCAGCGTCGCCGTGGTCAACCCGCGGCATGCCGTCATCGACGGCGAGCGCACCTTTCCTGACCTGAAGTCGATCCCGTTCGTTCCCGATCTCATCGTCGTCACTGCGCCGGCGGCGGCGATCCCGGGAATCATCGCGGATGCTGCCGCGATCGGCGTCGCCGGCGCTGCGATCCTGTCGGCCGGCCTCGGCCATGGCGCAGGTTCGCCGGCCGAGACCGTCGCGCGGACGGCGCGTATGCATGGGATGCGCCTGATCGGACCCAATTGCCTCGGTGTCATGGTGCCGCGCGCGAAGCTCAATGCGAGCTTCGCGGCGCATCGTCCGTCCGAGGGGCACGTGGCCCTGATCTCGCAGTCCGGCGCCGTTGCCGCGGCGATGGTCGGGTGGGCGGCCGAGCGGCGGCTCGGCTACTCCGGCATCGTGTCGATCGGTGATCAGCTCGATGTCGACGTCGCCGACCTGCTCGATTACTTCGCGCTGGATGACCACACCAGCGCGATCCTGATCTACCTCGAAGCCGTCAAGGACGCCCGCAAGTTCATGTCCGCGGCGCGCGCGGCAGCCCGGCTGAAGCCGGTCGTCGTCGTCAAGTCCGGGCGCTTGGCCCACGGCGCGAAGGCGGCCGCGACCCACACCGGAGCGCTGGCCGGGTCGGATGCAGTCTACGATGCGGCCTTCCGTCGCGCCGGCATGCTGCGCGTGTTCGACCTGCGCCAGCTGTTCGATTGTGCAGAGCTACTTGGTCGCGGCTTCGTTCCGCGGGGCAACCGGCTGGCGCTCCTGACCAATGGCGGCGGGCTTGGCATCCTCGCGATCGATCGGCTTGCCGAGCTCGGCGGCGCCCCCGCGACGCTGACATCGGACACGATTGCGCGGCTCGAGGAGGTCTTGCCGCAGGGATGGTCGCGCGCAAATCCCGTCGATATCTCCGGTGACGCCGATTCCGCCCGCTACGTGGCCGCGCTCGATGCGCTGCTCGAGGATGCGAACAGCGATGCGATCCTGGTCATGAATGTGGAAACGGCCGTGGCGCCGACCGAGGGGATCGCCGAAGCGGTGGCGCAATGTGTTCGTGACCGCAGGGCAAAGCGGAGCGCGGTCGCCTCGCTTGTGCTTGCAGCCTGGGCCGGCGCCGATGACCGCACCGGGGCAACCTTTGAAGCCGCCCGCATCCCGCATTTTCCGACGGAGGACGATGCGGTGCGCGCCTTCATGTATCTGGTGCGCTACCGCGAGGCCTCCACGGCGCTGGCTGCGACCCCGCCGAGCATCGCTTCGGTGTTCACGCCCGACACTGCGGCGGCGCGGCGCGTGGTCGCGAACGCGCTGGCGGAAGGACGGGCCTGGCTCGATCCGGTTGAGATCGTCACCCTGTTCGGCGCTTACGACATTCCGGTCGTTCCGACCGTCGCCGCCAATGATGCAGAGGATGCCGCGGAGAAGGCGGCTCCATTCCTGGCCGAAGGACTCGCGGTCGCGGTCAAGCTGTTTTCGCGCGACATCAGGCACAAGTCCGATGTCGGTGGGGTCATCCTCGGCTTGCGCACGAAGGAAGCGGTCGCCGAGGCCGCGACCACTGTGCTGGCGCGGGCGCGAAGCGCACGGCCGGATGCGAGGCTGCAAGGTCTCACGATCCAGCCGATGATCGTGCGGCGGGCGGCGCGCGAGCTGATTCTCGGTATTGCCGACGATCCGACCTTCGGTCCGGTGATCGTGTTCGGCCGCGGTGGCACTGCGGTCGAAGTCATCAACGACAAGGCATTGGCGCTGCCGCCGCTCGACATGAATCTGGCGCGTGATCTGGTCATGCGAACCAGGGTTGCGCGACTGCTTGTCGCCTATCGCGACGTACCGGCCGTTGCGGCCGATGTCGTGCCGCTGACCCTGGTCAAGCTGGCGCAGATGGCTGCCGACATTCCTGAAGTTGCCGAGCTCGAGATCAATCCGCTGCTTGCGGACGAAATCGGTGTGCTCGCGCTCGATGCGCGAGTGGGAATTCGCAAGCCCGCGCGACTGTTTGCAGGTCAGACCCGGCTCGCGGTCAGGCCCTATCCGTCGCAGTGGGAGGGCGAGCTTGGCTTGAAGGATGGATCGCGCGTCATCGTACGGCCGATGCGGCCGGAAGATGAGCCGATGGTCGAGGCGTTCTTCAAGCGCGTGACGGCCGAAGACCTCAGGCTACGTTTCTTCCACGCGATGAAGGAGTTCTCGCATGCGTTCATCGCCCGCCTGACCCAGCTCGACTATGCGCGCGCGATGGCTTTCGTGGCGCTGGATCCCAAGACCGGCGAGATGATGGGCGCGGTGCGGCTGCATTCGGACTCGCTGTATGAGAACGCCGAATACGCCATCCTGCTGCAATCCAATCTCAAGGGCAAAGGGCTCGGATGGCAGCTGATGCAGCTCCTGATCCACTATGCGAGGTCGGAGGGCCTGAAGCGATTGTCCGGCCAGGTGCTGACCGAGAACACCACGATGCTGAGCATGTGTCGCGAGCTCGGATTCACCGCCACCATGGACCCGAGCGATCACAGCATCGTCGACGTGGTGCTCGATCTCCGCCTGCCGGGAGTCGATGCCATCGGGGCGGATATACTGATTCGCCCTGGCCTTGATCGAGGCGGTGCGACGGCAGTTTGATAGGACATGTATCGCCTGCCTATGGCTGCGGAGGCGCAAGCATCTGTCCCGCGAGCGCCATGCCAACGAATGCGATCGTCGCCATCGCAAGCGTCCAGGTGACAAAGAGCTGGTGACCGATCAGCGCACCACTCAGAAGCGGGGCAGTGATATTGGCGCCCGACATCAGCGACTGATTGAGGCCCATGATCATCCCCTGCCGGTTGATCGCGGTGCTGCGCGACAGTTCGGCCGTCAGCGTGCTGCGGGCGAACATGGTGCCGAGAATGATCAGCGTGAGGAATACGGCAAGCAGGCTGATCCGGTTCCCGATTGCAAGTCCGGCACATCCGACGGCCATGGACGCAAACGCCGCCACGACGATGATCCGGTCTGACGCGAAGCGGTTCGCGCGGGTGATCAGCAAACCCTGGACGACCATGTTGATGAAGCCGGCATAGGCGAACACCATGCCCAATTCGCGGGCGCCGAACGGATGCCCGTCCCAACTGAATCGTGCCGACAGGAACAGGCCGATCTGCGACAGGAACATCGAATTAATGAAGAAGAACACGATGAGCAGGACGAGCAGGCGCCACGCATAGCGCATCCCGAGGATCGTGCGCGCCGGCGTCGGTTCGGGTACCCGCTGCTGGTAGAGCGGCTCGGACGCGGGGTGATCCGGCGGCAGGAGGGTGATCGTGGCAAGGATACTGATCAGCGACAAGGCGGCCGCGGCCCACACCGGCGCGGTGTCGCTGTAATGCACGAGAAGGCCGGAGAGCGCGGGACCAACCAGCAATCCGGTTCCAATCGCCCCGCTGGTCATGCCGAGCGCCTGCTTGCGGGTGGACGGTGCGCTGTGCTCGGCTGCATAGGCGTGCGCTACCGAGATATTTCCGGATGTCAGTCCGTCGATGATGCGGGCCAGAAACACCAGCGTCAGGTTGCTGGCCATCGCGAGCAGCACGAATCCGACGAAGGTGCCGATCTGGCTGACGACCAGCACGTTGCGGCGGCCGTAGCGATCGGAGAGCATGCCGACCACCGGGCCTGCGATCAACTGGCAGACGGCGTAGACCGAGATCAGCGCGCCGATCAGGAACGGCGTTGCGCCAAGCCGCTGTGAATAGAACGGCAGCAACGGCAGGATGATCCCCAATCCGGTGGCATCGACGGCCACGACAATGAAGGTCGGGACGAGCGCCAGGCTACCTTCGCCCGGAAACTCCTCGCGTGCCTCTGCCGTGGAGCCCGCCGCCATCCTGCCTTGTCCTCGTTCGCTTTTTCGTGAACGGCTGAAATATGCCAACCTATATAGTTGCAAGCTAATAGTTTGTGTCCTATCTAATTTGCATGCCTCCATCGCAAACCCAGATTCACGCCGAAATCGGCCGCCTGATCACGAGGCTCGGCCGGATCTGGCGTCGCGAGTCCGACCAGGCGCTGTCCGATCACGGCCTGTCCTATGCGACCGCCATCCCGCTGCTGGTGCTGTCGCGGCAGGGCGAAAACGTCCGTCAGGGCGTCCTGGCTGACGAGTTGGGCATCGAGGGGCCTTCGCTGGTGCGGCTGATCGATCTGCTCGAGACCGAAGGCCTGGTGGAGCGCCGCGAGGATCCGACCGACCGGCGCGCCAAGACGCTGCATCTCACCTCGGCCGGGGAGGCCAAGGTCGAGGAGATCAATCGGGTCTTGCGACGCGTGCGGGCCAATCTGATGAAGGATATCGGCAGCGAGGAACTTGCGGTAACCTTCGAGACGCTCCAGCGCATCGAGCAGCGCGGCAGCCGCTTGCAGGGCGCGAAGACTGCCCCAGAGGCGAAATAGTCATGCGCGCGGAAGAGCCGTTCATGGTCCGCCACGCGGACCTCGTTTTCGCTTTGAAGACGTTCGCCGCGTCGATCCTGGCGCTGGTCATCGCATTGGCGCTCGATCTGCCGCGCCCTTATTGGGCGATGGCGACCGTCTACATCACGTCGCAGCCGCTGGCGGGCGCGACGAGCTCCAAGGCCTTCTTCCGCGTCATGGGGACACTGATCGGTGCGACCGTGACGGTCGCGATGGTGCCGAACCTGGTCAATGCGCCGGAACTGCTTTGCCTTGCGATTGCTCTCTGGGTCGGGCTCTGCCTCTATCTGTCGCTGCTCGACGGGACGCCGCGCAGCTACGTCTTCATGCTGGCCGGATATACGGTTGCGCTGATCGGCTTTCCGGCCGTCAGCGAACCGGGAAATATCTTCGATATCGCGCTGGCACGGGTCGAGGAAATCTCGCTCGGCATCATCTGCGCAAGCCTGGTGTCGACCGTGGTGTTCCCGCGCAGCGTCGCGCCGGCGGTCGGGCGTCGCGTCGATATCTGGCTGTCGGATGCGCGTCGTCTGAGCCGCGACACGCTGCTTCATCGCGGCACCAACGAGACACGCCGCGCCCAGCGCCTTCGTCTTGCGACCGATATCGTCGAGATCGATGCACTGGGGACCCATCTTTTCTACGACCGGCTGGCCGACGCCGGAGCCGCGCGCGGCCTCGCCGAAATCCGGCTGCGCATGCTGATGCTGCTGCCCATGATTGCGTCGATCGAGGACCGGCTGACTGCGCTCGGCGAGGCGGCCTTGCGACGGCAGCCTGAACTGAGGCGGCTGCTGGACGATCTCGCTGAATGGATCGTGGATGAGGTCAGGCTGCGACAGTCGGGCGACCGGATCCGCGCCGCGATCGCCGAGAGACAGTCCGCGCTCGACGGTGCCGCGTCCTGGGAGCGCATCGTCACGACCAATCTGCTGTCGCGGCTGCGCGAGCTCGTCGATATCTCGGATGACTGCCGCGCGCTGAGCGACGCCATCGCAGCGAGCGAGGACATCTCGACCATCCCGCTGGCGTTCCGCCCCGAGGCGGGCGCCGCGCCGGTTCGCCATCGCGATCATGGCATGGCGCTGTGGTCGGCTGCCGGAGCGGCTGCGGCCATTCTGATCTGCTGCGGGCTCTGGATCGCGACCGGATGGGCGGACGGCGCCTCCGCGCCGATGATGGCGGCGGTGGCCTGTTCCTTCTTCGCCGCAAATGACGATCCCGGGCGCGGCATCAGAAGCTTCGGCCTGTGGTCGCTGGTCGCGATCGTCGTTGTCGCGATCTATCTGTTCGCGGTGATACCTCCGATTGCGCATATCGAGGTGCTGGTCATCGCACTGGCGCCGACCTTCATCCTGTATGGCTTTCTGATTGCAAGGCCGGCGACCGCGCTGACCGGCATGGCGCTCGCCGCGAACACTGCGACGCTGCTCGCGCTGCAATCGACCTACAATGCGGACTTCGCCTCTTACGCCAATTCCGCCGTCGCCTTCTTCGTCGGCGTCGTCGTAGCCGAGGTCGTGACGCGGATCGCGCGCGGCGTGGGCGCGGAGTGGATCGCCAAGCGGCTGATGTTGTCGAGCTGGAAGACGCTCGCGATCGCCGCCGAACGTCGCGGCCGCGGCGATCGCGCGCACTTTGCCGGCCTGATGCTGCATCGGCTCGGATTGCTGGTGCAACGCATCGCCTTCGTCTCCGAGAGCGATCGCCGCGACACCGACAGCCTGGTGCAGCTGCGCATCGGCCTCAACATTATCGACCTGCGGCGCGCGCGTTACGGCCTCGCCGCATCCACCATTCGCGCGATCGACGACATGCTTGACGACCTCGCCGCGGCGTTTCGCAGTCATGTGGAGGGGGCCATGCCGTTCGAGCTTCTTCGGCGCATCGATGCGGCGCTGAGCCAGGCCGTCAAGGATCCCAGCAGCGCGCGGGAAGATGCATTGATGGGCCTCGTCGGCATCCGCCGTGGCCTGTTTCCGGACGCGCCGGCATATCAGCCGCAGTCAGGGGAAAGTTTTGCCGCATGAGATATGAGATCGACATCTACGGGGTGCTCATCCCGTCACTGCTGCTCTGGCTCGTTGTCGCCTACGCCGCGAGCGCGGTGCTGAGCCGGATCATGCAGCGTTTCGGCCTCTACCGGCTGGTCTGGCATCGCGCATTGTTCAATTTCGCCCTCTTCGTCTGCGTTCTGGGCGTCGTCGTCTATCTTTCGGAGTTTTTGCCATGAAGGGGAATCTTGCCTGGCTTGGCCGCCTTGCGCTGACCGTCATCGCCGTTGTCGCGGCACTCGCCGTCGCTCGTGCGCTGTGGTCCTACTACATGGAGTCGCCGTGGACGCGTGACGGCAGGGTTCGTGCCGACGTGGTTCAGGTTGCGCCCGATGTCTCCGGCTTCGTCACCGACGTGCTGGTCAAGGACAATCAGAGCGTTCATCGCGGCGATGTCCTGTTCCGGATCGACCGCGCGCGCTTCGCGCTGGCTCTGCAGCAGGCGGACGCCGCGGTCGCCGGCCACCGCGCCACGCTGGATCAGGCCAATTCCGACCTGAAGCGCTACAGCTCCTTGACCACCGACGCGGTGTCGCAGCAAAAGCAGGAGCAGGTTCTGGCCGCCCAGCTCCAGGCCAAGGCGGCTTATGACCAGGCCATCGCCGACCGCGCGGTGGCCCAGTTGAACCTCGATCGCAGCGAGGTCCGCGCGTCGGTGAACGGTACGATCACCAACATGGACCTCAGGCCCGGCGCCTACGTCACCGCCGGCAAGGGCGTGATGGCCCTGGTCGACACCGACACGCTGCATGTGGAGGGATATTTCGAGGAGACCAAGCTCGCGCGCATCCATGTCGGCGACAGGGCGCAGATACGGCTGATGGGCCAGCCGATCCGGCTGACCGGGCACGTCGAAAGCATCGCCGCAGGTATCGAGGATCGCGACCGGGCTGAGGGCGCGAATCTGCTCGCCAACGTCAATCCGACCTTCAGTTGGGTTCGCCTCGCGCAGCGCGTCCCTGTGCGCATCGCTCTGGACCACATTCCCGACAACATAGCGCTGGTGTCGGGCCGTTCGGCGACGGTGGAGATCGGGAAATAGTGCGCGGGCTTTCACAGGCGCGCTATTGGAGGCGCCTTGCGATCGGCTTCGCGCCTGCCGCGCTATGCCATTCCGACAAGGACGATCGGGCGGTGGATAGAAGCCCGCTCCGGAAAACCGTGGTCTTCGGCTGAACGCGCGATCCGTCGATCACCTCGAGCTGGCCGCACCGGTTGAGCGTGTGCAGCTTGCGTCCGGTCCATGCCGGTCCGGGCTTGAGCGAATGCCGCACGGCCTGCCGGTATGTCGTCGGCGACAATTCGAGAACCTCGGCAAGGCCGAGCGCCGCGCCATATCCGTTGGAGCAATCCTGCACCGGCCGCCAGAGCCGTCCATTGATGTTCACGAAGTTTCCGGCCGGCCGGACACTCGCGCGATCCATCAGGACCGGATTGTTCGCGTGGGGCGTCCAGGGGCCGAACAGCTGTTCGGCGTAATAGATCGCCAATGTATCGGAGTATCCGCCGGTGCCATCGCGCCAGGCTCCGAACAGATAATAGAGGCCATTGTGCCGCGTGATCGTCACATCGGCAAGCTCCAGTCCGGAGAGCAGCGTGCTGTGACGCTCCCACTTGTCCGGAAACCGAATGCATTTGTAGAGCGGGACGTCCCGATGCTCCGAGCTTTCCGGGATCATCCACAGCTCGCCATTGTCTTCGATCAGGAACGGGTAGGACAGATGCCACGGCTCCTCCAGCACCGGCAGGACGTTGGCAACCGGCCCGTGGCCGTCGAACTCGATGGCGGAGATGATACCCTTGCCGACGCGGTGATCGAGGTCCTCGAAGAAGACGAAGGTTCTTCCCTGCCACTTGACCGGGAAGGGGTCGGCGAAGAAACGATGTCCGGGATCCCCGAGCACGTTCCAGGCAGGTCCGGACAGATCACCGGTGTGCCAGACATCCGCGTTTTCGCTATAGCGCCATCCGACGTGCCAATGCGGCGCGTAGCAGCAGAGGCGATAGATCTCCTTGGCAACCGAAGCCGCCAGGCCACGCGCGACATAGGCGGCGGGATTCTGCGGCGTGCTACTGCCGGCCGAAGGGGCAAGCTGCGGCACCAGCCGTGGAGTCCCGGACAGAACCGCCGCCAGCATCGACAGCGTTCGCGCCATGACCGTATCGAGCGAGCCGCTCAGGCCGGTTGCGATTTCTCCGGACGGATGGCCGCGATCCATGACCGTACCGTCAAGCTCATTGACGATCTCGATCACCGGCAGGTCGCCCGCGAGGATGGCCGCAAGCGCGGCGTTTTCTCCCGCCGCGCCGTTGAATCTTGGGCGAAGGTAGAGCCGGGCGGAGCAGCTTGGGTCCCGTGTCGCCGTCGTAAAATCGACGACTACGTCGGCCTTGCCCAATGGAGCGCGCGATCGTTCGGGGATCGCCTTCAATGCGTCGGCGCCGCCGGCCTTGCCCTTGCGCAATACCATGCGCTCGAGGTCGAACAGCACCTCCAGGCCCGCAGGCCGCGGCTGTATCGTCGCGGTCCACGCGATCTGAACCGGGACGTCCTGACCGTCGACGGACAGCGTCTCGCGACACATCCAGAGCCGGGCATGCTCCCGTTCGCAGCGAAACTCGATGATCATGTTCGGCCCATTCCAATGACCTCGTCGAGAATGTGGACGTATTCGTCGACCATACTATCTAGCGAATAGCGCGATTTCAGGCCCTTGGCGCTTTGTCGCAGCTCTGTGCTGAGCGCGCTGTCCGTCAGGACCCTTGAAACGGCGGCCGACAACTCGGCCTGATCTGCAGCATCAACGAAAATGGCCGCGGGCTTGCCGGCGAACGACAGCACCTCGCGCAAGACGGGGAGGTCATTCACGACGCAGGGAATGCCGGCGCTGGAGGCCTCGACGGCGGCGAGACCGAAGGTTTCGGCCTGTGAGGGGAACACGAACACGTCCAGGCAGGCCAGGAAGTCCGCCATCTGCCGCGGCGGAATCTCGCCGATAAAGTGCAATCGATCGGTGACCTTCAGCTCGTCGGCCAAGGTCCTGAGCCGTTCCTCATCCGCGCCCTGGCCGGCGAGCGCTAGGTGCCACGACGGTTCGCCGGCCAACAGACGGATCACCGCATCAAGCCGCTTGTGCGGGTGCAGCCTCGCGGCGCAACCGAGCAGCACATGATCCGGTGGCAGCTTGAACTGCTGCCGCGCAATCTCCTTTGGCAGACTCTGTGATTTGTCGTCGAAACCGTGCGGGACGTGCTTCATGCGCGATCGATACGGCGCCGGGTACCGTGCGTACTCGCGCTCCATATCCCGCGAGTTCAGCGTGATGCACGTAAAGAAGCCGAGACTGCCCATCACGATATCGGCGGTGCGTACCGGCCGGCTCATCGACAGCGCTGAAGACACCTGGTTGGCGATGACAGGCGCGCGGCTGACGAGGCGCGACACGCCCGCGCCGATGACGTTGCCGAAATGCTGGAATGTCAGGACGGCATCGGGCTTGATGGTCCTGATGTGACCGGCGAGCGTCCACAGCATCTTGAGCAGTGCGAGCGGATTTCCCGGGCGGCTCATCGAGCAATAGAGCGTATTGGGCGGCTCGTCGAAGGAATCCGACTTGCGGAAGAAGAACAGATTGAAGACTTCATAGCCGCGCGCGGTCAGGCCGCTACCAAGCAGCCTCGAGATCTCCTGCGCCCCGGCATTCTCCGCCTGCGTCTGCATCAAAATGACGCGCCGCTTCGGCTGGATCTTGTTTTGCCGATCGCATGATGCGGATGACGATTGGCGCGTCGCCTCGCGCAAGTCTGTGCCTGGCTTGTAATGGAGCACGGAGTCCTCAGCCGTTGGGGGAGTGGATGCATCTCCCTCATTTTTGTGCTGATACTTATCACGCGAGACACGCTCGTACGTCGAGTAACGCGTGTTGAGGTTACTGCCCATTTTACTGGCTTGCTGGCAAAACGAGATTCCACAGTGTGGGCGGCAGGGTACAGGCAGCTCGTTAACTAATTGGTTACGGCCATGCATCGCTTGCGGCCATGCAACCAGAGGTAACGGTCGATTAACCATAGATATCTACTTAGGGCGGGCCGCTGAACAGTGAAATGCCAGTTGAACTTGAGTCCAAACCCATGATGTTCGGTCGTCGCTTAGGCCTGAGACGGTCCGATCCAACGGATCCTGCAGCGTCGTGGGAAACCACTGCCTCAGCTCGGAAGGCCGCAGCCGAAGCCGCCACGGGCGTGCTGACTCTCTCCGGTACTATTTCCTTTCTGCGCGAAAATGGCCGACGCATTTTGGGACTGGCGTCGGTGATCTTTGCCGTCGGTATCATCATCTTGCTGCTTGTTCCGCTTCGCTACGCGGCAACCGCGCTGGTCGTCGTGGATCCGCGTGAGCAGCGCGTGACCACGGATCAGGACGTGCTGCCGGGAATCGGCCAGGACGCCGCCGCGCTTCAGAGCCTTGTTGAGATCGCCAAATCCGATGGATTTCTGCGGCCGCTGATCGATCAGCTCAAGATCGCGGACGATGAAGACATCGCCGGCGGCAAGACCGAGACCACGCGCCTGCTCGATAAGTTCCGCAGCCGGCTCGATATCTCCCGCCGCGGGCTCACCTACGTTATTGCCATCAAGTTCACGTCGAACAATCCGCAGCGCGCCGCGTACTATGCCAACGCTGTGGCCGAGGCGTTCGTGGCCAATCAACGCGGGACCCGCGTGGTGGCCACTGACGAGGCCGCCGACTGGCTGAAGAGCCGGCTCAAGACGCTGAACGACCGGTTGAGGGCGTCGGAGGATGCCGTCGCCGCCTTCAAGCTCGAGCACCGGATCGTGAATGCCGGCAGGGAATCGACAACGCAGCAATTGCGTGTCACCGAGCTGACGCAACAGGTTGCCGGCGCGCGCGCCCGCACCGAGGATGCCAAGGCGCGCTACGAGCAGGCGCAGCGCGACCTCAAGGCGAATGTCGACGGTCCGGTCAAGCAGGATCTCCTGAGCGCGTTGCGGACGCAGCGCGCGGCGCTCAACGATCAGATCGCGCAAAAGCGCGCGGTCCTTGGCGACCGTCATCCCGATCTCATCATATCGTACAGCCAGTTGAACGATCTGAACCGGCAGATCGACGTCGAGCGCAAGAAGAACATCGAGACCGCGAAATCGGAATACGAGGCGCAGCACGACCAGCAGAAGAGTCTCGAAGATCAGTTGAAGGCGGCGGAATCGCAAATCTTGGTTGATGGCCAGGCACAGGTCAAGCTGCAGGAGCTGCAGCGGGATGCGGACGCCAACAAGAATATCTATGAGCAGTTCCTGTCGCGGTACAAGACGACCGATGAGCAGCGCCTGCTGCAGAACTCGCAGACCAAGGTCGCTTCGCCCGCCACGCCGCCGGTGCGCTCCACCCTTCCACCGCTTCCCTTGCTCCTCGCCGCGCTCGCGATTGTCTCGCTGCTGATGTCGACGGCCATTGTCGCCGCTCCGGGCCTGAAGCTGCTTCCGTCGAAAGGTGGTCCGGAGTTTCGTCGCGCGGATTCACCCGCGTTGCAGCCGGAATTGCCGCCGGGGCTTCCGGTCCTGGCCCGGATTCCCAATCTGGCGTCACCGGATTCCGTCAGAACCGTCTGGCAGACCCCGATCGTCAGCACGGCCGAGCCCGACCTTAGTCGGCATCTGCAGCGCGTGATCGAGACGATCGAGGAGCTTCCGGGCCCGCACGGCAAGGTCGCGCTTGTGTTGTCGGCCGAGGCCGGCGCAGGCGGCAGCACGGTTGCGCGATCGCTCAATCGGTCTGCCGTGAAGAGCGGCATGCTCAGCGTCCTGATCGAGATGGAGCAGAATTCGTCCGATGCGACGTCCGCGACGCAGGCGTCCGGCATCGTCAAGTCAGACCTCCGTTCCATCGATGAGCTCCTGGGCGCCAGCAGGAAGAACCAGCCGCTGCCGCCGGACGATATCCGTTCCGATTTCGGCCTCATCATTGTTGACGCGTCGGCTTTTGCCGCCCGGCCGGACGCCGCTGCGCTGGCCGCCTACGCCGATCTGGTCATCCTGGTGGTTCGTGACGGCCCGACCAATGCGGACGCCTTACGCAAGGCGAGAGCGGACCTGTCGAAATCAGGCACGGTGCCGACAGCCCTTGTGTTCAATCGCGTAGCGGCAAACTCGGCCGCGCGCGCCGCTCAAACCGACGCGTTGGCGAGCTGAGCGCAGATCGCCGCGCGCCGACTGAACCGTCTAGTCGTTTGAGTCAGCAGTACGGACCGCGTAGGTATCCGCCTTGCCCGACGAGAAGTGAGCAAGCGCCAGAATGGACGGGTCGAGGCCGGTTCGCCTGCGGCACAGCACGTTGAGTGCGATCGTGGCGAGCGCGAGCGACGCAGTAGCCGAAATGGCGGCGCCAAGCACGCCGAGCCAGGGGATCAGGACGATAAACCCGATAAGCCGTAACGCCACGTTGGCGGCAACGACAGGGACGTATTCGCGCTCGTGGCCGGTCAACTGCAAGATCGCGGCGGCCGGGCCGCCTGCCGCCTGGAACGCCGTGCCTATAGCAAGCACGATCAACACCCATTGCTGAGTGACGAAATGCGGTCCGAACAGGCCGAGAAGATGGGGCGCTCCGACCCAGACGAGGAATAGCCCGGTGAAGACGCACAGCGCGGTCACCTCCGCCATGAGCTTCAAGGTATGCTCGAGCTCACGGTGGCTCTTGCTGAAATACAGCGATGGGAGCCGGCGCGCGCCGAACGTATAGAGCGCGGCCGACAGCATGGCGAAGAGGTTCGCCAGTCGTGAGGCGGCGAAATAGACGCCGGCCGTTGCGGGATCCAGCATCCAGTAAACGATGATGACGTCGAAATACTGGTTTGCCGCCTCGAGGATCGAGGAGAGCCAGAAGCGAAATGCGCTCGTTCGCCAGCGGGCCTTCTCGAAGCGCGCGGTCACGTCGCGCAGGTTTGGGAGAACGCGGACGATCGAGACGATCTGCACGAGCAGCCCTGCGGACATTGCGACTGCCATCGCGGTGATCAATTCGGCGGGGGTGAGCTGCCGATGACCGAACAGGATCGCGATCAGAAACAGGACGACGGCAACGCGCCAGAAGAACTCCCGGTTGCCTTCCCCCATCAGGATGCTGACCAGGGATCGCGCGATCTGGCTGCCGAGCATCAGGCCGGCATTGACGGCTGTAAACGCCGAGATCGACAGGATCATCAGCCACCACTCGCCGCGAATATATGCCACCGCCGCGACGGCGGAGATCGAGATCAGCACGGCGATCGCCGAACCCTTCAGGCTCGATAGCAGCACGCCCTTGGTGAGATCGGTCCGGCCTCCGACGTCGTACTCGTTGAGGAATCGAACCAGCAGCAATTCCTGGCCGATCAGGCCCACCACCGATGCGATCTGGGCGATCGACAGCCAGGTCGCAAAATCTCCAAATGCGTCGGCCGACATTGTTCTCGCCGCCAGCGAGAACAATGCGAACGCAAGCCCGCCGCTGCCAACCTTGAGAAGGATGGTCCCGGCAACGCCGCGCGTCACGTCGCGCCGCATCAGCTGGAGAAGAGAGCCAAACATGAAGGCGAGGGACCTTTCTCCTTCCGAGACACTGCCAAGCTGTTCAGGCCTAGCACTCGGTGGAGCGGGGAGTGTTAACGTTCGGTTGCTAAGATTCAGTTCCTTCTTGCCGGTCGGATCTGTGTTCAAGTGTGAACCGGTCGCCTTGCTCCATTCCGAAACGCATCCGCCCGTGCTGTCTCCAAATGAAGCAGGCGCAGCTGCGCCCTCGCGGCCGGCATGGTCGCGTGAATGAAGCGGGGCAGGGCCCTGTCTGCGCATCACCGGCACGATATCGTGGCTCTCCAGGGCTCGATTGGAGCCATCGATCCGGCAGCAAACGATCGCTCATTCCGCTGCCTGGTCACGAGAAAACGGGTTTTCATGATACCCATCGTGCAAGGCCTGTGCCGCGCTGCCATCCGCCAGGTTTCATGGGCTGCCGTTAACCTCAATGGCGGAACGCGCCAGACTGGTTCGGGAGGAGGGATGCGGTCGGCAAGAGAATTGCAGTCCCGCCGGCATCAGCCGTTGGAGTGGACCGCATGACCGCCGACCCGAGCACGACAAAGCCGATCAAGGCAGACGACGCCGAAACTATCGAAACCGATGTTGCCATTATCGGCGCCGGGTTGACCGGCTCACTCGCCGGCGCCGTGCTCGCCCGGGCCGGCTACCGCGTTGTCCTGATCGACAAGCGTACGGTCCCTCCACATGAATTTCGCGTCGAGAAGATCGCCGGCACGCAGGTCGAGATCTTTCGCCGGCTCGGCTTCCTCGGCGATATCGAAGCCGCCTCGTCCACCTTCGACCGGGTGCTCAATATCAGGGAAGGCAAGGTGGTCGATGTCAGCGTCCGCCGCGCCTACGGGATTCGCTATTCCGACCTGGTTGCCACAGCCCGGCGTCTCCTGCCGGATTCGTCCAGCTTCATCCGCGATGAGGTCACCGGCATCAATTGCAGCGCAGACCTTCAACATTTGCAGCTGGCGTCCGGAAAACGCGTCACGTCACGTCTGGTCGTTCTGGCGACCGGCATGGCGGGAGCACTCGGATACAATCTCGGAATGACGCGGCGGGTGCTTGCCGCGCGCCATTCGGTTTCATTCGGTTTCTCGATTGCGGCGCCGGAGGACGCGCCGTTCGACTTCGAGTCGCTCACCTGCTACGGAGGGCGGACGACCGACGGCGTCGACTATCTCAACCTGTTTCCAGTCCCGGACGGCATGCGGGCAAACCTGTTCCTGTTCCGCGACCCGAACGATCCGATCATGCGCGAGCTGCGGCGGGATACCAAGGCGACGCTATTTCGCCTGATGCCGGGATTGCAGCATTATGTCGGTGAATTCCGCGTTATCGATCAGGTGCAGAACTGGGTCATGGACCTGTCCGTGATCGAAGGTCACGTGCAGCCGGGTATCGTGGTGGTCGGCGATGCGTTTCAGACCAACTGTCCTGCCGCCGGGACCGGCGTAAGCCGTCTGCTGATGGACGTCGAGCGCCTCTGCACGGAGTACGTCCCGCATTGGCTTGAGACCGACGGCATGGGCATCGAGAAGATCTCGCAATTCTATTCCGATCCGGACAAGATCGCGGCCGACCAGCGCTCGCTGCAAGTGGCGCACTTTCGCCAGGCGCTGGCCTCGAGCACGGACATTCGATGGAACGTGCAGCGGAGGCTGCATTTCCTGCGACGGAGCATCACTCACCGGGTGGACCGGATCAGGCCCGGTTGGATCGCGCGTGTCCGCAGCGCGCTCAGGTAGTCGGGACAGGGCCCTGATGCGGCCCTGCTAACGCGCGTCGGTCGAGGTCCGGACCGGCGCGCCCCTGAAATCAGCCATTCGCTTGACCGCCTGCTTGATCCAGGGCGCCTGTTTCAGCGCGAACATCGCGACGGACCCGACGGCGCTGCCGGCCTGCGTCACGGACGACATCGGCGACGGCTGGCCACCGAACAGCTTCTTGTACGGCTCGTCTCCGATGGTGAAATCGAGGACATGATCGCCGCGCTCGATACACGCCTTTGCGACCTGTTCGAACGTCAGCGCGCCGATCGACTGGCTCTTGTATCCCTCGATGTCGAAGGCCGTCATCAGGATGAGGTAGCTGTCACGATGCGACAGGCCGAGCACGGTCGCAATCACATTGCCGTCCATCTTCATGACGTATAGCCGGACAAGCGAGCCGAGTCCGCGTACCGCCACGTCGGCGTAGAAGTCGAAATATTCGGGACGTTGCAGCAGATCGCCGTCGCCCTGGGCCTGAAAGCGCGGGCCGCGAAACTTCTTCATCGCCTCCATCGCCTCCAGGATGGAAGCGCTGTCCGCGCAACTCGCGAAGGTCAGCGTGCCCTTCTTCTGAACCTGGCGCCACTTCTTTGCGAGTTCTTTTCGGTAGGACGGATTGAGCGCGTTGGCCTGCCATCGTTCGAACGGTGCGGTGAGAACCGTTGCATACGAATTCGAATCCGTGGTGACCCGGCGAGGTGCGCCAAGAAGATTTTCGATCGGCATGCGCGCATCAGGCAGTTTCGGCAAGCGCAAAAGGTCGAACGGCCTGACGAGTTGACGAAGCTTCGTGTGGACATTCTGGTCCTGAAGCAAGGCTGCGAATGTGTCGACGGTACAGACGGGCGCAAGGTAGTCCGACACGCGGAGGTCTGCGAATTCGATCATCCGCAGGGGCCCGCGCCGTACCCGGAGCAGCGGCAGCACCGCGGCAAGGGCGCCCGTTGCGCGATGGCGAACGACGACAATCAGCGGCCTCGCCGCCATGACGGGGGCGAGCTTGCGATAGAGGCTGTCCAGCCACAGGGGATGTTGAAAGGCTGTGGCGTCCGAGTCCCTGAACAATTCCAAGTATTCTTGAGACAAAAAATTGAATGCGCCGTCGATGCAGACATCGAACGCATCACTGTTCTTATTCATGTGAGACCAGACAACCGGTAATTTCAAAAGCACCGCCCGAGCCGGCGCCGCGCCCTTATAGCAAAGGCAGATCGGTTCGGGCAGCGGCGGAATGCGATTTGTATTAATATAATGCATGCGTCGTTGCGCCGATCGCGAAGCTGCATGATCGGACGGCCGAGCCGCGGAGCGGGATTGCGGCTGTGTCGGTTGCTCTGCCTCTAGGCGGCCGCCGCCGGTCGCATGGCCTTCCATTCAGGTCGCCATCGTTAACGAACCGTTGACCATCGGTCAGCGGCCTCTGCAAGAACCAATGCGTGCGAGCTGGACCGGATATTGCACTTCGGGGCTCGTACGTATTGGAGCCTTTGGTGAACATGTTGAGTGACAGTCAGAACGCTCGTGTTTTCTACGAAAATTCATCCGCGCAACCCGACCGCGACTGCACCCGGCGTATCAATTCCGGCCGGGCTGCCCCGCCTGTCCGAATTTGCAACACGTCACGCTACGCGCAGCTGAAGCCGTCGGCGGATATCCCCGCACTGGTGCCGGTGCCGAGCGAGCGGCCCAATACGCATGAACGTCGCGCCAACCCCCTCGGCAGGGCCGCGACCGCAAGCGTCGCGCGGGAGACCGTGGGCGGGCTGCGGCTTGCCGTGCTCGACCTCGAGCAGACGGCCGACTTCATGATCGACATGGTGTTTCCGCGCCGGCGCGTCATCAGCCGGCCGTTGTACCTGACTTCTGCCAACGGTGAGGTGCTGTCACGGTGCTCGACCGAGCCGATGACCGACAAGCTGTTTCGCTCCGCCGATCTGATCAATGCCGACGGGCAGCCGCTGGTCATGATGTCGAAGCTCCGGTCGCAAAAGCCGCTGCCCGAGCGCGTAGCGACGACCGACCTGTTTCATATCGTCGCGCGCAAGGCGCAGGACCTCGGGTTGACCTTCTATCTATTCGGCGCCGATGAAGCGGAGAACGAAGCCGCGGTGACCAACGTCCGCAGGATCTATCCGAAGCTCAAAATCGTCGGTCATTCGCATGGCTACCTGCGCGGCGATGCGCTGCGAGCCAAGGTCGACGAGATCAACGCGCTGGCCCCGGACTTTCTCTGGGTTGCGCTTGGCGTGCCGTACGAGCAGGCGTTCGTCGAGGAATTCATGCCGCGGCTTGCCAATGTCGGCGTCATCAAGACGTCAGGCGGGCTGTTCAACTTCCTGTCGGGCAGCCGGCCGCGCGCGCCGAACTGGATGCAAAGCCTGGGACTGGAATGGGCCTGGCGTCTTTGGCTCGAGCCGCGCCGGCTGTTCTGGCGCTACCTGACCACGAACCCGCATGCCCTCTATCTGTTGTTCAACCGCACCCGAGCCTCGCAATCCAAGCGGGACTGAAGGGCACGCGGGCTCGCGTATGACCCGTATGTTCCGGCCGGGCCGGCCGGGGCAGCAATTCGTTAACCGTGCCTGATGAAGCTCGACCGATGACCAGAGCGCGAACCGAGATGGGGTGGGAGACGGCCGACAGCGCGGTCTGGCAACCTTGCAGCCTCGAAGCGGAGAACGTCGCAAAGACGGTCATCAGTTGGTCGATCACCATCAACGTGGTCATGTCGATGGGGACGCTCAACGCGGGCCTGCTGGCGCCGGAGCAGACCTATCTGCAGCAATCCGTCGCGCTTCTGATGTGGGGCGTGCTGATCTACGCCAGCGCGTTCGTGCGTCCGTGCCTGCGGCTGGCGTTCAACCTGGACACGCTCGCGATCGTCGCATTCTACAGCTTTGCCACGATCTCCGTGCTTTGGACCAATCTCAGTCTTGCCGCCTTCATGAAGGCCGCGGCGCTGGCGATCACGACCTTCGGCGCATTCTGCCTCATCACCCGCGTTGAAATCGACGACCTCGTCAAGGCGACGGCTCGGGGCCTGTTCGTCCTGATTGCGGCCTCGGTGCTTTGTGCCGTGTTCGTTCCGGATATCGGGATCGATCATACCTGGATGCATAATGGCCAATGGCAGGGCGTGTTCGATTCGAAGCAGACCCTGGGCTTCGCGGGAACCTATCTCATGTTCTTCGCGTGTTATCGAAAGATAACCGGACAGGCGTGGCTTCCTTTCCTCGTCACCTTCCTGCTCGCCGCAACCTGCGTATTGCTGTCGGAGTCGCGCGGCGCCGGCGCGCTTGCGCTGGTTGCCTGCGCACTCGTGTTGACATCCTTGTGGTCGGTCAGGTGCATGAAGGTCTATGCGGTGCTGCCCTGCGTCATGTGCGTCGCGGCCCTCGTCCTGATCCTGTATTTCTATGTCACCGGGTATGATTCGATCCATGTCTTCGATTCGACGATCGATTTCACGGAGCGAACGTTCATCTGGCAATACGCCATCGGTCACTTCGATGATGCGCCGTTGCTCGGCTTCGGCATCAACGGGTTCTGGACCAACCCGACGATCTACGATTACTTCGAGCAGAGTCACGGCTGGGTGCTGGACAATTACCACAACGGCTACATCGCCGTTCTCATCGAAACGGGATTTGTGGGTTACGTGCTGTTCATGGCGAGCATCTTCCTGTTTTCGAAGAAGGTGCTCTATCTTATCTCTGAGCGGGCGATCGACCGTTTTCATTGCGCCCTGATCATCGGTTTCGTGTTCCTCAACTTTCAGACGAACTTCACGGAGACGACATTTCTCCGTTCCACGATGTTTACGGCGGTGCTGCTGGTTACGTTTTTTCTCGCGGTTTGCAGGCCCGTACCGTCGCCAAGTTCACAGCCATCCTGAGTGGAAGCCGCAATGACCGTTATCCGCGCCCGCTGGCCAGGCGCCTTCAATCTGGTGCTGTTGGCATTTCTCTCTATCGTGCTGGCTTCGCGGGTCGGTGCAGCGGAGCGCGGTCCGTCTCAGGGAGTGGCGGCGCTGGGACGCGGTATCAACATTCTCGGATATGACGGCATCTGGGAGGGTTACCAGAATGCACCATTCCGCCTCGACAATCTCACGGCCATTCGCAAGGCTGGCTTCTCCCACGTCAGGATCAACTTCTTCGGATTCAAGTACATGGATTCCAGGAACGTCCTGGATGAAGCCGTCTTGCGCCGGCTCGACTTCGTGATCGAACAGGCGCTGGCCAGGAACCTGATCCCCATTCTTGACGAGCACGATACCGAGCTGTGCCAGCGCGACGTTCCGACATGCGCCGAGAAGCTCAAGGCATTCTGGCGGCAGGTCGCACCGCGCTATGCCGGGAAGTATCCTGCGCTGGTCTTTGAAATTCTGAATGAGCCCGGAGGAAACATGACCTCGGCCGAGTGGAATTCGCTGCTCGGCGAATCCCTTGTCATCATCCGCGCCGCGAATCCCGAGCGAAAGGTCGTTGTCGCGGTGCTGAACACCGAGGAGGCTCCGATCGACGAGCTGGCGCTGCCGGCGGATGACCGAGATCTGATCGTGACGTTCCATTATTATGCGCCGCTCCGGTTCACGCACCAGGGCGCGCCGTGGTCGCCGATATTCTCGAAGATCGGTCCGTTGAACTGGGGCACGGCAGAGGACGAGGCCAAAGTCACTGCCGATTTCGAGAAGGTCCGTCTGTGGTCGGAGCGGGAGCGGCGTCCGATCTATCTCGGCGAATTCGGCGTTTACGAGCGCGCGCCCTCGGACAGCCGGACCAGATATCTGTCATTCGTGGCGAGAAGCGCTGAGAGCCATGGCTGGGCATGGGCCTACTGGCAGTTCGATCACGATTTCGCAGCGTTCGACGGCGCTCGTCAGGCGTGGAAACAAGACACCTTGCGCGCGATCATCCCTTCCGCGCACTGAGGCTGTCGCCGGGCCTGCGAGCGAGATCGCAAGTCATCGAGGCTGCAGCCATGCGTGCCCGACTTGAGGCTCAGCTTCGATAGGACGGCTCCTCCCGATCGAGAATCCGCTTGAGGCTTTCGAGATGCTGCCGTGCCGAGGAGGCGTCGCCCTCGCGCATCTGATTCGCTGTCGCCGCAGCAATGTCGGGGGCAACCGGGACCAGCGGGCGTCCCGTCGACATCGCGATGCACTGCACTTCGCACGCGCGCTCGAGGTAATAGAGGTCATCCCAGGCTTCAGCGACGGTGTTGCCGAGCACCATGACGCCGTGATGCTTCATGAAGATCACGCCGGCATCCCCGACGGCAGCGGCGATGCGATCGCCCTCTGTGCTGTCGAGGGCAAGCCCATTGTAGTCGCGGTCCACCCTGGTACGGCCGTAGAACTTCAGCGACGTCTGGCCGGCAAATGCCAGGGGCTCACCGTCGACCATGCAGAGCGCGGTCGCGTGCGGCATGTGGGTATGGAAGGCGACCTTGGCCCGCGGCACCTTCAGATGCAGCCGCGCATGGATGAAAAAGGCCGTCGCCTCCGGTGTTCCCTGTCCGGACAGAACATTGCCGTGAAAATCGCAGATCAGGAGCTGCGAGGCGGTGAGCTCGCTGAAGGCGTAGCCGTACGGATTGACGAGGAAGAGATCGTCATAGCCCGGCACGACGGCTGAGAAGTGGTTGCAAATGCCTTCATGCATGCCGAGCCGTGCGGCGAAGCGGAAGCAGGCCGCGAGATCGACGCGCGCGTTCCACACGGCTTCGCTATCGAAATCCGGGCGGTTGGGCGCGACCGGTCCGGTCTCGGCAGACGTGGCCTGATCGGTATCGCGGTTCAAGGCGTGAGCCATGTGGAATCCTTGTGTCTGCCTGCGGTCGGAGGGATCGCGGGGTCATAGAGCGCAATCATGGGAATGTCGAGGTCGAGCCGGAATTTGTCGGATCAGGCTTGGCTGGTATTCTTGATGACGCGATTGTCGCGCGCCGTCAGCATGCCGCCCTTGTAGACGGAGCGGCCCGCAGGCCGCGCGACGACGGCTTCCTGGATGTGCTCGGCTTTCAGCGTCACGAAGTCCGCCTTGGCACCGGCACGGAGGCCGTAATCGTCGAACCTGAGCGCTTTGGCACCCGCCGCCGTGACCAGGTCGAAGGCGGTCGCGAGCTCGTCGTCGGTGTAGAAGCCCGACCGGTATCCGATCATCATCGCGCGGCCCAGCATGTCGCCGTCGCCATACGGCCACCAGGAATCCCGGATGTTGTCGTTTCCGCCGAACACCATGACGCCGGCGGCCCTGAGCGCAGCGACCGGCGGAAACGGCCGGCTGCCCGGCGCATTCGTCATGATGGCTACGCCCGCGCGCGCCAGGACGTCTGCGATCTTCTTCAGGGTATCCGCCGGGACCGCGCCGAGCGCGTAGGCATGGCTGACCGCCACGCGGCCCTCCATGCCGAGGGCGCGCGTGCGCGCCGCGATCTGTTCGATTTCGAAAACGCCGAGCATGCCGGGGTCATGAAGATGAATGTCGACATCGACGCCATGCCGTTCCGCGACGCCGAAGACGACGTCGAGATGCCCTTCGACATTGCGATCGAAGCTTGCGGGATCGAGGCCGCCGACAACGTTCGCGCCGAGCTCGATCGCCTCGTCGAGCAGTTGCGGCGTGCCAGGACTGCTCAGGATCCCGCTTTGCGGGAAGGCGACAAGCTGGATATCGATCAGGTGCCGGTATTCGTCGCGGACCCGAAGGATGGTTTCCAGTGACTTCAGGCCCACCGAGCCGTCCACCATGACATGGCTGCGCATATGCGTCGTGCCGTGCCCGATACAGAGATCGAGCTGGTTCCGCGCGCGGACGTCCATGGGAGCGGCGAGAGCCAGGTTCTCGGCCTGAAACGCCACCCGCTCATGGACGTCGAAGCCGTTCGTGCACGGCCGATGCGGCCGCCACGTATCGCCGTAGAAGCTCGTGTCGAGATGGATGTGCCCTTCGACGAAGCCGGGAACGACAAGCGCGTTGTCAAGGTCGACGATATCGACGTCGGCGGAGCGATACGCGGAACTCCCGATCGCGACGATGCGGCCGCCACGGACCAGCATGCTGCCATGCGAGCCATCGGCGAAGCGAGCATTGGCGAAGAGTTTGTCGGCCGGCATCAAGTCTCCATCCTTTTTGTTGATTGCAACCCGCGTGCTGGCCCCGGGAAGGGTGGCGTGCTTGCCTAACACCGCCGGGAGAATAATATCGGCGCGATCGGAAGCGCAAGGAATCGGGATCGTTGCCGGACATTCAGGGCAAGCAGGAATTCAGCGTCCAACGCGCGGCATTTGCCGCGACCATTGGCAACATGCTGGAATTCTACGATTTCATTACCTACAGCTTCTTCGCGATCGAGATCGGCCACACCTTCTTCCCCGCGCATAGCGCATATGGCAGCCTGATGCTGTCGCTTGCGACCTTCGGTGCCGGCTTTCTGACCCGGCCGATCGGCGGCATCGTGCTCGGCATCTATTCCGACCGCGTCGGGCGTCGCCCGGCCATGTTGCTCAGCTTTGCGCTGATGGGAATAGCAATCCTGACCATCGCACTTACGCCATCCTATGAGTCGATCGGTTTGGCCGCGCCGGTCATCGTGATCGCGGCGCGCATGGTGCAGGGCTTTGCGCTCGGCGGCGAGGTCGGGCCGACCACGGCCTATCTGATCGAGATCGCTTCGCCGCAGCATCGCGGCCTGGTGGTGGCGTGGCAGCCCGCTAGCCAGGAGATCGCGGCAACCACCGGCGCGCTGGTCGGCGTCATCCTGAGCAGCATGATGACGCCGGACGCGATCCAGGCCTATGGCTGGCGGATCGCTTTCCTGATCGGGGCCGTCTGCCTGCCGTTCGGCCTGTGGATGCGCCGCACGCTGCCGGAGACCATTTCACACGGCGAGCCCGCTCCCGAGCATGTCGAGAGTTCCGGTCATGTCGCGCAGGCACGCCGGCATCTCCGCGTCATCGTGCTGGCGCTGATGATCCTGGCCAGCGGCACGATCTCGACCTATGTGACCCAGTACATGACGACCTACGCCAAGAACACCCTGCACGTGTCGTCGTCGCTGGCGTTTGGCGTATCGCTGGTGAGTAACGGCCTCCAGATCATAGGTGCGGTGTTGGGCGGCTGGCTCGCCGATCGCCTGGGGCGCAAGCCGGTGATGTTCTGGCCGCAACTAATCGTGCTTGTGCTGACCTATCCGGCGTTCCTCTGGATCGTGCAATCACCCGACATATGGTCGTTGCTGTTCGGCTTCGGTGTCCTCTCATTCATCGGGTCCTTGCCGTTCACGGCGTTCTACGCGAACTTCACGGAAGCTTTGCCGCAGAACATTCGCGGCGGTGTGTTCGCAACGATCTATGCGGTCGCGATCGCGACATTCGGAGGCACCGCGCAGCTCGTGGTCACGTGGCTGCTTCACGTGTCCGGAGATCCGCTGGCACCGTCCTGGTATCTGTTGCTCGCGGCGACGGTCGGCCTCGTGGCGATGAGCATGATGCCCGAGACGGCTCCCGTCAAAGCTGGCGAGAAGTGAATCTGTCAAAACATGCTGCGCCTCCGTGGCGTGGATACCGACGGTCACTAGCAGGTGTTCCAAATCCGGCGAGATGAGTACCGATGACGAAGCGTATCATGTGCTTTGGCGATTCACTGACCTGGGGGTGGGTTGTGGCGCCTGAGGCCTGGTCCACGCGCTTCCCGTACCACCAGCGATGGACCGGCGTCATGGCGAAGAGGCTCGGCGCCGGTTTCGAGATCATCGAGGAGGGGTTGAGCGGGCGCACGACGTCGATCGACGATCCCTTCGATCCACAGTTGAACGGCTCCGCCCATCTGCCGACGGCGCTGGCGAACTACCGTCCGCTCGACCTCGTCATCATCCTGCTTGGGACCAACGACACCAAGAGCGACTACCGTCGCACGCCGCACGAAATCGCCGCCGGGATGTCGACACTGGTGACGCAGGTGCTGGCATCCGGGACGAGCCATCCCGCGCCGAAGGTGCTCATCGTTGCGCCGCCTCCGCTGGCCGCCTGGATCGCCCCCTTGCTCGAGGGCATGTTCGAAGGCGGCCGCGAAAAGATGACCGCGCTGGCATCGGAATACAGGGCGCTCGCCAAGGCCATGAAGGTCGAGTTCTTCGATGCGGGAGATGTGATTTCGACCGGCGGCGCCGACGGCGTCCACTTCTCGGCCGAGAACAATGCGGATCTGGGAGCGGCCCTGGCGGAGAAGGTCGTCGCCATCCTTGCGTCCTGAACAGAGCGAATACCGCGCCCAAAGGGATTTTGCCGATCGAGCCGATCGGCAGACTCGATAACCGTGCCGGCACCTCAATTCATGTCGCGGAAGGCGTGGCCGTTGGCTTCGATCTCCTTGACCAGCGCGGGCGGCAGGCTGGCCTGTGCGGCGGTGCCGTCGAAGATCCAGTTCTTCGAGTCGGCAAGATCGGGAAGGCCGGCCCCCTTGCGGACGTAGAGGCCGATCGAGGATTTCTGCGGATTGAGATAGAGATCGTATTCTTGCATTACGTGCCTCCTCTCGGTTCGCGTTCGACGGCATTCGCTGGCGTGAGACGGCGCGTGGCCGCCCCACGACATGAGATCGTCTGCCGTCAGCCAGACTTCTTCTTCGCTTCCGGGGCCAGCGCCACGGATGCCTCGCTGGTCAGCATCAGGAAAGTGACGGTCTCCTGGAAATAGAGCTGTACGGCGGTTGCCGAATGGCTGAGATATCCGATCGACAGATCCTGGCCGATGCTGAGCTGGAAATCGCCGCCGCGGGTGGTCAGCACGACACCGCCCTCGATCGCGGGCGCCCAGATGATCTTGCCGTCGATGAGGCGCTGGATGTGCTGCAGCACCGGATAGCCGTCGTCGGTCGCGCCGCCGATTGCGGTGTAGGGCTCGGTGCCGAGCAGCAGCGAATAGGGGCCGTTGACACCCGCCAGCCGCAACTGGCTCACCGCCTGCGCGACCACACCGGGATAGCCCTTCACGCTGGGCGGCAGCGTCAACACGGGGTTGCTGGTGCCCTGGCGAATGCCCTGGATTCCTGCCGCGGCATAGCCGTCGAACACGGCGCGGTCTTCGACGAAGGCGATCTTGCGCGCCGCGTCCTTCAGCGGATCCCAGTCGGAATCATTGGAGCCGCGCTCGACATCGTCGATCGCCTGACGGGTGAGCTCGAAGGGGACGCGCAACTCCACGAGTGCCCGGACGTCGCGCTGCGTCGCCTCGACCCCGTCGCCCGGCGTCGTGATCTTCTTGAGATGGCCGGTGCCGACCGCGGAGAAGTCGGTGCCCTTTGGGCCGTCGACATCAACCACACGGCGCGCCGCCAGATGGCGCTTCAGCGTGCGGGAGGCTTCCTCTTCGATCTGGGCCCAGGCCGCGTCAGAGATGGGGGCGAGTCCCCGATGAAGATTATTCATGCCTAGTGTCTCCTTTCAGTGAGCCGATACCGAGCGAGCCATCGGACGGCGGCATTTTTGGTGTCGGGGCATCGTCGGCCTGGTCGTCGTCCAGCGTCGGCTCTGCGGGCGAGGGTCCCGCGTTCGCGGCATCTTCCAGGACCGTTGCCGATGGAATGAAGTACAGCGTGCCGGTCACTGCGCGGCTGAAGTCGAGCAGGCGGTCGTAATTGCCCGGCGGCCGGCCGACGAACATGTTTTCGAGCATCTGTTCGATCCGGTGCGGCGACTTGGCGTAGCCTATGAAGTAGGTGCCGAACTCGCCCTTGCTGATGTTGCCGAAGGGCATGTTGTCGCGCACGATATCGAGCTCCTCGCCGTTCTCCACGATCGTGGTCAAAGCGTTGTGCGCGTAGCTCGGCTTCACCGCATCGTCCAGCTCGATATCGGACAACTTGGTCCGGCCGATGATCTTCTCCTGCATCTCGACCGGCAGCTCGTTCCACTTTGTCATGTCGTGGAGGTACTTCTGCACGATCACATAGCTGCCGCCGGCAAAGGCCGGATCCTCGTCGCCGATGATGGTGGCGTCGACCGCCGCCTGATCCTCGGGGTTCTCCGTCCCGTCGACAAAGCCGAGCAGGTCGCGCTCGTCGAAATATTTGAAGCCGTGCACTTCATCCGCGGTGGCGACGGCGTCGCCGAGCCGCGCCACGATCTGTGTCGCCAGCTCGAAGCACAGGTCCATCGGCACGGCGCGGATGTGAAAGAGGAGGTCTCCCGGCGTCGCGACCGCGTGATGGACGCCATTGATCTCGCGAAATGGGTGCAGATCCTTCGGTCTCGGCGCGCCGAACAGTCGGTCCCATGCGCCGGAGCCTATGCCCATGACGCAGGACAGCCGGCCCTCGAGATCGCGGAAGCCGACGGCGCGCACCAGCGCCGCCACATCGCCGCACAGGGCGCGCACCACCGCGTCATATTCCGGATCGGGCTTGATCGTAACGGCAAGGAAGATGGCGGCGCGCGTCAGCTTCGCAGCGACCGGTTGCGGAACGGCTGATGGCAAGCATCTCTCCTTACTGAACCACTATTCCACGACTGCAGCGAGCGGGGCGCTCGGCGTAGACCCAGAGAACAACGAGGAGAGGAGCACGCAACCGTACCCTTTACAAGGGCCCGAATTGCTACGCTTCCGCTGAAGGTCCGACCGGCTTTCCGGACTTCTCCTCCTCCAGCGTCACCGCAATCGCAGCATTGGCGGAGAGGCGAACCTTGCTGCCTTCGACACCAGCGACGAAGCCGAGTTCGACATAGTGATGGTGGCCCTTGTGCCGCCCATCGCCGCTATCGCTCTTCTTGAGCTTGATGCGCTTGCCTTCGATGCGATCGACGGTGCCGATATGCACGCCATCGGCGCCGATTACCTCCATACCGTCCTTGATATTCAGCTCCGACATGGGTTCCTCCGTGGTTGAGGGGCAACTTGCCTATGATGCCGAGAAGCGACGCCGCGATGACACGGTGCGCATTCGGTCTTGTCTGGACTTGTCTCACGCCGATTCGAATTCGTCCGCCCCGGTGGTCTCCGGCTTCCTGCCGTTGAAGGTGAGGCCCGCCTTGGTCGCGGAGATCTTCACCTCCGAGCCGTCGCGTACATCACCGGCGAGAATCATCTCGGCGAGCGGATCCTGCACGCTGCGCTGGATCACGCGCTTCAGCGGACGGGCGCCGTAAGCGGGATCCCATCCCTTGTCCGCCAGCCAGTCCCGTGCCTTCGGATCGAGCTCAAGCTCGATCTTGCGATCCTCCAGCAGCTTGCGCAGGCGCGCGAACTGGATCTCGACGATCCGGCCCATCTCGCTCTTCTGCAGCCGGTGGAACAGGATGATCTCGTCGATGCGATTGAGGAATTCGGGCCGGAAGTGCGCCCGCACCATGTTCATCACCTGGTCGCGCACCACGCTGGTATCCTGGCCTTCCGGCTGGTTGACGAGATACTCGGCGCCGATGTTCGAGGTCATGATGATCAGCGTATTGCGGAAGTCGACGGTGCGGCCCTGCCCGTCGGTCAGACGACCGTCGTCGAGCACCTGCAGCAACACGTTGAAGACATCGGGGTGGGCCTTCTCGATCTCGTCGAACAGCACGACCTGGTAGGGCCGGCGCCGCACCGCTTCGGTCAATGCGCCGCCCTCGTCATAGCCGACATAGCCGGGCGGGGCGCCGATCAGCCGCGCCACCGAATGCTTCTCCATGTATTCGGACATGTCGAGCCGAATCATCGCGGTCTCGTCGTCGAACAGATATTCGGCGAGCGCCTTGGCGAGCTCCGTCTTGCCGACGCCGGTGGGGCCTAGGAACATGAAGGAGCCGATCGGCCGGTTGGGATCCTGCAGGCCGGCACGGGCGCGGCGCACGGCGGTCGACACCGCGCGCACGGCCGGGGCCTGGCCGACGACGCGTTTGCCGAGCATCTCCTCCATGCGCAACAGCTTGTCCTTCTCGCCCTCCAGCATCTTGTCGACCGGCACGCCGGTCCAGCGCGACACCACCTGCGCGATGTTGTCGGCAGTCACGGTCTCGCTGGCCGATGCGGTCTCGCTGGCCTCAACGGCGGCGAGCTTCTTCTCGAGCTCCGGAATCCGGCCATAGGCCAGTTCACCCGCCTTCTGGAATTCGCCCTTGCGCTGCGCGTTGGCGAGTTCGGTGCGCAGTTGCTCGAGCTCGCTCTTCATCTTCTGCGCATCGGAGAGCTTGCTCTTCTCGGCTCGCCACTTCGACGTCATGTCTGCCGATTTCTTTTCGAGATCGGTGAGGTCTTTTTCAAGCGTCTCGAGGCGGCTCCTGGAGCCGCGGTCGCTCTCCTTCTTCAGCGCCTCCTGCTCGATCTTGAGCCGGATGATCTCGCGGTCGAGCGAGTCGAGCTCTTCGGGCTTGGAGTCGACCTGCATCTTCAGCCGTGCCGCCGCCTCGTCCATCAGGTCGATGGCCTTGTCGGGCAGGAAGCGGTCGGTGATGTAGCGGTTCGACAGCGTGGCGGCGGCGACCAGCGCCGAATCCGCGATGCGGACGCCGTGATGCTGCTCGTATTTGTCCTTGAGGCCGCGCAGGATCGAGATCGTGTCCTCGACCGTCGGCTCCGACACGAATACCGGCTGGAAACGCCGGGCGAGGGCCGCGTCCTTCTCGACATGCTTGCGATATTCGTCAAGCGTGGTCGCGCCGATGCAGTGCAATTCGCCGCGGGCGAGCGCGGGCTTGAGCAGGTTCGATGCATCCATCGCGCCGTCAGCCTTGCCGGCACCGATCAGCGTATGCATCTCGTCGATGAACAGGATGATGCCGCCCGCGGCTGATGTCACTTCCTGCAGCACCGCCTTGAGCCGTTCCTCGAACTCGCCGCGATACTTCGCACCGGCGATCAGCGCGCCGAGGTCCAGCGCGAGTAGGGCCTTGTCCTCCAGGCTTTCCGGCACGTCGCCGTTGACGATGCGCAGCGCCAGGCCCTCGACGATCGCGGTCTTGCCGACGCCGGGTTCGCCGATCAGCACGGGATTGTTCTTGGTCCGTCGCGACAGCACCTGGATGGTGCGGCGGATCTCCTCGTCGCGGCCGATGACAGGATCGAGCTTGCCATCGCGCGCGGCCTGCGTGAGATCGCGGGCATATTTCTTCAGGGCATCATAGGCATTCTCGGCGGACGCACTGTCGGCGGTGCGGCCCTTGCGCAGCGCATTGATCGCCGTGTTCAGGTTCTGCGGGCTGACACCACCCTTTGCGAGCAGTCTGCCCGCCTCGCTGTCCTTGTCGGCCGCGAGCGCCTGCAGCAGCCGCTCTACGGTGACGAAGCTGTCGCCGGCCTTGTCTGCGGCCTGCTCGGCCGCGGTGAAGGCGCGCGCGGTCTCGGGTGCCAGATAGATCTGCCCCGAACCGGCGCCGGACACTTTCGGAAGCTTCGCCAGCGCTTCCTCGGTGGCCTTGAGGATCGCACGCGAATTTCCGCCTGCCCGGTCGATCAGGCCCGCCGCCAGCCCTTCGCTGTCGTCGAGCAACACCTTCAGGATATGAAGCGTGGAGAATTGCTGGTGCCCCTCGCGCATCGCGAGCGATTGCGCCGACTGGATGAATCCCCGTACGCGATCGGTGTATTTCTCTACGTTCATCGTGGCACCTCGAGGCAACAACGCAACAGGACGAGCAGCTCAATGTCTTTCATTGGCGCCGCCGACAGATGGCCGAATGATGACATCAATTGAAATTCGTTCTCGGTCATTTCGACCGGGAAGACAACGTTTTGCGCATGGTCCTCTCATCGTGTGACCCTTTCAGGGGATAGTCAATGCGCGAAGTCCCGCTGCTGCAAGTCAGCAGTGATTGGTCTGTGCGAGTGCTCCTCTTCACCGATTGGAACGACGGCCGTGTTGACCACAGCATCTCGGCACAGGTGCCGGTGTGGCCGGTGAAGGAGCCGAAGCGCCTGCTTCGGCGTCTCCGCTGATGTCATCGCCGGGATCATTACAATGGCACAAGAATTGACGCCTCCGCGGCTGCGATCCCTGGCGTGGTGCGCCTGCGGATTACCTCCATCCCGGCTGCATTGTTATCAGGCATAATCGGAGAGGATTGTTGTCCTTGTTTGACGACAATCACCCAGCCAACAGCCAGGCCGGGAACCAAATCGCGGCGCCGCGCGTCAAGTGTCAGCGGAGGACCGGCCATAGAATCCAGAACGAGGGGAGTAGCGTCATGGGTAAGGTCATCGGAATCGATCTGGGAACGACGAATTCCTGCGTCGCCGTCATGGACGGCAAGAACGCGCGCCTGATCGAGAATGCCGAGGGCATGCGCACCACGCCTTCGATCGTTGCGTTCACCAGCGACGGTGAACGGCTGGTCGGACAGCCGGCCAAGCGGCAGGCGGTGACCAACCCCACCAACACCATCTTTGCAGTGAAGCGCCTGATCGGCCGTCGTTACGATGATCCGACCGTCGAGAAGGACAAGGCGCTCGTCCCCTACAAGATCGTCAATGCCTCGAACGGTGATGCGTGGGTCGAGGCCGACGGCAAGTCGTATTCGCCGTCGCAGATTTCGGCGTTCATCCTGCAGAAAATGAAGGAGACGGCCGAAGCCAATCTCGGTGAGAAGGTGACCCAGGCGGTCATTACCGTTCCGGCCTATTTCAACGATGCGCAGCGGCAGGCGACCAAGGATGCCGGCAAGATCGCCGGTCTGGAAGTCCTGCGCATCATCAACGAGCCGACTGCGGCTGCGCTCGCCTATGGGCTCGAAAAGAAGCAGCACAGCAAGATCGCGGTCTACGATCTCGGCGGCGGCACGTTCGACATCTCCATCCTTGATATCGGCGACGGCGTGTTCGAGGTGAAATCCACCAACGGTGACACGTTCCTTGGCGGCGAAGACTTCGACATGCGGCTGGTGAATTATCTGGCCGACGAGTTTCAGCGGGAGCAGGGCATCAACCTGCGCAACGACAATCTGGCCCGGCAACGCCTGAAGGAGGCAGCGGAGAAGGCCAAGATCGAATTGTCTTCAGTCATGCAGACCGAGATCAACCTTCCGTTCATCACGGCCGATGCAACCGGGCCGAAACATCTGGTCATCAAGCTCACCCGCGCGAAATTCGAGTCGCTGGTCGAGGATCTCATTCAGAAGACCATCGAACCCTGCCGCAATGCGCTCAAGGACGCTGGATTGACCGCGCAGGACATCAGCGAAGTGGTGCTGGTCGGCGGCATGACGCGGATGCCGAAGATCCAGGAGGTGGTGCAGAAGATCTTCGGCAAGGAGCCGCACAAAGGCGTCAACCCGGATGAGGTTGTTGCGATCGGCGCGGCGATCCAGGCCGGCGTGTTGCAGGGCGACGTCAAGGACGTGCTGCTGCTCGACGTGACGCCATTGTCGCTCGGACTTGAAACGCTGGGCGGCGTGTTCACGCGCCTGATCGAGCGCAACACCACCGTGCCGGCGAAGAAGAGCCAGGTGTTCTCGACGGCGGAAGATAACCAGAGCGCCGTCACCATCCGCGTCTTCCAGGGCGAGCGTGAAATGGCAGCCGACAACAAGCTGCTCGGCCAGTTCGACCTGATGGGCATTCCGGCGGCGCCGCGCGGCACGCCGCAGATTGAGGTGACGTTCGATATCGATGCCAACGGCATCGTCAACGTCTCGGCCAGGGACAAGGGCACCGGCAAGGAGCAACGCATCCAGATCCAGGCCTCGGGTGGCCTGTCGGAGGCCGACATCGAGCGGATGGTCAAGGACGCCGAGGCGCATGCGGTCGAGGACAGGAAGCGCAAGGAGGCGGTCGAGGCCAAGAACAGTGCCGAGACGATCCTGCACATGACCGAGAAGACCGTGGCCGAGCACGGCAGCAAGCTGTCGGACGCAGATCGTCGCGGGATCGAGAATGCGATGGCCGATCTGCGCGAAGCCTTGAAAGGCAATGATGCAGCGCAGATCACTGCGAAGGCGAGCGCCTTGCAGCAGCAATCCGTCAAGCTCGGAGAGGCGGTCTACGCCCAGTCGCAGCAATCGGCCGGCAGCGGCCGGCCGTCGGGCGATGATAACGTCGTCGACGCCGAATTCACCGAGATTGACGACGAGGACAAGAAGAAGTCGGCGTGACCTCCGGCACGCGGAAGCCGCCGCTGCGCGCGACGTCGGGCCGGCGGATATCGGAAGAGGTGGACCGATGACGGAATCAGCCAGCAAGTTGCGCGTGACGGTGACGCAGGACGGCCCCTACATGGTGACGGGCGGCGTGAAGCTGTCCGAACAAATTATCGCGACCGGCCCCGACGGATCGTCCGAGGCCTGGATCGAGCGGGACCTGCCTCCGGCGGGGCCGCGATATGCGCTGTGCCGATGCGGCCATTCGAGCAAGAAGCCGTTCTGCGACGGCACCCACGCCAAGGTCGGCTTTGACGGGACGGAGGTGGCTAATCGCGCGCCATTTCTCGATCAGGCCAAGACATTCGACGGTCCGTCGCTGGCGCTGCTCGACGCCGAGAGTCTGTGCGCGTTCGCGCGATTTTGTGATCCGAACGGGCAGGTCTGGAGTCAGGTCGCCGCGACCGATGACCCGAATGTACATGCGGCGTTCATCCGGCAAGTGCAGAATTGCCCATCGGGACGGCTGGTGGCGTGGGACAAGGAGAGCGAAACAGCGCTCGAACCTGAACTCGCGCCGTCGATCGGCCTGATTGAAGATCCGGCCGAGGCTTGCAGCGGACCGATCTGGCTGCGCGGCGGAATTGCGCTGATTGCGGCAGACGGCAAGGAGTATGAAGTGCGAAATCGCGTTACTCTGTGCCGATGCGGTGAATCGAAGAACAAGCCGTTTTGCGATGGCGCGCATGCGGCCATCAAGTTTCATGCGAAGTGAGGGCGCGCCGGTGCTCGTCATCCGGCTGAATCGCTGTCGCGATACGCAGGTCGTGGACGTAGCTCGAGCCCATCGCGGCCGAACGGATTCCTCGCGAGGCCATCCAAGGATGTAACCTTCGCCGCCACCGACGACTTGCCTTCTATCGACCGCGCACCTCGAATTGCGAGGCTTCGCTGTGCCCGCCCGATATTCCGATCGACCCTACCCACACATAGCATCCTGTCTCAATGGAGAGTCTTGCAATGCGCCGCTCGTCCGTCGTTGCCATCATCGCCGCGACCATGATCACCGCCTCTGCCGGCGCTGCCGAAGCGCAGCAGCAAATGAAGCGCGTCCAGGTTGGCGTGCTCGAGTGCCGCGGCGCTGCCAGCATCGGGTTCATCGTCGGATCGGTGACCAATCTCGGCTGCGTGTTGCACGTCGACGGCAGGCCGGATGACCGTTACATCGCCGTGATCCAGAAGGTCGGTCTCGATCTCGGTCTCACCGAGCAGACCGGGCTCGCCTGGAATGTGTTCGCGCCGGTGGCGCAGCTTGGTCAGGGTGATCTGTCCGGCACCTATGCCGGAGCCGATGCCAGCGCGACGCTCGGCATCGGCGTCGGCGGCAATGTGCTGGTCGGCGGTTCGAACAATTCCATCGCGCTGCAGCCGGTGAGTGTTCAGGGCCAGGTCGGCGTCAGCATCGCCGCCGGCCTTGAAAGTCTCGAGCTCCGGCCGGGGAGGTGACCGCGCGGCGACCACTGGCGGCCGCGATTTGTCAGCTTGGTGTAAGGCCCAGGCAGTAGCCATGGCGCGCGTCGGTTCGTCGCCGACCTCCGGAACCTTTGTTCTTGCTTTCACGTTCAATCGGCTCACCCACGAAGAGGCTCCCCAAATGAAAATTCGTCTCCTTCTGACGGCGTCGTGCATAGCGATGGCCACGGCGCTGGTCTCTGCATCGGCCGTACCGGCGGTCGCGCAGGACGCGGCTTGTGCGCCGGTCTCGGCCGTCGATACGCCGCCGCCGCCGCTGCCGGCCTATGACCAGCCGCCGGTGCCCGGGCCTGGTTATATCTGGTCGCCGGGCAACTGGTCGTGGGACGAAGATCAGGGCGATTACTATTGGGTGCCCGGCACCTGGGTTGAGCCGCCGCGCGTCGGTCTACTGTGGACGCCCGGTTACTGGGGCGGCTTCGGCGGTGGCTATATCTATCATCCCGGCTATTGGGGCGAGCGGGTCGGATTCTATGGCGGCATCAATTACGGCTTCGGCTACGGCGGTGCGGGCTATGAGGGCGGCCGCTGGGATCACGGCCAGTTCTTCTACAATCGCACCGTGAACAACCTGCAGGGCGCCAGGATCACGAACGTCTACGAGCAGAACGTCACGATCAATCGGACGGTCAACAATGTCAGCTACAATGGCGGGAAGGGCGGCATCGAAGCGCGGCCGACCGCTGAAGACCGGACCATCGCCAAGGAGCAGCGCTTCGCGCCGACCCCGCTGCAACGCAAGCAGGTCGAGACAGCAAGCCAGGATCCGAGTCTCTTCAAGCGGACCAACAACGGCGTGCCGGCGATCGGCGCCACCGCGCGTCCCGGCGAATTGAAGGGACCGGGCGTGGTCCGTGCGCAGCCGCCCGGTACGGTCCTGCCGCAGAATGGCGCAAGGCCCGCGGCTGCGGAGCCGGCAAGACCGGGAGCTGCGGCTCCTGCGCCGGGAGCTGTGCCTCCTGCGGAGTCGTCGCACGCGCTCCCGGTGCCGGGTCACACGGCTCCGGAGCCGGGGCACCCGGCTGTCCAGGAGAACCGGCCCGCGGCGGAGCGTGCAGCTCCCGCCGAGAAGCGGGTTGAGCCGCGGCCAGGTGCCGAGCCGGGACGGCCTGCCGTCCAGGAGAACAGGCCTGCCGTGGAAGAGAAGCGGCCCGCGGAAGCGGTTCGCAAGGAGGAGCCGAAGGCTGCTGCGCCAATGGCACGACCGGAGCCGGCCGCAAGACCTGAAGCAGCAAGGCCTGAGCCTGCACCAAAGCCTGAGGCAGCAAGGCCCGAAGCACGGCCGCAGCCCGCGGCAAGGCCGGAGCAGATGGCTCGGCCCGAAGCGGCACGGCCGCCCCAGCCGGCGGCGCATCCGGTCGCTCCGCAGCGTCCGCCTGCCGGCCATCCCGCTGAAGAGAAACGGCCTGAGCACTAAGTATTGTCTGCGCCCTGTCGGCTTTCGGCGGGGCGCAGTATTCTCGGGACGGCCTAATCGCAGGAGATCATCCACAGGAGGTCAGTCATGGGATCGAGTCACGGCGGCGACGGACAGCTCGACGACCGCAAGCCGCGCCTGAGCGAAGACGACATCCAGCGAGCCTTGCTCGGCCCGCGGGGCGTGCCGGGCAAGCCTGACACCGCCAGGATGACACCTCAGCAGGAAAAGAACATGCCGGGATATCTCGACTCCGGACATACCTCGTAGCGCGACCACGACATGGGGGCTCGCAACACCGGTCATCAGCCCGCGTGACATTGCGGCGTGAGTGGCCCGATCGATGCGCGTTGGTATCTGCGAACCATGCACCAGCAACGGCAGTTCGCGCGATAACCAATCACGGGCAGTGTTGCAAATCGCCTCGTTTTGAGCCCTCATGATCTCGGGCGCATTATGTTGTTGCGGAGTAGCTGGTGAGAAATCCGTACGAGATCCTCGGCGTTGCCCCGACGGCGTCTTCGGCCGATATCCAGAAGGCCTATCGAAAACTGGCGAAGAAGCTGCACCCGGATCTCAATCCCGGTGACAAGGCCGCCGAAGAGAAATTCAAGGAAGTCGCCGGTGCATATGATCTGCTCGGCGATGCCGAGAAGCGCAAGCGCTTCGACGCGGGCGAGATCGACGAGAGCGGTGCTGAGCGGCCACAGCATCACTACTATCGGGATTTTGCCACGTCGGATCAGGGGCATCCCTACGCGGACAGTTCCGGCTACGCGGACTTCATGGATTCCGACGACGGGTTCGCTGAGCTCTTGAGGCGCAGCCAGCAGGCGCGGGCGAACCGGCGCGGCCGCGACCTGCATTACAGCCTGGTGATCGATTTCGCGGATTCGATTACCGGCGCAAACAAGCGATTGACCTTGCCTGACGGTGGCACGCTCGACGTGACGATTCCGCCGGGGCTCGTCGACGGGCAGGTGCTTCGTTTGCGCGGTAAGGGCGCGCCGGGTGCGGGCACCGGCGGGTACGGCGATGCATTGATCGAGGTGGAGGTGCGGCCCGATCCGCGCTTCACGCGCGAGGGCGATGACATCTCGCTGGAGCTGCCGATCTCGCTGTCCGAAGCGGTGCTCGGCGGAAAGATCCGCGTTCCGACGCCGACGGGCGACGTGACCATGACGGTCCCGAAAGGATCGAACACCGGCACCACGATGCGGCTGAGAGGCAAGGGAGCGCCGCGCCATGGCGGCGGTCAGGGCGACGAGTTCGTCAAGCTCAAGGTGGTCTTGCCCAAGGGACCAGATCCCCAGCTCGAGGCGTTCGTATCGAACTGGGATCGGAAAGCATTCAATCCGCGCGAGGATAGCGCATCATGATCATGACCAAGCAGCAGTTCCTGACCAATGCGGGCGTCGAGGTGCAAACCCTGGAGTTCTGGATCGAGCAGCAATGGCTGATTCCGGAGCAGACCGCGACGGACATGAACTTTTCCGACACTGATGTGGCGCGCGCGCACCTGATCCGTGACCTGAAGGGCGATCTCGGGGTCAACGACGAGGGTATCGACGTCATCCTGCATCTTGTCGATCAGCTTCATGGCTTGCGCCGCGCGTTCGAGCAATTGCAGGACGATCTGCAACGGCCACCTTCGCGCTAGAGCATGATCCGGACCCGGAGGGCCGCGTTAGCGCAAAGTGTGAAGCGGTTTCCCTCGCGACAAACGCGGAACACGTTTGCGCGGAGATCATGCTCAACAAGAAGCTAAAGCGCGATGACGCCTCAACCTGATCTCATCGCGCTTTAAGTCCAGCCCCGCAATCGAACAGTGGGCTCAACGATCGGAGACGATCATGGTTGAAAAGCCGACGCCGCTCGCACATGGCGAAATCGACGTTCTCATCCTGCAGGCCCTGGTGCGCAAGCTCATCGCGAAGGGCGTGCTCACGCCGGACGATGTTCGCTCGATGCTGTTCGAAGCCGCAAAGGGCCTTGATCTGGTCGGCAGCGAACTGACCTCGGAAGCAGCCCACATCATCGTGCAGGAAGACCTCGCGCCCGCATTCCTGGGGAGTTGACAAGAGCAGGACGGGAACGTCGCTGGGACGGGCCGCCGGGCCTCCGTCTTAGGTCTGGCCGCTGCGATTGGAGACCAGCCTGATCTGGGTGACCTGGTCGGCGTTGCCGGCAAGGTAATCGCGCGCGGCGCGCACCAACCGCTCTACGGCTGCGGCATCGTAGCTGGGGTGGCGCGCATTCAGGTGCAGGTCGGTCTCGATCTGCATGACATTGGTGGTTGCTTCCGCGCCAATCTCGACCGAGAACGACACCAGCAGGACATGCGGGGTCTTGAATGCCATCTTGTCATCTCCATTCCATGGCGCCGTGTCCCCCTCAGGACACGCCGGTGGGGCGCATGATCCGTTCGTTGCAGGCATCGAGGGCCGACCGGTCAATGGCATCGGCGGCAAATCCCGCGATGTAGATCAGCACGAGGATGGCGGCAGAGACCGCCGCGATCTCGGCATGTGCGCAGGCGGACCAGGTCAGGCGCTGCAGCGGGGAAGGGGGCGGAAATTCGTAGATCTGGCCGTCGGGCATGATCAGCTCAAACTTCCGAACGGTCCTTGGCCGGCTATGCAGCTTGCGTGGAAGCATCAGGCTGTCTCCTTTCGAGCTCCTCGATCATGCCGCGGGCGATCTCCCGCTCCCCCATGATCACGATGTCGGCCCCCAGCCCCTTGAGATGATCGACTTCGGCATCGGAATGCGCGCGCGCGATGATCTGCAAGTCGGCATTCGCCGCGCGCGCCTGCTCGACGATCTGTCCGGCTTCGAACGCCTCCGGAATCGCGATAACCAGCGCGCGTGCGGCGGCCGGATTGGTCGCGCGCAGCACGCTGGCGCGCACCGCGTTGCCCATGAGCGCCTCGATGCCGCGTTCCTTGAGCTTCGCGACCGTGTCGTCGGAAGTCTCGACGGCGAGGAACGGCGCGTTGCGCTGATGCAGGGCGTCACCGACGAGGCTGCCGACCCGGCCGTAGCCGACAAGGATGGTGTGATCGGTCAATCCGGTGATCGGGATCGGTTCGGACGTTGCCGGGGCTGGCGAAGAAGCCTGCGGTTTCTCGAGCCGCGAGGTCAGCCAATCGATGGCGGCAAAGACCAGCGGGTTGAGCATGATCGAGAAGATCGCGCCCGCCAGGATCAGGTCGCGGCCGGCCTTCGGCAGCAGATTGAGCGCAACGCCGAGCTCCGCCAGGATGAAGGAGAACTCGCCGATCTGGGCGAGGCTCGCCGAGATCGTCAGCGCAGTCGTGAGCGGGTGACGAAACACCAGAACGATCAGAAGCGCGGCGAGCGACTTGCTGACTACGATGACGAACAGCGTCGCGATCAGCGGCCAGGGTTCGCGGATCACGCTCAGCGGATCGAACAGCATTCCGACCGACACGAAGAACAGCACCGCGAACGCGTCACGCAACGGCAGGGTTTCCTGCGCGGCACGCTGGCTGAGCGGCGACTCCCGCAGCATCATTCCCGCAAAGAACGCGCCGAGCGCAAGCGACACGCCGAACAGCTTGGTCGATCCGAACGCGATGCAGAGCGCGATCGCAAGCACGGTGAGGCGGAACAGCTCGCGCGATCCGGTGTGGGCGATGTAGTGCAGGATCCATGGGATCAGCCGGCGTCCGACGACCAGCATCAGGGCGATGAACACGGCGATCTTGATCAGCGTCAGGACCAATACGCCGGTAAGCCCGAACCCGAAACGGACCGCGAGCGGGTCGGAGACCAGCGCCACGCCATTGCCGCCCTGGAAGCTGGCCACCGCCGGAAACAGCACCAGCGCAAGCACCATCGCGAGGTCTTCGACGATCAGCCAGCCGACGGCGATCTTGCCGCGCTCGGTGTCCATCAACCGCCGCTCCTGCAAGGCGCGGAGCAGGACGACGGTGCTTGCAACGGATAGTGCCAAGCCGAACACCAGGCCGGCGCCGATGGTCCAGCCCATCAGCAAGGCGAGACCTAACCCCATCAGTGTCGCGACCGCGATCTGGACAACTGCGCCCGGCACTGCGATTGCACGGACCGACAGCAGATCGTTGAGCGAAAAATGCAGCCCCACGCCGAACATCAGCAGAATGATACCGAGCTCGGCGAGTTCGGTTGCGAGCGCCTGATCGGCCACGAAACCCGGCGTGAAAGGACCGACGGCCACGCCTGCGAGCAGATAGCCGACCAATGGCGGAATGCGGAAGCGTTGGGCGATCGTCCCGAATACGAAGGCAAGCCCAAGGCCCGCGACAATGGTCGCGATGAGAGGTGTGTCGTGCGGCATCTGGCCTTGTCGCACAGCATCGCAGCTGACGCACCGCGACCAATTGAGGCGGCGCAGCACGTGCCGGCTCGGCGAACCTGTGCTGAATCTTGGCGCACATCGGGCCATTTCATGGCTGCGTAGCGAGATGATACCGGCCGGATGATCCCATGCCGAGACAAGCAACGACCGGTCTATCGCGCTGATCTATTGCTCATCGCATGAGCATATGATCTCATGTCCGGATGGAATTCCGGCTCCCCGAGACCGACCTCGTCATCTTCGACTGCGACGGCGTCCTCGTCGATAGCGAGGAGCTGAGCTGCCGCTGCCTGTCGGATGCGCTGACGCAGGCGGGCATCGAGATGAGCACCGAGCAGGCGCTCGAACGCTTCCTCGGCCGCAACTCGGCGGCGGTTCTCGACTATTGCCGGGCGGCGGGACAACCGTTGCCGGCACACTTCCTGAGCGATCTGGCGGGGCAGGTGCGCGAAACCTTCCGGTCCCGCCNTCAAGCCGATATCCGGCGTCGGCGCGGTGCTGGAGGCGTTGCGCCTGCCGTCTTGTGTGGCGTCATCGAGCGACCTTGACCGCGTGAGGTTTTCGTTGGAGCTGACGGGCCTTGCGTCGCATTTCGGGCAACGGCTCTACACCTCGCAGATGGTCAGGCACGGCAAGCCGGCGCCGGATCTGTTCTTGCACGCGGCGGGTCAGATGGCATCAGAGCCGAGCCGGACGCTCGTGATCGAGGACAGCGTCAGCGGCGTGACGGCGGCGAAGGCGGCGGGCATGAAAGTGTGGGGATTTGTCGGCGGGGCCCACTATCGGTTGCGGGACGGCAGTGCTCTGCTCCGGGACGCCGGAGCGGATCGAATCTTCGCCGCGATGACGGATTTCTGGACCGAAGGTTGACGTAGAACCATGGCTGCGCCCGACAACGAAAAGTCCCGCCTCGACGATGCGGCGCGCGCCGGCTGGCTTTATTTCATCGCGGGTCACACCCAGGACGAGATCGCCAAGATGCTGCAGGTATCGCGCGCGTCTGCGCAGCGCCTGGTGTCGCTGTGTCTCGCCGAGCGACTGATCACGTTTCGCCTCGAACACCCGATCGCGGCCTGCATGGAGCTGGCGTCCAGGCTCAAGAGCCGGTTCGACCTGGCGCATTGCGAGGTCGTTCCATCAGATCCGTCGGCGCCGCTGTCGACCGCGGGGATAGCCGAGCGCAGCGCCAATCTGCTGGAAATGACGCTGCGCTCGGAGACGCCGGTGATCGTGGCGCTCGGCACCGGCCGTGCCGTGCGCGCGGCGGTCGAGCGCGTCTCGCCGATCGAGCGACCCGATCACCAGATCGTCTCGCTGGTCGGCAACATCTCCGCCGATGGCTCGGCAAGCTTCTACGATACGGTGGGGCGGCTGGCCGATCGCACCGGCGCACGCCATTACCCGATGCCGCTGCCGTTCCTGATGTCGAGCGAGGACGAGCGCAACCGCATGGTCCGCATCGAGCCGATCGCAAGGGTGAGGGCGGTCGCTGCCAATGCCGATCTCCGATTGATTGGCATCGGCCAGATGGACCAGAAGGCCCAGGTGCATGTCGACGGCTTCGTCACCCGCGAGGAACTGCTGGAGATGATGCGGCTCGGCGCGGTCGGCGAGGTGACGGGCTGGGCCTTCGACGCCAAGGGACGGTTGATCAAGGGCGGCACCAACAAGCGGCTGACCAGCATTCCGCCGCAGCTTCCCGCGGTATCAACCACGATCGCGGCGGCTGTCGGGGCCGCCAAGGTGCCCGCGATCAAGGCCGCGCTTGCCGGCCGGGTGATCAATGGCCTCATCACGGATGAGGCGACCGCGCGCGCGGTCCTCGACCGCTAGAAGCCGCGAGTCGGATGCACTCCCTCTCCCGCTTGCGGGGGAGGGTTGGGGTGGGGGTCTCACCACGAGTCATGTGGTGGAGAGAGCCCCCACCCGGATTGCATCTTCGATGCAATCCGACCTCCCCCGCAAGCGAGAGAGGTGAACTCTCGTTGCTGCTCCAGCTCAATCCCATTCCAGTCAGCTGCCTCCTTCGCCCCTACAAACACCTCCATTGCAGGCTGCAACGGAACCAATAATCAAGCGCGCCGCTGCCTCGGCGCGCTTGACAAAATTTGATGACAGGTTGAACATACGCTCAACACGTGGGCATATGCTCAACGTGGCATATGGGAGGTCACCTTGAAAAACGTCCTTTGCGCCGTCACGGGCGCGGCTGCTCTTTTGATCTCTGCCCCCTCAATCGCCCAGACCACGTTGACGGTCGCGACCGTCAACAACGGCGACATGATCCGTATGCAGGGGCTCACCAGCGATTTCACCGCCAAGAATCCGGACATATCAGTCAAATGGGTGACGCTGGAGGAGAACGTGCTGCGTCAGCGCGTCACGACCGATATCGCCACCAAGGGCGGCCAGTTCGACGTGCTGACCATCGGCACCTATGAGGTGCCGATCTGGGCCAAGAAGAATTGGCTGGTGCCGCTCGACAAGCTCGGCGCCGACTACGATGTCAACGATATCCTGCCGAAGATCCGCGACGCGGTGTCGGTCGACGGCAAGCTGTACGCCGCGCCGTTCTACGGCGAAAGCTCGATGACGATGTATCGCACCGACCTGTTCAAAAAGGCCGGACTGACCATGCCGGAGAAGCCGACCTGGGACTTCGTGGTCGATGCAGCCAAGAAGCTGACCGACAAGTCTGCCGGCGTCTACGGCATCTGCCTGCGCGGCAAGGCCGGTTGGGGCGAGAACATGGCGTTCCTGACCGCGATGGCCAATTCCTTCGGCGCGCGCTGGTTCGACGAGAAGTGGGAACCCCAGTTCAACTCGCCGGAATGGAAGAAGACGCTCACGACCTATGTCGACCTGATGAAGGAGGCCGGCCCTCCCGGCGCGAGCTCCAACGGCTTTAACGAGAACCTCGCTCTGTTCAACGCCGGCAAATGCGCAATGTGGATCGACGCCACCGTTGCGGCATCCTTCGTGAGCAATCCGAAGGAGTCCACGGTCGCCGACAAGGTCGGCTTCGCGCTGGCGCCGAACACCGGGCTCGGCAAGAACGCCAACTGGCTATGGGCCTGGAGTCTCGCGATCCCGGCCGGCTCGAAGAAGGTCGACGCGGCCGAGAAGTTCATCGCCTGGGCGACCAGCAAGGACTACACCAAGCTCGTCGCGTCGAAGGAAGGCTGGGCCAACGTGCCTCCGGGCACGCGGACCTCGCTGTACCAGAACCCCGACTACCTGAAGGCCGCGCCCTTCGCCAAGATGACGCTGGCCTCGATCGATGCGGCCGATCCGAACAAGCCGACGGTCAAGCCGGTGCCTTATGTCGGCGTGCAATACGCTGCCATCCCCGAGTTCCAGGGCATCGGCACCGCGGTGGGCCAGCAGTTCTCGGCTGCGCTCTCCGGCTCCACCTCCGTCGACGCCGCGCTCGCGGCCGCACAGTCCTCGACCGAGCGCGAAATGAAGCGAGCGGGCTACATCAAGTAGCGCATGCGCGAACGCTGAGCCAGGACGCGGGAGTAGTGCGCCCTGGCCCTCCGACCAGCTCAATCCTCCCGAGCTGAGCCACTCGCGACCATCCTGTCCCGCAGCGGGATGGTCGCTCCTTTCCCAGAGGAGGCGGGGATGGCGACCCAGCAGACCCAACTGCTCGCGCGTACACTGCTCAGTCCTGCCGTGGCGCTGCTGTTTATCTGGATGATCGTGCCGCTCGCGCTCACGATCTATTTCTCGACGCTGCACTACAATCTGCTCGATCCCGGCTCCGAGGGATTCGTCGGGCTGGACAATTTCCGCTACTTCCTCACCGACCCGGCCTTCCTCGCCTCGCTGCAGAACACGCTGGTGCTGGTCGGCTCCGTGCTGGCGATCACGATTCTGCTCGGCGTGCCCTTGGCGCTGCTGCTCGATCAGCAGGTGGTCGGGCTCTCGATCGTCCGCCTGATGGTGATCGCGCCGTTCTTCGTGATGCCCACGGTGAGCGCGTTGGTGTGGAAGAACTTGCTGATGCATCCTGTGTCGGGCCTGTTCGCCTGGATCGCCAAGCTGTTCGGCCTGACCCCGATCGACTGGTTCAACGACGTGCCGTTGTTCTCGGTGATCCTGATCATCTCCTGGCAATGGCTGCCGTTCGCGACCCTGATCCTTTTGACCGCGCTGCAATCGCTCGACGAGGAGCAGAAGGAGGCCGCCGAGATGGACGGCGCGAGCGCGCTCTCGACCTTCATCTACATCACGCTGCCGCACCTTGCGCGTCCGATCACGGTGGTGATCCTGATCGAGACCATCTTCCTGCTCACGGTATTCGCGGAGATTTTCGTCACCACCGGCGGCGGCCCGGGCCTGCAGACCACCAACATCGCCTTCCTGATCTACTCGCAGGCGCTGATCCAGTACGACGTCGGCAGCGCCTCGGCGGGCGGCCTGGTCGCGGTCGTGCTCGCCAATATCGTCGCGTTCTTCCTCGTTCGTATCGTCGGCCGGAATCTGGAGGCGTAACGTCATGGCGCGGATGGTCACGACACGACGCAAGGTGATCTCGACGGTGGCGGCCTGGCTGGTCGGCTTCGTGATCTTCTTCCCGATCCTCTGGATGGTGCTGGCGAGCTTCAAGACCGAGCTCGAGGCCTTCGCGATCCCGCCGTCGTTCCTGTTCTTCCACTGGACGACGGAGAACTATGTCACCGTGCAGGAGCGCAGCGACTATTTCCACCATGCGCTCAACTCGATCATCATCGCCGGCGGATCGACGCTGATCGCGATGCTGATCGCGATCCCGGCCGCCTGGTCGATGGCGTTCTCGCCGACCAAGCGGACCAAGGACATCCTGCTCTGGATGCTGTCGACGAAGATGATGCCGCCGGTCGGCGTGCTGGTGCCGATCTACCTGATCTTCCGCACCGTCGGCCTGCTCGACACCCGCACCGGGCTGATCTTCATCCTGTGCCTCGGCAATCTGCCGATCGTGATCTGGATGCTGTTCACCTACTTCAAGGAGATCCCGAAGGACATCCTCGAGGCGGCGCGGATGGACGGCGCCACGATCGGCCGCGAGCTCATCTACGTGCTGACGCCGATGGCGATACCGGGCCTCGCCTCGACCTTGCTGCTCAATTTGATCCTGGCCTGGAACGAGGCGTTCTGGACGCTCAACCTGTCGACGCTGGAGGCCGCGCCGCTCACCGTGTTCATCGCGTCTTATTCGAGCCCGGAAGGACTGTTCTGGGCGAAATTGTCGGCGGCGTCGACGCTCGCGATCGCGCCCATTCTCGTGCTCGGCTGGTTCAGTCAGCGGCAGCTCGTCCGCGGCCTGACCTTCGGCGCGGTCAAGTAGCAGAAAGGCTTTTGCCATGGGTCAGATCACGCTGCAGGGTGTGCAGAAATCCTTCGGGCCGGTCCACATCATCAAGGGCGCCGACCTCGACATCGCGGACGGTTCGTTCGTCGTCTTCGTCGGTCCGTCCGGCTGCGGCAAGACCACGCTGCTGCGGTTAATCGCGGGGCTCGAGGACGTCACCGGCGGCGCGATCCTGATCGACGGACGCAACGTCGTCGATGTGCCGCCGGCCAAGCGCGGGCTCTCGATGGTGTTCCAGTCTTATGCGCTCTATCCGCATATGAGCGTGCGCGGCAACATCGCGTTTGGCCTGAAGATGGCCGGCGCGGCCAAGGACGAGATCAACCGCAAGGTCGAGGCCGCCGCGGCGACGCTCAATCTCACGCCCTATCTCGACCGCAAGCCGCGCGAGCTCTCCGGCGGCCAGCGTCAGCGCGTCGCGATCGGACGCGCCATCGTGCGCGAGCCGAAGGCGTTCCTGTTCGACGAGNGAGCCGCTGTCGAATCTCGACGCCGCATTGCGCGTGCAGATGCGGCTCGAGGTGACGCGGCTGCAGAAGCAGCTCGGCACCACGGCGATCTACGTCACCCACGACCAGGTCGAGGCCATGACCATGGCCGACAAGATCGTGGTGCTGAATGCGGGCAAGATCGAGCAGTATGGCTCGCCGCTGGAACTCTATGAGAAGCCCGCGAACCTGTTCGTCGCCGGCTTCATCGGCTCGCCGAAGATGAACTTCATCACCGGAGAGCCCGCCAAGCAGCAGGGCGCCGCGACCATCGGCGTGCGGCCCGAGCATCTGAAGGTCGAGCGCAACGGCCAGGGCTGGCAGGGCACGGTGGCGGTCGCCGAGCATCTCGGCAGCGACACCTTCCTCTATGTCGACGCCGGGCCGCTCGGGACGCTGACCGCGCGCTATGTCGGCGAGCTCAGCCTCAATCCCGGTGACAAGGTCTCGCTGATTCCGGATCCGCCGCGCATCCATCGTTTCGACGACAATGGCAAGTCGATCCACGCGTAAGACGCGGGCGAACTCAGGGGCGGATGGTTCAGGCTGGGGCGGCGCGCCTGTGACCCGCATGTTCAAGGCAAAGGAAGAAGAAAATGTATCTCGAGAAGTTCAAGCTGGGCGGCAAGACCGCCATCATCACCGGCGCTGGCCAGGGCATCGGGCTCGCCTGCGCCGAAGCGCTGGCGGAAGCCGGCGCGAAGGTCATCATCGGAGACCGCGACGCCAAGGTCGCCAACGACGCCAAGGCGGCGTTGAAGGCGAAGGGCTTTGACGCCGACATCGCCCTGATGGACGTGACGGATTCCAAGCGCGTGTCCGAGGTTGCCGACGAGCTGGTCGGCAAATACGGCAAGGTCGACATCCTCGTCAACAATGCCGGCATTGCGCGCAGCGAAACGCCGGCCGAGACCGTGACCGACGAGCACTGGCTCAACGTCATCGACGTCAACCTGAACGGCACCTTCTGGTGCTGCCGCGCTTTCGGCAATCACATGCTGAAGGCGAAGACCGGCACCATCGTCAATGTCGGCTCGATGTCGGGCTTCATCGTCAACAAGCCGCAGGAACAGTGCTTCTACAATGCGTCCAAGGCCGCAGTGCACCATCTGACCAAATCGCTGGCCGCCGAATGGGCGACGCGCGGCGTCCGCGTCAATGCGGTGGCGCCGACCTATATCGAGACGCCGCTGAACGCCTTCGTGAAGAACAGCCCCCGCATGTACGACGCCTGGATCGGCGGAACCCCGATGGCCCGGATGGGCCAGGTCGACGAGATCGCGTCGGTGGTTTTGTTCCTGGCCTCCGAGGCTGCCAGCCTGATGACCGGGAGCATCGTTTTAGTCGATGGCGGCTACACTTGCTGGTAGGCTTGCCCCGTAAATAGCGGAGCGATCATGCGGCAAGCCTATATCGGGGTGGACGTCGGGAGCGCGAGCGCCCGAGCGGGTGTGTTCGACGAGGCCGGAAAGCTGCTCGGCGCGGCCCGGCATCCGATCCGGGTCTGGCATGAGGCCGGTGATATCGTCGAGCAATCGTCCGAGGACATCTGGGCGGCCTGCATCTCCTCCATCCGCGGCGCGATGCGCGAGGCCGGGGTCACGGCCGAGCACGTCAAGGGCATAGGGTTCGATGCGACCTGTTCGCTGGTGGTGCTCGACAATGCCGCTCAGCCGCTTACCGTCAGCCCATCCGGCGATCATGCGCGCAACGTCGTGGTCTGGATGGATCACCGCGCGATGGACGAAACCGCGTTCGTCAATGCGACCGGCGATCGCGTGCTGCGCTATGTCGGCGGCGTCATCTCGCCGGAGATGGAGATCCCGAAGATCCTCTGGCTGAAGCGGCATCTGCCCGCGACCTTCGTCGCGGCGGGACATTTCTTCGATCTCGCCGACTATCTCTCGTTCCGTGCCACCGGATCGCTCGCGCGATCGACCTGCACGGTGACCTGCAAGTGGACTTATGTTGCGGGCGAGGGCGGCTGGAGCGAATCCTTCCTCAAGCGGGTCGGGCTCGAGGCGCTTGCCGCCGACCGCTTCGCGCGCATCGGCACCGAGATCGTGCCGCCGGGTTCGCCGCTCGGCCGCGGACTGTCGGAAGATGCTGCCCGTGATCTCGGCCTGCTGCCGGGCACGGCGGTCGGCGCGTCGCTGATCGATGCTCATGCCGGCGGGGTCGGCGCGATCGGCGGCCGTGACGGATCGGGCGCCGACGTCGATGTCTGCAAGCGGCTCGCCTACATCATGGGAACGTCGGCCTGCATCATGGCGACGACGGTCGAGCCCTGTTTCGTGCCGGGCGTCTGGGGCCCGTATTTCTCGGGCATGGTGCCGGGCTTCTGGCTGAACGAGGGCGGCCAGTCCGCGGCTGGTGCTGCGGTCGATCATCTGCTTCGGTCGCATCCGGCGCATGCCGAGGTTCAGGCTGCGGCAAAGATCGATGGCGTCGATGTCATCGAGTATCTGGAGAAGCGCATCCTGGCACGGGCCGGCAATGCCGGTGCCGCGGCGCTGCTGGCGCGCAACGTTCACGTCTTGCCGGATTTCCTCGGCAACCGTTCGCCCTATGCCGATCCGGGATCGCGCGCGGTGATCGCGGGGCTCGATCTCGACACGGATGCCTCGGCGATGGAGCGGCTGTTCGTCGCCGGGCTGTGCGGGCTCGCCTATGGCCTCGCCGACGTCATCGACGCCTTGCAGGCCCATGGCGTCGACGGCAAGACCATCGTGATCGGCGGCGGCGCGAGCCGCAGTCCGCTGGTCCGCCAGATCATGGCCGACACCACGGGATACACCGTGGCGCTGCCACAGACGCAGGAGCCGGTGCTGCTGGGCGCCGCCATGCTGGGGGCGGTCGCGAGCGGCGCGCACAACTCGATCAATGCGGCGATGGCCGGCATGTCGGCGCTCGGGCGGCTGAGCGAGCCGACCAAGCCCGAAATGGCCGATTTCCACCAACGCAAGCGCGGCGTGCACAAGATGCTGCGGGAGCTCGATCGTGGCGCGCGCGAGGCGATGAAACGGGCGCCCGGCGAGGCGCCGTCGATCTAGGACGAATACGACATGCTCTTGAGTTGCGGAGATGCGCTGATCGATTTCCTGCCGTCGAAGACGGGGGACGGGCGCGAGGCCCTGTCACCCGCGGTCGGCGGCTCCTGTCTCAACATCGCGATCGGAATGGCGCGGCTCGATGTCCCCACCGGCTTCGTCGGCGGCATCTCGACCGATACGTTCGGCAGCATGATCGCGGACCACGCCACGAATTCGGCGGTCGATCTGCGTTACGCGACGCGCAGCGATCACCAGGCGACGCTCGCCTTTGCCCGCGTGACCGGGACCGAAACGCAATACGCCTTCTATGACGCGGATACGGCGTCGCGAAACTGGGTCTACCGGCGCGACATGATCGCGTTCGAGAATATCGAGTGCATTCACACCGGTTCGACGACGCTGGTCAACGACAAGGGCGCGGCTGAGACGATGGCCTTCATTGACGATGCGAAGGCGCACGTGACGATCTCGCTCGATCCGAATTGCCGGCCGAACCTGGTCACGAACAAGGATGCCTATCGCGCGCGCATGCTGGCGTTCTGCCGCACGGCCGACATCGTCAAGATGTCGGACGTCGACTTCGCCTATCTCTTTTGTGACGAGCCTTACGCTGACAGGGCGGCGGCGCTGCTGTCGGAGGGCCCGTCGCTCGTCGTCATCACCCGCGGCAACAATGGCGCGTGCGGCTGGCATCGTCACGCTGGGGCGATCGAGGTCGATTCTCCCGTGGTGAAGGTGGTGGACACGATCGGCGCCGGAGACAGTTTCCAGGCTGCGATGCTGGTGGCGCTGCACCGGCTCGGCCGCATCGAGCGGCAACGGTTGCGCGACATCACCGCGGCCGAGCTCACGCGCGCGCTGTCCTTTGCCTGCAAATGCGCCGCTTTCACCTGCACGCGTGCGGGCGCCGATCCGCCGCGCAGCCGCGAACTGCCTGCCGGCACCTGGTAGGCCATGCGGGATCGGGGCCGCGTGACGTTAGGCCATGCGCCCGATGCGATGGACTTGGCCCACGGCGCGCGGCACGATGCAGCCATCGACCTTCTCTCTGACGCGAGCGCCTGTCCCGAATGAACGACGATCTGTGTTTCCTGCCTGCTGTTGAGCTGTGCGCCCGCATCGTCCGCAAGGAGCTGTCTCCCGTCGAGCTCACCCGCGCGGTGCTGGCCCGCGCCGAGCGTTTGCAGCCGGAGTTGAACTGCTTCATCACGCTGTGCGGCGACGAGGCGATGGCGCAGGCAAATGCCGCCGAGCGGCAGATGATGGTCGGCGAGCCGCTCGGTCTGCTGCACGGCATCCCCTACACTGTGAAGGACATCGTCAACACCAAGGGCGTGCGGACGACCTTCGGCGCGGTGCCGTATCAGGACAATGTGCCGGAGCAGGATGCCGTCGCGGTGGCCCGGCTGCGCGCGCAGGGCGGAATTTTGCTCGGCAAGACCACGACGCCGGAGTTCGGCAGCAAGTGCCTGACCGACTCGCCGCTGTTCGGCCGCACCCGCAACGCGTGGAGCGCGGAACGCTCCAGCGGTGGCTCGAGCGGCGGCGCGGCAGTCGCGGTCGCGAGCGGCATCGCGCCGCTGGCGGTTGCCACCGATGGTGGCGGTTCGACGCGAATTCCGGCGGCCTGTAACGGCGTCGTCGGGATCAAGCAGAGCAATGGCGTGATCCCGCACAGCCAGGTGCAGGACGCGTTCGGCAACCAGACCTATGTCACGCCGACCACACGCACCGTCGCCGACACCGCGCTGATGCTGCAGGCGATGGCGGGCGAGGATGCCTCCGACCCCTGGTCGATCGGCGTGCCGGTGCCTGACTATCTCGACGCGGCTGCGCCGCGCGGCGATATCAGGGGCAGGAAAATCCTGTTCTGCCTTACGCCACCGGGCCGGCCGGTGAGTGCCGACATCGCGGCGGCGTTCAAGGCCAGCCTCGATCGACTGGCCGATCTGGGCGCGGAGCTCGAGGAATTCTCCGGCGAAGGTTTTGACATCGAGCCGATCTGGCGGGCCATCAATCACACCGTCTGGCGCACCCGCTTCGAGAAGCTCGCTGCCGACCATCCCAACGACCTCAGCGCGACTTTCCTCAAGCAGCTCGCGCTGGCCGCTGAGGTCAGCGGCGTCGAGTACCAGAAGGCGATGTTCGACCGCACCGCGCTGTTCCGCCGGGTGCAGGCGCTGCTGGCGCGCGGCGATTGGCTGGCGATGCCGACCTTGACCCGGACTGCGCTGCCGATCGATCAAGACCTGTTCGGCACCATCGATATCGACGGCCAGAGCTTCGACAGCGTGCGGCCGCACTGGTTTCCCTGGACCATGCTGTTCAACATGACCGGGCACCCCGCGATCAGCATCCCCTCGGGCTTCGGCCGCGACGGCCTGCCGATCGGCCTGCATCTGGTCGGCCGCTTCCGGGCCGACGCGGAACTGCTGCGGGTCGCGGCTCTGTTCGAGGCGGCGAGCGACCTGCTCGGGCGCTGGCCGTCCTGATCGTGACAGCCCGAACGGCGCGAAAGACTTGCATTCGGCCGCGAACTTGTTGAAACGTGACTCCGAAGCATCAAGGGGAATGAATCTGTCGAATCGGTTCGGCCGCGGACTCGGTTCACCTCTCCCCAACGGGGAGAGGTCGATTTGCGCAGCAAATCGGGTGAGGGGGGCGCTGCTACGAGAGACCGTAACCCCTCACCCGGCGCTACGCGCCGACCTCTCCCAAGGGAGAGGTGAACCTTCACTGCGGCTCCAGCTCGACACGATGTCACTCTGCACTGAATTTCGGCGCGCATGAGCCTGTTCATCCTACGGAGGATCCTGACCCTGGTGGCGACCCTGATCGCCGCCTCGCTGATCATTTTCCTCGTGCTCGACGCTCTGCCCGGCAATGCCGCCCAGATGCTGATGGGTGTCGATGCTTCGCCCGACGCGGTGCGCGCGCTCACCGTCAAGCTCGGGCTCGACCAGCCGCTGACCTATCGCTATCTGCTCTGGATCAAGGGCATGATGGTCGGCGAACTCGGCAACAGCTATGTCTATGGCACGCCGGTCGCCGGCCTGATCGCGGAACGGCTGGTGCTCACCGTGCCGCTCGCGATCATGTCGATGCTGATCACGGTGGTGCTGGCGCTCGCCGCCGGCATCTACACCGCCGCCAACCACAACAAGCTCGGCGATGTCGGCGTGATGTCGTTGACTCAAGTCGGCATCGCGCTGCCGAATTTCTGGTTCGCGATCCTGCTGATCCTCCTGTTCGCAGTGAAGCTGCAATGGCTGTCCGCCGGTGGCTTCGCCGGCTGGGATGACGGGATCTGGCCGGGCATCCGCTCGCTGCTGCTGCCGTCGATCTCGCTCGCCGTGGTGCAGGCCGCGATCCTCGCCCGCGTCACGCGCTCGGCGGTGCTGGAGGTGCTGCGCGAGGATTTCGTCCGCACCGCGCGCGCCAAAGGGCTCGGCAAGCGCGAGGTGCTGTGGCGCCATGTGCTGCGCAATGCGATGATCCCGGTCATGACGGTGATGGGATTGCAATTTGCCAATCTGCTCGCCGGCACCATCGTGATTGAGAACGTGTTTTATCTGCCGGGCCTCGGCCGCCTGATCTTCCAGTCGATCGCCAATCGCGATCTGATCGTGGTGCGCAACTGCGTGATGCTGCTCGCGGCCATGGTCGTGACAGTCAATTTCGTGGTCGATGTGCTCTATGCCTTCATCGATCCCCGCATCAAGGTCGCCAACCTGTGAGCGCGCCGCTGACCGTTCCCGCAGACAGCGCGGCGATCGCGCCCGGCGCAAGTCCGGCGACCGGTTTCTGGCGACGCGCGCTGCGTCACCGCAGTTTCGTGCTCGGCGCCGCGCTCAGTCTCTTGGTGCTGGGAGCGGCCCTGCTGTCGCTGGTATGGACGCCGTGGTCGGCCTACGACATCGACATCGCCTCGAAACTGCACCCGCCTTCGGCCGCGCACTGGCTCGGCACCGACGTTTTCGGCCGCGACATCGTCTCGCTACTCCTGGTCGGTGCGCGCTCCACCATCATGGTCGGCGTCATCGCCGTCGGCATCGGCCTCACCTTTGGTGTGTGCCTTGGCCTGATCGCGGCCGCACGCAAGGGCTGGACCGAAGAGCTCATCATGCGGATGAGCGATTTCACCTTTGCCTTTCCCGCCGTGCTCTCGGCTATCATGCTCGCCGCCGTGGTCGGTCCGGGCATGCTGACCTCGATCACCGCGATCGGCATCTTCCAGATCCCGACCTTCGTCCGCGTCACCCGCGGCTCGGCCAATGCGGTCTGGGCCCGCGAGTTCATCCTCGCCGCGCGCGCCGCAGGGAAGGGCGGCTTCCGCATCACGATCGAGCACGTGCTGCCGAACATCCTGTCGATCCTGATCGTGCAGGCGACGATCCAGTTCGCGCTCGCGATCCTGGCTGAAGCCGCACTGTCCTATCTCGGGCTCGGCACTCAGCCGCCGCAGCCGTCCTGGGGGCGTATGCTGAACGACGCGCAGACGCTGCTGTTCCAGTCGCCGATGCTTGCGGTCTATCCGGGCGCGGCGATCGCGATTGCGGTGCTCGGCCTCAACCTCCTCGGCGACGGGCTGCGCGATCTGCTCGATCCCCGGCTGGCGCGGGAGCGTTGAGCATGAGCCATGCGACCGCGCCATTGATCGAGGTCAGGGATCTCGGCGTCAGGCTGAACACCAGCCGCGGTCCGGCGCAGGCCGTCCGCGGCGTCAGCTTTGCGCTCCGGCGTGGTGAAACGCTCGGGCTGGTTGGCGAATCCGGCTGCGGCAAGTCCGTCACCGCGCTCGCCTTGATGGGATTGTTGCCCGACAGTGCCGTGGTCAGCGGCAGCGTCCGACTCGATGGCGCCGAGCTCGTCGGCCTATCGGATTCGAGCTATTGCAAGCTGCGCGGCAACCGCATCAGCATGATCTTCCAGGAGCCGATGACGGCGCTCAATCCGATGCACACGATCGGGCGGCAGGTCGCAGAGCCGCTGCGGCGGCACACCGGCTGCTCGGCGGCGTCGGCGCGCAAGGAGACGATTGCCTTGCTTGACCGGGTCGGGTTGCCTGACGCCGCGAAGCGCGTCGATGCCTATCCGCACCAGTTCTCCGGCGGCCAGCGCCAGCGCATCACGATCGCGATGGCGCTCGCCTGCCAACCTGATGTGCTGATCGCCGACGAGCCGACGACCGCGCTCGATGTCACGATCCAGGGCCAGATCCTCGATCTGATCGCCGACCTCGTCGAAGAGCGCGGCATGTCGATGATCCTGATCTCGCACGATCTCGGCGTGATCGCAGAGAATGTCCAGCGCATGATGGTGATGTATGGCGGCACCGTTGTCGAGAGCGGCGCCACCGATGCTGTGTTTATGCGGATGGGCCACCCGTACACGCAAGGCCTGTTCCGCGCGCGCCCCCGCCTTGGCGCGCGCAAGGGGACACGGCTCAAGACCATCGCCGGCACCGTGCCCGAACTTGCCGATCTGCCCGCGGGTTGCACCTTCGCCGATCGCTGCGGAATCGTCGAAGCGCGCTGCCGCGTGGCGCTGCCGGCCGCGGTGGGTGTCGGCGCCGGCCATGATGTGCGCTGCCTCAGGACCGACGTCTCGATGGCCGACGCCGCGGGAGCCGTCCGCGTATGACCGTGCTCGATCAGCCAGCGCCTGCGCATGAGACGCCGCTCCTTGATGTGAAGGACCTCGCGCAGCGCTACACGCTGCCGCGGGAAAACCTGTTCAAGCCGGCCGCGCATGTCCGCGCGCTCAACGGCGTCTCGGCGCAGGTTACCGCGGGAAAAAGCCTCGGTGTCGTCGGAGAGTCCGGTTCGGGCAAATCGACCTTTGCGCGGCTGGTCATGGCGCTGGAGCGGCCGACATCGGGATCGGTGTCGCTGCTCGGCCGCGACCTCAACCAAATGCCGCCCGACGAGCTGCGCCGCGCCCGCCGCGATTTCCAGATGGTATTCCAGGATCCTTATGGATCGCTCGATCCGCGGCAGACCATTGCGCGCATCGTGGCCGAGCCGCTGACCGCGCTGGGACGTATGGATCGCGCTGCCTTGCGCGAGCGCGTCGCCACGGTGCTGCGGCAGGTCGGGCTGCGCGACGCCGACATGGACAAGTTTCCGCATGAATTCTCCGGCGGCCAGCGCCAGCGCATCGCGATCGCGCGCGCGCTGATCACCCAGCCGAAGCTGATCGTCGCCGATGAGCCGGTCTCCGCGCTCGACGTCTCCGTGCAGGCGCAGGTGCTGAACCTGATGCAGGATCTGCAGGACGAGTTCGGGCTGAGCTACATCCTGATCAGCCATGATCTCGCCGTGGTCGATCTGCTCTGCGATGAGATAGCGGTGATGTATCTCGGCCGGATCGTCGAGCAGGGGAGCCCCCAGGATTTGTTCGCGCATGGCGCCCACCCTTACACGCGCGCGCTGCTCGAGGCGGTGCCGCGGGCGCGGGCTGGCGGGGTCCGGCGACGCCGCGGCGCGCAGCCGATCGCCTCGCAGTCGACAGGGTCGGCGGGCTGTCCCTATGCGTCGCGCTGCGTGCTGGCGGACCAGCATTGTCGCGACACCGCGCCTGCGCTACGCCCGGTGGGACAGGCACATCTGGCCGCATGCCATTACGCCGAGGCCGTGATGGCGCTGCCGCCGGCTGTGGCGGAGTCCGGTTAGCCTTTTGTGCGGGACTGGCCTAGGCTGATAAAAGAGGACGTTCGGGGAGCAAAGCAATGTTGAGGAAGTTGGGTATTGTCGCGGTAGCCGCCGCATTCGTGATGGCGCCGTTGCCGAGCCTGGCGCAGTCCAAGAAGGACAGCGTCGTCATGGGCATGACGCTGGAGCCACCGGGGCTTGATCCCACCACGGCGGCAGCCGCGGCGATTGCCGAAGTCACGCTCTATAACGTCTACGAGACGCTGACCAAGATCAATGAGGACGGCTCGGTGTCGCCGCTGCTCGCGGAGAGCTGGCAGGCCTCGCCCGACCTGAAGACCTATACGTTCAAGCTCCACAAGGGTGTCAAATTCCATAATGGCGAGCCGTTCAATTCGGCGGCGGTAAAGTTTTCTTTCGATCGCGCCGCGGCGCCAAATTCGACCAACAAGGATAAGAGCCTGTATCAGGCCTTTGAGTCGGTGACGGCACCCGATGCCGATACGGTCGTGATCGCGCTGAAATATTCCGAACCGAACCTGCCGTTCCTGCTCGGGCAGGCGACTGGTTCGATCGTCGAGCCGAAGAGCGCACCGACCGACGCGACGCAGCCGGTCGGCACCGGGCCTTACACGCTCGGCGCCTGGGCCAAGGGCTCGTCGATCACGCTCGTGAAATGGCCGGATTATCGCAACGCGGCCGCGATCAAGTTGGCCAAGGTGACGATCCGCTTCATCGGCGATCCCGCCGCGCAGGTCGCGGCGCTGCTATCGGGCGATGTCGACGCGTTCCCGCGCGTTGCCGCGGCGCGCAGCCTCGCGCAGTTCAAGGCCGATCCGCGTTTCACTGTGCTGGTTGGCGGCTCCAAGGCGAAGACCATCGTCGGCATCAACGAGCGCAAGAAGCCGCTCGACGACGTGCGGGTTCGTCGCGCCATTCTCGCCGCAATCGACCGCAAGGCGATGATCGACGGCGCCGTCGACGGCTTCGGCACGCCGATCGGCAGTTTCTATACGCCGGGATCGCTCGGCTATGTCGACACCACCGACATCAACCCCTACGACCCTGACAAGGCCAAGAAGCTGCTCGCCGAGGCTGGCGTCACCACGCCGCTCGAGCTCAGCCTCAAGCTGCCGCCGCCGCCTTACGCGCGGCAGGGCGGCGAAATCCTTGCGGCCGAGCTCGCCAAGATCGGCATCGTCGCCAAGATCGAGAACGTGGAGTGGGCGCAGTGGCTGTCGCAGGTCTTCACCGGCCCGCATAATTACGACCTCACCATCGTCTCGCATGTCGAGCCGTTCGATCTCGTCAAGCTGACCGAGCCGGATTATTACCTCGGCTACAAGTCCGACGCATTCAACGCGCTCTACGAGCAGATCATGGCGACACCAATGGAAGCCGATCGCGCCAAGCTGCTCGGCGATGCGCAGCGCATGCTGGCGACCGACGCGGTGGCCGGCTTCCTGTTCCAGCCGCAATGGATCACCGTCACCAGCAAGAAGCTGAAAGGCGTGTGGAAGGAAGTGCCGCAGTTCGAGAACGATTTCTCGACCTGGTCGTGGGAGTGATTGCGTCCCGCTCTAGCCACGTCATTGCGAGCGAAGCGAAGCAATCCATCGTCGCCACGTGTGGAGAAATGGATTGCTTCGTCGCTGTCGCTCCTCGCAATGACGACGCGGCCTAGTTTGGCGACCTCTCGTCCTGAGTCGTCAGAGCAAAGCTAACCCGTCTGCCCGCTCGCGGCGGCAACGGCGCGCGCGACATTGGCGATCACCTCGTTGCACTTGTCCATTGGCGCGCTTGCTCCGGTCAGGTAGACCGTCACAACGATTGGCTTGCGCCTCGGCGGCCAGAACACGCCGATGTCGTTGTAGGTGCCGCGCTCGCCGGTGCCGGTCTTGTCGCCGACCCGCCAGTCCCGGGGCACGCCGGCGCGCAGCCTTGCGTCGCCGGTCTTGTTGGCGACCATCCAGTCCACGAGCTTCTGGCGCGATGCCGCTTGCAAGACATCGTCGAGCACCACGCGCTGCAAGCTCTTCAGCATCGCCACCGGGCTCGTCGTGTCGCGCGGATCGCCTGATACCCCCTCGTTCAACGCCACCTCCCAGCGGTCAAGCCGGCTGACATTGTCGCCGATGGTGCGGAAGAAGCTGGTCAGGCCGGCCGGCCCGCCGATCTCGCGAAGGATCATGTTCCCGGCGGTGTTGTCGCTCCGCGTGATGGCCGCCTCGCAGATCTCGGCGAGCGTCATGCCCGAGGCGACATGCTCCTTGGTCACGGGCGAATTGGCCAAGATATCCTTGGCCTCGAACTGCACGCGTTGGTCGAGGCTGGACTCGCCGCGATCGACCCGATGCAGCACCGCGGCCGAGGCCAGCACCTTGAAGGTGCTGCACATCGGGAACCGCTCGTCGCCGCGCCGGCTGGCACGCAATCCTGTCTCCATGTCGAGCACGGCGACGCCGAGCCGGCCGCTGGTCGCCAGCTCGATGCGTGCAAATTCCTCCTGCAGCCGTTGCGCCGGCTCGCTCGGCCCCGCCGCTGCACCTTGCCTCGGCAGGGTGAAGGAAACCGCAAGGCCCAGGCCCAGTGTCCGCAGTCCGAAAGTCCGTCTCGTCAGCATGTCGCTTCTCCGTTGGCGGCGCGAACCTGCCGAACGGCGTGACGGCGCACAAACTATCATTTATACAGCGAGGCATGAGAAAAACTTGGTCATGACGTCGTGCGCCGGCACCTCCCGCTGAACGCGTTGCGCGCCTTCGAGGCGTCGGCGCGGCTGTTGAGCTTCACCCGCGCGGGGCTCGAATTGCGCGTGACGCAGACCGCGATCAGCCACCAGGTCAAGCAGCTCGAGGACATGCTCGGTGCCAGCCTGTTTCGCCGTCTGCCGCGCGGCCTCGTGCTCACCGACGAGGGCCTGGCGTTGCTGCCGGTGCTGACCGATGCGCTCGATCGCATCGGCGCGGCGATCGAGCGGATCGAGGCGAAGGAAACGCGCGAGGTCGTCACTGTCGGCTGCGTCGCGACCTTCGCGACCGGATGGCTCTTGCAACGTGTCGAACGCTTCAAGACCGCGCATCCCTATATCGACCTGCGTCTGCTGACCAACAACAATCGCGTCGACATCGCCGGCGACGGGCTCGATCTCGCGCTTCGCTTCGGCGACGGCTCCTGGCACGGCACCGAGGCGATCCATCTTTTGTCCGCGCCGCTCTCGCCGGTGTGCCGGCCCGACGTCGCGGACCGCCTGCTCAAGCCTGCCGATCTTGCGCAGGAATTCCTGCTGCGCTCCTACCGCGCCGAGGAATGGCCGCTGTGGTTTGCGGTCGCCGGTGCGCCATGTCCAAAGATCCAGGGGCCGATCTTCGACAGCTCGGTGGCGATGGCCGAGGCCGCGGCGCGCGGCGTCGGCGTCGGCCTGGTGCCGGTCGCGATGTTCGAGAACGAATTGACCTCGGGCCGGCTGGTGCGGCCATTCGCGCCGGAGGTGCCGGCCGGGTCGTACTGGCTGACCTGGCTGAAGTCGAAGGACCTGACGCCGGGCATGCGCGCGTTTCGCGACTGGATGATCGAGACGTTGCGGGCGAACGCGCGTGAGGTGGAGGAGGTGAGGGCGGCGACGCCTGCTCAAGCACCGAAGGCAAAGGCCAAGCCAAGGACTAAAGCGAAAGCGAAGGTCGTAAAGAAGCGACGACGTTAGCTTGCGTTGATGTGACGCGAACCGCTTGGGCAATCGCGACTGTGCTCCCTCCCCCGCAAGCGCAGGGCTATCGCATATGGCTATCGTCCATGACGTGGAAACGTCGGGTACAGACGCGCGCGAATGCCATTGCCCCTCTGGGACGAGCGCGCATCTGCGTGATTTCGGAATATTAGAAATATATCCGCGAGTTGCCCGACGTGTCAAGCAGTCTGGCCGAACGCCGGCTACTTTGCATGGGGTTGTTTTCGATGTTTTGCCAACGCGCCTCCCCCTTTGCGGGGCCCGCAAGCGAGAGAGGCGATACGAGTCTGCGGCAGCGCCTCCGACTCACGCCAAATGGCACGCCACGAAATGACCGTTGGCGCCCTGGCGCAGCTCCGGTGCGCTCTGCAGGCAGCGCGCTTCGGCGATCGGGCAGCGGGTGTGGAAGTGGCAGCCCTGCGGCGGATTCATCGGGCTCGGCACGTCGCCCTTGAGACGGATGCGCGCGCGCTTCGCCTTGGGATCCGGTACCGGCACGGCCGAGAGCAGCGCCTTGGTGTAGGGATGTTGCGGGTTACGGTAGAGGTCGTTCGCCTTGGCGAGCTCGACGATGCGGCCGAGATACATCACGGCGACGCGGTCGGAGATGTGCTCCACCACCGACAGATCGTGGGCGACGAACAGATAGGTGAGGTTCAGCTCGGCCTGCAGGTCTTCCAGTAGGTTGATCACCTGCGCCTGGATCGAGACGTCGAGCGCCGACACCGGCTCGTCGCAGACCAGGAGCTTCGGCTCCAGCGCAAGGGCGCGCGCGATCGCGATGCGCTGGCGCTGGCCGCCGGAAAATTCATGCGGATAGCGCTGCATGTGCTCGGCCTTCAGCCCGACCTTGACCAGCAGGCCCGCGACGCGCTCCTCCCGCTCGCTCGCCGAAGCGGCGAGGTTATGGATGATGAAGGGTTCGCCGAGGATCGCGCCGATAGTCATGCGCGGATTGAGCGATGCAAACGGATCCTGGAACACGAGCTGCATGTTGCGTCGCATGGCGCGCAGGTCGCCGGCGCCGAGGCCGGTCACGCTCTTGCCGTCGAACACCACTTCGCCCGAGGTCGGCTCGATCAGGCGCAGCACGCAGCGGCCGGTGGTGGACTTGCCGCAGCCGGACTCGCCGACCAGCCCCAGCGTCTCGCCGCGATTGACGGAGAACGAGACGCCGTCCACCGCATAGACCTGCCCGACCTCGCGTGACAGCAGCCCGCCCAGCACCGGAAAGTGTTTCTTGAGATCGGTGACGCGCAGCAGGGGTTCGCTCATGATGCGTCTCCGAGGTGGCAGGCCATACGATGGCCGGGCGCGATCTCGCGCAAGCGGGGCTCCTTTTCGGCGCAGATGCTCATGGCGTGGCGGCAGCGCGGCGCGAAGCGGCATCCGGGCGTTGGATTGATCAGGATCGGCACCGAACCGGCGATCGTCTCCAGCCTGGTCTTGTGCTGGGCGTCGAGATCGATGCGCGGGATCGAGCGGATCAGGCCCTGTGTGTAGGGATGGCCCGGATTGCCGAACAACTCGTCGACCGGCGCCTCCTCCACCACCTTGCCAGCATACATCACGACGACGCGCTGCGCGGTCTCCGCGACCACGCCCATCGCATGGGTGATCAGCATCACCGCCATGCCGAAGCGCTCCTTCATGTCCTGCAGCAGGTCGAGGATCTGCGCCTGGATGGTGACGTCGAGCGCGGTGGTCGGCTCGTCCGCGATCACCAGCTTGGGCCGGCAGGCCAGCGCCATCGCGATCATGACGCGCTGGCGCATGCCGCCGGAGAATTGGTGCGGATAATGATGCACGCGGCCCTCAGCGTTGGGGATCTGCACCAGCTTCAGCATCTCGATGGTGCGTTCGAGCGCCTGCTTCTTGGTAACAGCCTCGTGGCGGCGCAGGCTTTCGGCGATCTGCTCGCCGATGGTCAGCACCGGGTTGAGCGAGGTCATCGGCTCCTGGAAGATGAAGCCGATCTCCTTCGCCCTGATGTCGTCGAGCTGGTTACTGGTCAAGGGCACGAGGTCGCGGCCCTCGAACACGATCTCGCCGGCGACGATGCGGCCCGGCGGCATCGCGATCAGCTTCAGGATCGACATCGCGGTGACGGTCTTGCCGCAGCCGGACTCGCCGACGACACAGAGCGTCTCTCCCCGGTTGATGCTGATGTCGACGCCGTCGACGGCTTGGAGCACGCCGGCGTCGGTAATGAAATGGGTCTTCAGGCCCCTGATATCGAGCAGCGCCATCAGATCACCTTGCGCGCGTCGAGCGCATCGCGCAGCCCGTCGCCAATGAAGTTGATGGCGACGACCGCGATGAAGATCGCGCCGCCCGGGAACAGCGCCCAATGCGGGCCGATGTCGAGAAAGTCCTTGGCGTCATAGAGAATGCGGCCCCAGGTTGGCGTATCCGGCGGAAAGCCGAGGCCGAGGAACGACAGCGTCGATTCCGCGATGATGGCGGCGGCGACGTCGATCGTGCCGGCGATGATCACGGGCCCGAGCGCGTTGGGCAGGATGTGGCGCACCACCTGCCGCACCGGGCTTGCGCCGAGCGCACGCGCCGCCTCGACGAATTCCTTCTCGCGCAAGGAGAGGAACTGGGCGCGCACCAGCCGCGCGACCGGCATCCAGCGCAGGCCGCCGATCACGAGCACGATCAGGATGAAGATGCCGCCCTCCGGGCCGAACACGGCCTTGAGCCCGTCACGGAACAGGTAGATCAGCATCAGCAGCAAGGGCAATTGCGGAAGCGACAGGAACAGGTCTGTGAGCCACATCAGCGCGTAGCCGAGCGGACCGCGCGACATCCCGGCGAGCGCGCCGATCAAGGTGCCGACGAAGACCGAGACCAGCATCGCGGCGAGCCCGACTGCGAGCGAGATGCGCCCGCCATAGATCATGCGGGCAAGCAGATCCTGGCCGAGGTCGTCAGTGCCGAACGGATGCGCCAGCGACGGCCCTTGCAGGCCCGCCACGGGATCGATGTCGTTGATCGAGACGCGCCAGATGAAGGGGCCGATCACGACCGCCAGGATCAGCAACAGCAACAGCACGGCGCTGATCACCGCCGGCTTGTGCCGGCGATAGCGCCGCCAGGTCTCGCGCAAGGGCGAGTAGCCGCGCCTTTCAGCGGAAGGAGATGCGAGGGTCAAGCCAGCCATAGAGGACATCTGCGATCAGGTTGAACAGCACTACGAGACACGCGAAGACGAAGGTCACGGCCATCACGACCGGCGTATCGTTGGCGAGGATGGAGGAAATCAGCAGCGAGCCGATGCCCGGAATGCGGAAGATCTGTTCGGTGACGATGGCGCCGCCGAACACCGCGGGCATCTGCAACGCGATCAGGGTGACGACCGGGATCATCGCATTGCGCATCACGTGCTTGACGATCACCTTGGTCTGGCCAAGCCCCTTGGCGCGCGCCGTGGTGACATAGTCGAGGCGGATCACGTCGAGCATCGCCGAACGCACGAAGCGGGTCAGCGATGCCGCCTGGAACAGGCCGAGCACCATCACCGGCATGATCGCCTGCCGGATCATCTCGAGCAGCCAGGGAATCCCCGTTCCCGGCACCTCGCTGTAGACAAAGGGCAGCCAATCCAGCTTCACCGAGAACACCAGGATGAAGAGGATGCCGGTGAAGAAGGTCGGCAGCGAGAAGCCGATGAAGGCGAAGGTGTTGGCGAGCTGGTCGAAGATCGAATAGGGGCGGGTGGCCGCGAAGACGCCAACCGGAATGGCGACCAGCAGCGCCAGGAGCTGCGCCGAGCCGATGACATAGAGCGTGGTCGGCAGCCGCTGCAGGATCAGCGTGTCGACATCCACTCGGCTGACGAAGGAGAATCCCCAATCGCCATGAGCCATGGCCGAGAGCCAGTGCAGGTAGCGCAGATAGATCGGGTCATCGAGCCCGAACTTGGCGCGCAGGGCGGCCTGCACCTCGGGCGGCACGTTCGGATTGGTGGCGAGGTCGCCGAACGGGTCGCCGGGTGCAAGAGCAAGCACGACGAACAGGACGAGCGAAATCCCGAGCAGGCTCGGGATCGCGATCATCAGGCGACGTAGGATGTACTGACTCATAAAGAAATCATCCAACTAACGCTCAGACATAGAGCATGATGATTTTGGCTTCGAAGCAAGCGGAAGGCCCGGATTCACCTCGCCCCACGTGCGGGGAGAGGTCGGAATTCAAGCCAACGGGTCGGCGCGAAGCGCCGCCCGATGACAGGCTCCGCTTGAATTCCGGGTGAGGGGGATTCTCCACAAACTCACTCCGCACCGCATTCGCGGATAAAGCCCCTCACCCCAGCCCTCCAAGAGCGAGCTTCGCTCGTCTCGCCCCCGTAGGAACGGGGCGAGGGAGAGGCAATCCTCAACCCGCTCACAGCTCAGGTTTCCCGGTACCAGTCCTGCAGATTGTCGGTTTGGTTGGCCCAGCCGGAGAGCGCCGGCCGCAGCGTGTTGGAGCAGGCCTCGACCGCGAGGCGATGCATCACGGGGATCACCACCGTGTTCTGCCAGAGCATGTCGTTGCACTTGATGTAGAGGTCGGCGCGCTTGAGCGGATCGGTCTCGACGTCGGCCGCATCGATGGCCGCGTCGTAATCCTTGTTGACCCACCGCGGGAAGTTCTGGCCCTGCCACTTGTTCTCCTTGGTGGCGACATTGCGCGAGATGTAGCGGCGCATGTGCAGTGCGGGATCGGGCTGGGTCATCGGGATCTGGAACATCTCGATGTCGGCGTAGAACTTGGAATAGGTGTCGGGGTTGGCGACGTCGGAAGAGAAGAACACCGAGGCTACGACCGATTTCAGCTCGACGTCGATGCCGGCTTTCTGGCAAGCCTGCTTGACGATCGCCTGGGTCTTCTGGCGCGGACCGTTGATCGAGGTCTGGTAGAGCAGCTTCAGCCGCTTGCCATCCTTCTCGCGGATGCCGTCGGAGCCCGCTTTCCATCCGGCCTGTTCCAGAAGCTGGCTCGCCTTCTCGATGTTGAACTCCCATTTGGTGTTCTTGGAGACGAATTCCTCTGGGCCGTTGAGATAGTTCGCCGTGGTGCGGCCGGCGCGGCCGTAGATCACCTTCTTCACGGACTCGCGGTCGACCAGCATGGCCAGCGCGCTGCGCACGGCCGGATCCGACAGGATCGGATGCTTGGTCTTCATCGACGAGCGTTCGCCGTCGACCTCGGTGTTTGGGTCGGTGAAGTTGATCGCGATGAACTCGATGTCGCCGCCAACCGCGAAGAGGGCCTTGCCCTTGCCGCCCTTTTCCAGGCGCAACAGCACCTCGTCTTCCACCTGGATGTTCCAGGCGAAATCGTACTCGCCGGTCTGGATCACCGCGCGCGCCGCCGACACGGCGTCGCCGCCGCCCTTCATCTCGATCGTGTCGAAATAGGGCCGATTCGGCATATGATAGTCGGGATTGATCTCGCCGCGGACGAGATCGCCCGGGTTGAACTGGACGAACTTGTAGGGTCCGGTGCCGACCGGCTTCAGATTGTTCGGCGCCTCGCGCGACTTGGCTCCCTTGTACTCCGCGAACAGATGCTTCGGAATGATGCAGCCATAAGCGCCGACAAAGGCATTGGCCCAGAACGGCGTCGGGACCTTGAAGTCGATGCGAACGGTGAGGTCATCGACCTTGCTGACGGTCATGTCGGCGTAGACGCCGCCCGACACCGCGGCCGTCGCAGGGTCGGTGGCATATTCCCAGGTGAACACCACGTCGTCGGCGCTGAACGGTTGGCCGTCGTGCCATTTGACGCCCGGCTTCAGTTTCCATGTCACCGATTTGGCGTCGGCGGAGAGTCCACCGTTCTTGGTCGAGGGGATCTCGGCGGCGAGGATCGGGTTGAGATGGCCATCGGCGTCCCAGCTCGCGAGCGGCTCGTAGAAGATGCGCGAGCCGTCCTGGTCCTTGGTGCCGGTGGCGAAATGCGGATTGAGTAGGGTCGGACCCTGCCACCACAGCAATTTCAGCGGACCGCCGCCGCCGCGCTTGGCGGGCTTGTAGGGATTGGGACTTTGCGCCATCGCGACGCCGCCGATCGAAAGGATCTGGTTGGCCATCGGCGCGGTGAGGCCGACGGCAATCATCCGCTTGACGAACGCGCGGCGGTCCATGCGTCCGCCTTTCACGTCGTCGATCATGCTCCGCAGGTCTTTGTCGAACATTGTCCCCTCGTCCGGTTCCGGTGATTGCGGCTGGCCTCGGAAACGGGCCGCCGGGTATTTGGCGGCGGATGGCACACCGAATGAACGCGCAGGTCAACGGCTCACGCGGCTCGGACCATTGGTCTTTTGGCTATCGCTTGTGCAGGACGTGTCGCCAGCGCACATGGCTTCGGCATTTCCGCGCCAAAGCATGCTCCCGCGCGCCCCGCAGTGCGGAAAATTTGTTCGTTATCCTTTGTTCCGATGCGCTTTTTTGGCGCGTGCCAAGGTCCGCTTCAAGATCCGCCTGGGGATATCTCCCGGGCAGGCTTCGGGATCAAAATCCAACGCTGCCCGGGATAGGATGTCGGATCGGCTCGACGCCCGCGCGTCAGGCCACCGACATGTCCAACGGCGGTGCAACATTCACCGGCAGCGGGCTGACATAAGGTGTCCGCGTGGTCCGCTTTGTCAGGTTTGCCTTGGCCGCGGCGATCAGCGCCGGCTCCATCAGCGCTTTGACGCCGAGCCCGGCCATCGCCTTGGCGGCCTGCACCATCGCCTTGTGCGCCGCAGGAGTCTTGCCCTGCGCCACAACCTGCCAGGTGTGGAAGGGGGTGCCGATTGCAACCGTCGGGGCGTGAACCTGCACGGTCGGCACCACCCAGCTGACGTCGCCGACATCGGTCGAGCCGATCAGCGGATTGCGCCTGGCGTCGATCGGCACCAGGAAATCCGCAAGCGGACGGTCGGTCGGATCCATGCCGATCGCGTAATAGACCGAGGCGATGTCCTTCTCGGTCAGGGTTGCGCGGATCTTGCCGGCAAAGTCCTTGTCCGCATCGTCGAAATGCGGCGGGCCGAGGTCTTCCATGATCCGATGTAGCTCCTGCTCCAGCGGCGTGTTGGGTAGGATGTTGGAGACCGCCGAGATGATCTTCATCTCCACCTTGGTCTCGGTCATCAGCGCCGCGCCTTGCGCGATCTTGTGCACACGCTCGACCAGCTCGTTCATGCCGGGCAGGTCGCGGGCGCGGATCGAGTAGCGCACGCGGGCATGGGCCTGCACCACGTTCGGCGCGATCCCGCCGGTGTCGAGCAGCGCGTAGTGTACGCGGGCGTCGCTCGGCATGTGCTCGCGCATGTAGTTGACGCCGACATTCATCAGTTCCACCGCATCGAGCGCGCTGCGGCCGAGATGCGGCGAGGCCGAAGCATGCGAGGTGCGTCCGGTGAACGTGAAATCGGCCCGCGTGTTGGCGAGCGACGGCGTCACCGCCACCTCCCAGAAGCTGTGCGGATGCCAGGTGATGGCGATGTCGGCATCCTCGAACGCGCCGGAGCGCACCATGAAGGCCTTCGCGGCGCCGCCTTCCTCGGCGGGGCAGCCGTAATAGCGCACGCGCCCCGGCACCTTGTGGGTGGCAAGCCAGTCCTTCACCGCGGTGGCGGCAAGCAGTGCGGATGAGCCGAGCAGATTGTGACCGCAGCCATGGCCATGGCCGTCCGCCTCGATCGGGCGATGCTCGGCGACGCCGGCCTCCTGGCTGAGGCCGGGCAGGGCATCATATTCGCCGAGGAAGGCGATCACCGGGCCGCCTTCACCCCATTCGCCCATCAGCGCGGTCGGAATGCCGGCGACGTTCTCGGTGATGCGAAAACCCTGATGCCGCAGCTCGGCGAGATGTTCGGCGGAGGATCGCGCCTCGGTGTAGCAGACCTCCGGCATCCCCCACACCCGGTCGCTCAATTCGATGAAGCGCGGCTTGATCGTATCGACGCCACGCCAAACGTCACTGCGGTTGTCCATTTGCTCCAGTCCCTTATTGCAACGCAAATCTGAAGCATCAAAGGCTAGCAGCTTGCCGCAAGGCCGCCTAGCGTCCGCCGGCAGACCAGCTTTTCGGCAGCGTCACGACTAACGCATGATGAGGTTGATGTCGCTGCGGCGGCGGAGTTTCACCTCTCCCTTTGGGAGAGGTCGGCGCGCAGCGCCGGGTGAGGGGTTACGGCCTCTCATTGGAGCTGCGGCCCCTCACCCGATTTGCTGCGCAAATCGACCTCTCCCCGTCGGGGAGAGGTGAAGGGAGGTCGCGATCAGAGCGATCCTCGCCAAATTAATCGTACGGAGTCGAGCCATCATCCCGCGCTGAGCCGATCCAATCCCTTCCAGTCGAACGTGATGCCGTGCCCCGGCCGATCCGGAGCGATCGCCATTCCCTGCTCCAGCACCAGCGGATTTGCGATGTAGCGATCAAGGCCAAAGCCGTGCGCCTCGAGATAGGAGCGGTTCGGGCAGGCCGCGAGCAGATGGACCGTGATGTCGTGGGCGCCGTGGCTGGTGACCGGGATGTTGAAGGCCTCGGCGAGGCGCGCGATCTTCATGAAGCTGGTGACGCCGCCGCAATTGGTGACATCGGGCTCGGCATAGGACAGCGCGCCGCCGGCGATGTAGGGCTTGAACTCCCACAGGCTGCGCAGATTTTCTCCCGCGGCGATCGGCACGCCGCCGGCTTGCAGGATGCGCGCGTGTCCTGCGACGTCGTCGGGAATGGTCGGCTCCTCCAGCCAGGTCAGGTCGAAAGGCTGCAAGGCGCGCGCGGCGCGGATCGCCTCCTCGACGGTCCACTTCATGTTGGCATCGGCCATTAGCGGAAACTCGTCTCCGAGATGGCTGCGCATCGCCTTCACGCGTGCCACATCGGACGCGAGGCTCGGGCGGCCGACCTTCATCTTGATGGCGCGGAAACCCCTTGCGAGATTGTCGTCGGTCTGCTTCAGCAAACCATCGAGCGGCAGGTCGAGATCAATGCCGCCGGCGTAGCAGGGCACGCGCCGGTCGAAGCCGCCGAGCAGCCGCCACACCGGCAGCGGCGCGCGCCGCGCCTTGAGATCCCATAACGCGATGTCGAGCGCCGAGAGCGCGAGCACCGCTGGCCCGCCGCGGCCGCCATAGTGCAGCGCCCACCACACTCTGTGCCAGAGCTGCTCGGTGTCATCGGCTTCCATGCCAAGCGCGATCTCGCGGATCTCGCGGCTCAGGATATCGGCGATGGCGCCGCCGTTGCGGCCGACCGTGTAGGTGTAGCCGGTTCCTTCCGCACCATCGGCGTCGCGGGCGCGGATCGTGACGAGTTCGAACGCCTTGATCTCGCCATGCGTGCTGTCGCTCAGCACTGAAGGCAGCGGGATCTTGTAGAAGCCCACCGTCAAGTCCTTGAGGATGGCCATGTCGGGAACTCCTTTTGCAGCAATGGTGTATGCGCGAGCGTGGCGCGCACGATCCCAAAAGCCGGCGCCGTCGGCAACCGGCAGCGGTTGAAGGTCTGCCTTGAGCGATCCGGGTGTCTGGAGCGTCTAGTCGTACCAATATATTGATTTAGTTATGGGAGATGTCTGACGCGGTTCTACAAAATCGTGCCATAACATGCGCGTTCGCACCCGCAATACATAAACATATTGACGTATTGCCTGAGGACGCTAAACCAGATTGACGGTGCAGCCAGGGAGCCCAGCATGGCCGACGCTCAGTCCGTTCTTCTCGATCCGATCCGGGTTGGCTCGGCGATATTGAAGAGCCGGATCGTGATGGGCTCGATGCATACCGGGCTCGAATGTCATCCGGAGCGGTTCGATGAATTGGGGCGCTTCTATGCGGAACGCGCCAAGGGCGGCACTGGGCTGATCGTCACCGGCGGCTTCGCGCCGAACTTTGCCGGCCGGATGAAGAACGAGCCCGGCACCTTCGAGCGGCCCGATCAGGTCGCGGACCACAGGAAGGTCACCGGACCCGTGCGCGCCGCAGGCGGCCGCATCCTGCTGCAGATCCTGCATGCTGGCCGCTACGGCTATCATCCGGCTGTTGTCGCGCCGTCGCCGATCAAGTCTCCGATCAATCGCGATGTGCCCGCCGAACTCTCCCCCGATCAGATCGAGGAGACGATCCGCAACTATGCCGCGACCGCCGGCCTTGCGATCGAAGCCGGCTATGACGGCGTCGAGATCATGGGCTCCGAGGGCTATCTGATCAGCGAGTTCCTCGCGCCGCGCACCAATCATCGAACCGATGCGTGGGGCGGCGCGCTGGACAACCGCGCGCGCTTTCCGCTCGCGGTGGTCAGGGCGGTTCGCGCCGCGATCGGCAACGCGATCATCTCCTATCGCATCTCGGCGCTCGAACTGGTCGAGGGCGGCCTGACTCAGGACGAGACGATCTGGCTGGCGCGGGAAGTCGAGAAGGCCGGCGCCGATTGCCTCTCGACCGGCATCGGCTGGCACGAGGCCGCGGTGCCGACCATTGCAGGTCCCGTGCCGCACGCCGCGTTCATCGAGTCGACGCGTCGGCTGAAGAAAGTCGTCTCGATCCCGGTCACCGCGAGCAACCGCATCAACCTGCCTGACGATGCGGCCCGCATCATCGCCGACGGCTCGGCGGATCTGGTGTCGATGGCGCGGCCGCTGCTGGCCGATGCCGAGTTCGTCAGCAAGGTCGGGCGCGGCCGATCGGATCTGGTCAACGTCTGCATCGCCTGCAACCAGGCCTGCCTCGACCATTACTTTACCGACCAGGTGATCACCTGCCTGGTCAATCCTCGCGCGGCGCGCGAAGCCGAGTTCACTGACGCTCCCGCAAGTGCAGCCAAGCGTGTCGCCGTGGTCGGTGCCGGGGTCGCCGGCATGGCAGCGGCCCTCGAAGCCGGACGCCGTGGCCATCACGTGACCCTGTTCGAGGCGGCGTCGCGGATCGGCGGCCAGTTCACACTGGCGGCGAACATTCCCGGCAAGGAGGACTACGGACTTTCGCTGGATAGTTACGAGGCGCAACTCGTGGACGCCGGCGTCGAGATCAAGACCGGGACGGCTGTCGATCCGGAGACGCTGAAGCGTGGGAATTTCGACGAGGTCATCGTCTCGTCCGGCATCACGCCGCGCCTGATCGATATCCCCGGCGGCGACGATCCCAGGGTCGTCGGGTACACCGCAGTGCTCGACGGCACGATCAAGGCCGGCGAGCGCGTGATCATCATCGGTGGCGGTGGCATCGGTCACGATGTCGCGCTGTTCCTTGCGATGGAGACCAATGGCCGACGGCAGACCCGCGACGAATTCTTTGTGCGCTGGGGCATCAACGGCGCGCCGAAACATCATCCGGCGCGGCGGCAGATCACGATGATCAAGCGCTCACCGGGGGCATTCGGCCGCGCGCTCGGTAAAAGCACCGGCTGGATCCTGCGGCAGGAGCTGAAGGACCTCAAGGTTCGGCAGATCGCCGAGGCGCGCTATCTGAAGATCGACAGCGACGGCCTGCACATTGCGCTGCCTGACCGCAACGAGGTGCTGCCGGCCGACACCATCGTGGTCTGCGCCGGCCAGGAATCCGATCGCGGCATTGCCGACCAGATCGCGGCGACCGGCCGGACCGTGCATGTCATCGGAGGCGCCCGCCTGGCCGGCGAGCTCGATGCCAAGCGCGCGATCTATGAAGGCGCGATCCTTGGCAATCGTATCTGACGAGCGCCGCCGAGCTCGTGGAGCAACAGCGTTTCGGGCGAAGGTACTTCCGGTTCGCGTGAAGAAAGGGCGTCAGGACAAGCATCGAGAGCTTCAGTTCTGGTTCAGTCAGGCCGAAAGCCGCAGTCAAGGGAGAGCACCATGAGAGGTCTGAAAAATCGCGTCGCCATCGTCACCGGTGCAGCCGGCGGTATCGGCCGCGCCATCTGCCGCAGATTCATCGAGGAGGAGGCCAACATCGTCGCGCTCGACGTCAATGCCGATGCGCTGAAGCAATTGGCCACGGACCTCGGCGCGGGCGAGCAGCGCCTGCTCTGCGTGGCCGCCGATATCACTGACTATGCAGCGGTCGAGGGCGCGATCGAGCGCGGCGTTGCCAAATTCGGCAAGCTCGACATCCTCGTCAACAATGCCGGCTGGGACGTCGCCAAGCCGTTCCTGCAGACCGAGCCGGATTTGTGGGACAAGATCATTGCGATCAACCTGCGCGGCCCGCTCAACCTGCACAAGGCGGCGCTCCCGCATCTGATCGCTGCCGGCGGCGGCAAGATCGTCAACGTTGCTTCCGACGCGGGCCGCGTGGGGTCGTCGGGCGAGGCGGTCTATTCAGCCTGCAAGGGCGGGCTGATCTCATTCTCGAAGACCATCGCGCGGGAATGCGCGCGCGACAATGTCAGGGTCAACGTCGTGTGCCCCGGTCCGACGGACACCGCTTTGCTGCGATCCTTCGTCGGCGACGGCGAGTACGGCCAGAAGATCTACGACGGACTGAAGCGCGCCATCCCGCTCAAGCGGCTCGGGCAACCCGACGACATTCCGGGCCTGATCGCCTTTCTGTCGAGCGACGACGCCAACTTCATCACGGGGCAGGTGATCAGCGTGTCGGGCGGCCTGACGATGAGCGGATAGAGGGACAAGATGCAGCCTGATCGGCGCCATCGCGATTGCCTTGTTGCGTCCCGGTCGTCGCCGTGCTCTCTCGTGCGTACACGCTCCTGAACCTCACACTTTCGGAAATCGCAATCCATGGCTTCGGTCAGGCAATCGCGCAAGGCAGTCGGCGAGATGGGAGTGATCCCTGCCGAAGCGCCCGGCGCTCATTCGCCGGAGCAGCCCGAGCGCGTCGCCGACCACCTCAACAACCGGATTTTCTTCCGCCTGTTTCAGGTGGCGAACACGCTGCAGAAGCAGGCGGTGAAGGAGCTCGGCGTCACGACGGTGCAATGGGCCGTTCTCGGCGCGTTGTCGGATCCGAGGCCGACCCACGGCATGTCGGTCGGCACGCTGGCGGACTTCCTCGTCGTCAGCCGGCAAAACCTCGACGGTGTGCTCAAGCGCCTCGAACGCGATGGCCTCGTCGAACGGGTGACCGACCCGGGCGACAAGCGCGCGCGCATGGTCAGGCTGACGCGCGAGGGCTTCGCCTTCTGGGCTGAGTTGCGCGAGCGCATTTTCCAGTTTTACGACCAGGCCGCCAGCGGCTTCAAATTCGACGACCGCGTCGCGCTCGCCCATTATCTCAACGAGCTGTATCGATCCCTGACGATGGTTCGGCTCGAGCAGCCGCGGCGCGAGCGGAAGAAGGCTCGGCGGTCGTGACACAGAGCGGCTCGAAAGCCGAAAGCGGACGCTTTGGGCCGGCGATGGCGGCAAGCGCATCGCTTTCTTCGAACGTGCGGCACGATGGCGCGCCGCGCGCCGCGCGCCGGCTCAATCAGGCTCCGACGGCTTGGTGCGCTCGATGTTCTTCAACTCCCGGTCGATGAGCATGCAAACCCGCCGTTGTGCCAGCAGGTCGAGGCGTGCACGAGTCGTGCCGTGCCTGAGCTGACCGTTGATTTCGAAAGACCATGCCCAAAGATCCGGCTCGATGTTGCGAAGTGTGTATTCAATGTCCCGGTGACGATAGATCAGCTTTTTCATGTCGTTTCTTTGTTGCGCTGAGGACTGCATAGCCACATCGCGCAGCGCAAAGTATCCGGACGACTACCTACTAAGTTGATCTAAATGATCGCACGGCGGAATTTCCGAGGCACTGAGTTGGGGTCTTTGTCCAGCCCCTATGGGAACAATATTTCTGTTCTTCGGACTCACCGGCGGTACAACACATTCGGTGGCGTCCCTGCGAAAGCAGGGACCTATAACCATAAATGGTCATTGTTGAGCGGCGCGAGTCCCATCAACAACATCCGCCGCGGCGTATGGGTCCCTGCTTTCGCAGGGACGACGATGTCGTGAGCGTGACGCAAATCAACTTCAGGCGCCGGCGTCTCTGGAATACTGGATCATCCGCATGCGCGGGTGATGACACCGCGCTGTTTGATAAGTGAATCGAGAACCGCGTACACAGCTCCATCACCGTCATGCTGAGTAGGCTGCGTAGCAGCCGTCTCGAAGCACGACGGCCACGAGCAGGGCCACGCATCCCTCAAAACCTTGCCGCTATCTCCGCAAGCCTGCGATGCGCGGCGTCGCGTGCGACGCGGATCGGTTCGGCGGGGCCGGTGGTCGGGCCGATCGGCACGAAGCTGATGTCGCCGATGCCGATGAAGCGAAGCGCCTCGCGCAGATAGGGTGTCGCCATGTCGATGCGGCCGCGGTTCATGCCGGTGACGAAGTCGCTGCCACTCGCCAGGATCACGATGGTCGGACGGTCCTTCAGCAGCGGCAGATAGCCTTGCGCTGGATCGAAGCGGAAGGTCAGTCCCGGCTGGATGATCACGTCGAGCCACTGCTTGAGCTTGTAGGGAATGCTGAAATTCCACATCGGCGTCGAGATCAGCATGCGGTCGGCCAGCGCCAGCCGCAGCGCGAGCCGCTCGGCGACCGCGAAGGCATCGTGCTGGGCATTGTTGAATGATCTTCCGCCGATCCGGGCATATTTGGCGTCCAGCAGATCGCCCTCGAACTCGGGCAGGGGATCGTGCCACAGGTTCATCGCGTCGATCTCCCAGTCCGGCCGCGCTTTGCGGAACGTTTCAAGAAAGACGCGCGCGCCGGCGGCCGATTCCGAACCGGCGCGGGGAGAGCAGGCGAGGTGAAGCAGTTTTGGCACTGCGTCCGCCTCTCAGCCGAGCGCCTTGATGACGGTGTCGGCGTTGGTCACGACGGAGACGTTCTGCAGGGCGAAATTGATCGCGGCGTTGTGCCAGTCGGCGTTCATGGTCGAGCAGCAATCTTCCGGCACGATCATGAAATAGCCCTTGTCGGCGCCGGTGCGCGCGGTGTGTTCGACCGACATGTTGGTCCAGGCGCCGGTGTTAATGATCATGTCGCGGCCGGTTGCTTTCAGGATGGTCTCCAGCCGTGTGCCCTCCCAGGCGCTCATCCGCATCTTCTCGACCACGAAGTCGCCCGGGCGCGGCTCGAGCCCGGAGACCGGTGCGGCGCCCCAGCTGCCGCGCACCATCGCCTTGCTGTCGACCAGCCCCTCGAACAGCGGCGCGTTCAACGTCACGCCCGGCGCACCGGGCTCGACGACGAACCAGACATGGATGATGGCGACGCCCCGCGCGCGGGCAGCCTCCGCAAGGCGCCGCACATTCTCGACGACATGCTGCTGGCGCGCATGTGCGGGAGCGCCGGAATCCGCGAACGCGCCGCCGTCCATGATGACGTCGTTCTGCATGTCCTGGATGATCATCGCACAGCGCTGCGGATCGAGCTGCATCTCGCCGGCAGTCAGGTTCGGCACCGGTGCGGAGAAGCTTGTGCCGGCGCCGCCGCGCGTGCCGCTCATATAGGGCTCGTGACGCGGCCCGACCCTGGTCGGGATCGCATAGACCGAATGGGTCGCGGTCAGATAGAGCGTGCGGAAATCGGCGCCGCCCCAGGCGAGGTTGGCGACGAGCTCCGGCAGGCGGACCTTGCCGAGCAGGTCGCCGCCCTGCGAATAGACCCAGACGCCGCCGGGCGCTGTGACCCAGACATTGCCGCGCTGGTCGCACTTCATGCCGTCGGGGACGCCGGGCTCGAGCTCGGAGCGGATGCCGCTCGCGAATACGCGCGGATTGCCGAGCGCGCCGTCGGCGGTGACGTCGAAGGCGCGGATCAGCGCCTGCACGGTGTCGTTGACATAGAGAATTCGTTCGTCGGGCGAGAAGCACAGCCCGTTCGGCTGTTCGAACAGGTAGCGGTCGACGAGCAGCTTCGGTGCCCCGCCGCCCGGCGGGACGCGATAGACGCCCTGGAAGCCGAGCTGGCGCGGCCGCTCGACGCCATAGACCGGCATGCGACCGTACCACGGGTCGGAGAAATAGATCGCGCCGGAGGAGTGGACGCAGACGTCGTTCGGGCTGTTCAGCTCCTGTTTTTCGAAATGCGAGGCCAGCACCTCGCGCCGCCCGTCGGGGCGCTCGCGGATCAGCGACGATGTTGCGTGTTCGCAGACGATCAGGTTGAGGTCGGCGTCATAGGTCATGCCGTTGCACTTGTTCGCTGGCCGCTTGACCTCGACGACGCCGCGCCGCGCATCCCAGCGCCTGCGCACATCGCCGGGCATGTCGGAGAACAGCAGGAAATGATCGAGCGGATGCCAGATCGGGCCCTCCGTGAAATCGAAGCCCGTTCCCACCTGGCCGACCGGCGCATAGGGATCGATCAGGTCCTCGAATTCGCTGCGCAGGGTGACATGGGTCATCGCATCAGTCCTCTAAGCTTACGCCGGGAACCAGCTGCGCTGCGGCAGGCTCTGTACGACGGGGCCGGGCACCTGGTCGTGCAGCCGACCGACCACCATGCCGCCCTCGATCTTTGCGGGGCGATCGTGCACCGGCAGCAGATAGCGCGAGTTGGAGAGCAGCTTCTTGATCGATGCCTTCTCCGCCCGCTTGCTGGTGCCGTGGTTGCCCGTCGTGCGCGGCTCGGCGTCGTGGATTTCGTTGAAGGGATTGATGATCTGGTCGTTGAAATCATAGATCACGTCGCCGCAGATCGTCGCGATGCCGTCGGCGGTGTGGACGTGGATGTTCATCGAGCCCTCGGTGTGGGCGTTGGCGGCGTCGCAATAGACGCCCGGCATCAACTCGACCGGGCCGGTGATCTCGAGATCGAGGAAGCGCAGCGCGCTCTTGGTGTGCAGGCGGTCGATCAGATGCTTGATGTCGGGCGCCGGATATTGCGGATGCATCAGGCCGGAGACGGAGTATTCCAGCTCCTTGCGGTTGAGCACTACGGTCGTGTTCATCGGGAACAGGTCGTCCTTGCCGGCATGATCGATGTGCAGATGGGTGTGACAGACGAAGCGCACGTCGCCCATCCGCACGCCGTGGCGGGCGAGCTGGTTTTCGATCATGTTCTCGTGGAACTGGAGGCCGCGCATGCCGAGCGTCTCCATGATCTGGTTGGAGCGATAGCCGGTGTCGACCAGGACCGGGTAGGGGCCACCGAGGATCAGGAAGCCGAGCGTCAGCACGCGGCGGGTGCGGCCGCAATTGTGCCCGAGCACGAGGAAGCTCGATTCCAGCTCGATATCGCCATAATCTAGGATCTTGATCTCCAACGGCATTCTGTCCCTCCCAATTCCTGTTCGTTACGTGTGTCGCTGTTCGCGGCGCGCCTAATGCCCCAGCCGATAGACCCGCGCCGCCGTCGTGCTGAAGATCGCCTCATGCTGCTCAGGGGTGAACCGCGCGGCTGCCGCCTTGAAGGCGTCGATGAGGTCCCGATAGCTGGTCCACAGCTTCTCGATCGGGAAGTTCGAGCCGAACAGACAGCGGTCCGCACCGAAGATCGCAACCGTGTCGGTCACGACATCGGCAATATGCGCGGGATCGTTGCGGTGGATGAAGGTGCCGAGCCCGGACAGCTTCGACACCACGTTGGGGCATTGCGCGAGCCGCGCCATGCCGGTGCGCCAGGCGACGCGGCCCTGCGGCGATCGATCCTCCAGCATGCCCGCGTGCTGCAGGATGAAGGTCACCTTGGGGCAGGCTTCGGCGAGCCCGGCCGCCTGTTCCATCTGCGGCGCGAAAACCTGCAGGTCGAAGCTCCAGCCGTAGTCGGCGAGGCGGTCGACATTGCGCCGGATCGTCGGATCGGCACAGAGGTCGGCGAGCGCCGCGAAGCGGTAGAGTGGGTTCTCGTGCCAGTGCAGCTGCATGCGCACCCCGCGCACCAGCGGATAGCGCTTCAGACGATCGAGCTGCGGGCGGACGTCGTCGACGGAAAAATCGGCGTAGGCGACGATCGCATGCGGCCAACCGTGCTGGTCGGCGTTCTGCTGCACCCAGGCCGTCTCGTCCTCGAACTTATCGTTCGGCCAATTGGTCTGGACATAGACCGAGCGGGTGACGCCGCTGCCCTTGAGGTCGTCGAGATATTCTTGAATCGGATAGTCACGCCGGATCGGCTCATAGGGACCGAAGATGCGCGGCTGCATCGGGCCGGACAGCCAGGCGAGGTCGGCCTGGCGCCAGATGTGATGATGGCCGTCAACGATATCAGTCACGCAGCTCTCCATCTTGCTAGCGACAGCAGATGCGCGACCACCGCCGCGCTCGATCCGCCGTCCACGAGATCATCGACAAAGCGCTCGATCGCGATCAGCGCCTCGGTTTGCGGCTTGAAGCCGGGTGCGGTCGCGAGCGGCGTCAGCCAGCTCACCCGCCACGCCCGCCGCGAGAGCTTTGCGACGGCATCGCGCAGCGCGGCCGGGTCGCCGCGCTCCAGACCGTCGGAGACGATCACGATCGCGGCGCCGCGGGCATATCCGCCGAAGCGCGGCACGGCGAGGAAGGCCTGCAGCGCATCACCGATCCTCGTGCCGCCGTCCCAGTCGCTGACAAGGAATGCGGCCGCGTTCAGCGCCTGCTCGCGGCGCTTCAGGCGCAGAGCGCGGGTGACGCGGGTCAGCCGTGTGCCGAAAGTGAAGACCTCGACGTTGCCGGCCGCCTGCGCCAGCGCATGCGCGAGCTTCAGGTTCTCCTCGGTGCGCGCCTTCATCGAGCCGGAGACGTCGATCAGCAGCAGGATCTTGCGCGGGCGCTGGCGGCGGCGCAG
>NZ_LNCU01000084.1:101171-115764 GCF_001542415.1 Bradyrhizobium macuxiense
GGCAGCCGCCGTGCCGCCTCGCGCGACAGTCGCCGCAGCGGATCGCTGGTCGAGGTCTGGGCGAAGCGTCGCTCGACCAACGCTTCGACCCGCGCAGCGGCGAGGCCGGACTCGTTGGCTTCGTCGGCGAGCGGCGGCTCGTCCTGGCCGCGGCCTTCCTCTCGCAGGCGGACGGTCTCATCGTCCTCGCCCTCCGCCTGCTCGATCGGCTCTGCGCCGCGGAAATGGATGTCGAACAGGCGGTCATATGTCGCGCGCCGCTCGGGCGGCGGTGCCAGCGTCGCAAGTCCGGCGTGGCGGATGTGCTCCATGCTGCGCGGCCCGAGCAATTCGATCGCAGCCACGAAGCTGGTCGTTTGCTCCGGCGCGACGGAGAAGCCGTTGGCGCGCAGCAGGGCGACAAAGGAGACGAAGATCTGCGCGGCACGCGGCAGCTGGAGGTCACCACTCACGCGGCCGCCTCCGCGATCAATGCATCGAGGCGCGGGGAGATGAAGTGAAGGTCCTCCTCGTCCTTCAGCGCAACACCGATCGAGCGCTTGAACGCATCCGGCCAGCGGGCGCCGCCCTTGTGCAGCAAGGTCGCGGCCTCGGCCCAGTCGACAGCCTCGGCAATGCCGGGAGCCTTGCTCAGCGGCTCGCGGCGGAGCTTGCCGACCGCGGCGACGACGGCGCGGGCCGTGGCCTCGGCCACGCTGGAAGCCCGCATCATCACGATGCGCGACTCGCGCTCGGCATTCGGATAGTCGATCCAGTGATAGACGCAGCGCCGCCGCAACGCCTCGTGCAGGTCGCGCGTCCGGTTGGAGGTCAGCACGACGACGGGATGCTCGGCGGCGCGGATGGTGCCGCGCTCGGGGATCGAGATCTGGAAGTCGGAGAGGAATTCGAGCAGGAAGGCCTCGAACTCCTGGTCGGCGCGATCGATTTCGTCGATCAGCAGCACCGTCGCGTCCGGCGCGCGCAATGCGGCGAGCATTGGCCTTTCGATCAGGAACGACTCGCCATAGATGTCGATGCTCTCCTCGCCGGCCTGCCGGATCGCCAGCATCTGGCGTGGATAGTTCCACTCATAGAGCGCGGCGGCGGCGTCGATGCCCTCATAGCATTGCAGGCGGATCAGCTTGCGGCCGAGCACGGCGGCGATCGCTTTCGCCGCCTCGGTCTTGCCGACACCGGGCGCGCCCTCGAGCAGCAGCGGCTTGCCCAGCGCGAGCGAAAGGTAGGAGGCGGTCGCGATGCCATCATCGGCAAGGTAATAGGCCGCGCGCAGCGCCTTCTCCAGCGCCTCGGGGCTGTCGATGCCGACGATGTTGCTGCGGACCGGCATGCGAAGACCTCAGCGTCGCGGCTGCGGCCGCGCGCCGCCCTGGGCCTTGATCGCGCGCAGCACCTTCTCCGGCGTGATCGGCAGATCGTCGATCCGCACGCCGACGGCGTTGAAGATCGCGTTCGCGATCGCGGGCAGCACGGGATTGGCGCACATCTCGCCCGGCCCCTTGGCGCCGAACGGGCCGTCGGGCGCCGGGCGCTCCAGCACCGCGATATCGTGCGGGCAGATGTCGCCGGGGCCCGGCATCAGATATTCGACGAAGTCGCGCGGCCCGTGGCCTGGATCGGGGTAGTAAGGCTCCGGCGTTTCGTAGAGCGCGTGGCTGACGCCCATCCAGGCACCGCCGACGAGCTGCTGCTCGACAAGGCGCGGATTGAGCGCGCGGCCGAGCTCATAGGCAGAGTCCATGCGCACCATCGCAACCTCGCCGGTCTCGTCGTCGACCTCGACCTCGGCGACGAGACAGGCATGGGCATAGCATGTCGCCGGCGACATCTCGCCGGTCTCGGGGTCGACGTCGGAGAGCGGCACCAGGAAGATGCCGCGGCCCGAGATCGTCTTGCCCTGCTTGAACTGCGCCGCGATCGCGACATCCTTGGTCGAGATCGAGCGATGCGGCGCGCCCTTGACGTGGATGTTGCCGCGGCCGTCAGTCTCGAGGTCGGTCGCGTTCACCTCCAGTTCCTCGGCCGCCGCCTCCATCATCACGCCACGGGCCTCGCGTGCTGCCGCCATTACGGCGTTGCCGACGCGATGCGTGCCGCGCGAAGCGAACGAGCCCATGCAGTGCGGGCCGGTATCGGAATCGGCGGTGTCGACATAGACATCCTCGACCGGCACGCCGAGCGTCTCGGCGCAGATCTGCCGTGTCACCGACTTCATGCCCTGGCCGAGATCGATCGAGGACAGCGCGACCGTGAACTTGCCGCTGGGATTGGAATGCACCAGCGCCTGGCTCGGGTCGCCGCCGAGATTCATGCCGACGGGATAATTGACCGACGCGATGCCGCGTCCGCGATGCCTAGCCATGATCAACGCCTCCTGGTGCCGAACACGGACGAGAAACGGGTCGCGCCGTGCGACGGTGCTGCCGGCCGCGGCGGCGGGGGCGGCGATGGCGGCGGCTCGCGGGTTGCGGCCGGTGCGCGGTCATACGTCGTGCGCTGCTGGGACGGTGTGGTCGGCGGCGTATGCGTTTCGCGCGGGGTCGGCGTGACCGCTGCGCGAACGCCGCCGCCGTCCTTGCGCGACGACATGCGCTTGAACTCGTCGCGGATCGGCCATTTGGCCTTCTCCGCGGCGACCTGCACGCATTCGATCAGCGCCGTGTTCTTGGCCTCGCGCCGGTGCGCCTTCATGTCGCCGTCGCGATACGCGTTGAGGATCCGGAACTCCATGGGGTCCATGCCGACGAGATGAGCGAGCTTGTCCATCTGGCATTCGATGGCGAAGTCCATCGCCGTGACGCCGAAGCCGCGCATCGCGGTCGCCGGTGTGCGGTTGGTGAAGACGCAATAGACGTCACCATGGACATTCGGGATCGTGTAGGGACCGGGCAGATGCGCCGCGCATTTCACGGCGGCGTAGCTCGACAGCCGTGTATAGGCGCCGCTGTCGAAATAGGCACGCACCTTGCGGGCCACGACTCGGCCGTCGTGCATCACGCCGTCCTTGATGTAGATGCGCTCGGCGCCGCGCGGCGGGCCGTACTGCATCTCCTCCTCGCGGCCGAATACGTAGCGCACCGGGCGCCCGGTCAGCATCGCGCCCAGGATGCAGAGTGGTTCGGTCAGCGTATCGACCTTGCCGCCGAAGCCGCCGCCCACGGTGCCGCCGATGAAGTGGAAGGTGTTCGAGGGCACGTCGAGGATCTTGGCGCAAGTGTCGACCGAGAAGAACAACGCCTGGGTCGAGGTGTAGACGAGGTAGCGGCCGTTGGTGTCGGGCGCGGCGATCGAGCCGTTGGTTTCGGTCGGCGCGTGCTCGATCGGCGACATCTGGTAGCGCTGCTCCAGCACATGGTCGGCGGAGGCAAGCGCACGGTCGGCGTCACCGAAGCGGAGCTGCTGGCGATCATAGGTCTCGTGATAGGTGAAGGTGTTCTTGGGATAGACCTCGTTGACCACGGGCGCGCCCGGCTTCAGCGCGTCCTCGACATCGAACACCGCCGGCAACGGTTCATAGTCGATCTTGACCTTGGCGATGGCCTCATGGGCCTCGCGCGGGCTGTCGGCGACGATGGCGACGATGGGTTCGCCCTTGTAGCGTACCTTGTCGACCGCGAGCGACGGCTCGTCGTCCTTGCCGAAATTGATCAGGCTGAGCAGCGTGTTGAGATTACGTGGGACGTCGGAGCCGCGGATGACCCGCCGTACCCCTTGCGACCGCTCGGCCTCCGAGGTGTCGACGCGTCGCAGCCGCGCATGCGAATGCGCGCTGCGCACCACTTTCAGATGCAGCATGCCCTGCAGCTTGTGATCGTCGAAATAGGGTGAGGTGCCGGTGACATGGCCGAGCATGTCCTGGCGTTGCGTGCCCTTGCCGATTTCCTTCAGATTGTCGTCGCGCTCGTCGGCGAAGATGTCCTTGCGCAATTCCAGCATGGCACTGTTCCCTTACGCGCGGGCCCGGCCGCCGGATGCGGCTGATAGCACGGCGTTGATGATCGGCTCATAGCCGGTACAGCGGCAGATGTTGCCGGAGATAGCTTCGACGACCTCCGCGCGGCTCGGCTGCGGATTGCGGTCGAGCAGCGCCTTGGCGGCCATCAGCATGCCCGGCGTGCAATAGCCGCACTGGGCGGCGAAATTGTCGGCGAAGGCGCGCTGCAGTGGGTGCAGATCGGGGCCGTCCTTCATGCCGTCAAGTGTCTCGACCGAACGGCCGGCGACGGTCTCGGCAAGCGTCAGGCAGGAAAGGTGCAGCTCGCCGTCGATCAGCACGCTGCAGGTGCCGCAGCCGCCTTGGCCGCAGCCGAATTTCGGCGTCATGTCGCCGATCAGCTCGCGCAACGCGACCAGGAGGTTGGTGCCGCCGTCGACGAACATCGCGACGTCGCGACCGTTGTGGCGAAATTGAAGAGCAGTCTTGGCCATGACGATCTATTCCTGACCGGACAACAGGCGCCGCAGATGCACGCCGACGATCTCGCGGCGATACCAGGCGCTGGCGAGCGCATTGTCGCCGGGCAAGGTTCCCTCGACGGCGGCCGCCGCGGCGGCGTTAATCGTGGACGTGTCGAGCGACCGACCTTCCAGCGCGCGTTCGGCCGCGCGGGCGCGGATCGGCGTCGGCGCCATCGAGCCGAGCGCAATGCGTGCGCCGACGATGCGGCTGCCATTCATCGGGAGGTGCGTCGCCAGCGTGATGACGGCGCCACCCTTGGGCTTGATCCGCGCGACCTTGCGATAGCGGAAAGCATCTGCGCTGCCGGGCTTGGCAAAGGAGATCGCCAGCACCAGCGCACCGGTCTGGCGGTCGCGCGACTGCAGGAACTCGTCGATCGGGATTTCGCGTCCGCCGAGGCCGCCTTGCACCGACACCATCGCGTCGAGCGCCAGCATCGCGACCGTGAAGTCGCCATACGGCACCGGCGCGAACAGATTTCCGCCGACCGTGCCCATGTTGCGCACCGCCGGGCCGCCGATCGAGCGGGCAGGGGCGTGCAGGAAGGCGAGGTCGCGCTCGGCCAGGATGCGCGCGAAGGTGACGCCTGCGCCGAGTATGGTGCGCGAGCCGGTGGCGTCGATCCGCGTCATGGCCTGATCGCTGGCGCGAACGACGGTCGAGATCGAGATGTCGCCCTCGTTCAACGCCCGCATCACCAACGTGCCGCCGCCGAGATAGCGTGCGCTTCGGTCGGAGGAGAGCGCCGCCGCCGCATCGCTCGTGCTGGTGAAGGTCTTCACCGTGACTGGCATGATGTCTTTCTCCGCTTACGCGGCCTCCTTCAAATGCCGGCGGATCGCCTCGAATCCCGCCTGGTAGATGTCTTCCGCAACCATATGCGTGATGCGGTCCTTGTCTTCCGGCCGCGTCGTGAATCGCGATTCCCAGTGCCAAAAGGTGCGGTCGCCGTCGGTGACCGGCAGCAGGCGGACATGCGCGACGTAGTTGAACATCGGAAGCGGCGTATCGAGCAGGCAGTAGCTGAAGCTCTGCTCGAGATCGGACAGCGCCAGCAATTGCTCGCGCAACTCGGAACCATCCTTCAGCTTGAACCGCCTGACGCAGCCGATCTTGTCGGATGGCTGCGCGCGCTCGATGGCGCTTGTTGCGACCGCCGGGTGCCAGCGGTCATGGCCGTTGAAATCGCGCAGCACGGTCCATGCCGTATCGGTCGGCGCATCCAGGATCGTGCTCTTGACGATATGCGGCACGGCTACAATCCGATCTCTGTGGTTTTGATGGATCGTTCCGCGAACTGCATCTCTCCCCAACGGGGAGAGGTCGGCGCGCAGCTCCGGGTGAGGGGGCTCAGGTCCCACGAGGGTCCGCAACCCCTCACCCGGATCGCGTCTTGCGATGCGATCCGACCTCTCCCACAGGGGGAGAGGTGGACCGTCAGTGTGGCTCCAAATCTTAACCCATGCATCCGTTAGCCCCCGAATGCCCGCTTCAGCGCGTCAAAGCCGCCCTGGAACACGCCGCCGCCAATGTTGTTGACGAGCTCCGCCTCGCGTTCCGGCGCGCAGTCGAACTCGGCGGTCCATTCCAGGAAGGTCTGGTCGCCATCAGTGACTGGCGTGAGCCGAAGGGTGGCGACGTAGTTCTCGACGCCCATCGGCGATTCCAGGATCGAGTAGGTGCAAAACATGTCGTAGTCCGACAGTCCGAGCAGCTTCTCCCTGATACGGTCGCCATTGCGCAGTCGGAAGTCTCTGACACAGCCGATCTTGTCGGAGGGCTCGCCGCCCTCGATCCGGCTCTCCGCGATCGCGGGATGCCAGTTCGGCAAGCCATTGAAGTCGCGCACGCGGGCCCAGACGCGATCGTTGCGGGCGTTGACGACGGTGGAGACATAGACCCTTGCCATGACGTGAGCTCAGTCCTTCTTGCGTGGCGTGCGCTCAGGGCGCGCCGGTTCACCGCCGCCGTCCGGCGCTACCTGCTTGGCGTCGCCACCGCTCTTGCGTGTCGAGTCCTTGATGCCCTGCATGTCGCGGGCCTCCCGGATCAGGCCCGGCATTTTCGCCAGGCTGCCGCCCTCGACACCGATATCGGACAGGATCGAGTCGATCAGCGGCGCCTGGACGCGGTAGCGCAGCGCGGAGTCGATCACCTCGTCGGTGGCGCTGCGGCCGGCGCCGTTGCCCTGGCCGTTACCGTTGAGGCCGTCGACCTGGAGGATGCGGATGCCCTCGATCTTCTCCATCGGCTTGACGCTCTCGCGCACGATGCCCTCGATCCGGTCGAGCAACTTGCGGCGGAACAGCGAGTAGCGGGCCTGGTCGGTGAGCACATTCTCGGCTTCGTTGAGCAGGCGTTGCGCCTCGGCCTCGACCGCGGCGCGGACGCGTTCGGCTTCGGCCGCGATCCGCGTCTCCTCGGCCTGCTTCTCGGCGAGCAGCACCTCGACCGTCTTGCGCCGCTTCGCAATCTCGCTTTCACGGGCAGTGACGACGCGCTCGGCCGCCTCCGTCGCGCGCATCCGTGCATCCTCGGCCGCGGCCCGCGCCGCGGATTCTTCCAGCGACTTCTGATGCAGCGCGATGGCCTTTTCCATCAACGCGGTCTCGACGTCCTTCTCCCTGTTGACCTCGAGCTTGCGCAGCTCGCGCTCGCGGCCGATCCGGGCCTCGTCGAGGCCGCGGTCGGAAGCGATCCGGGCGCGTTCGACCTCCTCGCGCGCGGCGATCTCGGCTTCCTGCAGCGACTGATTGCGGGCGACTTCGAGCTGCTCGATGGCGCGGCGCCGCGCGATCCGCGCCGCTTCCAGCGCCTGCTCGCGGGAGACGTCGGTCGTCTCGACCTCCTTGCGGGCCGTGATCTCGGCCTGCCTGACGTGCCGGTCGGCGTCGATGCGCTCGGAGCGCTTGGCGGCGAGCGCGATCACGCGCTCCTCGTCGGCGAGCTCGATGGCTTTCTTTTGGTCGATGTTGAGTACCTCGCGGGTCCGCGAGGAGGCGATCCGTTCGCTCTCCAGCGCCAGCTCGACATCGATGCGTTGGCGCTCGATCGCGTCGCGGCGCTTCAGCTCGGCGGCCTCGATCGCCTCGGTGCGCTCGATCTCGAGCCCGCGGGTCTCCCGCTCGGCGCGGATGCGTTGCGCCGCGACGGACTTCTCCTGCGAAATCCGCGCCGCCTCGATCGCCTCGCGCGAGGCGATGTCGGCTTCCTCGATCGCGCGGGTACGTGCGATCTCGAGTCCCCGGACGTGCTCCTCCTGTGCGATGCGGGAGGCTTCGGTGGCATCACGCGCGCTGATTCCTGCGATCTCGATCGCCTGGTTGCGCTCGATCTCGAGCTTGCGCGTGGTGTGGTCGGCCGCGATGCGTTCGGCGGCGAGCATCTTCTCGCGGGCAATGCGCGCGGCCTCGACGGCCTTCTGCGCCTCGATTTCCGCTTCCTGGATTGTGCGCACCTGCTGGATCTCCAGCGCGCGGGTCCGCTCGTCGGAGGAGATGCGCTCGACATTGACCGTCATGGTCTGGGCGATGCGTGCCTTCTCGGTGGCCTCGCGCGCCGCGATCTCGGCCTCGTCGACCGCGCGGGTGCGCTCGATCTCGCGCCGGCGGGTTTCCTCCTCATTGGCGATGCGCGCGTCGGTCACCACGCGGTCCTGCTGGATACGCGCCTTCTCGATCGCCTCGCGGGCCGCGATCTCGGCTTCCTCGACCGTGCGCATGCGCTCGATCTCGCGCTGGCGAACCTCGCGCTCGGAGGCGATGCGCGTGGTGTCGACCGAGCGCTGATTGGCGATCCGCGCTTTCTCGATTTCCTCGCGAGCCAGCAATTCCTTCTCTTCGACTGCCCGGGTCCGCTCGATCTCCTTCTGCCGGGTCTCGCGTTCGGAGGCGATGCGGGCTTCCGTAATGGCCTGCTCGTTGGCGATGCGGGCCTTCTCGATGGCTTCGCGGGCGGTAATCTGGGCCTGTTCGGCCTCGGTCTCGCGCAGCGCGCGCTCGCGGGCGACCTCGGTGCGTTGCAAGGCGCGGCGCATTTCGATGTCGCGCTCCTGCTCGAGGCGGGCGGTCTCGCTCTCGCGCTCGATCTCCAGCGCCTGCCGCTCGGCTTCGAGGTTGCGGGAGCGGATCTTGATCATCGAGTCCTGCTCGATGTCGTTGCGCAGCTTGCGCTTGGCCTCGATGTCCTCCATCAGACGGGTGAGACCTTCGGCATCGAACCGGTTCGATGGATTGAAGTATTCGAGGTCGGTCTGGTCGAGATCGGTGATCGCGACCGATTCGAGCTCGAGGCCGTTTTGCGCCAGCGCTTCGGCTGCATTGGCCTTGACGCGGGCGACATAGTCGCCGCGCTGCTCGTGCATCTGCTCCATCGTCATCTCGGATGCCACCGAGCGGATCGCGGAAATGAACTTGCCGGAGAGCAGGGTGTGGAGTTGCCCGGGCTCCATGGTGCGGCGGCCGAGCGTGGCGGCCGCGATGGAGACGGCCTCGCGGGTCGGCTGGACCCGGACGTAGAAGTCGGCCTCGATGTCGACGCGCATCCGGTCGCGGGTGATCACGGCGTCCTGCCTGGAGCGGATGATCCCCATCGGCAGAACGTTCATGTTGACCGGCGTGTAGTCGTGGATGAACGGCAGCACGAAGGCGCCGCCATTGATCACCACGCGTTCGCCGAGGAAACCGGTGCGGACGAAGGAGACCTCCTTCGACGAACGGTGATACAGCCAGTTCACGACGTAAACGATGATGATGATCGCGACGATCGCGACGATGAGCCAGAGGATCAATTCACCTGCCAGCATCCCCGACATCTCTTCCTCCCTTGGTCACGGCGCCTCTAGCGGGCGCCGATCGCCTTGAACTTGCGAACCTGATCCGTCAGCGCCCGCTCCACCGGCAGGCGCTCCATCGAGGAGGCACCGTAGAAGCCGTGGCAGTTGCGGGTTTTCTTCATGATGAAATCGGCATCCGCCGGGTCCGCGATCGGACCGCCATGCGCGAGCACGATGATGTCGGAATTGACGCTGAGCGCGGCCTCGGCCCAGGCCTCGATGCGGGCGGGACAATCCTTCAGCTTCAGCGCGGTCTGGGCACCGATGGTGCCGCCGGTGGTCAGGCCCATGTGGCAGACGATGATGTCGGCGCCAGCGATCGCCATCGCGGCGGCTTCCTGCTCGCTGAACACGTAGGGTGTGGTCAGCATGTCCTTGTCGTGCGCCTTCGCGATCATGTCGATCTCGAGCGCATAGGACATGCCGGTTTCTTCGAGGTTGGCGCGGAAGATGCCGTCGATCAGGCCGACGGTGGGAAAGTTCTGCACGCCGGCAAAGCCGAGCGCCTTGAGCTGGTCAAGGAACACGTCCATGTCGCGGAACGGATCGGTACCGTTGACGCCGGCGAGCACGGGAGTCCTGGTGACGACCGGCAGCACCTCGCCGGCCATTTCGACGACGATCGCGTTGGCGTCGCCATAGGGCATCAGCCCGGCAAGCGAGCCGCGGCCGGCCATGCGGTAGCGGCCCGAATTGTAGATCACGATCAGGTCGACGCCGCCGGCCTCCTCGCATTTGGCCGACAGCCCGGTGCCGGCGCCGCCGCCGACGATCGGCTCGCCGCGAGCGACCATGGCCCGAAACTTTTTCAACAGCGCTGCGCGTTCAAACCTGGCCATGGGTCACCTCGCCACTCTCCGCCGTCCGCCGGCGCGTCCGAGCAGGGGACGGAACGCACTGACGATGGCGGCGGTGAACTCGGGATCGTTGATGTTGCGCTTGACGCGGATGATCTGCCGGTTGCTGGTCTGGCGTACGGTGCGCTCCAGCGCGCGGAACAGCGCCGCGTCGGCCTCGAGGTCCCAGAACGGTTGGCCGGGCGCATCCAGGGCGGAGACGCCTCCTTCCGGCAGGAAGAAGCGCACGATCCCGTCCATCTGGTTGAGCCGCTCGCCGATCCAGCGGCCCATGCGCTCGTTCTCTTCGGGCGTCGTCCGCATCAAGGTGACCTGCGGATTATGGACGTGGAATTTGCGCTGGCGATAGCGCTCGGGGATCGTGTCGGGCGCGCCGAAGTTCACCATATCCAGCGCGCCGACCGAGCCGACATAGGGCATGCGGCCGCGAATGATGGCGCCGAAGCGATCTTCGGTCGCCGGGAACACGCCGCCCATCAGGAGGTCGCAGACTTCGGTCGTGGTGAGGTCGATGACGCCGGCGAGCTGACCGGACTCGACGAGCTTCTCCATCGAGCGGCCGCCGACGCCGGTGGCATGGAAGACGAGGCATTCGAAATCCTCGCGCAGATCGGCCGCGATCTTCTGCACCGCAGGCGTGGTGACGCCGAACATGGTGATGCCGATCGCGGGAAGACTTGCGCCGGTGTCGCGCTGCTTGCCGGCCTGTTCGTCGAGGCGAGCCTTGACCATGCCGACCAGCGCATTGGCGCCGTTGCCGAGCACGGAGCGCGAGATCGAGTTGAGACCCTGCACGTCGGTGACCGAATACATCATCGTGATGTCGGCAGGCCCGACATACGGGCCGACGTCGCCGGACGCCACCGAGGAGATGATGAGTTTCGGCACGCCGACCGGAAGCGCCCGCATGCCGGGCGCGACCAGCGACGCACCGCCCGACCCGCCGGCAGAAATCACGCCTGCGACATTGCCCTGACGGCGCAGCCAGCGCTCGAATGCTTCCGCCATCGCCGTCACCGAGGCGCCGCGATCGGAGCCGAACACGCCGGAGCCGCCGCGACCGTGGTTCAGCGCGATCTCCTGCGCGGTAACGTCGCAGCTCGCCGCCTTTCCGCTGGTCGAGACGTCGACCAGGCGCGTGCGCAGGCCGCTGCCGGCGACGATGTCGCGGATGAAGCGCAACTCGGCGCCCTTGGTGTCGAGCGTGCCGACCACGAGCACGACAGGCGGTCCCGACGTCCTGGCTGCCACAGGTTCGCGTCGCGCGCGGGTTGTCTCTTCGAGCCGCGTGACGCCTGCGGATTGCGTCCTTGCGGCCGCTTCGATGCGGGCGATCGGCACCGGCTGCGACCAGCGCGTCGGCAGCACGGGGTTAGAGACGTAGATGCGCATCGGCCCCTTGCGCTCCGCCTGCGGCGCGCCGGCGGTCTCGGCCGTCGCCGGTGCAGCCTCGACGTCGGTCTCATCAGTGCCGTGGGTTCCGACACCGAGCAAACGCTGCTGCAAATCGCGGTCGGCGGCGAGGCGCGCGGAGTCGATGATGCGGTTAACCCGGCCATTGACCATGATGGCGACGTTTCGCGACACCGCCGTTGCCACGCCGATATTCTGCTCGATGACCAGCACGGAGATATCGCCGTCGTCGCCGAGGCGCACCAGCATGTCCTCGACCTGGGCAACGATGACCGGCGCCAGTCCCTCGGTCGGCTCGTCCATGATCAGCAGATGCGGATTGGTCAGCAGCGCGCGCGCGATCGCAAGCATCTGCTGCTCGCCACCGGAGAGCTGGCTGCCACCATGGTTCTTGCGCTCGGCGAGGCGGGGGAAGGTGTCGTAGATGCGCTCGATGGTCCAGGAGCCGCGCCGCAGCCCGCCGGCAAGTTGCAGGTGTTCGTCGACCGTGAGCGAGCGCCACAGGCGGCGGCCCTGCGGCACATAGCCGACGCCGAGGCGGGCGATGCGCGCCGGGTTCAGCCGCGTGACCTCCTCGCCGCGGATCCGGATTGAGCCGCCGCTGGCGCGCACCAGGCCCATGATGGCCTTGCACAGCGTGGTCTTGCCCATCCCGTTGCGGCCGACCACCGAGAACACCCCGGAGTCGAGGGTGAGGTCGACGCCCTGCAGCGCATGCGAATGTCCGTAATAGACGTCGAGGCCCTTCACCTCGAGCGCGGGCGCGGCGCGGCGGTCATTCATGGCCGCCTCCGAGATAAAGCTCCTGCACCTCGGGATCGGACTCGATCTCGCGCGGCAGGCCCTCCTTGAAGATGCGGCCATTATGCATCATCGTCACGCTCTCGACGACGCGCAGCGCGACGTCCATGTCGTGCTCGATGATGATGTAGCCGATATGCGCCGGCAGCGAGGTCAGGATCTCGATCAGCTCGCGCCGCTCGGTCGGTGACAATCCCGCGGCCGGCTCGTCGAACAAGATGAAGCGCGGCGCGCCGGCCAGCGCGAGCGCGATTTCGAGCTGGCGCTGCTGGCCGTGGGCGAGCTCGGCGACGCGCTGGTCCTTGACGCCGGTAAGGTGCACGGCCTGCACCAGCGTTTCGGTCGCGTGCATCAGCGCGTCGTTCTGCCCCGGGCGGAGGAAGGAGAACCGTCCGCGCGACACGCCACGGCAGGCGAGGTAGACGTTGTCCTGCACCGTAAGGCCGGGGAAGAGTGCCGATATCTGGTAGGTGCGGCGTAAGCCCCGGCGGATGCGCTCATAGGGCGGGAATTCGGTGATGTCCTCGCCGAAGAAGCGGATCGTGCCTGAGGAGGGTGGGAAGTCGCCCGTGATGCAGTTGAACAGCGTGGTCTTGCCGGCGCCGTTCGAGCCGAGCACCGCGCGCCTTTCGCCGGGCCGCACCGTGATGGTGACGTCGGTCAGTGCCGCCAGCGCGCCGAACAGCCGCGTCACGCCGCGCAGTTCCAGGGCCGCGCCGGCGCCGACCGCGGACAGTCGCTGCGCGACACTATCCATGGCGGCCTCCGCGCGAGCGTGTTGCTGAAGATGCGTTGCGGCGGCGCCAGCGTTCCCACAGGCCGATCACGCCGTCGGATGACCAGAACACGATGGCGAGGAAGCCGAGCCCGATCAACAGCCGGAAGCGGTTGCCATCCAGCCCGAGCTTGACCAGCAAATCGAGCGCAAAGGTGCGCAGCAGGACGAAGATGAGGGCGCCGATGAACGGGCCGATCGGCCGCGTGATGCCACCAACCACGGCGATGATCAGGATGTCGATGCAGGCGCCGACGCTGACCGAGCCGGGCGAGATCTGCCCGTAGTTCCAGACCTGCAGCACACCGCCAAGTCCGGCGATGAAGGCAGCAAAGGCGTAGGCCGCGATCCGGTGTGCGTTGGGATTGAAACCGAGCGCCGCCATGCGGCGGGAATTGTCGCGCACGCCTTGCAGAGCGAGGCCGAACGGCGCGCGCGAGACGTACTGGACGGCGAAGTAGCAGATCGCGGCGACGCCGAGCGTCACGTAGTAGAAGGCGATGTCGGAGCGCCAGTCGACGCCCCAGAAGTGCGGCGTCGCGACGGTGTTGATGCCGGTGTGGCCGTTGAAGATCGCCCAGTTCTGGTTGGTGAAGTAGTAGAAGGCCGCGCCGATCGCGAGCGTGATCATGATGGTGTAGATGCCCTCGGTGCGCACCGCGAGCGCGCCGCCGAGCGTGCCGAACAGCGTTGCCAGCACCAGCGCCATTGGCGTCGCAAGCCACCACGGCCAGCCGAGGCTGATATTGGCGTTGCCGCTGACGCCGAGCACCGCGACCATGTAGCCGGCAAAGCCCGCGATGGTGAGCTGCATCAGGCTGACCATGCCGCCATAGCCGGCCAGAAACATCAGGCTGAGCGCGATGATGCCGAGGATCAGCGTGGTGCCGAAGATCTCGATCAGGAAGAAGCCGTTGGCGATCAGCGGCATGATGACGAGGATCAGCGCGACCAGCCAGGCCACCGGGTTCTGGAATTCCGGCCATGTGCGGATGAAGGCGCGCCGCGCCGCTGAGGCGGCGGTCGGATCGGGGCGAAGCTGGGTGCTCTGCAATAGCGACATCTCATCGCCTCGCAAGCAGGCCCTGCGGCCGCAATGCCAGCACCAGCACCATGATCAGGAACGTGACGACGATGGCGTAGGTCGGGATGTAGACCGAGCCGAGCTGCTCGGCGAGGCCGATGATGACGGCGCCGAGCGCGGCTCCCGGGATCGAGCCCATGCCGCCGACGATCACCACCACGAGCGAGGCGAGCAGGAAGCGCGTGTCCTCGCCAGGCGAGAGCGACTGGAAGGTTCCGCCGACCACGCCGGCGATGCCGGCCAATCCGGCGCCGAGCGCGAACACCAGCACGAACACCAGCTGGATCCGTACGCCCGTCGCGGCCAGGATATCGCGATCGTCGACGCCGGCGCGCACGATCATGCCGATCCGCGTGCGGTTGAGCGCGAG
>NZ_LNCU01000084.1:115816-126194 GCF_001542415.1 Bradyrhizobium macuxiense
CCGCACCAGCGGATATTGCAGATAGACCGGCTCGCCGGAGGACTTCACCGCGGTGATCAGCGGCAGCTGGATCGGGCCGATCAGCCAGCTCGGGGTCTGGATCTGGTAGAAGTCGCCGCCGAACACCCAGAGCATCAGGTCGGCGAACACGATCGAGAGCCCGATCGTCACCATGGTCTGCCGAAGGTCCTGCCCCTCCATGCGGCGAAACACGACGAGCTGCAGGATCACGCCGACCAGCGCCACCGCGATGAAGGCGACGATGAAGCTCAGGATCCACGACCCGGTCCAGGTGCTGATGGCGTAGCCGATATAGCCGCCGAACAGATAGAGCGAGCCGTGCGCGAGATTGACGTTGCGCATCAGGCCGAAGATCAGCGTGAAGCCGCTCGCCACCAGGAAATAGAGCCCGCCGAGCGTGATGCCGTTGAAGACCGCGTTGAGGAACACGCGCTTGCGGCCGATCGCGGCCTCCAGCCCCGGCGGCCAGATCGCGAAGACCAGCCACAGCAGCACCGCGATCGCGATGATCACGATCAGCGCCCAGGCCGGATGGCGTTCGATGAACCGGGTCATCTCCGACGCATTCCCTCATGCCGCGTCCTCTTACGGGGCGCGTTTCGGGCATCCTATCGGGGGCGAAGGCAGCGGATTTGATCGAGAGTATCTTTATCGTTTGCGCGGAACTCCTTCAGGGACGCAACACCTTGGCGGCGCGGCGGTAATCGGTCGGGGCCATGCCGACATTGGCGGCGAAGAAGCGGGTGAAGCCGCTCTGCGAGGAGAAGCCGAGATCGAAGCCGATATCGGCGATCGGGGACTCGGTTGCCACCAGCGCATCGAGCGCCTGCTCCATGATCAGCGTGTTCATGTAGAGGTGCGGGGTGACGCCGGTCTGGGTGCGGAACAGACGGTAGAAATGCGGCCGCGACAGCCCGGCTTCGCGTGCGATCGCATCCAGCTCGATCTCGGCGCCGGGGCTCTCCGACATCAGCTTGATCGACTTGCGCACGCGGAAGTCGGTGATCGCAGCCGCCGCGCGCGCCTCCTGTGTCGCCTGCCAGCTTTCCTCGTAACAGGAATCGATCAGCTGCCTGAGCTCGCAATCGAGACTGCGCAGCGACGGTGCGCCGCACACCAAAGCCGCGGTGCGGCGGATCAGCTTGTCGAGCGCTTCGGTACGCGGAAAGAAGGTGCGGCCGAACCGCAGGCTCTGCGCGTTGGCGGCGGCGGGGGCGAACCATTCCGCGTTGACATAGAGCACGAAAAAGATCGCGCCGTGATCCATATCGGTCGGTAGAAAATTGTGCGGCTCCCACGGGTTGACCGCGACCACGGTGTCGTCCTTGAGCAGCCAGCGCTGCTCCGAGACGTCGATCTGCGCCGGCGTTCCGCCGACGTGAAAGATCAAGTGCCCTTCGCGGTGCGCATGCACGTTGAAGGGGCGGTTCAACTGATAGACCGTCGCGCGGCCGAACCGGCCGTGGAAGACGGCAAGCGCCCTGCTCATGCCTCCCCTCCCGCGTGATGCTCTTGTCTTTTCGACAAGCGTTCAACATCCCGGAAGGGAAAGCAAGGGCGAGCAGGGCTCAAGATGCAACCGCGCGGTTCGGCCACGGCCGGCTTGCTCGCACTTGCAACAAATACGTCAGTACTTCTTGCACTCCGGGACCGTGCGGCCGGGCAGGCCGATCTTGGCGAAAACCGCCGGATCGTAGCCGAGCGTCTGGTTGACGTTCGGAATCACCTTCACGACCTTGCTGAACAGCGCGCCCTTGCCGTCGTCGACCACCTCGGTGACGAAGTTGGTGCCGATCGCCTGGCGGTTGGAGTCGAGCTTTATCTTGCCGTTCGGCGCGTCGATCTCGATCTTCGCCAGCGCGTCCTTGAGCTTGGCTTGGCTGTCTGAGAGGTCGCCATTGACCTGCCGCAGCGCCAGGATCAACGCCATCGTCGAGTCGTAATAGTTGGTCGCGAGCAGCGATGGGCTCGGGAAGCGCTTGGCCGGCGGGAACGCATCCTGATAGGCCTTCACGAATTTCTGCCAGTTCGGGTCGTCCCAGGTGTCGGCCTGGCCGCTCGCCGCGATGGTGCCGATCAGCGCGTTCTTGGCGCTGCCCTTCGACGACAGAATGGTCTGGTCGATCATGATCGAGCCGCCCATCAGATGCGCCTTGCCGCCGGCCTGCTGATACTGGTTGAGGAAGTTGACGGCATCGGCGCCGCCGAGCCCGAGATAGATCGCGTCGACATCGTCGGGCAGCGCGGCGATCACGGAGGCGAAATCCTTGGTTCCGAGCGGCACCCATTGCCGGCTGGTGACCTGGCCGCCGGCGCCGCAGAACTCGAGCACGAGGCCGAACACCTGGGTGTATATGAAGGAGTAGTCCTCGCCGACGGTTGCGATCTTGCGATAGCCCTTGGTCTCATAGGCGTATTTGCCGAGGCCCACCTGCCACTGCGCGCCGTCCATGTTGTAGCGGAAGAAGTTCGGCGCCGGATCGACATAGGTCGCTTCCTGCGCGCCGGAGGCGGCGTTGACGAAGGTCAGCTCCGGGTGGGTCTTGGCGAAGTTCTTCACCGCGATGCCTTCGTCGCCGGACAGCGGCGACAGCAGGATCTGCACCTTGTCCTGCTCGATCAGCTTGCGCACGGCGCGCACCGCGGAGTCCGGTGTCGCGTCGGTCGAGGCGACGACGAACTCCAACTCCTTGTCGCCGATCTTCTTGCCGAGCACGTTGAGCGCAGTCTGGAAGCCGCGCATGCCGTCCTCGCCGAGCACGGTGTAGGTGCCCTCGAGCGTTGCGGTGACGCCGACCTTGATCTTCTCCTGAGCGAACGCCGTGCCCGAAAGCAACAGGCTGCCCAACGCAATCAGTCCCACACTGCCTTTCAACATCGCTCTCCTCCCTGCTGTTTTCGCCGGCGTCCGCATCGACAAAGGCAAGGGCGCGGACGTCCGGTTGTTGCGCGCAAAGCTAGCCGATGGCGGGCGCGGCGCGGATGTCGTCGGCCTGTGACGGTTTGACGGGCAGTCTCATTTTGATTGTTGCGCCGCAACGCGTTCAGCGGCGCAATGTCGCGGCAGCTAACGGAGTGCGGTCTCGTAGCGAGAGCTGACCGCCGAATACACCGACGTAGTCCCTGCGAAAGCAGGGACCCATACGCCGTGGCAGATGTAGTGGACAGGACTCGTCGCTCCGGCATGGCTCAACAATTGAACATCGATGATTATGGGTCCCTGCTTTCGCAGGGACGACAGCGAGTGTGTTGCGCTGCTTGTGAGTCATACATCCGCGTTCTCGCGACACGAATTGTCCGAGCTTTGCTCTTCGTTCTTGCCCCCTTCGAACAGCGCGCAGCCGGAAGGGCGGATTGGCGGAGCATAATCCGCCGTCGTGATATGCGACGTGCAGCGGAGTACGCTGGCGTCTGTCATCGGGCCGCGCCCTGACCTCACTTCGTGGTGTAGCCGCCGTTGACCAGGATGGTCTGGCCGGTCATCCACCAGCCCTCCGAGACCAGCAGGCGAATCCATGGAACGATATCGCTGATGTCGGTGAGGCCGGTCTTCGAGAAGCCGGACAGCGCCGCGGCCGACTTGTGATAGGCGACTGCATCAGCGCCTTCGGCTGGATAGAAGAACGGCGTGTCCATCGGGCCCGGTCCGATCGCGGTGACCGAGATGCCGCGTGCACCGAACTCCTTGGATGCTGCGCGGATGTAGTGCTCGACCGGCGCCTTGGTGCCGGCATAGGCGGCATAGAACGGCGTGAAGGCGCCGAGCAGCGACGTGACGAGTGTGCAGATCTTGCCGTTGTCGTTGACGTGGCGGCCGGCCTCCTTGAGGAAGAAGAAGGCGGCCTTGGCATTGACCGCAGTCATCTCGTCGTATTCGCTCTCCGAAATCTCGACCATCGGCTTCTTCAGAACCTTGCCGACTGTGTTGATCGCGATGTCGGGACGGCCGACCGCGGCCACTGCATCAGTGAACAATTTCTCCATCGCGCCCGCGGTGGTGAGGTTGGCCTGGAAGGCGACGGCCTTGGCACCGGCGTCCTTCACCGCGGCCACCGTCGCGTCGGCGTCGGCCTTGGTTGCGGCGCTGTTGTAGTGGATCGCGATCGCCTTCGCGCCATGCTTGGCGAAATCGCGCGCGATCAATCCGCCGAGATTCTTGGCGCCGCCGGCGATGATGACGGTCTTTCCCTTGATGCTGTGGTCGGTCATGGCGTCAACCTTTCCAAATCGAGCAGCCACGCAGCGCGGCCGCTTTCCGGATAGGACGATATCGTCTAGGATTTCGCGATAAAGGGCCGCATTCTGACCTCACTTGTCAGAATTAGCGAACAATCGAGGCCGATATTGGACCGCATCGATCTCTTCCGCATCTTCGCTCGCGTCGTCGAGTGCTCCAGCTTTACCCGGGCGGCCGACAGGCTCGGCCTGCCGCGCTCTTCGGTCTCATCTGCGGTCTCTGAGCTGGAGCAGCGGATCGGCGCGCGGCTGCTGCATCGCACGACCCGCAAGGTCTCGCCGACGCAGGACGGCGCGGCCTTCTATGAGCGGTGCCTCCGCTTGGTCGCCGACGTCGAGGAGGCCGAAGGCCTGTTCCGTCATGCGGCCGCCGAGCCATCGGGCCGGCTGCGCGTCGATGTCCCGGGACGGATCGGACGCCTGATCATCGCGCCGGCACTGCCGGCGTTCCTCGATCGCTATCCGCAGATCGACATCGATCTCGGTGTCACCGATCGGGCCATCAACCTGGTCGAGGACAGCGCCGATTGCGTGGTGCGGGTCGGCGCGCTTGGCGATTCCGGCCTCATCGCGCGGCCGCTCGGTAATCTCACGCTGATCAATGTCGCGAGCCCCGCTTATCTCGCACGCCACGGCGTGCCGCAGTCGCCGGACGATCTCGCCGCGCATTGGGCGGTCAACTACGCCTCGCCATCGACCGGGCGTATCGAGGAGTGGGAATGGAGCGAGCAGGGATCGTCACGCACGACCGCGATGCGCGGCCGCATCACCGTGAACAGTGCAGAGGCCTACATCGCCTGCTGTCTCGCCGGCCTCGGGCTGATCCAGATCCCGGCCTATGACGTGCAGCGGCATCTCGACGCCGGAGAACTCGTCGATGTCATGCCCGGGCATCGTGCCATGCCGATGCCGATGACCTTGCTCTATCCGCACCGCCAGCATCTATCGCGCCGGCTGCAGGTATTCGCGGATTGGCTGGCAGGCTTGTTGAAACAGAACCTGCTGGCGGCAGGCTAAGGTTGACTCGTGAGTTGAGACACGCGTGACGCCCGGATCCGTCTCGAAAGCAGAGGTCTTGCTTCGCTTTGAGCAGATTCGCTTCAGGCCCAATTCAGAATCGTGCGCTGCAACAATGACCTGTTGTTCGATCCGCCATCGTCGTGACCAATTCCTGGAGCTTGATCTCAATCAAAGCTGACTGCCCCCAATACGTCTCGAAATCCTGCCGCGCGGTTTTGTGGTTGAGTTTATTCGAATGCAAACGCGGGTACGAACGCTCATCGCCATCGTGTTGGCGCTTACAAGTCTGAGCGCGATCTCCGAGCGAGTGCGCGACCCCGGCGTGACCGACACTGAAATCCGTATCGGTAATCTGATGCCCTACAGTGGAAGTCTGCAGGCTTTCGGCGCGATCGGGAAGGCCGAAGCAGCATATTTCGAGCTGCTGAACGAGCGCGGCGGGATCAACGGCCGCAAGGTCAGCTTTATCTCCTATGACGACAAATCCGATCCGGTAACCGCGCTGAATCTCACGCGCGGTCTTGTCGAGAACGATAATGTCCTGTTGATGTTCGGCTCCTTTGGAACTCCGGGCAACTTTGCCGTACGCAAATACTTGAACGAAAGGCAAATCCCTCAGCTGTTCGTCGCTTCCGGAGACGATCATCTCTTCGATCCATCGTCGTTTCCGTGGACAATGGGTTGGCAGCCCTCGTTTCGGGAAGAGGGGCGCATCTACGCCAACTACATACAAGCGACCTACCCTGGACGCCGGATCGTCGCTCTTTGGCAGAACGATCAAGTCGGCCGCGAAATATTCCAGGGGTTGGAAGACGGGCTGGGAAACGTCGCCCGTGCGATCAGGGTCGATATCGCCTACGATGTCGGAGATGAGCATCTGGACACGCATGTATCGATCTTGAAGCAATCGGGAGCCGAGATCTTTTTATTCGCAGGACTGCCGGCAAACGCAGCGAAAGTCATTCGAGCCGCGGCGAAGCTGGATTGGCACCCCGTGTTCATCCTCGACCACATGGCTTCATCGATTGCGACGGCGCTTAAGCCTGCTGGCCTGGAAAATTCCGCTGGCGTGATTACAGCGGCATTCCTGAAGGATGCAAATGATCCCGCCTGGAAAGAGGACGCACAGAACTGGCAAGCATTTCTTGACAAATACAGTCGGGCGGGAGGCAAGGACGACGGCGCGGCCGTCTTCGGCTATGCGGCCGCCGAGACCCTGGTGCAAGTGCTCAAACAGTGCGGCAATGATCTGTCACGCGAGAACGTGATGAAGCAAGCGGCGGCTCTCAAGGACTACCAAAACTCCGCCTTGCTGCCTGGCATCAAAATCAACACAGGGCCGTTCAACTTTCGGCCGATCAAACAAATGCGATTGGTTCAATTCGACGGCCGGACGTGGCAACCAATCGGCGACGTCCTCGAAACGGCTTTCTCCAACGTCGATAATTAGGCCGTTGATCTGAACGAGCCGACGCACTGCACCTCGAATGGATCTTCAGCTTGGGCCCGGAGGAGGAGCTTGGCAGGACCGCCGCAAGACGAACGGCGCCACCCCGGCGTCGTCTCCGTGCAAGCGGGTGACGCAGCTTCCGACTGAGGTTCACGGCCGCAGGCGAAACGATGGCCGCGATCATTGCGGAAGAGTGATCATTCCGGAGGATTCATGGGCGAAGATGGATGGGGGCCCGGCTTTCGCCGGACCCCCATCCGTCACTCCACGATCTCGGTCACGACGCCGGCACCGACGGTGCGGTTGCCTTCACGGATCGCAAAGCGCGACCGCTCTTCGAGCGCGATCGGCTTGTTGAGTTCGATCGTGAACTCGGCGCTGTCGCCCGGCATCACCATCTCGGCGCCATTGCCGAGCTGGACGCTGCCGGTGACGTCAGCGGTCCGGAAGTAGAACTGCGGACGGTAGTTGGCAAAGAAGGGCGTATGCCGCCCGCCTTCGTCCTTCGTCAGCACATACACTTCCGCGCGGAAGGTCTTGTGCGGAGCCGCACCGCCCGGATGCGACAGCACCTGACCGCGCTGCACCGCCGCCTTGTCGATCCCGCGCAGCAGGCAGCCGACATTGTCGCCGGCCTGCCCTTGATCGAGGATCTTCCGGTAGCTCTCGATGCTGGTCACGACTGACTTCCGGGTCTCGCCGAGACCGACGATCTCGACCTCGTCGCCGAGCCTGATCGTGCCGCGCTCGACGAGCCCGGTGACTACGGTGCCGCGCCCCGCGATCGACTGCACGCCTTCGATCGGCATCAGGAACGGACGATCCTTCGGCCGCTCGGGCAGCTCGATATAGCTGTCGAGTGCCTCGAACAGTTTGAGGATCGCCTGATCCGCCAGCGGGCCGGTTTCGCCGCGCAGCGCCTGCATCGCGGCACCGCGCACGACCGGCGCGTTGTCGCCGTCGTACTGGTACTTCGACAGCAGATCGCGCACCTCGATCTCTACGAGATCGACCAGCTCCGGATCGTCTGCGACATCGCACTTGTTCAGGAACACCACGATGCGCGGCACGCCGATCTGGCGCGCGAGCAGGATATGCTCGCGCGTCTGCGGCATCGGCCCGTCGACGGCCGAGACGACCAGGATTGCGCCGTCCATCTGCGCCGCGCCCGTGATCATGTTCTTCACATAATCGGCGTGGCCCGGGCAGTCGACGTGCGAGTAATGGCGCGTCGCCGTCGAGAACTCGACGTGGCTCGTCGCGATGGTCAGGATCTTCGAATCGTCACGCGTACCTTGCGCGGCCGACGCCTTGGCAACGTCCTGATAGGAGACGAACGCGCCCCAGCCGTGATCGGCTGAAACCTTCGTCAGCGCTGCCGTCAGCGTCGTCTTGCCATGATCCACGTGGCCGATCGTGCCAACGTTGCAGTTGGGCTTGAGGCGGATGAACTTCTCTTTGGCCATGGGACACCTGTGGTGTTCGAGCTCCCGTGCTGGGTTTGCACGACTCGAGGCACCGCGAGAGCCCGTTTCGGCGCCAGGAGCCGCTTCCGCTCCGGGCCGATTCCAATGTCAGGTGTGACGTTAGGTCAGGTCCAAAGCAGAATAGCGGCGGACGAGGGCATTAGCCCTTCCGTCATCAGCACTGATGCTCGCTGTGACTGCCGCATTATCGGTGACCTGGTTCGCTCGCTCTTCAAGGAGAGCGACGTAGATAGGGGCTCGCTGCCTTGTTGGCAAGAGCCGAGCCGGCGCGCCGCAGCGGCCGTGCTGGCGTTCCCGATGTCCGCAGCGTATAGTCGGGCGGGGTTCTTGGCGGTAATCGAATGTCCATCTTCGCGCATAAAGGCGGTTTCGCAGTCGTGTTGGCGGCACTCTGTCTCAGTGGGTCTGTGGCTCATGCCCAGAGCGGCCCCGTGCAATATTGGACGCCGGGGTCGCTGTTCGGCTTCGGCGCCAGCCTCGCCGACGGCCAGAAGGCCGACACCTACGGAAACTTCCCGGGCTTTGGTGAGGGCGGGGGGCAGGGCGCCTCCGCGTATCTGAACGGCCATCCCGACGGCTGGTTCATGGGCAGCGAGGGCGGCCGCTTCGGTCTGAACGGCCTGAACCAGGCCGGAGCGTTCGGCTCGCTTGATTACCAGGGCACGCAGTTCGGCTACAACTTCAAGGGCGTGAACGGATCGCCGGTCACCTTCTTTGCCGGCTTCGACAGCCTGAAATACAACGCCCCCGGCATCGGCGGCCCGATTGCGCCGTTCAGCGGCACGTCCGGCGCCAATGCCGGCTATTCCGCGCGTGCGGGTCTCGAGTTCCGACCGACATCGAATGTCAGCTTGTCGTTCGGGGTCGGTTACACGCAGTTGCAGTCGGAGCGCACGGACAGCGACATCAACTCGTCCCTGCTGCCCGGCCAGTCGCCGCTTCTGTTCGGCGGCCGCTAGCGCGCGTTCGCGCAGAGCGGGCGGCGTGAACTTAGCGCTTCAGCGCAAGACGGCGGAGCTTTCGTGCCTGATTCAACCGGAGCTGAGAGTCTTTCACTCAACAGCACAATCAGGATCAAGGCATGGACATGCAGGGCAAGATCGCGCTCGTTACGGCTGCTGCTTCCGGCGCCGGCCGCGCCGGGGCGGGAATTCTGGCGCGCGAGGGCGCGGCGGTCGCGGTTGTCGACCAGAACGAGGCCGGCGCCAAAGCGGTGGTGGACGAGATCCGCAAAGGCGGCGGGCGTGCGCTGGCGCTGGCCGGTGATCTCCGCGATGATACCTTCTCGCGCGAGATTGTTGCCGCGACGGTGAAGGAATTCGGCAGGCTCGACTGCCTGTGGAATCATCTCGGCATTCCCGGACCGTCCGTGATCGACGACCTCGACGGCTGGGACCTCAGCATCGATCTCAATCTGCGTTCGCAGCTGATCACCAGCAATGCGGCGCTGGCGCAGATGGCGGCGCAGCGCAAAGGCAGCATCCTGTTCACGGCATCGACTTCGGGGCTGACAGGCTCGCCCTGGAGCCCGACCTATTCGGCGGCCAAGGCCGGCGTGATCGGACTTTCGCGTGCGCTCGCCAAGCGTCACGCCAAGGACGGCGTGCGCGTCAATGCGATCTGCCCCGGCGCGATCGACACGCCGATGCTGCGGGTGTTCGTCAACCGGCCCGACCAGCCGGGCCACAACGAGGCCGATCCCGAGGCCCTGATCAAGGCCGCGGTCACGCGCAATCCGATGGGCCGCGCGGCGCGTCCCGAGGAGATCGCCGAAGTTGCGGTGTTCCTGTTGTCCGACAAGGCCTCGTTCGTGACCGGCATCGCGATGCCGGTCGATGGCGGGACGCTGGCGTAGCGTACCGCACCGCTCTTCGGAAAATCTCGTTCAGAACTTCGCCCTCAGCCCGGCATAGGCAGCGAGCGGCATTCCGGGCACGAAGGTGCGGGGATCGGTGAGCTGCGCCATCAGGTTGGTGACGCCCCGCGTGGTGCTGGCAAAGCCGCCGGTCTCGAAGAAGGTGCCGCCGAGATAGTACTTCTGGTTGAAGACATTGTTGATCAGGCCGAACACCTCGATGTTCGGCGTGACCTGATATGAGGTGTGCAGGTTGACGACCGCATAGGCAGGCACCTTCGGGCTCTGGTTGGTATCGTCGTGCACGAG
>NZ_LNCU01000084.1:126205-160074 GCF_001542415.1 Bradyrhizobium macuxiense
GAGCCACTGGCTGCCGACGACATTGACGTCGGCACCGACTTTCCACGCATCGGTGACGAAATACTCGACACCGGCCTTGAAGCGGTGCGCGGGGATGCCCGGGATCTGGTCGCCCGGCCTGACATTGACATATTGCAGGTCGCTGTTGCCCGGATCGCTCACGGCATTCGGATTGTTCGGAGAGAACAGCGTGATCGCGCTCCGGTAGGTCGCGTCGACATAGGTGTAGTTGGCGTAGGCGTTCCAGCGATCGAAGCGATAGTCGAGCTTGGCCTCGATGCCCTGCCGCAAGGTCTGCCCGGCATTCTGGAAGAAGCCGCGATTGTTCACGCCGAGCGGGCTTGCCACCTGGATGATGTCGTCGTCGGACAGGGTATGGAAGACACCGAGTCCCCAGGTCAACATGCCGGTCCCGGCATCGCGGCCCCAGCCGCCGCGAAAGCCTGCCTCGACGGTATGCGACACCACCTGCTTGAGCGGAGGATCGGCGACCAGGAAGCTGTCGAGCATGCAGGGATGATTGGGATCGGAGCAGCCAAGCTCGAGCGGCGTCGGCGCGCGGTTGGCCTCCGAATAGCCGGCATAGGCAGTGAGGTTCGGGGTGATCTTGTAGGTGCCGCCGATCACCGGGTTGAAGCGCTGGAAGCGTTTGCTGCTGTTGAGCAGCGGGTTCGTCCCGGTCTGGTCCTCGAGGTCGATCTGCGCGAGATTGAAGCGTCCGCCTGCCGTCACCGAGAACCTGTTCGTGACATCGAACGTATCTGTGAGGTAGAGGCCGGTATAGGTATTGGTGGCGTGCAGATCGACCGGGCTCAGTCCGGCGTCAGGCTGGTTGATGAAGATGCCGGTGCCGGTCACGAACAGGTTCTGATCGACGGTGCCGAGCTCGCTGGTCGCGTTGAACTTGGTGAAGCCGTGGTCGACGCTGACGCCCATCACGACGTGGTTCTCATACCCGAACAGCCTGTCCGTATTGGTCAGCTGCGCGGTGCCGCCGAAGGTGTTGGTGGCAACCCGGTTGCGGTCGATTTCGCCGAGGAAGACAGTGCCGAGCGTGTTCGGTACCGGCGGGCCGCCGACCGGACCGTAGATCGGATCGTTGTCGTTGGCTCCGTCGATGCACAGGTTGCGTCCGCGGTTGCATCCCTCCACCTCGGTGCCGTTGCCGTCGATATGCGACTGCCAGAAGCCGCGGTAGTAGGCGTTACCCTGGAACGACCATGTGTCGGAAAAATTGTGGTTCAAGGTCGCGTTGAGGAAGGCGAGCTGAAGATGCGTCGACTGCGGCCAGGTGTAGACGCTCGACCAGCGCTGATTGAGCAACTGGATCGGCGTTGCCGCGACATTGCCGAGGACGTTGTCGGCGCCGGTGAAGTTGACGTGCAACTCGGTATCATCGTTGCGCGTGCCGACATCGACATATATGCGGTTCACATGCGATGAATTCGCAAAGTCGCGCCAACCGCCATCGTAGGCGGATTCGAATGCCGCGTAGGCCGACACGTTGTCCTGCTGGCCGCCGGCCTGCACGCTGCCCTGCACGCGGCCGTAGGAGCCGCCGAACGCCTCGCCCTCGACACCTTGATAGGTGAAGCCGTTCTTCATCTGGATGCCGAGCGCGCCGCCGATTGCGTTGAGGCCGAACACGGGATTGCTGGGAAACAGCGAAACCCGGTCGATGGCCTTTTCCGGAATGAAGTCCCAGTTGACCACGTCACCCCAGGATTCGTTGATGCGCACGCCGTTCTGATAGACCGCGATGCCCTGCGGCGTGCCCTGAACCGGCGAGGCGACGAAGCCGCGGTAGTCGAGGTTGCGCTGGAACGGATTGCCCGTGTCGTCGCCGAGCGTGACGCCGGGCAGCTTGCGATTCACCGAGTCGAGGAAACTCGTCGAATAGTTGTGGCTGAAGTCCGTCGAGGTCAGCACCTCGGTGTTGGACGGCACCTTGTCACGATCGATCAGGCTTGCGTCGCGATCGGAAGTCCTCGGGATGGCTATGCCTCCCGCCGGCGCTGCCGCTGTTTCAGCCGGCGCATTGCGTACTCGGGCAGTTCGCGATCGCTGCGTCACCGGCCGAGTGGCCGGCTTCGGGCTGCGCGTGCCGGCAAGCGGTGCCGGCGCAATCACGGTTACCGGCGGCAGCTCGGTCCGCACGGGCGCATCTGTTGTCTGAGCATGCACGCCCGTCGACAGCGCCATGGCTCCGATCGCGACCCACATCGCCGCGCCGCTCGCGTGGACAATAGAGGATCGATATTGCCTCGCCCCAGGCAACATATGACCAGCCATGACGCCCCACCCTGTACGTGCGGTTCGTCATTGTCCCAACGAACCTTGGCTTCGAGACTGGTGGGGTAGGGCTCGTTTGGCAAACAGGAATCCTCCGCGAGGCTCGGGATTCTTTTCGGGATGTCATCAGGATATATTCCCGAAACGCGCCATGATGTCGCATGCTCGCCGCGCGCCCCGACATCAGTTCCGCCGACAGTCGCGATCCAGCCGACCGGCGCGGGGCGCGCCAGGCTGCCGAGACTCGCGCCCCGCCGAATATTCGATCAGTCCTTGTATTCGCAGCCGAGCCGTTGCAGCGCCTCGTCGACCCAGCGGCGGTCGCTGGTGCCGGTCAGGATCTGCTGGATGGCTTTCTCTTCGCTCGCCTTCTTGGCCTCGGTCTGCTTGCAGATGTCGGTGGCCTGGTCGTACGGCACGCAGAGCACGCCGTCATCGTCGGCCACGATGAGGTCGCCGGGTTCGACGATCATGCCGTCGATCGAGATGGCGCAATTGATCTCGCCGGGGCCGTCCTTGTACGGGCCGCGATGAGCAACGCCTGCGGCGAATACCGGGAACGATCCGGCGCGGATGGCACCTGCATCGCGGATCGAGCCGTCGATCACGAAGCCCGCGACGCCCTTCTTCTCGGCCAGCGTCGACATGATTTCGCCGATGATGGCGTTGACCAGCACGCCGCCGGCATCGACGACGATCACGTCGCCCGGCTGGGCCAGGTCGATGGCCTTGTGGACCATCAGATTGTCGCCCGGCCTGGTCTTGACGGTCAGCGCCGGGCCGCCGAGCCAGCCGCCGGCATGCATCGGACGCAGCCGGTTGGTGCCTGCGATCCGCGACATGACATCGCTGATATTGGCGACAGGCAGGGTGCGGTATCGCGCGACTAGGTCAGGCGCGACCTTTCGTTTCGCCTTGTGAATTGCAAATCCTATGGCCATCAGTTTTCTCCGGTTGTTCTTTTGCGCGAACGCTCAATGCGCGCGGCGGTCGAGATGGGCGTTGAGGCGAGGGTAGACGCGGCGCGCGTTGCCGTCGAAGATCTTGCCCTTGTCTTCCGCGCTCAGGGGCAGCGCGTCAATATAGCGGCGGGTGTCGTCGAAATGGTGCCCGGTTTCCGGATCGATGCCGCGGACCGCGCCGACCATTTCCGAGGCAAACAGGATGTTCTCGACCGGAATCACCCTGGTCAACAACTCGATGCCGGGGAGGTGGTAGACGCAGGTGTCGAAGTACACGTTCTTCAGCAGATGCTCCGACAGCGGCGGCAGCTTCATGTCTTGCGCCAGGCCTCGGTAGCGGCCCCAGTGGTAGGGCACCGCGCCGCCGCCATGCGGGATGATGAATCGGAGTGTCGGGAAGCGCTTGAACAGGTCCGAGGTCAGGAATTGCATGAAGGCGGTGGTGTCGCCGTTGATGTAGTGCGCGCCGGTGCCATGGAAGCAGGGGTTGCAGGACGAAGAGACATGGACCATCGCCGGCACGTCGAGCTCGACCATCTTCTCATACAGCGGAAACCACCATTCATCGGTCAGCGGCGGATCGCACCAGTAGCCGCCGGCCGGATCCGGATTGAGGTTGCAGCCGACGAAGCCGAGCTGATTGACGCAGCGCTCGAGCTCCGCGATGCAGTTCGCAGGCCTCACGCCGGGGCTCTGCGGAAGCTGGCAGACCGGGACGAAATTGTTCGGAAATAGCGTGCACACCCGGTGCACCATGTCGTTGCAGATTGTCGTCCATTCGACGCTGGTGGCTTCCCTGCCGACATGATGCGCCATGCCGGCGGCGCGCGGCGAGAAGATGGTGACGTCGGTGCCACGCTCCTTCTGCAGGCGAAGCTGCGCGCCCTCGACGCTGTCGCGGATCTCGTCGTCGGTGATGCCGAGATTGGTGGTGAGCGGGCGGCGCGACTTGTCGGCGAGGCCGGCGAGCTGCTTGTCGCGAAAGACGTGCAGCTTGGGCGGCTCGGTGGTGTAGTGGCCGTGACAATCGATGATCATGGTGTTGCTTTCTCCTTCAGTGCGCAACGGAGGACGGGATAGCCCCTGTCAGTTCCGGCTCGCGGGGTTTGACGCGCATGGCGGCGGCGATTGCAGCTGCGATGAACAGGAAGCCGGCGATCCCGACCAGCGCCCATGAGAAGCTGCCGGTGGAGTCCTTGATCAGGCCGATGCACCAGGGGCCGATCAGGCCGCCGAATTGCGCCAGCGTATTGACCAGCGCGATCGAGGCGGCACCGGCGGCGCCCGTGAGCAGCGAAGCGTTGATGCTCCAGAACAGCGGATTGCCCGCGTTCAGGCTGAAGCCGACGACGCAGAGGAAGACGAAGGCAAGCACCGGGCTCTGGACATAGGCGCTGCCGAGCATCGCGACGGCCGCGAGCAGGTAGACGCCGGCGAGATGAAATTTGCGGTCGCCGGTCTTGTCCGAGCTGCGGCTCACCACGATGGTGCCGACGACGCCGAGCAGCGGCGGGATCGCCGAGAGGAAACCGACCTCGATATTGCTGAGGTTACCCATGCCCTTGATGATCTGCGGCAACCACAGCAGCAAGCCGTAGATGCCGACCAGCGCGCAGCCGAACAGCGTCGCGAGCAGCCAGACCCTGATGTCGAGGACGCAGTCGATCAACCTGTGCTGTCCCTGTTGCGCGATCTCCGCCCGCTCGGCGGCAAGCTCACCTTCCAGCCAGTCGGCCTGCTCGCGGGTGAGCCAGGTCGCCTTGGCCGGACGGTCGGTCAGATAATAGAGGGTGAAGAGGCCGAGCAGAATGGTCGGTACGCCCTCGGCGATGAACATCCATTGCCAGCCATGCAGGCCGGCCGCGCCGTCGAACCAGGTCATGACGCTGGTCGAGATCGGCCCGCCCAGCACCGCCGAGAACGAGCCTGCGATGATGTAGCCGGCAACCGCACGGGCGCGATAGCGCGCCGGAAACCAGTAGGTCAGATAGAGCACCACGCCCGGCATGAAGCCGGCCTCGGCTACGCCGAGACCGAACCGCATGACGTAGAGGCTGAGTGGATTCCAGACGAAGGCGGTCAGCGTTGCGACGAGGCCCCAGGTGATCAGGATCCGCGCGAGCCAAATCCGGGCGCCGAGCCAGTGCAGCATCAGATTGCTGGGCACCTCGAGCACCATGTAGCCGAGGAAGAAGATGCTGGCCGCGAAGCCGAAGATTGCGGGGCTCAGGCCGAGGTCCTTGTTCATGGTCAGCCCGGCGTAGCCGAGATTGATGCGGTCGAGATAGTTGAAGAACATCATCGCGAACAGGATCGGGATCAGCCGCCAGTACACGCGGCGGATGGTTTGGTTCTCCAGTTCACTTGCAGGCGCGTCGGCCATTGATGTCCTCCCTTTGTTGTTGTGATGGCGCCGGTGACGGGAGCATGGAGCTTTGGGGAGATCGCCAATCGGCCGCCGCGAGATCGCATCGGCGATGCGCTGCGCGCGCCGCATGCCTGATCAGGACGCAAATCTGCGTGTCTCCCCTTCGTGTTCCCCTTGGAGCCCCCGCATTTTCGGGCCAAGATCGGGAAACGGTCGCGTGGGGTCAAATACCTTGTTGACCTCTCACTTATAGGGAATCGGAATAAGCGATGGATTACCGGCAGCTTCGCTACTTCATCGCGGTGGCCGAAGAGCTTTCCTTCAGCCGCGCCGCAAAACGCCTGCATGTCAGCCAGCCGCCGTTGAGCACCCAGATCAAGGCGATGGAGGACGAACTCGGGACGCAACTGCTGGCGCGGACGCGCCGCGCGGTGGCATTGACCCAGGCGGGCCAATTGCTGCTCGAGCATGCGCGGCGTGCCGTCGGTGAGCTCGACCTGGCGTCGGAGACCGTACGTCGCGCGGCGCGCGGCGAAGCTGGCGTGGTTCGCGTCGGCTTCATCGGCTCGGTCCCGATGCTCGACATGTTCGCCGATCTGTTCCGCAGCTTTCGCTCCAGCTATCCGCGGGTCAAGATCGAGCTGCGGAACATGTCGACCGCCAAGCAGCTGCAGGCGATCGCCGATGCCGAGCTCGATGTCGCGATCATGCGGCCGCCGCTGGATTTCAGGCCGCGAGCCGATCTGCAGGTCCATGTCGTCTGGCGCGACCTGCTGATGGCCTTCCTGCCGCTGGATCATCCGCTGGCCCGCGTTCAGGGCCGACTGAAGGTCGCCGATCTCGCCGAGCATGAGTTCGTCGGAATGGCGGATAGCGGCTGCGGCGTTTGCGACCAGTCCGCGATGCTGTGCCGTCGTGCGGGCTTTGCGCCGCGCGTGGCGCAGGAGGCGCATGAACTGCGCACTGTGCTGAGCCTGGTTGCTGCGGGAATCGGGCTCTCGATTCTGCCGTCCTGCTATCAGGACGCAGGCGTCGCCAACGTCGTCGCACGGCCGCTCGATACGCCTGATGCCGAGAGCCGCATGCTGGTCGCAATGCGCACGAGCAATGCCTCGCTGTTGCCGCGGCGTTTCATCGAATGCGCGCTGCAGGCGTCGGCGCGGAGCGCGCCGCTGCGTTCTGCCGGTGTCGCTCCTGTCGCCGGGTGATCGGCCGGCATCAAGCGACGCTTCGAAAGCGCGCCGTCACATCACGTGTGGAACATTCCGAACCACGCGCGGAACTGCTGTGGTGTGCTGTTTTCGCTTAACCAAAGGTAAATCGGGCGAGTTCCAGGCGCTTGCCCTAGATTATCCATGATACGTCTATCAACTTCGCGTGTGGTGCCTGTTGAACCCGGAGACAGGAGATCGCCGCGCCTGAGTGGGGCTCGGGTCGAGTAGACAGGCCAGTGGGAGCGGAACAATCAAGCGGATCGTGGTGCGACGATGTCTGCTCCCATTGCCGGGGCGGGCAAGCCGAAGATATTTTTTCGCGTCAGCGCGACGTATCCTGGGGACAGGGTGCGCCGCGATCGCCGTTGTTTCCTGGTCGGTGTGCGAATCCGCTCACGCGCTCGACTTCTTTGGCCTGTTCGGTTCCGACGATCCGCCGCCGGTCAGCGCCACCGCATTGTCCTACCGCCTGGCGATCGAGGCCAAGACGGAAGACGGTAAGGAGGACAGCGATGCGGAACAGGCATTGCGTGACGCCTCCGCCACCTATCGCCTTCGGCAGGAACCGCCGCCGGACGGTGACGGTCTCGTGCGTCGCGTTCAGGCCGATATCAACCCGCTGCTCGATACGCTTTGGGGACTTGGCCGCTACAACGCAGAAGTTGACGTGGCCATCGATGGAGTTCCGGTTTCCCCGCTCGACGAGACCGGATTCGCCGCCGCGGCTCGCCGTGCCGACGCCCTTCGCAACAAGACCGTTGTTCCGATCAAGGTCAGCGTGCGACTCGGCCGGCTGTTCAAGCTGCGCACCATCGACGTCGACTATCCGCGCGACCTGGCGCCGCAAGGGCTGCCACGCCGCGCCTTTGGGCTGAAGCCGGGCGATCCGGCTGTTTCAGCCGACCTGCGCGCCGCGCAGCTGAAGCTCGTCGACTGGTTCCGCAGCAACGGACACCCGCTGGCGAAAATCGCTGACGTCAAGGCAACCGTGGATCACGCGGCGGGCGCGATGGATTTTCGGCTGCGGGTCGATCCGGGCCCCAAGGCCGGCATCGGCGCCGTCACGATCTCGGGCGACGGGGCCGTCGACCCGCGGGTGGTGGCGACCCATGTTTATCTGAAGGAGGGTGAGCCTTATTCGCCCGAGCGTCTAGCGTTGACCAAGACCTCGATTGCCAAGATCCCCGCGATCGGCGGCATTCGCATCCGTGAGGCCGACAGGCTCGACGCCAACGGCAACCTGCCTGTCTTCATCGATGTGACGCAACGGCCGCGGCACGCCGTCGGTCTCTCGGCGAAATATTCGACCGTCGATGGTCCCGGCATTTCGGGCTTCTACGAGGACCGCAACATCTTCGGCGGCGGCGAGCGCCTGCGGCTTGAGGCGTCCGCCTCGCTGTTGCAGCGGATCGATGGAACGTCGTTCAACGGCTTCAGCAATCTCCACGCGTCGGATTTCGGTGCGCGATTCACCGGAACCTTCATCAAGCCGGGCCTGTTCGGCACCGCCAATGATCTCCTGATCGAAGCCACGGCGTTCCGCGAACGCGTCGGCAACAACGAACTCGGCGGCTATACCGACGATACGGTGCGCGGTACGATCGGCGTGGTGCATCGCTTTTCGGAGACCGCGTCGCTGCAGGGCGGCCTTCAGGTCGAGCAATCGAGATCGCAGGACGTGCTGGGACGGGTCGATGCGACGCTGGTCGGCTTCACCGCGACCGGCCGCTACGACACCACGGACAATCCGCTCGACCCCACGCGCGGCGTGCGCCTCGCCGCGACCGTCAATGCCTATCCGAAGCTGATGGGCTCCACCATCAATCTGTTCGAGGGCCGCGTCTCGGGTTCAGCCTATTACGCGCTCGACGAGCAGGCCGACTACGTGCTCGCGGGCCGGCTGGCCGCGGGCTCGCTTGCCGGTGCGCCGCTGGCTGACATTCCGGATTCGCACCGCTTCTTCGCCGGTGGCGGCGGATCCGTGCGCGGCTACGGCTTCAACACCATCTCGCCGATGATGTTCGGTCAGATCACCGGTGGCAGCAGCCTGATCGAAGGCTCCGCCGAGGTGCGCGTCAGGATCACACCGACCATCGGCCTCGTGCCGTTCCTCGACTTCGGCTCGGTGTCGCGCTCGTCGCTGCCGGGCTTCAGCGATTACGTCGGCTACGGGGCCGGGCTTGGCCTGCGCTATCTCACGCCAGTGGGCCCGATCCGTCTCGATGTCGCGACGCCGCTGAACCCGCGGCCCGGCGACAGCCGCTACGCGATCTATGTCAGCATTGGGCAGGCCTTCTGATGCGCGCGCGACGGGCCCTCGTGATCGGTTTCGCCGTCGCGGCGCTCGGGCTCGTCTCTGTCGCCGTGCTCGGCATCGTGTTCTACGGAATGGCCGGGAAGTCCGACGAGAACCAGCAGGACATGCTCGCGAGCCTCGTCTCGCGGACGCTCTCGACGCCGGCGACCCAGGTCCACATCGGCGCGGTTGATGGCGTGCTGTCGTCGGATGCCACGGTGCGCGACGTCAGCATCACCGACAAGGACGGAGTCTGGCTGACGCTCGACAAGGCTCGTCTCGTCTGGCGCCGCACCGCGCTGCTGATGGGGCGGCTGGAGATCGATCGGCTCGAGATCGGCACGCTCGACATCAAGCGCAAGCCGCTGCCGTCCGACCAGCCCGCAGCAGCGTCCGACCAGCCGATTCTGCCGGAGCTTCCCGTGAAGGTGCAGGTGAAGGCCTTCGACCTGCGTGCCCTGGTGCTGGGCCAGTCCATTCTCGGCGAAGCGCTGAGCGTGAGGGCGACCGGCAACACCGAATTGGGCTCGCCCTCGGAGGGCCTCGTTTTCAATCTCGATGCGATCCGTAACGATTTCCCGGGCCGCTTCAAGGCCGCGCTCGCCTTCGTGCCGCAGGGCAATGCGTTGACCCTCGACGTTACGCTCGATGAGCCCGCCCACGGGCTGATGTCCAAGATCGGTCATCTGCCGGGCGAGCCGCCCGTCACCTTCGCGCTCGGCGGCAAGGGCACGCTCGACAGCTTCCGCGGCGCCCTGAAGTTTCAGGCCGGCCCGACCATCGATGCGACCGGCGCGATCACGCTCGACCGCAACGGGGCGGGCCGCGTCCTTGCGACCCGCCTCTCGAGCCATGTGGGGCCGCTGCTGCCGTCGGTTGCCGCACCCGTCTTTGCCGGCGAGACCAATCTCGACAGCACGACGCGTTTCGCCGACGACGGCAGCGTCGCGCTGGACGGGCTGTCGCTCACGAGCCGTCTTGCGCGGCTCGACGTGAAGGGCCTGCTCGGCGCCGACAGAGTGATGGATTTCACGGCTTCCATCCGCTCCCTGCCGAGCAATGGCGACGTCACGGAGACGGATCAGGGCTCGATCCGCAGCCTGGTTTTCGACAGCAGGGTCAATGGGCCGATCAAGGCGCCCACGCTCACGGCCAAGCTCGCAATGTCGGGTGCCCGCCTGCCGGATGGAAATCTCGATTCGCTCGATGCCTCGCTCTCGGCGGTTCCTCACGCCGAGCCCAGCGACGTCGCAACGCATATCGTGCTGGATGCGAATTTGCGGGCCGCGGGCATCGCGCCGCGCGATGCCGGTCTCGCAGCAGCGATCGGCAATACCGCTTCGCTTGTGCTCCACGGCAGCACCGATCTGGGCGGCCACGCCACGATCGAGCGGCTGGAGATCGGCACGCCCACGGTTCAGGCCACCTATGCCGGCGATGTCAGTCCCGATCGGCTGCACGGCCGTGCGACGGGAACGATGCCTGACCTCGGCCGCTTCAGCGATCTCGCCGGGTTGAAGCTCAAGGGCGCCGTGACGCTCGGCCTCGATCTCGACGCCGATCGCGAGCACGGCCGCGTCGACGCCAAATTGTCCGGCACCGGTGAGGGGATCGCGACCGGGCTCGCGGCGCTGGATGGGCTCACAGGATCACGCGTCACGCTTGCGGCCGATGTCGGTGCAGATAGCACTGGCGACACCTACACGGTCCGCGACGTTTCGCTCGACGGCGCGCATGTTGCGGTTCGCGCCAAAGGGACGGTGACGCGCGACACCAGCGATCTGTCGGCGCGTCTCAATCTGCCTGATCTTGCCGCGGCCGATTCGCGCCTCGCAGGTGTGGCAGCTGTCGACGTCAGCCTGACCGGCGGGCTCGTGCATCCCGGCGTGTCGTTCTCGGCATCGGTGGACCGCGCCACCGCGATGCGGCGCCCTATTCCGCATCTGGAGCTCGCAGCGACCGTCAATGATGTCAAAGGACCGTGCGTCATCGACGCCAGGCTCGACGGCTCGATCGACGGCAAGCCGGCGCGCGGGACCGTGCAAGTGAGCCGCCAAGCGAGTGACGCAGCTGCTTCAACCTTCGCCGGTTGGGACGCCAAGACCGTCGACGTCGCGATTGGCTCGGTCTCCCTGAAGGGGGCAGGGACGGTCGACGCGCAAAACCTCGCGCGCGGGCAGCTCCGTTTCACTGCCGGTTCGCTCGCCGACCTGTCGCCGATCGCCCTGATGGATCTCGCCGGTTCGGCGTCGCTCGATCTTGCCGCATCTATCGATGACGGCCAGCAATCCGTCCGGCTCGCTGGCAAGGGCGCGGGACTCCGCGCCGCCGGCGCCGCGATCCGCAGTTTCGATCTGCGCGCTGATGCGGCCGATCTCTACCGCCATCCGCTGCTCAACGCGGACGCCAAGGTCACCGGCGCCGAGATCGCCGGCCAGACGGTCTCGAGCATCGCGCTGACCGCGCGTGGGAACGCCGGCACCAGCAATCTTGACCTGTCGGCCAAGGCGGCCGGCTTCGATCTCGATGCAGCAGGCGTGCTGACGGCCAAGGATCGCACGCGGTTCGATCTCAATCGCTTCACCGCGCGACGCGGCGCCAAGGCGATTGCATTGCAGGGGCCGGCGAGCTTCACGCTCAATGACGGCAGCGTGCTGATCGAGCATCTGGCTCTCGGGATCGGCAACGGTCGCTTCACGGTTGACGGCAGCGCCGGCAAGACGCTCAACGTCAAGGCCATTGCAAGCGCGATCCCGCTCGGCGAGGCCGATGTCGCGATGCCGGGCCTGGGCCTTGCCGGGACGCTCGACGCCTCGGCGACGATCGCCGGCTCAACGAGCGCCCCGACAGGTCAGTACAAGGTGACCGTCAGGCAATTGACCGCGCCGCAGACCCGTAGCGCGGGCCTGCCGCCGATCGATATCTCGGCTGACGGGCGCCTCGACGGAAACCGCGCGAGCATCGCCACCACGATCGCCGCTGGAAAGGCCGGCGCGATCACCGCCTCGGGCACGGTGCCGCTCGATGTGGCCGGGTCGATCGCGCTGACCGCGAAGGGCCGTCTCGATGCCGCCGTCGCGAATGCCGCACTGTCGGCGTCCGGCCGCACCGTGTCCGGCAGCGTCGTGCTCGATGCGCGGCTAGGCGGCACGCGGTCCAAGCCCCAGATCGGCGGTGCCGCCACCTTGAGCGGAGGCACGTTCCGCGACAGCCTGCTCGGCACACGCCTGGATAACATCGAGGCGAAAGTCACCGCCGACGGAGACCGTATCGTCGTGGAGCGGCTGGCCGCGGCGACGCCCAATGGCGGCACATTGTCTGGTACCGGCCAGGTGCGGGTCACCCCGGATGCAGGCTTCCCCGGCACGGTCTCGATTCGTGGACAACAGGCGACCCTCGCGGCCAGTGCGCTGGCGACTGCGCAGGCCAATCTCGCGATCGACGTCAGCGGTGCTCTGGCGCGCGATCCCCGGATCAGCGGCCGCGTCGACCTCACCCACGTCGCCATCGATATTCCCGATCGGCTGCCGTCGACGCTGAAACCGATCGACGGCATCAACCACGTGAACGCCTCGGGCCAGGCGGCCACGCGCCTCGCGGCGGAACGCAAGGCCGAAGCCTTGAAGGGAAACAAGGGGCGCGCGGCGCTGTTCAATGCCGGGCTCGACGTGACGGTGTCGGCGCCGAATCATGTCTTCATTCACGGCCGTGGCGTGACCGCGGAACTCGGCGGCTCCGTGCATGTGGGTGGGACGACCAACGCTCCGGTGCCGAAGGGCGCCTTCTCGCTCTATCAGGGCAAGCTCGCGGTGCTCGGCAAGACCTTGACCTTCACCAAGGGCAACCTTTCCTTCAACGGCGATCTTGCGCCGGAGCTCGACTTCGCGGCGGAGGTCCAGGCCTCCGACATCACCGCGCAGGTCGGCATCTCCGGACCCGCTTCGGCGCCGGTCTTCGCCTTCACGTCGCAGCCGGAATTGCCGCAGGACGAGATCTTGTCGCGCGTTCTGTTCCAGAAGGCTTCAGGCAGCCTGACGACAGCGCAGGCCCTGCAACTAGCTGAGGCGGCGGCGCAGTTCGCAAGCGGCGGTGAGGGGACAATGGACCGCATGCGCCGCTCGCTCGGCGTCGACAGCCTGGATGTGAGCGCCGGGACAGGCGGCCCGATGGTCGGCGCCTCGCGCGCGCTCGGCGACAGGCTGAGCGTGGGTGTGCGGACGGGCGCGAGCGCCAGCCAGTCAGGCGTGTCGGCCAATGTCGACGTGACGCGTCACATCCGCGTCGAATCGGATGTCGACGCGAAGGGCTCGACATCCGTCGGCGTCGGAACGCGATACGAATGGTGACGCGAGGGTGACTTCCACGCATCACCACGCGGCTCAGGCGCCGTCGTGGCCCGGGTTCTCCAGGCTGAAGGTCTCTGACTGTTCGTCATAGGCGAACAGCTCGGCATAGCGGCCCCAGGACACGATGGTCTTGATGGTTTCGTCCGCATAGTCCTCGGACATGTAGTCCTCGAGCTCGTTGCGGAAGCGCGCGGCGGGCGCCATGTGCGAGGGCCGTTCGTCGAGCACGCGCTTGAGCAGGCTGAATACGGGAACGTAGTTGACGAGGTGCTCGGCGAACAGCTTCTTGCGTGCGTCGGTGTCGAGGTGCGCGAAGCGCACGCCGGCGTCGGTCAGCACCAGATCACCCTCGCTGAGATGGGCGAAGTGCAGCAGCTGCAGCGTTTCTCCGAGATGCAGGATCTCGTCGGTCTCGAGCTGAAGCTGGCTCGCCAGCACCGGCAGGTCGGCGTGCCCGCCATAGGGCGGTCCGGCCAGCGTCTCGATCAGGCCGGACAGCTCGTTGGACGAGACGTGGTCGAGCACCATGCCGACGCCGCCGCCGGGAACGCCCTCGAGCGAAGGCGTCTTCGGCTCCTCGCGCTGCGTCATGCGGGCATAGAGCTGCTCGACGATCTGACGGAACGTCGGATCCAGCCGGTTCCGCGGATGCTTGAGGTCGATCTTGAACTCGGCGGCGACGCGTCCCGGGTTCGACGAGAACACCAGGACACGGTCGCACATCAGCACGGCTTCCTCGATGTTGTGCGTCACCATCAGCACGGACTTGATCGGCAGCCGGCCCTCCATCCAGAGATCGACGAGGTCGGTGCGCAACGTCTCGGCGGTCAGCACGTCGAGCGCGGAGAATGGCTCGTCCATCAGCAGCAGGTCGGGGTGCACGACCAGCGCCCGCGCGAAGCCGACGCGCTGGCGCATGCCGCCGGATAATTCCTTGGGGTAGGCGGATTCGAAGCCGTCGAGGCCGATGAGGTCGATCGCCGCCAGCGCGCGCTTGCGCCGCTCGGTGGCGTCGACGCCGAGCGCCTCCAGCCCGAGCTCGACGTTCTGCAACACGGTGAGCCAGGGAAACAGCGCGAACGACTGGAACACCATGGCGACGCCGTTCGGAGGGCCGGCGATCGCCTCGCCCCGGCAGGTCGCGTTGCCCGACGACGGCGCGACGAGGCCGGCGATGATGCGCAGCAGCGTCGACTTGCCGGATCCGGAACGGCCGAGCAGGCCGACGATCTCGCCGGCATGGATGGTGAGGTCGACCTTTTCGAGCACCAGCAGTTCTTCACCGCTTCCCTTCGGGAACGAGCGGGAGACGCTGCTGATGTCGATCAGGGCGGCTTGCTTGGTTTGGTCGAGCATCAGGATCCCTCTCGATCAGCCGAGGCGAAGGCGGCGCTCGCCAAAGGCGTAGAGCGGCCGCCACAACAGGCGGTTAAACAACGTGACCAGGATGCACATCACGACGATGCCGAGCACGACCCGGGGAAAATCGCCGGCCTCAGTCGCGTGCGCAATGTAGGCGCCGAGACCGGTGGCGACGAGATGGGTGTTACCCCAGCTCGCGACCTCCGCGACGATCGCGGCATTCCACGATCCGCCCGACGCGGTGATCGCGCCCGTGACATAATAAGGGAAGATGCCGGGCAGCACGACCTTCACCCACCATCGCCATCCGCCGAGGTGCAGGCTGCTGGCCGCCTCGCGCAGGTCGGTCGGGAAGGCGGCGGCGCCCGCGATAACATTGAACAGGATGTACCACTGGGTGCCGAGGATCATCAGCGGGCTGAGCCATATGTTCGGATCGAGGTGGAAGCGGACGATCAGCACGACGAACACCGGAAAGGCGAGGTTGGCCGGAAACGCCGCGAGGAATTGCGCAAGCGGCTGGATCCGCTCCGCAAGCTTCGGCCGCAGCCCGATCCAGACTCCGATCGGCACCCAGATCAGCGACGCCAGCGCGATCAGGATGATGACGCGCAGCAGCGTGGCAAGCCCGTATCCGACCGCATCGACGACATCGGACAGGCCGAGCGACGCGGAGAGATATCGGTATGCGAGCCAGGCCGCATAGGTCGCCGCAGCCACGATCACCGCAATCCAGATGCCGTCGACCACGCGCGAGGGCCGGCTGCGTTCGCCGTCGCCCTGCAGAACAGACGGCCAGGTGATGCGCATCGTCGAGATCGCTTTGTTCGCCACGCCCAAAGGATAGGTCAGGGTGCGCAACGCTCGCGTGCGCCGGAACAGATCGAGCATCCACGACGTCGGTGCCTCGCCGGAAGCAGTCTGCTCGAAGCGGAATTTGTCCGCCCAGGCGACGATCGGGCGGAACAGCAACTGGTCATAGGCGATGATCACGATCAGCATCGTGAGCAGCGCGTAGCCGATCGCGGGCAGGTTCTTCTGCTCGATCGCGGTCGAGACATAGGAGCCGACGCCGGGCAGGGTGACGGTCGTGTTGCCGACGGTGATCGCCTCCGAGGCCACCACGAAGAACCAGCCGCCCGACATCGACATCATCGCGTTCCAGATCAGGCCGGGCATCGCGAAGGGAACGTCCAGCCGCCAGAAGCGCTGCCAGCCCGAGAGATGGAAGCTCTCGGTTGCTTCCTCGAGGTCCTTCGGCACCGCGCGCAGCGACTGATACATGCTGAACGTCATGTTCCAGGCCTGGCTCGTGAAGATCGCGAACACGCAAGCGAACTCGGCCCCCAGCACGCGGCCGGGAAACAGGTTCATGAAGAACACGACGGTGAAGGTCAGGAAGCCGAGGATCGGCACCGATTGCAGGATGTCGAGCATCGGGATCAGCACCATCTCGGCGCGCCGGCTCTTGGCTGCGACGGTGGCGTAGATGAATGTGAAGACGGTCGAGCAGACGATCGCGAGCAGCATCCGCATCGTCGTTCTGAGCGCGTAGTACGGCAGGTTGGCCGGATCGAGCGACACCGGGCTGCGCTCGAGCTCGGACAGCGGCACGGTGGTCTGCTCGCCGCCATAGACGACGAGCACCATCGCGCCGACCAGCAGCAGCAGCGCCGCCAGGTCCCAGAAATTGGGCCGCAGGGAGACGGGCCCCCATACGGCCGATCGAACGTCCTGAAACGTCATAAAGCCACCTTCGGGGGCGGAATTCGGCACATACGGCCCGAATGGATCGGAACCGGCCCCGAGGTCGGCTTATAGGCAGGATTTACGACAATCGGGTAGTCGGAAGGTGGGGGCTTTGTCGCCTTTCGGAGGGCGCCGGAAGCCGGTGCCGCCTGAGACCGAGGGTTGCCTGTATGTTCGCCGGGCGAGGCTGCCGCGGCGACGGACACGCCGGGTGCCTGACTCGATCCGCCCGCGATGCCGCGGCCCAATGGTCCAGGGATTAGCTGCGGCGCTCCGTGAGGAAGCGCGTCACCGCGCCGCCGAGCCGGGCATGGTCCAGGGGCTCGGCGAGCGAGGCCTTGGCGGTTGCGATCACATCGTCGGGCGCGCGGCCGTGGTGGAGGTCGCACAGCGCGTCGGCGTAATCGACGGTGAACTCGGGATGCGGCTGCACCGACAGCGTGGTGCCGTTCGCATAGAGCAGGCCGGCATGCGGGGTGAATGCCGACGACATGATGGTGCGCGCGGATGCTGGCGGGGTGATCACCTGGTCCTGATGCGAGCATGCGATGGCGATCTCGTCGCTCTCGATCAGCCCGTTGCCCGGCGTCACCCGATAGACGTGACGTCCCATTCCCCAACCCTTCTCCGACTTGCGCACCGTGCCGCCAAGTGCCTGCGCGATCAGCTGGTGGCCGAAGCAGACGCCGACCATCGGAACACGCTTGTCGTGGGCCTTGCGCACGAAGTCCTCGAGCGGCGCGATCCAGTCGAACCCGTCATAGACGCCGGCCGGCGAGCCGGTGATCAGGATCGCATCGAGCCCCGCCGGATCCGGAAGCATCTCGCCGTCGGGGATGCTCACGATATCGCACGCGATCGATGCGTCAGCGTCGGCAATCATCCGCTCGAACATCTGCGGATAGGTTCCGTGGTGCTCGCGGCAGCGCGGATTGACGAGCCCGGTTTCGATGATGGTGATGCGCGGCATGCGAGACATTGCGGGTGAGCGGGGATCGGTGATCCTTATCCCAAAAGCTCAAGTCACCTCAAGTCGCGCACTGTCGATCAATTCCGGCGCGTTTCCACCGGTGCGATCGTCGCGGTGTGCTGCGCCACCGGCGCGGCGTTTACTCGTTCCGTCGTCGTGCTCACTGCTGCCGGCGCCGTGGATACGATCGCGGGCTCGGTGCGGTAGCGCGGCAGCTGATCCTCGAGCGAATAGCCGACGCAGAGCGCAAGGCTCGACCAGACCGCCATGCTGAAATAGAGCGACATCCAGGCGATCTCTTCGCGCCACTCGGCGATGTCATGCGTGACGATCCAGCGCGTGCTGACGTCGCGCAGGCCCTCGAGCGGATGCAACAGCTTGCCGCCGGTGGCGAGCTCGGCGCGCCAGCGGTTCAGATACATCGGGACGTCGACGGTCATCAGGAACGCCAGGTAGCCGGCGATGCCGAGGATCGCGACGATGAAGGCCCAGCGCACCGGACCATGGAACTCCGGCAGCAGCCGGCACAGCGCGATCCCGACCAGGAAGAACACGACCGCCCAGATCGAGTTCTCGATCGCGTTGCCGAGATAATGGGTGGTGAGCACCGCGTACCACGAGAAGCATTCCGCGATCAGGATCAGTGGCACGATGATCCAGGCAATGGTCACGGTGGTCTCGGCGCCGGTCATGGTGCCGAGCTGATGCAGCACGATCGCCCATTGCGCGGCGAAGCAGACCTCGGCGACGGTGGCGACCGAACGGCCGACCACCACGCTCGACAGCCAGGTGTCGAACAGGCAGATGCGCTGGACGTCGGCGCGCGGCAGCACCGAGCGGAAGGCGCAGCCGAACACATAGCCCGCGCACAGCAGCAGCATCAGGCCGATGCCGGACGTGTTGCTCAGGCTGCCACCCGACTGCTCGTGGAACTGGCGATACAGCACGAACCAGACCGCGACGTTGGCGCCGCTCACCAGGCTCAGCAGGCCCCACCATCGGACCACCGGATTTGACCAGGCCAGCGAAACCGGCCGCGCCCGCCACTCCATGCTCATTCACCGCTCCGCGTGTAACCGAATTGACATTCGCGTGTAGTATTTCTGTCACAAATAATGACGAATCACGACTAAAAAATGCGTGTGGAGCAGCTCCGATTGTGACAGTGAGCGCAGAGGCGCCGCGACCTCCCGTCATTCCGGGATGCGCGTAGCGGGGCAAGCCCGGTCTTCGCGATCGTGATCGAATGTGACGCCCGCGCCTGTAGGCAGACTCCGCTCGATCATCTATTGAACGGCCTTCCTTTTCCAGGCCGAACCCGCACCGGCTGGCTTCACGTGAAGGCGCTTTGTGACAACGAATGTGACGGCCAGCTATGATCCGCTGTTGCGCAAGATCCATTGGGCGACGGCGGTGTTGTTCATCGCCGCGATGTTGATCGGGCTCTACTGTGGACTGCAGCCGGCCGGGACGTCGCCGCGGCGCGAGCTGCTCGAAGTGCACAAGTCGCTCGGCGTGACACTGTTCTTCCTGGCGATCCTGCGGCTGATGGTGCGGGCCACCACTGTGGCACCGTCAGAGCCGTCGTCGTTCTCGCCGCTGGTGCGGATCGTGGCGCGGCTCAATCATTGGGCGCTCTACGCTATCCTCTTCGCCATGCCCGTCACCGGATACATGTTGTCGTCGGCCGGCGGCTATTCGCTGCGCTATTTCTGGACCTTCAGCTGGCCGCACCTGTTTGCCGGCAACAAGGCGGTCGAGCGTGCGGGCGAGGTCGCGCATGGCACGCTCGCCTATCTGGTCTATGCCGTAGTTACGCTGCACATCGCTGCGACGCTCTGGCATGTGGTTGTGAAGCGGGATGAGACGCTGTCGCGGATGTGGCCGCGGGCGAGCCGCAATCCATCCTGACAATTCCACGCGCTGGCCGTCAGCCGCGTAGCGCCGTTTCCGGAATGGTGCGGCGGACCACCTCGCGCATCGCGAAGCTGGAATGAATGCGGGCAACGCCTGGCATCCGCGACAGATGCTGCTTGTGAATGCGCTCGAAGTCGGCGATGTCGCGCGCGATGACCTGCAAATGATAGTCGTCGCTACCCGACATCAGGTGGCAGGAGACGACATCGGGGCAGCGCGCGACCGCGGCCTCGAATGCCGCCAGGTAGTCCTCGCTCTGCTTCTCCAGCGTGATCGTGACGACGACCGTGGTCACGAGGCCAAGCGCGGTCGGTTCGAGGTCGACGCGATAGCCGCGGATGACGCCGGTCTCCTCGAGGTGGCGGATGCGCCGTGCGCATGCGGTCGGTGACAGCCCGACTTTCTCGGCAAGCTCGATCTGGCTGGCGCGGGCATCGGAGACCAGTTCGGCCAGGATTCGGAGATCGATACGATCGAGACCGTCCACGCAGTTTTCCTCTAATGATCGGGCTGCGCGCGAAGAATATGAGCGTCCTTGGGTGTGAGCAAGCCGGATTTCGCTGAGAAACGCCGCGTGACGGGGAATAGCCTCATAATAGGCGGAAGCGATTCTTTTCAGGAGCGGACCATGCGCGTCGGGGTGCCCAAGGAAATCAAGGTCGAGGAATATCGGGTCGGGCTGACGCCGGCCTCGGTGCGGGAATATGTGGCGCATGGACATGAGGTGGTGGTGCAGCGCGGGGCAGGCGAAGGCATCGGCTCCGGCGACGATGTCTACCGGCAAGCCGGTGCGCGGATCGCCGATACGGCCGAGGAAGTGTTCTCCGTCGCCGACATGATCGTGAAGGTGAAGGAGCCGCAGCCGTCCGAATGGACGCGGCTGCGCGAAGGCCAGATCATCTTCACCTATCTCCATCTCGCGCCCGACGTACCGCAGACCAAGGGCTTGCTTGCCTCGGGCTGCACGGCGGTGGCCTATGAGACCGTGACCGATGCACATGGCGGGTTGCCGTTGCTCGCGCCGATGAGCGAGGTCGCGGGCCGGCTTGCGATCGAGGCCGCGGGTGCGGCGTTGCGCAAATCCGCCGACGGCATGGGCAAGCTGCTCGGCGGCGTGCCCGGCGTTCCGCCGGCGCGGGTCGCGGTTATCGGCGGCGGCGTGGTCGGCACGCATGCGGCGCGGATGGCGGCTGGGCTCGGCAGCGACGTCACCGTGCTCGACCGCTCGTTGCCGCGCTTGCGTGTGCTCGACGATCTCTTCGCCGGCCGGGTCCGCACCCGCTACGCCACGCTGGAGGCGATCGAGCAGGAGATTATCGCCGCCGACGTCGTGATCGGCGCGGTGCTGGTCCCCGGCGCCAGCGCGCCGAAGCTGGTGTCACGCGCGCAACTCGCCAGCATGAAGCGCCGCGCGGTGCTGGTCGATGTCGCGATCGATCAGGGCGGCTGCTTCGAGACCTCGAAGCCCACTACTCACCAGGCGCCGACCTATCTGGTCGACGACATCGTGCACTATTGCGTGGCCAACATGCCGGGCGCGGTGCCGGTGACCTCGAGCCACGCGCTCAACCACGCGACCTTGCCGTTCGGTCTGGCGCTCGCATCGAAGGAGCTGCGCGCGCTGGTGGAGGATCCGCATCTGCGTGCCGGCCTCAACATTCATCGCGGCCGGATCACTAACCGCGCCGTCGCCGAGAGCCAGAACCTTGCGGTGGTGATGCCGGAGGAAGCGCTGGCGTCTTGAGGCGGGACTCGCAGGCCACGTCCGGCGCGTCACCCAAGCTGCTCCTCATCCTGAGGAGCGGCGTTTTCGCCGCGTCTCGAAGGACGAGGCCACCGATCGGGCCTCATGGTTCGAGACGCGCTTTGCGCTCCTCACCATGAGGGGCGCGCGGCAGCGTTGGGCGGCGCGGTGCGCTTCGGACCATCGTCCGACCTTGTCAAGCCGCACGAGCGCAGCCCTCCTTCCATGTCGTGGTCGGCGTTCCATACTGGCGGAGCGATGTTCTGCATGATTTGATGCCTCCAATCAAAGCCGCACCAAGCCGCGATCAGCGGCGCGTGCGGCTGGCCTCAAAGAAGCCGAAGGGAGGACTGTCTTGAAAAAGACCGGTCGTACGATGCTGGCCAAGATCTGGGACCAGCATGTCATTGCCCGATTGAGCGAAGACACCGATCTCCTTCATATCGATCGCCATCTGCTGCACGATCTCGGCGGCTCGCGCGGCTTGCTCGACCTCAAGAGCAAGGGCCTCAAGGTTCACAATCCAGAGCTGACCTTTGCGACCCCCGATCATGCCATCTCCACTGCGCACGGCCGCGCCGGAACCAGCAAGATCGGGCAGGAGCTGTTGGCTGCGCTGCGGGTTGAGACCACAGCGAGCGGGATTGCGATGTTCGATGTCGACCAACCCGGCCAAGGCATCGTTCATGTCATAGGACCGGAACTCGGATTGAGCCTGCCTGGCGCGACGATCGTCTGCGGCGACAGCCACACCTGCACGCATGGCGGCCTCGGCGCGCTCGCCTTCGGCATCGGTTCGAGCGAGCTGACGCATGTGCTGGCAACGCAGGCGCTGATCCAGCGTCGGCCAAAGACTCTGCGCGCAAGATTTGAAGGCAAGCTGCCGCTCGGTGTCACCGCCAAGGACATGATCCTGGCGCTGATCGGGCATATCGGCGCGGCCGGCGGCACCGGACATGCGGTCGAATATGCCGGCAGCGCGATCCGCGAGCTGCCGATCGAGGGCCGGCTCACGATCTGCAACCTCTCGATCGAGCTCGGCGCCAAGATCGGCATGGTCGCGCCCGACGAGACAACCTTCGAATTCCTGCGTGGCCGCCCCTACGCGCCGCAGGGTGCGCTGTGGGAGCAGGCAGTCAAGGCGTGGCGCGAGCTGCCGAGCGATCCCGATGCGGTATTCGATCGCGAGGTCGTGATCGACGTGACCAAGATCATCCCGCAGGTGACCTGGGGTATCAGCCCCGAGCACGTCATCGGCGTCGATGGCCGGATTCCCGATCCCAAGGCGGTCGATGATCCGGCGCGGCGCGCGGCGATCGAAACCGCGCTCGACTATATGGGCCTGCAAGGCGGCGCGCCGATCGCAGGCACGCCGGTCGATTGGGTGTTCATCGGCTCCTGCACCAACAGCCGCTTGAGCGACCTTCGCGCCGCGGCCGAAGTCGCGCGCGGCCGCAAGGTCGCGGCCGGCGTTCGGGCTTGGGTGGTGCCGGGCTCGGAGAACGTCAAGCGCGAGGCGGTCGCCGAAGGGCTCGACAAGATCTTCACTGACGCCGGTTTCGAATGGCGCGAGCCGGGCTGCTCGATGTGCCTTGCCGCCAATGGCGAGGTGGTGGCGCCAGGGCAGCGTTCGGTCTCGACCTCGAACCGCAATTTTGTCGGCCGGCAGGGGCCGCGCGCGCGGACGCATCTGGCGAGCCCGGCGAGCGCGGCTGCATCAGCGATTGCCGGTGCGATCGCCGATGTCAGGATGATGGGGCGCTAAGCATGCCAAAGCCGTTCAACACGCTCACCGCGACCGCCGCGCCGATCATGCGCAGCAATATTGACACCGACGTCATCATCCGCATCGAGCGGCTGGTCGGCAACTCGATCCGCGGCACGCTCGGCAAATGGGCGTTCGGCTCGCTGCGCTATCTGCCCGACGGCTCGGAGAATCCGGATTTCATCTTGAACCGCGAACCGTACCGGCAGGCGGAGATCCTGGTCACCGGCCCGAATTTCGGCTGCGGCTCGTCGCGCGAGGGCGCGGTGTGGTCGCTGCAGGAAATGGGTATCCGCGCCGTCATCGGCTCGGGCTTCGGCGACATCTTCTTCGCCAACTGCTTCCAGAACGGAATCCTGCCTGTCGTCGTCGACAAGGTGGTGGTCGATTCACTCGCCGCCGACATCGAGGCGACGCAGGGCGCGGGCAAGGTCTCGATCGATCTGGAGGCGCAGACCATCGTCTCGCCGTCCGGTGCGCGCCACACATTCGAGATCGATCCGCGCCGGCGCGAAGGACTATTGAAGGGGCTCGACGAAGTCGCACTGACCCTGCAGCGCGACGACGAGATCCGCGCCTTCCAGGCTTCCGATCGCGCGGCCCGCCCTTGGATTCATTTTGCAAGGACACCCGCTTCAAGGACATCCGCATGAACGCGCAATCCAACATGATCAAGGTCGCCGTGGTCGGCGGCGAGGGCATCGGTCCCGAGGTCACCGCGCAGTCGCGCCGGATCCTCGACTGGTTCGCGGCGAAGCGTGGCGTGCCGATGACGCTGCGCGAGGCGCAATACGGACTGATCCCGTATCTCGCAACCGGCAGGGTGTTGCCGGAGGACACTGCGGAAGCAATGGACGAGGCCGACGCGATCCTGTGGGGCGCGACCGGCGGGCCGGAGACCAAGGAGGTGCCGGCGGCCGCGCGCAAGGCCGGCAGCCTGCTCGGCCTGCGCAGCAAATACGATCTCTACGCCAATCTGCGGCCGATCGTGGCGAACCCGGCGCTTTCCGCCTCCGCACCGCTCAAGCCCGAAGTGCTCGACGGCGTCGATTTCGTCATCATCCGCGAGCTGACCAGCGGCATTTATTTCGGCGAGCCGCGCGGCATCGAGACGTTGCCGGATGGGCAGCGGCGCGGCTTCAACACCGAGCAATACACCACCAACCAGATCCGCCGCGTTGCGCGGTCGGCGTTCGAGTTGGCGCGGACACGGCGCAACAAGGTGTGCTCGGTCGACAAGGCCAATGTGCTGGAGACCAGCGTGGTCTGGCGCGAAGAGGTGACCGCGCTGCACAAGGAGGAGTTCTCCGACGTCGAGCTGAGCCATCTCTATGTCGACAATGCCGCAATGCAGATCGTGCGCGAGCCGCGGCAATTCGACGTGATGGTCACCGGCAACATCTTCGGCGACATCCTGTCCGATTGCGCGGCGATGGCCTCGGGCTCGCTCGGCATGTTGCCTTCGGCCTCGCTCGGGCCGGTCGACCGTTACGGCCGGCGTAAGGCGCTCTATGAGCCGGTGCACGGCAGTGCGCCCGATATCGCGGGCAAGGGCATCGCCAATCCGCTCGGCTCGATCCTGAGCGTCGCGATGCTGCTACGCCTGACGTTGAACCGTCCCGCGGATGCCGATCTCCTGGAGAAGGCGGTGCAGACGGCGCTCGCGTCCGGAGCGCGCACCGTTGATATCGCCGAGGCGGGCGCGAAGAAGCTGTCGACAACCGAGATGGGTGATGCGGTGCTGAATGCGCTCGACAAGGTTGCGGCGAAGGAACACGCTTGATGGCCGCTATCTGCTGCGCCGGCAGCGCCAGCGCAGCGTTGAGTAAGCCAGCGTCAGGCCGTCCTTTGGGCGCGGTCGCGAAGGCTTTCCGAAGACTCAAGCAGACTGTCCGACGGAGAAGTCTCGCCGTCGAGCCAATCCTGCTCCTTGGCCAGCGCGCGCCAGGCAGCTTCCATCCGCTTGTAGCGATTGTAGGTCGGTTCTTCCGATGCGCGCTCTGCGAGCTGCGCGCAGTTCTCCGCATTGTCGAGAAAGTGCTGCGACTGTTTCATAGAACGTCCTCCTGTTGATAAGGACGTGGGGCATCATTTCGGGCTATTCAACGCGTAGAAAATGATCATTTCGCCACACTGGTGAATGCCTGTTCAGGGAGTTCCATCGCTCAGCGTGCGTACAGAGGCACGAGCGTAGGAACGCTTCGTTGCTCCCGACGTTCCTCCGTTTCCATGTCGAAACTGGAGGAGGAATGACATGAAGAAATATCTGTTGGCTGCCGCCATGGTCACTGCGATCGCGGCGCCTGCCTTCGCCGATGAAGTCGGTGTTCGCGTAGGCCCAGCCGGCGCGGGTGTGACCGTCGGTCAGGCACCCGCATATCGTGAGCGCGATCGCGACCGCACCACCGTCATCAGAGAGCACGAGCCACGCGACCGGACCACCGTGATCAAGAAGCGGGATGCGTACGGCAATCGCAGCAAGACTGTCATTCATCATGGCGACGACGACGATTAAGGGCTGACTCATCCACGTCTGGGATGGCCGAAGTCCGCCGCTGACCCAGTCGCGGCGGATTTTTTTGTTTGCCCCGCGGTTCGATAGTGGAGCCCTGAACGCGTCTCGGGCGTTGTTGGCACGTGATTGGTCGTGCTGTGAACTCCGTAGAGGAGCAATGGCTGTCGAGACGGAACTCAAATTCCGCGTTCCGGCGCGGACGTTGAAGGCGTTGGTGAGGCCGCGGATTGCCGGGAGCAGGAGCGGAAAGCCGTCGGCAAGCGATCTGGTCTCGACTTATTTCGACACCGCCAGGCACAAGCTGAAGCGGCGGGGCCTCACGCTGCGTGTACGCCAGGATGGCGGCAGGCACGTGCAGACTATCAAGTCAGCCGGCGGCGCGCAGTTCGGCCGGGGGGAGTGGGAGACCGAACTCGAGACGGACGAGCCGGATCTGAGCAAGGTCGGCGGCACGCCGTTTGAGGACTTCGCGTCCAGGAAACTTCGCCGCAAGCTGAAACCTGTCTTTGAAACATCAGTGCGGCGCATCGCCGTGCCGCTGCGCACGAAGCGCAGTGAGATCGAACTTGCCATCGATCGCGGTCAGGTAACCGCCGGCCATCGCACATGCCCGATCGAGGAGGTCGAGCTCGAGCTCAAAAGTGGGCGGCAGCTCGACTTGTTTCGCATCGCGAAAGCGTTGGAGCGCAAGACGGGCGCCGAACTCGACCTGCGTTCGAAATCAGATCTCGGATACGAGCTTGCCGATCGCGAGGAGCCTGTCGTTGTCTCGGCCGAGAGCGTGGTGCTGGATTCCGCCTTCACGGCGGCCGAGGCGTTTCGGGTGATCGCGCGCTCGGCGTTTCGTCACTTTTCATCGAACGCAGATGCGGTCCGCGAGGGCGAGGCTGAAGGCATTCATCAGATGCGGGTCGGCCTGCGCCGGTTGCGTGCGGCGATCTCGCTGTTCTCAAGGATGCTGGTCGGGCCGAGCACGGAAGAGGTCAAGGTTCAGCTCAAGTGGCTCACCAATGAGCTGGCGGCGGCGCGCGAACTGGACGTCTTCGTCAGGGACGACATCGAGCCCGCCTCGCATGATGCCTTGCTTCGGCGCGGCGGCAAGGCGATCCGGCAGGAGTTTTCCGAACGCCGCGACCGTGCGTTTGCGCGCGCGAGGATGGCCACGAGCTCGGCACGCTATCGCACGATGCTGATCGATACATTGCAATGGATCGAGGCGCCGCAAACGATCGCGGCTGCGGATGAAGGCGGTCCGGTCGGCGAGTTTGCGGCCACGCTGCTGCATCGCCGCATCAGGAAGCTGCGCAAGGACGGCCGGCGTCTCGACGCGATGTCCGCCCGGGAGCGGCACAAGGTGCGCATCAGGGCGAAGAAGCTCAGATATGCGATCGATTTCTTCGAAAGCCTGTTTCCCGGCAAGCGCGAGCGGAAGCAACTTGCATGGTTGTCGAAGCACCTGAAGCGGATTCAGAAAACGCTCGGCTCGCTCAATGATTTCGTCGCACATCGCAAGCTGGCCGTCGACGCGGCGCTGAAGGCGCCGCATCGAAAGGAGCGCGCCCGCGCCTTTGCGTCGGGCGTGGTGCTTGGCCGCGAGGAACAGGCGGTCAGGCCGCTGATCAAGATCGCGGCGAAAGAGGTGCGGGGACTGAGGAAGATGTGACGCGCCCGTCGTGCTCGCGCTCGGCCGATGCGATCCGATTGCGGCACTCGTCGGCATATGCACGCAGGCGCTCGGCCGTCAGCGGGTCGAGGCCGGTGCGCGCCAGCCGCTCGGCGCGATCAGCCTGGTCCTTGAGGTCGTCGATCATCCCGGTCATGTCCGCCTCCATGCCGGGATAATTTGAATCGAATTGCGACGTTCCCCGACCGATGGCGGAGTGGCTAACGCGCGGTTAACTGGCGGCGTGGGCGCGCTTAGGTCACCGGCGCCGGGTTGAACAGCGTGAGGTCGTTGTGGATACCCCAGCGATCCGACCACGGCTTGGTGCGGCCGCTAGCGACGTCGAGGATCATGCGGAACAGGTCCCAGCCGGTTTCCTCGATGGTCTTCTCACCGGTCGCGATGCAGCCGGCATCGAAGTCGATCAGGTCCTTCCAGCGTCGCGCCAGCTCGCTGCGGGTCGCGACCTTGATGACCGGCGCGGCGGCGAGGCCGTAAGGCGTGCCGCGGCCGGTAGTGAACACCTGCAGCGTCATGCCAGAGGCAAGCTGCAGCGTGCCGCAGATGAAATCGCTCGCCGGCGTCGCCGCAAACAGCATGCCCTTCTGGCGCGCCTTCTCGCCGGGCGACAGCACGCCGCTGATCGGGCCTGAGCCAGACTTGACGATCGAGCCGAGCGACTTCTCGACGATGTTGGCGAGCCCACCCTTCTTGTTGCCCGGCGTGGTGTTGGCGCTGCGGTCGGCGCCGCCGCGGGCGAGATAGGCGTCGTACCACGCCATCTCACGGATCAGCGCGCGGCCGACATCCTCGTTGACGGCGCGGCGGGTCAAAAGCTGGATCGCATCGCGCACTTCGGTGACTTCCGAGAACATCACGGTCGCGCCGGCCCGCACCAGCAGGTCGGCGGCGAAGCCGACCGCGGGATTGGCGGTGACGCCGGAGAATGCGTCGCTGCCGCCGCATTGCAGGCCGATCACGAGATCAGAGGCCGGGCAGGTCTCGCGCTTGCGGCTGTTGAGCACCTTCAGCCGCGCCTCGGCCTGGGTCATGATGGCCTCGACGATCGCGCCGAAGCCGTCAAAGGCCTCGTCCTGCATCCGCACGATGGCGTCGCTGATGCCTTCCGGCACCAGTCGCTCGGGCGCAAGCTTCTCGCAGCCGAGACCGACGACCAGGATCTCGCCGCCGAAATTCGGGTTGAGCGCGAGGTTCTGCAGCGTGCGGATCGGCACCACGGCGTCGGGCGCCGATATCGCGACGCCGCAGCCATAGGCGTGCGTCAGCGGCACGACATCGTCGACATTGGGATATTTCGGCAGCAGCTCGGCACGAATGCGCTTCACCGCATATTCCATCGTGCCCTTGACGCATTGCACCGAGGACGAGATGCCGAGGATGTTTTTTGTTCCCACCGAGCCGTCCGGATTGCGATAGCCCTCGAACGTAAAACCTTCGAGCGGCGGCAGCGCCGCCGGCACCGCGGTTGCGATCGCGAGCTGGTCGAGCGGCGGCGCCTCGGGCATACGGATGCGCGCCTCGTCGACCCATTCGCCGGCCAGGATCGGCGACAGTGCATGGCCGATCACCTCGCCGTAACGGATGATCGGCGCGCCCTCGGCGATGTCGATCAGCGCAGTCTTGTGTCCCTGCGGCACGAAGGCGCGCAGTGCCAGGCCGCAGGCGAAGCGGGAGTCGGCGGGCAGGCCGAAATCGTTCACGACGATCGCGACATTGTCGCGCTCATTGAGCTTGATGTAGCGGGGCTGCTCCTTCGCGCCGATCGACTGGTCCATAAGCAACTCTCCTCAGGGACGGTGCGAGTTTGGGGTGTGACGGGTCTGCGAGTTCTCACCTCTCCCCTTCGGCGAGAGGTCGGCGCGAAGCGCCGGGTGAGGGGGCGAAGGTCTCACGAGAGAGCGTAACCCCTCACCCGGAACGCATCTGGCGATGCGTTCCGACCTCTCCCACAGGGGGAGAGGTGGATACCTCTTCTGCGGACCGGACTGCGCGATCATGTCAACCCGGGAAGGTGTAAGCCGTCTTCACCGTGGTGTAGAACTCGCGGGCATAGGCGCCCTGTTCGCGTGCGCCGTAACTCGAGCCTTTGCGGCCGCCGAACGGGACGTGGTAGTCGACGCCGGCAGTCGGCAGATTGACCATCACCATGCCGGCCTCGCTGTTGCGCTTGTAGTGCGAGGCGTATTTCAGGCTTGACGTGCAGATGCCCGAGGCGAGGCCGAACTCGGTGTCGTTGGAGATCGCCAGTGCCTCCTCGTAATCCTTGGCGCGGATCACGCAGGCGACCGGGCCGAAGATTTCCTCGCGTGCGATGCGCATGGTGCTGGTGGTCTCGGTGAACAGCGCGGGCTGCAGATAGAAGCCGGGCGTCTCGCGGTTCAGGAGCTCGCCACCCCAATGCAGCCGGGCGCCTTCGTCCTGGCCGATCTTGATGTAGCGCAGGTCCTGGTCGAGCTGGCTCTGGTCGACCACCGGGCCGACATGCACGCCGCTCTTCAGCGCGTCATCCACCGAAAGGCCCTTCATCCGTTCGGTCATCGCCGCGACGAAGCGATCGTGGATGCCCGCGGTGACGATCAGGCGCGAGGACGCCGTGCAGCGCTGGCCGGTCGAGAAATAAGCGCCGTTGACGGCGACCTCGACCGCGACCTTCACGTCGGCGTCGTCGAGCACGACCAGCGGATTCTTGCCACCCATCTCAAGCTGGAACTTCTTCATGGGATTGGAGAGCACGCAAGCCTGCGCGATCTTGCGGCCGGTCTGAACCGAGCCGGTGAAGGAGATCGCGGCGACATCGGGATGCTCGAGCAGGGTCTGGCCGACGACGGAGCCGGAGCCGACCACGAGGTTGAACACGCCGGCCGGAATACCGGAGCGCGCGATGATCTCGGACAACGCATGTGCGGAGCCCGGCACCAGCTCGGCCGGCTTGAACACGACCGTGTTGCCGTAGCAGAGCGCGGGCGCGATCTTCCAGGCGGGAATTGCGATCGGGAAGTTCCACGGCGTGATCATGCCGACGACACCGACCGGCTCGCGGGTGATCTCGACATCGAGGCCGGGACGAACCGACGCACCCTTTTCGCCCATCAGCCGCAACGCTTCACCGGCAAAGAACGCGAATATCTGGCCGGCGCGCGCGACCTCGCCGATGCCCTCGGGGAGAGTCTTGCCTTCCTCGCGGGCGAGCAGGCGGCCGAGCTCTTCCTTGCGGGCGAGGATTTCGGCCGAGATCTTGTTCAGCGCGTCGAAGCGCTCCTGCGGCGTCGAGCGCGACCACGCCGGGAAGGCGGCCTTCGCCGCGGCTATCGCCTTTTCGGTCTGCGCCTTGTCGGCCCTGGCGTATTCGCCGACCACGTCATTGGTGTTGGAGGGGTTGATGTCCCGCGTAATGCCTGAGCCGTCGACCCATTCGCCGGCGATGAAGTTTTTCTGGTGAGCGGTCATGTTTCTCTCCAACCTTTGTTGTTAGCGCACGAGGCAGGGACGCTTGTCGTCGAAGGTCCAGCCCGGGATCAGGAACTGCATGGCGAGCGCGTCGTCGCGGGCGCCGAGGCCATGCTGCTTGTATAGCGCGTTCGCGGCCTCGATGGCACCGCGATCGATCTCGATGCCGAGACCCGGACGATCCGGGATCGCGATCTTGCCCCCCTTGATCTGCAATGGCTCCCTGGTCAACGCTTGGCCGTCCTGCCAGATCCAGTGGGTGTCGATCGCGGTCACCTTGCCGGGCGCGGCGGCGCCGACATGGGTGAACATCGCGAGCGAAATATCAAAATGATTGTTGGAGTGCGAGCCCCAGGTCAGGCCGTTGTCGCGGCAGGTCTGCGCCACCCGCACCGAGCCCTGCATGGTCCAGAAATGCGGATCGGCGAGGGGAATGTCGACCGCACCGAGCCGCAGCGCGTGCGAAAGCTGGCGCCAGTCGGTCGCGATCATGTTGGTCGCGGTCGGCAGGCCCGTGGCGCGGCGGAACTCCGCCATGATCTCGCGGCCGGAGAAGCCGGCCTCGGCGCCGCAGGGGTCCTCGGCATAGGCGAGCACGCCGTGCATGTTGCTGCAGAGGCGGATCGCCTCGTCCAGCGACCAGGCGCCGTTCGGATCGAGCGTGACGCGAGCGTTCGGGAAGCGTTTGGCGATCGCGGTGACGGCCTCGATCTCCTGCACGCCCGCGAGCACGCCGCCCTTGAGCTTGAAATCGGCGAAGCCGTAATGCGCCTGCGTGGCCTCGGCGAGCCGCACCACGGCGTCGGGCGTCATCGCCACCTGATGGCGGAGATTGAACCAGTCGGGCTTGCCGGTCTCGCCCTCGACGTAAGGCAGGCTGGTCTTGCTGCGGTCGCCGACAAAGAAGAGATAGCCGAGTGTCTCGACGCTGGCGCGCTGCTGGCCTTCGCCGAGCAGCGCCGCGACCGGCAGACCGAGATGCTGGCCGAGCAGGTCGAGCAGGGCGGATTCGACCGCGGTCACCGCATGGATGGTGACACGCAGATCGAAGGTCTGTTTGCCACGGCCGCCGGCGTCGCGGTCGGCGAATGCCTGGCGCATCGACGCCAGGATGTTGTTGAGCGCACCGATGGTCTGGCCGACGACGAGGTCGCGGGCGTCCTCGAGCGTCTTGCGGATCTTCTCGCCGCCCGGAACCTCGCCGACGCCGGTGTGGCCGGAATTGTCGGTGAGGATGACGATATTGCGGGTAAAGAACGGCGCGTGCGCGCCGCTCAGATTGAGGAGCATGCTGTCGCGGCCGGCGACCGGGATCACCTCCATCGCCGTGACGATGGGGGCGCCGGAAAAGCCGGTGCGGGTCGTATTCTGGATCATCCGCTCCTCCCTTCGTTCTTCGCCGGCTCGGCTTATTCCGCGGCCTGCTGCGCGGCTGCCTGCGGCAGCTTTGCCACCAGTGCCGTGAGCTCGGCGATCTCCTGCTCGGTGAGATCGGTCAACGGCGGCCGCACCGGGCCGGAATTGCGGCCAATCACCTTCATGCCGGCCTTGATGATCGACACTGCATAGCCCTTCTTGCGGTTGCGTATCGCGATCAGCGGCAGGATGAAATCCTTCAGGCCTGCATGGATGGTCTGATGATCGCGCCGGCGTACTGCGGCATAGAACTTAGTCGCGAATTCCGGCACGAAGTTGAACACCGCCGATGAATAGGTCGTGACGCCCATGTCGAGATAGGGCAGCGCGAAAGTTTCCGCCGTCGGCAGCCCGCCGATATAGGTCAGACGGTCGCCGAGCCTGGTGTAGACACGGGTCATCAGCTCGATGTCGCCGATGCCGTCCTTGTAGCCGACGAGGTTCGGGCAGCGCTCGCAGAGCCGGGCCAGTGTATCGGGATGCAGGATCGCATTGTCGCGGTTGTAGACGATGACGCCGATCTTCACCGACGCACACACCGCCTCGACATGCGCGGCGAGACCATCCTGCTCGGAATGCGTGAGGTAGGGCGGCAGCAGCAACAGGCCGTCGGCGCCGGCCTTCTCGGCACCGACCGCGATCTCGCGCGCGATCGCGGTGCCGTAGCCGGTGCCGGCGAGCACGGGCACGCGGCCCTTGGTCTCGTCGACCGCGACCTTCACGATCTGCGGGACCTCCGAGGGCGTCAGCGAGAAGAATTCGCCGGTGCCGCCGGCGGCGAACAGGCCCGCGACGTCGTAGCCGCACAGCCAGTCCATGTTGCTGCGATAGGTCGCTTCGTCGAACGAATAGTCCGCCTTGAACGGCGTGACGGGAAAGGACAGGAGGCCGCCGCCGATGTGCCGGGCCATCTCCTGAGGGGTCATCTTGCTCATGGCGCCACTCCTTGAAAGCTTTGGGGATCGGGTTGCGCGCAAAACGCGCGTCCGCAGCGGCATTTTTAGGAAATGGTTCGATGCGCGTCCAAGCCAAACGCGGTATTGAACGATGCGTTATCGGTATCAATCGCCGCCGGCGTGCGATCCGGCGATTTCCGTCGCGATCTCGATCAATGACGGCAGCAGCTGGTTCTCGTAGTCGCGCCGCCACACCAGAAACAGCTCCACGGGCGTGGCGCCGCGCAGCTTCAGCGGCTTCAGCCTGACGTCAGCGATCTTCAGGCTTGCGGCGGCTTCCGGCACGATCGCGACGCCGAGCCCGGCGCGCACCATCGCGAGGATCGAGTGGATCTGGCTGAGATGCTGGACATAGCGCGGCAGCACGTCGGCGCGCGTGAACAGCGCCACCAGCAGGTCGTGGAAGTAACGGGCCTCATAGGGTGAATACATCACGAAGGGCTGGTCGTCGAAGTCCTTGATCGCGATGGTCTCGGCGGATGCCAGCGGATGCCGCTTCGGAATCGCAGCCAGCAGCGGCTCGGCGACGACGCGCCGGCTTGCGAATTCCGGCCGCGCGATCGGCGGGCGCAGCAGGCCGGCATCGATCTGGCCCGTGGTTAGCGCTTCGAACTGATCGCCCGAGACCATTTCCTTCAGGGAAAAATCGACTTCGGGCAGCCGGGTGCGGCAGGTCGCGATCAGATCGGGCAGGAAGCCGTAGGCCGCCGCGGCGGTGAACCCGATCTTGAGCGAACCGGTCTTGCCGAGCGCGATGCGGCGGGCGACTTGCGAGGCGGATTCGGCAAGTTTCAGGATGCGGCGCGCTTCGGGCAGGAAGCTGCGTCCGGCCGGCGTCAGCCGCACCGAGCGGCTGGTGCGCTCCA
>NZ_LNCU01000085.1 GCF_001542415.1 Bradyrhizobium macuxiense
AGCGGCATCTTCCAGGCCGATGCCTATGGTGGCTATGGCAGGCTTTACGACCCGGGCCGCAACGCAGGTCCGATTCTGGAAGCCGCGTGCTGGGTCCATGCCCGACGGCCGTTCTTCGTGATGGCTGATCTGGCCGAGAATGCGCGCCGCAAAGTGCAGGGCAAAAAGCCGGCGGTGATCTCGCCTCTGGCGCTGGAAGCAGTCCGCCGGATCGACGCCTTGTTCGAGATCGAGCGGGGCATCAACGGCGAAACGCCCGAACGGCGCCGGGCCGTCCGCCAGGAGCTCAGCGCGCCGCTGGTCGCCGCTCTGGAAGCCTGGATGCGTGAGCAGCGCGCCAAGCTCTCACGGCGCAATGATGTCGCCAAGGCGATGGACTACATGCTCAAGCGCTGGGGCGCGTTCACCCGCTTCCTCGACGACGGCCGCATCTGCCTGTCCAACAACGCCGCCGAACGAGCCCTGCGCGGCATCGCCCTCGGTCGGAAGTCTTGGCTGTTTTGCGGCTCCGACCGCGGTGGTGACCGTGCCGCGGTGATGTACAGCATGATCGTCACGGCCAAAATGAACGAGGTGGATCCACAAGCCTGGCTCGCCGACGTCCTGGCCCGCATCGCTGCACATCCAGCCCAAAGGCTTGACGAACTGCTGCCCTGGAATTGGCGAGACCGAAACAAGCAAGTCAATCAGGCAGCCTGAGTGACCGCGGTCCTCACCGGATGCTTACTCAGAGCCCTTCCGCTCCGGAAAATGAAGGCTACGAGAATTGAACTAGTCACAAGTTTTCGCAAACAACTCGTTCGACCTTGGACTTGGCCAAATTCCATCTCGCTTCATGCAGGATCATTGAAACACGTGGCTATACTCTTCCATCGAAGAGCGCTCACCTACGGAACGAGCGTCGAAAGAGCATTCATTTCGCCCCAGCGCGAATCGCGCGTTGAATGAAGCCAAACGCGAGAAAGCCAGCCAAGCTGCTTGCAACGACGTACGCGAGTGTCACCGCGAGGGCAATCCCGCTCACTCCATGGGCCTGAACCAGCAAAATGCAGCCGGTAACATTAATGACCGCGTTCGTGGCAGCAACGAGGGCGACAAGCTTGTTGTGCTGCAGCGAAGCCAAGGCACGAACGAACAAGGTCCCACACAGGAAGAAGGGTATTTGTAGCGCCAGAAATCGCTGCACCGAGGCGACTCTCTGCGTATCTTCCGCGCTAAACGCCCCGCGCTGAAATAGCAACTGGACCAACTCGGTCGAGTAAAGACAGATTAGCGCTACCACCGGAACGGAGACCGCGACGACAATCCAACTCCACAATAGCAGAGCGGAACGAAATGCCGTCCAATTCTTCTCGCGGACTTGTTCAGAAAAGTGAGGAAGCACAGCGACGCCTAGAGGAAGCGCCCCCGCACCGATAAACACGCTTGCCACTTTCGCGCCGTAGCTATACGCCGCAACTCCACCCGTACCCGCAAGGCTTGCAAAATACTGGTTTGCCAATGTCGCACCACTTAGCAAGCCGGTTCCCGCTACAGCCATGCCGAACTCGCGCAATAGTCTGCAAAGGGGAGCCGACAGGCCACCCCACCGCGGCTTGATGGATATGCCGGAGTGCAACGCGGCCAATGTGACCCAGATCGCTTCTGCGATCGCGCCAACAAGATATGCCGTCAACAAGACGAGCGGGTAGTCGTGCCCCCAATCGAGCACAAGCGTCGCGCAAACGGCCAAAGGGCGAAGAATCGGCGCTAAGGCAACGACCGCGAAGTGACGTTTCGCATTCAGCATGCCCCCAACCAAGAGAGACCACCCTTGAATGATAATTGAGGGTTGCATTCCGAGATAGAAAAAAGACGTCAGATCCGATCGGTGTGCATCGAACCCAGATGTCAACACGGCTATGAAACTCGAACGCCAAACGATGAGGGCTATCGTCACCAAGAAGAGGAGACCGAGTGTTAGCGTGGCGATGGAGGCGGTTAGTTCGGCCACTGCCGAGCGGTCATTGTCGCCGGATAGCCGCAGCATTTCGGGAATCAAAGCAACGCTCAGCGAACCCGCGATAAGCTGCACCGCCAGGGTCGGAATAAGCATGCCGAGCAGGAACGCATCGACGATTTCCCCCGTACCAAACCGGTAAGCAAGGGAGAGATCTCTTCCGATGTTGACCAGCATCACAACGGCGTTCAACGAACCGACCACTAACGCGGCCGATAGAATTCGATGGCTTAGCGATTGCATCAGGGGCCACCTTGATATTTCACATCGCTGCGGCGGCCGCATGCGTGGCGTAGCCTTAACAAAATTGGGGCGACAAAGATCGTCAAGCTTTGCTGCCTCGGCTCGAGTCTGGGCAAACTAGTGCGAGGCGCTGGACAGCCTCATGAACTCGCTTTCAAACGCACTCACCATCACCGGCAACGAGAAATTCTGCACAATATGATCCCGCGCAGCAACGCTGTAAGCCCCCGACAGTTGGACCTCGTCGAGCGCTTTGTTGATCGTATTTGCTAGCATCTCATCATTGCTCGGAGTGACGATATGGCCGATGTGTCCCAAAATAGTCCTCGCATCTCCAACATCCGTAGCGACACACCGCCGTCCACACGCCATTGCCTCGGCAAGGGTGTTCGAGAATCCCTCACCATAGGCAGAAGACGAGCAAATAATGTCGCATGCGCTTAAGGTCGCGGCCATGTCGTCGCGTCCCCGAGACCACCTCAGCTGGTAATCGACCCCTAAGGACTTCGCGAGTTGGAGAAGACTTTCTCGCGAAACTGGCCCGTCATCGCCGACTATCACGAAACGCACATTTGGCCGCTCGGCGACAACTCGACTAGCTGCCCGAATGAAAGTCTGATGGTCTTTCATCGGATCTAAACGCCCGATGATTCCGACCAGCAATTCATGCTCGGCGACACACCATAGCTCTCGAAGTTTCAGCCGCCCCAACGGCTCGTATTCAAATCGATCAATGTCAATTCCGTTGGGAATGACCCGAATCTTTCTCTCATTTGTGCCATTCGCCATCGCGATGTTCTTGCCGACACGCGAGTTTGAAATCACAAGATCCGCTATCGCAAAAGCAAATGGGTCCAGCTTATAGCTCAATCGAGTCAAGCCATCGTAGCGCTTGAGATCAACATTGGACGCCCGTATGCCGCAAGCGAGGCGCTGCCGTGGGCGGAGCAATTTGCTACCGGCCGCGACGAGGTTTGGGACCGGGAGGAACGTACAGAGAATATGTGGTTCTTTCTCGTTCAATAGCATCATTACGTTTCGTAGGGCGCCGAAGGCATCCCAGCGGCTCCTCTTGTCTAGGAACCGCAGCTCAACTCGGCTTGCTAGTACGTCCCGTATCAATTCGCCTTCCCTATAGAAAAGAGCCATCGTAATGTCGTGGCCTCGATTCGCTAACCCAGCCGCCAAGGCAACGAGCTGCCGTTGGGCTCCACCGCGTCCCAGCGAACGTTCTAGGAATACTATTTTCAAGTATTTGTCCCCTCATAGCATCTCGATTTGTTGGCGTTTCGCGACCGCCACGGTATTGCCGCTGTTGCGGCTCCCTATCATGTTTCTATGCTTGGCGACATTGAAATAGCGGTAGTGCAGTCGCTTGACATCCCACTGCGAAGGTGGCTGTTCGGTATGGCTCGCGAGGGGCCGGCTTGCATATTTCGGCGTCTCATCTGAGGGTTTGACCCTTGAGTCTACGCCTAAGGTCATGTGGCGAATGCAGGTGAGGGATGGGCGGCGAGCGTACGCCGGCACCTCCGGCAAAGACGTACGCGCGCTAATCGGCGTCTTCGCCTCACGCGCCCCGCGCAGGGCCGGAAAGATCGAAATAAAGATCGAGATCGAGCTTGGGGGCTGTCGGGTGCAGGCTAACCAGAACGTGGACACCGCGGCGCTGCCGCGCTCCTCGAACCTTTGATACGGCGATACCCTCGATCTCGAGCAGCGTCTGGAGAGCACGGTCGCCACTGGCCACACGGAATAGGTCGTGGGATGCAAACCCAGCTCTTACGGGGAGCCTTGAGAGCGATCCTTCCGCGGCTGTCGCTGCGATCTAATCAAGATCTTGGCATGACTGAACCGGGCTGTCATCAAGGCGCAACTGGCCCGGTACGCCGGCATCCTGCGGCCGACGCCTGTGATGGTGATAACGAGTTCTATCTGACTAGGCGCTATCCCGACCGATCCGAGAAGCTGCGTGTTGGGCACAGGCGCGGTGCCCTTTTTCTTGCCAAGGTCGACATTGAAGAGGGCACTCGGGCAACGTCGCCGGCAAGAAAGAAATCCCGCTGCGAATCCTTGGAACACCACTGGCACGCTTCTCAGGAATATTACATTCTTGCGATGATTAATTACAAACCGGCGACTGAACTAGCGGGATCGCTAGCTTGGCTGGTTGTTACGCGGTCAAATGTAGGGGACGCCGCCCAACTAAACCACCATATATGGGTATCGTTCTTTCGCTCTTGACGTTCTCGACCACCGGCCACCCAATGTCGGCAAGTCTATTCACGAAGGACACGAGAGGATACCAACCGGCCGGATGTTCGCACACCAACGCACTCTTTCGCCCGGCGCGCCAGAGCGGTGAATAGCTATTGCTACGCTGCTTAACGTGCGTCGATTGCGGGCCGTGATACCGCCAAGTGCGAACTATCGGACACGCGACCGAACTGAAATGCCCTCCACGAACAAAGCGTCCAGCGTACCGGATTGACTCACAGTCGAAACACTCAGACCAATCGCACAAGTTCCACGACCAACTCATGTTTCTGTGCCCTTGTCGCGCCGCACATTGGAGCGACGCGTGCGACAGAAAATTTGCCATGAACGCTGCGCGAAATCGCCACTTCGGGCCAGAGAGGCGCCCCATTAAAGCGCCATTGAAATATCCAGCAATTCAAGTAGATGATTCTGATCAGTTCCCCAACTGCCGGGCATTAATTCGACAATCACTGCCTGACCCGCTGTCCACCACATCATGAGGACTTGCAACCCTCCACGAGAATCGATGTCTTCACCCAAGCCACCACTATCCGCACGGATGAATACGGAAGAAAATAAGCGCACGCCTTGGATCCTGGCGGCCTTGATCATTGTCTTGCTAGTAGTTTGTTGCTGGTCTTCCGTCAGCGTTTCCAGAATATACGTGGAATACCACGTAACGTATAACACCGCCAAATTGCTCCCAGCAACTGCTATGGTTGCTGGATTCTCTCTCGTGCTTGCGTTCTTCGTTTTTGCTCGCTTCAGCTTTGGCTATTTTATTGGTTTCTATTTTGCGGCGATGATAGCCGGCTATCTATGGTTCAGTTTCTTTTCCAGTCGGACTTACGATCATAGCGCGGCACGAATCTCCGCTATAGCGTCGATCATTGCCTTTCTTCTTCCGGCGCTTTTTGTGTCAGGTCCCTTCAGTCGAGCGAAATCCATCTCGATCGTTACGTTCGACCGAATTGTGGCAGCTTTGTTTTTGCTGTCTGCTGTGACTGTGGTCATTGCCGCGACCTACAACTTCAAGATCGTGTCTCCGACTGATGCTTCCCGCCTTCGGGTCGATTCCTTTCCCACAATTCTGAGATATCTCATCGTATTGACGTCGACTTCGGTACTGCCGTTCCTGTTTGCGTACTGTGTTCAGCGCAATGCGTATTGGCCAGCATGTGGAATTTTGCTGCTAATGCTGTGCTACTATCCGGTCTCCGTTACCAAGCTCACATTTTTCGCACCCGCTTGGCTGATCTTTATGTCTGTGCTTGCCAGATTTTCCGGCGTCAGAGTAACAACTGTGTTATCAGTTTTGCTTCCAATGGCGACCGGCACAATTCTTTTATTCTTCTTCGGCGCAGACGGCACCTTCACACGGTTTGCCAATCTCTATTTCTTCACGGTGAATTTCCGAATGAATGCCGTACCGTCACTCGCAATGGATTTGTACTATGAGTTCTTCGGCAGGCATGACCTCACCTACTTTTGCCAAATTAGGGTTCTGAAAGGTATCGTCGGATGTAGTTATCACGAACAATTGGGGGTCGTGATGCAGCACTTCTTCCCCGACGGAGGAACCTACAATGGATCGCTATTTGCAACGGAAGGTATTGCGTCGGTGGGATTGGTGCTCGCCCCGATCTCTGCCTTCATCTGCGGCCTGGTCATTGCATGCGGCAACCGCGTCTCATCCGACCTGCCCCCCTCCTTCGTCTTGGTATCCAGCGCGATCCTCACACAGGCGCTTTTGAATGTACCGCTATCTACTGCGCTGCTGACGCATGGCGGAGCGCTCCTATTCTTGCTCTGGTACCTCACGCCTAGGGAGATATTTGGACGCGAGTAGGATTCTTACCCTCGTTGCTCGCTGAGCCGGCGGAGATCCTGTGGAGTTGCTGCCCCCGTTAGACCGTACGCATCCGGCGGGCTCCGAGCAAGGCCGCCTTGTGAAAAGGTCGGCTGCGTAGCTGACTGTCCTTATGGATGTGCATAGGACAGTGCGGTGCTGAGCCGCATAGAGGTGATGGAGACCGGTCGGCGGCGACGCTGGACGAGTGCGGAGAAGCTGAGGATCGTAGAGGAGAGATTCGCGGGGCCACGACTGGTTTCGGCGACCGCTCGCCGGTATGGGATCTCACGTCAGCTTCTGCTGAATTGGCGCAAGGCTTTGGCCTCCAATCATCGGGCTGGAGAGGGTTCGATCGGCCCGACATTTGTCCCTGCGATAGTTGCGCCGAGCACGCCCCCAACGACGGAAGCTGTCGAGGCAGGCCAGATCGAAATCGTGAGCCCAAGAGGGCTGCGCGTGGTCTTCGGTCCCGGCGCGGACGTCGAGGCGGTGGTTCGAATTGCTCGCGGACTGGAGCGCCGATGATCGCGATCCCGACGGGCGTGCGGGTGTGGCAGGCGACCGGCTACACGGATATAACAAGCTCGCGCGATCCGATCGCGGCGATGATGCCATCACATTGGCTGGCTGCTGGTCACACAGCAGGCGCAAGTTCTACGAGCTGCATGTTGCAGGGAGCTCGAAAGCGGCAACGACGACGGTGGAGCGGATGGCAAAGCTCTGGCAGGTCGAGAAAACCGTGCGCGGTCAAAGCCCCGACGCTCGCGTTGCCGCGCGCCAGCAAGCCTCCGCGGCGATCGTCGCAGATCTCTTCGAGTTCTGGCAGCAGACCTTGCCGCGGATCTCGGGTAAACAGGGTGCAGTTCATCCTAGCAGCGAAGGACCTCAGGCAAAGTGGATCAAACGTGCCAGGCGAATCGAACCGCGCCGGCATGCTCTCACCGTAGATTCTTATGCGGCCCGCAGGACGGACATTTGCCGCCAATTGCTCTCGAGTCATAATTCCTATCACTTTAGAATGGGTTACCGCCTTTTTTTTTGCAGAACAGACCATATCTTCTATCGTAACAAGATCGACGCGCTTTTGGCCAATTCAGGTGGGATGATGGTTTGATAGCCGAGAGGCAATCGGGATTCGTGCGTGACCAAGAGTGCCATCGCGATTGCTTTGTCACCCCGAAGAGAGGCGCGATTGACTCAGCTCACAAAGAAGACGATTTGGGAGCAGGCGACCGCACTCTCAGTGAACACGCGCGTGTTCGCTGGGTTTGCAGCACTGTTGGTCGTCTATTTACCCCTCATACTTTATCTGAAAGCCACGTATGTGCCGCGGCTTTATGGCCTGTTCGCCGGCGCGGGATACTACGCCTACATCGCCAGGTTGCCCGAGCTGGATGTAATCGCTGATTCCTCGGACAATTCGACGCGCTCGCCGATCATCCTTTGCGAGAACGGCAAACTGCTTGGACCCGCGCACAGCAGTCAAGAGGACATTATTCACATCGGCAAAGGGCGTTACTCCCACTGGCGCGGCGTTGGGATCATGTTCTCGGCCTCGGACAACAGCAATCCGAACGAGAATCAAAAAAGGTATTCCCTCGGATGCAACGCGCTATCCAAAGCTGATTGAATGGTAGAGCGCGGCGCGCCTATTGCAGCCTCGGCCGCGTCTTGAAGTGGATCTCGACCAGGTTCGTGACGATCCCGCCGCTCGAGAACACGAGTACACTCCAACGTACCAGATCCATCTCGAGGCATTGCGAACGCCCATTGCCTGCACTGCCTCACTTTCGACAGCCTGGACGGTCGGCTTCATGCCCGCGAAGTCTTTGGTCGCCGTCACGAGCTGCGCCCCCATCGTCGTCATCTCGGCGCGAAGCGCGTCGCCCTTTTTATGGAGATCCTTTCGACCTCTGACGCTTTCTGCTCCATCGCCTGCCAGGTCTGCGAGAGCGAGACTACCGCGGCATGCAGCCCGCCGATCGCGCGCAATGTCGCGCAACCAGCCCGCTCGTCCTCGCTCATCGCACCTTCTTTCGCTTGAGCAGGCTGAACCGATGCGCCGGCTTTTCGGCCGGTGCCGCGCGTTAGGCTGATGGCTTGTTGAAGCCGCTGGCGTCGCGGTTGAACCGATCGACAGGACCATGCTCTTGCAATCAGGCGAGAGTTCTTCGAAGCCCGGCATCAACCGCTGGCAGATTGCTAGATAACGCGGCATATTGTAATTGACATACTCGCCGCCGAGCGCCTTCATGGCGACGACACCACCATCCGCATCCTGACGAAGGACAAGCTCACGAGTTCACGACCGAGCGGATCTGGACCTACCCCGCGGGTCACTTCAAATTCCTCCGGGTGCGGTCAGTCAAATTCCTCCACCCCGAGGCAGGACATGGTGATTGTTAGTTTGCCTTTGTTTCCCGGGCAAGAGTTTCAGCGGCCTCTTTGAGCCGATAGCTTCGTCCGTCGAACTCAAGCAGATGGCAATGATGCATCAGGCGATCGAGGATCGTCGTGCTCATCGTGTTGTCCCCCAGGTATGTCCCCCAGTCCTGCACGACGCGATTGGAGGCGACAATGATGCTGCGACGCAGTTTGTAGCGCTGATGGATCATGGTTTGCAGCAATGCGCCGCCATCGTCAGGGATGGCGCGTGCAAGGAACAGATCGTCCAACACGAGAAGATCGCAGTCGATGATGGTGCGCAAGCGGGTCTCGCGCTGCGCGATTGGGCTCAGGGCGTGGCGGTGGAAGAAGTCATCGGTCTCGAGATACTGGACCTTGTGGCTTTGCAGGATCGCCTGATAGGCAATCGCCTTGGCGACGTAGGACTTCCCGGTGCCAGGTTTGCCGACAAGCAGCGCGTTCTCGCCGGCAGCAATGAACGCCAGGGTGTGGAGCTGGAAGCAGGTCTGGCGCGGCAATTTGGGATTGAAGGACCAGTCGAACTCGGCAAGCGTCAGCTTTTCGTCGAGCCCGGAGTGCTGGTACCGCCGCTCGATAAGGCGGGACTGACGACGATCCATCTCGTCCTGCAAGATCAAGGAGAAGGTCTCGAGGAAGGGTTGGTTGGTGCCCTGCGCCTGCAGCACGCGCGTCTGCAGCGTGTCGCGGACGCCCGAAAGGCGCAGCTGTCGCAGGCAGCGCTCAATTTCCGGCATGGTCATCATGTGGTTGGGTCTCCAGTTTGAGGTGAGAAGCCGCAGCAGGAGCGCTCGTGGCGCCGGAGCTGGCCGGGGTTGCGCAGGTGACACGAGCGCGGGTTACAGGGGCGCGGTCGTCGTAAGCCTCGGCCTGCCGGCCATTGTCGTCGGCATCGCGCCGCACAGCGCGGCTGAAGAGATCGCCGTATTCCGCCGGGGTCCGGATCAGCGGATGATCCTGCGTGAGCGAGGCCGCCGTGTCGGGCGCCGCGTCAATCCGCTCGAGCGCCCGCTCAAACAGCCGTTGGACAGTCGCACGCACATGCTTGTAACGGTAGATGCGGTTGCCGATGGCGTGCGCACAGGCCTGTTCGACCAGCCGTGCTGGATACTTCCGGCTCAGCCCGACAATGCCCCACATCGCGCGCTGTCCAACGCGCCCCTCGGTGTCGAACATCTGCTGGCATAGCGCCCTGGTCTGCGGCCCGATGCGGCCAGCGCTCTCCAGCAGCGCAGCGGTTTGCCGCGACGGATTGAACGGCCGCTCGCTGGTCGGCAGCACGACGGAGCCGGGATGCGCCATCCGGGGATGAACGCGCAGCAGCGCCTGGGTGTGGCGGTCGCGGATCTCGATCGTCGAGGCGTAGATCCGCACCACGACCTGGCTGCCGATCGACGCGGGCCGCGCGGCGTAATAGCTGCTGTCGACCCTCACGGTGGTATCGTCACAGACGGTCCGAACGACCTCGGTGAAGATGCGGAAGGCGGCCACCGGCAACGGCCGCAGGTGTGGCTTCTCCTCCTGGAACATCGCCTCGACCTGGCGGCGCGTGCTGCCGTGGATGCGTTTGGAAGCCCAGGTCTCCTCCCAGTGCCTCAAAAACTCGTTCTGGGCTTCCAGCGTCTCGAAGCGCCGTCCAGCCAGCGCGGTGCCCTGGGTATGTTGAATCGCATTCTCGACACATCCCTTCCGATTGGGATCTGCCACCCGCGCGGGATCGGCGACCACGGCGTAATGAGCCAGCATCGCGCTGTAAATCGGGTTGAGCTCGGGCTCGTACAAATCCGGCTTGAGGACGCCCTCCTTCAAATTGTCGAGCACGACATAGCTGGGGACCCCGCCAAAATACCGGAACGCCTCTTCGTGGAGCTGCGCCCAGACTTGCTGGCCGGATTGCCAGACCACCCGCCGGAAGCTGCGCCGCGAGTAGCGCAGCGTCATTACGAACAGGCGGGGACGACGGTAACGGCCGCTCCTGGGATCAATCGTCAGAGCGCCCTCGCCATAATCGACCTGGGCCTCCTCGCCAGGGAGGAACTCAAGCCGATCAAACTGCTCGGGATCGCCGTGCCGCAACGTGCGCACGAACCGCTTGACGCTCTGGTAGCTGGAAAGGAAGCCAAACCGATCGACCAGGTCCTGGTAAATCGCCTGCGCATTGCGCTTCAGGCGGAGCTGTTCTTCGATCCATGCCCGATGCGGTTCGCAGGCCGAGCGGGCCTGGCTACCGGCGACCGTCACACCCGGCCCCTCAAAAGCCGGTGGTCGGGGTGGAGGAATTTGCCCGTCCACACTCTCCGGGCCGGTGGTCACTTCCCCGGGGAATTTGCCTCCACACCAGACCACAGCGCCCGGTAACGCCGGATCGTCTTCGATCGACCCCCGTCAGCCTGTGGATCTCGCGCTGGCCGGCGTTGCGATCGAGGAGCGTAAATACCGTGCTTCGCAGGTGTGGCTTCAAGACGTTCAACTCCCCAGTCCCCTTGCTGGCTAAAGGGACCGAAAATAAACGTCCTGCCTCACCGGCTACCGCTGTTCAGCGCCGCTGACGACGATCATCAGGTGGGGGAATTTCAAGTGACCACACCCGGGGGATTTTGACCGACCCACGGGGCCTATGTGCGGGATGACCGGCGCTTCGCCGGGCCAGAGCCGCCGACGGCGGTCTATTACGCCTCGAGCGACCGACGAGGCGAGCATCCCCAGAAGCATCCGGCCGCCTTCGCCGGTTAATGGAGAGGTGAGCATTAGCCGGCTAATCGCGAGGTGGCGGTAATGTGAAGGAACGCCGGTTCGACACGAGGATATCGAGGATTTCTGCTGATTCGGTACCGGCTTTGCTCCGCATTATTTCACTTCTCTGCGACCTCTGCAGTCATTTGACCAGCAGAGGAGTCGATGATGCTGAAATCCAATGAAGACCTGATCGCCGAGCTCAAGGCCGTACTGGCCGGCCAGCGCTATCACCCGAGGACGATCAGTAACTATTGCGGGTGCGCGCGCAGATTCCTCGATTATCTCGAACGGCGGGAAATCCAGGTTGAGAACGTGACCGAGGCGCTGGTGCCGACATACATAAGCCATGCGAGTGGGATGTTGCGCAAACGCCATGGTCGATCAGGGCCACACCAGCACCCGATCCCGCGCGCCGGAATCCACGCGCTGCTGGGGCTTGTGCAGGGCCAGTGGCCACCCCCTCCGAAAGCGGCCTGCGCCGCCGAAGCCGAGCGATTTGCGATCTGCGACGAATACGAGATCTGGCTTCGTGAGGCGCGAGGCCTCGCCCCCGCCAGCATCGAGGCTTTGATCTGGGAGGCCCGGCACTTCCTGACCTGGCAGTTCAGGCGGAACGGTGACAATAGCCTGACGAGCCTGAGGGTCGACGACATCGACCGCTATATGGACATGCGCGCGCCGAAGCTGACACGCAAATCGTTGAGCGCCGTCGCGAACCGCTTGCGCTCTTTGTTGCGGCATCTGCACCGGGTCGGCCGTACCGCGATCGACCTGTCGCCGCATGTCATCGGTCCGCTGATCTACGCCTATGAGGGGGTGCCCTCGATTCTGGAGCGAGATCAAGTTGCCGCCGTCCTGAAGGCTGCGGGAAAAGACAGGACACTGAGGGGGTTGAGGGACCATGCGATTCTGCAACTGCTCGCGACCTATGGCCTGAGGTCGAGTGAAATCTGCAACCTGCGGCTTGATGACATCAACTGGCGGGCGGAATCGATCCGCATCCGGCACACCAAGACCAAGGCCTGTTCCTTCCTGCCCCTGATGGAGCCGGTCGGCGAAGCAGTGCTTGCTTATTTACGTGCGGGGCGGCCGGCGATCGACGTCCGGGAAATCTTCATCCGCGCGCGTGCACCCTATCGCAAGCTCAGGATGTTGGACAAGATGGTACGGCGCCGACTGCGCCAGGCCGGTATCAAGCTGCCGGGCAAGAGCGGTGCCCATGTCTTCCGACATGCACGCGCGGTTGAAATGTTGCGCGCATCGGTCCCGCAGAAGGTCATCGGTGATCTGCTCGGGCACCGGTCGGCGGAGTCCACGGTGCCCTATCTCAAGCTTGCCACCGAGGACCTCAGGACCATCGCACTCGACGTGCCGGGAGCGGAGGTGCTGTCATGACAACATGGCCCGATCCCGAACGGCAGTTGATCGCGCGCTATCTGGCAGGCCTTAGCCTGCGACACCCCGACAGCTGCGCCTCTTACAGGCAGGTGCTGAACAGCTTCCAGGACGTCGCTGAATGCCATGCCGAGCTCGGCAAGGATGTTCTGGTGGCCTGGCTGCAGACATTGTCGGACCATTGGATGGCGACGACGCTGCTGAACCGCACCCGCATCATCGATCGGTTCCTCGATCACCTTCTGAACATCGGAGCGATCGAGCGCAATCCCGTCACCGCCTTGTGCGAGGCATGCAATATCAAGCGATGTCGGCCGGTCTGGCGCGCACTGGCGTCGCATGACCCCGAACAGGCCCTTGCCGAACTACGCCAGCCCAAGCCGTTCGGCAGCACGCTGGGCGGGATCATGGCCGAGCACGTCGCGCTGATGCGCAACAGAGGATACAAATACACCTCGCAGCCCGCATGGTTCTTGCGGTTCGATCGGTTCCTGCAGTTGAATCCTGCGTTGCAGGATGAACCGATCGAGGTGATGCTGGAGCATTGGAAGAAGGCAAAAACGACACTCAATCACGCTGCGGAATGTGAGAAACTGGAGCGGATCCTTGCGAGGGTCCTGCGCCATAAGAATCCGTCGCTCCCGCCGCGCCGCCCGGACCCGCGACCGCAGAAGGAATTAGCGAAGCAGTGGCGCAAGCCTTACATCTATACGCCGACCGACATACGGCAGATGCTCGATATTGCTCGTTCCTATCCTTCGCAACGGGCTCCGCTGCGTGCGGCGAGCATTCGTGCCATGCTTCTGCTGGCCTATTGCGCGGGGCTTCGTCGTGGCGAGCTTGCCCGTCTCGATCTTGGTGACGTTGACTTCCGCGTCGGCACAATCACGATCCGGCAGACCAAGTTCTACAAGACGAGGATCCTGCCGTTGTCTGACAGCGTGATCGCCGAGCTTCGGGCTTATCTCGATGCGCGGCAGCAGGCCGGTGCACCGCAGGATCCGCACTCCGCCCTGCTCTGGCACGAGGGGCGCAACGCCCGCTATACAAAGCAGGTCATCGCCTTGTTGCTCGTCGACGTGATCCGCCGAGCCGGGCTAAAGCCGCCAGAAGGGCGAATGGGTCCCCGTCTTCATGACCTGCGCCACTCGATGGTCGTGCACCGTATCCTCGAATGGTACCGCTCGGGTATCAATCCGCAAGACCGGCTGCCCTTCCTCGCGACATATCTTGGCCATAAGGATATCCACTCCACCCTCATCTACATCACCGTTACACAAGACCTGCTGCATCTTGCGAACGAGCGGTTCAGGGCCGTAGGCGCGCCATGCCTCGATCTGGGGCAGGAGGTGCGGCCATGAACAAGGCGAACGCGTTCCCGGATTTGATGCGTGCGTTCTTCCACGAATGGCTCGTCGAGCAACGCAATGCATCGGTCCACACGGTCCGGTCCTATCGTGACACCTGGCGGCTGTTCCTGCGGTTCGCCGCACAACGCGCGGAAAAGAAGGTGGCGGTGATCACACTGGCCGATCTGACTGCCGGCGGGGTGGCTGCCTTCCTCGGTCACGCCGAGCACGACCGCGGCGGTACGATCGGCACGCGCAACTGCAGGCTTGCCGCGATCCGCAGCTTCTTCAACTTCGTCGCAACCAAGGATCCCGCATCGATCGCTCAGTGCGTGGAAATCCTTCACATCCCAGTCAAGCGGGCGCCGGTGTCGGAACCCTGTTATCTGGACCCAGCGGAGGTAGCAGCGATCCTTGCCCAGCCAAACCGCTCCACACTCGAAGGCATACGCGATCATGCACTGCTCTCGTTCCTCTACAACAGCGGGGCACGGATACAGGAGGCTCTCGATCTGTGTCCCAGGGCGATCCGGTTCGATAGCCCAAGTTGCGTTCGTCTTACCGGCAAGGGCCGCAAGGAACGCATCTGCCCACTCTGGCCGGAAACCGTGCTGTTGCTGAAAAAGCTGCTGGAGCGACAGCCGCGTGCATCGGACCAGCGGCTGTTCGTCAACCGCTATGGCGAGCCGCTCAGCGCATCCGGCGTTCGGTTCAAGCTTGCGGCCTATGTGAAGGCGGCGGCCGAAACCACGCCAACGTTGCGGACTAAGCATGTGACGCCGCACAGCTTCCGACACGCCACCGCCGTACACCTCGTCTCGGCGGGTGTCGACGTCACTGTTATCCGTAGCTGGCTTGGTCATGTGAGCCTCGACACCACCAATCACTATGCCAGGGCCAATCTGGAAACGAAGCGAAAGGCGCTGGAACAGGTCAGTGCTCCGCAATCGGCACGACATCCCCCGTCGTGGAAGCGGGATACGAGCCTGCTCGCCTGGCTCGACACGCTCTGAAATAATGCGAAGGAACGTCAATCAAAAACAGTATCAATCCCGCATCCGGCGGCGTTCCTTCACATTACCGCCACCTCGCGATTA
>NZ_LNCU01000086.1 GCF_001542415.1 Bradyrhizobium macuxiense
AGCGGCATCTTCCAGGCCGATGCCTATGGTGGCTATGGCAGGCTTTACGACCCGGGCCGCAACGCAGGTCCGATTCTGGAAGCCGCGTGCTGGGTCCATGCCCGACGGCCGTTCTTCGTGATGGCTGATCTGGCCGAGAATGCGCGCCGCAAAGTGCAGGGCAAAAAGCCGGCGGTGATCTCGCCTCTGGCGCTGGAAGCAGTCCGCCGGATCGACGCCTTGTTCGAGATCGAGCGGGGCATCAACGGCGAAACGCCCGAACGGCGCCGGGCCGTCCGCCAGGAGCTCAGCGCGCCGCTGGTCGCCGCTCTGGAAGCCTGGATGCGTGAGCAGCGCGCCAAGCTCTCACGGCGCAATGATGTCGCCAAGGCGATGGACTACATGCTCAAGCGCTGGGGCGCGTTCACCCGCTTCCTCGACGACGGCCGCATCTGCCTGTCCAACAACGCCGCCGAACGAGCCCTGCGCGGCATCGCCCTCGGTCGGAAGTCTTGGCTGTTTTGCGGCTCCGACCGCGGTGGTGACCGTGCCGCGGTGATGTACAGCATGATCGTCACGGCCAAAATGAACGAGGTGGATCCACAAGCCTGGCTCGCCGACGTCCTGGCCCGCATCGCTGCACATCCAGCCCAAAGGCTTGACGAACTGCTGCCCTGGAATTGGCGAGACCGAAACAAGCAAGTCAATCAGGCAGCCTGAGTGACCGCGGTCCTCACCGGATGCTTACGACGAAAGTGTCGAGAGCTTCGTTTCTCTCAACGACCTTGATCCACACCGAATATGTTTGACCATTCCGCTTGCGTGTTTCGCGACGCTCCGAGTTCAACATCTTGAAGTAGGCAGGACCGAATTGATCGGAGACCGGGAAGTGAACATATCCCGGTTTGCGCTCGCCGAGTTCGGGAGGACTGATCTTGAGTTTCGCATAGACGGCTTCCTTGCCGCTATCTACGCCAAGCATCCAAACCGGATTGCCTGAGTTCGACTTGCTCGCATGGCCGGGCCAGATGGGCAATGCACCGCCTTGACCTTTGCAAGCGAAGACACGACGGCCACGATGTTGTTTGGCGAACTCATAGACCTGAGCTGCGAAGTGTCCGCCTGTATCGATACCGAATGCATCGATCAGATGCGGGCGACCGGTCACAGTGCGGAAGCGTTCGCGCAACAGCATATCGAGATCGAGCCAGACTTGAGGCTGAGCCGGATCGCCGTGCAGGACTTCATAACGGAACGGCCAAGCCTCTTCCTGACTTCCCCACGCAATCAACTGAACCTCAAGGCGATCGTCCTGAACGTCGCAAAATCCGGTGATGGTGATGATGCATTCGGGCAGGCTATCGCCGTCATACAGTTCGGCGCGTTGCATCAGTGCATTCTCATTGAGACCATCTCCACACTTCACTTCCCAGAGTTCGGCGAGTGCAGTGTTGGTCCACTTGCGAAGCAATTCAGGATCGCCCTGAGCTTCTAGAAACTCGCGGACTACATCGGCGAGATTATGCCGCTTGCTGTAGAGCTTGCTGACACAGAACCCGGCATGACCGCTGTAGGGCGATGGTTGCTCGCAATGCTGGCAGAGTGAACGGCCTTCTGCATTCCAGAGCACTGGCGTTTGCTTTTCACCGCAACAGCTAAACTCTGCCGTCTGTCGCCATCCGTGATCGCTGGCAGTCGCCAGTTCATCGAGGGCAGCGATACGCTCCCGCTCAGTCCAGAGCACGCCACAGATGCTGCATGAGATAGCCGCAGTATCCGGCAGATGTTCGCCAGCCTCATCTTTAGACCAACGCATATTGGCCCAGCTCAGGGTTTGGTGCTCGAAGCAATGCGGGCAACGAACGTAGAGACGGCGCTGATCGGAGGCTGCATACTCACGACCGATACGAGACTCGTTTTTTACGGTCGGAGAGCATGTCCTGACAAACTTCGCGCGACCGACTGCTTTGTAGGTAGACGCGCGCTCTTCGGCCAGCTTCAAGGGATCGCCTTCGGCACCCGCCGAGACCGGGTACTTATCAATCTCGTCGCAGAGGATAATGCGCTTAGGACGGGATGCGAGGTCCGTAGGCGAGTTAGCTCCAACTAAATGAAGACTGAAACCCGGTCCATGCTTTGCGGTGATGGTGTTCGCATCATTATGCGCCCCGGTCTCGAATAGCTCGCGCAATGCTGGCGATGCTTCGATGCTAGGGGCCAAGCGCTCTTTCGAAAAGCTCTCGGCTGCGTTCTGGGTCGGTTGGACGAGAAGGACCGCAGTCGGCTCGTGCTCGCAAAAGTATAAGGCGCTGTTGAGCAGCAGCTCGGTTTTGACGAGCTGCGTTCCTGCCATCACGGTGATGGTGTGCGTATCGTCAGATGTAACAGCAAGCATTGGACCGTAGCAGCATGGTTGAGCTGAACAGCGCCAGAGGCCGGGCGAGACGGATGTCTTCGCAGGAATAAATCTGCAGCGCTCCGACCATTCGACTAGATTTAAATGATCGTATGCGCGGCAAACCTCGCAAGCTTCTGTGATAGCTGAGATGATTTCCGGGTTCATTGGCGAGTACCATCACTGTAAAATTCAGCGTGTAGGCGCTGAGCTGCTTCATTACGGGCAACTGACGCTGCTTCGGGAGCGTCGAAATAGCCAAGAAAGTGATTGCGTCCATTGATATGCACGCGAGCGAGATACTTGCCGCGTTGCCGATGGAAGCCGACGCCATGAAATCCGGATATGTTGTTGCGATTGCGGCTTTGGCGATTGCGCATATTCTCCGACCGACTAGCCTCGCGAAGATTTTGCAGCCTGTCCTGATCGAGGCGACCGATACCGTTGATGTGATCTATCTCATGATCCGGAAATCGGCCAAATACCCACAACCACGCGAGGCGATGGGCGAGATACTTGCGACCGTCGATATTGATATAGCGGTAGCCGTTGGACTGGATTGTTCCAGCCACGTCGCCAATCCTGATATTGCGATTAGGCTTAACCTTCCATCGGAAGAGTCCAGAACGCGGCGAATAGCTCAGAACATCCATCAACCTCTCTGCAGTCAACTCCGTCATTTCATCCTCATAAATAAAATAGAGCCACCGACGCCGAAGCGCCGATGGCTCTCTCTCCGATCACTGACGTACATCCGGTCAGCGATCAAAACTCTATTTCCTATCGACTACCCAACTGCGATCGTACCCTGACCAGCGCAAGTCTTTGCCGATGTACATCAGCTTTTCCGGCTCACCATCGATATGCAGATGCAGTTCTCGGTCGTAAGGCACGCGCCAGATGACGACACCGGCTGTTGGATAGTCCCAGCATAACCTCTCGGCGATGTTCTCGGCTTCACTCATCGTGAGGCACGTAGCAATGACGCCTTCTGTGACGACATGTCTGTCATCGCGCTCGACGAGGCATTCAAGGTCGAATGCGTAGCTCATTGCTCTTCGGTCTGTTCGCACCAATGGCCAACAGCGTGACATACCGTGGTCTTTACGGCGTGATCCTTGCCAGTGCTAAATGCACAATACTCGCACATGCGAATTGCTAAATCGCTATCCGCAAACGATGCAATGCGTTCGCCAGTGCTGACGTTATATAGCTCATACATGGTGATGTGATCCCTGTTTAGAATGAATGCTCACGGGCGATCTACGTCAGCCCAATTGGCGGGACACCCGTGATGGGTTTCGAAGTATCGCGCAATGCGCCAGTGCCTTGCAGAGTCGCGCGAACGTCCATCTTCGCGAGCTTGGATCGCTTTGGTGCGGTGCCATTTAAGGACGTTATGAAAGATTTCTTCATGACTAGTTTGCATGCGTTCTCCAAACGAAAAGCCCGGCAATCGAGCCGGGCTGAGATAGTGGTGATGGTGGTAGGCTTACGCTACGCGAATGCCTAGCCGTTCGGCTTGATCTCACCGCGCGCAATCACGTGCTGCAGAGCTTCGTACTGCTTGTCTTCGCAATAGATGCGCATTTCGAAGTTATTGCCCCACTTGTCGGCGCAGTCCTGTTTGATGGCTGCAACGGCATCCTGCGGGAGCTTGGCGATCTCATCAGGAGTGAAGTCAGCGGCGCTTGACGCAGTGGTGCCAAGCGCCAGAGCTGCGAGAGCCGCAGCAAACAAAAATGCTTTCATTGGTAGTTCCTCTAAATGGTGGTGGTTGTGTGTTGCCGTGGACTTGGCGCTCGATCTCACCAGTCGCAAGGTAGCCATGAGCCGGAAAAGGTAGTCGTTCAGCGTTGCCCGTCAGAGAAGAATTCGCCGTGAAGGCGACGGGCGTATTCATTGCGAGCGGTGAAGGCTTGTTCGGCGGTGTTGAAGCAACCGACGTGATGCTTACGACCGTTGTGCCCTACGTGAGCGCGATATTTGCCGAGTCGGTGATCGAAGCTGACGCCAACATATCCGCTAGTATTGTTGCGTTGACGACGCTGACGGTTACTCACGTTCTGTGAGTTGGTTGCTTCGCGAAGATTTTCCAGCCTATCGCAATCCGGGCGATCGACGCCTTGAATGTGGTCGATTTGATCGCTAGGCCAGCGTCCAGTCACGTAGAGCCAAGCCAAGCGATGGGCTTTGTACAGCCTATTATCGATCGATATATTTCGATATCCCTTGCGATCGACGTTCCCGGCAACGTCACCAATCTTGACCTGAATAGCAGAACGAACCTTCCAACGAAATAGACCGCTTCTAGGTGAGTAGGTCAAAATCTCTTTCAGTCGTTCAACAGTTAGAGCCGTCATTTTCTTGACCTCATGGCTTGTATCATTCTTTCTTTGAAATGACGCCGTGAGCTTTCGATCATGATTTGCTCGAAGTCTTCGTGGAAAGGCACGTCCTTCGGCTGTTGAGTGCGAGGTACGAGCACGTACATCAGTTTGAGATGCTTGTTTTTGCCTCGACCTACAGCCTGATAGATTTTGTTGCCTTTGACGACCTTGCCAACCATGTTGGCAGGCTTCTGGCTCTGCCTGACGCCACTCGCACCACGGCTCACGTTGTCGGTCGGCACGATCAGATGAGCGCCCTTCGGAAGCTTAACGCCTCCTTCGGCATGCAAAGCAAGGTGCGCGCGCTGGTCTGGAGTGTTGTCGTAGATTTCGACCGTCAGATCATACTTGGTGCTGAACTTGGTACGAAGCGCCCAACGCAGGAAGGATGCGTTACGGACCTTGACGGCTTTCGGCCATGTTTCTTCGATCAGATACTCGTAAGCGTCGTTCGCCGCATCATTGAGTGCACGTGATAGAGCGAACGGCATTTGATCGATTGCCGCATCCATGCGCTTTACCTGTTCTTCGAATGGCGCGAGATCGATTTTGAACGTAAACATGATTTGCGTGATCCTGCGTAGAAACGAAAACGGCCAGCAAATCGGCTGGCCGTGTTTTGTGATGATTAGTTCATGGTTAGCTACAGGATCAATGCAACTGCTAACGCCATGAACGATGTGAACATGATCCATTCATAGCGCGATAGACTGGCAAGCCTGAGAACCACAACGATGGCTGCAAGCGTCACCAGAATGACGACGAGCAGGTAGTTCGGAATTACAACAATCATTGATGCGCCTCCGTTTGCGGTAATCATCACGACTACCGCATCCGGGTTGTCACGATGTATAAGTCTTTGGACTACTAGGCGTCCTGCGATGCCATCGCCATCGGGCGACCGCGATTGAGCCGGGCTTCTTTGAACAAACCGTTGACATTCGCGCTCGTTCGCGTGCCTTTCGGCATGTTGCTGAAATTCACATTTACGTTCGCGCTGCCATCGACCTTAAC
>NZ_LNCU01000087.1 GCF_001542415.1 Bradyrhizobium macuxiense
ACGGTCATCATCCGTCCCGCACGAGCGCGGCGAGCCGCGACGCGTGGTCGCGTGGTTTGTCATGCCTTCATGGTTGCCTGCTCGGGAATGAGGCCGGTGGTGAGATAGCGCCACAGCGCCACGATCAGCTTGCGCGCCAAGGCGACGATGGCGATACGTTTGGCGCGCTTGCCGGCGTTGGCGGTGCGGGCGTGAAACCAGCGGCTGAGCGCGCTGTCGCCCTGATGGCGGAGCCAGAGCCACGCCAGCTCGATCGCCTTCTGGCGGGCGCGTCGATTACCGGCCTTGCTGATGCCCTGCTCGCGATCCATGCCGCCGCTGCGCCACGGGCTGGGGGCCAATCCGCAATAGCTGGCAACCTCGCGGCGGTTGCGGAAATCCTTGTAGAATAGCTCGCTCACCAGCGTCCCGGTGAAGGCCGGGCCGAGCGCCTTGATGCGGAGCAGCAGGTCTCGCCGCTCCCGCATCGGTGCAGGAGCCGGCGCGGCCTGTGTCGCCTGGGCCTCTTCCAGTGCCGCAAGCTGGTCACGTATCAACGTCAGCCGCGCGTGCTCGCGCGTCACTTCGGCCAACAACTGTGGCGGCACCGGTCGTCCCTGCCAGTCGCGCTGCCGCGCGAGCCAGGCCAGCCAGTCGCGCCGCCGCGGGTTGCCGACCGCCATCCCGTGAAGGCGCAGCAGCCCCTTGATCCGGTTGGTGTGAGCGGTCTGCTCCGTGACCAGCCGGTCGCGTTCGCGACTGGCGCGCCGGGCGTCCTCGGCCTCCACGCTCGGTACCCGGACGCTCCGAACAACTCGCGGTTCGCCCCGCAAATAGGCCATCAAGGTACGCAGCAGCAGCTCGCCGTCGATCCGGTCCGTCTTTGCCCGTCGCGCCCGCTGCTCCACCGCAATACTCGCCGCGTCGAACACGAAGTTCCTGATCCCGGCCGTCTCCAAAAGCCGGTGCAGCCAAAAGCCGTCATAACCGGCTTCATAGCAGCTCACCACGCACGGCACCGAGCCGAGCTTCTCCGTCACGCGGGTGCGGGTCCGCTCGATCACGGCCAGCAGTTCGCCGTGATCGCCTCCGTCGAGCTTGTGGCGAGACATCCGCTCCCGGTCAGGGCTGTGAAGCGTCACAAGCCATGTCTTCTGGCTCAGTTCGATTGCAACGAAAATTGTGCCACAATGCCCTGCGGTGGGCGTGCCTGCAGTCGATGCTTGCATCTGACTTCTCCGATGGTTCGAGTGTGCAAACCCAAACCTACCGGATAGGGCTCGCTCACCGCCCCATGGAATCTACGGGCCGATCATTGCCAGCTCAGGCGCAGCACCCGCATCCAATTGTCGAACGCGATCTTGCGTAGCGTGGCTTCATCGAAGCCGCGCGTGCGCAATGCCTGGATCAGGTTCGGGAGCCGGCTGGCATCCCTGAGCGGCAGCGGCATGACCGCGCCGTCGAAGTCGGAGCCCAGGGCCACGTGATCGTCACCCATCCGCTCGACCAGGTAGCTGATGTGCTCGACGATCGTCTCGACCGGGGTGTTCGGATCGCTATGCCCGTCAGGGCGCACTTCGGACACGCTGAAATTGAAGCCGACGGCGCCGCCCGATGCCTTGATGGCGTCGAGCTGCCGATCGGTCAGGTTGCGCGTCGCGGGGCATATCGCATGCGCGCAAGCATGGGTCGCCACGATCGGCGCGGTGCTGATCGTCACGACGTCCCAGAAGCCGCGCTCGTTGAGATGGGCCATGTCGAGCATGATGCCGAGCTCATTGCACGCCTTCACCAGCGCCTTGCCCGCCTCGGTCAAACCGGGACCCGTGTCCGGCGAACGCGGATAGGCGAACGGCACGCCGTGGCCGAAGATGTTGGGCCGGCTCCAGACCGGACCGAGCGAGCGCAGGCCGCGGGAATGCAGCCGTGCCAGCCTGTCCAGATCGGCGTCGATCGCTTCGGCACCCTCCAGATGGAGCACGATGGCGAACGTTGCATCTCGCCGTGCGGCCTCGATCTCATCCACACTGGTCGCCCATCGGATTTTTCCGTCGGCGCGGGCCACCATGTTTTCCAGCGCACTCAATTGAGCATCGATGGTGCGGCGCGCGTAGGCCGCATCGATCGGCTCCGCAAGACGCACCTCGTATCCGTCGGCCGTCCGCGTGAAATCGCCTTCCCGCGGACGTTCTGCCCTGGCGAACATTGCGAACAGGCCGCCAACCATGCCGCCTTCGAGGGCGCGCGGCAGATCGAGGTTGCCCTCCTCCGAGCGCGTAAGAAAATCCCGTCCGCCTTCGCGGTATTCGGCGAGATGCTGAACCGCGTCATTGTGGCCGTCGAAGATCGCAACCTTGCCGCCTGCCTGCACCGTGCTGTCCTCTCGTCCAACTGGCGTCGATCAGACTACGGCCACGCGCTCACGGGGTCCACGCGCCTTACGTCTTGTCCGGCGGATTCTCGCGCAGGAAGCGTTCGAGATCGGCCTGCACCGAGTAAGGCAGCGGAAGCGGATCGCCCTGCACGTCGACCGCAAGATCGAGGCAGCGCCGCAGCATCCGCGCAAGCTCGCCGCGCCGGTAGGGCTTGGCCAGTAGTGGAATGCCGTGGCCGGGACGCGCCTGCTTGGGCAGCGCGCCGTCGCTGTAACCGGAGGTGAAGAGCACCCGCAGCGTTGGCCGCCCGGCCATCAGCGTCTCGGCCAACTGCCGCCCGTTCATGCGACCGGGCATCACGATGTCCGTGAACAGCAAATCGAACGCAGCGCCGCGATCGACGATCTCGAGCGCGGCGTCCGCGTTCGCCGCGACGAGAACCGTATAGCCCAGGCTCTCGAGCTGCCCGGTGACGTATTCCCGGATCTTGTCGTCGTCCTCGACGCACAGGATGGTCTCGTCGCCACCGCGGATCGGCTGATCGCCCTCTTCGACAGGATGCGGCGCAGTCCCGTCGGCCTTGGGCAGGTAGATCCTGAACGTCGTGCCCTGCCCCTCCTCGCTCAGCACCTCGATTCCGCCTCCGGTCTGCTTGACGAAGCCGAACACCATGCTGAGCCCGAGCCCGGTGCCCTGCCCCACCTCCTTGGTGGAGAAGAACGGATCGAAGATCTTCTCCAGATGCGGCGGTGAAATCCCGACGCCGGTATCGCGCACCTCGATCACCAGGTGATCGCCGGCCCGCTCGACGCCGCGCGCCACCGCGTCGGGAATGCCGAGCTGGATGTTGCGGGTCGCGAATGTCAGCGTACCGCCGTCCGGCATCGCATCGCGCGCGTTGATGGCGAGATTGACCAGCGCGGCGCTGAGCTGGCTGCGGTCGACGAAAGCAAGCCAGGCATCGCGGCCGAGCTCCGCCCTGATCACGATCTGCGAGCCCAGCGTCTGCGACAACAGCCGGACCACGTCGCCGATCAGACCGTTGACGTCGGTCTTGGTGGGTTGCAGCGGTTGCTTGCGTGCAAACGCCAGCAGGCTCGATGTCAATTGGGCGCCACGATCGGCGGCGTCGCTGATCAGCTTGGCGATCGAGGCAAGCTGCGGCGTGTCCTTGACGCCATCGGCTAGGATCTCGATCGTGCCGGTGATCACCGTCAGCATGTTGTTGAAGTCGTGCGCAATGCCGCCGGTCAATTGTCCGACCGCCTCCATCTTCTGCGCCTGGATCAACTGCTCCTGTGCCATGCGCCGCTGGGTGACGTCACGAACGAAGGCATTGATGACGTAACCATCGCCGCAGCGCAGTGCACTCAGCGACACCTCGACCAGGAATTGGTGACCGTCCCGGTGCAGGGCGGCGGATTCGTAGCGCATGCCCATGCCGCCGGCTGCGATCTCCTGCAGGAACTTTGCGATCCGCTGCCGGTGCGCGTCCCGAAGCTCTTCCGGAAACACCAGCTCCACCACCTTGCGGCCGACTGCATCGGACCGCGTCCATCCCGTCAGCACTTCCGCCTGCGCGCTCCAGTCGAGGATGACGCCGTCCTGATCGGTCTGGACGAACGCATCGAGTGCGGTCCTGACGATCGCCTGTGCCATCTGCTCGCTTTCGACCAGTGCCTGGTGCGCGTGTCGTCGCGCCGTGATGTCGTGCAGCACCGAGACGGCGCCACGAAGCTTGCCGGCGTCATCGCGCAGCGTCCGGGCGTTGGCCAGCAGACGCACCCCTGGCTGCTCAGGCCAGGGCTTCACGATCAGCTCGAGGTCGTCGACCTCTTCACCGGCCAGCGCGCGCGCCAGTGGCATCTCCGGAATCGGCATCGCCGTCTCGCCGTCGGCGCAATAGCACCGGAAGGTCCGGATCCCGGTCAGGATGTTGAAGCCTGGATCGACGCCGAGCAAGCGCCGTGCTGCAGCGTTGATGATCACCACCGCTCCGGCGTGATCGGCCACCACCACTGGATCGCGGATGCTTTCGACGGTCTTCTCCAGCAGGCTCTGCCTGGTGCCCAATGTCGCGGACAGTTCGGCGAGCGCCCCCCTCGCCGTTTCCCGGTCGCCGCCCGACGGCATCGCGACCGTCTCGCCACGAGACAATCGCTCGACCACCCACGTCACCCGGTCGAGCGGCGTCGCCAGCGACCTGCCGATCATCACGGCCATGACAAGGGCCAGGGCCGCCCCGATCGCGCCCGCGGCCAGCAACAGGCCCGGTGATGCGGTGCCATGGACGAAAGCCACGGCGAGCAGTGTCACGACGACGGGGAGCATCGTCCCGAGCGCCAGGCGGCCCGACAAATTCATCGCGACCAACTCATCGTGATCAGCAGCACCGCAAAGGTGGAAAGGAAAGCAGCATACAGACAAGGACCGTCAGCGCCGGGCAATGTCCGGTGGTTCGCTGTCGGGCTGCTTAGCTGGGTCTGGCCGGGCGATCCGCCAATTTTGCGCCCGTAAAATTACGGACGGCATGTTCCCGGAACCGATTGATCCAGGTCGCAGCGGCTGGAACTCTAGGCCGGCAGGGGCTGCACATCAACGCATGCGGCGACGCTATTTCCCGGCAGCGTCAGGAATATCTCACTTCGGCCCGCCGTAAACGCCGCTGCCCGGATGGCGGCAACGGCAGCTCGCGCAATGTGATGCGACGTCTCACAAAGCCGCAGAGTTTTTCCGCGCGGCTTTCTTCAGCAGATCATCGGATTGTCACCGTGATCACAGATACCTCCAGGCCCGTCGCGGTACGGCATGGGAAACAGCGCGTGCGGCGCCGGAATGCGGGCACTGCCGGACGCCTTGCCATTCATCACGGCATATCGCTTTGCGGTCGCGCTCTCGTGAGCGGCTGCAGGCATTGCGAACAGGCCGACCGCGATCGAAGCGGCCAGCAAGCACTTGGGGGTGATCATTGGACCTCTCCTGATGAGGGTGCAACGCGCGGAGGAAGCTTGCCCTGCCCCGGCGCGTTGAGGGGTTCACACGCTCACCATGACCGCTCGGACCCGCGTTTCATTCCGGCGCGCCCTCTGCGCACACCGCGTCGTTTCGCCGCGAACCCTGCGAGTAACACCCGACGGGCAACTCAATTCTGCTTCATGCATCGAGGTCGATGTCCAGCGCCCGCGTGTAAAATATTTCTGTTTATCAGAAGTGTGGTTTGGTGTATGAATTGGCCCGTCTCACCCGATTGAGGGGCGCGTCGCGATCGTCACGAGTGTTGCGGTGGGATGCGGTGGACGTCGAATGCGTGACTGACGAGCACGTGTGAGGCGGACGGCGAAGTCGTGCAGGCCTGACGCCCTAGTGGCAGGTGTCTCCTCGCAGAGCGCGCGAAAGCGTCTTTGCGAAGACGGTGACAAAAGAGCCCGGTGGCGTCCGGGAAGTGGTTGGAATTGGTGTGGCGCGTCTGCGGGTTCATGAAGCTATCTGATCATGCGACGAGGTCAATTGG
>NZ_LNCU01000088.1:0-123839 GCF_001542415.1 Bradyrhizobium macuxiense
AGGATTGAACGAAGCCGCTGTCGCGGCATGTAGGGAGCCATAGCAAGGATTGCCTCCTGTCTGAGAGGATTGCGGGTTTTCGAAGCCCAACCCTTCAGACAGGAGGTTTTCCGATGGCTGAGATCAGCCCACTTCGCCGCCGTATGATCGAGGACATGACGGTCCGCAATCTGTCACCGGCGACGCAGCAATCCTACCTCAACGCCGTAGCGAAGTTGAGCCGGTATTTCGGTCGCTCTCCCGACCGCCTTGACCTGGAGGATATCCGTGCCTTCCAGGTTCATCTGGTGGCGACGGGGATGTCCTGGCCGGCGCTGAACCAAATCGTCTGCGCGCTGCGGTTCTTCTACGGTGTGACGCTTGGTCATGACACCGTTCCGGAACGCATCGCCTATGCGCGCCAACCGCGCAAGTTGCCGGTCGTTCTGAGCGCCGACGAGGTGGTGAGCTTTCTGGAGGCGATCCCGAGCCTGAAGAGCCGTACCGCGCTGACGACGGTCTATGCCGCCGGACTGCGCGTATCGGAAGTGGTCCTCTTGAAGGTTGTCGACATTGACAGCCAACGGATGTTGATCCGGGTCGAGCACGGCAAGGGCGGCAAGGACCGTTACGTTATGCTCTCGCCGCAGCTTTTGAGGATTCTGCGGACGTATTGGCGGCTCACTCGGCCAAAGCGATGGTTGTTTCCCGGCCGCGACGACGAACGCCCGCTCGTCCCGAACGTGCTGCACGCCGCCTGCCGTTCAGCCTGTGCGGCAGCCGGCTTGAGCAAATCGGTGACGGTGCACACGTTGCGGCACACATTCGCGACCCATCTCCTGGAGAACGGGGCCGACGTGCGCATCATCCAGATGTTGCTCGGCCATGCCAGTCTGGCCAGCACGGCGCGCTATACTCAGGTCGCCACAAAGACCATCAGCAACACGCCAAGTCCGCTTGACCGGCTCCGCCTGGAGGTCGTGCCGCCCGGCTGAGCGGACCTGATGGCTCCGGTTCTGGAAGTGGCGGATATCTTCCGCCGCCACGGCGAAGCGTTTCGGCAAGCCCGTGCCGAGCATCTGGGCCGCGTCGAGCGGCGCGTCATGGGCGCGATCACGGCCTGCCGGACGGCTGTGCTCGGCGGCCACGTCGAGCAGTGCGATGACTGCGACGCCACACGCATCGCCTATAACTCCTGCCGCAATCGGCATTGCCCGAAGTGCCAGGGCGCGGCGCGCGCGCAATGGCTCGCCGAACGGCAGGCTGAACTCCTTCCCGTACCGTATTTCCACGTCGTCTTCACCATGCCGGCCCCCGCCGGAGAGATCGCCTTCCAGAACAAGGCCGTCGTCTATGCCATCCTGTTCCGCTGCGCGGCCGAGACGCTCACCACCATCGCAGCCGACCCCAAGCATCTCGGCGCTCAGCTCGGCGTGACTGCCGTCCTCCATACCTGGGGCCAGACCCTGCAACACCATCCGCATATCCACTGCGTCGTGCCGGGCGGTGGACCCTCGCTCGACGGCACGCGCTGGGTCGCTTGCCGGCCCGGCTTCTTCCTGCCAGTGCGCGTTCTCTCCCGGCTGTTCCGCCGCCTGTTTCTGCAAGAGCTGCAAGCTGCCTTCGCGGCTGGCGAGCTGGGCTTCTTCGGCGCTCTCGCCCATCTCGCCGATCCAGCTGCATTCGCCGCGCGCCTTAATCAACTTCGACGGACCGACTGGGTCGTCTATGCCAAGCCACCATTCGGCGGGCCCGAACAGGTGCTGGCTTATCTCGGCCGCTATACGCATCGCGTCGCCATCGCCAACAGTCGGCTGATCTCGCTTGCCGACGGCAAGGTGAGCTTTTCCTGGAAGGACTATCGGCAAAATCGCAAAGCCAAGGTAATGACGCTTGACGCCGACGAGTTCATTCGCCGCTTTCTACTGCACACTCTGCCGGACGGCTTCCACCGCATCCGGCACTACGGCTTCCTCGCCAACGGCGGCCGCAACGATAAGATCGCCCTCTGCCGTCAACTCCTTGCTGTCTGCAACGCGCCAACTGATCAAGAAGCCGCCCCCGATCCCCTCGCCACATGCGAGATCCCCGTCTGCCCACATTGCGGCGGCACCATGCGGCGCGTCGATGTCGTCCCACGAGCGAGCGCGCGCGACCAACCGTTTCGTTGTGATACGTCATGACCAACACCTGCACCATCGACCCCTTCCGTGGTCCGCTTCTCAGCGGTGACGTTCGATGTCGCCGTGGCCGCGTTCGTCACCAAACACCCCGCCAATCGTTCGGCCACGCGTTCCAGCGCAGCAATCCGCTCGCTGGATCGCGCCCTTGGCCCGATCAATTGGGCCCTTCACATCCGATGAATGTGTCGCCGACGCGCGGCGACCTCAGGCGCGCCTTCCCAGAAGCCGCATCCGCGGCGCTATTCCCATAGCGCCCACAACTCCGCAGCTTCGTTCAATCCGGCTTCTGTGAGGTCGCACGCACGACCGAGCGCGCGACTCGCGCCTGCCACGCGACCTCACAGAACCCTCAAGATTCCCATAGCAGAAAGATGCTGAATCAATGCATTCCGAACCGTTTTGATTCGGAGCGGGCTGATGGGTGTGAAGCGATATGAGCTCAGCGAGGCGCAATGGGCTCGGATTGCGCCGATGTTGCCGGGCAAGGCGGGTGAGGCCGGCCGCAGCGGTGTCGACAATTGCTCGTTCGTAAACGGGGTTTTGTGGGTTCTGCGATCCGGAGCCTACTGGCAGCACCTGCCGGAGCGCTATGGCAAGTGGAAGAGCGCGCACGCGCGCTTCACCCGCTGGGCCAAGGCGGGTGTGTGGGAGAAGGTGTTCGACGAACTGATCAAAGATCGCGACAACAAATATCTGATGCTCGATACCACTCTGGTTCGTGTCCACCAGCAGGCCGCGAGCGGAAAAGGGGGGCCAAAACTCAGGAATTGGGGCGTTCCCGAGGTGGGTTGACTACCAAGATCCACATGCTCTGCGATGGTCTCGGCCGGCCGCTGCGCTTCAAGCTCACCGCCGGCCAGCGACACGACAACCTGACTGCAAAAGCCTTGCTCGAAGGCTTCAAGGCCGAGGCCGTGCTCGCCGACAGGGCCTATGACAACAACGACCTGCGCAAGACCATCACGGACATGAACGCCGAAGCGGTGATCCCCTCAACCCGCTCTCGCAAGGTCCCCATTCCACATGACAAGACGATCTACAAGCTACGCAACCGCATCGAGCGCTGCTTCAACAAGCTCAAGCACTTCCGTCGATTCGCCACTCGATATGACCGGAGGGCAGACTACTCCCTCGCCTTCGTCCACCTCGCCGCAATCTGTATCTGGCTCCGGTGAATGTGGATTCGTCCTAGTTCACCGTCGGCAGCGACAGCGTCGTTTCTCCCGGGAGCAGCGATTTCACTCCGAGCAGCCGGGCGCGCAGCGCGGGATAGTTGGCGGCAAGGTTTTTCACGCTGTTGTCGCCGTTCTCGATCGCGAGCGCGGCAGCAACACCGGCCGATTGACCCATCTGCCAGAACGGCGGCTCCATGCGGATTTCGCTGATCGCGACATTGGTGGCCGAGCCGCCGAACAGACACAGAAGGTTAGACGGGTCACCCGTCTTGGGAAGCATATACTCGTAAGGAATCGGCGCCTTCTTGTCCGCGCCGCTGGTCGGGGTGACGTAGATATTGCCCTCGATGACGACCTTCCACGTGCCGTCGAAATAGGCCCGATACTCAATGGCGTGACTGTCCATGTCGTAGGCGGCAACCGCAATCGTCTTGGTGGAGCGCGGCCTGGTGCCGTCCTTCGCGTTGAGGTCTTCGGCGGTCAGCATATCGTCGCCGACGATACGACGGCCGGAGCGGACATAGATCTGGCTGTTGAAGTAGGGCTGATCGCCCCAATTCGGCGAAACATAATGCTTCGCCGAGAGACCATAGGTCAGGGCCGAAGCGCGGATCGCGGCAGGGATGCGGCGGTCGGTGTCGTATTGCAGAAGGTACCACAGCCCGAAGATGTAGCTCTTGTGGAGTGCGATGATCTCTTCGCGGCGAGCATAGCTTGCCGTGGCGTATTCGGTCGAGGTCGGGTCGACGAAGTCGCTCGACATGATGTTCTTCGTGTTGAAATCGAAGACACCAGCCGCCAGCGGCTGGATATTGAATATGTCGGTCAGGACCAGCGTCGGGTCCGCCGCGAACAGGCGCAGCAGGATTTCATATTTCGATTTCGCATAGCCGGCAGGCGGAGTTGACGGGAACGGGATCATGTAGGCCGGCGTCGTGGTCAACGTCAGGCGGTAGGCCATCGATTGAACCTTGCCATCCGCCGAGCCATTCGCAGGGGTACCGTTGGTGAAGACGCCCTGTACGCCGGCAATCAACCCGGAGGCGGGGTCTCCCGGCGTGTTCCACGGATCGATGTTGACTGCCGCGCCCGAATGATCGGCTGCCTGGTTCGGCCGCGTGCCATAAGTGGTCTGAACTCCGCGGAAGCCGTTCGCCGCCTCTGCGCCGGCGCCGGCCTTCTCGCGACCAACCGTCATGGTGCAACCGCTGACATAGGCCAAGTCCATCTCGTAAGAGCAATCGATGAAGACTTTTCCACTGAATGTCCGGCCGTCGCGCGTTGTGAAGCCGGTAATTTGTCCATCCGCAACGGTCGCGCTGACCGCGCCGGTCGACCAATAGACCGGGATATCGGCACCGCCGGCAAATGACGGGTCAAGCAGCTCCCGGTTGGCCTGCTCGAAATGGCGAGGCTCGAAATAGATGTCCGACCTGCCTTTGAGGAGCGTCTTGGCGCGCTTGCCGAGATATCGCGCCACCGCTGAGAACTCCGTCGGCGCGGTGCCGTCGGTCCAACCCAGATCACCGGCGAGCGCATGGGTCCGATCGATGAGATATCGCGCCAACCCCGTGATCGCGCTCGGCGCCGTGCTGTCAGTCCAACCCAGGCCACCGACGCCGGGCATTCCGCTCACGTTGTAGTCGCGCCAGCCGCCCACGATACAGACCGAATGCCCCTCGCGCGCAAGCGATCGCGCCGCGACGACACCGGCCGCCGTGGCACCATAAACAATCGCATCGTACGCGGTGACGCTCTGCGGCTGATAACCGGCTTCGTAAGTGTCCAGCTCGGCGGTCGACATCACCTGATGCCACATCGCGAGGACCGCGCTAAGTTCTTGCATCTGCGCCGCGGTGAGGTTGCGGCGGGCCACGAACCAGCTGGAGAGCGCTCTGGTGCTGCCCGACGGAGTCCCGTTGTTGTTGGCCGCCAACAGATACATCTCCTGCGTGGGCAAAGCCGCGGACAGAGACGCGACATTGGCGACCAGACGACCATTGCGGTAGGCTTGGAAGTTGGCGGAGTTGCCTCGCGAGACAGCGTTGAAATACTGGCCGTCCCAATCCGTGGTACCGCCGATGGTGGGAACGAGTGCATCGCCGCTCTGCGCAGCCATCCGGTTCGCTGCGCTATTCCATATCCCAAGCGTGATGCCGGTCGTGGAGTTGTTGGCGCCGATTTCCGACGATGTGTCGGCCACAGCTCCGGGTGAAGAAGAGAAGACGCCAACCGCGTGGCTGGTCGGAGGAAGGCTGGAGCATGTCAGACCCGTAATCCGGAAATAGCCGCCTCCAGAAGCTGCGACGGTGGTGTTGGCAACAAGCGTCACGTCGCCGACCTGCGTCAGATCAAAGGTGCCGGGGCTCTTGATGTTGATCTTTGAGGTGCCGAGCGTCGGTCCGGCCTTGCCGAGGTGGGCAAGACACGGCCAGACCGGATCGCTGAGCGGAAAGCTCTTCAGGCGCTTGATGCCCCGGTTGAAGGTGCATTTGCGACGACGCGTCATCGTGATGCCGGCCGCAGCCCATGCATCGGCAAGCGCCTCCGTCTCAAGCTCAAAGGCGAAGTCTGGGAGAACGGCAGGATCGCTGCCGCTCTTTCCGTTCTCGACGGAATCGGAGTGATCCTCGCTCGGCTCGCGCTGATTGATGCCGAAGGCCCGGCCTCGCTCACCCGCAAGGACTGCAGCCACGCCGACCAGCAATTCCCTGCGGTTCAAAAGCTGCTGCCCCGCAAGGCTGAATATGATTTCAAATATGCCATTCCCGCCCTCTACGAGCAGCCAGCCCTCAACCGAACCCCGAGCTTGCGGTCAAGCTACTCGGCGAGGCTTACGTCAGCCTTACGGATGAGGAGTCGTGCACGTAAAGTGAGCGGCGCGGCCCGGATGGAAATCAGGCAATTTGCGCCCCTATGTGGGGCGCTCAGCTGACACCAGCCTTTCAACGGATGAGGTCATCGCGAATATATTGCGGTCGGCCATTTCGCCGCCGTCAAATCGCCCTGCGTATGTCACCGATGAGTCGGCGTCGGACCGCACGCACATGGTGAAAAATATTTTCTGTGCGGGGCACGGCCGGTTCGCTGCCCGCGCGTCAGAAGCGTGACTTCGGTCACGCTGTCTCAGAATCGCTTGCCTCTGCCGCCTGGTGGCTTCTGATCCGTTGCGGTGCTCTTTAACTCGTCCGGCGTCACGCGACAGTCGCCGTTCTTGTCGAATTGCAGGATGAACTCGTTCGGCTTGCCGACAAACTCGTTGCGCGTGATCTTGCCGTCCTGGTTCTCGTCGAAATAGCCGAAGTCCGCATCGGCGAGGACACCGCTGCTCGCCCGACGAACCGTTTCGAACTCTGCGGGCGTGAGGCTTCCATCGCGGTTGCGGTCGGCGCGATCGAACAGCCGGCCAAGATAGCTCTTCCACTCGTCGCAGGCGTAGACGCCGTCGTGATTGGCATCCCAGATCTCGGCCGCGCTCGCCGGCGACGCATCGCGGCCCGACTGTGGGCGGCGCGTGCCCTGATCCGACGGCGCCGGTTGCGCCAATGCGAAGGGGACGGTGGTGTAAAGCAAGCTCACCGCGGCGATCATCCCACCGACGAATACCGATATGCTGCGCAAGTTGATGTCTCCGCGTCATTCCGAAATCGGCCGGAGTTGCCAGTTTCGCCATGGCGGAAATTGGGAGGAGCGCAGCGGGGATACAGCCGGTTACAATTTGGCCAGCGGTGTTCTTGCGTCGGTACAGCCACGTCAAAACGGCGCGCGCGGCCAGTTGTCGGCACGCGGACGGCGTCGGACGCCGTCCGCGTGCGCGTCATTGCGAGACCAATTCGCAGCCGCTCTCGTTGAGCGAACGGAAGGCCTGCTCGGCGGGAATCGTCGCGACGATGTCGTAATAGTCCCAGCGTCGCTTCGAGGCCGCCGGGGTCTTGACCCGCGCCAGATACATGTCGTGCACGAACTGGCCGTCGGCGCGAACCGTGCCGTGGGCGAATGCGTCCGCAACCGGCAGCTCGCGGATCTTGGCGGCGACGGCAAGGCCGTCGTCGGAGTTCGCAGCCTGCACCGCGCGCAGATAGTGACGCACGGCGGAGTAGATGCCGGCCTGGGTCATGGTCGGCATTCGCCCGACCTTCTCGTAGAACTTGTTGGCCCATGCCCGCGACTCCGCATCGCGGTCCCAGTAGAACGCGGTCATGAACTGTAGGTTTTGCGCCGACGCGAGGCCCATGGCGTCGACGTCGGTGAGGAACACGGTCGGCGCCACCAGGGTCCGGCCTTTTGTGATGCCGAACTCGGCCGCCTGCTTCACCGAGTTGGTCATGTCGGCACCGGCATTCGCCAGCGCGATCACCTTGGCGCCGGAGGCCTGCGCCTGCAACAGCACCGAACTGAAGTCGGCGGTGCTGAGCGGGTGGCGCACCTCGCCGATCACTTTGCCGCCGCCGCTCTCCACCGCGCGGCGCATGTCGGCGGCGAAGGCGTGGCCGAACGAATAGTCAACCGTGATCAGGAACCAACTGTCGAGCTTCTGCGCCGTGAGCGCCCGCGCCAGGTCGTAGCCGTTGGTGTAGCTGGTGTACACCCACTGGAACGAGGTGCGGGTGCAGGCCTTGCCGGTGAAGTCCGAGGACGCCGACGCGTTCAGCACGATCTTGTTGCGCTCCTTGGCGAGCGCGGTCACTGCGAAGCCGACGCCGGAATTGGAGATGTCGGCGACGGCATCGACCTTTTCGGTATCGAACCAGCGCCGCACGATGGCAAGCCCGATGTCCGGCTTGTTCTGGTGATCGGCCGAGACGATCTCGACCGGCACGCCGCCGATGTTGTTGCCGAATTCGTCCGCGGCGATCTTCGCCGCGACGACCGACCCTTCGCCGCCGAGGTCGGCAATAGGCACCGGAGCGGTCGTTGAGAACCCCGATGCGGACCACATTGTCCGACATCGCGGCGTGCGCAAATGAGGTGTGCAGCAAGGTCGCGGTCAGCGCCGCGCACAAGGCTTTGAATGGCGTCGTCATGGTTGGGCTCCTCCAAGGTGTTGTTTCTTGCTTGCTTGGTTGCGTGGTACGCAACTCGCATGCGCTCCGAAGCGGAGAACGGCGTCGTTTCCTGCAGTATCTCTGCGTCAGTCGCAGAAAAAATTGCTTGTAGAGCAATTTTAATTGACAAGGAAGCAAATTCGGGAGAGGGTCTCGGCAATGAAGACGCAGGACGAAACGCTGGCGAGACTCGGTGCACGCATCCGCTCGCTGAGGGAGGAGCGCGGCATGAAACTGAAGGAGCTGGCCGACACCACCGGACTGTCCGACGCCTTCGTGTCGCGGCTCGAACGCGGACAGGTGTCGAGCTCCGTTGCCAATTTGATCCAGATCGCGCAGGCGCTCGAGGTTGGTGTCAGCGAGCTGTTCGCTGCGCCGCAGGACCAGTCGCGCAGTCACGTCACGGTGCATCGCCACGGCGACCATGGCGAAGACCAGAGCATTCCGAGCACCGGCTATCGCTGGCGATTGTTCGCGGGCGGCATGCCGAACGACGATCTCGAGGTGTTTCACCTCTCGTTCCCGCGCAAGAACCGGATGGACCTGATGGTGTCGCATCCGGGGCAGGAATATTGCTACGTGATCAGCGGCCGCATTCGTTTCCATGTCGGCGCCGAGGTGTTCGACCTCGCGCCGGGCGAAGGCATCTTCCTCAATTCCGAGCTGCCGCACCGCGCCGACAACATCAGCGAGGACGAAGCGCGCATCCTGATGGTGGTCGCGAAGTCGCCGCTGAAGGTCGAGCACTTCGACTGGTGGCGCGTGCCGAGCGCCGCCGCTCCGCCCCGATCAACCAAGAGCAAGCCCCAGGGAGACTGATCCATGCAGACGGCAACCGCGACCGGCAGGCACCTGCCCTACGAGGCGAAGCACATCGACGATGTGGAGTGGGAGACCATCCGCTGGCCCGGCGAGACCGGCAAGATGCTGTTCCATCCGCGGCCGGAGCGGCCGACCGAGCCGAACGCGGGCATCCTGCGGCTGGAGCCGGGCGCGCATCATCCGATCCACAATCACGAGTTCGCGCAGGTCTGGTACATCTGAGCGGCGAATTCAAGATCGACGACAATCTCTACACGCCGGGCACGATGATCTTCCATCCGGACCCGCATTTCGAAGGCAAGTTCGAGACCGCGACCGGCGGCGAGATCCTGATCGTGCAATATCCGGGCCCGAGCACCGGAGGACGGCCGATCTATGCTGGGCGCTTCAACATGGAGCAGCGCCGCGACGTCGCGGAAGAGCGGACCGATCTCTGATCGCACCACCGCGGCCAATCCGTGCCCCATTGATCCCTGGGGATACCGCGATACCCTGGAAGCAGCTTGGGGAGAGCAGCCGAAGCATGCGATAGAGGGCGCAGGCCGCTCACCGAAGCATGCTGGTGCGTGAGCTCCAGGCCTTGGCGTGGGCTTCGTCGATGGATGGAGCCCGGCGGGTGAAGTGGATCGCGGATGAAGCTTTTTATTTTCGGGCTGGGTTACTCGGCAACCTACATCGCGCAGCGACTGGCTGCGGGTGGCGCGGCCATCGCCGGCACGGTCCGCTCGCAGGTGAAAGCTGATCAGCTGTCCGGCTTGGGCTACGCGATGCGGCTGTCCGCGTCTGCCGAGCGCGATGGGGCCGTCGCGCGCGAGCTTGCTGATAGCGACGCGGTTCTGGTCTCGGTGCCGCCGGACGCGCGCGGCGATCCCGCGCTTGAGGTCTATCGCGACGATCTCGCGGCCGCCTCGCGCCTGCGCTGGATCGGTTATCTGTCGACGGTCGGGGTCTACGGCGATCGTGACGGCGGATGGGTCGATGAAGCGACGGTGCCGGTGCCGACGAGCGAGGCCTCGCATCGCCGACTTGACGTGGAACGGCAGTGGCAGCAGTTCGGTGACACGCACCACATTCTGGTCCACATCTTTCGCCTCGCGGGGATTTATGGCCCCGGCCGCAACCAGCTCGTTCAGCTCGCCGAAGGCAAGGCGCGACGGATCGTCAAGCCCGGACACGTGTTCAACCGGATCCACGTCGAGGACATCGCGCAGATAGTCGAGGCATCGCTCGGTCGGCCGCGGGCCGGCGCGATCTACAACGGCGCCGACGGCGCGCCCGCGCCGCCGCAGGATGTGGTGACGTTTGCCGCCAGCCTCTGCGGTGTCGCGCCGCCGCCGGAAATTCCCTATGAGTACGCGGAGCTGACGCCGATGTCGCAAAGTTTCTTCAGCGAATGCAAGCGCGTCCGCAACACGCTTCTGCGCGACGAACTCGGCGTTACGCTGCGCTATCCGAGCTTTCGCGAGGGCCTGACCGCCTTGCGCGCCGCAGGCGACGGGCCGTGAGCCGCGTGCGATCCACCGTTCACCGCGCAGCGGTGCGCGGCTGAAGCGGGAGCCTCTGTGTTTTCGATCGAGCCGGAGGTTCGTGCATGGACAACGTGACGGCGAAATGTGGAGCGAGGCGTACTCCGCCTCAATTTCTCCTTGGCGCAGCCGAATAATGCGCTCCCCGGCACGCCCGTGCCGAAGCGACAATGAAGCACATTCGACATGCGCTACTTGATGATCGCGAGTTCAGTTTCCTTCCGGTCGAGCGCGCAACAACAAGAAAATCAAAGGGGCGTCTGCCTATGTCCTTCAAGCAATCCGCGATTTGGTCTGTTTCTCTTCTCATTTGCCTCGCTGCCGTCCCGCTTCATGCACAGAACCCGGCACCGTCGAAGCCGGATGAACCTGCGGCCCAGGCCAACGCCAACATGCCGGATGCGTGCAAACTGTTGACGCAAGGCGATCTCGAAGCGCTGTTTCCCGGCAGGCCGGTCGCCAGCAAGGGTCCCACCTTGAGCCCGATCTACAAAGGCCCGCAGTACAGCGAGAGCTGCATGTACACGGTCAGGGTGCCAAGCCCGACCTCAAGGGCGGAGCTGACCAAATTTGCCACGATCACGGTCGTGCAATATGGCGGCGACAGCGATGGTCCGCACGCCTCGAATGCGACCTTCGCGTCGATGCGTTCGATGCGTGAAAAGGTCGATGCCGACCAGAAACTCAACTACCGGACCGATCCGCTCTCCGGTATCGGCGACGAAGCGTTCGTGGAAACCTCGCCTTCGGTCGTCAAGGTGTATGTGCGCAAGGGCGACCTGATCTATGTCGTCAATCTCGACGTCTACTCGCCGCAGTCGCAGCCGAATGTCGTCGCCCTCGCCACGCAGGCGGCCAAGCGATGGAAGCCCGGGGCCGGCATGATCGAGGCCGCGACGCCGATTGCCGCAAACGGCGGCGTCGATATTCCCGACGATACGCGGACCTCCTCGGTTGCGCCCGTGGACCAGTGGCCGGATGCCTGTGCGCTGCTGGCGCCCGAAGACGTCCGCGCGATCTTCGGCGACATGAAGATCGATCCGCCGCGCAAGACGATGGGCCAGATCAAGTATGAATCGCGCATCGACCACGTCGAGGCCTTGCCCAAGCCGATCCGTTGCGTCTACCAAACCAGCCGGACCGATATGGTCAATGGCGAAAAACGCTTCGTGGTGCACGACGTCACCCTGATCGTCTCCAACATGGCGGCGAACGACGACATATCGAAGAAGTTCTATCAGGTGGTGCGCAAGACCGGCGATGCCAAGACCGACGTTGCCGGGCTTGGCGACGAAGCGAGCATCAACGTCATGAACTCGATCTATATCCGCAAGGGACGGCTCGTCATCGAGGTTCGGGTCGGTGGCGAGGACCGCGATCGTGATCTGCATGACGACGCCACCCGGCGCGTCAACGAGCTCGCCAAGCTGGTGTCTGCAAAGATGCCTTGAGCCGTGAAGAGGCGGCCATAGGAGCCAATGCGCCTCATTCGCCCGGAACGAGGCTTGCGATCGCTGGCCGTGCGAGGCCGCGATGTCTGCGGCGCGACAAATAGAGCAGGAAGCCCGTCACCGTGAACAGCGGCATCAGCGCCGCGGCCAGCATGAAGGCGAGCTTGCCTGGCCATCCCAGGATGGCGCCGCGGTGGATATCGAGCACGCCCGCGAGGACGCGCTCGCCGAGCGTCTTGTCGGCGTAGAGGTCCGCCGATACCAGGCGGCCGGTGACGGCATCGATGCGGAATTCGTCACGCACGCTCTCGAGCGTCGAGTCCGGCGCCCACGACCTGACCCGCACGACCGTGCCGGCGCCGGCGGGCAGCGTCAGCAGGGCTCTTGCATAGCGATTGCCCTCTTCGTGCAGGAACGTCGACCAGACGAGATCGAAGGCGAGTGGCTTGGCGTCGGCCTTGCCGGTGGTCTTGGCGGTGGCGTCAGCCGCACCGCGCGATGGCTTGGGCTGCATCGTCGTGGTCGGGGGACGCGCGAGCAGCCAGTTGGCGCCGGCCTTGTACCATTCGAACGAATACCACAGGCCGGTCAGCGTGATCACCAGATAGATCGGCAGCACCCAGGTGCCGATCACGGCGTGCAGCGAGCGATGCAGCCCACGGCCGCGCAGCGCCAGATTGGGCTTCAGCCACATCTTCACGCTGCGGGCGCGATGCGGCCAGCGCAGCACGAGGCCGGTGATCAGCATTACGATCAGGCAGATCGCGGCGGTGCCGGTGATCTTGCGGCCATAGCCGTTGCCGTCGCCAGGCAGCAGCAGCCAGCGATGCAGCTTGCGGACGATGGCAAAGAACGCCTCACCGCGCGGCGAGCCGAGCACGTGTCCGTCATAGGGATCGACATAGACCGAGAGTGGCCGCGCGCCGCCTTCGTCCCGGGCGAACCGGAGCCGCACCGCGGCGGACGGATCGCTCGACATCGTCACCGCCGAGACTTTGCCGCTCTCGCCAGCGGCCTGCAGGTGCGCGACCAGCTCATCCGGCGTCAGCCGTCGCGTGGCGCTGGCGTCGACGCGCATGATGTCCTTGTTCAGGCCAGCCTCGATCTCGTCCTCGAAGCTCATCGTTGCGCCGGTGATCCCCACCACGGCCCACAGCAGCGCCAGCGCGAGGCCGGCGATGGAATGGACCTGGAGCAGTGCGGCGTTGATGGGACGTCGCAGCTCACTCATCGAAGCCGACCTTCCTGATCAGCGCTATCGCGGCCTGCTGATGCGCGGCGATCTGGTCGATCGGCAGCGCATCGGGCGGGAACGACCCGATCTCGTCGAGGATCGGATGCCGCTCGGCCGCCGCGACCAGCGGATATTCGATCTCGGCGGCGGCGAAGATCGTCTGCGCCGCCGGCGTGAGGAGAAATTCGATGAACCGTTGCGCGGCCGCCAGGTGGGGCGCATGTTTTGCGATCGCCACGCCCGTCAGGTTGACCTGAGTGCCGCCACCTTTGAATGTGGTCGGCACCGCCTTGACGGTCTCGGCCCATGCCCGCCAGTCGGCGCCGTCGCGGCCGTCACGCAGCTGCGCGAGCGCAACCGTGTTGCCGATGCCGATCTCGCAGGTTCCTTTCGCGATCTCGCGGATCACGTCATTGTCCTTGCCGTCGGGCTTGCGCGCGAGATTGGCCTTCAGGTCGTTGAGCCAGGCCTCCGTCGCCTCGAGGCCGTGATGGGCGAGGTAGGCCGCGACCAGCGCGACATTGTTCTGGTGCTCGACCGAGCGCATGCACAGCTTGCCGCGCCATTTGGGATCGGCGAGATCCTCATAGTCGATCGCGGCAAGTGGATCGGTCTTGCGCGCCATCACCACGCGCGGACGAAGAACAAGCGCGATCCACTGCGAACCGCCGCCGCGCAGGTTCGGCGGCACCGCCTGATCGACCTGTGACGATGCGAAGCCTTGCGTCAGTCCGCGGTTGGCGAGCTGCGCGGTCTTGTCGAGGCCGATGGTCAGCAGGACATCGGCAGGCGATGCGTCGCCTTCGGCCGTCAGACGTTTGACCAGGCTGTCCCCGATGAAGACGGTCTTGACCCCGATGCCGCTCGCCTCGGTGAAGGCCGCGGTCACCGGTTCGAGCAGCTTGGCCTCGCGGGTCGCGTAGAGCGTGATCTCGTCGGCGCGGACCGCCGTGCAGCCGACGATGGCCGACGCCAGCGCGGCCAGCAACCCGATCGCTGTCCGCGCTGTGCCCATGCTAGAATTTCACCGTCGCCGACAGCGAGAAGCGCCGCGCGTCGCCCATGGCCACGGCCAGGTTGCTGACGGCGGAGGGATAGTAGACGGTGTCGAACAGGTTCTTGACGTTGAACTGGTAGATCACCGGCAGAGTTTCGTACTGCGTCTCATAGGTCGCGAAGACGTCAGCGACCGTATAGGACGGCAGCATGAAGGTGTTTGCGGCGTCGCCGGCGCGGTCGCCGACATAGCGCGCGCCGCCGCCGAGGCGCATCCGGCCGGGCAGGGCCGTGCCGAAATCGTAGACGAGATAGAGCGAGGCCGTGTTCATCGCGACGTTCTGCAGCCGGTTGCCCGCATAGGTCGGATCCTCGGTCACCCGGGCGTCGGTATAGCCGTAGCTGCCGATCATGCTCCAGTTGTCGGTCAGGCGTCCGGTGACGTCGACCTCGATGCCGCGCGAGCGTGCCTTGCCTGCGGTCGTGTACACGTTGAGGCCGGTCGTGGTGTCGAGCTGGCTGACCAGCACGTTGCTCTTGTCGATGTCGTAGAGGGCGACCGTTCCGGAGAGCCGCTTGTTGAGATCGAACTTGACGCCGGTCTCGTACTGCACGCCCTCTTCGGGTGCGATGTTCGAGCCGAGCACCACGCCGCCGCCGTTGCTCAAGGGAGCGATCGTCGAGTTCGGCTTCAGCGATTGAGTGTAGCTCGCATACAGCGACACCTGGTCGGTGAGCTTGAGAATGACGCCGCCGAGCGGCAGCACCTGGTCCGCGGAGACGTTGGTGTTGGTGATGAAGGGCCGGCCCTTGCCGGCGATCTGCTCGTAATCCATGTAGCGCACGCCGCCGACCAGCGCGAACCGCTCGGTCAGATGCAACGTGTCCTGGAAGAACAGCGACCACTGGCCGAGCTTGTCGGTCTGTGCGCTGTCGCTGGCGGACACCGTCGTGCCGGGCGTGACCAATCCATAGACCGGATTGTAGAAATTGAAGCTCGGTGTCGCCTGCCGGATCAAATTGTCGCGGTAGATCGTGCGGTACTGGCCGTCGCCGCCGAACACCACCTCGTTGCGCATGTTGCCGAGCCAGACATTGCCCTGCAAATAGGAGGTGCCGTAGCTGACATTGCTGAGCGAGCCCCACGTGCCGTCATTGCTGCGCGTCTCGACGCCGGTCTTGGTATTGAAGCCGGTGATTCGGAGCTGGTTCGCGCTGAAGGTCTCGGTGTTGTAGCTATAGGCGGCAAAAACCTTCCAATCCTGGTTCAGGCGATGCTCGACCGAGGCCTGCATCAGGTCGGAGGTGCCCCACATGTTGTTGAAGAGTTCGTCGAGCCTTCGTGTCGCGGGGATCGCCAGCGGTGCCTTCGTTACGGGATCGAAAGCGGTGCCGCGATCGAAGGGGGTGATGAATTCGCGATGCACGTAGTTGAGCTGTACCGTGGTGTTGTCGCCGTACCATGCGAGCGACGGCGCAACCAGCATCTCGCGGTGACGGCCGAAATTCCGCCAGTAGTCCTCGCTCACGCCATAGCCGATGAAGCGATAGGCGAGGCCGCCGTCGCCGATCGGGCCGGTGACGTCGATTGTGCCGTCGGCGCCGGTCCTGGAATTGGCGTAGGTCGAACCGAGCAAAGTGACCTAGCCGTGCTGATAAAGCTCGGGGCGCTTGCTGATCGTGTTGACGATGCCGCCGGGATCCATGATGCCGTAGAGCAGCGATGCCGGACCTTTCAATACCTCGACGCTCTCGACCGAGGGATTGAAGCTGCGGCCCTGCACCAGCGGCATGCCGTTGCGCATGATCGAGCCGTCGCGATTGTCGCCGAAACCGCGGCGGATCACGGCATCCTGGGTGCCGGCCAGCGTGTTGGTCTGGGTGATGCCGCTGATATTGATCAGCGCGTCATCGATGTTGCGCGGCAGCTGATCCTTCAGCACCTGCTCGGGCACGATGTTGACCGCTTGCGAGGTGTCGAGCGGCGAGGCGCCGCTGCGCAGCGTGGTCGAGCTTGGCATCGCGCGATAGCCGAGCTTGGCCTGGTTCAGTGCGGCGGCCGCGGCGGCGGCGCGCTCCGACGGCGTCGGCGGTGCCGGCTGGGCATTGCGGTTGCGTTGGCGGGCTGCTGCCGCGGCTTGCGTCCGCTGCGCCGATCTCGCCGCCGCAGTTGCGGGCTTGCGCTTTTGCGTCGGCGATTCCACCGTGACGGGTGGCAGCGCAACGCTCGATTGCGCGTTCGCTGCTGTCGCCGCGGAGGAGAGATCGGCGAGCAGGAAGGCTGCGCCGATCAGCAGATGGGTACGGCCCTTGTCGGCAGGGGTTCGATGGTCTCCGACAAGCCGGCCATCCGCGTTGACAGTCACTTCCGATACTTCCAGTCAGCAAGAACATTCGTGCCGTGGCCTCTAGCAGCCACCGCGCGTGAAAAGAACTGGACTGGACTTGAATCTCTCTAAGATGGGCGATGGCGCAGACTGGTTTGCGCGGCACATCTCACGACGTGTCGACGAGCCGGCGTGGATTGCATGCTCGGCGCTTCACGACGATCGGCGAGCGGCATCGCGCGCTACTGCGTCAAACGGTCGCGCTGTGTCATCCGCGCCTGCGACGTCTTTCAGCTCAGCTACACAGATATCTCGCCCGCGAAGCGGCGCGGTTACCCCTGCAACACCGCGCGCCGCGCGATCAGCATGTCATGACATTTCCAGGCAGACAGGCGTCGAACTGACCGTTCCCGCGCTCACACCGTCGCGCGCCATCGTTTCGATGGTGGTCCAGTTCTCGCGGAAAATCCGCGTCGCCTCGTTGGCGCTGTCGGTCTGGATCGTCAGGCTACACGCGCGTCTCGCGCCATTGCTTGCGAGCTGGAAATGGAAAACGAATCCGGACGACTCCGCATTTCGCGCGCCTAACGGTCCCTGTTGCATGAAGACACTTCCCCGAATTGCCTTGTTTGCGTCCCACCCGTAGGCAGGATTGGGCCGTGATGAGGCGCAGTCGTGATTCACAAACCTGTAATCTGCGAGATTGCGCATTTTGTTCGGCGGTGTTGCCGGGATTCAACACGACGTGGAACTTTGCGGCACCGGAACACGTCACCGGTCGCCCGGCGTTCGATCACCTCGTCTGCACCCGATCGTGAAGGCGGTGGTCGTGCCCTGCGCGTAACGGGCGTGCACCGCGCTGCGTAGACCTGCCACGAGCGCCGTACGACGCGGCGTTCGAGGTGATCGCAGCAGGGAATCGTCCGCATGAAGCAGTCTTTCAATATCGCCGAGACGGGCGAAGGATCCTATCGTCCGCTCGCGATCCTGCGCTGGGTCATGGTTGTCATCTTTGTGTCATTCGGTATGCAGAAGTTCACGCTGCAGTCGGCCCAGGGCATCGTCCAGTTCATCAGCAACAGCCCGTTCATCTCATGGCTATCGGTGTTCGGCCTGAGGGGAGAAGCCTATGTGCTTGGCGTCGCCGAGCTCGGCATCGCCGTGCTGCTTGCTGCCGGCGCCTTCAGCCCGATCGTGTCGGCGATCGGTTCGCTCATGGGGGTGATCACCTTCGCGGTGACATGGTCTTTCTTCTTCACGACGCCGGGCGTCGTGAAATGGAGCCTATCGACGGACCCGATGGCCTGGAACCTGACCGGAGAATTCCTTTTCAAGGACATCGTGCTGCTCTGCGTCTGCCTCGTGTTGCTACTGGCGTCGCTGCCGCGCCCCATCGTCGGATTGCGCACCGCGCAGGCCGCGCGCCGGTCAGATCGGGGTACCGTCACATCTGGTTAATCCACGCTGAATTGCGGCAGCGCCAATCGCTGTATCCGGCACCTGAGGGGATGGGCCCCGATACAGGGCCTCCTGTTGCTCGAATTCATGAGGTCGCTGCAACCTTCGATTGACGAATTGTTGCTAATTGGACGTCTTCCCAATTGGGAGATGAAAGTGACTACGCTTGAACTGTCGACGGCCGGCTCGGCGTCATCGGCGCTGCGCTATCGGATCCTTCCTGTCCTGTTCTGGACTTCCGGCACTCATTTACCAGCTCACCTGGCAGCGGAGCTTGTTCCGCATCTTTGGTGTCAATACCGAATCCGTGACCATCGTCGTGACGGCTTTCATGCTGGGGCTGGGCATCGGCAGCCCCGCCGGAGGTTGGATCAGCCGGCGCCGCGCCATGCAGCCCTTGCTGTTGCTTGGCGGAATTGAGCTGCTGACGGCGACGTTCGGTCTTGCGTCGCTCTAGATCTTCGAACAGGTCGGCGACCTCGCCCTGGGCTGGTCGCTGCCGGCGATTGCGGCCGCCAATCTGTTGCTCGTCCTGATCCCCACGCTCCTGATGGGAGCGACGCTTCCGATCCTCGTGTCATACCTGGTGAGGAGGTCGGGCCGGATCGCCCATTCGGTCGGCCTTCTCTACTACGTCAACACGTTGGGGGCCCTGATCCTGGCCAATATCGTTGGCGCGGCCTTGCTCCCGCTGCTGACCCAGTTTGCAGGGACCGGCATCGGCCTGATCGTGATCGTGATCGTGATGACCGGAATCTACCTGATCGCGCGACAATGGGGCGCGCTGCTGCCGTTCCTGTCGCATTTCGGCATCGCTGCGGACGACCGGGCCGGCATGCAGACGGCGCTGCTCTACAGCGCGAACATCGCCGGATGCGCCACCGGTGCCGTCGTCACCGGCTTCGTTCTGACGAACTATCTTGGATTGCAGCAGATCAGCATTCTGCTGCTCGTGATCGGAACACTGTGTTCGTTGATCCTGATCCACAGGTCCAGCACCGTCGCTGGTGCGCGGGCGAGGGCGGTCGCGACCGCCGTTGCGGTTCTGGCCGCCGGAACGGTCATCGCGCCGCCCTTGTCCCGACATCTGTTCGAGAATCTTCAGTCCCGCACAATTTTCGACCATGCGTTCGCCCATGTGGTCGAAAACCGCAGCGGAGTGATCACGGTCGATACCGATGGCACGGTCTACGGCAACGGCATGTATGACGGGCGTTTCAATACCAGCCTGAAGTCCGATCGCAACGGCATCGTCCGTCCGTTTGCGCTTAGCCAGTTCCATCCCGCGCCGCGTGACGTCCTGATGATCGGATTGGCGTCCGGTTCGTGGGCACAGGTCATTGCGAACAACCCGTCGGTTCAATCGCTCACCGTCGTCGAAATCAATCCGGGCTATACCCAACTGATCGCCGAGCAACCCGAGGTGCAATCGGTGCTGCGCAATCCGAAGGTCACGATCATCGAGGATGACGGGCGCCGCTGGCTGAACCGGCATGCCGGGTGGCAGTTCGATGCGATCGTTTCCAACACGACCTGGAATTTTCGCGCCAACGCGACCAACCTGCTCTCGACCGAATTTCTGCAGCTGGTCGGCCAGCACCTCAATCCGGGCGGCATCGTGTTCTACAACACAACATCCTCGCGGCGGGTGGAAAAGACGGCCTGTGTGGCATTTCCCTATGCCGCGCGTTTTTCGAATCACATGGTCGCATCGAACGCGCCGCTCGACTGGAATTATGAACGATGGCGCAAGGTCCTGGAAGCCTACACGATCGACGGAAAGCCTGAGTTCAATCTGAACGACAAGGCCGATCGCGACTTTCTCGACGCGATGATGAAGGAATATCGCCTCGATGGCGATATGGTCGAGCAGTGTCCCGTCCTCCTGTCGAGAACCCAGGACAAGGCTGTCGTCACCGACGACAACATGGGGACGGAGTGGCGCTACTACCTGAATCTGGAATAGCGGGATCGGTACCATCGTCGTCCGACTTGCACCGTCGATTGTGGCGCCCGCCACAATCAGGCGGCGGAGCGCCTCAGGTTCGGTTGCTCTCTGACGCATCGCGACAGGCGTCGGTGACGACGGCGCGCGCAATCGTGAAGTCGGGCGCCCGGGGTTGTGCGGTAAGGTCGGGAATCATCGCGCCTCGACTGTTTCGTCGAGTCCGTTACGGAGCCTCTGCATCCGGACGATCGCTTCCATGGGACTGTGGCTCCTGGCCCGGATCGCAGTGCCGCTGCTTGCCGTGCCATTCGTTATGGCGCCTTGCGCCGTGGCGGACTCCGACATGTCGGCACAGATCAGGGACATCGTGACGCACGAACTCGCGCCGACCGCGACTGCGGCCGATCCGGGCGGTCTTGCCGCCGTGGTGTATGCCGGCGGCCATCTCGACTTCTTCAATTATGGCTTCGCCGACGCTGCCGCCAAGCGGCCGGTCACTCCGGACACGCTGTTCAATCTCGCATCGCTGAGGAAGATCTTCGAGGCCACGCTGGTCGCACTCGGCACCGAACGGGGCGAGTTGCGGCTGGATGATCCCGTCAGCAAATATCTGCCCGAGCTGCATGGCGATTACATCAGCCGCGTGACCCTCCGCGAGCTCGTTACGCATACGTCGGGTCTATTGCTGCCGACCGATCACCCGCCCTGGCCGAACGCGACCTTCAGCCGCGATCAGTTCATCGCGATGCTCAATGCGTGGACGCCGCAGGCGGGCGAGGAGCCCGGCAAGCAGCGCATCTATACGCATGCCGGCTACGTGCTGCTGCAACTCGCGCTGGAGCGGCGCTACGGCGAGCCGATCGGCACGCTGATCGAGAGCCGCATCCTGAAGCCGCTCGGCATGACCTCGACGTTCATTCCGGAGCGCGGCGAGGACGGCCGTGCGCTGCTGAGACCCGAGATCATGCAGCGCGTCGTGCAAGGCTACTCCGACCAAGGCATGCCGATCGGCCCAAGCGGCAACCAGCAGAGCTATTATGATTTTCCTGGGACCGGCCAGATGTATTCATCGGCGCGCGACTTCGGCACGCTGCTGCGCGCCTGCCTCGACGGTGCGGTGATCGATCCCGAGTTGCGCGCAGCGCTGGAGATGACCGAGCGCGAGAGCTTCCGCATCGATGCGAAGTTCGGGCAGGCGATGGCGTGGGAGAATGTGCGCCTCGACGGCGTCGCCGTCGTCGACAAGCCCGGCGGCCTCAACAGCGCCTCGGCCTATATCGGCCTCGTGCCGGCGCGCAAGCTCGGTATCGCGCTGCTCGCCAATCGCGGCGAGTATCCGCACGAGATCGCGCGTTACACGATCCTTCCGGCACTCGCCAAACTCTAGCACCGGCGCGTGCCATCCCGATGACATCGGCGGCGCAAGCGCGGAGGAGCCCTGCGAAATTGCGATGGCGCGGCCCGCGGTTCGGCTGTATAAGCCGGTAGCTTCTTCTCCAACTTGAAGAGGCTGACATGACCGACCTGCATTCGTGGCTTTCGCAACAGCACCACGGCTTGCGGACCTCAAAACCTTCCAGCAAAAACTCGAGACCTTGAGCACGCACGACCCCGAGCAACGGGCCGTGTGCCGGCTGCTGAGCGGTCTCGTCGGCAGCTATATCGAGGCCTTCGACGAGGCACCGCTGCCGGTCACAGTCGCCGACCGCGCCTATGGCCGGTTGCTCGACCTCGTCGCAAGCCTCGATCTGGGAGGAAGCGCCGACCGGCGGCTGGCCGACATCAACCGCATCGCGGCCTGCGACCTGCTGCACTGACGCACGCAACTAGCGCTGCGGCGCGGCGATGAGCTCGCGATAGAGCGTCGCGTAGCTGCCGGCGCGATTGTGCCAGGAGACGTCCGTTGCCATGCCGGCGTGCTGCAACCGGCGCCAGGTCACCTGGTCGTTGAACAGCAGGTTTGCCTTGCGCAGGGCATGCGCGAGTGCGTCGGCGGTGACGGGTGCGAACTTGACACCGGTCGCTGCGCCGCCTGCGACCGCGGCCTCGTCGACGTCGCGGACCGTATCGGCAAGGCCGCCGACATTGGCGACGATCGGGATCGCGCCATAGCGGAGCGCGCATAATTGGGTGAGGCCGCAGGGCTCGAAGCGCGACGGCACGGCGAGCGCGTCGGCGCCGGCCTGGATCAGATGCGCCAACGCCTCGTCATAGCCGATGACGACCGAGATCCGCCCGGGATGGGCGTGCGCCAGCGCGGAGTAGCGATCCTGCAGATCGCGATCGCCGCTGCCGAGCAGAGCGAGCCGAATGCCTTCGCTCAGCAGCGTCGGGGCGGTCTCGAGCAAGAGGTCGAGACCCTTTTGCCATGACAGCCGGCTGATGACGCCGAGCAGCAGTGCGTCCGGATCAACTTGAAGGCCGAAGCGCTGCTGCAACGCCACCTTGTTCGCGGCGCGCTGCGCCGGTTGCTCCATGCTGTAGCGCGCGGCGATGTTCGGATCGGTGGCCGGATTCCAGACCGATAAATCGATGCCGTTGAGGATGCCGCTCAATACACCAGAGCGCTCGCGCAGCAGGCCGCCGAGCCCCATGCCGCCTTCGTCGCCTTGGATCTCCCGCGCATAGGTCGGTGAGACCGTGGTGATGCGATCGGCGAATTGCAGGCCGGCCTTCAGCAGGCTGATCGTGCCGTAATATTCGACGCCGTGCATGGCGTAGGATTCGGCCGGCAGTCCGAACGTCGCCAGCATATCGGGCGGAAACTGTCCCTGATAGGCGAGGTTGTGCACCGTCATCACGGTGCCGGGCCGCGGTTGCCTGCCGTAATGCAGATAGGCGGGAACGAGCCCGGCCTGCCAGTCATGCGCGTGCACGATGTCGGGGACGAAGGAAGGGATCGCGCCCTGGGCGATCTCGGCCGCCATCCGCGACAGCGCCGCAAATCGGATGCCGTTGTCGGGCCAATCCCTGCCGTCGGGGCCGACATAGGGATTGCCGGGGCGGGCGAACAGATGCGGCGCGTCGAGCGCGTAGAGATCGAGGCCGTCATGCGTGCCGCCGAGCACACGGATCGGCCCGCCATAGAATTCCGGCCATTGCAGCAGCGTTTCAGCCGACGCAAGCGTCCCGAGCACGGCGGGATAACCCGGTACCAGCGTTCGCGTCGCAACGCCATGCTCGCTGAGCGCTGCCGGCAGCGCGCCGGCCACGTCGGCAAGCCCGCCGGTCTTGACGACGGGATAGACTTCGGATGCGACCGCGAGGACGCGGATGGGCGTCATGTCCCGAGCCTGTCGATCATCGCCTGTGTGATCAGCGAGATGCCTTGCGAGGTCCGGCGGAAGCGTTGGTCATCGACGTCGGGGTCCTCGCCGACCACGAGGCCTTCCGGAATCTTGACACCGCGATCAATCACCACGTTCCGCAAGCGCGCGCCACGGCCCACATTCACATAGGGCATGATGACAGCGTTCTCGACATAGGCGTACGAATTGACATGCACGCCGGTGAACAGCAGGGAGCGGCGCAGCGCCGCGCCCGAGATGATGCATGCGCCCGACACCAGCGAGGTCACCGCCTGGCCGCGCCGTCCCTCCTCGTCATGCACGAACTTGGCGGGCGGGGTGATCTCGGCATAGGTCCAGATCGGCCACGAGCGATCGTAAAGGTCGAGCTCCGGCACCACGTCGGTGAGATCGATATTGGCGCCCCAATAGGCGTCGATGGTGCCGGCATCGCGCCAGTAGGCGCGGGGATCATCGCCGGAGCGGACGCAGGAATCGTTGAACTGATGCGCGATCGCCCGGCCGTGCTTCACGATATAGGGGATGATGTCCTTGCCGAAATCGTGGGCCGAGTTCGGGTCGGCGGCATCGCGACGCAGTTCATCGAACAGGAATTCCGAATTGAAGACATAGATGCCCATGCTGGCCAGCGACTTGTCGGGCTTGCCGGGCATCGGCGGCGGATCGGCCGGCTTCTCCAGGAAGGACTTTATCAGGCCGGTGTCGTCGATATGCATGATGCCGAAGCCGCTGGATTCCGCCCGCGGCATCTCGAGGCAGCCCACCGTCACGTCGGCGCCGCTCTCGACATGCTGCTTCAGCATGATCTCGTAGTCCATCTTGTAGACGTGGTCGCCGGCGAGCACCAAAATGTACTTGGTGCCGTGCGCCTCGAGGATGTCGATGTTCTGGTAGACCGCATCCGCCGTGCCGACATACCACATCGTCTCGGAGACGCGCTGGCTCGCGGGCAGGATATCGAAACTCTCGTTTCGTTCCGGGCGGAAGAAGTTCCAGCCGCCCTGCAGATGCCGGATCAGGCTGTGCGCCTTGTACTGGGTCGCCACAGCGATACGGCGAATGCCGGAGTTCACGGCGTTGGAGAGCGCGAAATCGATGATCCGGGATTTGCCGCCGAAATAGACGGCGGGCTTGGCGCGTTTGTCGGTGAGCTCCTGAAGTCTGCTGCCGCGTCCGCCGGCCAGCACGAAGGCCAGGGCGTGACGTGACAGAGGTTCATTTCCAACGGTTCGCATGGTCATCCTCCCGGGCTTCAGGGCAATGGCCCCGCCGCCTTCACTTGTCTGGAAGGTCTGATCGGGCGCCAAAAGGGCCGGCCGCAAGCGTAGCAAGCGCGCACGAATGAGCAAAGCGGTACGGCGGCGTTTCGTTCCGTGTTGGTGTACGGCGGGGACTTGCATGCAACGCAGGCATCCCGGGGGCGGGTCTCCAACCATTGACGGGGCGTGGTTTCGGTATAGAGCAGGCCGGCCCGTCGTTTCCGTCCAGGTCCGCATGCTATGACCATGTCCACCGTCACACCCCAGGATATCCGCTCGGCGCTGCTGCTGCGCCGGGAGATCGCGCTACTCGATGTCAGGCACGAGGCCGAATTCGCCACCGGCCATCCGTTGTTTGCCGCCAACATGGCGGCCGACCGGATCGCGCTCGAGGCCGATCTGCGGCTGCCGCGCAAGGACGTGTCGATCGTTCTCTATGATGACGGCGATGGGCTGATCGCACGCGCCGGCGATCAGTTGCAGGCACTGGGCTACACCAATGTTGGTGCGCTGGCCGGCGGCCTGCAGGCCTGGCGGTCGGCCGGCTACGAGCTCTTCCGGGATGTCAATTCCTACGCCAAGGCATTCGGCGAGCTGGTCGAGGCGCGGCGTCACACGCCGTCGCTGAGCGCCGACGAGGTTGCCGCGCTGATATCGGAAAAGGCCGATATCGCGATCCTCGATGTCCGCCGGTTCGACGAATACACCACGATGAACATCCCGGGTTCGGTCAGCGTGCCGGGTGCCGAACTCGTGCTGCGCGCGGGTGGCGCGGCGCCCGGTCCCGACACCACGATCATCGTCAATTGCGCCGGCCGCACCCGCTCGATCATCGGAACGCAATCGCTGATCAATGCGGGATTGCCCAACAAGGTGCGGGCGCTGCGCAACGGCACGATCGGCTGGACGCTGGCCCGGCACAACCTCGAGCACGGTGCCGACAGGCGCGGCGGCATCGGTCCGTTCGAAGGCGCCGGCGACAATGCGCGCGATGTTGCCTATCGTGCCGGCGTCCGCCGGATCGCCGCCGGCGAGCTCGCCGCGCTGGAGAGGGAGGCGCATCGCACGCTCTATCGGTTCGACGTCCGCGAGGCCGACGAATATGCCGCGGGCCATCTGGCAGGCTTCCGCCACTACGCCGGCGGCCAGCTCGTGCAGGAGATCGATATCGCCGCTCCCGTGCGCGGCGCGCGCATCGTGCTGACCGATAACCGGAGCATCCGCGCCGACATGACCGCTTCGTGGCTCGCGCAGATGGGGTGGGAGGTTTATGTGCTCGACGGCGGCTATGACGGTCCGCTGGAGGCGGGGCCGCCACAAGTCCTGCCGAAGGGCGATCCGGCGCATCGCTACCGGCGTCCCTATGAAGGCACCTCGGTCGCGGAGCAGGCGATGCAAGCCTATCTCGATTGGGAGTATGGACTCGTCGAGCAGCTTCGCCGCGACGGGACGCACGGGTTTTACGTGATCTAGGGCAGGATGGGATTAGTCGAGCCGTAACCGCGTCGGAATTACGTCACCTCTCCCGCTTGCGGTGAGGGTTAGGGTGGGGGCTCCTTCCACGAGTCGCATCGCGGAAAGAGCCCCCACCCGCATCGCATAAAATGCGATGCGGCCTAAGAGCGAGCTTCGCTCGTCTCGACCCCGCAAGCGCGAGAGGCGCAGCAGAACCGCTGCCGGAGCGATTCAACCTAACGTCGTCTCGATCTAGGATTCCATTGAAGCCAGGCGAGAACGAATTTGCTTGCCTTGCATTGAGTCCTTTTGCACTCTCAGGCAAGGAGGCCGATGCATGAAGAAACTGACCGTCGCATGCGCTCTCGGAGCGGCCCTGGTGCTGTGTCACCTCGGGACGTCTGGTGCTGAAGCCCGGGCGCGGAAGGCACAAATCGTTCATGAACGGATGAGGATTGTCATCCCGACACCCGTGATAAGGCCAACTCCGTGGGATTATTATATTGTTCCACGATATCGCTATCGCCCTGAAGACGACCGGGTCGATCCATACGGGCCGCCCCTGGTGTCGTCGTGGTACCGCTATGAGGGGTGGCGGTGGCCATACTGGTGGTGAACAGCGATCACGCCGAACAGATCGCATTCTTCGGGCCGCACGAGTCCACGCCTTAGGATTCCATTCGGGCCAGGCGATAGACCGACATGGCCTTGCTGACGCCCTTGAGCTCGGCCTCGCTCTTGGCCACCGGGTACGGTGCGATGATGTCCGCCACAGCTGGCGCGGCGTGAACCTCTTCGGTGATGCAGATCTCGTCGCCATCGGCAAGGTTTTGCACCCGCGCGGCGATGTTTACCGTCTGGCCGAAATAATCGAGCCGCTCGTTGAGCGTCACCGCGATCGAGGCGCCCCGGTGCACGCCGATTTTCAGGATGAAATCGCGCTGCGGGCGATCCCGGTTGAGCTGATCCACGGCCTCGCGCATCTCGAGCGCCGCCTGCACCGCATCGGCCGACGTCGAAAACGCCGCCATCACGGCGTCGCCGATCGTCTTGGTGACGGCGCCGTTGTGTCGAACAGTGACGTCGAGAAGGTGCTGGAAGTGTCGCTGCACCTGAATGTAGGCGTTGAGGTCGCCGATCCGCTCGTAGAGCGCGGTCGAGCCCTTGAGATCTGTGAACACGAGGGTCACGTCGAGAACCGCGATGCCTTCCGTCGCGCTGATCACTTCCGAGCGGAAGAAGTCGCGAAAGGTCTGTGTCATCAGCAGCCGCTTGCCCGATAGAGCTGGCGTGAAGTCAAGCTGCGGGCGATGGAACGTCGCGGACGGAAGCTGAAGGATGCCGAACACCACCGCCACTTTGCCGGCGTTGCGAACGTCGAACACGATCTTGCCGGGCGCGATGCTTGCCGGGGCGGCCTCGCATTTGCCGGAGTCGAGTGTAACAGGCACATGGGATGACGATGCACCTGTGTCCGTTGCAATCGGGAAAAAGAAGTGGGCATCGCTGTCGAAATCCTGGCCCAGAAGTGCGCCTTCGACGGCATCGACCTCAAGACTGGCCACAGCACCCGGCTCGATGCGGGTGAGCACCCTGACCAGCCCCTTGGCAGCCTCGCTCCATGGCACGCCGTCGGGCAGGATGCCTCCTGGCGTCAATTTATAATGGAAGACGTAATCCCAGGCCGAAAGCGTATCGGGGTCATGGAAGCGAATACCGCGCACGGCGGGCGACACCGTAAACGTCACGGTGATGAAATCGTCAAGCGCGGCGTCGTAATCGCTTTGACAGAGCTGGCAGTGGAAATGCGTATGCAGCTTGCGCAGGCTTCGGAAGCTCTCGACCACGTCGGAGCACACCGGGCACACCAACTGCCAGTCCATGTCGAACAGCCCGGCGACGCAGGCATGGAGGAAGAGATCGATCGCTTCAGCTTCGGCGATCGATTTCTCCGTGGCGAACTGAATCGGATTGATGCGGTAGAGTGCCTCGTCCGTGCCCGAGCGCAGCAGCGTCTCCAGCCGCGAGACGACGCGCGGACTCCAGGATTTGGCCGCTTCGAGCGCAACCAGGCGATCTTCGAGCTTCTTTTCGTCGATCATTGCATTGCACCGCGATAGGCCTCGATCATCCCCGGCGTCCGGTTGCACCTTAACCTCAATACACAATTCAGGAACTCGGAGCGAGCCCATCGGGCGGCATTTCAGCCGGCGACGATCTTGCGGCTGAAGGTGATCTGGCCGCCGAAGGTTGACGGCGGCACGGGGCGAGCGGCCTAATGCCGGTCTCAGCCATTCAACCCGAAAGGCCAAACGCGATGCTTCGGTGCTTGCTCAGCGCAGCGCTCCTGACCCTCGCGTCCGGCGCTGCGTCAGCGCAGACGGTGAGGCTGGATCAGTATCAGCATCCCTCGGAGCCCAAGTTCAAGGTCTTCAACCAGCTGTATCTCAAGGGCGTCGTCGACGGCGTCATCGCCTACTCGGTTGGGCAGGACGTAAAAGATCGCTCGTTCTGCATCCCGCCAAAGACGGCCATGACGGTCGAGCAAGCAGAGGAGATCATGCTGCGGTATGCCGAGAAGAAGCAGCTCCCGGGCACCATCCCGATCGCCGTGCCCTTGCTTGGTGGTCTCAAGGACGCCTTTCCCTGCACAAGGGAATGAGCTGCGGCGAATCGGTGATGGATAAACTCGTCATGCCCGGCCTTGCGCCTAGCATCCACGTCTTGGTTTTCGCGAGAGAAAGACGTGGATGGCCGGGCATAGGCGAGCGGAAGCGACGCCGTCCTTCGGACGGCTACGCCCGGCCATGACGAATGTGGCGACCATCTCAGCCAGGATATGTGGTCGACCCGGCTGCTATTTCGGCAGCGTGACCGGCGTCAGCTTGAACTGGCCCGGGTCCTTTCCCTTGTCGGGACCGATGATGTAGGACAGCTTGCCTTCGGCGACCCAACCGGTATCGCCGACCTCAGTCACGGACACCGGTCCGGTGAAACCATCCTTGATGGTGTCGATCTCGGCGTCATCGCCCTTGACCGTGACCTTGTCGAGCTTGCCGTTGCCCTCGATCAGCAGGAAGCCGCTGCCGAAAGCGCGCATCGCATCGGCGTGATCGAGCGGCCGCGACGGTTTCAATTCGGTCACCGCGCCGGCCTTGCCGTCCTTGACCGCGACCTTGAACAGCTTGGCCGGGATGAAGGTCGTGACATAGATATTGCCATCCGCGCCGATCGCGATGCCGTCGAGCCCGACGCCGTCCTTGGCGGGCGCGAGCAGCGGATCGGTGGCAAAGCTCGTCAGCGCCGTGCCGCCCGGCCTCAGCGCGTGCACGATCGGCGCACCGGAATCGCTGACATAGGCGGTGCCGTCGCTGCTGACCACGATATCGTTGCAGAATGATTTCGGCTCGCTCAGCGCAAAGCTGCCCTTTGGTGCACCGCTCTTGAGATCGAAGGTCTTGAGCCAGGCGCCCTTGGCGTCACTTGGCCCGGCGACGCCGACGCCGCTGAGGTCATTGGAGCAGACATAGAGCGTGCCGCTCTTCTCGTCGGCGAGCACGCCAAGCGTCGAGCGGCTGCCGCCGGCGCCCGGCTTGACGAGCTGCTCCGGCTTGCCGCCCGGAGCGATCTTCGTCACGCCGCCGAGATTGAAGCTGCCGACGTAAAGCGCGCCGTCGGAGGTCGAGGTGACGCTCTCCGGAAAGCTCTTGTCGGGGAGGCCGACCGGAGCCGTTTCGGCACATGCGGCGCCGATGGTGCCGAGGCTGAAGAAAATGGCCGCCGCGCCGAGCACAGATGCGCGGCGGACCTTGAGCAGTTCTCCCTGTGCGAGCGGACGTTCCGCGCCGCCGTCTTGTTTTGTCATGATCGCTATTCCTGATGAGACCCGGTGCGACCAGGCAGGAGTTGTTGAGGCGATCGTCGCCGGCCGACAGCTTGTGGGTCTTGCAGGTTTCCGACCGGATTGTTCGCTCGCCTGCCTTGTCGCTATCGATATATACGATAGTATATAATGGTAGAAAAGAAGCGATGGTGGGAGATCGCATCATGGAACTGGAACCGACGGTCCGGAGCCGGTGCATGTGCTGCGGTGGCGTCATCGACGGTCTCGCCGATGACGGTGCGATCGGGATCGATGCGCGGATCGGCCTGTTTTCCGACGAATGCGCTTTCGTCTGCAACGCGTGCACCGCGAACCTGATCCAGGCCGCGGCGCTGCGCAAGCGTGAGATGGTCCACCGCAAGTGGCCGTCGCGCGATCGGAGCGTTCAGTCGGCGCCGAAGGCGTCGTAGACCAGCTTCTTGAACGCCGGCGTGATGCGGCCGCGCTCGTTCTGGGTCTGCTCCAGCAGGATGTAGACCATGTCGAGCTTCGGATCGACGCCGAAATAGGTGCCGCTGCCGCTGTCCCATTTCAACTCACCGATCGAGCCCGGCGGGGGCGGCCTGGCGTTGCCGGGATCGGTACGGACGCCGATGCCATAGCCATAGCCAAACCCGTCGCCGGGAAAGTACCAGTAGTCGCGGCCGACGCCGGAACCCGGCCCGACATGGTCCGTCGTCATGTCCTTGAAGGCGGCGGGGCTGAGATAGCGCTTGCCGTCGTATTCGCCGCCGTTGAGCAGCATCTGAGCGAAGCGGGCATAGTCCAGCACCGTGGACGACAGCCCGCCGCCTCCGGATTCCCATTCGGGGTGCGCGAGCCGGTCACGCTCGCCGTCGAGCAGGATCTGGTCCGTCGGCAGCGGCCGCGCCATCCGCGCGCGCTCCTGGTCGGTCGTGATCACGTATTTCGTGCTGGTCATGTGGAGCGGATCGAAGATCCGCTCCTTCTCGAAGGCATAAAGCGACTTGCCGGACACGATCTCGATCACGGCTCCGAGCACGTCGGTCGAGTGGCCGTAGCGCCACAGTGTGCCCGGCTGCCGCGACAGCGGCAGCTTGGCGATGCGTTCGGCGAACTCCTTGTTGTCGAACTTGCCGTCGAACAGATGCGCCTGCCTGTAGATGTGCTGCACCCAGTCGGCGCCGATATATTCATAGGTGATGCCCGAAGTCTGCCGCATCAGGTCCTCGATGGTCACAGGACGGTTCGGCGGCACCAGCTCCAGCGTCGCCATGCCGTTCTGGCCGGGCGGTTCGATGCCAACCTTCACATCGGCAAAGGCCGGGATGTATTTCGACAGTGGATCCTTCGGCGACAGCTTGCCTTCATCGACCAGCATCATCGCGGCGACGCTGGTGACCGGCTTGGTCATCGAATGCAGTGCGAAGATCGTGTCCGGCGTCATCGGCACCTTGGTCCTGACGTCGCTGTCGCCGAAGCATTTCAGGTAGACCTGCTTGCCATGCTGCTGGATCAGCACCACGGCGCCCGGCAGGCGGCCGGTCGCGACTTCATTGTCGAAGAATGCGGTGATGCGTTCGAGTCCTTGAGGCGATGGAGCAGGAGGCTGGGAGGCGCCCGTTGGTCCGGTGGCGCTGGCAAAAAACACGGCCGAGAGGACCGCTGCGCCGAGCAATCGCGTCAGCGTTGAAACGACACTCGGATGAAATCTGCGTGACATTGACGAGTGAGCCCCGATTGCCCGAAGCGATCCCTCGAGCGCGCGGACTTTAGCGCGGGCATCTCGCGCGACCTAGCGGTTTCCTGCCGTTTGGCTTTACGACGACGATCGAAATCTACACAATTTGCGTCGCGCCGACCGGCGTACGAACGGCATGTGACAGCACCTGCAAGGCCTGGCTCAACTCGGCGCGATTGCGCGCGGCGCCGAGCGAGACGCGCAGGCCCCGCGGCGCGGCATCGCCGACCGCAAAAGCATCTTCGCCGACGACCGCCAGTCCGTTACGCATCAGGTGCGACAACAGGTCCGTGCCGCCGAAATGTTTCGGCAGCGGCATCCAGATGTGATGGCTCGCCGGCCGCGCCGCGTAGGTCACACCTTTGAGGAAGCGCGTCGCGAGCTGCTGGCGGGCGGCCGCTTCGTTGCGGATGGCGCGGATGATCTCGGCGGCGACACCCGAACGCAGCCATTGCGTGACCAGCGCGACCATCAGCGATGGCGGCATCTGCAAGGTAGCCTGCAGGCTCGCGCGCATGCGCTGCTCGGCGTCGGGATCCGGCGCCAGCAGGTAGGCGACGCGCAGCGCCGGCGCGATGCATTTGGCAATGCTGGCGGCGAAATAGGTGCGCTCGGGAATCAGCGTCGCGATCGGAGCTGCCTGCGGCTCGAGCGGGCCATAGACGTCATCCTCGATCAGCACGCAGCCCCGTTTGCGGATGATATCGGCGATCGCCTTGCGCCTGGCGGCACTCATCGTCACCGTGGTCGGGTTCTGTTGCGTCGGGACCAGATAGATCGCCTTCGGCTTGTGCTTGCGGCAGGCTTCGTCGAGCGCGGCGGGACTGATCCCGTCGGCGTCCATCGCCACGCCGACGAGGCGAATATCGAGCCGCGCGGCAGCGGCCTTCACGCCGGGAAACGTCAATGCCTCCGTGAGCACGACGTCGCCCGGCGAGGTCAGCGCGAGCAGGGCGTTGAAGATGATCGCCTGCGAACCCGGATAGATCACGATGCGGTCGGCGGATGCGTGCGGCACGCGCGGCTGCAGCCAGGCAGCCGCGACCTCACGCTCGTCGGCGGTGCCGCCGGGACGCGCATAGCCGAGATAGGCGGAGAAGCCGGCCTCGGAGCGGATGGTCGCCAGTCCCTGCGCGATGCGCAGATCGAGATTGGCTTCGACCGGCTGCGGCGGCAGGTTCATCGACAGGTCGATGTTGACGGGTGCGGGCAGGTCGGAGGCGGCGCGCGCCGTGGTCTCCGAGACGAATGTGCCCTGGCCCACTCGCGCATCCAGCAGCCCGCGCCGGCGCGCTTCGCCATAGGCGCGCGTCACGGTGGTGAGATCGACCCCGAGCGCCGACGCCAGCGCACGGTGGGTCGGCAGCCGTTCACCGCGCACCAGCCGGCCGCTGGCGATGTCGGACGCCAGCGCATCGACGATGCGCAGGAACATCGGGCCCTGCCATTCCGAAACTGTAGGGATCCAATCCATGCAATCTAGCGCTTTGTCTTTGATTGTATGCTTCGATATGCATATTGTATGGATCAGCAGATCAGGTCAAGGATGACGGCGATGACAGACACGGTTTCCCTGCCAAAGGCGATGATGCGCGGTTTCGCGATGAAGTGCCCGAACTGCGGGCGTGGTCACTTGTTCGGCCGCTTCCTGAAGGTGGCCGACCATTGCGAGGTCTGCCACGAGGATTTCACCCCGCAGCGCGCGGACGATTTTCCGGCCTATCTCGTGATCGTGGTGGTCGGCCACATCGTGGTGCCGGCGCTGCTGTGGATGGAGATGACCTACGCGCCGCCGGCCTGGCTGCAACTCGCGATCTGGCTGCCGGTGACGCTGTTCGGTGCGCTCGGGCTGTTGCAGCCGACCAAGGGCGCGATCGTCGGCCTGCAATGGCAACTCGGCATGGAGGGATTTGCGGCGTCGCGGCGGCGGCGAGCGGTTGCTCCGGTGCGAGCGACGCGAAGTCGTGTACGGCGGATTAGCGAAGCGTAATCCGCCATTCCGCTTGCGGGAAAGATGGTGGGTTACGCTTCGTTGACCCGCCCTACGAGATCTGCAGATCCTCAAATCGGGTGATGATGGGGCCGGAACATCCGGCCCTTTTCCGTCACCAGCACGACTGCGAGCGAGGCCAGCGTGCAGAGGAAGAAGCCGGTCGCGAACGGCAGCAGCGTGCCGTTGTAGTCCTGGCCGATCGTGGTGCCGATGCCGATCCCGAGCAACGTGGTGATGGTGCCGTAGAGCGACGAGGCGGTGCCGGCGATCTTGCCCTGCGGCTCCATCGCGAGCGCGGTGAAGTTCGCCATCATCAGGCCGAACGCGAACATCATCAGCGCCGACAGCACCATGAACAGCGGCAGCGTCAGCACTCCGGTCTTGACAGCAACGAGCAGCGCCCCGGCGACGACGGCAAAGCCGGTCAGCGCGGCGTGCGAGATCACGCGCATGCCGACGCGGCCGACGATGCGGGAATTGAGGAAGCCTGCGATCGCGACGCCGACCGCGCACGCCGCGAAGGCGACCGGGAAGTAATGTCCGAGCTTGAAGATCTCGGTGAACACCTGCTGCGAGCAGAACACGAAGGCGAACAGCGAGCCCTGCACGCCGCCGGCGGCGAGCGCGTAGCCGATGGTCTGGCGGTTGGTGACGGTCTGGCGGAACGCCGAGAGCACCTCGGGGATCGCCAGCGACTTGCGCATCTCCTGCGGCAGCGTCTCCGGCATGCGCAGCGCGCTCCAGGCGAGCGCGATCACGCCATAGATCATCAGCAGCACGAAGATGCCGTGCCAGTTCGTCAGCAGCATCACGGCCTGGCCGAATGACGGCGCGATCACGGGGACCGCGATGAACACCATCATCGCCAGCGACATCACGCTCGCCATGCGCCGTCCGGCGTAGCAGTCGCGCACGATCGAGGTCGCGATCACGCGGGTCGCCGCGGTGCCGAGCCCCTGTAGCGCGCGCGCCAGCAGCAGCGTTTCGAAGGACGGCGCCATGATCGCGAGCAGGCCGGCGACGGTGTAGACGGTCATGCCGCCGAGCAGCACCGGGCGACGGCCGAACCGGTCCGACAGCGGGCCCATGATGAACTGGCCGACGCCGAAGCCGACCAGGAAGATCGACAGTACCATCTGCGGACGGTTGGCGTCGGCGAGATGGAAGGCGGAGCGGATGTTGGGCAGCGCCGGCAGCATCATGTCCATCGCCAGCGGGTTCAGCGCCATGATGGAGGCAATGATGACGACGAATTCCGGGAAGCCCATCGGGCGGTGGCCTGAGGAAACCCAGGCATCGGCATTGATGTCAGACACTTAACGACCTCTTGGGAGATCGGAATCATAGTCATTTTGTTGCGGTGCACAATCGGCGTTTCGGGATAGGTGCCCGTCGATAGCGGGTGAGGTAGCCCGGTGATGGGCTTGGCCATGCCGTGCGTGGCCGCGACTACATCGTTGCTGCTGCAACTATTCCGCTCGTACCGGGCGCGAAGCTCTGCTATCCCGGTACCAGCATCGTGCGGGGCAGGGCGCATCGCGGCAGATCGCGCGCCCCGCATAGACAGAAACGGGTAGTGGGGAGGCCACATGTCCATCGAACTGTCCGCGCGTTCCCGCGGCGCTGAACTGTCGGAAGAGGAACGCAAGGTCCTCACCGCGACGCTCGTCGGCACCACCATCGAATGGTACGACTTCTTCGTCTACGCGCAGGCGGCTGGCCTGGTGTTCGGCGCGCTGTTCTTCGCGCCGATGAACCAGAACAACCCGCTGCTGGCGCAGATCGTGTCGTTCGCGACGCTCGGCCTGTCGTTCCTGTTCCGCCCGCTCGGCGCCATCGTCTGCGGTCACCTCGGCGACCGCTTCGGGCGCAAGAACATGCTGGTCGTGACGCTGCTCTTGATGGGCGCAGCCACCGCGCTGGTCGGATTGCTGCCGACCTATGCGCAGGTCGGCGCCTGGGCGCCGGCGCTGCTGATCCTGCTGCGCATCCTGCAAGGCTTCTCCGCCGGCGGCGAGTGGGGCGGTGCGGCGCTGATGTCGGTGGAATCGGCACCGATCAACCGGCGCAGCTTCTTCGGCTCGTTCCCGCAGATCGGCACGCCGCTCGGCATGATCCTCGCGACCGGCGTGCTGTGGGTGCTCACCACGACACTTGGCAAGCAGGCGATGATCGAGTGGGGCTGGCGCATTCCGTTCCTGCTCTCGATCGTCCTGATCGTCGTCGGCATCCTGATCCGCCGCACGGTGGAGGAATCGCCGGTGTTCCAGGCGATGCACCGCCGCCGCAAGGAATCCGCGGCGCCGCTCAAGGAGCTGATGCGCAATCACAGCAAGGAGATACTGCGCACGGCGCTGATCTTCATGGCCAACAACGCGGCCGGCTACATCCTGATCGCCTTCATCATCAGCTACGGCGCCAACACGCTGAAGATGCCGTCGGACCAGCTCTTGCTGATCGGCACGCTCGCCGCGGTAAGCTGGTTCGTCTTCACGCTGCTCGGCGGCATCCTCGGTGACAAGATCGGCCGTGTGCGCACCTTCCAGATCGGCTACGGGCTGATGGTGCTGTGGGCGGTGCCGATGTGGTTTTTGATCGACAGCAAGAACCTGCTGCTGTTCTTCGTCAGCGCCGTCGGTCTCACCATTGCGCTCGGCCTGTCCTACGGGCCGCAGGCAGCGCTCTATGCCGAGCTGTTCCCGGCCAAGGTGCGCTATTCCGGCGTCTCGATCGGCTATGCGCTCGGCGCCATCTTCGGCGGCGCCTTCGCACCGATGATCGCGCAATGGATCATCGGCACCTACGGCCAATCCTGGCGCGTCGGCGTCTACATCGCGGTGCTGTCGCTGATCTCGCTCATTACTGTGTCGACGATCAGGGATCCGCAGGGCGTCGACCTAAATGTGAATGACACGAGCGCATAAGCTCTGTGGGGCGGATTAGCCAACAGGCGCAATCCGCCAGTGTCGCGGTGGATTACGCTTCGCTAATCCACCCTACGCCCCGAGTATCGTCTTCAATTTCAGCACGGCACTGTCGGGCGTCGTCAGCACAGGCCTGCCGGTGACCTCGGCAACGCGTTCGGCTGCGGGGGCCATGCTGTACTGGGCGAGCGCGATCAGGTCGCAGTCGCGCAAGTCCTTCGCCGCCTCGACCACGATGCGATCATGCTCGGCGCTATCGCCGCGGTCGAGCGCGGCCAGCGCGCCCTCGGCAAGCTTCGGCACCAGTGTCACCGACGACGGAAACTCCGGCGGCATCGACACCAGGGTCGGCGGGAAAGTCGAAAGCAGTCCGATCGCCTTTCCCTTCGCGACCGCCTGCTCGATCATCGCCTCGTTCGGCTTCAACACCGGCATCGGCGCATGCGCGCGCGCGACCGCCTCGATGCAGGGACCGAACGCCGAGCAGGTGAACAGGATGCCGTTGGCGCCGGTGCCGGCCGCATAGCGGCCCATGGTCAGGAAGCGCTCGGTCATGCGGTCAGTGAGCTTGCCGTCCTGCGCGAGATCGGCCGAGAGGCTGTCGTCGAGCAGGTTCATCAGCCGCGCCTCTGGCCACAGTCGGGCGAACGACGCCTCGATCGGAACGATCGAGTGCTTCAGGGCATGGATGAGGGTGATGCGCATGGTCGCAACCTGTTCTTCGTAGGTGGGCAAAGGCGCGTCAGCGCCGTGCCCACCATTCTTGCTCATTGCGCGTGAGGGTGGGCACGCTTCGCTTTGCCCACCCTACGGCTTCATTCCTACTTGAACGGAATGGCGTACATCAGGCCGCCCTTGCTCCAGGTGGCGTTGAGGCCCCGCTCGAGCTTCAGCGGGCTTGATTTGCCGACATTGCGCTCGAAGATCTCGCCGTAATTGCCGCCGGCCTTGATCGCGCCGACCAGCCAGTTGTTGGCGAGGCCGAGCCGCGAGCCGAGATCGCCGGACGCGCCGAGCAGGCGCTGGATCGCGGGCACCTGCGACTTCGCCATCTCCTCGACGTTGGCTTGCGTGACGCCGAGCTCCTCGGCCTCGACGAGGCCGTAATGCAGCCAGGTGATGATGTCGCTCCAGACCTCGTCGCCGTTGCGGGTGAACGGGCCGAGCGGCTCCTTGCTGATGGTCTGCGGCAGCACGACATAGTCGTCCGGCTTCGGCGCCGCGGTCGCAACCGCGCCGGCGAGCGCGGAGGCGTCCTGGGTCATGGCATCGCAGCGGCCGCCGAAGAAGGTCTGGTACATGGTGTCGGGGCGGTCGAACACCAGCGGCTTCCAATCGATGCCGTTGGCGCGGCCATAGTCGCCGAGCGTGACCTCATGCGTGGTGCCCTGGGCGACGCAGACGGTGGCGCCGCTGAGACCCTTGAGGTCCTTCACGCCGAGGTCCTTCTTCACCACAAAACCCTGGCCGTCGTAGAAATTGACCGGGCCCTGACGCAGCCCGAGCGTGGTGCCGCGCAGAAAGGTCTCCGTCGAGTTGCGGTAGAGCACGTCGATCTCGCCCGACTGCAGCGCGGTGAAGCGGTTCTGCGCGGTCAGCGCGACGTAGCGCACCTTGTTGGGATCGCCGAGTATGCCGGCCGCCAGCGCGCGGCAATAGTCGACGTCGAGGCCCTTGAAGTTGCCCTGCGAGTCCGGCGCCGAGAAGCCGGCGAAGCCGGTGCTGACGCCGCACACCAGCGTGCCGCGCTGCTTGACCGTGTCGAGCGTCGCAGCACCCGCGCTTGAAATGCCCGCGGCGAGCAAGGCTGCCGTGATGATACCCTTGTACATTGTCGTCCTCCCCTCCTGTTTGAGCATGATCCTCTCGGAAAACCGCTACCCGCGCTTCCGGATCATGCTCCGTGACCAACGTCCTTCAACGCGCTGTCTACTGCAGCGCCGAGTCTTTCGACGATCATGTCGATGTCGCCGGAAGTTGCAATATAGGGCGGAGCCAGCAACACGTGGTCGCCGCGTTGGCCGTCGGCCGTGCCGCCCGATGGATAGCAGGCCAGCCCGCCCGCGAAGGCGGCGGACTTGATCCGCTGGTGCAATTTCAGCTTGGGATCGAACGGCTGGCGCCTGGCTCGGTCGGCGACGAGCTCGATCCCCCAGAACAAGCCGCGTCCCCTGATGTCGCCGACATGGCGGTGATTGCCGAAGCGTTCGATGAGCCGCTGCTCGAGCTGCCTGCCGCGTTCCTTGACCTTGTCGAGCAGCTTCTCGTCGCTGATGGTCCGCTGCACTTCGAGCGCGGCGGCACAGGCGAGCGGATGCGCCAGATAGGTGTGGCCGTGCTGGAAAGCGCCGGAGCCGTTGCGCACGGTGTCGACGATGGTGCCGCTCGCGAGCATCGCGCCGATCGGCTGGTAGCCGCCGCCCAGACCCTTGGCGATCGCCTGGATGTCGGGCGAGATGCCTTCCTGCTCCCACGCATGGAGCGTGCCGGTGCGGCCCATGCCGCACATCACCTCATCGAGGATCAGCAGCGCGCCATGGCGGGTGCAGATCTCGCGCACTTCCTTGAAGTAGCCTTCCGGTGCGGGCACGCAGCCGGCGGTGGCGCCGACCACGGGCTCGGCGATGAAGGCCGCAACGGTGTCCGGGCCGAGCCGCTGGAATTCAGCTTCAAGCTCGGCGGCGAGCCGCGCCACGAAGCCGGCTTCTGATTCATCGTCGCGCTTCTCGTGATAGGCAAAGGCCGGCGTGACATGGCTGAACGACGGCGACAGCAGCGGCGCATAGGGCTCGCGGCGCCAGGCATTGCCGCCGGCCGACAGCGCACCCAGCGTGTTGCCGTGATAGCTCTGCCGGCGCGCGATGAAGCGCGCGCGCTTCGGCTCGCCGCGCTCGATGAAATATTGCCGCGCCAGCTTGATCGAGGCCTCGATCGCTTCCGATCCGCCGCTGACGAAATAGGCGTAGCCCAATCCGCCGGGCTCGTGGCCGACCAGGCGCTCGGCGAGTTCCTCGGCGGGTTCCGACGAGAAGAAACCGGTGTGGGCATAGGCGAGCGTCGAGGCCTGCTTGGCGATCGCGGCGAGCACGCGCGGATGCTGATGGCCGAGGCAGGAGACGGCCGCGCCGCCGGAGGAATCGAGGATGCGGCGGCCGTCTTCCGCGATCAGCCAGACACCTTCGCCCCCGACCGCTTTCGGCGGCGTCTCGCGCAGGCTTCGATGCATCACGCGGGTCCTGGTGGCGGCCATGATACTCATCCTTTCTCGACGAAATATTGTGACGTCTCGGCAAGCCGGCCCTCGGTCTGTTCCAGCTTGCGCTTGGCGTTCGCACCGCCCAGCGTGAAGGTGACGGCGGCAAGCGACTGCGCGACCGCGATCGCGCCGGTGAGGCTCGGGAAGAAACCGGGGGAGGAGGCGGCTTCGAACAGCAGCAGATGGTCGGCGCCCTCAGCCATCGGCGCGGCGATGGTGTCGGCAATCGCGATCAGCGTCGCGCGCGCGTTGTGCGCTGCACGCGCGGCTTCCACGCTGATCGCCGTGTAGGGTGCGAAGCCGATCACGACGACCGCATCGTGGGCGCGGAACGCGCCGAGATCGAGGTCGAACGGACCCGAGCCGCCGACCAGTTGCACCGCGTCAGGGCGGAACAGGCGGAGCTGATAGTTCAGGAGCTCCGCGACGCTGCGGCAGCTGCGAAAGCCGTTGATCCAGATTCTGTCGGCGCTGTGCAGCGCACGCGCGGCGTCGGCGATCGCGTTGGCCGAAATGCGTGCCACGCCCGCGGCTTCGGCGGCCAGCTTCTCCTTGACCAGCGTGACATCGGCGTTCGGCCCGATGCGGCGGCTCTTGGCGCGGACGGAGAACGGCGCGGTCTGCGCGGGCCGGCGCGCTTCGGTCAGCGCAGCGCGCAGCGCGTCCCAGCCGGAATAGCCGAGCGCCTTGGCAAGACGTGTGAATGAGGCAGGATCGGCGCCGGCGACGGAAGCAAGCTCGCGCATCGAGCGTGTCGTAGCGTCGTAGTCATTGGCTGCGACAAAACGGCCAACCTCCTGCAACCGCATGGGCAGCGACGGCAATGCGCTGCACAATTCGTTGAGGGGCGATGGTTTCGGCTGAGCCTGGGCCATGAAACAAATGTTGCATGAATATTAATTTGGTGCAACATATGAAGTGCGCAGTCTCGAGCCTCCCGTTCCGATACGATCGAGCGAGGGACTCTTGATTCAAGTTTGACGCGTTTTCTTCACGCGAACCGGTTGTCCGCTTCGCTCGAAAACGCTCTAGCGCATGGCAGAAGATCGGTTCTCACAAGGATTCTTGTGCTGTGACGACATCGACGCCGAAACGTCCTCCCGCCCGGCCCTTGCGCCTTTCGCTTGGTGATCCGCGCGTCGCCGGCCTGTTCTGGCAGATCCTGGTGGTCGGTATCGCCATCGCCATCGTCGCCTGGCTGTGGTCGAATGCCGTTCACAATCTCTCGGTCCGCCGCATCTCGACCGGCTTTGCCTTCCTCGGCCGCGAAGCCGGGATGCCGATCGCCGACAGCTGGATCGACTATACGCCGAAAAACACCTATCTGCGCGCCTTCGTCGTCGGCATCGTCAACACGCTGCGCGTCGCCGTCATCGGCATCGTGCTGGCGACCGTGCTTGGCACGCTGATCGGCATCGCGCGGCTGTCGTCGAACTGGCTGCTGTCGCGCCTCGCCGCCGTCTATGTCGAGGTGCTGCGCGACCTGCCGCTGCTATTGCAACTCCTGTTCTGGTACGTGCTGATGCAGGGACTGCCCGCGGCGCGCCAGGCGTGGAAGCCGGTCGAGGGCGTGTTCCTGTCCAATCGCGGGCTGATATTGCCGTCGGTTCCGCTGCACGAAGCCAATTGGTGGACGATCCTGGCCCTCGTCGCCGGGCTGATCGTGCTGCATTTCATCAGGCGTCGCCTGGTCGCGCAGCAGATGCTGGACGGCAGAGCGAGGGCGGCCTGGCCCTATGCGCTTGGCCTCGTGGTCGCGTTGCCGGTGCTGGTGTCGTTTTTAACGGGCGCGAGCTGGAGCATCATGCTGCCCGAGCTGCGCGGCTTCAACTTTGTCGGCGGGTTGACGCTGTCGCCGGAATATTTCGCGCTGCTGATCGCGCTCGTCACCTACACGTCGGCCTTCATCGCCGAGATCGTGCGCAGCGGCATCCAGGCGGTGCCGCGCGGGCAGTGGGATGCCGCCAAGGCGCTGGGGCTGAAGCGGAGCTTCTCGCTGCAGCACATCGTGCTGCCGCAGGCGTTGCGCGTCATCATTCCGCCAATGACGAGCCAGTACCTGAACCTGACCAAGAATTCCTCGCTCGCGGTCGCCGTCGGCTATCAGGACATCGTCTCGATCGCCAACACCACGCTGAACCAGACCGGGCAGGCCATCGAGTCGATCGCGTTGATCATGATGGTGTTCCTCACCATCAGCCTCGGCATCAGCCTGTTCATGAACTGGTACAATGCGCGTATCGCGCTGGTGGAGCGCTGACATGAGCTCGGTTGCACATGTTCCGCAGGACCCGCTTCCGATCGGCCCGCCGCGCGTGCAGCGCAGCCTCAGTGGCCATATCCTGGTTTGGCTGCGCGCGAACCTGTTCCCGTCGGTCCCCTCGACCATCGTGACGCTGCTATTGCTGCTATTGCTCGGCAAGGTCTTCGTCAGCCTCTGGCAATGGGGGATCGCCAACGCGGTCTGGTCGGTCCCCGGCAGCGACACCAGCGCGTGCCGCGCGCTGCGCGGCATCGGCGCCTGCTGGGCGGTGGTCCCCGAGAAGTACCGCTTCATCCTGTTCGGCACCTATCCGTATGAGGAGCAGTGGCGGCCGGCGCTGGCGGTGCTGATCTTCATTGCGTTGTTCGTCGTCTCCAGCCGCCGCAGCTTCTGGCGCAAGGAGCTGTTCCTGCTCTGGGCCGTCGCGCTGGTTGTGATCGGATGCCTGATGTGGGGCGGCTTCTTCGGAATGTCCTTTGTCACGCAAGACCGTTGGGGCGGGCTGCCAGTGACGCTGATCCTCGCGACCTTCGGGCTTGCCTTCGGATTCCCGCTCGGAATCCTGGTCGCGCTTGGCCGCCGTTCCAAGCTGCCGGCGATCCGCTCGCTCTGCGTGCTCTATGTCGAGCTGATCCGCGGCGTGCCGCTGATCAGTCTGTTGTTCATGGCGAGCGTGATGTTCCCGCTGTTCATGCCCGACGGCGTCAACATCGACAAGCTGCTGCGCGCCCAGATCGCATTCATTCTCTATGCCGGCGCCTACCTCGCCGAGGTCGTGCGCGGCGGCCTGCAGGCGGTGCCGCGCGGGCAATATGAGGCGGCGGATGCGATCGGGTTGTCCTACTGGCAGAAGAACGCACTGGTCGTGCTGCCGCAGGCGATCCGCCACGTGATCCCGCCGCTGGTCAACACCTTCATCGCCTTCTTCAAGGATACCAGCCTCGTTCTGATCATCGGCATCTTCGACCTCTTGACGACGGCGAAGACCGCGATCATCGATCCGGCCTGGCAATCCTTCAGCGTCGAGGTCTACATCTTCGTCGGCGTGATCTACTTCGTGTTCTGCTATGCGATGTCGCGCTACAGCCGCAGCCTCGAGGCGCAGCGCGGGCACGGGTGAGGCGGCCGTCTCATTCGTTCGGAGGCGGAGCCGGTATCGGGAGTGCATCTCTCTCCATCGTCATTCCGAGGCTCGCCGTAGGCGAGAACCCGGAATCCATCGAGCCGCATCGCCCGCGGTGAGATGGATTCCGGGTTCATGCTTCGCATGCCCCGGAATGACAGAGAGCTGCGACAAATCACCCCGACGGGCAAAATTCCGCTTCGCGTTTGACCCAACTCAGCAGTCTAATGCCCGCCTCTCACCCGCTTGAGGGGCGCGTCGCGATCGTCACGAGTGTCGCGGTGGGATGCGGTGGACGCCGATTGCGTGACTGACGAGCACGTATAAGCCGTAAACCATCGCGCAGGGAAAGCCGGATTGCTCCGGTTACACCTGTGGTCCTACCTCCCGCGTTTTTTTACTACGCGGGACCCATGGGTGCGATCGGCACCCGGCTTCCCCTGCGCCCTCTATTCTCAGAGCGGCGAAATGAAGATGCAAAGCTCGGACAAATCATGTCGCGAGAACGCTAAGCCATGGTTCACGAGCCGCGCCACAAAACTCGCTGTCGTCCCTGCGAAAGCAGGGACCCATAACCACCGATGTTTATTGTTGAGCAATGCCCGAACTGCGAGTCCCAATCCCAACACGCGCCGCGGAGTATGGGTCCCTGCTTTCGCAGGGACGACGAACGGTGAGAGCAGTGCACTACTCCGCGCACGTTATTCTGAGGAGCGCGTTCCGGGCCCCGTGACGGGTTTGGCAGCTTTCGCAGGGGCTTCGGCTGTGACAACCGTAATGACACGCCGTTGTTTGACGTCTTGAATCATGAGTATCCTCCTTCAACATCATCGTGACGAGCGCATCTGCACCGAGAGGCGACATGACCAGCACCATTGAAGCTCCCGACAGCGGCTATCGCTTCATGCCCGGCGTCAGCCAATATTCTTGCGGCATCGCTGCGCTGCCCGGCTTTGCCATCGAGCGCGTCAGGTTCAGCGAGCCGGTGCCGCTGGCGGACGGCTTCGCTCGGATCGCGCAGATCCTGAGAGCGGCGGGGCGTCCGCTGACGGCGTTCGGCGCCTGCGAGCTGCGGTCGCCGGCTCCGTTCACCGAGGAGGGCTTCAAGGCGTTCAACGAGATCTACATCAAAACACTGATCGAGTGGGGCGTGATGCGCGACGGTGTCAATCCGGTGGCGCGCAGCAATGTCTGTCCGAAGATCGATCCGCCGAAGCAGCCGTGCTTCCACGCCGTCTCCTACACGGTGCCGGCACCGAAGGATGCGCCGGACAGCTTCGTCGTCGCCGGCAGCGGTGAATCGGTCGAGGGCAAGAGCAATTATCGCGATTGTATCGTCGCGCCCGGCGACACCAGCCCGGCCGGCATGCTTGCGAAAGCGAAATCGGTGCTTGACGAGATGGAACGCCGGATGAGCGCGTTCGGCAGCACGTGGAAGAACACCACCGCAGTGCAACTCTACACGGTGCACGATGCCTATCCGGTTCTCGAAAGCGAGCTCGGCCGCCGCGGCGTGTTCCGCAACGGTTTGACCTGGCATTTCGACCGGCCACCGGTGATCGGGCTCGATTACGAGATGGATTGCCGTCGTGTGCATGTTGAACGCGTGGTCTGACGCATCAAAAACGCGTGTGAGCACACATGGAAGCGTGCGCCCTTTCTTGACACCGGTCGCATCACCCGTTTCCTTTCTTACACGATCAATGCGGCTGGGTGAGCGCCGGTGCAGAACGGATCTGTGATCAAGCGGCGTGACCTGCTCGCGCTGATCGGTACTATCGCCGGCAGTTCGGCGATGTATCACGCGATGACGAGCCTCGGTTTCGCGTCCGAATCCGCCTACAGAGGTCCACTCAAGCTCGAAGGCAACCCGAAAGGGGCGTCCGTGCTGATTCTCGGCGCGGGGCTTGCAGGCATGACGGCGGCGCTGGAGCTGCGCAAGGCCGGCTACAAGGTCCACATCCTCGAATTCAACAGCCGCCCCGGCGGCCGCAACTGGACGATCCGCGGCGGCGACAGTTTTGTCGAGCTCGGCGGCTTCAAGCAGACCTGCGAGTTCGAGCAGGGCTTGTACATCAATCCCGGTCCGTGGCGGATTCCGTACCACCACCGTGCGTTGCTTGATTACTGTCGGCGGCTCAACGTGACGCTGGAGCCCTTCATCCAGCTCAATCACAATGCGTATATGCACGCGACGCGTGCATTCAACGGCAAGCCGCAACGCATCCGCAGCATCAAGGCGGACTTCCGGGGCCAGGTGTCGGAGCTGTTGGCCAAGGTCACGCAACAGGGCAAGCTCGACGAGGCGGTCAGCAAGGAAGACCAGGAGATCCTGCTGCAGTCGTTGCGCACCTGGGGCGCGCTCGATCGCGACTACAAATACAGTGCCAATCTCAACGCGTCCGAGTTCCGCGGCTACGCGCGCGATCCCGGCGGCGGGCTTTCGGCCGATCCGCTGCCGAGCGATCCGATTTCGCTGTCGGACCTCCTGCGCTCGCAATTGTGGCGCTATCTGCAGGCCTTCTCGCGCTACAATTTCCAGACCACGATGTTCCAGCCGGTCGGCGGCATGGACATGATCGGCAAGGCCTTCGCGCGCGAGGTCGGCGATCTCATCCGCTTCAACGCCAAGGTCACGCAAATCCAGCAGAACGGCTCCGGGGTCACCGTGAGCTATGTCGATACGAACAATCCGGCCGGTGTGCAGCAGGCGGCCGCCGACTGGTGCATCTGCACCATCCCGTTGCCGATCCTGAGCCAGTTACCGATCGATGTCGGCACGCCGATGAAGAATGCGATCGATTCCCTGCCCTATGCCGCTTCGGTGAAGGTCGGGCTGCAGTTCAGGCGCCGCTTCTGGGAGGAGGACGAGGCGATCTATGGCGGCGTCAGTTTCACCGACCTGCCGATCCGGCAAATCGGCTATCCGAACTACGACTTCAACCGCAACGGCCGCGGCATCCTGCTCGGCGGCTATCTGTATGAGGGCGCCAACTCTTTCGAGTTCACCGCGATGACGCCGGCCGAGCGGGTCAAGAGCGCGGTCGAATTCGGTGCCATGATCCATCCGCAATACAAGGACGAGTTCGAGACCGGTGTGGCGGTGGCGTGGCATCGCGTGCCCTTCACGCTCGGCTGCGCCGGCGAATGGACCGATGCCGGCCGCGCACAGCACTATCGCAACCTCTGCCAGATCGACGGCCGCATCCTGCTGGCGGGCGAGCATGCTTCCGATCTGCCGGCGTGGCAGGAGGGCGCGATCCTGTCGTCGCTCGATGCCATCACGCGGCTGCACGAACGGGTGGTGAAGACGTGATGCTCGGGTTGTCCTCATGGTTGCGCCGCCGGTGGCTTCATCCTTCGAGACGGCGCTTCGCGCCTCCTCAGGATGAGGTCTTAAACCCTCATAGTGAGGAGCGCGGCGATGCCGCGCGTCTCGAACCACGAGGCCGCAGCAAGCGCCATCATCGTTTCATCCCCTTGGCTGGTTCAGTCGTGTTGCTCACGCTGCTGCCCCTGATGGCGTCGGCAGAAGACAGCGGGACGAGCCCGCGCACCTTCTCGTCAGGCTACCGTTTCGTGGAGATGACCGGCGAGGAGCTGTTTGCCAACGTCTGCCAGGGCTGCCACATGCCGGATGCGACGGGAGCGAGCGGCGCCGGCCGCTATCCATCGCTGGCCGGCAACAAGAATCTCGAATCCGGCAACTACCCGATCTTCCTCGTCGTCAACGGCCGCCGCGGAATGCCGGCGTTCGGCGACATGATGACCGATGGCCAGGTCGCCGCCGTTGTGAATTACTTGCGGACGCATTTTGGCAACAACTATCAGGATGTGGTGACGGCCAAGGATGTCCAGGAAGCCCGCCGTTAATTGCATATGTTCGGGGAGGGGATGATGAAACTTGTCGGTATCGTGCTGGGGGCTGCCCTGTCCGCCGTGACGACCGCTACCTGCGCGGACGTGGTCAGGCATCCGATTCCCAACTCGACATTCCCGATCGCGCAGTCGGTCACGGTCACCGGCAACGCCACGATTATCTATGTCAGCGGCCAGGTGCCGCCAGTCATCAACAAGGATGCCGATTCCTCGAGCCCGCAGGCCTATGGCGATACCAAGACCCAGACTGTCGGCGTGCTCAATCGCATCAAGGGCGTCCTCGTCGGCCAGGGGATGGGCATGGGCGACGTCGTCAAGATGCAGGTGTTCCTGGTTCACACCCCGGCGGCGCCGATGGACTTCAAGGCCTTCATGGAAGGCTACACCCAGTTCTTCGGCGGCAGCCAACCGAACCTGCCCGCGCGCTCCGTGGTCGGCGTCGCCGCGCTCGCCAATCCCGGCTTCCTGGTCGAGATCGAGGTGATTGCGGCCAAGGATGCTGCGAAGTGATGCACGCGAAACTGCGGGGCATGCGCGCGGAAATTGAAGGGCTTGCCGTCTTGCCAAAGCACGTGTCGCCTGTCTGAATTCGTGCCCGGTGAGGCGGTGGAATTCCGGGAGAGCGCGATGTCACACAAGAGCAAGAAAACGAGTCGATCGCTGCTGCTGTCGTCAGCCGTCTTCGGTCCGCTGCTGCTGGCAACGGGCGCGGCGGCGCAAGGATTGACCGAGCAGCAGCAATTCGCCCGCGGCATCTATCAGGAGTTGGTTGAGATCAACACCACCACCGCGACCGGTGACACGCAGAAAGCGGCAGAGGCGATGGGCGCGCGGCTGCGTGCAGCGGGCTTCTCCGAGGACGACGTGCATGTGTTCTCGCCGGCGCCGCACAAGGGCGATCTGGTGGCGCGGCTGCGCGGTTCCGGTGCGAAGAAGCCGATCCTGCTGCTCGCCCATATCGACGTCGTTCCGGCGAACCGCGAGGACTGGTCGGTCGATCCGTTCAAGCTGACCGAGCAGGACGGCTATTTCTACGGCCGCGGCAGCAGCGACGACAAATACATGGCCGCATCCTTCATCACCAACCTGATCCGCTACAAGAAGGAGGGCTACAAGCCTGACCGCGACATCATCGTGGCGCTGGAAACCGATGAGGAGATCCTGGATGCCAACGGCCTCGGCATCCAGTGGCTGATCAAGAACCATCGCGACCTGATCGACGCCGAATTTGCGCTGAACGAAGGTGGCGGCGTCGGCCTGAAGAACGGCAAGGCGATCCGCAACAGCGTGCAGACCAGCGAGAAGGTCTCGATCGGCTATCAGCTTACGGTGAAGGATCGCGGCGGCCACTCATCGCTGCCGCGCAAGGACAATGCGATCTATCGCCTCGCCGAAGGTCTCATTCGGCTCTCCAACTACAGCTTCCCGCTCAATCTCAATGAGACGACGCGGATCTATTTCACGAGGACGGCGGAGACGGAGAGCAAGCAGAACGCCGACGACATCCGCGCTGTGCTGGCGCCGCAGCCCGATCCGGCCGCGCTGGCACGGTTGTCGGAGCATCCCGGCTATAACGCGCAGCTCCGTACCACCTGCGTCGCGACCATGCTGCAAGGCGGCCATGCCCTCAATGCGCTGCCACAGCTTGCGACCGCCAAGGTGAATTGCCGGATCATGCCCGGCGAGCCGGTCGAGGGCGTGCAGACGGCGATCGAGCGCGTGCTCGCCGACAAGCAGATTGCGGTGACGCCGACCGGCAAGGCCGTGCTGAGCCCGCCGTCGCCGCTGAACGAGGAGGTCATGGGATCGATCGAGAAGCTGTCGAAGGAGTTCTGGCCGGATGCCGCGATCGTCCCGGTCATGAGCACCGGCGCCACCGACGGCAGCTATCTGCGCAATGCCGGGATTCCGACCTATGGCCATTCCGGGCTTGCCGCCGATGTCGATGACAACAGGAATCATGGCAGGGACGAGCGTGTGCTCGTAAAGTCGTTCTATGAGGGCCAGGACTATCTTTATCGCCTGGTCAAGATGCTCGCGGGAGGCAAGTCGTAAGCAATGGCAGATTCAGGGATCAAGACCCGCGTGGCGGTGGCCGGCCTCGGTGCGATCGGGGCTGACGTCGTCAAGGCGCTCGATCGGGGTATCGACGGGCTGGCGCTGGTGGCGGTGTCGTCGCAGGATCCCGGGAAGCATCGCGCCTGGCTTGCCGAGCTGAAGACACAGCCGAAGGTGCTGCCGATCGCGGACCTTGCCGATATCGCCGATATCGTCGTCGAATGTGCGCCGAGCAAGCTCGTGCGTTCGATCGTGGCGCCGGCGGTCGAGCGCGGCAAGACGGCTGTCGTGCTCAGCGTGGGCGCATTGTTGCAAAACGAGGACCTGATCGGTCTTGCCGCCGAGAATGGTGGCCAGATCATCGTGCCGACCGGCGCGCTGATCGGGCTCGATGCGGTGACCGCCGCGGCGCTCGGGACCATCCATTCGGCAAGGATCGTGACACGGAAGCCGATCGCCGGCCTGCTCGGTGCGCCGTATCTGGTCGAGAACGACATCCAGATCGAAGGCATCACCGAGCCGCTGCGGATTTTCGAAGGGACCGCGCGTGAGGCGGCGAAGGGCTTTCCGGCCAATCTCAACGTCGCGGTGGCGCTGTCGCTCGCCGGGATCGGTCCCGACCGCACCCGGGTCGAGATCTGGGCGGACCCGACGGTGACGCGCAACACCCACCGCATCGAGGTCGATGCCGATTCGGCGCGGTTCTCGATGACGATCGAGAATATCCCCTCGGAGAACCCGAAGACCGGCCGCATCACCGCGTTGTCGGTGATCGCCTGCCTGCGCAAGCTGCGCGCACCGCTGCGGATCGGGACGTGAGGCGGCTATGAAGATCGAGCGCGACGATCTCCTGCTCGTCATCGATGTGCAGAACGACTTCTGCCCCGGTGGCGCGCTGGCGGTTGCCGATGGCGATGCGGTGGTGCCCGTGGTCAACCGGCTCGCTGGGCGGTTCGACCATGTGGTGCTGACCCAGGACTGGCATCCGGCGGGCCACAGCTCGTTTGCGACGTCGCATCCGGGCGCGGCGGCTTTCTCGACCGTCAGCATGCCCTATGGCCCGCAGATGCTCTGGCCGGATCATTGCATCCAGGGCACGCCGGGCGCGGCCTTCCATCCGCAGCTGGCGACCGACAGGACCGAGCTCGTGATCCGCAAGGGTTTTCGCGCCGCGATCGATTCCTATTCGGCGTTCTTCGAGAACGACCGGCAAACGCCGACCGGGCTCGCGGGCTATCTGCGCGAGCGGGGACTGACGCGCATCGTCATGGCGGGGCTGGCGACCGATTACTGCGTGCATTATTCGGCGCTGGATGCACGGCGGCTTGGCTTCGAGACCGCGGTCGTGCTGTCGGGCTGCCGCGCCATCGATCTCGCGGGCTCGCTCGCCTCAGCGACCGCGGCTATGCAGGCTGCCGGCGTCGTGCTGGTCGACGACATTGCCTGAACAGGGGCAAAAACCGTTGTTTTGACTGACCTTTTGTTCTAATCCCCAGCCGTTGATGATCATTCGCAGCGGAGACCCCGTGTCGGGACAGGCTTTACGGATCGGGACGCGCAAGAGCGCGATGGCGCTGGCGCAGACGGGCGACGTCGCGCGCCTGCTGCGCGCTTCAGCGCCCGACCTTGCCGTCGACATCGTCAAGTTCGAGACCCGCGGCGACCAGGACCAGACCAGCAAGCTGTTGCGTCATGGCGGCAAGGGCGGCGCGTTCGTCGCCGAGATCCGCGAGGCGATGCGCGCAGGCGCGCTGGAAGCCGCGATGCATTCATTGAAGGACGTGCCGGGCAATGAGGAGACGCCGGGTCTGGTGCTCGCGGCGATGCTGCCGCGGGATGCCGCCAACGATTCGCTTGTGCTGCGGGCCGGCCTGTCGCTCGAGACCTTCCGTGCCGCGCGCGGCAAGGGCTTCATGATCGGCACCAACGCGGTGCGCCGTGCCGCCTATCTGCACCGGCTGTTTCCCGAGGCGACGGTGATCCACTTCCGCGGCGCGGCCGACACGCGGATCGCCAAGCTCGACCGCGGCGACAAGCAGCGGCTGCCGGATGGCGGCATGGTGGGGCCGGCGGATGCGCTGGTCATGGCGCGCTCCGGGCTCGAGCGCATCGGCATGACCGCGCGCATCGCGCATGATTTCTCCGTCGATGAAATGCTGCCGGCCGTCGGGCAGGGCATCGTCGCGGTCGAATGTGTCGAGACCGACTGGGCAACGCGCGCGCGGCTCGCCAAGATCGACAACGTCCAGTCGCGGCTCAGCGCCGAGGCCGAGCGCGAGGTGCTGTGGGTGCTCAACGGCCACTGCAATTCGCCGATCGCGGGACACGCCGTTCTCGCCGGCAACGAGATGACGCTGCGGGCGTCCGTGCTCGACGAAACCGGCCGCTTCATCGAGGTGACGCGGCATGGTCCGGCGAACCGCCCGCGCGAGCTCGGCCGCGCCGTCGGGATGGAGCTCTTGGAGAAGGGCGCCGCCGAGATCATCGCGCGCACCCGGCCCGACGAGCATTAGGCAATATCCGCGAAACCTCCGTGCCGGCCTCGGCCGGCGGCGAAGCTGGCGCGCGCCGGCCTCGGCCTCGCCCGTTGCGACCGTCGCAAGGCCGAGCTAGCTTGCCTGCAGCGGCCAGCTTTTGATGATCCGGAACCGCGATACGGCGTCGTCCTGCTTGAACAGCGCGAGGCGGTCGATCGCCAGCGTCGTAAGGCCCAGCGTCGCAAAGCGCTCGCGCAGCCAGTCCACGATCGGGCCACGCCGCTCGTCGCTCAGTCGCCCCGTCAACGTCATGTGGAAGCGGAATTCCTCCATGACGTAGGGGTAGCCCCAGCGGTCGAGATATTCGTATTGCCGCGCGGAGAGCCGCTCGGGCTTGCGACGGGCGCGATCTGCCGGCGTCAGCGGCGCGCGGAAGGCGTCGAAATCGGTGACGCAGTCGGCGGCAAGCTGTTGAAGATCGTCGCAACGCCGCGCCGGAATCACCGCGATGAAGCCGCTGATGGCATCGACGACCGGCTCGATCACCGGAATGCGCCGCGCGCGGCCGGCGAAGGCGGCGCAGGCGTCGACGAGGTCGGCCTCGCGCTTGCTGTCGGCCAGCGCGATCGGCGCCTTCAGCGTGGCGTGAAACCCGTATTTGCGTGGGTCCTGGGTGACCTCGCGCCAATCGGATGTGACCCCGTTGGGGAAGGGCATGTCATCACCCGACGCGGCGTCGTAGCCGAGCAGCGTCGAGCCGAAGCGGTGTAGTGCACTGTCGGGTGACGGCGCGTGGTAAATCGCGTAGCGCGGATAATTGGCCATGGGACAGCAGAATAGAGCCGGACTACGCCGCCGCAACCGTCTTGCGCGGCGCGAGCGAATGAACGAGGCAGCTTGCGTCCGCGAGATGCACCAATCGTCCGCCGCCGATGACCGCGACGATGCGCGGGCGCAACGGCACCTTGTCGTCGACGACGATGATGTCGGCACGGCGGCCGGGGGCAAGCGCCCCGCGATCCTCGAGCCCTGCGGCGCGCGCCGGGGCCGACGAGATCAGATCCCAGGCCTTTGCGAGCGGCAGGGTGCCGTCGGCGGCAAGGCGGAACGCTGCGAGCAGCTGTGCCGGATAGTAATAGTCCGACGCCAGCACCGAGCAGAGGCCCTTGGCGATCATGTCGGATGCCTTGGTCCAGCCGGTATGGCTGCCACCGCGCACCACGTTGGGAGCACCGAACACGATGAAGTCGCCGGCGGCGGCCGCATCGCGCGCGGTCTCCTCGTTGACCGGGAATTCGGCGATCGCTGCGCCCAGCGCACGAAACTCCCGGCGCATCGCCGGACTGTTGTCGTCATGCGAGAGCATGCGGATGCCGGCTGTGCTAGCCGCGGCGGCCAGCCGCGCGATCGAAGCCGGCACGTCGGAGCGGCGTGCGACGACCTGGTCGAGCATGTCGTTGATCGCCTCGATCGAGAGTCCGGCACGTTCGGCAAGCTGGCTGCGCTTCTTCGGCTTGACGTTGCTGTGGTCGTTGAAAGCGAACAGATCGATGCGGCCCTCGGCGAGCCATTGCGTGATCTCGGCCTCGGCGTCGAGATTGTGGGTCTCATGGCGAAGATGGAAGCGCGTGTCGGCGGCAAGCTGCGGCCGCAGCGCCTCGATCGTGTTGAGGAGCTCTCGTGCATTGTCGGCGCTGCGCAGGCCGGGCTCCCACGACCAGGTCGTGCCATGGAAGACGGTGGTGATGCCGTTGGCGATCACCTGCCGGTCGCTGTCGATCAATGCGACGTCGGTGGGAAAGTCGACGCCGGGACGCGGCATCATCTGCCGCTCGAACGCGTCGCCGTGGAGGTCGACGATGCCGGGCAGCACCAGCAGGCCGTTGGCATCGAGATGTAGTGCCGCGCGGCCCTGCTCGGCGTCGAGCGCGGCGATATCGCGGCCAGCAGTCCGAAGCGATGTCTTGACGAACGCGCCGTCAACCAGGGTGCGCCCGCCCTCGATGAAGATGTCGGTCACGATGCGGCACTCCGTTGGTTGTCTTGTGATCGGGCAGTGGCCCTGGACTCGTACCTGTCGAGGAAGTCTTCCACCGAAAGCTTGCGGAAATCGGGCAGAGCGCGACGAAGTGTCTCATGATCCCAGTCCCACCATGCCAGCGCGGCGAGGCGATTCGCAATCGCCACTGGGAAGCGCGGCCTGATCGGCCTGGCCGGATTACCGGCAACGATGGTGTAGGCAGGCACGTCCTTGGTGACGACCGCACCGCCGGCGATCACGGCTCCGGTTCCGATGGTCCGTCCCGGCAAGATGATCGCACCATGACCGATCCATACGTCATGGCCGATATGCACGTGATGCGCACGTCGCCAGTTGAAGAAATCGGTGTCGTCACTTTCTCCGGGAAAATAGGCGCTGGCGCGATAGGTGAAATGCGCCTGTGTGGCGCGGTGCATGGGATGGTTGCCCGGATTGATTCTGGTCATCGCCGCGATCGAGCAGAACTTTCCGATCGTTGTGTAGGTGATCTGGCTGTCATTCACGACATAGGAGTAATCGTCCATGCTTACTTCGAGCAGGATCGTGCGCGCCCCAACTTCGGTATAGGTGCCGAGCTTGCTCTCGCGCACCGTCGCGGTGGGATCGACGGTCGGTACGACCGAGAGTGTTTTTCCGGCCATCAGGGCCTCCGCAATTATTGGCTTCTGCTCTTGGTTTCCCGGGGAGATGCGTCGTCTTCCCGATGCTCGATGACAGGATCATGACGTTGCGATGACGGCGACGGAGGTGGTGTGGACGATCGCCGCACAGCGGCAGCCCCGTCACATAACTGTAAAACAGCAGGGATAGCGATGGCCCAACGCGACGCGGGTGGAGCATTGCATGCTGGTGGTGGAAGGTCTGACGTGCCGTTTCGGCACAAAAGCCGCGGTCGATAACGCATCATTCTCGATTGCGCCGGGCAGTTTTGTCGGCGTGATCGGTCGCTCGGGTGCCGGCAAGTCGACGCTGCTGCGGATGATCAACCGCCTCGCCGATCCGACCTCCGGCCGTATCCTGTTCGAAGGAACCGACGTCACGGCGCTGCGCGGCAAGGCGCTGCGGCAGTGGCGCGCGCGCTCGGCGATGATCTTTCAGCAATTCAACCTCGTCGGCCGGCTCGACGTTCTGACCAACGTGCTGATGGGGCGGCTCGCGGAAATCCCGTCGTGGCGCTCGCTGGCGCAGATGTGGCCGGAGCAGGACAGGGCGCTGGCAATGTCCGCGCTCGAGCAGTTCGATATCGCCCAACTCGCGGCGCAGCGCGCCGACCAGCTCTCCGGCGGCCAGCAGCAGCGCGTCGCGATCGCCCGCGCGCTGGTGCAGGAACCCGACATCATTCTCGCCGACGAGCCCATCGCATCGCTCGATCCGCGCAATACCAAGATCGTGATGGACGCGCTGCTGCGCATCAACAAGCACTTCGGCATCACCGTGCTCTGCAACCTGCATTCGCTCGATCTGGCGCGGAGCTATTGCGACCGCCTGATCGGCATGGCGGCAGGCCGCGTGGTGTTCGACGGTCAGCCCGCAATGCTGACCGACCATATCGCCCGCGAGCTCTATGACCTCGAGGCGAACGACGTCATGGGCGGGGCGCCATTGCCTGCGCCTGAAGGCGCAACCGTTCCGGCGCTCGGCACCGCAGCCGCGGCCTGAGCGACGCGCAAATTTCCGATCAGACTGGACGGGCATTTCGCCCGGCCAAACAGGCGTACCACAACAAGGGGATTTATCATGATCACTCGTCGCACCGTATTGGCCGGCGCAGCCACGCTGGCGTTCGTCGGCTCGGCTTCGGCCTCGGACTGGAAGTCGAAATATCCGGAGATCACCTTCGCCGTGATTCCCGCGGAGAACGGTTCCGGCGTCACCGAGCGCTTCGGGCCGTTCGTCAGCTATCTGTCGAAAGAGCTCGGCATCAAGGTGAACCTGCGTGTCGCCAACGACTACGCGGCCGTGATCGAAGGCCAGCGCGCGGGCAACATCCAGATCGGCTATTACGGTCCGGCGTCGTTCTCGCGCGCCCTGCTGACCGGCGTGAAGACCGATGCTTTCGTCATCGACGTCAATGCCGACGGCTCGAAGGGCTACTATTCGGTGTTCTACGTGCTCGCCAAGAGCCCGTACCGGAAGGTCGAGGACCTTAAGGGCAAGAATCTCGGCCTGGTCGATCCCAACTCGACCTCCGGCAACAACATGCCGCGCTTCAAGCTGAACCAGATGGGCATCGAGCCGGACAGCTTCTTCTCCAAGGTGATCTTCACCGGCAGCCACGAGAACGCCGTGCTGGCGCTGGCGCAGGGCACCGTCGACGTCGCCGCCAACTGGTGGAACGCGGACGATGACTCCAACCTCACGCGCATGCTCAACAAGAACATGGTGAAGTCGAGCGATGGCACGCCGCTGAAGAAGGAAGACTTCCGCATCATCTCGAAGTCCGACCTCATCATCAACTCGCCCTACGCCTATCTCCGTGACCTCCCCGATGACATGAAGGCCGCGATCAAGCAGGCGTTCCTCGATGCCGACAAGAAGGATCCGGAAGCCTTCAAGAAGCTCTCCGACGGCAAGAACCAGCCGTGGCAGCCGATCACCAACGCCGACTACGACAAGACCATCGAGCTGATCAAGTTCGTCGACAATCTGCGCAAGAAGGCGTCCTGATCGCGCGTATTGATTTGGGCCGGGTCCTGTGACCCGGCCCTTTTCCGTTTATTTCTCGAGCAGATTGGCCTTCGTCGATGGCGACCGCCGTATCCACCCTTCCTGCGCAGCAGCTGGCGGCGCTGAACGACGCCTACCGCAAGGCGGTCGCGCGCAAGCGGCTGAAGGCGACGCTGGCAGTCGCGGTGTTCTGCGCGGCGTTGCTGATCGCGGCGCTCGGCGCCGAGGTGAATCTGCGCACGCTGTTCACTTACTTCGGCAATTTCGTCAGCTATTTCGACCGTATCCTCACGCTCGATTCCGGCGCGCGGGTCTGGACCAACCCGGTCGAGTGGTTCTGGGGCTGGAAGAAATGGTTAAAGCTGCTCGGCGAGACGCTGCTGATCAGCTATGTCGGCACGCTGATCGGCGCGGTGTTCGCCTTCGCGCTGAATTTCTTCGCGGCGCAAAACACCTCGCCGGCGCCATGGCTGCGCTTTGTGGTCCGGCGGCTGCTTGAATTCGCCCGCACCGTGCCCGGCATCGTGTTCGCGCTGATCTTCGTGATCGCCTTCGGTCTCGGTCCGATGGCCGGCGTGCTCGCGATCGCGATCCATTCCACCGGCGCGCTCGGCAAGTTGTTCGCCGAGATCGTCGAGAATGCGGACATGAAGCCGGTCGAGGGCATCCGCTCCACCGGCGCGAGCTGGCTGTCCTGCATGCGCTTCGCCGTCCTGCCGCAAGTGTCGGCGGGCTATGCCAGCTACGCGCTGCTGCGGTTCGAGATCAACGTCCGCGAGGCCTCCGTCATGGGCTTCGTCGGTGCCGGCGGCATCGGCCAGGAGCTCGTGGTGGCGATCCGCAAGTTCTACTATTCCGATGTCAGCGCCATCCTCGTGATGGTCATCGTCACGGTGTTCATCATCGATATCTCGACAGGCTGGCTGCGCGCCCGGCTGTTCGGCAAGGAGACCCGCCGATGAGCCAGCTGCCGAAGCCGAACACGGGCGAGCTGCGCGAGAAGTACCCGGACGTCTTCGACCGCCCGGCCTCGGCGCGGCTGGCGATGCCGGCGATGATCGCGGCCGCGCTCGCGGTCTTCGTGTTCGGCCTGGTCGATCTCGACTTCTCGCCGACGAAGCTGATCACGGGGATCAGCCAGCTCGGCTGGATCACCATGATGATGATCCCGCCGAATCCCGGCTCGTCGTTCCCGCTTTACATGCAGGCGCTCGGCGAGACGCTGTCGATCGCGTTGCTCGGCACCACGCTCGCGGCGGTGATGGCGCTGCCAGTCAGCTTGTTGGCGGCACGCAACATCATCCCGTCGAACCTGATCCGCTTTCCGGTGCGCCGCTTCCTGGATTCGATCCGCGGCATCGATACGCTGATCTGGGCGCTGGTCTGGATCAACGTCGTCGGCTTGGGTCCGTTCGCCGGCGTGCTGGCGATCGCGGTGTCTGACTTCGGCGCGTTCGGCAAGTTGTTCTCCGAAGCTATCGAGGCCGCCGACCGCAAGCAGGTCGAGGGCATTCGCGCCTCCGGCGGCAACGCGCTGCACGAGATCCGCTTCGGTCTGTTGCCGCAGGTGCTGCCGGTCATTGCGGGCCAAGTGCTCTATTTCATCGAGTCGAACACGCGCTCCGCCACCATTATCGGCATCGTCGGCGCCGGCGGCATCGGCCTGCAGCTCGCCGAGCAAATCCGCGTGCTGGAGTGGCAGCATGTATCGTTCCTGATCCTGATGATCCTGATCGCGGTTGCCGTGATCGACTTCATCTCGGGCAAGCTGCGTTTCGCCATCATCGGGCAAAGAGCGGTCGCCTGACGGGGTGGCAAAGGCGCGCAACGCCGAGCCCACCATTCTGGCGCCGTGCGCGGGAAGGTGGGCACACTTCCGCCTTCGCTCCTCGAGAGGTGGCGGACAACTCACTTAGTCCGCCTCGCAGATATCAACTGTTCTCGATCAGGAATTCGACCCGCTCCGCGGCAAAGCGCGAGCGCTTGGTGAGGAGCGGCTTGGCTGCGGTGTCCACATCAGTGGAATCGACGACAAGCACGGCATGGCCCAGCGTGAGATCGAGCCGCGCGGCGTCGGTGGCGTCGACAATCGCTCCGGTGATCCGGGTCGAGGAGCGCCGGTAATCCCTGATATCGTAATGCGCCAGCAGCTTCGTCATCGAGCGGACGTTGGCGAACACGCTGCCGGCATCGGGAAAGCGCTCGGCGGAGAGCCAGGTAGTGGAGACGCAGATCGGAGTACGGTCGGCGAGCCGGACCGACTCGATCCGGATCAGCGGGGCGCCGATCTTCAAGCTCAGCTCGCGCGCGATCTCCCGGGTGGCGACGTCGTCCCTTGCGTCGATCAGCTTGCCGCGCGGCTCGTGCCCGCCGGCGCCGACGATCTCGGAAAATCGCGTGCGTGAGTGCAGGGGATAGGCGAGGCGCTGCGCCTCGACATAGGTTCCGCTGCCGCGCTCGGCGCGGACCAGGCCGCGCTCGGCAAGTGCTGCAAGTGCGCGCCGCACGGTATGGCGGTTGACCCGGTAGGTCTCCGCGATCTCCATCTCGCTGGGCAGCTTTTCGCCGGCGATGAAGCGGCCGTCAGCGATGCCGCGCTCGATGCCGTCGGCGACCTGCCGCCACAAGGCGACGCCGGAACTTTCTTGCATGCTCATGGCGCGGTGATACCAGAAATCTTCGATTTGTCACGAAACAGTCATGGCGTTCCGTTATCAAGTTGTCTATTAACATAGACAACTTGAATCGAGCAAGGTTGCCCATGAGTTCGTCCGGACAGAACAGCAAAGAGGCGCAGCGCAAGGCCGCAATGGCGGTGCTGGCGCATTCCGGCGCTGCCGAGATCGCGGGGCGATTGCAGCAGATCGCGGTGCCTGCGCATGAAAACCTCCGCGAGCCCGAGAACGGCCTGGTGATGCTGCGCGGCCGGGTCGGCGGCGACGGCGCACCATTCAATCTTGGCGAGGCGACGGTGTCGCGTGCCGCGGTGCGGCTCGCGACCGGCGAGGTCGGCTTCGGCTACACGCTCGGCCGCGATGCGCAGAAGGCGCAAATGATCGCGCTGTGCGACGCCATGGTGCAGTCGGCGCAATTCGCCGATGAGGTGGAAGCGAAGGTGGTTGCGCCGTTGCGCGCAGCCATGATCGCCGAACGCAGCCGCAAGGCCGCGGAGACCGCGGCAACGCGGGTCGATTTCTACACGATGGTACGCGGTGAGGGATGATGCGATGACCACGGTTGCCGAATTACCCGCAGGCTTTGCCGACAAGGTGTTGTCGGCGCAATCGACCTTCCGCTCGGTGATGGATGCGATGGCGCGCCCGGGCAGCATCCAGCGCGTCACGGCGAGTGCGGGAACGCCCGCCGGCATGATGCGCGGGTCGGCTGCGATCGCGCTGACGCTGTTCGATCACGACACGCCGATCTGGCTCGATGCCGCGATGTCGGCGACGCCAGATGTGGCGAGGTGGCTGAAATTCCACACCAGCGCGCCGGTGATCGCGGATTCCTCGATCGCGAGCTTCGCGCTGGTCGGCAATCCGGCGAACTTGCCGGCACTCGATCATTTCGCGTTCGGCAGCAACGAATATCCTGACAGGTCGACCACACTGATCCTGCAGGTCGACAGTCTCGCGCATGGGCCGGCCTTCGAGCTGAAGGGGCCGGGCATCGAAGGCACGGCGCTGCTGCAGGCGATGATCCGGCCGCGCGACCTGTTCGCACGGCTCTCGATCAACGAAGCCCTGTTCCCGCGCGGCATCGATGTCGTGCTGGTCCATGACGATGTCATTGTTGCGATCCCCCGCACCACGCGGCTGGTCGCAAGCGGAGTGTAAGCGATGTATGTAGCCGTCAAGGGAGGCGAACGCGCCATCGAGAACGCTCACCGCCTGCTCGCGCATGAGCGGCGCGGCGACCGCGATGTGGCCGAAGTGTCGCTGGCGCAGATCTCCGAACAGCTCTCGCTCGGCGTCGACCGCGTCATGACCGAAGGCTCGCTCTACGATCGTGAGCTCGCGGCGCTCGCGATCAAGCAGGCGCGCGGCGACATGATCGAGGCGATCTTCCTAGTCCGCGCCTTCCGCGCCACGCTGCCGCGCTTCGGCGCCACCGAGCCGGTCAACACCGGCGAGATGCAGGTGCGGCGTCGCATCTCCTCGACCTTCAAGGACATTCCGGGCGGCCAGATCCTGGGGCCGACCTTCGACTACACCCATCGCCTGCTTGATCCGCAGCTGGCCGAAGGGTTCGTGCCGGAGCAGCCGTTGACGGCGGAGGCGTTGCAGGCGGCGACGCCACGCGTGACCGACATCCTCGGCCGCGACGGCCTGATCGAAGGCTCGCCGCAAGCCGATGCCGACGCGCCGGTCGGCGACCTCACCCGCGAGCCGCTGAACTTCCCGGCCGATCGCGATCTGCGGCTGCAAAACCTGGCGCGTGGCGACGAGGGCTTCCTGCTCGCGCTCGGCTATTCGACCCAGCGCGGCTACGGCCGCAACCATCCGTTCGCCGGCGAGATACGTTTCGGCGAGGTCGAGGTCGAGTTCTTCGCCGAGGACGCCGGGTTCGCCGTGCCGCTCGGCTCGATCGAGCTGACCGAGTGCCAGATGGTGAACCAGTTCAAGGGCTCGGCGAACGAAGCGCCGTGTTTTACCCGCGGCTATGGCCTGGCCTTCGGGCAGAGCGAGCGCAAGACCATGTCGATGGCTCTGGTCGATCGCGCTCTGCGCGCGCGTGAACTTGACGAGGAAGCGACGTCGCCGGCGCAGGACGAGGAGTTCGTGATGTCGCACTCCGACAATGTGCAGGCGACCGGCTTCGTCGAGCATCTGAAGCTGCCGCACTATGTCGACTTCCATTCGGAGCTCGGCCTGCTGCGTAAGTTGCGGCAGGAATTCGCCGAGGCGAACGAGGCTCCCGAAATGCAGGAGGCCGCAGAATGAACGCGCCGACTTACAACTTCGCTTATCTGGACGAACAGACCAAGCGGATGATTCGCCGCGCGATCCTGAAGGCGATCGCGATTCCCGGCTACCAGGTGCCGTTCGCCAGCCGCGAGATGCCGATGCCCTATGGCTGGGGCACCGGCGGCGTGCAGGTGACGGCGGCGATCCTGGGGCCGCAGGACGTGCTGAAGGTGATCGACCAGGGTTCGGACGACACCACCAACGCGATCTCGATCCGCAAATTCTTCGGCAAGACCGCGGGCGTGGAGACCACGACCTCGACCACCGACGCGACCGTGATCCAGACTCGGCACCGCATTCCCGAGGCGCCGCTGCATGCGGGGCAGGTACTGGTCTATCAGGTGCCGATCCCGGAGCCCCTGCGCTTCCTCGAGCCGCGCGAGACAGAGACGCGGCGCATGCACGCGCTCGCCGAATACGGCCTGATGCACGTCAAGCTCTACGAGGACATCGCACGCTTCGGCCACATCGCCACCGCCTACGCCTATCCGGTTAAGGTGAACGCGCGCTACGTGATGGACCCGTCGCCGACGCCGAAATTCGACAATCCGAAGATGGACAATTGCCCGGCGTTGCAGCTGTTCGGCGCCGGCCGCGAGAAGCGCATCTACGCGATCCCACCTTACACCACGGTGGTCTCGCTCGATTTCGAGGACCATCCGTTCACGCGCTACCGCTTCGATGCGCCATGCGCGCTGTGCGGCGCCGCCGATTCCTATCTCGACGAGATCGTCACCGACGACAAGGGTGGACGGATGTTCGTTTGCTCGGACACCGATTTCTGCGAGCAGCGCCAGGCGGCCGGCCATCACGGCGCGCTGAGCGCGGCGCCGCACAAGGAGAAGGCGCATGTCTGAGCTGTCCCGCCTCGACAATGATCAGCCGCTGCTGGTCGCCGAAGGGCTTGCTAAAAATTATGGGCAGCTCGCGGCCTGTCGTGACGTCTCCTTCTCACTCTATCCCGGCGAGGTGCTGGCGATCGTCGGCGAATCGGGTTCGGGCAAGTCGACGCTGCTGCAGCTTCTGTCGGCGCAGCTTGCGCCGAGCGCCGGGTGCGTCTCCTACAGGATGCGTGACGGTGTGCTGCGCGATCTCGCCGATCTCGGCGAAGCCGAGCGGCGCTTCCTGTTCCGCACCGATTGGGGCTACGTGCACCAGGATCCGGCGCAGGGCCTGCGCATGGCGGTCTCGGCCGGCGCCAATGTCGGCGAGCGGTTGATGGCGGTCGGCTGGAATCACTACGGCCGGATCCGCGACACCGCATCGACCTGGCTCGAGCGGGTCGAGATCGATGTCGGCCGCATCGACGATGCACCGAAAACCTATTCGGGCGGCATGCGGCAGCGGTTGCAGATCGCGCGCAACCTCGTCACTGAGCCGCGGCTGGTGTTCATGGATGAGCCGACCGGTGGCCTCGACGTCTCGGTGCAGGCGCGCCTGCTCGACCTGATGCGCAACCTCGTCAGCGAGCTCGGTCTCGCCGCCATCATCGTGACCCACGATCTCGCCGTTGCGCGGCTGTTGTCGCACCGCGTGATGGTGATGAAGGGCGGCCGCGTCATCGAGACTGGATTGACCGATCAGGTGCTCGACGATCCCCGCGAGCCCTATACGCAACTGCTCGTTTCCTCGATTCTGCCGCCATGAGCCAGCCAATGACCGCGATGATCGAACTTGCCAATGCCGAGAAGACCTTCACCATGCATCTGCAGGGCGGCGTCGAGCTGCCCGTGGTGCGCGGCGTCTCGTTCCATGTCGAGCCGGGCGAATGCGTGGTGCTGTCGGGCCCGTCGGGCGCGGGCAAATCCTCGATCCTGAAGATGATCTTCGGCAACTACCGCTGCGACGGCGGCCGGATCGGCATCCGCCACCACGGCTCGGTGATCGACCTCGCCACCGCCGAGCCGCGCCAGGTGCTGAGCATCCGCCGCTCGACCATCGGCTATGTCAGCCAGTTCCTGCGCGCCGTACCGCGGGTGGCGACGATCGATGTCGTCGCCGAGCCGCTGATCGCCAACGGCGTGGTGCGCGAGGAGGCCCGGGCACGCGCCGGGCAGCTGCTGCGCCGGCTCAACATCCCGGAGCGGCTGTGGCCGCTGCCGCCCTCGACCTTCTCCGGCGGCGAGCAGCAGCGCGTCAACATCGCGCGTGGCTTTATCTCGGACCTGCCGATACTGCTGCTGGACGAGCCGACGGCCTCGCTTGACGCGGCCAACCGCGCCGTGGTGGTCGAACTGATCGCCGAAAAGAAGACAAAGGGCGTCGCGATGGTCGCGATCGTCCATGATGACGAGATCCGTCACTTGATCGCCGACCGCATCGTCGACGTGACCTCGTTTGCTGCTGCCGCCTGAAGGACCGTTTGAAATGACTGCCAAGCAAGACACCATCATCGGCAATGCTCGCCTCGTCCTCGCCGATCGCGTGATCGAGCAGGGCTGGGTTGCCATTGCCGATGGCAAGGTCGCGGAATTCGGCGAGGGCAGGGCGCCCGGTGCGAGCGAGGACGCCGGGGGCGACCTCATCATGCCGGGGATGATCGAGCTGCACACCGACCACCTCGAAATGCACTACGTGCCGCGGCCCAAGGTGTACTGGAATCCGGTTGCCGCCGTGATCTCTTATGATGGGCAGCTCGCGACGTCAGGCATCACCACGGTGCTGGATTCGCTGCGCGTCTGGCGCGAGGACGGCGCCGAGGGTGTCGATGGCCGCGCCGGCCTGCTGGCCGAGGCTATTGCCGAGGCGCGTGAGGACAACCTGCTGCGCGCCGATCATTTCCTGCATCTGCGTTGCGAAATCCCGATGCCCGACGTGGTCGCCGAGGCCAAGGAACTGGTCGGCCGTCCCGACGTCCGGCTGATGTCGCTCATGGATCACACGCCCGGCCAGCGCCAGTTCCGCGACGAGGTGAAGCTGCGCGACTACTATCGCGGCAAGGGCGGCGGCATGACCGACGCCCAGCTCGACGTGTTGTTTGCAAGGCGCTTCGCCTATCAGAAGGAATATGCCGCGACCAACATGCGCGCGATCGTCGCGCTGGCGCATCAGTACAGGATTCCGCTGGCGAGCCACGACGACACCACGGACGAGAATGTGGCCGACGCCGTCACCGACAAGGTGTCGGTCGCCGAATTCCCGACCACGATGGAGGCGGCGCGCGGGCTGCACGCCGCCGACATCGACATCCTAATGGGGGCCCCGAATGTGGTGCGCGGCGGTTCGCATTCCGGTAACATCGCGGCTGTCGATCTGGCGCAAGAGGGGATGCTCGATATCCTGTCGTCGGACTACATCCCGTCGAGCCTGCTGATGGCGGCGCTGCAACTGCCGCAGCGGGTACCGGCGATCGATCTCGCGTCAGCCGTTCGCACCGTGACCAAGACGCCGGCCGAGGCGGTCGGGCTCACCGATCGCGGCGAGATCGCGGTCGGCAAGCGCGCCGATCTGATCCGCGTCCACGTCGCGCGCGATGTGCCTGTTGTGCGCAGCGTCTGGCGCGAAGGAGGGAGGGTCGCATGACCGGATCTCCCGTCATGACCGGGCAGCGGCTCGCCGCGATCGGCCCGGGACGGTTGGTGTTGGTGGTCGGTCCAAGCGGTGCCGGCAAGGATACCTTGCTGGGCCTTGCACGGGCGGCTTGTGCCGACGATCGCAACATCGTGTTTCCGTGCCGCCTGATCACGCGCGAGGCATCAGCCTCGGAAGACAACGAGCAGGTCAGTGCGGAGGCCTTCCAGCGCGCGGTTGCCGGCGGCGACTATGCGATGCATTGGGAAGCCCATGGGCATCGCTATGCGCTGTCGCGGGCTGTCGACGACGACATCCGCGCCGGCCGCGCCGTGATCGCGAATGTCTCGCGCACCGTGATTTCGGCCACACGCCGCAACTACGCCAATGTCGTGGTCGTCTCGATCACCGCGCCGCCGGATGTGCTGGCCGCGCGGCTCGCGATGCGGGCGCGCGCCAGCGACGGCAAGATCGAGCAGCGGCTGGCCCGCGCGGTCGACGAGACTACGGCGACGCCGGATTTCACCATCGTCAATTCCGGCACCGCCGACTATCACGCGCGGCAGCTCGTCCGCATCATCAAAGGCGAGCGCTGGGACGACTAATCGCCTTGAACAAAGGGAAGGGCACGAATGTCGGTGGTTGAAACGATCGAGCAGCTTGAGGCGATCTACGGCTTCCCGAACGATGCGTCGACCGTGAAGGTCGCCGACCGTGTGACGCCGCTCTACCGCGTGCTCATCGAAAAATCGCCCTTCGTGTCGCTGGCGACCTCCGGGCCCGAGGGGCTCGACTGCTCGCCGCGCGGCGATCTGCCGGGCTTCGTCCGTATCCACGACGAGAAGACGCTGATGATGCCGGATCGCCGCGGCAACAACCGCTGCGACTCCTTGCGCAACATCGTTCGCGATCCCCGCGTCGGGCTGTTGTTCCTGATCCCGGGTTCGGGCAGCACGCTGCGCGTCAACGGCCGTGCCTATGTCTCCGCCGAGCCTGAGCTGCTGGCGTCGTTCAAGATGGAGGGGAAGGCGCCGCGCACGGTCATCGTGATGACCGTCGAGGAGATGTATTTCCAGTGCGCCCGCGCGATCGTACGCTCCGATCTCTGGAATCCGGAGAAGCGGGTCGATCCGAAGACGTTGCCGACACCAGGCGAGATCCTCGCCGAGATGAGTGACAACACGGTCGGCGGCGAAAAATACGATCGGGAATGGCCCGAGCGCGCGCGACAGACGATGTGGTGACGTCGCGCCTGAACGAGGATCAGCCCCTGGACTGCTCCTCGAACGCCTTCAGCGACACCATCGCGATCTCGCGCAAGGCGTCACGGTCGATGCGTGAGGAGGCCATCACGCCCATGCCGGCAGTGACGGCCGAGAGGTAGCGCGCGAGCGCAGCCGGGTCCGCATTGTCGCCCAGATCATTCTCGGCTTTCGCGCGCTCGAAACGCTCACGCAATTGGTCTTCGGTGTGAGCGCGGCGCGCGGCCAGTTCGAACGGCACGTTGGCCGAGCCGGTGCCGCAGGCGAGGCCGCCTTGCACCAGGAGACAGCCGGGCGGGTTGGCTGGATCGGTGTGCGCATCTGCGGTCCCCATCAGGAACCGTTCAGCCACGTCGCGGGCGGTGGGGCTGGACAGGACCTGCTCCATCCAGGAGTCGCGCTTCTCAGTGTATCGGTCGAGCGCGGCCTTCAGCAGGCCTTCCTTGCTGCCGAATGCGGCATAGAGGCTTGGGGGATTGATATGCATCGCCTCGGTGAGCTGCGCGATCGTCGCGCCCTCATAGCCATGGCGCCAGAACACCTCCATGGCCTGGTCCAGTGCTGCGTCCGCGTCGAATGCGCGGGGGCGTCCCATACCCATTTTCCGTTACTCCGTAAGCCGGGTGCCGTTTCTGCGACGTGCTGTCCCTAGCCTATCCTATTGTTGCACATGGTGTTTTCTTGCTGTCTTCTCATTTCCCCAGAAATGCGCTAAGAAATTCCTAGCGTCCGCTACATAAGTATCTTGCGGACCGGCGTCCAGCTTCACATCTGTAGCGAACACTACATATGTGGAGCGCGCAAATGCCTTCGTCCAAGAATCCCCGTTCCGGCCGCTTCCGACGCGTCGTCGGCGGTATCGTGATCCTCGGTGCGGTCGCGGTGGCCGGTTCGGTCGCAACCGGCCACTACTTTTATGCCGCGCAGGCGACGTCCGCCGCCACCCCGCCCGAACAGGCCGTGGCGGTGACCGTCGCGCTCGTCCAGCCCCGTCCGACCACCCTGTTCGATGATTTCTCAGGCCGGCTCGAGGCCGTCGACCGCGTCCAGGTCCGGCCGCGGGTTGCCGGCGCGATCCTGTCGACCAATTTCACCGAGGGCGCGCTGGTGAAGGCCGGCGATGTCCTCTTCAAGATCGACCCCGCGCCCTATGCCGCCGAGGTCGACAAGGCCGAGGCGCAGCTCGAGGCCGCCAAGGCGCGCGTCGTCTTCACCACCAGCGAGGTCGAGCGCGGCGCGCAGCTGGTCGGCAACAACGTCGTGACCAAGCGCGACTTCGACCAACGCGACAACGCCAATCGCGAGGCGATCGCCAACGTCAAGGCGGCCGAAGCCACCCTGCAGACCGCGAAGCTCAATCTCGACTACACCGAGGTGCGCGCTCCCGTCGACGGCCGGGTCGGCAGGATCGAGGTCACCGTCGGCAATCTCGTCGCCGCCGGCACCGCCTCGCCGGTGCTGACAACGCTGGTCTCGGTCAACCCGATCTATGCCAGCTTCGATGCCGACGAAGAGGTGGTGCTGCGCGCGCTGAACTCGATCGCCGACGCCTCCGGCAAGCGCGGTGATCTCGGCCGCATCCCGGTCGACATGACGACGTCGGGCGGCCTCAGCGCCAAGGGCCACATCCAGCTCATCGACAACCAGGTCAATGGCCAGAGCGGCACCATCCGCCTTCGCGCGGTGTTCCGCAACGATGACGGTCGGCTGATCCCGGGACAGTTCGCCCGCGTGCGCATGGGCCAGCCGCAGCAGCAGACCCTCGTCATGATCGACGAACGCGCCATCGGCACCGACCAGGACAAGAAGTTCGTCATGGTCGTCGGCGACGACAGCCGTGCGGTCTACCGTCCGATCACGCTCGGCGGCTCGGTCGACGGGCTGCGCGTCGTGACGGCGGGCCTGAAATCGGGCGACCGCATCGTGGTCAACGGCCTGCAGCGCGTGCGCCCGGGCGCCCTCCTCAAGTTGGAGGTCGCCGAGATGGGCGCGCGGGGCATGCAGCAGGCATTGGCTGAAAGCAACCAGCATACGGCGCAGCGCTAGGCATTTGCTGCGCCCCGGGGCATCACCATGAATCTCTCAAAATTCTTTATCGACCGGCCGATCTTTGCCGGCGTGCTGTCGATCCTGATCTTTCTGGCCGGCCTGATTTCGCTGCTGGCGATGCCGATCTCGGAATATCCCGACGTGGTGCCGCCGTCGGTGGTGGTGCGCGCGACCTATCCTGGCGCCAATCCGAAGGTGATCGCCGAGACGGTCGCGACCCCGATCGAGGAGCAGATCAACGGTGTCGAGGGCATGCTCTATATGAGCAGCCAGGCGACCACCGACGGCGCGATGACGCTCACGGTGACCTTCCGCCTCGGCACCGATCCCGACAAGGCGACGCAGCTGGTGCAGAACCGCGTGCAGCAGGCCGAGCCGCGCCTGCCGGCCGTGGTGCGCCAGCTCGGCATCATCACCAAGAAGAGCTCGCCCGACCTCACCATGGTGGTGCATCTGCTGTCGCCGAACAACCGCTACGATATGACGTATCTGCGCAACTACGCGGTGCTCAACGTCAAGGACCGGCTGGCGCGGATCGACGGCGTCGGCGATGTGCAGATCTACGGCGCCGGCGACTATTCGATGCGAATCTGGGTCGATCCGCAGAAGGCCGCCGAGCATAGCCTGACCGCGAATGACGTCGTGCGCGCGATCCAGGCGCAGAACGTCGAGGCCGCCGCCGGCGTGGTCGGCTCCTCGCCGAGCGTCAAGGGCCTCGACCTGCAGCTCTCCGTCAACGCCGAGGGGCGGTTGTCGACCGAGGAGCAGTTCGGCGACATCGTGGTGAAGACCGGGGCTGCCGGCGAGGTGGTGCGGCTGCGCGACGTCGCGCGCGTCGAGCTCGGGGCCTCCGAATACGGCCTGCGCTCGCTGCTCGACAACAAGCAGGCGGTCGCGCTGCCGATCTTCCAGGCTCCCGGCTCCAACGCGCTGCAGATTTCGGACAACGTCCGCGCCACGATGGCGGAGATCAAGAAGAACATGCCGGAAGGCGTGTCCTATCAGATCGTCTACGATCCCACCCAGTTCGTGCGCTCCTCGATCGAAGCCGTGGTCCACACGCTGCTGGAAGCAATCGTGCTGGTGGTGCTGGTCGTGATCCTGTTCCTGCAGACCTGGCGTGCCTCGATCATTCCGCTGCTCGCGGTGCCGGTGTCGATCGTCGGCACCTTCGCGGTCATGCATGTGTTCGGCTTCTCGATCAATGCGCTCAGCCTGTTCGGCCTGGTGCTGGCGATCGGCATCGTGGTCGACGACGCCATCGTCGTTGTCGAGAACGTCGAGCGCAACATCGAATCCGGCCTGTCGCCGCGCGACGCCACCAACCAGGCGATGAGGGAAGTGTCCGGACCGATCATCGCGATCGCGCTGGTGCTGATCGCGGTGTTCGTGCCGCTGGCCTTCATCTCCGGCCTCACGGGGCAGTTCTACAAGCAGTTCGCGCTGACGATCGCGATCTCGACCGTGATCTCGGCCATCAACTCGCTCACGCTGTCGCCCGCGCTGTCGGCGTTGCTGTTGAAGGGCCATCACGAGCCGAAGGACCGGCTGACGCTGATCATGGAGAAGGGGCTCGGCTGGTTCTTCCGTGGGTTCAACCGTGTCTTCACGCGTTCTTCGGAGAATTACGGCCGCACCGTCACCAAGGTGATCTACGGCAAGGCCGCGGTGATAGGCCTCTACGTCCTGCTGATCGGCGTAACTGGCGTGCTGTTCAAGCAGGTGCCGAGCGGCTTCGTGCCGGGCCAGGACAAGCAATATCTGGTCGGTTTTGCGCGACTGCCCGACGGCGCAACGCTCGATCGCACCGAGGAGGTGATCCGCAAGATGAGCGACATCGCGCTGACGCAGCCGGGCGTCGAGAGCTCGGTGGCGTTCCCGGGCCTGTCGATCTCGGGCTTCACCAACTCCTCCAACGCCGGCATCGTGTTCTCGACGCTGAAGCCGTTCGACGAACGCAAGGATCCCTCGCTGAGTGGTCCTGCGATCGCGGCCGCGCTGAACAAGAAATATGCCGGCATCCAGGAAGCCTACATCGCCATGTTCCCGCCGCCGCCGGTCAACGGTCTCGGCACCATCGGCGGCTTCAAGCTGCAGATCGAGGATCGCGCCGGTCTCGGCTATGAGGCGCTGAACGACGCGACCAAGGCGTTCATGGCCGCGATCCAGAAGGCGCCCGAGATCGCCGGCGCGTTCTCCAGTTTCCAGGTCAACGTGCCGCAGTTGTTCGCCGACATCGACCGCACCAAGGCGCTGCAGCTCGGCGTGCCCGTGACCGAGGTCTTCAACACGCTGCAGATCTATCTGGGCTCGTACTACGTGAATGACTTCAACAAGTTCGGACGGACCTATTCGGTCTATGTGCAGGCCGACGCCCCGTTCCGCGCGCGGGCCGACGATATCAGGCAGCTGAAGGTGCGCTCGTCGTCCGGCGACATGGTGCCGCTGTCGGCGCTGTTGAAGATCCGGCAGAGCGCAGGCCCGGAGCGTGCGATCCGCTACAACGGCTTCCTGTCGTCCGACATCAACGCCGCCGCGGCGCCCGGCTATTCGTCCGGCCAGGCGCAGGAGGCGGCGACGCGGATCGCGGCGGAAGTGCTGCCGCCGGGCTTTGCCTTCGAATGGACCGATCTGACCTACCAGGAGTTCATTGCCGGCAATTCCGGACTCTGGGTGTTTCCGCTGGCGATCCTCCTGGTGTTCCTGGTGCTGGCCGCGCTCTACGAGAGCCTGACGCTGCCGCTCTCGATCATCATGATCGTGCCTATGGGTCTGCTGGCGGCAATGTTCGGCGTCTGGCTGTCGAAGGGCGACAACAACGTCTTCACCCAGATCGGCCTGATCGTGCTGGTGGGCCTGTCGGCCAAGAACGCGATCCTGATCGTCGAGTTCGCGCGCGAACTCGAATTCGCCGGTCGCTCGCCGATCCGCGCGGCGATCGAGGCGAGCCGGCTGCGTCTACGCCCGATCCTGATGACGTCGATGGCGTTCATCATGGGCGTGCTGCCGCTGGTGCTCTCGACCGGCGCGGGCTCGGAGATGCGGCGCGCGATGGGCGTCGCCGTGTTCTCCGGCATGATCGGCGTCACGATCTTCGGCTTGTTCCTGACGCCGGTATTCTATGTGCTGCTGCGCGCCGCCACCGGCATGAAGCCGTTGACGCAGCACGGCGAGGCGACGATTCCGAATAAAGCGCACGCGGCATGATGCCGCGTGCCTGGAGCGTCTTCGCGCGAAGTGGATACCGTTTCGCTCCACAAAGCCGCGTCAAAACGAGAAACGAGAGCCTCGGACGAAGCTTCGTTCATGAACTTTTCGAAAGGTCAGGCTGCAATATCAAGCAGCAGTTGTGAGGAACCGCGGACCAGCACCTTGCGGCCCGCGGGCGTCAGCGCAAACGAATCGCCCCGCACTGCAACATAGCCGAGCGTGATCAGGCTATCGACCGCAAACCGGCTCAGTTTTGAGGGATTTGCTGCGGGAGCGCGCAGCGCTTTCAACGCGTCCCACTGATCTGGTCTGAGTTCGAGTTCTTCGCTCATGGATCTAGGCACCTTCCGTAGCGTTTTCCAGCGAAGTGGTTACCGGTTCGCTGGAGAAAACGCGTCAAACGACGCGTTGCATTCACGGGGTGCGAGATACAGAGCGCACATGAATTTCGTGCGACCACAACGAGTCAGGATTTCGATTTATGTGGACCCACCGTCACATCATCGTGTCATTGGATTATTTCAAGTTTTTCGAATCGTGATGCGTTGTGACGCGTGATGTTGTCACAGAGATTAATCGCCTTGGTTAACCGCGCCGCACGCTCGCGCCGCCGTCGACCGGCAACGTGACACCGGTCACGAAGTTGGCTTCATCGGACGCGAGAAACAGCGCGGCGTTGGCGACGTCCCAGCCGGTGCCCATCTTGCGGCGCAGCGGCACCTTGCTGTCGCGCTCGGCCTCGACCTCGGCACGGCTCTTCTTGAATTCGCGCGCACGGGTGTCGACCGCCATCGGCGTGTTCATCAGACCGGGCAGGATCACGTTAGCGCGAATGCCGTATTGCGCATTCTGGTACGCGAGCTGCTCGGTGAACGCGATCATCGCCGATTTCGTCGCCTTGTAGGCGACGTAGGGATAGGTCGTGATCGCGGCCATAGAGGAAATATTGATGATCGCGCCGTGCTGCTGCTGCCGCATGATCGGAATCACGTGCTTGGCAGCGAGGATGCAGCTCTTCAAATTGATCGCCACGCAGAGATCGAACGCCTCCTCGGTGATGTCGAGCAATTCCGCGTCGCCGCCGGACAGGCTGACGCCGACATTGTTGTGCAGGATGTCGACGCTGCCCCAGCGCGTGTGCGCATCCGTCACCATCGCCTTCATGTCGGCATTCCTGGTGACGTCGGCCTTGAAAGCCACTGCGGTGCCGCCCTTGGCCGCGATCAGATCGACGGTCTCCTGTGCCGAGGCCAGGTTGTGATCGACGCAAAGCACCTTCGCGCCTTCGCGGGCGAAGGTCAGCGCAGTGGCGCGGCCGTTACCGATGCCCTCGCCGGGGCTCTGTCCGGCCCCAACGACGATGGCGACACGATCTTGCAAGCGCATCTCACTTCACTCCCGGTAGCGGGTACTGTTGCAGTACCTCTTTGTAGGTTGGTTCGTTGTCGATCTTCATGGTGGCGAGCACGCGCACCACGGCGCAGTAGAACGCGATCGTCAGCACGAGGTCGGTCATATGCTCGTCGGACAGATGTGCCTTGATCTCGGCAAAGGTCGCATCCGACATCGCGAGCTCGCGGACCATCTCGCGGGCGCCCTTGAGGATCGCCTTCGCGAGCGGCTCTAGCTGCGACGGCTTGCCGTCGGTTTCCGCGATCAGGCCCTGGATGTCCTCGTCGGTGACGCCGAACTCCTTGCCGATCTTTACATGGTGGGTGAACTCGTATTCCGATTTTTCCAGCCAGCCGACCTGCAGGATGGCGAGCTCGCGCAGCCGCGGGTCAAGCTTGCTCTTGAAGCGGATGTAGCCGCCGATGCCGTTGAAGGCACGCGCCATGTCCGGCGAGTTCACCAACAGCTTGTGCAGATTGGTATTGCGCTTGAGCATGTCCCGATATTCGGGCGCAACCTGATCGGCTTCGAGGTAGGGCAGGCGGGCCATTATTGTTGTCCTTGGTTCGGCGGCTTGCGGGAGACGCGGCTGTCGCTTCAGCCGTAGAGCGCTTTGTACTCGTCTTGATAGTTGGCGTAGGAATCCTTCATGCTGGCGCCGTTGAGCAGCATGGTCGCGACCGGCTTGTCGTCGGCGTCACACACCGTCGTGCGCACCCACATGCTCTCGGTGCGCTTGCTGCCGGACAGCGCAACGACCTCGCGTTCGGCCCAATAGGTCTCGCCAGGGAACAGCGGCCCGCGCAGCAGCCGGATCTCCTGGTCGGCGAACAGTCCGACGGCGGGGCCGCGGACCGGCAGCCGGTCCTCGCGCGCCCGGTACTGGAACAGCACGCTCAGCATTTCCATCGGAATGATCGCCCGGCCCCAGGGGTTGTGCTCCTGCGCATAGTAACCATCCGAGGGCTCGGTGATCACCTTCAGCTTGTCGGCCAGCGAAAACGGATAGAGATCGCCCATGTTCTGGTCGAAATCCATCTTGATGGGTTGTCGCGCCGTCTTCATGCCGACCTTGATGTCGGCGAGGATGACTGGATCAGAAAGCGGCTTCAATTCGCCGAGCCGGTGGTTCAGTGCTGTCTCCGTGCCGTCGCCGCCAACAGAGGCCGTGCCGCGCAAAACCTCGGTGCCGTCGCGCTTGATCATCCCGATCGCGCACACGGTCTGGCCCGGCTTTGGCTTCTCGATCTGGGCCTGCACCTCTTCGCCTTCGAACACAGGGTTGCGGTAGTGCGCGGATAGGCAGCCAGTTTCGAACCAGGCCCGGCCCCAGATCCGCTCGCACAATGGCGCGAACTGGCTGAAATGCGTCGGGCCCTCGATCGTCCCGCCGCGAAAGCCGAGCTTCTGCGCGGTTGCGTCGTCGTGGATGGACGCGTGGGAGTCGTAGGTCTGCGCCTGGAGCATCTGCTTCGGGCCGCGCCACGGACCCACCAGCAGATTGCCGTTCTCCACGATTTCCGTCGTGAACGCGTTTTCGACCGTAATCATCCCTGGGTCTCTCCCTTTGGCCGTCAACGTTTCAAAGAAGCCGCGGTTCGGCAAGGGTTTGCGAAGGCAATGCCGAGATATGCCCTGCGGCCATGGAACGGGGGTTGTCCATGCATAGCAAAATCAGTGCATGCTGTTGCATGATGATGTTGCAGATAATGAGACCGGTTCGGACCGGCGTGCGGCAGATATTGGGACGGGGAGCCTGCTGATGGCGTTGATGGAAGTTGGACTGGACGACAAGTACCGGTTGGACGCGAAGCGAATCTTTCTTTCCGGTACCCAAGCGCTGGTCCGATTGCCCATGTTGCAGCGCGAACGCGATCGCGCCCATGGGCTGAACACCGCGGGTTTCATCTCCGGTTACCGCGGCTCGCCGCTCGGCATGTACGATCACGCGCTGTGGCGTGCGAAATCCTTCCTGAAGGAGCATGACATCGCCTTCGTGCCGGGCCTCAACGAAGACCTGGCGGCGACCGCGGTATGGGGCAGCCAGCAGGTCGGCATGTTTCCGGGCGCCAAGGTCGATGGTGTGTTCGGCATCTGGTACGGCAAGGGTCCCGGCGTCGACCGTTCGCTCGATGCTCTCAAGCACGCCAATTCTGCCGGCACCTCGCCGAATGGCGGCGTGATCGCGCTGGCCGGCGACGACCATGGCTGCCAGTCCTCGACGCTGGCGCACCAGAGCGAGCAGGTGTTCGCCTCGGCGCTGATGCCGGTGGTCAATCCGGCAACGCTGCAGGACTATCTCGATCTCGGCATCCTCGGCTTTGCGTTGTCGCGCTATTCGGGCTGCTGGGTCGGTTTCAAGGCGATCTCGGAGACGGTGGAAAGCTCGGCCTCGATCGTCAGCGATCCCGATCGCATCAAGATCATCATGCCTGACGATTTCGAGATGCCGCCGGGTGGCCTCTCGATCCGCTGGCCGGATCCGCCGCTCGATGCGGAGCGGCGGCTGCATGGGCTGAAGATGGACGCGGTCGCTGCGTTCACCCGCGTCAACCGCTTCGACCGCATCGTGCTCGATTCGAAGCCGGCGCGGCTCGGCATCATGGCGACGGGCAAGGCCTATCTCGATCTGCGCCAGGCGCTCGCCGATCTCGGCATCACCGACGCCGATGCGCAGGCGCTGGGCTTGCGCATCTACAAGGTGGCGCTGACCTGGCCGCTGGAGGAGCGCGGCGCGCGCGCCTTCGCCGAAGGCCTGCAGGACGTGCTCGTGGTCGAGGAGAAGCGCGGCTTCATTGAGGATCAGCTGGTCCGCATCCTCTACAACGTGGACGCTGCGAAGCGGCCCTCGGTGGTCGGCAAGCGCGATGAGAGCGGCGCAACGCTGCTGCCGAGCGAGGGCGAACTGACGCCGACCATGGTCGCGGCCGCGGTCGTGGCGCGGCTGCGCCGGCTCGGCCATCGCAGCCCGATGCTGGAGCAGCGGCTCGCCAAGCTCGAGGCGTTCGATCGGCCGGCCGAGGGCATCGGCGCAGGCAAGCTGCAGCGCACGCCGTATTTCTGCTCGGGCTGTCCGCACAACACCTCGACCAAGGTCCCGGAAGGCAGCCGCGCGATGGCCGGCATCGGCTGCCACGGCATGGCGCTGTCGATTCCCGCCCGCCGCACCCAGACCATCTCGCATATGGGCGCCGAGGGCGTCGCCTGGATCGGGCAGGCGCCGTTCACCAGCGAACAGCACGTCTTCCAGAATCTCGGCGACGGTACCTACACCCATTCCGGCCTGCTGGCGCTGCGCGCGGCGGCAGCGGCGGGCGTCAACATCACCTACAAGATTCTCTACAACGACGCGGTCGCGATGACGGGGGGCCAGCCGGCCGAAGGCAGCTTTACGGTGTCGCAGATCGCCCACCAGGTCGCGGCCGAGGGGACAAAACGGCTCGCGATCGTCTCTGACGATCCCGACAAGTATCCCGCCAACTATTTCCCGGCCGGCGCCAGCGTGCACCATCGCCGCGAGCTCGATGCCGTGCAGCGGAGCTTGCGCGAGATTCAGGGCCTGACGGTTCTGATCTACGACCAGACCTGCGCGGCCGAGAAGCGCCGCCGCCGCAAGCGCGGCACCTATCCCGATCCGGCCAAGCGCATCTTCATTAACGAGCGCGTCTGCGAAGGCTGCGGCGATTGCTCGGTGGCTTCGAACTGCGTCTCGGTACAGCCGCTGGAGACCGAGTTCGGCCGCAAGCGACGCATCGACCAGTCGAACTGCAACAAGGATTTCTCCTGCGTCGAGGGCTTCTGCCCGAGCTTCGTCACCGTGCTCGATCCCAAGCTGCGCAAGGCCGACCGCACCGCGGCCGATCCCAAGGCGCTGTTTGCCGACCTGCCGACGCCGCCTACTGCTGCGCTGACCGACCCCTACAACATCCTGATCACCGGCATCGGCGGCACCGGCGTCATCACGATCGGCGCGCTGCTCGGCATGGCCGCGCACGCCCAGGGTCTCGCCTGCTCGACGCTCGACTTCACTGGCCTGTCGCAGAAGAACGGCGCTGTCATGAGCCATGTCCGGCTCGCGCCGGCGCCCGACATGCTGACCACGGTCCGCATCGCGCCCGGCAATGCCAATCTGATCCTCGGCTGCGACCTCGTCGTTGCGACCAGCGCCCCGGCGTTGAGCCGGTCCGAGCGCGGCGTCACCCGTGCCGTCATCAACGCCGATCTCTTGCCAACCGCGAGCTTCGTGATCGATCCGGACATCGATTTCGAGGCCGGCGCGATGCGCGATGCGCTGAACGGCGCAGTGACGCCTGGCGACCTCGACATCCTCGATGCCACCGGGCTCGCCACCGCGCTGATGGGTGACAGCATCGCGACCAACGCCTTCATGCTCGGCTTTGCCTTCCAGCGCGGCGCGATCCCGCTATCGCTGGAAGCGATTCTGAAGGCGATCGAGCTCAACGGCGCCGCGATCGAGATGAACAAGACGGCGTTCTCGTGGGGCCGGCTCGCTGCGCACGATCTGCAGCGCGTGGTCAGCGCCGCGCGCTTCAAGAGCGCAGGTAGCGCGCCCGCCAAGCGGACGCTGGATGAGACGATCGCCTATCGCGCCAGGTTCCTCGCCGACTATCAGAACGAGGCCTATTCGAAGCGCTATCTCGACGACGTCGCGCGCGTGCGTGCGGCCGAAGCGACGGCAGCGCCAGGCTCGCACGACCTGACCGAAGCGTTTGCCAAGGGCCTGTTCAAGCTGATGGCCTACAAGGACGAATACGAGGTCGCGCGGCTTTATTCGGATGGCGAGTTTGCCAAGGCCCTGCGGGAGCAGTTCGACGGCAATCCGAAAATGAAGGTGCTGCTGGCGCCGCCGTTGCTCGCGCAACGCGATCCCGCCACCGGGCGCCTGCAGAAGCGCGAGTTCGGTCCGTGGATCTTCCAGGCCTTCAGCATCCTGGCGCGGCTGAAGGGTCTGCGCGGCACCGCGTTCGACATCTTCGGCTACACCGCTGAGCGCAAGATGGAGCGCGCATTGCCGGTCGAGTATTCGGCGATGATCCTGCGTCATCTCGACGGCAAGAAGCCACTCGATCTGCCGCGGCTGGTGGCGCTGGCGAAGTCCGCCGATCTCGTGCGTGGCTATGGCCACATCAAGGAAGCCAACGTCGCCCGCTACCGCACCGAATGCGCGCGGCTGGAAAGCGCGATCGGCCGGCCGGTGGCGCAGGCGGCCGAATAGGGTGCTGCAGCCGGCCGCGGTTGGGGAACCCTCCGCGGCCGCCAATCGTTGACCGGGAACCTTGCCCGCAGCATCGGCTGGATTTGCGTGGCCGGGCTCCTACATGATCACCGTTCCGTTTTGAGTGATTTCAGGAGGCCGTTCGATGGTCCTGAAAAGCGCTTTTGTTGCAGCCTTTTGTTCCGCGTCCCTGGTGGTGGGTGGCGTGGCGTTTGCTGACGAGTACCGTCCGAGCGAGTTCTTCAGCCTCGATCTCTCCAAGGCAGTGCTGTCGCCGAAGCCGCTCGGCCCGCCGGCCAAGTTCGAGCCGGTCCCGGTCGAGGCCAATTCCGCCCCCAGCGCCGATACATCACAGGCCAACGCCGAGCCGAAGGTCGAGGACACAAAGGTCGCGCCGCAGAAGGCCGTACGCACCGCCAAGGTGACGGCGGAGCCGGCCGAGAAGAAGGCGCCGGTCGAGAAGAGGCGGGCAGCCAGGCACGTCCCCGCGCGCGCCAAGCTCGCCCGCCGCCACAGCAACCCGCTCGACGCCCAGGCGCGCGACATCCGGATCCAGACCTGGCCGTGCCGGTCCGGCGGCATCTGCAACTGGCGGTGAGGCGATCCGTTTAGCCATTGCGCGCGCCTTGGCCCAGGCCCGTCATCCCCGCGCGCGAAGGCTTCGCCTTCGTCGCTGGAGGAGCGTGCCCTTGCGCGCGTCTCGAAGGATGCACGGCCCGGCTGGTGGCCGTTCGCCCTTCGAGACGGCCGCTCTGCGGCCTCCTCAGGGCGACGGGTCTAACTTCGAGCGGAGATCCGGCCGGACATCGAGCAGAACGGCTGAACCGGTCGCGGCTTCTTGATGCCGGACATCTTGCATCGCCGACGCCCTTACGCGCAAATTGCACGTTGGCAGCTCTGCCACTTCAATCACTTCTCTCAATCGATTGTTCGCGCGACGCCGCTGTCTCTCTTTGGCGGCTGGTATCTCTTCAGGAGTCATCCATGGAAAATCTGCAAACACAGGGCATCGACCTGCCGCGGCTCGGGCTTGGCACCTTCCGCATGCAGGGCGATGCCTGCCGCGCGGCGGTCGAGAGTGCGCTGGGGCTCGGTTACCGGCATATCGACACGGCCGAAATGTACGGCAACGAGGAGCCGATCGGCGCTGCGATTGCGGCCGCGAAGATCGCGCGCAAGGATCTGCATGTGACCACCAAGGTCTGGCAAGAGAACCTGGCGCCCGATGCGATCCGAAACGCCTTCGATGCCAGCCTGAAGAAGTTGCACCTCGATCACGTCGATCTCTATCTGGTGCATTGGCCGTCGCGTTCCATGAACCTGCCGGCGATTTTCGAGACGCTGATGAAGCTGAAGGAGGAAGGCCGCACCCGCGCGATCGGTGTCGCGAACTTCACGACGGCGCTGCTCAAGACCGTGGTCGAGGACATCAGGGCGCCGATCGCCTGCAACCAGGTCGAATACCACGCGATGCTGGACCAGACGCCGTTGCGAAAATATCTCGTCGCGAAATCGATTCCGCTGGTGGCCTATTGTCCGCTGGCGCAGGGTCGCTTCGCAACCGACGAGACGCTCGCCCGGATCGGCGACAAGCACGATGCAACGGCCGCACAGGTCGCGCTGAAATGGTTGCTCGACCAGGACGGTGTTGCGGCGATCCCGAAAGCCTCGCGTCCCGAAAGCCAGAAGGCCAATCTCGACGCACTGAAGGTCAAGCTCGACGACGAGGACCGCAAGGCGATTGCCGCGCTGCCCAAGGACACGCGCTGCGTCAATCCGGGCTTCGCCCCGGCGTGGGATTGATGAAGGGGCCTTGCACCGCGACTCTAAAGCGCTTCGTAAAGAAAATGGCTCCGCGAGGAGCCATTTTCCGTTGTATCGGCCTTAGTAATCGCGGTGTCTCTTCACGATCATGTCGCGGTCGTGATGATGGCGCCAGCCATTGTGCCAGCCGTAATCACGGCGCATCTCGGCGTGCGCGTTCCAGCCGCGATTCCAGTTATGATGATAGCCGCCACGGCCGACCACGATCGTATCTGCGCTCGCGATCGACGGCACCGCAACGGCAAGCGCACCGATCGTCGCGAAGACATATCCAAGCTTGCTCATCTCATCCTCCTCAAGTGGTGAGGATAAAACATCGCGCGCATTGAAACGTTCCGAAAGAACCCGATGAGTTTTCTGAACAGACGTTCAGCATCGTCGCGTTACAGCGAACGGAACGGGCTGATCTATCGTGCCACGAGCTAGCCGCGCTTCTCGACATTGCTGCTCCGCGCCGGCACGCCGAATTCCTTCCGGCACACTTCGGCGAGCACGGCGACGCCTTCGCGAATCTGCTGGTGCGAGGGGCTCGCGAAGCAGAGCCTGAGCCGGCTGCCGGAATGTGCGCTGTTGGTCGACCATTCTGGTCCCGGATTGATCGAGACGCCGGCGGCGAGCGCGGCCTGATAGAGCTTCATCGTGTCGACATTGTCGGGCAGCTTGACCCAGAGGAAGATGCCGCCCTTCGGTGCTTCGAATTCGGCCGCGGTACCGAACTGCTCGTTCAAAGCCTCCATCAGCGTGTCGAGCTTGGCGCGCAGGCCGCGCGTCAGCCGCGGCACGTGGGTAGCGAAATGCGGCACGCAATATTCGGCGAGCACCATCTGCTCCAGCGCGCCGGAGCCTGCATCGGTCTTCAGCGGAAGCATCCGCGACATCATTGCCCAGGGCGCCACGACGAAGCCGACGCGCAGCGCCGGTGCGATCGATTTGGAGAACGAGCCGATGTGGATCACGCCGCCATGCTTGCTCATGGCGTAGATCGCGGGCGGCCGCTGGCCGCTCCAGATCAGATCGGCGTAGCAATCGTCCTCGAAGATCGGCACGCCGTATTCCTGCGAGAGCTTCAGCATCTCGGCGCGGCGGCTTTCGGGCAGGATCGAGCCGGTCGGGTTCTGCACCGTCGGGATGGTGTAGATGTATTTCGGCGTAATGCCGCGCCGCTTGTGGTCGGCGAGCGCTGCGGCCAGCGCATCCATCCGCATGCCGTCGCCATCGAGCGGAATGCCGACCGCCTTGACGCCGAGCCGGGTCAGCCGGTTCAGCGAACCCTGATAAGTTTCCTGCTCGATCAGCACGGTGTCGCCCTTGGCGAGCAGGGTGTGATTAACCAGATCGAGTGCCTGCAGCGAGCCGGAGACGATCATGACTTCGTCCGCTGTGCAGACGATCCCGGCGTCGAGCTTCAGCTTCTGCACCAGGAATTCGCGCAGGGGCAGGTAGCCCTGCGGCCCGTGTGCCAGGTTGTAGGTCGCGAGATTCCTGCCGTCACGCTTCAGCACAGCGTTGACCGCCTCCAAGAGCCCGTCGACAGGGACCTGCTCGGGATCGTTATTGCCGCCGACGAAGCTGTACTTCGCAAGCCCGGTCCACCGCGCGGCCGGCGCGGGCAGGCCAGCCGGGAGCAGGGGTGCAAAATCGAACTGGGCTGAGGTGGACATGGATGTTTCGCTCCGTTTTGTTGTCGTTGAGAGGGCCGTATTCTCGGCCCTCCGTGAGGCTAGTTCTTGCCGACCAGCTTGACCGGCCGGCCTTGAGTGATGAAGGCGTAGTGTCCAGCGCCGACGCTGCCGACCATCAACGCCTCCACCGCTGGTTCCGCGATCTCGCCGGCGGCGGCCCAGTCGACCACGAAATTGGCGCCGGTGCCGCCGCGGGTATCGGTCGTGGCGATAAAGACCTCGATGGTCGCAAATGGTTTTAGCGCGACCGGCGATTTGAGGTAGCTCTCCACCATCTTGCCTGATGTGTCGAAATAGGCGATCCGCTTCAGCACCAGCGGCTTCGTTTCCGAGGCGTTGTGCACGCTCAGCGTCACCGAGAAATCGGCCCTGAGCTTGCCCTGGCTCATCGACACGCTGGAATAGACCGGCACATAGAATGCACCAGACGCGCTGAGGCTGTCCGACGGTACAGTGGTCAGCGAGTTCGCAAAATTTTGTTCAATACTTCCGGGGGATTGTGCTAGCGCCTCTGCCGTGGGCGCGGTGAGCAGGCAGGCGAGAATCGCCAGAAAAAAGCTGCCTGCGCGGATGTGACACATTGCTCGTTTGATCCTCACGCCCAGCCCTCTAGGTTGCGGCACAGGAAGCCTTGACGCATGCACGAACTTATTCGCGATATCACGCTCTGTATCCTGTTTGCCTGGGGGCTCGGGCTGTTGGCCCATTTCTCCCGGCAGCCGCTGATCCTGGCCTACCTTATCGCCGGCTTTTTCATTGGTCCATTCGGCATGGGCTGGGTCAAGTCCCAGGAATCGATCAGCGTCATCTCCGAGCTCGGCCTGATCTTCATGCTGTTCATGATCGGGCTGGAAATCGACCTGAAGAAGATCGTCCGCGCCGGCAAGGTGATTCTGTTCGCCGGCGCCGGCCAGCTTCTGGGCGGCTGCCTGCTCGGCATCCTGTTCTTTGCAGGAATCGGGCTTTCGATCGGCGGCGGCAAGTTCGATGCACTCTATCTCTGCGTCGCCTGTGCGCTGTCCTCGACGGTGATCATCGTCAAGGTGCTCTACGAGAAACGCGAGCTCGACACGCTGCCCGGCCGAATCACGCTCGGCGTGCTGGTCTTGCAGGACATCTTCGCGATCCTGTTCCTGGCGGTGCAGCCGAGCCTCGACAATCTGCAGATCAGCGTCGTGCTGATGTCGATCGGACGGGTCGCGGTACTGGTCGCGACCGCGCTGGTGTTGAGCCGCTATGTACTGCCGCGGTTGTTCCACCAGATCGCGCGCCGGCCGGAGCTGGTGCTGCTCGGCGCGCTCGCCTGGTGCTTCCTGATCGGCGAGATCGCCGAGCAGCTGCATCTGTCGCGCGAGATGGGCTCGCTGGTCGCCGGCGTGTCGATCTCGACGTTCCCCTATGCGCTCGACGTCACCGCGAAAGTGACCACGCTGCGGGATTTCTTCATCACCCTGTTCTTCGTCGCGCTCGGCATGACGATCCCGATTCCCGGCCTGTCAGTGATCGGGCTGGCGCTCGTCATCGCGGCATTCACCGTGGCGAGCCGGCTGGTGACGACGTTCGCGCCGCTCTATTTGATGAAGCAGGGCCTGCGTGCCAGCCTTCTGCCGGCGATCAACCTGGCGCAGATCTCCGAGTTTTCGCTGGTCGTGATCCAGACCGGGATTGCCGCCAACCACATCTCGACCGAGACCGCGAGCGCCGCCTCGTTCGCCTTCGTGGTGCTGGCGGTGCTCTCGACCTTTGCGATGGGACGCAGCGACCAGATCGTGCGCGGCCTGATCGGTCCGCTCAAGCGGATCGGCCTCCGCGACCTCGACCATGGCGAGCAAGGCGAAGGTGGACAGGAGGGCGGCCATGGCGAGATCAGGCGGATCGTCATCCTCGGCTTTTTCCGTGCGGCGAGCGCGCTGCTGAGCCAGATCGAGCGCCAGAACGAGTCGCTGCTCGAGCAGATCAGCGTCGTCGACTTCAATCCGCTGGTGTTCCGCACGCTGTCCGACCGCGGCCTGCACGTGATCTATGGCGATATCAGCAACGTCGATACGCTGGTCCATGCCGGCATCGGCAAGGCCGAGATCATCATCCTGAGTGTGCCGGATTTCCTGCTTGTTGGCGCCGACAACGAGAAGCTGGTACGCCACGTCCGCACCCTGAACCCGACCGCGAAGATCGTCGCGACCGCGGATCTCCTGGCCGACGTCGACGACCTCTACGCCGCCGGCGCCGACTATGTCACGGTCACCCGGATCAGCGACGCCGGCGAGCTCTATGCCGTGATCGAAGCCACCGACGCCGGCCTGCTCGACGACAAGCGCGCCGAGATGGACGCCCAGCTCGGTGAGCGGCGCGAGGTCCTGCCGTAGAAGCTCGCTGCATCCGGGCTTCGGGTGCCCGTCACCGTCCTGGTATGCCTGCGGGATGCATGGCGGGTTGCATAATGATACTGGCGCGCGGTTCGGAACCCGGCTAAGCCACTCCTGCAAAAAACGAGATGTCAGGACAATGCCCGATACGATCCAGGAAGTGCTGCAAGCCTTTGCAAAGGGTGAACTCGTTGTCGTCACCGACGATGACGACCGGGAAGGCGAGGGCGACCTGATCGTCGCGGCGTCGTTCTGCACAGCGGAAAAGATGGCCTTCATCATCCGCCACACCTCCGGCATCGTCTGCGCGCCGATCACCACCGATGACGCCCGACGGTTGCGGCTCNCGACCCGATGGTGGCACACAACGAGTCCAACCACACCACGGCCTTCACCGTCTCGATCGACTACAAGCCCGATGGCGGCACCGGCATCTCCGCCGACGAACGTGCCTCGTGCTGCCGCGCGCTCGCCAATCCCAATGCCGGGGCCAACGACTTCGCGCGCCCCGGTCACATCTTTCCGCTGATCGCCCGCGACGGCGGCGTGCTCCTGCGCTCCGGCCATACCGAGGCCGCGGTCGATCTGTGCCGGCTCTCGGGCCTGCCGCCGGTTGGTGTCATCAGCGAGCTGATGAACGACGACGGAACCGTGATGAAGGGCGTGCAGGTCGCGAAATTCGCCGCCGCCAACAATCTCAAGCATGTCACGATCGCGGACCTGATTGCCTATCGCCAGGCACGCGAGAAGCTGATCGAGCGGGTCGCGACCTTCACCACCGAAAGCCCGATCGGCCCCCTGCAGGGCTATGCCTATCGCTCGCCATTCGACGAGATCATGCACGCCGCCTTCGTCTATAACGGCATCGGCGACGGCAAGGACGTGCTGACGCGGTTGCACAAGCCCAACATCGTCAAGGACCTGTTCACCGGCCAGGCGCGGATGGAAGCCGTGTTGCGGCAGTTCAAGAATGCCGGCCGCGGCGTGCTGGTATATTTGCGCGATGGTGCCGCGGGTGTTCCGGTCGAGCCGGTCGGCGAGACGAAGAGCGCGGAAGCCGACCGTAACAAGCAGTGGCGCGAAGTCGGCGTCGGCGCGCAGATCCTGCGCGATCTCGGCGTCACCTCGATCCGAAACCTCACGTCGTCGGTGCACGACTACAAGGGCCTGTCCGGCTTCGGCATCGAGATCGTGTCGAACGAAAAGCTGGAGCACTAGCATCCCCGTCATTCCGGGGCGATGCGTCAGCATCGAACCTCAGGGGGCGCAATTGCGCCCCGGGGAATCTCGAGATTCCGGGTTCACGCGTGCGCGTGCCCCGAAATGACAGTGAGTGATCACCAATTGCGCTTCGCAGCATAGCGCTTTAATTTATCCGCCAATTCCGAGAGACCTATGCGAAAGGATGTTTCATGAGCGTGAGCCCCAAGGCCAAGGACAAGCCGGCAGCGGCTTCTTTCCAGTGGGATGATCCGTTCCTGCTCGACGACCAGCTCACCGAAGATGAGCGCCTGATCCGCGACACCGCGCGCGCCTATGCGCAGGACAAGCTCCTGCCGCGCGTCACCAAAGCCTATCTCGAAGAGAAGACCGATCGCGAAATCTTCAACGAGATGGGCGAGCTCGGCCTGATCGGCGTGACGTTGCCGGAGGAATATGGCTGCGCCAATGCGAGCTATGTGGCTTACGGCCTCGTGGCGCGCGAGATCGAGCGCGTCGACAGCGGCTATCGCTCGATGAACTCGGTGCAGACGTCGCTGGTGATGTATCCGATCTACGCCTATGGCGATGAAGCCCAGCGCAAGAAGTATCTCCCGAAACTCGCGACCGGCGAATGGGTCGGCTGCTTCGGCCTGACCGAGCCGGACGCCGGTTCCGATCCCGGCGGCATGAAGACCCGCGCCGAAAAGGTTGCCGAGGGCTACAAGCTCAACGGCGCCAAGATGTGGATCTCGAATGCGCCGATCGCCGACGTGTTCGTGGTCTGGGCCAAGTCGGCCGCGCATGACAACCAGATCCGCGGCTTCATCCTGGAGAAGGGTATGAAGGGCCTGTCGGCGCCGAAGGTCGGCGGCAAGCTCTCGCTGCGCGCCTCGATCACCGGCGAGATCGTGCTCGACAACGTCGTGGTGCCGGAAAGCGCGCTGCTGCCCAACGTGTCCGGCCTGAAGGGTCCGTTCGGTTGCCTCAACCGCGCCCGCTACGGCATCTCCTGGGGTGCGATGGGCGCTGCCGAGGATTGCATGCATCGCGCGCGGCAGTACACGCTCGACCGCAAGCAGTTCAACCGGCCGCTCGCCGCCACCCAGCTGGTGCAAAAGAAGCTCGCCGACATGGAGACCGAGATCGCGCTCGGCCTGCAGGCCTCATTGCGCGTCGGCCGCCTGATGGACGAAGGCAAGATGGCGCCGGAGATGATTTCGATCGTCAAGCGCAACAATTGCGGCAAGGCGCTCGACATCGCCCGCATGTCGCGCGACATGCACGGCGGCAACGGCATCCAGATCGAGTATCACGTGATGCGCCACACCGCGAACCTGGAAACCGTGAACACATACGAGGGCACCCACGACGTGCATGCCCTGATCCTCGGCCGCGCGATCACCGGCATCCAGGCGTTTTCGTAAAGCGCTTGCTCGTCATTCCGGGGCGCGCCGATGGCGCGAACCCGGAATCTTGAGCCGCATTCTTTTCGCTCACTTCGAGATTCCGGGTTCAGCCCTACCGGGCTGCCCCGGAATGACGCCAGGGAGGTCTCCATGGCCGACAACGACGACATCCCGTTCAACCGCGATTTTCCTCTGAAGCCCGGCGTGGTCGAAGAGGTCCGCCCCGGCATACGCCGCGTCCTCTGCAACAATCCGAGTCCGTTCACCTTCACCGGCACGGTCAGCTACATCGTCGGCCAGGGCAAGGTTGCGATCATCGATCCCGGCCCCGATGACGAGGCGCATGCGAAAGCGCTGCTCGATGCGGTCAGGGGCGAGACGGTGACGCATATCCTCGTCACCCACACCCATCGCGACCATTCGCCGAATACGCCGCGGATCAAGGCTGCGACCGGTGCGCCCGTCTACGCCGAGGGGCCGCATCGCGCCTCGCGGCCACGCTTCGAGAGCGAGAAGCATAATCCGGAATCCGGCGCCGACCGCGATTTCCGTCCCGACGTGCAGGTGAAGCATGGCGATGTCATCGAATGCGCGGGCTTTGCGCTGGAGGCCGTCGCCACGCCTGGCCACACCGCCAATCATCTGGCGTTTGCCTGGGCCGAGCGCAGCATCAATTTCGTCGGCGACCATGTGATGGGCTGGTCGACCTCGATCGTGGCGCCGCCGGACGGTTCGATGATCGACTACATGGCCTCGCTGGAGCGGCTGGAGCAGCGGCCCGAGCAACTGTATTTCTCGGGCCATGGCCCGGAGATTCCGGAAGGCCCGCGCTACGTCCGCTTCCTGGCACGTCACCGCCGGGCGCGCGAGACGTCGATCCTGCATCGCCTCGGCAAGGGCGAGGCCGACATCCCGACCATGGTGCGCGCGATCTATATCGGGCTCGACCCGCGCCTTGCCAATGCCGCCGGCTATTCCGTGCTGGCGCATCTGGAGGATCTGGTCGGACGCGGGATTGTCGTGACCGACGGCGATCCCGTGATCGGCGGGACGTATCGGCTGGCGTAAGCACTCCCTCCATTCGTCTTTCCGGGCTCGCGCTGCGCGCGCCCCGGAATGACGAGGTAGGGATTATTTCTTCACCGTCTTCGCAGGCGCCTTCGGCGCAGGGGCCGGAGCCTTCCTCGCCGGTTTTGAATTGTCGTTGTCGACCGCGGTGTTGAGGTCCTCGATCAGCTTCGTCACCCGCGAGGCGTTGCTGCCGAGATCGGCGTCGAAGTAACGCGAGGCGGAGCGGATATCGACGCGCGAGTCCTCGCCGTCGGGCACCACCCGGATCGAGACGTCCTCGCGGAACCCCATGATCGGCGTGCGCGCCACCGCCTCGATGCGGCCGACGTTGCGCGGCGGCTGCGGTGCGCGCTCGTCGATGACGAGCCATTTGCGGCGGTTCACCAGCCGCAGCGTGATATCGAAGGCACGGGTGGCCGATGCTTCGAGGTCGACGGTCTCGATATCGGGATAGGCCTTGCGCTGCTGCTCGGCCGAATAGAGGCCGGCATAGACGGCCGGATTGGTGCCTTCACCGGTGCGCAGGCGCGCCAGCGCCTCGAATTTCGGCGGGTCGATCGGATCGGTTGTGACGTCGTAGATCCGCGGCAGCTTGCGGTACTGATAGAGGAGGTAGGCGGGGTAGGCGAGGACGGCGGCGTCGATCAGGAGCGCGAACAGAATCCGGCCCATGCCGCGGGTGCCGTTCTGCCAGATCGCCGCGAAGGCGCCGAGGCCGACCAGGATCGACAGCCCGGCGCAGCCCAGCGCGCCGAAGAACGTTGCCAGCGCCGGCTTCACTTCCAGGAAGCCGAAGCGGACGATGAGGATCGAGACCAGCACCGCGACGACGGAGAAGATGGCGAGGTTGCGTGACCAGGTGGCGAGGCCGGACACGGGCTCCTGCTGGTAGGGAGCGGCAAACCTGCGCGCCATCGTCGAGAAATCTCCCGGTTGAGATGTGCCGGGGCGACCAATGCCGCCGTGACTGACCCGTGTGAGACCACGGACCTGCGGCAAATTCAAGGGAATTCGGGGACCACCTTCGCTCGCAAGTGCGAGCGCACCCTCTCCCACAAGGGGAGAGGGTGACAACGAGGCTAGGCCGCAGCAGTCGGGAGCGTGTAGTCCTTGAACTGGTCGCGCAGCGCCGTTTTCAGGATCTTGCCGGTTGCGGTGTGCGGAATGCCGTCGACGAAGGCGACGTCGTCGGGCATCCACCATTTCGCGATCTTGCCGTCCATGTACTTCAGGATGTCCTCGCGCGTCGCGCTCTGGCCCTGCTTGAGCTGCACGATCAGGAGCGGGCGCTCGTCCCATTTGGGATGATGCACACCGATCACGGCTGCCTCCGCGACCGCCGGATGGCCGACCGCGAGGTTCTCGAGGTCGATCGAGGAAATCCATTCACCACCGGACTTGATCACGTCCTTGGAGCGGTCGGTGATCCGCATGTAGCCGTGTTCATCCATCGTGGAGACGTCGCCGGTGTCGAAATAACCTTCATCGTCGAGGATCTTGGTGTCGACACGGAAATAGGCCTTGGCGATCGCGGGGCCGGAGACCTTGAGACGGCCGAAGGTCTTGCCGTCCCACGGCAGCTCCTTGCCGGAATCGTCGGTGATCTTCATCTGCACGCCGAACGGCGGGTAACCCTGGGTCTGCAGGATGTCGAGCCGCTCCTCGCCGGTACGTTCGGAGAATGGCGGCTTCAGCGTCGCGAGCGTGCCGAGCGGGCTCATCTCGGTCATGCCCCAGGCGTGGCGCACCTGGGTGCCCATGTCGAGGAAGGCCTTGATCATCGAGCGCGGCATCGCCGAACCGCCGCACACCACCATCTGCAGATCCGGCAGCTTGACGTTGTTGGCCGCCATGTATTGCAGCAGCATCAACCATACCGTCGGCACGCCCGCGGTATGGGTGACCTTCTCGGTGGACATCAGTTCATAGACCGAGGCGCCGTCGAGCTTCGGGCCGGGCATCACGAGCTTGGTGCCCATCGAAGGCGCGGAGAAGGCGATGCCCCAGCTATTGGCATGGAACAACGGGACCACCGGAAGCATTGTGTCCGCGGCGGAGGTGCCCAGCGCGTCCTTCGAGTTGGCCATCAGCGCATGCAACACGTTGGACCGGTGCGAATAAAGTACACCCTTGGGATCGCCCGTCGTGCCGGAGGTGTAGCACATCGCCGCCGCGGTGTTTTCGTCGAAGGTCTTCCACTGGAACTTGCCGTCGGACGCCGCGATCCAGTCTTCATAGGCGACCGCGTTCTTCAGCGTGGTCGGCGGCATGTGCGCCTTGTCGGTCAGCACCACGTAGCGCTCGACGCTCGGCAGCTCACCAGCGATCTTCTCCAGCACCGGAACGAAGGTGAGGTCGGTGATGACGATGCGGTCCTGGGCGTGGTTGACGATCCAGGCGATCTGCTCCGGAAACAGCCGCGGATTGACCGTATGGCAGATCGCGCCGATCCCCATGATGCCGTACCAGACTTCGAGGTGGCGCCAGGTGTTCCAGGCGATGGTGGCGACGCGGTCGCCGAGCTTGATGCCGTCGCGCTCCAGGCTTTGCGAAACCTTCAGCGCGCGCGCATGGATTTCGGCGTAGGTCGTACGATGAATGGGGCCTTCGACCGACCGCGTCACGACTTCCTGCGTGCCGTGATATTTCGCGGCGTGCTCGATAATCCTGTGACACAGCAAGGGCCAATCTTGCATCAAGCCAAGCATACGCAAATCCCTCCTCAATCCTCACGCATGATCTGCCGGCATCTTGGCGGCCGGCAGTAAAATCATGGAACTGACATGAACTGTAGCGCGGAGAAAGCAAGCCGAAAATGGGCTGATGGCGCGTTTCGTCGCGGGGGCGCGGCAATGGTTACCGCCGCCGCGACGGTTACCGCCGCCGCGACGCTGCTCTGGCTTGGCATGCAAGCCGGGCCGGCGGAGGCCGCCCGGCGTTCGGTTGGCTTTCCATGGAATGATCTGTTCCGCATTCCGACGGCGAAGCCGCGTGCGGTTAAACGCCGTGCGGCGGTGCCGCTGCCGAAGCCCCGCCCCGCCGAGGCGCCGGCTGCGGCCGAGCCGGAGCAGCCGGCGGCCAAGACACAGCCCCCGGCTGCGACGGCCAAGCCCAAAGAGGCTACCACGCCCACTGAGCCGGCGAAGCCGGAGGAGGCTGCCAAGCCGCCTGTCACAGCCGCGCCTCAGCTCTCGGCCTGCCGGCAGGCGCTGACCGAGGACGTCGCGATCGCACCAAGCATTCCCGACATCCATGGCGCCGGTGGCTGCGGCGGCGAGGATCTGGTGCGGCTGGAAGCGATCGTGCTGCCCGACAAGCACAAGGTCGCGGTGAAGCCCGCCGCGGTCCTCCGTTGCAAGATGGCAACCGCGGTCGCGGACTGGGTCCGGTCAGACGTCGCGCCGCTCGTCGCGGGGCTCGGGAGCACGATCAGCGATCTCGACAATTTCGACTCGTTCGAATGCCGCGGCCGCAATCGCGTCGCCGGCGCACCGCTCTCCGAGCACGGCCGCGCCAATGCGCTCGACGTGCGCGCCTTCAAGCTCGCCAACGGCAAGTCGATCGCGCTGACCGACCGCGCAGTCCCGCGCGCCTTGCGCGAGACGGTCCTGCATTCGGTCTGCGCCCGCTTCTCCACGGTGCTCGGTCCGGGCTCGGATGGATATCACGAGGACCACATCCATCTCGACCTGATGGAGCGACGCAACAACTACCGGATCTGCCAGTGGAACGTGTACGACCCGCTGCCGCAGGTCGCGCCGTTGTTGCCGGCCGCACGCCCGGACGATGCGCCGCCCCGCGAGGTCGCGGCCAAATCTGATCAGACCAAACCTGACGAGACCAAGTCAGGCACGCCAAGCGCTGCGAGCGGGAAGCCGGGTGCGGCGACGTCGGGCGATGCCGGTGCGGCCGACGACGCTGCCGAGACCACGTCGCAGCCGAAGAAACCGCAGCCAAAGAAACCGCAGCCAAAGAAAAAGCGCCGGCAAAGCCGGCGCCCTTGATCTCGTCCGCGATGCTTCAGCGAATCAGTAGGTCGTGGTTCCCATGCCCGTATTGCCGCCGCCGCCCTGCAGCGCCATCTGCGAATTGAACGGGGAGTCGCCGTGCTTCGGCTCCAGCACCACGACCACGGTGCCGAGCTTGACGCGGTTGTAGAGGTCGATGACGTCCTCGTTGGTCATGCGGATGCAGCCCGACGAGATCGACGCGCCGATATATTCCGGCTGGTTGGTGCCGTGGATACGGAACAGCGTGTCCTTGCCGCCCGAATAGAGATACATCGCGCGCGAGCCCATCGGATTGTCCGGGCCGGGTGCGACGTAGGAGGGAACGCCGAGGCGCGAGATTTCGCCGGCGGTCGGGTGCCAGGCCGGCCATTCGGTCATGGCGCCAACCTTCGCGATGCCGGACCAGGCCATCGCCTCTTCGCCCACGGTGATGCCGTAACGGATCGCCTTGCCGTCGTTCAGCACGTAATAGAGGTAGTGGTTGTCGGAATCGACCACGATCGAGCCGGGGGCTTCCTTGCGGTGATATTCGACGATCGCCCGGCGGAACGGTTCCGCAACCGGCGTCTTGACGAAGGTGCTCTTGGCCAGGAGTTCCTTGTCGTGGGGCTTGAAGTTCGCGGTGTTGGTTGCCTCATAGGTTGTGGCCTGCATGCAGCCCGACAACATCAGGCCAGCGGCCAACATTCCCAAGGTAACTTTGAGCGACATGATACAATCCAATCGAAAATCCGCGCTCCAAAGCGCCAAATTTGCGCCCCAAACGCCACGATTCCATTAGTGCCATTATTGCCGAAACCCACCGTCAATCCCAGCGCTTAGATGCTCCTACCGCGTTGCGGGACGCCATCTGTGGCTTTTTTGCCGCAAGTTTTCTGGCGCAGGGGCTGGTTTCTGTGCAAACAGGCAACGGTTGCCGGGTGGCATCATGTTACTTGCCACCCGGCTGCCGTGTGTGTGTGTGGGCGCGTTCGATTCATGTCCCGGTCATGATGAACCAGCCAGAATCGGGCTAAGTCCGCGAGTCTGCCAGCCGTTTCCCGGAGTTCCCTTATGCTGTCGGTGTTCGTTCCTTCCGATGCGTCCCTCAAGAAGGCTGCCACCGCCGACCTGGCGACGCTGCCCGAGAGCGCGGTCTGGGTCGATATGGTGAACCCGACCGTGGAGGAGGACCGGGCCGTCGAGAAGCTCGCAGGGATCGCGGTTCCGACCCGGGAAGACATGCAGGAGATCGAGATCTCCAGCCGCCTCTATATCGAAAACGGCGCGCGCTACATGACCGCGACGCTGATGTGCCAATCCGACACCGACATGCCGCGGACTACGGCCGTCACCTTCATCCTGACCGGCCATCGCCTGGTGACGGTGCGCTACGACCTGCCCAAACCGTTCGCGCTGGTCGAGAACAAGCTGGCGCGTGCCTGCCCGGCCGGCATCGTCGGCGAGATGGTGCTGATGGAACTTCTGGACGCGGTGATCGACCGCTGCGCCGACATTCTGGAGCGCTGCGGCGCCGACATCGACCAGGTCTCGCATGACATCTTCGAGCCCGAGAGCGAGCGACACGGCCAGGCCAAGCGCTACTCGCAGATCCTGATCGCGATCGGCCGCAAGGGCGACCTGACCTCGAAGGTGCGCGAAAGCCTGGTCTCGATCGGCCGCCTCGTTACCTTCCTGTCCGCCGTCGTGGAAGGCGTGAAATGGTCGAAGGACATGCGCGAGCAGCTCAAGACCATGCAGCGTGACGTGGCGTCACTGACCGACCACGCCTCCTATTTGTCCAACAAGATCACCTTCGTGCTCGACGCCATGCTCGGCGTCGTCAATCTCGAGCAGAACAACATCATCAAGCTGTTCTCGGTGATGGCGGTTGTGTTGATGCCGCCGACGTTGATCGCCTCGATCTACGGCATGAATTTCAAGGTGATGCCGGAACTTGAATGGGTGCACGGCTATCCGCTCGCACTGGTCGGGATGCTTGCTGCGGCGGTTGTCCCGTACTGGATATTCAAGTGGAAGAAGTGGCTGTGACGCCTGTTTTTCAACAGCGTGCGTCGCATTTTGGGATTGGGGCGGACTGCCTTATTTCCTCTCCTAAAATTTGAGTGTTGCGCTGAACGTTTGGGCGAAACTTGTCTGCGATAACGCCCGCCTCGAAGCCGGAGGACAGCAATGGTTGAGAAAATCATAACGCCACGGCGTAACGTCATCGACTTTGCGCGCTATCAACAAGACCGCGCAGCAGGCAAGGTGCAGGCGATCTCGCCGAGGCTTTGCCGATACTGTGGCGCTGCGTTGCTTGATGGTGAGGATGACGACGACTGCTCCAGCGCGTTGAACGACATCGCGCTGCAGCCGCTTGAGAAGAAGCCGCGCAGGTTCTACGCGGACTAGAGGCAGAAGCCTCAGAGGCAGAAGCCTCGTTGCGTCGTTGCACGTGCAATCGAAGCAATCCCTGGAGTACGGCCGCGGCGGCGGCCGGGATCGCCTCGTCTCTCTCCTTCCCCGCAACGACGTCCCATCAAATCCCCTGACGCGTTTTCGAGCGACGTGGACGCCGGTTCGCGCGAAGCGGTCGCGTGAAAGCTGCGCTCCGGAGCTTCGGTTCTGACTCAACCAGAACCGAAGATACTCTAGACGTGCTGGCCGCCGTTGATGTGGATCTCCGCGCCGTTCACGTAGGAGCTCGTCTCCGTGCAGAGAACGTAGATGATCTTGGCGACTTCGTCGGGCGTGCCGAGGCGATGCATCGGGATCTGCTGGTCGACGATCTTCTCGGTGCCCGGCGACAGGATCGCGGTGTCGATCTCGCCCGGCGCGATGGCGTTGACGCGGACGCCGACGCGGCCGAAGTCCGATGCCATCTCGCGCGTCAGCGCGGCCAGCGCCGCCTTCGACGTCGCATAGGCTGCGCCGGCGAAGGGATGCACGCGCGAGCCGGCGATCGAGGTGACGTTCACCACGGCGCCCCTGGCGTGCTTCAGTTCCTCGATCAGCCCGCGCGCGATCATGATCGGCGCGAAGAAGTTGACGTGGAAGACGTGGTTCCAGGTTTCGACATCGGTGTCCATGGTGCCGAGCCGTCCGCCGCCCGGTGCCTTCGGCGAGATCGCGGCGTTGTTGACCAGCGCGTGGAGCTCGTCGTTCTCCAGGCGTCTGCGGATTTCGGAGATCGCGCGCACGGTGTCGTCGTGGCTGCCGAGGTCGACTTCGATGTGGTCTTCCGGGCCCGCGCCCCACGGGCACACTTCCGGGAAGGCGTGGCGCGAGCAGGTGATGACGCGCCAGCCGGCGGAGGAGAACCGGATCGCGGTGGCATGGCCGATGCCGCGGCTGGCGCCGGTCAGGAGCAGCGTGCGGCGCGGCGCGTTGGATGACGGAGGCATGGGGACCTTTCAGCGTTGAACGGCGTCGGCGTCCAGAGCGTGATCCGGAAAAGTCGAAACCGGTTTTCCGAAGAGATCATGCTCAAACAAGTTGGCATCAGGGATAGAGCCGCACTTTCGACCACGCGCTGCCGGCGCCGTCGCGGCGGAATTCGACACGGTCGTGCAGGCGGAACGGACGGTCGTGCCAGAACTCGATGCGCTGGGGCGTGATCCGCCAGCCACTCCAGCCCGGTGGGCGCGGCACCTCGCCGATGACGTATTTGGCGCCGACCTTGGCGATCGCCTGCTCGAACGCGAAGCGGCTCTCCAGCGGCTGCGATTGCTTGCTGGCCCAGGCGCCGATCTGCGCCTGCTTCGGCCGCGTGGCGAAATAGGCGTCGGCCTCGGCATCGGTCACCGGCGAAACCGGGCCGCGGATGCGCACCTGCCGGCGCAACGATTTCCAATGAAAGAGTAAAGCGGCCTTAGGATTTGCGGCCAATTCGCGGCCCTTTGCGGAAGCGATGTGGCTGTAGAACACGAAGCCGTCGGCATCGAAGCCCTTCATCAGCACCATGCGCACGTCGGGCAGCCCGTCGGCATCGACGGTGGCGAGCGCCATCGCGTTCGGATCGTTCGGCTCGGACTTCGCGGCCTCCGCAAACCATTCTCCGAACAGCGCGAACGGCTCCTCCGCGGCGGTGAAATCACCCGATGTTAACGGTGTCGGGTGTTTGATGGAGGTCGTGTCGGTCATGTTAGGGGTCCCGATTTGCATCCGCCCGCGTCAGAGAACGCGTTGCTCGCTCTATATAGGGCATGGGGGCGCGTTGGCCTATCGGCGATCCGCCCCGTTGGCGTGGTCGTTACACTGATTCTCATCGGTGTCGGCGCCAGTGGTTGCAGCTTGTCGCAGGTTGATGCCTTCGCCCGCGCCGACGACAAGGATGTGACGGGCTCGATCCGCGCGATGCCGGTCAACGCAGTGGTGGCGCCGACCGACAGCGATCTCGCCTTCGCCCGCAATGCCGCTTCCGATGTGCTGACCAAGGGCGACAAGGATTCCAGCCAGCCCTGGGAGAATCCCCAGACCGGCGCGCGCGGTTCGGTGACGCCGCTGGCCCAGGTCTATTCAGGCGAGGATGGCCGGGTCTGCCGGGACTTCCTCGCGAGCTACGTCAATGGAACCACCGAAAATTGGTTGCAGGGCGCCGCATGCAAGACTGGACGGGGGCGGTGGGAAATCCGTAGCCTGACGCCGTGGAGAAAGTCCTGAGGCCTGTCGGTATTTTGAGGTGGAGCCGGCGCCAGGCTAGTTGCAAAAATGCCACTGAACCCCCAGATGAAGGCAAAGTGGGCCCGGACGGGTTCCCGATTCTGGACCGATTTTTCCCTTGAAGGAGACGTAACGGATGCGCGACCCCTATGACATCTTGGGGGTGCAGCGGAGCGCCAGCGCCGCGACGATCAAGAGCGCCTATCGCAAGCTCGCCAAGAAACATCACCCCGACAACAACAAGAACGATCCGAAGGCGGCCGCGCGCTTTGCCGAGATCAACACGGCCAACGAGATCATCGGCGACGAGGACAAGCGCAAGCAGTTCGATCGCGGCGAGATCGATGCCGAGGGCAAGCCGCGCTTCCAGGGTTTCGCCGGCGGCGGAGCGGGCGCAGGCGGCCGTGCCGGTCCAGGCGGCTTCGAGTACAGCTTCCGCGGCGGCCCGGGCGCGGGCGGCATGGGCGGCGGCAGCTTCGAGGACATCCTCAACAGCATGTTCGGCAACGCGACCCGCGGCGGCCGGGCCGGGCGATCGAGCCCGTTCGAATTCGATGGCGGCGGGGTCGGTCTCGACCTCGACCTGTCCGTTGCCATGACGGTTACGCTGGAGGAATCCGTCAAGGGCGGCGAGAAGCGCGTTCGGCTGCCCACCGGCCGTGAGCTCAACGTCAAGATTCCCGCCGGCGTCGCCGCCGGCCAGCAGATCCGGCTGAAGGGGCAGGGCGAGACCGCGGCCGGCCATCCGCCCGGCGACCTCCTGATCACGATCTCGATCGCGCCGCATCCGTTCTTCAAGGTCGACGGCAACGATCTCAGGATCGATCTGCCCGTCACGCTCTACGAGGCGGTGCTCGGCGGCAAGGTCCGCGTGCCGACGCTCGGCAGCGCGGTCGAATTGTCGATCCCGAAGAACACCTCCAGCGGCCGCACCTTCCGCCTCAAGGGCAAGGGTCTGCCCAAAGCAGGCGCGACCGGCGATCTCTACGTCACCACCCGCATCATCCTTCCCGACGGGAACGATGCCGATCTTGAGGCATTGATGCAGACGTGGCGGGATAAACATCCTTACAATCCGCGCAGCGACCTCGGCTGACACCCGATAGCGCGCTCGAGATGCGAAACTGCACTGCCCCCGGAATCTTTCGGGGTAGAGAGTTCGCATCGCGAGGGCGTCAAAAGTTGGCACACTGCTCCGTCCGATTCTGCGGCGAGCAGACGGTTGGGGCCGCGGACAAGGAAGTGCGGCCTCGAAAGGGGGACCAGCGCGGTACAAAACCCCAATCGAGGCCGCGTGCGCCGATCGGCGGATCGAGCGCAGATCATCTTCGCGTGAGCATCCGGTGCGATATTGAGACGCGCCAATGACGCGATTCGAAACTTTCAATGTCGGAATTGAGACGTTGAGTGAGGCGGGATTCACTCACCGCTTTGCGTGCCGCGCATCGCGTCAATCGCCCGTAGAATTACGGACTATCCTCCGCTCTTCTCCATCTGGTCGTAGACCGCTTGCGCGACTTGCGTCAGGCGCGAGCGGTCGGTGCCGCCGCTGACGACATAGGCGACGCCGCGATCGGCCCAGAACAGCGCGCCGTCATTGCCCTGCACGGCGTACCGCATCTGCGTCGCCTCGGTCTTCGCTTTCGCGGTATAGACCGTGTAGCGCTCGCCCGATGCGCTCTCATACATCAGGAACGACGCCGGCCCGCTCGGCCCGGGCAGCAGCCGGCCGCCGATCAGCTTCAGTCCGGCAAGCTCCGGCGCACGCACGTCCCAGCCGCAGCGCTTGGTCAGCCACGCCTGCAGATGCGCACGCTCGCTGCCGGGCACCTCGACAGGATGGCGCACCTCGACCACGTAGAGCCGGTGCGCATCGAGCGCATCCAGCGTGAAGCTCTGGAAGGTCGACGGCGTGGCGGACGCACCGCGCGCGATCCAGCCGACGCCGCCGCCGGCGACGAAAGCGGCGAGCGTGGCCGCCACAGCTCCGTAGATCCAGCGCCGCGGTTGGCGCACCAGGCGCTCGAGCTCGAGCCGCTTCGGCACCGTCTCGTCGAGCACGGAATCGTACCGCGCGTGCAGCGCATCGGCCATCGTGCGCCACGACTGCACCCGTGCTGCGTCGTCGGGATGCCCCGCAAGCCACGCCTCGACATCGCCGCGGCGTTCGGCCGGCAGCTCGTTGTCGATATAGGCATGCAGTTCGTCTTCGGTGACGGGAATGTTCGGGTCGGTCATATCAGTCGTCTCTGTCAAATCTTGTTCGGAAATCGTTCAAGCGTATCGCCGTCAAAACGCACCGTGTCATTTCACCCGCCTGAGCGCCGGGCGCTCGCCCTCCAGTGAGGCTCTCACATGGGCGCGGGCCCGTGCCAGCCGGGACATTACGGTGCCGATGGGCACGCCCTGGATGTCGGCGACCTCGCGGTAGCTCAGGCCCTCCAGCATCACCAGCAGCAGCACCGCGCGCTGCTCCTCCACCAAGGTCGACAGCGCGCGCTCGATGTCGCGGCCCTCGGCCTCGGTGCCGCTGGCGTCGGCATTGTTGTCGAGCAGCGGCATCAATGGCGGCCGCCGCGCCAGCGAGCGCCGGCGATTCTTGTTCAGGTTGGTCAGGATTGTGTAGAGCCAGCTCCTGAGATCGCCGCCGAGGAACAGCCGCTCCGAGCGCAGCGCCCGCACCAGCGTGTCCTGCACCAGATCGTCGGCGATGTCGGCGTCACGCGCGAGTGCCCGCGCGTAGCGGCGCAGCGCCGGAATCATGGCCTCGACGCTTTGACGAAACGCAGTCATGCATCCCCGTCTTCGATGGTTGCGGCGGCAGCCGCCTTGCCCAACATAACACCCAAATAGCATGCCTATTCCGGCTGCACGGATCTGTGCGCATGTGGCGCGGCGCGGCCGCCGATTTAGGCTGTACCCGGCCCGAGTGCTGGTGTACGTCCACCCCAGATCGGTAGCGAAACGGGACGCCTTATGTCGCAGGTTTCAGGGCTGATGCAGGGCAAGCGCGGCGTGATCTTGCCTGTCTTCTCGCTCAGCAAGGACTAGCTCGCTGCAAATGCCGGTGCCGACGATCTACTATATTCGCCATGGCGAGACCTCGTGGAATGCGGAAGGCAGGCTGCAGGGCGTGCAGGACATCGCGCTGAACGAGCTCGGCCGTCGGCAGGCTGCCCATGCCGGGCGCATTCTCGCCGATCTGTTCGCGCGCGACGGTCGCGACAGGGCGCAACTCGCCTTCGTCGCAAGCCCGCTGGTGCGGGCCCGCGCGACCATGGAGCTGGTGCGCGCCGAGCTTGGCCTGCCGCAGGGCGGCTATGCGCTCGACGACAGGCTGCGCGAGATCGGCTACGGGACGTGGGAAGGCTCGACGCTCAGGGAAGCGCAGGCCGCCGACCCCGCGCTCTATGCCCGCCGGCTGGTCGAGAAGTGGACGGTGTCGGCGCCGGGCGGCGAGAGCTATGTCGAGGTGCAGGCGCGGATGACCGACTGGTACCACTCGGTGAACTCGGACACGGTCACGGTGGCCCATGGCGGCTCCGCGCGGGCGCTGATGGTTGCGCTCGGCTTCGAGACCCCGGCCAGTGCCGCCGATCTCACCATCGAGCAAGGGGCGGTCTACGTGTTCAATGAAGCGGGCCTGCGGAAGTATAGTTAAGGGCGGCATCGACCAGGTCACCGTCATGCCCGGGCTTGTCCCGGGCATCCACGTCTTTCTTCGACGGCGGAAACAGGACGTGGATGGCCGGGACGAGCCCGGCCATGACGAACGCGTTTGACGCTGCGGACCGCGCGCGTTACCAGCTATGTTGACGTACAACGTTAGCTCAAATTCCTAGTAGGCAGCACTCCGTGTCCTTCAACACCTTCGGCCATATGTTCCGCGTGACGACCTTCGGCGAGAGCCATGGGGTCGCGATCGGCTGCGTGGTCGATGGCTGCCCGCCGCTCATCCCGCTCACCGTGGAGGAGATCCAGCACGACCTCGATCGCCGCCGTCCCGGCCAGTCGCGCTTCACCACCCAGCGCCAGGAGCCGGATGCGGTGAAGATCCTCTCCGGCGTGATGGCGCATCCGGAGACCGGCGTGCAGGTGACGACCGGCACGCCGATCGCGCTGCTGATCGAGAACACCGACCAGCGCTCCAAGGATTATTCCGAGATCAAGGACAAGTTCCGCCCGGGTCACGCCGACTTCACCTACGAGGCGAAATACGGCCTGCGCGATTATCGCGGCGGCGGGCGCTCCTCCGCGCGCGAGACCGCGACCCGCGTCGCAGCCGGCGCGATCGCGCGCAAAGTGCTGCCTGATGTGAAGGTGCGGGGCGCGCTGGTGCAGATGGGCCCGCACAAGATCGACCGCGACAAGTGGGACTGGGACGAGATCGCCAGGAACCCGTTCTTCTGCCCGGACAAGGACAAGGCGGCGTTCTTCGAAAGCTATCTCGACGGCATCAGGAAGAGCGGCTCCTCGATCGGCGCCGTCATCGAGGTCGTCGCCGAGGGCGTGCCGGCAGGACTCGGCGCGCCGATCTATGCCAAGCTCGACAGCGAGCTGGCCACAGCGATGATGACCATCAATGCGGTCAAGGGCGTCGAGATCGGCGCGGGCTTCGGTGCCGCCGAACTCTCCGGCGAAGAGAATGCCGACGAGATGCGGACCGGCAACGACGGCACCAGGTTCCTGTCCAACAATGCCGGCGGCATTCTGGGCGGCATCTCGACCGGCCAGCCGGTGGTGGTGCGCTTCGCGGTCAAGCCGACATCCTCGATCCTCACCCCGCGCCGGACCGTGGACCGCAAGGGCGGCGACACCGACATCCTGACCAAGGGCCGCCACGATCCCTGCGTCGGCATCCGCGCGGTGCCGGTCGGCGAGGCCATGATGGCCTGCGTGCTGGCCGATCATTTTCTGCGCCATCGCGGGCAGACCGGCCGCTGATCCCTATATAGTGGCGGTCACTGGAGCGTTTTCGAGTGAAGCCTGTCCCGGACTTGATCCGGATGGACGCCGGTTCGCGCGAGGAAAACGCGTCAAACTAGAATCTAGAGTTTCGGTTCTGATTCAAACAGAACCGAAACTCCAGATCGGGTGCTCGCCGGGGGTGCTGCCATGAACGCGTCGGAATTGCTGGAGATCAACAAGTGGCTGGTCGACGGCGCGCGGTCGGCTCCTACCCCATCGCAGATGATGGCCGAATGTTGCGAGCGCCTGGTCCGGGCCGGCCTTCCGCTGTGGCGGGTCGGCGTCTTCGTTCGCACGTTGCATCCCGAGATCGCCGGCCGCAATTTCATCTGGAAGCCCGGCGCCGAAGTCGAGCTCGGCACAGTCGACTACCAGATTCTGGATTCGCCGGAATTCATTGCCAGCCCGCTGGTGATCGTCTTCAGGCAGGGGCTTGAGGTGAGGGCGCGGGTCGACGACCCGGCGAGCGCGCGCTTCCCGATCGTCGAGGACCTGCGCGCAGAAGGCGTCACCGACTATCTCGCGTTGCCGCTCGTCTACATGGACGGCTTTATCAATGCCTCGAGCTGGACCACGAGGCAGCCCGGCGGCTTCACCGAGGAGCAGGTGAACGCGATCCGGTCGCTCACCGTTCCGCTGGCGCGCTACATCGAGATCATCACCCTGCGCCGCACCGCGACGCTGCTGCTCGACACCTATGTCGGCAACCGCGCCGGCGAGCGCATCATGGGCGGCCAGATCAGGCGCGGCCATGCCGACACGATGGATGCGGCGATCTGGCTGTCCGACCTGCGCGGCTTCACCGCATTGTCGGATCGCCTGCCGGCCGCGACCATCGTGGAAATCCTCAACCTCTATTTCGATTGCCAGGTGGCCGCGATCCGCGCCCATGGCGGCGAGGTGCTCAAATTCATGGGCGACGGCCTGCTAGCGGTGTTTCCGGTCGATGAATATCTTGGCGACGAGGCGCAGGTTTGTTCGCGGGTGCTGAACGCCGCACGCGAATCCCGCGCCGGCGTCGAGGCGTTGCAGTTTCCCAACGGCGAGGTGGTCGAGCGCTTCCGCTTCGGCGTCGCGCTCCATCTCGGCAACGTGCTGTACGGCAACATCGGCGGCGGCAACCGGCTCGACTTCACCTGCATCGGTCCTGCGGTCAATCTCGCCGCGCGGCTGGAGAAGATCGCGGGCCGGCTCGGCCGCACCGTCGTGGCCTCGGAACGCTTCGCCGGCATTTGCAACGGCGATTGGAGCGATCTCGGCGAGTTTCCGATCGCCGGGTTCTCGAAGGCTGAACGCGTCTATGGCCTCCATGACGAGGCGCCGCCCGCCGCTCACGCCTAGCGGCGGCGCCACGTGTCCGACGGCAACGCCCAGCATCGGATCGGCATTGCGCTTGTGGTCGCGGCCGCGGTGGCGTGGAGCACTGCGGCATTCTTCACCCGGCTGCTTCACTTCGATTCCTGGACCATCCTGTTCTGGCGCGGGTTGTTCGGCGGTGGCGCGATCGTGCTGTTCCTGCTTGTCACGCAAGGCCGGCGCGGCGCGCGCGACCTCGTCGCAATGCCCGCAAGTGGATGGCTGGTGGCCGGCCTCTCGACTCTGGGCATGGTGACGTTCATCCCGGCCTTGCAGCTGACCAGCGTGGCCAATGTCGCGATCCTCGTTGCAGTGCAGCCATTTGCCGCCGCCGCGATTGCCTGGATATGGCTTCGGGAAGCGGCTCTGCCGCGAACGCTGCTCGCCAGCGCTGTAGCGTTTTTCGGCGTGGTCGTCACCGTCAGCGGCGCCGGCGGCATCGCCGATTACAGGGGCATCGGGCTCGCTTGCGTGATGATGCTGGCACTGTCGGTCATGACGGTCGCCATTCGCAGGCACCGGGAAACACCGATGGTCGCGGCGGCCGCGCTGTCGAATGTCATCGGCAGCCTCATCAGCATTCCCTTCGCGCGGGACATCGGCGCGCCCACGGCTGCGGATCTCGGCGTCTTCGCGATGTTCGGATTCTGCCAGGTCGGACTGGGCCTCACGCTGTTCACGCTGGGCTCCAGGCTGCTGCCGTCCGGGCAGGCATCTTTGGTCGCTACGCTCGAAACGCCGCTGATGCCGTTCTGGGTCTGGCTGGCGTTTGCCGAGGTGCCGTCGGCTCGCGCGCTGGTCGGCGGCGCGCTGGTGATGGGTGCCGTCGTTGCCGACATCGCGGCCGGCAGACGGGCAGAACTCGCGCAGCCGGCGGAACGCTAATGGCCGGCCGTCTACTCCTCGGGTTCGGTGGTGAACAGCAGCGGATAGCCCTTGGCGCGACCAGCATCGGTGGCGCGCGTCGCCTTGGTCTCGGCGACGTCCCTGGTGAAGACCGCGACCACGCAGACGCCGCGCTGATGCGCCGTCAGCATCACCTTGTAGGCCTGATCGTCGGTCATGCGGAATTCCGCCTTGAGCACGGTGACGACGAATTCGCGCGGCGTGTAATCGTCGTTGATCAGGATCACCTTGTGCAGGCGCGGCCGCTCGACCTTGGTCTTTACCCTGGCTTTCGGCTTGACGACGGTATCGGGCATCGCCCGGCACCTCCCTCGCGGTTGCGGTCCAAGAATAATGCCTTCCGGCCCTCGTTGGAACCAGTCGATTTGCACGGGCTCATTGCGGCAACGGCACGGCGTGCGACGCATCGTTGCCAAAATCAAGGCGAGAGACGCTCAAGCTGCGAGCTACGCTTAACCTGAATGTGAAGGGCGGATGATGTTCGCGCTTTGCGCCGCCTGATTTGCATGTCACGATGATGCGCACACGACGGGAGGGCAGCGATGCGCTGGTATGTCTCGATCGGAGCGGTACTTGTCGCGGGCATGTTGGCCGGCGGCGGTGTACCCGGTGTTGCCGCGCCGGGTCCGCAAGCAGAACCCAATGAGCGCGTGGTGGACAAGGAATCCACCCCGAGCGTCGATATCGAACTGATCATTGCGGTCGATGTCTCCTACTCGATGGACATGGACGAACTCGCAGTCCAGCGCGAGGGTTACGCGCAGGCGATCGTCTCCAAGGAGTTCCTGCAGGCGCTGAAGGCCGGCCCGAACGGCAAGATCTCGATCACCTATTTCGAGTGGGCTGCCTCCAACGACCAGAAGATCATCATCCCCTGGCGCGTGATCGACGGCCCTGAATCCGCGGATGCCGTCTCGGCCGAAATCATGAAGACGCCGGTTCGCCGGGCCTCGCGCACCTCGATCTCGGGCGCGATCTATTTCGCTGTTCCGCTGTTTGACGAGAATCCGCATCGCGGCCTGCGCCGCGTGATCGACATTTCCGGCGACGGCGCCAACAACAACGGTGCTCCCATTACGCCCGCGCGCGATATGGCGCTGGAGAAGGGCATCGTCATCAACGGCCTCCCGATCATGGTGAAGGAGCCGTCCTACTCGACGATGGATATAGAGAATCTCGACTGGTACTACGAGGACTGCGTGATCGGCGGTCCGGGTTCCTTCGTGGTGTCGATCAAGGATCGCGAGAAGTTCAAGGAGGCGATCCGCACCAAGCTGCTGCTCGAGGTCGCCGGCCGCACGCCGGAGCGGCCCGTGGTGCGGGCCTCCGACAAGGAGCCGCGGGTCAATTGCATGATCGGCGAGAAGATCTGGCAGGACCGGTGGGGGCGGTAGATCTTGTAGGATGAGTAGAGCGCAGCGAAACCCATCAACTTCCTGGCGTGAGGTGATAGGTTTCGCTGCGCTCTACCCATCCTATGGGTCTACGATATCTCCCGAACGTCGTTCTCCAGCACGCGCAGCGTTTGCAATGCAGCGGCGTATTCCGCGGCTCCGATCTGTCGCCAAATCTGCGCGACGCGCCTGGTGAGGTCGCGAACCGTCACCGGAAAATTCGCCGCCTGCGCCAGCGCGTCCTTCTCGTTGATGAGGTATTGCCCGTTGAGCGCAAACAGCACCTGCGCGAGACAGGCGAGCGCGCGATAGGCGCAGCCGGCGATGTGCGTGCTGTCGCCGCGCGGCAGAGCGAGTTCGGCGTTCTCGATGCCGAACAGGATCTCCCATTGAAAGCGTTGGATCAACGCGTCGCGCAAGGCGCGTGGGTAGGGCGCGGTCGTTGCCTTCAGATTCGCGATGAGGCCGTTCGGATCATGCAAGGGTTGGCACAGTGCGACTTCGCCCATCCAGATCGCCGAGCAGAAGCCGTGCGGATGGCCGGGCTGGTAGTGCATGGTGATCTCGCCGTCGCGGCAGGCATCGATCGTCGCGGCCACCTTGTCGATGTTACGATAGAGCAGGTCGACCTTGCGGCCGTTGATCGCAAGCCACGCGCCGCCGACGATCCAGGGGCCCCACTCGCCGATCGGTGTGACATGCACCGTGTCTGGCACGTCGACGACATCAGTCATCACGTCGCGCAGCCGATCCGTGTCCAGGACTGCCGCCTCTGTGTAGTAAAGGCCTATGTCGTAGTCGGACGCATCGTGCGCCGTTCCACGCGCCCGCGATCCGCCCAACACGATGGCGGCGACGCCCGGGACATCAGCGAGGATGGGTGTGATGCGGGCGAGCAGCTGATCGTGTGGCATGGGACGAGAACTATATCGCGCCCTGCGACATCAGTCACATCGCCTCCAGTGCATGATCCGGAAAAGTGTGAAGCGGTTTTCCCTCGCGACAAACGCGGAACACGTTTGCGTGGAGATCATGCTCAAGCCAGGCGCTAAAGCGCGATGACGATTCAACGTAATCTCATCGCGCGCTTTAGCGCGCGAACCGCGCCACCAGCTCGATATGCGGGGTGTGGCGGAACTGGTCGACAGGCGTGACGCCCTCGATCCTGAAACCGCCGTCGATCAGGACTTTCGCGTCGCGCGCGAAGGTTGCCGCGTTGCAGGATACTGCGATCACGTTGGGCACCTTGCTGGCGGCGAGTTGCGTGACTTGCGCCTGCGCTCCCTGGCGTGGCGGATCGAACACGACGGTGTCGTAGTCGCGCAGCTCCTGCGGCACCAGCGGGCGGCGAAACAGGTCGCGCGCCTCGGCCTTGATCGGCTTCAATCCCTTTGTAGCGGTCACGGCCTTTTGCAGCGCGGTCACCGCGCCGGCATCGCTGTCGAATGCTGCGATGCGCGCGACCTTCGCGAGCCGCAGCGCGAACGGGCCGACGCCGCAGAACAGATCGGCGATATGTTTGGCGCGCTTGCAGCGGTCCTGCACGAGCGCAGCGAGCGTCTCTTCGCCGGCTGCGGTCGCCTGCAGGAACGAGCCGGGCGGCAGCGTCACCTGGGCGGGGCCGATGGCGAGGACCGGCGGGCTGCGCATCAGCACCAGCTCGCCATGGCGCGTCAGGCGCGCCAGACGGTGTTTCTCCGCGACCCGCGACAGCGCCGCAATCGTCGCGGTCGGCACCGGACCGGAGCCGCGGACATCGACGTCGAGCCCGCTGTCGGTCGCGGTGATCTGGATGTCGAGCGGCTTGTTGGTGGGCTTCAGCGCCTCGGTAATCGCGCGCGCGGCGTCGAGCGCGCCGCGCAAGGCCGGATCGAGGATCGGACAATCCGCGATCGCAACGATGGCGTGGCTGCCCGCGGTGGCAAAGCCGGTGCGCAACTCACCGTCGGCGCCGCGGCGGGCGTGAACCGTGACGCGCCGGCGGCCGGCGCCGTGGGCATCCACGATCTCGGCAATGTCGCAGGCGATGCCGGCTTGCGCGAGCGTGTCGACCACGATGGCGCGTTTCCAGGCGCGGTAGCCGTCCGGCTGCCAGTGCTGGATCGCACAGCCGCCGCATTGCCCGAAATAGTCGCAGAACGGCGCGATTCGCTCGGGGCTCGGCTGCACGATGCGTACAAGATGCGGCCGTTCCGGATCGTTCGCAGCATCGACCTCGACCGTTTCGCCGGCGAGCGTGTACGGCACATAGGTCGCGCGCCCGTGCGCAATGGCGACGCCGTCGCCGCGATGGCCGACATGGTCGATGGTGAGGAGTTCAGCCACGCCGCGCGCCGAGGAAAAATTCGATATTGCCGTCGCCGCCCTTGATCGAGGACGGGAACACCTGGATGTCGGTGCAGCCGAGCGAGGCGGCAAAGGCGGCGATGTCGTCGCAGATTTCCTGGTGCACCATCGCGTTGCGGATGATGCCGCGCTTGGAATGTTTGCGCGCGGCCTCAAACTGCGGCTTGATCAGCGCGAGCAGGTGCATCGGCGCGGCCGCGAGCGACAGTGCCACCGGGAGCACGAGCTTCAGCGAGATGAAGCTGACATCGATCACGACGATGTCGGGCCGCGCCGGCAGCCGCTTGCCTTCAAAGTTCCTGATGTCGGTCTCCTCCATGGAGACGACGTTCGGGTGCCTCTGCAGCGAGGGATGCAACTGGCCGTGACCGACGTCGATGGCAAACACGACGCTCGCGCCGTTGGCGAGCAGTACCTCGGTGAAGCCGCCGGTCGAGGCGCCGACGTCGAGGCAGACATGGCCCTCGACGTCGATCGGATAATGCTCCAGTGCGCCGGCGAGCTTGACGCCACCGCGCGAGACGTAAGGGTGCGCCGGCTCGGCGGACAGTGCGGCGCCGGGCGCCACGATCTCGGAGGCCTTCGCGACTTGTTTGCCGTCTGCGGTCACGAGACCGGCATCGATCGCTGCGCGCGCCCGCGCCCGGCTCTCGAACAGGCCGCGCTCGACCAGCAGCACATCGACGCGCTTGCCGGCCGGCCCATGGCTATCGCCTGTCCCGTTCAATTGAAGCCCGGCAAACGTTGCGTGCGCTCGGCGGCGAGCCGCACGCAGGCCTCGAAGGAGGCGAGATCGTGCCAGATGTCCTCTGGTGCTTCTCTCGGCGTCACCAGCGGACTGCCGTGCAGATCGAGCGCGTGTATCATCATCAGATTGTCGGGCAAGCCGAACTCTTCCACCGTGAGCCCCTCCGCGTCGATCAGGCGTCCGTCGGGCGCCTCGTCCACCCGATGAAACCGCGCCACGCGATTGGCGTAGGAGGCGGGATCGTTCGAGTAGGCGAGGCACAGCTTGCCGCAGCCCGCCATGTAGCCGAGTTCGTAGATGGTGCCTGCGTCGGCACTGGGGCCGCGAAACGGCGTCAAATTGGCGATGATGGCGTCTGCTGACTCCATCATCGCTTCGTTGCTCTTGAAGATGACGAGCGATGCACTGGCGGCCGCAGGGTTCACCGCATTGTCGAGCGGATAGAGCCCAGTCATTCCATGCGCCGCGCAAATCTCCGCCTTGCGGCGGCCGATCTCTACGGCATCCGGCAGGAACACGTCAGGACCTGCCAGATAGATGATCATGGACTTGCCGGCGCCCGAAGCGCCGCCCGGGCGGATTACGCGAGCTTCACGGTCTCGGTCTTGAAATCCTTGCCGAGGGCTTCGAACACCTTGGCAACGATGCTCTTCGCGTCGAGACCGGCGCGCGCATACATCGCCGCCGGCGAGTCATGGTCGAGGAAGACGTCGGGCAGCACCATCGAGCGGAACTTGAGCATCCCGCTGTCGAGCATGCCGTGGTCGGTCAGGAACTGCACCACATGCGAGCCGAAACCGCCGACCGCACCTTCCTCGATCGTGATCAGGATCTCATGGTCGCGCGCGAGCTTGAGGATCATCTCTTCGTCGAGCGGCTTCATGAAGCGCGCGTCCGCGATGGTCGCCGAGAGGCCGTGTGCGGCGAGCTCGTCGGCGGCCTTCTCGCATTCGGCGAGGCGGGTGCCGAAGGAGAGCAGGGCGACGTTCTTGCCCTCGCGGATGATGCGGCCCTTGCCGATCGGCAGCGCGACGCCGACTTCCGGCATCTCGACGCCGCGGCCTTCGCCGCGCGGATAGCGCAGCGCGCTCGGGCGGTCGTTGATCGCGACCTGGGTCGCTACCATGTGAACCATTTCCGCCTCGTCGGAGGCCGCCATGATCACGAAGTTCGGCAGACAGCCGAGATAGGCGTTGTCGAACGAGCCGGCATGGGTCGCGCCGTCGGCACCGACCAGGCCAGCGCGGTCGATCGCGAAGCGGACAGGCAGGCTCTGGATCGCGACGTCATGGACCACCTGGTCATAGCCGCGCTGCAGGAAGGTCGAATAGATCGCACAGAACGGCTTGTAGCCTTCGGTGGCAAGACCTGCCGCGAAGGTCACCGCGTGCTGCTCGGCGATGCCGACGTCGAAGGTGCGATCCGGGAACGCCTTGTTGAAGATGTCGACGCCGGTGCCCGACGGCATCGCCGCGGTGATGGCGACGATCTTGTCGTCCTTCTGCGCTTCCTTGACGAGGCTTTGGCCGAACACGTTCTGGTAGGCCGGCGCGTTCGGCTTGGCCTTCGCCTGGGTGCCGGTCGCGACGTCGAACTTGACCACGGCGTGATACTTGTCGGCGGAGGCTTCGGCCGGGCCGTAGCCCTTGCCCTTCTGGGTCACGACGTGGACCAGGATCGGGCCGGTCTCCATGTCGCGGACATTCTTCAGCACGGGCAAGAGATGGTCGAGGTTGTGACCGTCGATCGGGCCGACATAGTAGAAGCCGAGCTCCTCGAACAGCGTGCCGCCGTCCATCATGAAGCCGCGGGAGTATTCCTCGACGCGGTTGGCGCGGTTGGCGATGATCTTGGGCAGACGCTTGTTGATCTGCTTCGCCGCCTCGCGCAGCGTGCGGTAGGTCTTGCCGGAGTAGAGGCGCGACAGATACGCGCTCATCGCGCCGACCGGCGGCGCGATCGACATGTCGTTGTCGTTGAGGATCACGATCAGGCGCGAGTTCATCGCCCCGGCGTTGTTCATCGCCTCATAGGCCATGCCCGCCGACATCGCGCCATCGCCGATCACCGCGATGACGTTGTTCTTGCCGCCGGCGAGATCGCGCGCGACGGCCATGCCGAGGCCGGCCGAGATCGAGGTCGAGGAATGCGCTGCCCCGAACGGATCGTAATCGCTCTCGGTACGCTTGGTGAAGCCGGAGAGGCCGCCGCCGGTGCGCAGCGTGCGGATGCGGTCGCGGCGTCCGGTCAGGATCTTGTGCGGGTAGGCCTGGTGGCCGACGTCCCAGATCAGGCGGTCACGCGGGGTGTCGAAGATGTAGTGGATCGCGGTGGTCAGCTCGACCACGCCGAGGCCGGCGCCGAAATGTCCGCCGGTCACCGACACCGCGTCGATGGTTTCCTGGCGCAGTTCATCGGCAACCTGCCGCACCTGGTCGACCTTGAGCTTGCGCAGGTCTTCCGGCGTATGAATAGTGTCAAGAAGCGGTGTTTTACTATATGTGGTCACAGCGATATTCCAATTTTGCATGTCGAGACAACGGCCCGACGCGAGAAGGGTTGCGCGCGTTTCGCGCAGCGAATGCCAGACACTGGGTGCCGCCCCGGCGGCGCCGGTGCCTGGTTTGAAAGCCTAGATGCACTCCGGATTGGACCACGTGATAGGTATCACCTTGGTCGCTCTTCACCCGTCCCGGTTCAGTTTGTCGAACCATTTGAGGCGCTTGCCGCCGGAAGAATCTGGCCGCCCGTCACCATCAAATGCCCATAGGATGGGAAGCATTACACCAAAGTTGCGACCAAAGCCAACCCGCTCGCCGCGCTGGGTTCCTATGCCCGACGTCAAAAAAGCTAGGTTTTTCAATGGGTGTGACGACCGGTGGGCTGCATTACGCCCATTTTGGTGGCAGCCGGACGGCCCCGATCAGCCGATTCGGCCGGCCGCAGCAAAGCACCCGGCGGAGGGATCATCATCCTCCGGGTCACGGATATCGCAGAAATGCGCAGCAACAATCGCGACTATTGAGGTCAGCCTAGCCGACAAACTCGCCGGTTGTTGCGGTGGCCGCGCGCGGCGCTACTGCACGTCGAGCGGCTCGGTGCCGGTCACCTGGCCCGAGGCGTCGGTGGTGATCTTGTCGACGCGGGCTTCCGCCTGGCGCAGCAATTCCTCGCAGCGTCGCTTCAGCGCCTCGCCGCGTTCGTAGATCGTAACCGACTCCTCGAGCGGGACCTTGCCGTCCTCGAGACGCTTGACGATCGATTCGAGTTCCTCGATCGCGCGTTCGAAGGTCAGCTTCTTGACGTCGGCTTGAGTATTTTCGGCCATCTCGTGTTCCCGACTGCGCACGTTATCAGAGCGCAGAATCAATCGAATTTTTGCGAGCTTATTGTGGCGGGGATTTAGCCGCCCATCAATGCGCCAACGTGGGAAGCCACCGACTCTTTCAATCCCTGCAGATCGTAGCCGCCTTCCAGCACGGACACCACGCGGCCGCCGGCGCTCTTGTCGGCGACGTCGATCAGCTTGCGCGTCACCCAGCCGAAATCCTCGCCCTTCAGGTTGATCGAGGCCAGCGGATCGCGGTGGTGCGCGTCGAAGCCGGCCGAGATGATGATGAGTTCCGGGGAGAACTGCTGCAGTCGCGGCAGGATCAGGTTCTCGAAGGCGGCGCGGAACCTGGCGCTGCCGTCTTCAGGCGCGAGCGGCGCGTTGACGATGGTGTCGTGCTCGCCGCGCTCGCCCATCGCGCCGGTGCCCGGAAACAGCGGCATCTGGTGCGTCGAGCAGTACATCACGGTCGGATCAGCCCAGAAGATATCCTGCGTGCCGTTGCCGTGATGGACGTCGAAGTCGACCACTGCGGCGCGCGCGATGCCGTATTTGCGCTGCGCGTAGCGCGCGGCGATCGCCGCGTTGTCGAAGAAGCAGAACCCCATCGGCGTCGATTTCTCGGCGTGGTGGCCGGGCGGGCGCACCGCGACGAAGGCGTTCCGGTGCTGGCCCGTCATCACGGCGTCGGTTGCGGCGAGCGAGCCGCCGACGCCGCGCATCACCGCTTCCCAGGTGCCCGGCGACATCGAGGTGTCGCCGTCGACATAGATCAGGCCCGAGGTCGGCGCGATGTGGCGCAACTCGCCGACATAATGCTCGCCATGACACAGCAGCACGGAATCGAGGTCGCCTTCCGGCGCCTGCTCGCGCACCAGCGCGTTGAAGCGTGCCTCAGCCAGCACCTCGTCGACCGCACGCAGCCGGTCGGGGCGTTCGGGATGTCCGGGAGGGGTCAAATGGTCGAGGCAGGCGGAATGCGTCAGAAGCAGTGTCATGCAAATTCCCGGCGCAACCGGTGCGCGTGCGAGGAGCCCCTAATGTAGGCCGTTACCGGCCCCCCGGAAAGGGCTCCGGGTACGAACGCTGTGTCCCACACCCACAACTGTCATCGCCCGGCCTTGTGCGCAATTGCGCACTAGGACCGGGCGACCCAGTACGCCGCGGCCCCTCGGTTTAATCGTCACTGCCTCTGGAATATCGGATCACCCGCATGCGCACGCGCGGGTGATGACACTGGACAAGCTGTTGACGATGTCAAAGGATGAATGCTTCCCAGAGCTATCCGGCGGGCATTCCACCCGTGCCACCTTGCTCAATTCACCCGCTCGATCCGCTTGCCCGTCGCCGCGCTGACCGGGCTGTTGGCTTTGAAATAGGCATAGAGCGCATCGACATCGTAGACGCCGAACTGCTGCGCTGTTCCGCCCTTGAATGCCGTGAAGCCGTCGCCGCCCTCGGCGAGATAATTGTTCACAGTGACACGATAGCTCGTGGCCGGATCAATCGGCTTGCCGTCGAGCGCCATCCGATCGGCGACGATGCGCGCGCCGTCGGGCTTGGTCGCATCCCACGCATAGGAAAAGCCCTTGGAGACCTGCAGCGGGCGCGGCCGCTTCGGGTCGGCCCATTGCTGTTCCAGCGCGTCCTTGAGCTGCCTGCCGGTCAGCGTCATCGTCACGAGCTGGTTGCGGAACGGCTGGCTCGCGAAGATGTCGGCGTAGGAGACTGCGCCATCCTCTCGCTTGACGATGTCGGTGCGCACGCCGCCGGGATTGGTGAAGGCGATCACCGCGCCGCCGGTCGGCTCCGAGCTGGTCGCAGCGAGCTGCGCGTCGGCGACGATGTCGCCGAGCACGCTCTCGCCGGTCTCGCCCGGCGTGCGCGAGAGTGTTTCCGTCACCGCACCTGCCGCGCGGTTGGCGATCGGCGCGGCGAGCCGGTCGTAGGCTTCGAGCAGCGCGCTCTGCTCGGGATCGCGCTTGAATGTGTTGAGGCGCACGATGGTATTGTTGGCCTTGGCGCTGATCACGTCACGGGTCTTCGGATCGAGCTGAAGGTCGATCGCGGTGACCAGCGTGCCGTATTTGTCGCCCGAGGTGACGAGTCGTCCGTCGATGTCGCAGACATAGGCCTGATGGGTATGGCCGGAGATCACGACGTCGACCGCCTTGTCGAGTTTCTTGACGATGTCGACGATCGGCCCGGAGATGCCGGGGCATTCATTGTAGTCGCCGGTCGGAAAGCCGCCTTCGTGAATCAGCACCACGATCGCCTCGACGCCCCTGGCCTTCAATTCCGGGATCAGCGCATTGACGGTCTCGGCTTCGTCGCGGAATTCGAGCGTCGAGACGCCGGCCGGCGACACCAGGTTCGGCGTGTTCTTCAGCGCCAGCCCGATGAAGGCGACCGGGATGCCGTCGAACTCCCTGATCTCGTAAGGCGGAAACACCGTCTTGCCGGTGGCCTTGTCGAACGTAGAGGCGGCGAGATAGTGGAACTTGGCGCCGGTGAAGGGATGCGGCCCCTGGCATCTGTCGACGGGGTGGCAGCCGCCGTTTTGCATCCGCAACAGCTCGTCCTTGCCCTCGTCGAATTCGTGATTGCCGACGGAGGAGATCGCAAGCCCCATCATCGACAGCGACTCGATGGTCGGCTCGTCGTGGAACATCGCCGACAGGAAGGGGCTCGCGCCGATTAAATCGCCGGCCGCGACGAAGATGTTGTTCTTGTGTCCTTCGCGGAGCTGCTTGACCGCGGTCGCCATCCGCTCGGCGCCGCCGGCGGGCACCATGATCTTCTTGGTCGGATCGCCCGGATCGGTGATGCGGATGCCGCCCGGCGGCGGCCGCAGATAGCCGTGGAAATCGTTGATCGCGAGGATGCGCAGGTCCACTGGCGCCGCGGTCTGCGCCGGCGCAGAGCCGGCCGCGACGACGGCGAATGAGCAGATGGCGGCGGCGAGGAGCGAACGGCGGGTGCGTCTCATGACCTGTCCATGGAACACGCCATCATGACGCGGCGCCACTACATTTTTGCGACGCGGCCGTTCAATCCTTCGTGCGCGATATGAACGCCTTGAAAGCCGCGATCGCTTCCGTGGAGCGCATGCGCTCGGCGAACACGTGGTTCTCCTGCTCGATCCGGCGGGTGACGTCCTCGGGCGGCAGCCTGAGCAGCCGGCGCGAGATCGCGACTGCCTCGGGCGGCAGCGCGCAGATTTCCCGCGCCACCTTGTGCGCCTCGACCTCGGCATGGCCCGGCGCCACGATCGTGTTGACGAAGCCGGCCTCGCGGGCCTCGTCGGCCGTCATGGTGCGTCCCATCACCAGCATCGCGAAGGCGCGCTGCTGGCCGATGCTGCGCGGCATCAGCAGGCTGGAGGCGCCCTCCGGCACCAGGCCGAATTTGGAGAACGGGGTGGAGAACTGCGCGGTCGTGCTGGCGAGCACGTAGTCGCAGTGGAACAGCATGGTGGTCCCGACGCCCATCGCGACGCCGTCGACGGCGGCGATGATCGGCTTGACGTTGTGGGCGAGCGAATAGAGGAACTTGACCAGGTCGGAGGCGGGCGGAGGCTCGCCGGTGGACGTGCCCTGCCCGAGCATGTCCTCGATGTCGTTGCCCGCGGTGAACACGCCGGAGCCGCCGGTCACGATCAGGCAGCGGATTTTCGGATCGTTCTGCGCCGTGTCGATCGCCTCGCGCATCGCGTCGAACATTGCATGGGTGATCGCGTTCTTCTTCTCGGGCCGGCGCAGCCGGATCACGCGTGTGGCGGCTTGGTCGGTCACTATGACATGCGCGGTCATCGGACGGTCCTTGGGGACGGCGGGCAGCGGGTTCTTGCTCGCTATCCTACATGATCCCGAGCAAGTCCAAAGTGTTCCGCGCCGCTTTTCCCTTCCGGCGAGCGCGCGGATGATACCGTCGAACGCGCGATGTTTTGTCGTGCGGCTCTCCCGTGCGGGGTATCGGCGCCGGCAATGGGCCGGCTCGCGATTTCGTTTGGTCGCCTGGGAGAAACATTGCGCTGTCCACCGCATTCAATCCGAGCGGCCACAGGCAGGCGTGGAGTTCCGCCCGCGATCGCGGTCGAGCACCAGGAAAACGAGAAGGAAAGCTAAAAGCCAGAAGGAAAGCCAAGTGCAAATTTCCGGCCATTTGGAACTATCCCGACGCCATCTGTTGATTGTCGGAGCCGCCTCGCTTGCCGCGTCGTCCGTCGCGACGCGCGCTTCCTTGGCGGCGAGCGACCAAACTGCCCCGACTGGAGCGCCCGTGATGACGAGAGTGTCCTTTGACGTGAACGGCGAACCCCATCAGCTCGAGCTCGATACCAGAACCACGCTGCTCGATGCGTTGCGCGAGCACCTGCATTTGACGGGCACCAAGAAGGGGTGTGATCACGGCCAGTGCGGCGCCTGCACCGTCATCGTCGACGGCCGGCGCATCAATTCGTGCCTGACGCTCGCCGTGATGCATCAGGGCAACGAGATCACGACGATCGAAGGGCTGGGCTCGCCGGAGCAATTGCATCCGATGCAGGCGGCGTTCGTCAAGCATGACGGCTACCAATGCGGCTATTGCACGCCCGGGCAGATCTGTTCGGCGGTGGCCGTGCTCGACGAGATCAGGGCCGGCATCCCGAGCCATGTGACGGCTGATCTCATTGCCCCGGTGCGCTTGAGCAATGCCGAACTTCGCGAGCGCATGAGCGGCAACATCTGCCGCTGTGGCGCCTATTCCAACATCGCCGAGGCGATCGGTGAGGTCGCCGGGAGGAGCGCATGAGAACGTTCAGCTACGAACGTGCAGCCTCGCCAGACGCCGCCGCCGCGGCTGCCGGGCAGGCCACGAACGCGAAATTCATTGCCGGAGGCACCAATCTGCTCGACCTGATGAAGCTCGAGATCGAGACCCCGGCGCATCTCATCGATGTCAACGGCCTGGCACTGGATCGGATCGACGCGACGGCGGACGGCGGCCTGCGCATCGGCGCGCTGGTCCGCAACACAGATCTCGCGGCCGACGGCCGCGTGCGCCGCGACTACGCCGTGCTTTCGCGCGCGCTGCTGGCCGGCGCCTCCGGCCAGCTGCGCAACAAGGCGACCACGGCCGGCAATCTCCTGCAGCGGACGCGCTGTCCGTATTTCTACGACACCAATCTGCCGTGCAACAAACGCAAGCCGGGCAGCGGCTGCGCCGCGATCGGCGGCTTCAGCCGGCAGCACGCGGTGATCGGCGCCAGCGAAGCGTGCATCGCGACCCATCCAAGCGACATGGCGGTGGCGATGCGCGCGCTCGATGCTGTTATCGAGACTGTGCGGCCCGACGGCGCCACGCGGACCATACCTATTGCCGAACTGCATCGGTTGCCGGGCGACCATCCCGAGGTCGAGACCACGCTCGCGCCCGGCGAGTTGATTACTGCCGTGGTGCTGCCGAAACCGGTCGGCGGCGCGCAGGCCTATCGGAAAGTTCGCGACCGCGCCTCCTATGCGTTTGCGCTGGTGTCGGTTGCTGCGATCGTCCAGCCCGACGGTTCGGGCCGCGTCGCGCTTGGCGGCGTCGCACACAAGCCATGGCGGGTCGAGGCGGCGGAAGCGGAGTTGCCGCGCGGCGCCAAGGCGGTCACCGCGCGCCTGCTCGCCGACGCAAGGCCGACGCGGGACAACGCTTTCAAGCTGCCACTCGCCGAGCGAACGCTGTCGGCGGTGCTGCGCGAGGCCAGGGCCTAGATAACAGGGCCTAGACAAGGGTTAGAGCATGCGATTCGAACATCCAGCCACCTTCAATCCGATCGACCAACTCAAGGTGGTCGGCCGGCCGACCAGCCGGATCGAGGGGCCGTTGAAGACAACGGGTACCGCGCCCTACGCCTATGAACGTCATGATGTCGTGACCGAGCAGGCCTATGGCTACGTGGTGGGATCGGCGATCGGCAAGGGGCGTATCAATGCGATCGATCTCGCCGCGGCCAAGGCGGCGCCAGGCGTGCTCGCCATCGTCACCGCCGGCAATGCCGGCAAGCTTGACAAGGCAGAGCGCAACCCGGCGCCGCTGCTCGGCGGCCCTGAGATCGCGCACTATCACCAAGCCGTCGCCGTGGTGGTCGCCGAGACCTTCGAGCAGGCGCGTGCCGCCGCGCAACTGGTTCGGGTCGATTACGCGCCGGGCGACGGCCGCTTCGATCTGGCAGCGTCGCGGGACAAGGCTTTCACCCCCGATCCCAAGATCGGCGGACCGGCCGACACGGCGGTGGGTGACTTTGCAGCGACGTTCGCCGCAGCCCCGGTCCAACTCGATGCGACCTACACCACGCCGGACCAGGGCCACGCGATGATTGAGCCGCACGCTTCGATCGCGGCGTGGGAGGGCGACGGGCTGACGGTCTGGACCTCCAACCAGATGATCGCCTGGGGCGCGACTGACTTGGCGAAGACGCTCGGGATCCCGAAGGAGAATGTCCGGCTGATCTCGCCCTATATCGGCGGCGGCTTCGGCGGCAAGCTGTTCCTGCGCGCCGACGTGCTGCTCGCTGCGCTCGGTGCGCGAGCCGCGGCCCGTCCGGTCAAGGTGGCGTTGCAGCGTCCGCTGATGTTTAACAACACCACGCATCGGCCGGCGACGATCCAGCGCATCCGCATCGGCGCCGATCGCGACGGCAAGATCAGTGCGATCGGCCATGAGAGCTGGTCCGGCAACGTGAAGGACGGCGAGCCGGAGGTCACGGTCAACCAAACGCGGCTGCTTTATGCCGGCGCCAACCGGATGACCGCGATGCGGCTCTCGGAGCTCGATCTGGCGGAAGGCAATGCGATGCGCGCTCCCGGAGAGGCCTCCGGCATGATGGCGCTCGAAATCGCGATCGACGAACTCGCCGAGAAGTTCGGCATGGATCCGATCGAGCTGCGCATCAAGAACGATACCCAGGTCGATCCGGAGCATCCGGAGCGGCCGTTCTCGAAGCGCCAGCTCGTCGAATGCTTGCGCGAAGGCGCCACGCGGTTCGGCTGGAGCCGGCGCAACCCGCAAACCGGCAAGGTGCGCGACGGACGCTTCCTCGTCGGCTTCGGCGTTGCCGCCGCGTTCCGCAACAATCTCCTCACCAAGTCGGCGGCGCGGGTGCGCCTCGACCGGGACGGCAGGGTGACGGTCGAGACCGACATGACCGATATCGGCACCGGCTCCTACACCATCATTGGGCAGACCGCGGCCGAGATGATGGGCGTGCCGCTGGACAAGGTCGTGGTTCGGCTTGGCGATTCCGATTTTCCGGTCTCATGCGGCTCCGGCGGGCAGTGGGGCGGCAACAATTCCACGGCCGGTGTCTACGCCGCCTGTGTCAAGCTGCGCGAGGCCATCGCGCAGAAGCTCGGCTTCAACTCCGCCGAAGCGGTGTTTGCGGACGACGTCGTCCGATCAGGCAATCGCAGCGTGGCGCTGGCACAGGCCGCCGGCAATGACGGCATCACGGCGGAGGACGCCATCGAGTACGGCGATCTCGCCAAGACCTACCAGCAGTCGACCTTCGGCGCGCATTTCGTCGAGGTCGGCGTCGATGCCGACACGGCGGAAGTCCGGGTACGGCGGATGCTCGCGGTATGCGCCGCGGGCCGCATTCTGAATCCGACCGCCGCGCGCAGCCAGGTGATCGGTGCGATGACCATGGGCGTCGGCGCCGCTCTGATGGAGGACCTGGTGGTCGACAAGCGCCACGGCTTCTTCGTCAACCACGATCTCGCCGGCTATGAGGTGCCCGTACATGCCGATATCCCGCATCAGGACATGTTCTTCCTCGACGAGACCGATCCGATGTCGTCGCCGATGAAGGCCAAGGGCGTCGCCGAGCTCGGCATCTGTGGTGTTGCAGCCGCGGTCGCCAACGCGGTCTACAATGCGACCGGCGTGCGCGTGCGCGACTATCCGATCACGCTCGACAAGCTGCTGGATCGAATGCCGGACGCCGCGTGAGCGGCGACGCAGCGTCCGTCGGTCGGTGGACGCGCCGAACGCATCCGATTAGCGCATATATCATGGCGCTTCCGAGCGTGGCGGGTCAGCCGCCCCATACGGTGGCTTCGGTCCACCCCAGCTCGGCGAATTCGCCTGCTCTTAGCGGCGCTTCGCCGGCTGCGAAGAACTCGTCGAGCTGCGGCGGCGCGACGCTCGTTGCGGAGAGCATGGCGTGGGCCTGGCCGCGATGATGGATCGCGTGCTGGAAGAGGTGCATCAGCAGGCGGTCGCGCCGCTCGATCTGGATCGTGGTGTCGCGATTGATCCGCACGACATCGCTTAGCTGGTCGGGCGTCAGCGCATCGCAAACCGCGAGCAGGCGCTGATCGATCGCGCATTGCGCCGGCTTGAGCTCCGCGACCGACGGGCAGGGCACTTCATTGGCCCAGGCCTTCGGCCCGAGCCATCCGCCTTCCAGCGCGTCGACATAGAACAGGTCGATGACGTAGATGTGGTTCAGTGTCCGCTGCAGGCTTGGGAAGAAGCCGGTTCGCTCGGCGGCAAACTCGGCCTGACTGAGCTGAGCGCAGGTCGTGAGGAGGCGGTGATTGGCCCAGGCGTTGTTGTAAGCGAAGGCGCGGAATGTCTGAACGAGGCTGGCCGGCATGTCTGATCTCATCGGATCGCAGCGATGCAGTATGTCGCGAAGTGCCGCAAGCAGAGTTCAATCCGGAAGCCCTGCCTTGCGAAGGCCACTCGCAAACATGGCGAAATCTTCTGGCCGTCTGAACGGCGCCAGGCGCTTGAGACTGGAGAGCCGAAAGTCGGGATCGGACTCAAATGCCTGCGAAATGACTCTTCCCGCTTCATCAAGTCGTCCCCCAAGCGCTTTGCTGGCCGCAGAGATACAAATACCCAGCAAGAAACTCGGAAGGTCGCGAGTGGCCTGATCAGCCAACGATGACGCCTCGTCATAGCGGTGCGCCAGGAGATGGGCACAAGCGGCTGCCGCATGAATGCCAAACATCGCTGGATCCAGCGGGCTCAACCGCAGTGCGCGCCCAGCGTGGTCAATCGCGAGATCCGGCTCTCCTCTCCACACCCTGAGCCAGGCACTCAGCATCCAGGCTGACGCATAGTTGGGATTGACCGCGAGTCCATGATCCATAAATGCTGCAGCATCGTCGAACTCCTGATCGATAAATGCAAGTGCGTATCCACCCAAACACATCGCAACCGGGTCATCTCTGCCAATAAGCACCGCCGTGCGCGCCAGTCGCGTCGCCTCGCCGCTTTCCAGCGTCGCGTCCGTCATCCAACCATGAGCCTTCCGACGCACATAGCACCAGGCAGCCAGACCGTAAGCAGCGGCAAGACCGGGCTCGAGCTCGATTGCTGCTCTAAAATGCTCAAGTCCCTCATTATTCCCATCCCTTGTCCACCGATGAATGCACGCGAGCCCACGGAGGTAGCGATCGTATGCGTCCAGATTTTCGATCGGCTTCCGCAGGGCCCGCTTAATCTCCGCATGCTGCAGCTTCGGCGCAATCGCGCCAACGACACTGACCGTCACTTGGTCCTGAAGATCAAACATATCTTCGAGCGTTCCATCGAAGTGATTAGCCCAGAGATGCGCTCCAGTATCCGCGTCAACAAGCTGGCTCGATATGCGAACGCGAGCGTCGGCCCTGCGAACGCTTCCCTCCAGTATGTAGCGAACCCCCAACTCGCGGCCGACCTGCTTCACATCGACCGCGCGGCCCTTGTAAGTGAAGCTTGAGTTTTTTGCGATCACAAACAGCCAGCGAAACCGCGACAGCGCCATTGTAATGTCTTCCACGATGCCGTCCGCGAAGTACTGTTGCTCAGGATCCGTACTGAGATTTTGGAAGGGCAGAACGGCGATGGAGGGTTTGGCTGGTAGTGCCAAGACAGGCCTTTGGCTCATTGCGCTGCCGCGATCCCTAACTCTGAAAACTCGGACGGGGCGTTCGATGTTTTTCAATCTTTGTTCACCGCCATCGTCACAGGCGATATCGAGCTTGTCTCGGACGTGTCGGTGAGCATCGTCAGAAAGGCAAATACCGCCGGGCGTTGCTATACCTTCGAGACGTACTGCCACGTTGACAACGTCCCCGAAAATGTCGCCGGCATCTTTGATGATGTCGCCGACATTGATCCCGATCCTGAATTCAATACGTTGATTCGACGGCACGGCCGCATTGCGCTCGGTCATCCCGCGCTGAACATCGAGAGCGCAACGCACGGCATCGACAACGCTGTCAAACTCAGCCAGCAACCCATCACCGGTATTCTTGACAATGGTTCCACGATGGGCGGCAATGGTCGGGATAAACAGGCCCTGCAGATGCTCCCTGAGCCTGACATGAGTGCCTTCTTCGTCCATGCCAGTCAGACGGCTGTAGCCAGCTGCGTCGGCTGCAAAAACGGCAACGAGCCGTCGCAAGAGGTGTTCGCGAGTCAAGGACTCCTCCTCGCCACGAGCCGGCGCCGGCAAACGGCCCCTTCAACGACGGATCGCCGTGCGACAGTTCGAAATGTTAGCTCCGTTCGGGTTCGACTACCACTGGGTCCAAAGCGAACCGGGACATCAGGTGTCCTTGCTCAGCCGCCCGGACGATATGGGGACCGGGTCTGGGCGTGATGTCTCGCCCCAATGCCGTAGAAGCGCTCGGACGGCGATCAGGCGCTGATCGATTGCGCGTTGCGCCGGCTGCAGCTGTGCAATTGACGGGAAGGGCACTTCATTCGCCCAGGCCTGCGGCCCGAGCCATCCGCCTTCCAGCGCGCCGACATAGAAGAGGTCGATGACGTAGATGTGGTTCAGCGTCCGCTCAGGCTTGGGAAGAAGCCGGTTCGCTCGGCGGCAAATTCGGCCTGATTGAGCCGAGCGCAGATCGTGAGGCGGTAATTGGCCCAGGCGTTGTTGTTAAGCGAAGGCGCGATAGGTCTGAACAAGGTCAGCCTGCATGTCGGTCCTCACCGGTTCGGGTGACACGAGCGAGTATTAACATGCATGGGATTGAAAAACGCGCGTTACGGTCGCAGTCGCATGGTCAGTGCGCGCAGCGGAAAATCGGTTCTGGAGTCGCCAACGGGCGAGGCTCGCTACGAGCAATCGCTTGAGCAAAGCGGGTTTTCGCAACGCTGCGCGCGGCAAACGGCGCTGGCCCTGGCGTCCTGGAACCCGGCGGAGAAGCGCGCTGCCCCGCAGCTTACTAAGGCAAACCAGCGAAAATGCTGGAACTAAAGGAAAGGATGATCGCGGCGCGCGTTGTGTGTGCTGGGGCAGCCTCGAGGAGAAAGCGCATGAGAACCTATACTATCGCGCTGCTCATCGCCGGTGTCATGACAGCCGGCCCGACGATGGCTCAACAAGCGACTGACCAAAACCACGCCGGCACGACGAGTGCTCCGAGCGCCCAGAATTCCGGGAGCGGGATCCATGGTGCGCCGGGGAATAAGAACGGGCCAGCTCCGGGTCAAGGCACGGTGGGCTCGGACTCGCATAACCGCCACGTCCAGCAGCAGGATTCTTCAAAGGTCAAAGGGTTGCCCGGCAACAAGAGCGGCCCACCCGCGAAGCGGTGAGATGATCCGCTGCGGCTGTTGATCCTCGGTGATGCGAGGCAGAGACTCTTTGATGCGTGCTGATGAACGAGCGTTCATGGAACGTCGCTGTTCGCGCCGGGTTGGTTGCGGGGGCGCACTTTGGAGAACAAAATAATGAAGCGCACAATCATCGCACTTTCCGCAGCATGCCTGATGGCTTCCACCCCGGTTGCTTTTGCGCAGGGTGTTTCGAGCAAGTCGCCCGGGCACGAAATGCAAACCAAGGGCTCCAAGCGGGGAAGCCCCGGCGCCTCAGGCTACACACCTGGACATGAGATGCAGGCGAGAGGATCGAAGGCGGGGAGCCCAGGGGCTTCCGGTTACGCGCCGGGCCAGACAACAGGTTCGGGCACCGGAATGAGCGGGAGCGGTTCTCATAGAGCCAGGTAGCCGCATTGGGGCCGCCCTCATCGGGACACGCGGGAGCGAATGAGGACAGTCTCAGTTGTCCTTTGGCACAGCCAAGTGAGGAGGCCGCGGTCGGCGCGGCCTCCTCACTGCTGAGGCGTTCGCGTAGCGGCCCGTGCGGGCAAGCTGAGTTATCGCGCTGTTCGATGCCGCCCGGTGACAGGCGTGCGGCGCCGTGTTTGACAGTTGAATCCGAAGTTTCACCCCGTCATTGCGAACGAAGCGAAGCAATCCACGTTGCGGCTTGTGGAGGCATGGATGCTTCCGCCTTCGCCAAGGCCCGGCGGGCAAGTCGTCACTTCAGCGCAAAATTGCTCCGCAATTTTGTCGCGAGCTCCTCGCGATGACGGGGAAGAGAGCGTGAGCGCGCTACCCCGCCAGCACCGCGTCCGCGCCGATCACGGCTTCGGCGCTCTCGGTCACCGTCTTCTCGAGCGACGGCGCCTGCACGGTGACGTTCTCGGCGAAGAAACGTGCCAGCGCGACGTAACGCTGCGGCTCGGCGTCGCCATTGGCTTTCGCTGCC
>NZ_LNCU01000088.1:123854-207705 GCF_001542415.1 Bradyrhizobium macuxiense
AGCCGCCGAGGGTGGCGCCGAACAGCCGCAGATATGGGGTGGCGCCGGCGAGCGCATCGTTCGGCGCCGAGGCGAGGCGCTCGAGCAGCCATTTGCTGCTGCGATCGAGCGCTGCGTGCGCGTCGCGCAGCTTTGCGCCCGTCGTGCCGAAGGCCGGATCGTTGGAGGCCTCGACCTGTTTGATGGTTGCAGCGAGCTCGTCGAGCAGCGCCCACACCGACGCGCCGCCATTGGCGCCGAGCTTGCGGGTCACGAGGTCGATCGACTGGATGCCGTTGGTGCCCTCATAGATCGAGGTGATGCGGGCGTCGCGATAATGCTGCGCGGCGCCGGTCTCCTCGATGAAGCCCATGCCGCCGTGGACCTGCACGCCGAGATAGGCGACCTCGTTGCCGATGTCGGTGGAGAAAGCCTTTGCAATCGGCGTCAGCAGCGCGCCGCGCGCGGCGGCATCGGAGCGGACCCTGGCGTCCTTGGCGCGCACGGAGATATCGAGCGCGACCGCCGTGGCGTAGCAGATCGAGCGCGCGGCGGCGGTCATGCTGCGCATCTGCATCAGCATGCGCTTGATGTCGGGATGCATGATGATCGGATCCATCCCGTCGCCCTTGTGGCCGACGGCCTTGCCGATAGCTTTCCCTTGCCTGCGTTCCTGCGCGTAGGCCAGCGCCTGCTGATAGGCGCGATCGGCGATGCCGACGCCTTCGAGGCCGACGCCGAGCCGGGCCTGGTTCATCATCGTGAACATGCAGCGCATGCCCTGGTTTTCCTCGCCGATCAGATAGCCGATCGCGCCACCCTTATCGCCCATGGTCATGGTGCAGGTCGGCGAGGCGTGGATGCCGAGCTTGTGCTCGACGCCGGAGGCATAGATGTCGTTGCGTTCGCCGAGCGAGCCGTCGGCGTTGACAAGGAATTTGGGAACGAGGAACAGCGAGATCCCCTTGGTGCCGGCAGGCGCATCGGGCAATCGCGCGAGCACGAAATGCACGATGTTGTCGGTCATGTCGTGCTCGCCATAGGTGATGAAGATCTTGGTGCCCTTGATGCGATAGGTGCCGTCTGCCGCCCGCTCGGCGCGGGTGCGCAGCGCGCCGACATCCGAACCCGCGCTGGGTTCGGTGAGTTGCATCGTGCCGGTCCATTCGCCGGTGACCATCTTCTCGAGGTAGATCTTCTTCAGCTCTTCGCTGCCATGGGCATCGAGCGCCTCGATCGCGGACAGTGTCAGCAGCGGGCAGAGACCGAAAGCAATGTTCGACGCACTCCAGATCTCGGTGCATGCGGCGTTGATCGCGAGCGGCAGGCCCTGGCCGCCGAAGGCTTCCGGACCGGATACCGCGTTCCAACCTGCGGCGGTCCAGCGCTGATAGGCATCGGGCCAGCCGGGCGCGGTCGTCACCTTGCCGTTGTCGAGCTTGATGCCGTGCTCGTCGCCAACGCGGTTGAGCGGCGCCAGCACATCGGAGGCGAACTTGCCGGCTTCTTCGAGCACGGCGGCGGTGATGTCGCCGTCGAAATCGCCGTAATGGCCGGCCTGCACGGCGGCCGCGAGTCCCGCACCGTGATTGAGGGACAGCAGGATATCGTTGATCGGCGCACGGTAGGTCATGGCGTTACTCCCGACGAGGCGTTTGCGAATTGTCTTCCCATGAAACCCGCCGCCTCTCAACTCTCCGAAGCCGGCCGCCGCAGCGGAGGCGGGCGGTTTCGGCGATCGTGGCGTCACGCTATTACAATGGCTGGGCCGGCATCATCCCGCGGCTTTCGCGTGATTTCGGTTGCCGCCCTGTTGAAATGGTCGTGCTCCCTCTATAGACCGGCGTTGCCTTCGATCGGCGCGTTGGGGCGTAGCCAAGCGGTAAGGCAGCGGATTTTGATTCCGCCATTCGGAGGTTCGATCCCTCCCGCCCCAGCCACGAGTTGCTCCGATCTCGCGAATCTCCCGCGGGAGAGATTGCGCCGAGAGTGCAGATTTTCCATCGCCGATCGTCTTTGGAGAATAAAGCTATCGGCGGCGCATGTTGCGCGCGCCGCTGACGCGTCAACGAAATGTCGCACGATTGCGATAACTGCCGGGAATGCACGCCTCTGGCGATTGCCACGGTCCGGGCATGGCGTGCCCCCAATCTTGCAAATACGGCGATCGCTTTGCGGGCCGGATTCGGCTTCAGTGCCATCGCGAAGCCTCCGGCCGGGGCGCCAGTCGACGGTATTGGAGGGCGGCTATGTTCCTCAGATACCGGCATTTTCTGCCCAAAACGAGAGCCGGAAGACGGAATCACCGCCCCCGAAGCGGGCACTGGATACCGCGCTGCAGCGTCGAATGGTGCGTTTTCCACCCCGTTCCGCCCACTGTTGCCCACTCTTGCGCCGGGTAACGTGAATAGAAATATTTCCATTATATTTCAATGGCTTGACAAGATGCCGCAGTTCAAAAGCCCGTGATATTTGTGCAACATTTGCCCGAAAACAGCCGCAACTGACCCGAATCCGAGCGGTCTTTTGTTGCGTGATCGGGGGCCTTCTGTCTCATATGGAACTGCGACGGAGGGGGGCATCCCGAGGTCGTCCCGTTTTAGGTGGTTCGCTTAAGTCCCTCGCGTTCAGCGGGTGTGTCCGAAGGCGCGAAGCGACTGAGCGGGGATTAAGGGACAAGGGAACCAACCTGAGGGTGTTCTACCCGGCGGATCCGGAACCTTCCCTGAGATAGAGCAACTTGGAGGTTTAACATGAACATGGTTAAGAGCCTTATCCTCGGCTCGGCGGCGGCTCTGGTCGCGGTCGGCGGAGCTCAGGCGGCTGACCTTCCCGTCAAGGCCAAGGCCATTGAGTACGTGAAGGTTTGCTCCCTGTATGGTCCCGGCTTCTACTACATCCCGGGTACCGACACCTGTATCAAGCTGGGCGGCTACCTGCGTGTCGACGTTCTCGCGAACACCAACTCGGACGACACCGGCAACACCTCGGGCGCTGGCGCTGCGGGCAACCGTTTCACCAACGGCTACACCTGGCGCTCTCGTGAAGACCTGAACGTCGATACGCGCACCGCGACCGAGTACGGCGTGGTTCGCACCTTCTTCGACGCGACGTTCTCGTGGACGACGGACAGCTACGCTGGCGCCGGCAACGGCTCGACGATCTACTCGCCAATCGGCACCACCCAGGCGCCGAACAACGCCAACGCCGGTGCGGTCGCTGGCGGTACGGTCGGCGTCTACTACGCCTTCATCCAGTTCGCCGGCTTCACCATCGGTAAGGCGGTGTCGCAGTTCAGCACCCCCTGGGCCAACTATCCGGGCAACAGCTACGACGGTCTCGTCGGCGGCGGCGGCACGATCACTGGTGTGAACCAGTTCACCTACACCGCGGACTTCGGCAACGGCACGTCGCTGTCTCTGTCGGCTCAGGATCAGACCCAGTACTATCAGGCTGGCGTGCAGAACCTTGGCGTCCTGACGTCGCCCTACGGTGCGTCGGACTATGCCGGCACGATCGCTCCGGACCTCGTCGCCATGCTGCGCGTCGATCAGGCTTGGGGTCTGTTCCAGGCGTCGTTCGCGGCGCATGACAACCACGCTGCCTACTTTGGTGGTTCTGAGTTGACCGGTCATCCGGACGACAAGTGGGGCTGGGCAGGTCAGTTGGCCTTGTCGATCAAGAACATCCCGACCGGACCTGGCGACACCATCAACGTTCAGGGCGTCTATACCAACGGTGCAAGCCGTTACAACATCCAGGACCTTGCTGGTTCGGCTGGTGCCAACACCATCTTCGGTCACACCAACCTCCCTGGTGCTTACCAGAGCATCGGCTTCGGCATTGCGCCTGACTCGGTGTTTATCCCCGGCGGTCAGCAGCAGCTGGTCACCACCTACGGCATGCGCGGTGCGTACGTCCACAACTGGAGCCCGAACTGGAACACCAGCATCTACGGTGCCTGGGCTCAGGTTAACTACAACAGCACTGCGAAGACCTACATCTGCGGTGCGAGCGGGACCGGTGTTGACGGTACGTGGGGTGCGGTGTTCGGTGCAGCCGGTGTTGCCGGCATGACCTCGTGCAACCCGAACTACAGCATTGCTCAGCTCGGTACGCAGACCCAGTGGACCCCGGTGAAGAACCTGACCTTCTCGGCTGACTTCACCTACACCCATCTGGACCAGAACTATGCTGGCACGCTCGCCTTCCCGGGCACCGCCAGCATCGGCAAGCCGGCCGCCGTGTACGAGCTGAAGAACCAGGACACGTTCCTTCTTCTGCTCCGCGCTCAGCGCAACTGGTAATACCGGCTGATCTGATCAGGATCTAACAGAGCCCCCGACGGGAAACCGTCGGGGGTTTTGCTTTTGAGGCGGCTGGAGGCGATGCGTCACGCCGCGAGCATGTCGCGAACCATCGGCACCACCTTGCGGCCGTAGAGCTCGATGCTCGTCATCAGCTTCTCGTGCGGCAGCGGCCCCGCCGAGTATTTCAGCTGGAAGCGCGCCAGTCCGAGCGCCTTCACCGTCGCCGCGATCTTGCGGGCCACGGTTTCCGGCGAGCCGACATAGAGCGATCCGTGGTCGGCCTCCTGCACGAACTCATCGCGCCCCATCGGCGGCCAGCCGCGCTCCTTGCCGATCCGGTCGCGCATGATCTTGTAGTCGGGCCACAGATCCTCCCTGGCTTGCGCGTCGGTCCCGGCGACATAGCCTGGCGAATGCACGCCGATCGGCTTCGGCTCGCGGCCGAACTGCTGGTAGGCGCGCCTGTGCAGGTCCACATAGGGCGCAAAGCGCGTGGGATCGCCGCCGATGATGGCGAGCATCAGCGGCAGGTCGTAGTGCGCCGCGCGCACCACCGATTCGGGACTGCCTCCGACGCCGATCCAGGTCTTCAGCCGGCCGTGCTCGACCGGCGGATAGACCGACTGGTTGTTGAGCGGTGGCCGCAGCTTGCCCTGCCAGGTCACCGGCTCCTGCTTGAGCAGTTCGGTGAACAGATCGAGCTTCTCCTCGAACAGCTCGCTGTACTGGCGCAGGTCGAAGCCGAACAGCGGGAACGATTCGGTGAAGGAGCCGCGGCCGAGAATCACCTCGGCGCGGCCGTTCGAGACAGCGTCGACTGTGGCGAAGCGCTGGAATACGCGGATCGGATCGTCCGAGCTCAGCACCGTCACCGCCGAGCCGAGGCGGATATCTTTGGTGCGCGCGGCGATCGCCGCCAGCACGGCCTCGGGGGAGGAGATCGCAAAGTCGGCCCGGTGATGCTCGCCGAGCCCGATAAAGTCGATCCCGAGCTCGTCGGCGAGAACAGCTTCGTCGACGACGTTGCGGATCACCTGGGCATGCGGAAGCGGTGCGCCGTCGGCGCCCTTGGTGACGTCGCCGAACGTATCGAGCCCGAATTGGAGGGGGGTAGTCATTGGTCAGTCCAGTTGTCGGCGTGGCGTTGGATCCGCCACGGGCCACCCATCGCACGCAGGCTGAGAGATCGAATTGCGGCAGCTATATCCGCAAGCCTGCGCTGTGGAGCCTTCAGTTGGAGATAGCGGCGACGTAAGGGCTGTTCACGGCGGAACAAGGCCACGTGGCGAAACGCTGGGTTTCTCCGACTGGCCGGCTCGCGCCCGAAGCGCAGGTTGCTCCGCCCTTAGTCGGGTACGACCAGGAAGCCGGCGCGCGGGAAATGCACCACGACCTCGCCGGCGCGCGCGTCGGTCCGGCGGATCGCGATATGCTGCGCCGACAGCGACACGATCTCGCCGTGGACCGGGATCTTGCCGTAGTCATCGGGCATCACGCCGACGCGATCGCCGGGCTTGCGGCCGTTCGGATCGGCGGGGTCGCGGAAGCTCTCCGATTGCGGCGTCGACCGCGCGGCGATCTCGAGCGCGTCGGCCGACGACATCTCGGTGCGCGTGCCGTGCCCGATGCCGCGCATGCGCGTCTCCCAGGCCGAGACGCCGGGAAAATGCACCATCATCTCGTCGAGGGTGGCGACGCTCTGCCGCGCGTACCACACGTTCATGTAAGCGCTGACGTCGGCAAGGCTGAACTCGCTGAGCAGCCATGGCCTGCCGTCGCCGAGCTGCGCCTCGATCCAGTCGACATGGGCACGGAACTGGTCGCGCATCTGCGGCAGCGCCGCCATCATGGCGGCGACTTCGAACTTCGCGCCGCGCAGCTTCTCGCGATCCTCGATGAAGTCCTGCGGCACCTTGTCGCCGATGAAGCCGAACACGAGATTGACGGTGCTCTGGAAGAACGGTCGGTCCGTCCACATGCCGAGCGCAGCCGGCACGCCGGCGTTGCCGCCAGGAAACAGCGTCGGTGTCGGATATCGCCGCTCCAGCTCGCGGATGATGATCTGGGTGTCGCAATAGATGTCGGCGCCGATCTGCATCGTCGGCGTGCGCCGATAGCCGCCGGTCATCGGCATCAGGTCGGGCCGCGGCATGATGCGGGAGATCCGCACCGAATTCCAGGCGAGCTTCTTGAATCCGAAGATGATGCGAATCTTCTCGGAGAAGGGCGACTGATCGAAGTGATGCAGGATCGGCGTCGGCTCTGACACGGCTCCTCCCAGGCTGTGGGCGTCCTTCCAGGATCGCCGCACAGCCTGACAAGATTCCGGCAGATCGCAACCTATTTCCGAGACGAAATCCCGCTCGCCGGTCGCGTCAGAACGACTCCGCCCACGGCCGCAGATCGAGCTCCAGCGTCCAGGCGCTGCGATGCTGATGATGCAGCACCCAATAGGCATCGGCGATGGCCGCGATGTTGAGCAGCCCGTCCGGTCCGCGATCGTCCTTCAATTGCGGCCGCAGGCTCAGCAGGCGATCGCCCTCGATGCCGCCGTCAACGACGACGTGGCCGACATGGATTCCCTGCGGCCCGAACTCGCGCGCCACGCTCTGCGCCAGCGCGCGCAGCGCCGCCTTGGCGGAAGCGAACGGCGCGTAGTTGGCCTTGCCGCGCAGCGAGCCGCTGGCGCCGGTGAACACCAGCGTTCCGCCGCCGCGGGCGAGCAGCGCCGGAATCGCAGCCTGCGCCAGCTGGAAGCCGCCGAGCGCATGCTCGCGCCAATGTTCCTCGAAGCGCTGCTCGCTGACTTTCAGGAACGGCGCAGGCCGGTTGGAGCCCGCATTGTGCACGGCCATCGCGAGCGGCGCGAGCCGCTGGGCGGCGTCGACGAAGCGGGCAACGTCCGCAGCGGACGACGCATCGCCGACGACGTGGGCGATCTTTGCGCCGGTCGCGGCAAGTTCGGCGGCGGTCGCAGCGAGCTTGTCGGCATTGCGGCCGGCGATCGCAACGGGATAGCCGCCGGCGGCAAAACGACGCGCGATCGCGGCACCAAGCCCGTTCGACGCGCCGACGCCTGCGATCAGGACGCTGCCCTGCACGGCAGCCGGCTCAAGCACGGATCGATCGTTCATTGCTCACTCCATCAACCGAGCCCGCGTTGCGGGCGATATCATTCGTCCGCCGCCATCGCGATGACGCCGTCGCGCACCGTGCGCAGCACGGCATCGGAGCGCTTCTCATCGGTGATGACCCGCGAGATGGCGAGCGCGCCGATCATCGCGCTGACGGCCATGATCGCCCGCACGTCACCGTCATCATCGAGCACCTCGGCGACCTTGGCGATGAACGCCTCGATATGTGGCTCCATCACGGCGCGACATTCCTCGTCCGCGCGCCCGACGTCGGAGATCAGTGCGGCGATCGCGCAGCCCGACTTGCGGGAGTCGCGATGCGCGCGGCTGAGATAGCTCCGCGCCATCGAATTCAGGCTGACCGGCTTGTCGGGGTCGCGGGAGGCGTGCGCAGCCGCTTCGCCGGCAGCCAATGCCCGCTGCAGCGCGGCGGCGATCAGGTCCGACCGGGAGGCAAAATGCCCGTAGAATCCGCCATGAGTGAGCTTCACGCGCTGCATCAGGCTGCCGATGCTGACGGCGTCCAATCCCTTGTCGCGGATCTGCGTCGCGGCCTCGGTCAGAATGCGTTCGCGGCTCCTGGCCTTGTCGGCCTGGGAATGGCCCATCTTGCGTCACCTTCGCCAGTTTGACTCTCGATCAGGATTATGACCATCATATATCTGGATGACAAGCATCATCCAGAATTGGGCCGGTCACAAGAATGGGAGGAATCGATGTTTGGCAGCGCAAGCGAGGGGCGGGTTCGTCACGAGCGGCACGACCGAATCCTGAAGATCGTCATCGACAATCCCGCGAAGAAGAATGCGTTCAGTCCCGGGATGATGGCGGAGCTGTCGGACGCACTCACGCTGCTCGACACCGACGACAGCCTTTGGGTCGGCGTGCTCTGTGCCGCCGGCGACAATTTCACCGCGGGTCTCGACATGCCGAAGTTCTTCGGCCCGACCGCGACGCGCAAGCCGTTGCCGGAAGGCAATGTCGATCCGTTCGGACTCGCGAAGCGATGCCGGAAACCGATCGTCACCGCCGTGCAGGGCATCGTGTTCACGGTCGGCATCGAGATGATGCTGGCCGGCGACATCGTCGTCGCAGCCGATGACTGCCGCTTCTGCCAGATGGAGGCGAAGCGCGGCATTGCGCCGCTCGCGGGCGCGCATTTCCGCTACATCAGCCGCGCCGGGTGGGGAGATGCGATGTATCACCTGCTGCTGTGCGACGAGTTCTCGGCGACGGAGGCGCATCGCATCGGCCTCGTGCAGGAAGTCGTGCCGCCAGGGCAGCAGGTCGAACGCGCGATGACGCTGGCCGGCATCATCGCACGCAACGCGCCGCTCGGAATTCAGGTGACGAAAGAGGCGGGCCGCAAGTTCATCGAGGCCGGAGAGCAGGCCGCGATCGCGGTCATTCCGCAGATCCGCGAACGTGTGCTCAACACTGCCGATGCAGCCGAGGGCATCAGGTCCTTCGTGGAGCGTCGCGCCGCCGTCTTCCAGGGACGTTAGTCGCGTTCACGATACGTGCCCACAAATGTGGTTGTGGCAATCATGTCGCAACCATTGCATTTCGATTGCAAATGCGTTGCGACGACTCTTGTCGAGATTCGTCGAATCAGGGAGATTCGAAGCCTTACCGAATTCAATTCGTTCTGCTTTGGCTCAAGCGACCGGTCAGGAATCGCATGACAAACGCACATGTAATTGTCGTAGGAAACAACAAGGGCGGATCTGGCAAGTCGACAGTTGCCATGCATGTCGCCATCGCACTGATCAAGGCCGGTCAGCGCGTCGCAACCATCGATCTCGATAACAAGCAGAAGACTCTGACCCATTACGTCGAGAACCGGCGGGACTGGGCGCGAGAGGCCTCGCTGGAGCTCGGCGGCCCGACGCATATGTGCTTCGAGACGGTGAACGGAAGGACCAGCGAGGTCGAAACGCTCGGGCGCAGCGCGCTTGCAGAGATCGTGGAGCGGCTCAGCCGCTCGCATGATTTCGTCGTCGTCGACAGCCCCGGTCACGACACCTACCTGACCACGTTCACGCATTCGCTGGCGAATACGCTGATCACGCCGCTGAACGACAGCTTCCTTGATTTCGACGTCCTCGGAACCGTCGACCCGAACGATTTCAAGGTGACGGGCATCAGCCACTATTCGGAGATGGTAGAGGAGGCGCGGCGCGCGCGCAGCACTCACGATCAGCCGACTTTCGAGTGGGTGGTGCTGCGCAATCGCCTGTCCACGCTCGGCTCGCGCAACAAGCGCCTGGTTGGCGAGGCCCTGAGCGAGCTGTCGAAGACGCTGAACTTCCGCCTGGTCGACGGATTGGCCGAACGGGTGATCTTCCGCGAATTCTATCCGCGCGGACTGACGGCGATGGATGACATCAGCCAGCTGGCATCAGGTGCGAAGCCGACGATGTCGCATGTCACCGCACGGCTCGAGATGGAGCGGCTGATGACTGCGATCATGCTCGGTCATCTGGTGGCGCGGTCGCCCGAGACGTTCGACGCCGGCCGCAACGCCGCGTAGGGCAGGAGATCGCTACCGACAGTTGGCGTTCGCGGCTTCGGCAACGATCAGGAACGTGATCGTTGCCGGTGTGAACATGATTGGTCCCGCCGTAGTCGCTTCACCGGTGAGAGGCGGGAGTTCGTCCCGGGCATCAAGCGCAAGCATCGTTCCGTTGAGCCGAACCGAGCCATCGGCAAGACTGTCGCTTGCCAGCGTGTAGCGCTCCGCGGCCGCCGGCAACACCAGCTTCCTCGATTTCTTTCTGTCGTTGTTGATGACGAGCAGGGCAACGCCGCCCGGCGTGCCGCGCGCGCAATGCGCGTAGACGTGGAGACCCGGGCGAGCCGAGACACCGGAATCCAGCACGGTCGTTCCCATCAATCGTCGCCACAGCAGCGCGGCCCAATAGTTCGGCCGAGGCAGATGGGATTGCTCGTCGAGCAGGCCATAGTCGCTCGCGGCGAGGGTGTTGTGCATCACCACCTGAACGCCGGCCTTGGCGAGGCGCCCGAGTTGATCGAGGTAACGGAACGTATCGGTGAAGGTCGCGGCCCAGCGGTTGCCGCCGCACGCCGTTTCTCCGGTCTCGGTCAGCCAGATCGGCTTGCTCGGTGCGAGACGATCGCGCAGCGCCTTGTAGACGGCGAGCGTCTTGTCGGTTCGTGCCAGCCATCCATCTGATAGTGCGGTCCCCGGCGTGCGATCGCCGCGGCATCGGGCGGAAAGCGCGCCATAGAAATGGTAGGAGATCGCGCCGACGCCTGGCGCCACCGCGGCGAACAGCGCTGCTATTGTGGGGTTGGTGCCCGCCGTGCCGGGAGCGAGGATGGTCACATCAGGTGCGGCGCTCTTCATGAAGGCGCGGAACGCGGTGAAGTCCCGGCCGTAGGCCGTGGCGTCGTAGCCATCGGGGGCGCCGCCGGTCGCCGGGAGATCAGGCTCGTTCATGAACTCGGCCGCGGCGATATGTCCGCCGATGGATCGCGTGAAGGCGAGCCGCTGCCGTGCCTGCTCCGGTGTCCAGTGTCCGTTGGCGTCGCGCGTGCCGGCGCTGATCGCAAATGACGTGACGATTGGCGCATCGACGGCACGCGAGAAGCCGATGACGTCGTGCCATTGCTGCCTTGTGAGGACGCCCTTGAAGCCCGCCGGCGGTGCTGATGGCGGGGTATCAGTATCTGCAAAGAACGTGCTGTTGGCCCAGGTCCCGCTGACGCGGAGATAGGCGGGACCCAGCGCGGCCGCGAGCCTGCGCAGCCTGATTTCGTGGAGATTGATCGGAGCGCGCGCTGCGAGGCGGTCCGCCTTCGCGGCCGCATGCGTATCGCGTGCTGCATAAGGCTTCCAGAATCGTCCGCCGCTGACCTCGACCATCTCGATGTTGTAGGACTGGAAACGCGGATCGATTGTCGCAATCCGCGGCATGGTTGCGACGTTCAGCGTCAACTCTGCCGCAGGTGCGCTCGTGCAAGCGAAGACCATCGTCGCGGCAATGATGCGCGCGAGGCGTTCGAGCAATTGGGTTCGGCTGTGTGCGCGCAACGGTCCTCGCGGCGTCCTGAACTCCTGTCCCTGTCAGGATGCCGCCGAGGTGAGGTGGAATCAACGCGCGGATTGGTCCTGCGGCTCGTTCGCGATGCGATCCCACAGCGCGCGGATCATGTCCTTCATGATCAGTGCCTCCTGCCAGCGATCGGACAGTTCCCGGCCGTCGGGTCCGGTGATGGCGTAGGGCGGAGGCCCGAGCTCGCACAGGAAGGTCAGTGTCGTATCGGGACCGGCGCGTTTCCTCCAGGAACGGATGCCGTACTCCCACCAGCCCATGAACAGCGAGACCCAGCCCTGATGCTGCGGGAAGCCGAGCGAGATCTGCACTTGCTCGCGGCTTGCGACACGGCCGTGGATGCCCCAGGCATTGTCGAGGATGCGGTGGATCATCGCATGGTTGACGTCATCGACCGGCCAGGCGAATTCGCGGCCGACGAGATAGTGCGAGAGATCGGCGGTCAGCCGCAGATCGGGAAAGCAGTCGAGCAGGTCGAGTGTGAAGAACAGATCGGTCGTCATGCGGTCGCGATGGGTTTCGACATGCACGGCGACACCCGCCTGCTCGCCGAGCCGTCGCCAGCCCTCAAGCAAAGGGATGCAATCCGCAAGCCGCCGCGGACGGACATCCGCCTGCAGGTTGACGTGGTCGGCGCCGAGCTGCGCTACCAGCTCGAGCACCGGTTTCAGATCATCGACCGCCTTCGGATAGCACTGCGCCTGCCAGATCATGCCGTGCGCGCGAAGGAAGCTCGTCGCCTCACGCGCAAAGGCCGGATCGATGAAGCGTACGCCGGCGCCGTCAAACCCGGCATCGCGGATCATCGCGAGCTGGGTTTGCAGCGGCCATTCCGGCTCATCGGCCAGCCGCCGCTCCATCGCCCAGAGCGACTGCAGGATACGAAGCTGCTGCGCCATGGATCAGGCCCGTGCCGGAAGCACGGCGGGCAGTTCCTCCCGTTCGGGCTCGTCGGCCGCGATATTCTCCTGGTACGTTTCAGGTCCAATCCAGATCGCGACCACCGTGCAGGCGGACAGGAACATCGCGTAGCAGGCCACCGGCCACCAGGTGCCGTAGGCTGCCACCAGTGCGGTGGCGACGAACGGCGCCGGCCCGCCCGATAGCAGCGAGCCGAGTTCGCGCGCGAAGGCGAAGCCGGCGAAGCGCCGTTGCGGCGGGAACAGCTCGGCGAAATAGGCCGCCTGCGGCCCGAACATCGCGGCGGTCACGACAGCGCGCGCCAGGATGAAGGCGAGCGCGATCATGATCCAGCTCTTGGTGCCGACCATCCAGAAGAACGGGAAGGAGAGCGCCACACCGGCCAGCGCGCCGAACATGTAGACGGGCCGCCGCCCGATGCGATCGGAGAGTGCCGCGAAGCCGAGGATCGCGAACAGCTCGATCGTAAAGGCCAGCATCAGCGCGCTCAGCGCCTCCGATTTCGGTACGCCGAGGGTGGTGATGACATAGCTCAGGCCGAACACCGGGAAGAAATAGCCGAGCCCGTTCTCGGCCATTCGCGCGCCGAGCACGACAAAGAAGTTGCGCGGGTGACGCCGCAACGCCTCCATGGCCGGATTGCTCTCGACCTTGCCGCGCGCGACCACGGCCTCGGTATAAACCGGCGTCTCTGTCACGCGCATGCGGACGAAGATGCCGACGACGATCAGCAGGAAGCTCGCGAGGAAGGGCAGGCGCCAGCCCCAGCTCATCAGGTCCTCGCGCGGCAGCATCGTCACCAGCGCGAACGCACCGGCGGCGAGCAGATTGCCGACGGAGACGCCGAGCGGCGCGAAGCCGCCCCAGAAGCCGCGATGCTTCGGCGGGGCGTTCTCGACCAGATAGATCACCGCGCCGCCGTATTCGGCACCAGCGCCGAGACCCTGGATCACGCGCATCGCCACCAGCAACAGCGGCGCCCAGATCCCGACTTGCCCATAGGTCGGCAGAAGACCGATCGCGGTGGTGCCGATGCCGATCATCAGCAATGTCGCGACCAGCACCGGCTTGCGGCCGTAGCGATCGCCGAGGATGCCGAACAGCAGGCCACCAAACGGCCGTACCACGAAGCCGACGCCGAAGGTGAGGAACGACAGCAGCGTGCCGACAACGGGATCGCTCTTCGGAAAGAACAGCTCGCCGAACACCAGCGCCGCGGCGGTGCCGTAGAGGAAGAAGTCGTACCATTCGAGCGCGGAGCCGATGCTTGCGGCCAGGATCACACGCAGGCGCGATTTTTTGGCGCCGTTTGCCATCTCGGTCATTCGTTTCCCCGTTATGTTTTTTGGTCGTTTTGTTTGAGCATGATCTTTTCGGAAAACCGGTGCCCACTTTTCCGGATCATGCTCGAGAAAGCAGCAATGCCCGCGGCTTCGGCCGCGGGCATTTGTCGTCGGTGTTAGGCGGCGCGCGTGAAGTAGGATTTCTTCGACGCCGATTGGGTCTCGTAGATCGAGCCCTGCCGTTTCGCCGGTGGCAGCGGCATCCTCACTGGCACGTCGGCGAGCCGCGGCGTCACCACCGAGGGCCCCGCAAGCAAGCGGCTGTCGAATTCGGCAAAGTCCTTCACGCCCATCAGCGGCCAGGCGTCGCTGGCGGCCACTTCGTAGAGCAGCAGGTTGCGCGGCCGGTTCGACGTGTTGGTCGCGGAGCCATGCAGCGCCCGCACGTGGTGGAACGACATGCTGCCGGCCTTGCCCATGCAGGGCACCGCGCGCTTGATGTCGTCCTCGATCAGGTCGGGGTCGATCAGGCCGGCGAAGCAGCCGTCGTCGCCATGATGGTTCCACATGGTGTTGCCGGTGTGCGATCCCGGCGTCACCAACATCGGGCCGTTCTCGAGATCGCAGTCGTCGAGCAGCACGCCGATCGCGAGGATGTCGTCGTTGGTGTGCGGATAGAACGCCCAGTCCTGATGCCATTCGACCGGTGAGCCGTATTGCGCGGACTTCATATTGAGCTTGGAGCCGTGCAGGCGGAGGCCGGGGCCGATCAGTTTGGTCAGGATCGAGATGACGGCAGGGCTGCGGACGATCTCGTCGAAAATCGGATGCGCCTTGTGCGGCGCCTTGATGCGGCGGACGCGCGGGTTTTCCCGCGAATGGCCTGGCTCGAGGTCGTAGACGTCGGTGTGCTCGGTGACATCAGCGGCACCGGCGACCAGCTCAGCGAGCACCGTGCGCACCCGTCCGAGGGTTTCCTTGTCCAGCACTTCGGGGACCACGATCACCCCGTCGCGCTTGTAGGTCTGAGCCAGTTCGTCCGAAATCATGCCGTTTTCTCCCTCATTTGCGCTATGTTAGCGCTAACATATGGGCATGTTAGCGCTAACATTATGGCTTGGCAACCCGGAATCGTGCAGGCTCCGTCCATGAGCTCCGAACTGCCCGATCCTGAGACCGAAACCGCGCCCACGCTTTCAGCAGTGGCCAAGCGGGCAGGCGTCTCCTCGATCACGGTCAGCCGGGTGGTGCGGACGCCCGATCTGGTGGCGCCGGAAACCCGGGCACGGATCGAAAAGGCGATGCGCGAGCTCGGCTATGTCCCGAACCTAGTCGCGGGCGCATTGGCGAGCGCGCGGACCAATTCGGTCGGCGTGCTGGTGCCGACGATCGCCAACTCGATCTTCGCCGACACTGTGCAGGGACTATCCGACAAGCTCGAGCCGCTCGGCTTCTCCGTCATCCTGGCGCAGTCGCGCTACGACGCGGCGCGCGAGGACCGCATGCTCGCGGCGCTGCTGTCGCGGCGGCCCGAGGCGATCATCATGGTCGGCTCGCCGGCGACGGAGGAGGGCAGTCGTCTCCTGCGCAACGCGCGCATCCCGATCGTCGAGACCTGGGACCTGCCGACAACGCCGGTCGACGCGGTCGCCGGCTTCGACAATTACAAGGCCGGCACAGCGGTCGCGCGGCATCTGGTGGCGCAGGGACGCAAAGCGCTCGCCTTCATCGGCGGTGACGATCCGCGCGCGACGCGGCGCTGGCTCGGCTTCAAGGACGAGATTCTGGCGAGCGGCCTTGCCGAGCCGCGCCGGCTGATCCTCGATCGCAATGCGTCGGGCAGCGTGGCGGCGCATGCGCGCCTGCCCGGCGTGGATGCGGTGTTCGCCGCCAACGATGCCCATGCGATCGGCTTCATGGCGGGCCTGCGTAGCGCGGGTCTCTTGCGCGACGGACCGGCGTCAGCGCAGCCGGTCGCCGTCGTCGGTCTCGGTGATCTGGAAATGGGCCGGCTGATCTCGCCGACATTGAGCACGATCAGCGTGCATGGCGACGCGATCGGCCGCACGGCGGCCACCCTGACGCTCGAGCGCGGCGGCGAGCGCCGCATCGACCTCGGCTTCGAGCTGGTGCTGCGCGACAGCGGCTAAAGCGCGATGAGATCAGGTTGAGCTGGAACGGCGTCGAAGGATCACCTCTCCCTTGGGAGAGGTCGATTTGCTCCTGGCGATGCGAAGCATCGTCCAGTGCAAATCGGGTGAGGGGTTGCGGTCTATCGAGAGGGCAAGAGCCCTCACCCGGATTGCTCCGGACGATGCTTCGCATCTCCGAGCGCAATCCGACCTCTCACCGACGGGAGAGGTGAACCGAGGCCGCGCTGATCCAACCAAAACTCATCGCGCTTTAGTGATCTTCGCCGGTGCGGCGTGATCACGGGCCGCAGCCGCTTCACTCAGCGTGCCGCGATGCCTGACTCCACATCGACGAGCAAGGCAAGAAGACCACGGAGAATAGCCATCGGAGACGGAGGGCAGCCCGGAATGTGGAGATCGACCGGTACTACTGCGGAGACCCCGCCGACCACCGCGTAGCTGCCGGCAAAGCATCCGCCGTCCTTCGCGCAATCGCCGACTGCGACAACCCACTTGGGATTGGGCATCGCATTATACGTGCGCTCCAGCGCATCGCGCATGTTTGTCGTAACGGGACCTGTGACGAGCAGGACATCGGCATGACGGGGCGAGGCAACGAACCGGATACCGAACCGTTCGACGTCGTAATACGCATTGTTCAGGGCGTGAATTTCCAGCTCGCATCCGTTGCACGAGCCTGCGTCAACCTCCCGGATCGAGAGGCTGCGGCCGAGGCGGCGTCTTGCGGTGTGGCCGACCATCGCCGCGAGCTCTGCCAGCGCGGCGTCGTCGGGACGCGGCGCCTGTTCGGTCAAGGGCTGGCGAAGCAGGCTCTGAAACAGAAGTTTACGCATCTCGTCCGGTCCTCAGAGGTCCTGCCCTGAGTAGGAGCAGTTGAACGATTTGTTGCAGAGGGGGAAATCCGCCACGATGTTGCCTTCGATCGCGGCCTCCAGCAGGGGCCATTGAAACCACGACGGATCGCGCAGGTGGCATCGCTCGATCCGGTCGCCGCTCAGCCGCAGCCATGCCAGGATATCACCCCGGAAACCCTCGACGATCGCCATGCCTTCGGAAGGCGCGGATCCATTTTGCAGTGGCACACTGATCGGACCGGCCTCGAGTCCGGCGATGATCTGATCGACGAGTGAGAGGCTTTGCTCGACCTCGCGGATCCGAATCCAGACGCGGGCATTGACGTCGCCCTCGTTCAGGACGGGGATGTCGAAGCGCAGCACGTCGTAGGGGTGATAACCGGGTGCGCGGCGTGCATCATGATTGCGGCCGCTCGCGCGCCCGACGTAACCGCCGGCGGCAAATTGCCGGGCGAGGGCGGGATTGAGGCTGCCGGAACCGACGGTGCGGTCCTGGAGCGACGCGGTGTTGTCATAGAGATCGACCAACGCCGGAAAATGCCGGCGGATCTCGCCGAGCGCGGCGCGGATCGTCGCGGGTCCGTCGCTCGCGATATCGCGCGCCAGGCCGCCGGGGACAACAACGTCCCGCATCAGGCGGTGGCCGAACGCAGCTTCAGCGGCGCGCAGCACGCGCTCGCGCAGCACGCCGCAATGCGCGTGCATCAGCGCAAACGACGCATCATTGCAGATTGCCCCGATGTCGCCGAGATGATTGGCCAGGCGCTCGAGCTCAGCCATCAGCGCGCGCAGCCAGAGCGCGCGGCGTGGCGCCGTGATCTGCAGCGCGGCTTCGACGGCTTGCGAGAATGCCAGCGCATAGGCGACCGTGCTGTCGCCGCATACCCGGCCGGCGAGACGCGCGGCTTGCTCAATGGTGCTCGCCGCCATCAGTGCTTCGACGCCCTTGTGCGTGTAGCCGAGCCGCTCCTCCAGGCGCACCACGGTCTCTCCGCTCGCGGTGAAGCGGAAGTGCCCGGGCTCGATGATGCCGGCATGCACGGGACCGACCGCAACCTGATGCAAGCCATCACCCTCGGCCGGAAGGAACGGATAAGGCGAAGCATCGGGCGAAGCGTTGAGACGTTCGCCGAGCGGGAAGCGTGTTTGCCAGCGTCCGTGATCGAGCCAGCGCCGGCTATCCGGCGTTCCCACAGCCTCCAGTCCGAACAGGTCGTGGATGGTGCGCTCCAGTCGAAGCGCCGGACGATGATAGGCCGCGACCGACGGGTAGCGGCGATCGGGGCAATCCAGGCTGATCACGCCGATATCGGAGGTGCGGTCATCGAGAATGGCCATGTGCACGCGCGACGGTTCGCCCCACAACCCAAGCAAACTCATGCCGCCGTTCGCGCAGGCGCTGGCGGCAGAGCGCCAGACTTCGCCGTCCACGATCGCGCGTGGCCATGGATAGTGCCGTTCCACTCTGCGGCCCGCCTGCATCAAATCGATCAACGCCGGCATATCCCGTTCTCCTTCGCGCTAACCCAGAACGTTGGCGACGTGCTGGAACCAAACGACGAGCGGTCCCGGAAGGTAGATGCCCGCGGTCAGGACAAGCGCGAAATGCGCGAACATCGGCATGTAGGATGCGTCCGCCGGGGCGGTGCTGCCGCGCGGCTCGCCGAAGGCGACGTTCGTCAGGCGCAGCATGAGCGCCCCGAAAGCGAGCAGCAGGCCGAAAACAAGCAGGACGGCGAGCAGCGGCTGGCGCGCGAAGGTGGAGCTGACGATGAGAAACTCGCTCATGAAGATGCCGAGTGGCGGCAGACCGGCTATCGCGACCACGCCGACCGCAAGACCCCAGCCGAGCGCCGGATGCGTTTCGGTCAGGCCGCGGATGTTGGCGATCTGTTGCGTGCCCTTCACCTGTGCAATGTGGCCGACGGCGTAGAAGATCCCCGACTTGGTGAGGCTGTGCATCACCATGTGCAGCAGGCCGGCGAAGTTGGCGAGCGGACCACCCATCCCGAACGCAAACACGATGATGCCCATGTGCTCGATCGAGGAATAGGCAAACAGCCGTTTGATATCGCGACGGCGGTACAGCATGAAGGCCGCGAACAGGAGCGAGGTCAGTCCCATCGTCACCATCAGCGGGCCCGGCGATATCGCCTCCGGATTGGCGGCCAGCAGGATCTTGAAGCGGAGCACGGCGTAGAGCGCAACGTTCAGCAGCAAGCCGGACAGTACGGCGGAGATCGGGGTCGGGCCTTCGGCATGTGCGTCCGGAAGCCAGGCGTGCAGCGGCGCCAGGCCGACCTTGGTGCCATAGCCGAACAGCAGGAAGATGAAGGCGACGTTGAGCAATGCCGGGTCGAACGTCGCGGCGCGCCCGATCAAGACGGTCCAGACCATGGCGTCCTGACCCTCGCCGACCACCGGCCGCGCGGCCATGTAGACCAAGATCGTGCCGAACAGCGCAAGCGCGATGCCGACGCTGCCGAGAATGAAATACTTCCAGGCCGCCTCGAGCGCGGCGTGCGTCCGGTAGATGCCGACCATCAGGACGGTGGTGAGCGTGGCAATCTCGACTGCAACCCACATCAGGCCGATATTGTTCGACACGAACGCGAGATTCATGCCGAACATCATGACCTGATACATGGCATGATAGAAACGCAGATAGCCCGGCGTCAGTCGTCCGGTCTCGATTTCGTGGGCGATGTAGCTCGCGCTGAACACGCTCGTAGTGAATCCGACGAAGGTGTTGAGCACGATGAAGACGATGTTGAGGTCGTCCACCAGCAGGTACTGGCCCGGTTGCGGTCGTGCGATGATGAACAGCGAAAGCGCGGCGAGGAAGGTGCCGAGGCTTGCAACGACGTTGAGCGCGGCGGTCAGCCGGTAACCGGGCAGCGCCGCAAGGACCGCTGCGGCGCAGATCGGTATCAAAAGCACCCAGGCAACCGCATCCGACGCCGCGGTCATCGCCGCTCTCCTCTGAATTCGTCGAGAGCGCCGATGTCGACGGTGTCGAACCGTTCCCGAATGCGGAACAGGAATACGCCGATCACGATGAAAGCGATGAGGATCGAAAACGCCACGCTGATTTCCACGACGAGCGGCATGCCCTTGGCGCCCGTCGCGGCGAGCACCAAACCGTTCTCCAGCGACATGAAGCCGACGACCTGGCTGACCGCGTTGCGTCGCGTCACCATGACCAGCAATCCCAGCAGCACAACCGACAGCGCGAAGGCGAGGTCTTCTCGAGCCAGGGGATCGGCAGCACCTGTCACCCGCAGCATCAGCACCATGGAGAGGGCGACGAGCCCCATCCCCGCCAGCATGGTGGGCCCGATGCCCACGGCAGTCTCGATGTCGCGATGAATGCCGAGCTGCTTGATGATCCGGTGCAGCGCCACCGGGATGATGATGGCCTTGAAGACCAGCGCGATGACCGCGGTCACATAGAGATGCGGTGCGTTCTGGACGTACGCCTGCCAGGCGACCGAAAGCGCGAGCACCAATGCATGAAGCGCGAAGATGTTGAGCAACGCGTACAAGCGGTCCTGGTACAGCATCATGAAGCTTATCAGGACGAGGCCGCCGGCGAGCAGATGGGCGATGTCAAAAGCGAGATTGGGCATCAGAAGCTCTCTGACACGAAGCGAAGAAGCGTACCGAGCAGACCGAGCATGAGCGCCGCGCCGAGGAACTCGGGAACGCGGAAGACCCGCATCTTTGCCGTCGCGGTCTCGAACAGGGCGAGCAGAAACCCCGCCAGAGCAAGCTTGAAGAGATAGGCGCCGACGCTCACGACGTAGGACAGCGGGGCGGCGCCGACGATCGTGATCTGCCACGGGAAGAACACGCAGATGATCAGCGAGATGTAGAGCAGGAGCTTGAGAAAGGCGCCGAACTCGATCATGGCGAGATGACGCCCGGAATACTCCAGGATCATCGCCTCATGCACCATGGTGAGCTCCAGGTGCGTCGCCGGATTGTCGACCGGGATGCGGGCATTCTCGGCGAGCGCCACCATGATGAGCGCGATCATCGCCATTCCGAGCGAGACGCGCAGGCCCACCTGCGACGACGCCATGAAGGTTGCGACAGTCGACAGCTGGGTCGAGCCGGCAATCAGCGCCACGCAGAATACCATCAGCATCATCGCCGGCTCGGCGAGAGCGGCAATCATCACCTCGCGGCTGGAGCCGATGCCGCCGAAGCTGGTGCCGACATCCATGCCGGCAAGTGCAAGGAAGAAGCGCGCGCTTCCGAGCAGGGCGACGATGGCGATCAGGTCGGCGCTCCAGCTGAACTGCAGGCCGGTCGCGAATGTCGGGACCAGTGCCGCCGCGACCCAGATAGCTGCAAAGGTCACGTAGGGCGTGACCCGGAACAGCCAGGAGGCGTTCTCGGCGAGCACGACCTCCTTGCGCAGCAGTCGCAGCAGGTCACGGTAGGGTTGGAAGACCGATGGTCCTTTCCGGCGCAGCAGGCGGGCCTTGATCTTGCGCACGACGCCGGTCAGCAGCGGCGCCAGCAGCAGCACCAGCGTCATCTGCCCCAACTGCACGAGCATGTCCGAGATCACGACCATATCGCGAGCACCAGCAGCAGCGTGACGAGGGTTGCAAAGACGAGGCTGAGATAGCGGCGGATGGTCAGGAACTGGAGCTGGTTCAGCCGATCGGCGAAAAACCACACCGCTTTGGTCAAGGGCGTGTACAGCCGTTCCCAGACCAGATCGTGCATATCGACCGTGAGGCGAGCCGGCCGCGGATCGCCCGGCGACGGCATGTCGACATGCTCGCGGGCCTGGAAGATCAGCGTGCCGAAGACGCGGCGTATCGGCTGTGCGAAACTTGCGCCGGAATACTGCGCCGCCGGCGTCGGATCAGCAAAGCCACAGCCCCAGGCGGGGCCGCGCCTGATCGCGCGCGACGCAAAGCGGTGGATGAAATAGACTGCAAGCGACGCCGCGGCCGTTATGAAAACGAAGACGAGCAATCCGTTGTAGGAGCTGCGGCTCTCTGCGATCGGAACGATCGAGAGCCAGGGATCGTTGGCCTGGACCGGCATGCGGTGGCCAATGATGGCCTGCGCGACGGGCGCAAGGCCGTCGATGACCAGGCCGGGCAGAATTCCGGCCAGGAAGCAGAGCGCAGCGAGGCCGTACATCGCCGCCAGCGAGCAACGATCGACCTCACCGGCAGCTGCAGCGACGGGGCTTCGCGCGCGGCCGAGAAATGTGACGCCGAAGGCCTTGACGAAACATGCCGCTGCGAGCGCCGCTGCCAGCGCCAGCAATGCGCCGACGGCGGGCACCATGATCTTCAGCCCCCATTGCGGCAGATCCGGGCTCCGCAGCACCGCCTGGAAAACGAGCCACTCCGACACGAACCCGTTGAACGGCGGAAGCGCCGAGATCGCGACGCATCCGACGAGAAAGGCGAAGCTCGTGAGCGGCATGCGGTGGATCAGGCCACCCAGTTTCTCCATGTCGCGCTCGCCGGTTGACGTCAGCACGGCACCGGCTCCGAAGAACAGCAGGCTCTTGAAGAACGAATGGTTGAGGACATGGAATAGCGCCGCCGTGAAGGCGAGGGCTGCCGCCAGGCCAAGGCCGTTCGCCTGAAAGGCGAGCGCAAGGCCGAGGCTCGCAAAGATGACGCCGACGTTCTCGATCGTGCTGTAGGCAAGGAGGCGCTTGATGTCGTTTTCCATCAGCGCATAGAGGATTCCCATGACAGCGGTCGCGCCGCCGAGCACCAGCACGACGATTCCTGCCGACCAGCCTGGCGGGCCGAGCAGATCAAACACGACCCGGATGAATCCGTAGATCGCGACCTTCGTCATGACGCCGCTCATCAGCGCCGAGACATGGCTCGGAGCTGCAGGGTGGGCGAGCGGCAGCCAGACATGCAATGGCACCAGGCCGGCCTTCGATCCGGCGCCGAGCAACATCAGCGCAAGCACCAGCGCGGCTTCTGAGGGCGCATGCGGGGCGCTGCGTATGGCGGCAAATCCGTAGCCGACGCCGGCCCCCGACAGCAGACCGAAGGCGAGCAACAGGGCCAGCGTTCCGAAGCTTGCCATCACAAGATAGACGTAGCCCGCTCGCGCATTGTCCGCTTCGCGATGGTGCGCCATGACAAGCGCCCATGATGCGAGCGACATGAACTCCCAGCACAGCAGAAAGGTGAACGCGTCATCCGCAAGCACGACGAGATTCATTCCGGCCAGGAAGGCTGGGAAGAAGGGAAGGACGCGGTGCGGCGCGGATTCGTGGCTGCCATAGCCAAGGCCGTAAAGACTTGCCGCAGCACCGCCGAGATTGACCACCGCAAGAAAGAATGCGGCGAGCGCGTCGAGGCGGAAATGTGATCCGAGCCAGGGCAGGCCGATCGGCAGCACCATTTCCGTCGCTTCGGCGTGGGCGACGAGGAAGGACAGGGCGCGGGCGAACGCGATCAACGAGATCACAAGCGTTGCGCCGTAGACGACGGTTGTCGATTTGTTCGATCTGTTCGCTGCGATCGCGAGAAGGGTCGTTCCCAGCAGAGCGGCCACACACCAGACCTGCTGATCGACCCCCGGTATCACATCGGCACCTTCGGCGTATTCGATCCGGTCTTCAGTCGTACGCCGCGGCCGCCGCCGCTACTGACGGCTCCCTCGTTGATGACCTCGACACCGGCGGCGCCGAGTGCGTCGATCAGTTTAACGAGCGAGTCGACGTTGCCCCGGATGGTGCCCTCGCTCGCCTCCATGCGCTGTATGGTCGGCACCGAAAGCCCGGATAGTTCGGCAAGTTGCCGTTGGTCGATGCCAAGCAGGGCTCTCGCAGCTCGCAGCTGCGCCGCAGTGATCATCGGTCTGGCCGTCGATTGAGAGGGTCGATTCGAATGTCATTCATACACACCAAGTAGTGATGTTACAAGTGCAATAAATGATATCTCAGACATCACCGCCTGAACAGCGACAGCCGTTTACCTGTGGCGGGCCGATGGCGTCGCGCGGACGCGCTCAGCTGGAGATTTTTCGATAGATCGCCGCAGCCCGGCGCAAGAGCCGGCCCTTCTTCTTCCGTTCGTCCAGTTTCTTGTGTGCGGCTGTTTCGCTTCGCCGCTCCAATGTATCGACACTTTCGACGAGTGTGCGGCGCACCTCCGCGTCGTTCAGTTCGCCGAGGACTTGCTGCCCCTTGCGCAATTGCTTCAGGATATCCCGCCACGGTGCGAAGTCGTCCGCGGGCAATCCGCCTTCCGAGAATTCGATGGCGTAGCGCAGCCGCTTGCTGGCCAGCCGCACCCGATGCCGCTTGTTTTTGCCCATGCCCTGCAGGCCGCGGCTCTTGCGGGTGAGCTTCTTGTGCCATTGCGTCAGCTGGCGGGCGTGGAAGACCGAGACCGGCACCGCCCGCCGTTTCGCGGCGCTGCGATCCTGTCTCGTGGTCCACGGACCGCTGCCGACCCAGTCCCACATGCCCTCGAACCATTGTTGATAGCGTTGGCTTTGGAGCGCGTCGGTGAGCTGCTCGAACGCCTCGACGCGTGCAGCCCTGAACATGCGCTCCTCGGGCAGCCCCTTGCTGTTCTCGATCGCGACGTCGAGATCGCGGGTTGCGCCGAGATACCCGCTCAGCCATTTCAGCTCGGATTTCAGTCGTGCCCATTCGGTGTCCCCCACCATCCGTCCGTAAAACCTGATCGCGGTCTTCAGCCGCGTCAACGCGATCCGGGTGCGATGCAGCGCGGTGGTATCGCCGGCACGGACGGCCTCGTGATTGGTGGCGACTTCCTCGAGACATTCGGACAGGATCAGGCGAAACGCGGTCTCACAACGCATGGCCTGGCTGAGGTGACGCGGACGCTTCGGATGGGCAACGCGCCCTTTGGCCGGACTTGCCGATGACGTCATGAATTCTCTCGCGCCGCAGTCGGAGCCGCGAAACGCTACCGGCGGCATCCTGAACCCGAAGCTTTCCGGGTTGATCGATTTCGATCAAGGGTTTTCTGAAAAGCCCCGCTTCAACCATGCTGCATAGCGAAAAAATGTGGCGTGCGCACAACTGCGACGGGAGGTCGTTGCGCAGGCGGCCTTGCTGCGCGAGCGCATGCCCGTCGTTCGGCGACGGTCCGCCGATTTTTGCACGCACGATTCCGTGAGGCTGGATATTTCGTGCGCGAAATAGTTGAGTATTTCGTGTGCGAAATATATACGGATCAGCATGAGAGCAGAGCACCGGCTGATCTTTCTTTTGACCGTGGCCTATCGACGGCTGCAGCGCGCCATCGAGCAGGAGACGGCCGCGCACGATCTGACGTCGGCCCAGGCGGGTGTGCTGTTCTATCTCGGGCGCAATGGCGGCGCGCTGATCGGCGACGTCTCGCAGGCGGTCGACATCGTGCCGTCGGCGATGACCGGGCTTGCCGATCGGATGGAACGTGCGGGCCTCGTGAAGCGCCGGCGCGACGGTGAGGATGGCCGCAGCCAGCGGCTCTATCTGACCGCGGCGGGACAGGAGCTCGGCAAGCGTGCCGCGACGCGGACCAGGGTGATCAACAACCGCCTGATGGACGGATTTTCGGAAGCCGAGATCGACGTGGTGTCGCGCTGGCTGACCAGCCTGCAAGAGAAATTCCCGAAAGACAAAGACGCCTAGAGCGTTTTCGAGCGAAGTCGGCACCGGTTCGCGTGAAGAAAACGCGTCAAGACAAGACTCTAGAGGCAACAGGAGTGAGACATGAGTGAACTGGTCGACGTAGCCCTGGACGCAGGCGTCCTTACCGTGACGATGGCGCGTCCGGACAAGAAGAATGCGATTACGAATGCGATGTATGGCGCGATGGCCGATGCGCTGGAGCGTGCGGAAAGCGATTCCGCGATCCGCGTCGTGCTGCTGCAGGGCGACGGCGACAGCTTCACCGCCGGCAACGATCTCGCTGATTTCGCTGCGGTCTCGCAAGGCGCGCGCGTCGAGCGCCACGTGTCGCGCTTTCTCGCAAGCCTCGCGGCTGCGAGGCGGCCGCTGGTTGCCGCCGTGCAGGGCAATGCGGTCGGCATCGGCACCACCATGCTGTTGCATTGCGACCTCGTCTACCTCGCGCCGAACGCCAGGCTGATCACGCCATTCGTCAACCTCGCGCTGGTTCCCGAGGCAGCCTCGACCCATCTCCTGCCGCAGCGCATCGGCTATGCGCGCGCCTACGCGATGTTCGCGCTCGGCGAGCCCGTCGAGGCGGAGGCTGCGGTCTCTATCGGCCTGGCCAACGCAGTCGTCCCGCTCGACGATCTCCGCGCCAGGGCGCGGGCAGCGGCCGAAGCGCTCGCCAAGCGGCCGCTCGGCTCGCTCGTGCACACCAAGGCCCTGATGCGCGACACCGCTGCGATATCTGCGCAGATGGCGCGCGAGAGCGAGATCTTCCAGGAGCGGTTGATGAGCGCCGAAGCGCGCGAGGCCTTCGCTGCCTTTGCCGAGCGCCGCCCGCCGGATTTCTCCAGGATCACGGGATAGGCCTGATCATCAAAACCGTGTCGGCGAGCGTCATCGGGGTTGACGCCGCCGCCATGATCGAACATCTCGTTTCGCAGCACACTGCAGTCCGGCGAGGCGAGGCATGAGCGACAGTCACACGCTGCGTGGCGAGGGGATCGCCGCGACCATTCTGGCGCAGGGCGCGGAACTGTCGTCGCTCCAGAATATCGAAGGCGCCGAGCTGTTATGGCAGGCCGGCCCGCAATGGCCACGGCATGCGCCCGTGCTGTTCCCGATCGTCGGCCGGCTGAAGAACGATACGCTGCGTCACGACGGCAAGTCCTATCCGATGACGCAGCACGGCTTTGCGCGTGACCGGCGCTTCGCGTGGGTGGAGCAGGGGCCGCGATCCTGCAAGCTCTCGCTCACCGACGACGCCGAGACCCGCGCGCGCTATCCCTTCGCCTTCAGGCTCGAGGTCACCTACACGGTCGACCGCGCCGATCTCACGGTCGGCTTCGACGTCATCAACACCGGCGAGGTAACGTTGCCGGCCTCGCTCGGCGGTCATCCCGCCTTCAACTGGCCGCTGCTGCCGGGATTGCCGAAGGATGCTTATGCGCTGACCTTCGAACAGGATGAGCCGGCGCCGATCCGGCGGCTGAAGGGCGGGTTGATGCGGCCGCAAACAGAGCCCAGCCCGGTCGCAGGCAGGACGCTTGCACTGTCGGAGCAGCTGTTCGATGACGACGCCATGATCCTCGATCAGGTCGCGAGCACATCCGTTCGCTTCGCCGCGGGCCAAGGTCCGGCGATCGAACTGTCCTGGAGCGGTTTTCGTGAGCTCGGCGTCTGGTCGAAGCCGGGCGGTGCGCCGTTCCTCTGCATCGAGCCGTGGCACGGATTTGCAAGTCCGGTGGAGTTCGACGGCGAATTTGCCGACAAGCCCGGCTTGATGCACATCGCGCCGGGCGCGCGGCAGTCGCTGAGCTATCGCATCCGCGTCAGTTGAGCCTTGGCTTTATCCACGGAGGCCGAAGGCCGCTTATCAGGACGAGCGACGGTTCGGCGTGCTTCGGGAAACGACGAGCGCCCGAACAACAAGTGCGATGCGTTCGTCACGCGCGCTGGGCCTGATCCGGCCTGACCGTTCGAGTGCAGCGAGCCCATGAAGGGCCGCCCAAAAAGTCTCGGTCGCGGCCTCGACATCGGCACAGAACGGCTTGACCGCTGCAGCAATGGCTTCGAAACCAGCGTGTAGTTCAGGCCTGGTCTCGGCCGAGGCGAACCGCAGGCTGGTCGGGAGTATGAACATGGCCTCGTAGAGCGCAGGGCGACTGAGCGCAAAGGTGAGATAGGCCACGGCGACATTCTTGAGGGCGTTTCGTCCGGTCGATCCACTTGCCGCTTCGCGAAGAGCTGTTGTGAGTTCCTGAAAACCCTCGACTGCAACTGCCGCAACAATCGCATCCCGATTCTCGAAATGTGAGTAGAGGACGGGCTGGCTATATTCGATCTCGTCGGCCAGACGGCGGATTGTAACGGCATCCCATCCTTCGCGCTCTGCGATCACGCGCGCTGCCGCGACAATGCGATGCTCGCGCTCGGCACGTTGCCTTCCTTTCCGCTCGGCGGTTCCCAATCTTCGATCTCCCGGATCTGGAAGGCCCAAATATCTCAATAGCATACCGATGCTTGACAATCTAGCAATGCTATACAATGATCTAGCGGCGCTAGATTATCTTGTTTAACTAACGGGACACGGCGATGCATTGGCTTACGCTCGGACTGGCACTGCTCCTGGCCCTCGCGATCATCGCGATCGGCACCCTGTATGTTGCGAGCCCGCTGACCGCGACACGCAGCTTCGGCCTGCCGCTTCCCGAAGATGGCGTCAACATCGCTTGGTGGCTTCGCCTCAAGGGGGTGCGCGACATTGCATCGGGATTGGCGGTGTTGGCGTTCATGGCCTGGGGCATTCCTCTGGGGATCGGCATCATCCTGCTTGTAGAAGCCATCATCCCCGTCGGCGACATGCTGCTCATTCTTGCGGCGAAAGGCTCCACCAGAAGCGCCTTCGCCATGCACGGCCTTACGGCGGTGATCATGGTCTTGACGGCCGTTCCCATGATGATTGGGGGGCGCTGAGATGGTCCATGCTCTTTCGGTCTGGCTGCTGGTTGCCGGCTTCTTCGGCGCAGGCCTCATAAACGCGATCGGCACGCCCGCGACGCAAAGCGATTTCGTTCGGTGGGGTTATCCGCGCTGGTGGGGCCGCGTGACCGGCGGACTGGAAATGGTGAGCGCCGTTCTGATTGCGCTTCCCGTCAGTCGGATTGCCGGCCTGACGCTTGGGGCGGCCATCATAGCGGTTGCGGTTCTGACCGTTCTACGTCACCGCGATTTTTCGCACCTGGTGCCGCTTGGTGTCTTTGTCGCCGCGATAGCGCTCGCAGGGCTCTCGTCGTGAAAAGCGGCGCGTCGCTACGGCTCAATGCGCGCGTGGATCGAGCACGCTCGTGATCCCGCTGACTGATGGCGGATTCTCACGTGCCCATGCTTCATGCGCGGCTAGATCCCGGTAATGGTCAGCCATGCGCAGCAGCCGTTTGCGGATGCCCTGGTCCTTCTCGCCCTTGGCCTGGTCTGCGAGCTGCGAGGCTCGTTCAAGAAGCGCTTTCGGATCGATCACGGCAAAGCTCCAGATGCGGTTTCGCCTGACAGTCAACGATCGCAGGCAAGCACGGTTCCCGCACGGTTTGATGACAGCCTTGCAGCGTCACAGCTGGAACAAGCCGAGCCCTTCCATGACGTAGCATTTGGTGCGTTCCGTGGTGTCCCGTGCCTTCAGGGTTCCGCGTCTGATGATATCGACAACGAGGTCGCGATCGGTGGCCAGCTCGGTGCGCCGTGCCCGGATCGGCGCGATCAACTCCTGGAGAATGTTCTCCAGGCGCCGCTTGACGCTTGAATCGCCGAGACCGCCGCGCCGATAGCGCGCCTTCAAATCCTCGACCGCATTGCGATCGTCGTCAAACGCGTCGAGATAGGTGAAGACGACATTGCCTTCGACCTTGCCGGGGTCGCTGACACGCAGATGGTCGGGATCGGTGAACATCGCGCGCACGGCAGCGGAAATGTCATCGGGCGAGGCCGAGAGCGGAATGGCGTTGCCGGCGGACTTGCTCATCTTCGAGCGTCCATCGACGCCCGGCAGCCGCCCCGCACGCGGGATGATCGCCTGCGCCTCCTGCAACAGCTCGCGTCCGGCCAGCGCATTGACGCGGCGAACGATCTCGTTGGTCTGCTCGATCAGGGGAGCCTGGTCCTCGCCGACCGGCACGACCGTTGCGCGGAAGGCGGTGATATCAGCAGCCTGCGATGCGGGATGGCAAAGGAAGCCGGCCGGGATGTCGCGTCCGAAACCGCGCGCGCGGATTTCATCCTTGATGGTGGGGTTGCGCTCGAGCCGAGCGACCGTGACGAGGTTGAGATAGAGCATCGACAGCTCCGCAAGCGCGGGAAGCTGCGATTGCAGGCAGATCGACGTTCGTTCCGGATCGATGCCGACGGCAAGATAGTCCAGTGCGACCTCGATGACATTGTCGCGGACCTTGCCGACGTCGTGGGCATTGTCGGTGAGGGCCTGCATATCCGCGAGCAGCAGGAACTGCCGGTGCGTGTCCTGAAACGCGAGACGGCTTTTCAGCGAGCCGACATAGTGGCCCAGATGAAGCGGCCCGGTGGTGCGGTCACCGGTGAGAATGATCGGTTTGGTCATCGTATCTCCATTCGGTTGGAATGGGGACGCCGCATTGCGAGCTGGATGACATGAAAAGGCCGCCCGATGCGGCGGCCCCGAAAATGCATGAACGCGTTCGGCCCGCCTTGTCAGAAGGCGCGCCACCAGAAATTGGCGATGAGGATCGAATGCTTCATGCCGCAACGCGTAGGGCAAACCGGCGGTATGGTCAAGACGGCAAGGAGACGTACGCTAGTCCTGCTGCGTCACACACCTCGTAACCCTCATGGTGAGGAGCGCGGAACGCGCGTCTCGAACCATGAGGCCCCATCTGTGGCCTACATCCTTCGAGACGCCCGCTTCGCGGTCTCCTCAGGATGAGGGTACGTCTATGACGTAATACGTCTTAGTTGAACGCCATGCCGCCGCTCATCGCGATGGTCTGGCCGGTCATGTAGGGATTGTTGACCAGCAGCATCACGGCTTGAGCGACTTCCTCGGACGTGCCGAAACGTCCTATGGGGATGCGGCTAACCAGCCCGGTCTGCCCTCTCATCATGTCGGTCTCGATCAACGACGGCGCAACGGCGTTCACGGTGATGCCTTCCTTGACGAGCCGTGCGGCATAGCCGCGGGTCAAGCCTTCGATGCCGGCCTTGGACGCGTTGTAGTGCGGCCCGATCGAACCTCCACCGCGCGCGGCGCCAGAGGAGATGTTGACGATGCGGCCCCACTGCTTGGTTCGCATCATCGGCAGCACGGCCTGCGTGCACAGGAAGACCGATTTGAGATTGACCGTGATGGTGCGGTCGAAGTCCTCTTCCGTGAGATCGTCGACGCCCTTGACGATCGCGATCCCGGCATTGTTGACGAGGATGTCGATCGGGCCGAGTCCCGATGTCGCGCGCTCCACCATGTCGGCGACCGCGGCGGCTTCCGAGACGTCGGCGGCGATTGCGACCGCCCGGCCGCCCGCAGCGGTGATGCCTTTCGCCAGCGTCTCTGCTTCGGCGGCTCGCTCGCGATAGTTGATCGCGACCGCGGTGCCGGCTTCCGCCAGCATCCTGACAATGGCCGCGCCGATCCCGCGCGACCCTCCGGTTACGAGCGCCACATGTCCGTGCAGGCTGTCCGTTGCCATCGGGGCACCTCCCTCGTGTGTCCCTGTCAGGTTCGCAAACGGCGTCGCGGGATGCAATGCGACCCTGCTCAAATCTGCGTTGCCGGCGTGTCCCGCGTCGAAAAACCGGTTTTTGCGGCCGGAATCGGCCTTGCTTCCGGCGCGGGCCGGCGGCAATGCTGGCGGTGTCACTCCTTCCAAAAGCCACCCACGAGAGATCGATGAGCAAACTGATTGTCCGCGCCGGCGAGTTCACCTTTGACGCCCGTTTCGAGGAGCAGCTTGCACCGAAAACGGTCGCCGCCTTCCGTAAGGCGATGCCGTTCGAGAGCCAGGCGATCCATGTGCGCTGGAGCGGCGAGGGCGTCTGGATGCCGCTCGGCGATCTCGATTTCGGCGTGTCCTACGAGAACCACACCAGCTACCCGGCGCCGGGCCAGATCATCCTCTATCCCGGCGGCATCAGCGAGACCGAGATCCTGCTTGCCTATGGCGGCGTGCATTTCGCCAGCAAGATGGGCCAGCTCGCCGGCAACCACTTCATCACCCTGACCTCGGGGCTTGAGAACCTCACCATCTTCGGCAAGACGGTGCTGTGGAAGGGCGCGCAGAAGATCCGCTTCGAGGAAGTCTGATGTGAGCGAGCCCCGTTATCCGCGCGATCTCCGCGGCTACGGCCGCAATCCACCCGATCCGAATTGGCCGGATGACGCGCGGATTGCGGTCCAGTTCGTGGTCAATTTCGAGGAGGGCGGCGAGAACAACATCCTGCACGGCGATTCCGCTTCGGAGGCGTTCCTCTCGGACGTGCTGGGCGCCCACCCCTGGGTCGGTCAGCGCCATGCCAACATCGAGTCGATGTTCGAATATGGCTCACGCGCCGGCTTCTGGCGGCTGTGGCGGATGTTCACCGAGCGCAAGATGCCGACCACCGTGTTCGGCGTCGCAATGGCGCTCAAGCGCAATCCGGACGTTGTCGCCGCGATGCAGGAGGCAGGCTGGGATATTGCCAGCCACAGCCTGCGCTGGGTCGAGCACAAGGACATGTCGGAAGCCGAGGAGCGCGAGGAGATCAATCGCGCCATTGCCGTCCACACCGAAGCAACCGGCGCGCGCCCGCTCGGCTGGTACACCGGCCGCTCCTCGATCAATACGCTCCGGCTGCTGATGGAGACGGGCGGCCTGCGCTATCTCTGCGATTCCTACGCCGACGATCTGCCGTACTGGATCAAGGCCGCCGGCACCGAGCCGCATCTGGTGATCCCCTACACGCTCGATGCCAACGACATGCGCTTCGTCAATGCGCAAGGCTTCGGCGGCGGCGACGGATTCTACACCTACCTGAAAGACAGTTTCGACGTGCTCTATGCCGAGGGCGCGACCCGACCTGCGATGATGTCGATCGGCCTGCATTGCCGGGTGGTCGGCCGTCCCGGCCGCGCCGCCGCGCTGATGCGCTTCCTCGACTACGTCCAGAAGCACGAGCGGGTCTGGGTGCCGACGAGGCTTGCGATCGCCGAGCATTGGCACGCCAATCTGAAGCATCTCGCCGGACAGGCGTTCGAAATCGGCTAGCCAGGTTCCGCGCCGTCGTTTTGGCGCAGAATCCCGTGCACCCGAGTTGCACCGCATGGATTGCTGCGTTGCACTGATATCAGAAGCGATCCCGGATTCCGCGCGTTAGTTGCCTGCAATGCGGGAGCAGGCGGGTTCATGCAAGATGTCCGGGACATCCTGACCAGGTTGGAACACACGTTTCGTTGGGTTCCAGATTGGGTGTTCGGTCTCGCTCTGATCACGGCTGCCGTTGCCGTGGCCCTCGTCGTTCATTCCATCGCCCAGCGCATCGTCCACCGCATGGTTGGACCGAAGAACTCCGTCGCTCCGATGCTGCTTGACCGGACATCCGGTCCGACGCGGCTGGCGCTGTGTCTTGCCGCCGTCGCGCTGGTGCTACCGCTGGCGCCGCTCGACGATTTGCTGCGCCAGGCGCTCGGTCATTTCTTCGGCGTCTCTGTCATCGCCTTGGTCGGGTGGATATCGATCCGCGCCGTCGACATGGCCTCGGTGAGATATCTGGATAAATTCCGGCTCGATGTCGCGGAGAATTTCCTGGCACGCAAGCACGTGACCCAGGTTCGCGTCTTCAAGCGGGTTACGGATACCTTGATCATCATCATCGCGGTCTCCACCGCGCTGATGACGTTCGACTCGGTCAGGCAATATGGCGTCAGCCTGTTCGCGTCTGCCGGCGCGGCCGGCTTGATCGTCGGTCTTGCGGCGAGGCCCTTGCTCAGCAACCTGATCGCCGGCCTGCAGATCGCCATCACGCAGCCGATCCGGATCGAGGATGCCGTGATCATCGAGAATGAATGGGGCTGGGTCGAGGACATCGCCTCGACCTATGTCGTGATCCGCTTGTGGGACTGGCGACGCATGGTGGTGCCCTTGTCCTACTTCATCGAACGTCCGTTCCAGAACTGGACGCGCGACGCGCAGTCGCTGATTGGCGCGATCGCGCTGCATGTCGACTATAGCGCCGACGTGCCGGCGATCCGGAAAAAGCTGGAGCAGGTGGCGAAGGACTCAAGGCTTTGGGATGGTGCGGTCGTCAATTTGCAGGTGATCGACACCCATCCGCGCACCATCGAGCTGCGTGCGTTGGTCAGCGCGCGCAATGCGCCGCAATCCTGGGATCTGCGTTGCGAGATTCGCGAGAAGCTGCTTGCGTTCATTCGGGACGAGATGCCGCAGGCTCTGCCGCGCGATCGGGCGATCCTGGCGCCTGCCGTTGATGATTTCGGCAGGGCGTTCCTGCGCGGTGCGCCAGCACGGGGGCGTGCGGCGGCGCCGTCACGCAATTAGTCAGCGACTTGCCTCAGTGCCCCGCCATGTGCCGGCCGATCTCGGTGAGGTCGGCTTCGCTGGCGCGGGCCTCGTGGACGAACGCGCCGTGGAACATCACGACCAGCCGATCCGACAGCTCCAGCAGTTCGTCGAGGTCCTCGCTGACCAAGAGTACCGCCGCACCGCGGTTGCGCGCGGCCATGATCTCGGCATGGATCTGCGCCACCGCGGCAAAGTCGAGCCCGAAGCAGGGATTGGCGGCGATCAGCACCTCGACGTCGCCACCGAGCTCGCGCGCCAGCACCGCGCGCTGCACGTTACCACCTGACAGCGCCGCGATCGGCGTCTCCGGCGTGCGGGTCTTGATCTTGTAGCGTCCGATCTTGCGCTCGGCGCCTTTCCGGAACGCCGCGCGGTTCAGCCACCAGCCGCCACGCGCAAACGGCGCGCGGTCGAACTCGCGAAACGCGATGTTGTCGGCGACGCTCATGCCGCCGACGCAGGCGTTCTTCAGCGGCTCCTCCGGCAGCAGCGACATCCGGTGGCGGCGCATCTCCTCGCGGGTCGCCGCATAGGTCTCGCCCTGCACCCGGATCGCGCCGCTCTCGGCCTCGCGCTGGCCGGCCAGCACCTCGACGAGCTGACGCTGACCGTTGCCGGATACGCCGGCGATGCCGACGATCTCGCCGCTCTTCACCGTCAGCGATACGCCGTGCACGGCAATGGCGCCCGCATCATCAAGCGCGGTGAGCTTGTCGAGCTCGAGCCGGGCGGCTCCGGCTTCTCCGGTGCGCGGCGGCTGCACGGTCAGTTGCTCGGCGCCGATCATGGTGCGCGCCATCTCGTCGGGCGTGAGGTCGGCGACCTTGCCGGCACCGGCCAGCTTGCCGCGGCGCAGGATCGTCACCTCGTCGGCAAAGGCCATCACCTCGCGGAACTTGTGTGTGATCATCAGGATGGTCAATTCACCCGCGACCACCATCGCACGCAGCATGCCGAGCACCTCGTCGGCCTCGCCCGGCGTCAGCACCGAGGTCGGTTCGTCCAGGATCAGGAAGCGGCGCTTCAGATAGAGCTGCTTGAGGATCTCGCATTTCTGGCGCTCGCCCGCGGAGATATCGGAGACCTTGGCGTCGAGCGGTACCTTGAAGGGCATCCGTGAGAGGAACGCTTCCAGCGCCTTCTTTTCCTTGCGCCAGTCGACCACGATCGGGACGTCGTCGCGCGCCAGCACCAGGTTCTCGGCGACCGTCATCGCCGGCACCAGCGTGAAGTGCTGATAGACCATGCCGAGGCCGAGCGCGTGGGCATCCTTCGGGTTGGCGATGCTCTGCTGGCGCCCGCCGACGATGATGTCGCCTTCGGTCGCGCGGTAATAGCCCATGATGCATTTCACGAGCGTGCTCTTGCCCGCGCCGTTCTCGCCGAGCAGCGCGTGGAACGAGCCGGGCCGCACCTTCAATTCGACATTGTCGAGCGCGAGGAAATCGCTGAACCGCATCGTCATGGCGATGGCGTTGACGCCGAACGCGCCGGAGGGGGCAGGCGGCTCGCCGATGATCACGACAGCGTCCCGATCAGATCGGCGGATTTCGCCACCGCGCCGAACACGCCGCCCTGCATCTTGATCATCTTCAGCGCGTGATCGTGATTGCTCTTGTCGGTCGCGCCGCAGCAATCCTCGATCAGCACGCATTCGAAGCCGCGGTCGTTGGCCTCGCGCATCGTGGTGTGGACGCAGACGTCGGTGGTGATGCCGGTCAGCACGATGTTCTCGATGCCGCGCAGCCGCAGCATCAATTCGAGGTCGGTGGCGCAGAACGAGCCCTTGCCCGGCTTGTCGATAACAGGCTCGCCCGGCAGCGGCGCCAGATCGGGGATGATCTCCCAGCCGGGCTCGCCGCGGACCAGGATGCGGCCGCACGGGCCGGGATCGCCGATGCCCGCGCCGATCTGCCGCGAGCGCCAGCGCTTGTTGGCGGGCAGGTCGGTGAGGTCGGGCCGGTGGCCTTCGCGGGTATGGATGATGTGAAAGCCCTGCGCGCGCATCACAGCGAGCAGCTTCTTGATCGGCTCGATCGGGGCGCGGGTCAGCGACAGATCGTAGCCCATCTTGTCGACATAGCCCCCGACGCCGCAGAAATCGGTCTGCATGTCGATGATGATGAGCGCGGTGTTCTGCGGACGCAGGTCGCCATTGTATGGCCAGGCGTAGGGCTCGGACTTCACGTAGCGCTCGGGCATGGGACGGTCTCGGCTATCGGGTGATGGACAATTCGGCCGGCGCGCCGGTCACCGTGCGTTTCGGCGAGCAGGTGATGATCATGATCGCCAGCGTCAGGATGTAGGGCGCGGCGTTGAAAAGGTGATAGCCGGAGGTGATGCCGACCGATTGCAGCGCCGGCCCGAGCGCTGCGGCGCCGCCGAAGGCGAGCGAGGTCCACAGGCACAGCATCGGGTCCCAGCGCGCGAAGATGACGAGCGCGACCGCGGTGATGCCCTGTCCCGACGAAAGACCCTCGTTCCAGCTGCCGGGATAGAACAGTGACAGGAACGAGCCGCCGATACCGGCGAGGAAGCCGCCGACCATGGTGGCGCGCAGCCGGATCAGGAGCACCGAATGGCCCATCGCGCGCGCCGCGTCCGCGCTTTCGCCGGCGGTGCGGATCAACAGGCCCCAGCGCGTGGTCCTGAAGGCCCAATAGAGCAGTGGCGCGATCGCGACGCCGATCAGGAACAGCACGTTGATGCGCAGCGCCGCGCGCAGCTGCGGCACGTCGCTCCACCAGCCGAAGTCGATCGCCGGCAGCCGGGCGGCGGTGGGTTCGATCAACGGCTTGCCGAGGAAGAACGCAAGGCCGGTGCCGAGCAGCATCAGCGCGATGCCGACCGCGATGTCGTTGACCCGCGGCAGCGAGCATATGCCCGCGTGCAGCGCGCCGAACATTGCGCCGGTGACGCCGGCGGCGAGCACGCCGAGCCACGGCGAGCCCGAGAGATAGGAGATGCCATATGCGCTCATCGCGCCCATCACCAGCGTCCCCTCGAGGCCGAGATTGATCCGGCCGCTCCGCTCGGTGATGCATTCGCCAAGGCTGACGAACAAAAACGGCGTCGAGACGCGGATGGCGCCACCGAACACGGCGAGCGGAACGGTCCAGAGTCCGATCGAGGCATCCGCCATGTCAGGATTTCCCCTTCAGGAAGCCGATGCGCCCGTAGAGGGCGTCGCTCGCGAGCACGAACACGAAGATGATGCCTTGCAGCACCAGCACCGAGGCGTCGGGCAGGCCAAGCCGCCGCTGCAACAGACCGCCGGACGCACTGATGCCGCCGAGCAGGATCGCCACCGGAATGATCGCAAGCGGATTCTGGCGTGCGAGGAACGCGACGAGGATGCCGGTGAAGCCGTAGCCGGCGGCGAGATTGGCGTTGGTGCGGCCCTGCACGGCGGCAACCTCGATCATGCCGGCAAGCCCGGCGCAGCCGCCGGCGAGGAAGCAGACCGTCAGGATCAGCTTGCTGACACTGAGGCCCACGATCTTGGCGGCGCGGATATTGCCGCCGGCAACGCGCGCGGCGAAGCCGAAGGTGGTGTGATAGATCAGCACGTAGGCGGCAACAGCGGCGACGAGCCCGAACACCAAACCCCAATGCACCTCGGTGCCGGGAATGCTGCCGATCATGTTGGCGGCGCCGATCTCGCGGGTCGACGGCTTGTTGAGGCTCGCGGGGTCGCGCATCGGCCCCTCGACCAGATGGTTGAGGATCGCAAGCGCGATGTAGACCAGCAGCAGGCTCGAGATCGTCTCGTTGACCCCGCGATATTGCCGCAAGGCGCCCGACAGCGTGATCCAGAGGCCACCGCCGATCACGCCCGCGATCACCATCGCGACCTGCACGACGATCGGTGCCGCGCCCTGCAGCGCCAGCGCGGCCGATGTTGCCGTGAGCGCACCGATCAGCAGCGCGCCTTCGCCACCGATGATTACCATGCCGAGCTGCGCGGGCAGCGCCGTGCACAGCGCGGTCAGGATCAATGGTGCGGCGCGGGTCAGCGTGTTCTGCCAGGAGAACCAGGTGCCGAATGCGCCGTAGTACATGTAGAAATAGAGATCGAGCGGGTTCTTGCCGTAAATCGCGATGAAGGCGCCGAACACCGCGAGCGCGCCGACCAGCGCCGCGCCCGGGATCAGGATGTATTCGATGGTCGCGCCGTAGCGCTGGAGGAATCCGACATCGGCGGCCGGAACAACTCCGGCCGCATCGACCGATTCCACCGCATCAGTCGTCACGCGGTCGCTCCGATCACGCCGTCGACGAGATAGTCCATCCTCTCGAGTTCGGGATCCTGCTGGCCGCGGTCGGTGCCACCGGCGATCACGGTCTTGCCCTTGTTGTCGACGATCGGGCCCTTGAAGATGGTATAGCCGTCGGCCATGAACTTGGCCTTGACCTCGTCGGCATGCTTGCGCGCTTCCGCCGAGACCATCTCGCCATAGGGCGAGACCTTGACGATCTCTTCCTTCAGGCCGCCGCGATAGAAGTTCGGGATCGCTTCACCGGCGGTGATCATCTTGACGAACTTCGGATAGAGCGCCTCCCAATTCCACTCGGCACCGGTGAGATAGGCCTTCGGCGCCAGCGGCGACTGGTTGACGTGATAGCCGCAGACCATCGCGCCGCGGCGCGCGGCGTTCTCGACCATCGTCTTCGGACCGTCGACGTGGCAGGTCAGTACGTCGATGCCCTGGTCGATCAGGCTGTTGGTGGCCTCGGCTTCCTTGACCGGCATCGACCAGTCGCCGGTGAAGATCACCTGCGTGGTGGCCTTCGGGTTGGCGAGCTTGGCGCCGAGCGTGAAGGCGTTGATGTTGCGCAGCACCTGCGGGATCGGTTTCGCCGCCACGAAGCCGAGCTTGCCGCTCTTGGTCGAGTAACCGGCGACGATGCCGGAGATGTATTGCGCCTCGTCGATGTAGCCGAAATAGCTGCCGGCGTTCTTCGGGTCCTTGTCGGTCCATAGGCCGCCGCAATGCTCGAAATGCAGTTTCGGAAACTTGCTCGCCATCTTGACGACGTGCGGATTGTAGTAGCCGAACGAGGTCGGAAACAGCAGCGTGGCGCCGTCGAGATTGATCATGGACTCGATGGTCTTCTCGACCGCATCGGTCTCCGGCACCTTCTCTTCCTCGACCACCTTGATGCCGGGCAGCTTCTTCACCGCTGCCGCGCCTTGCGCGTGCGCCTGGTTGTAGCCGTAGTCGTCGCGCGACCCGACATAGATGAAGCCGACCGTGGTCTCGGCTGCGGCTGCGCCGCGAATGCCGAATGTGCTGCTCAATGCCAGCGCCGCGCTTCCCTGCAACAAATGCCTTCGTGAAATCCTGCCAAAATCCATCGCCTGCTCCCTCCGGCGGTCCGCCCGCCTGTCCTTGTCGCAGCCGCGCCCTGACGGCGGAGCTCAGAGGGGATGTCGCAAGCTTCGTGCCAGAGCGCGTTTCGCGGTCACAACGACGTAAACGATTGAAGAAGAAGGAGAACGTGTTGCGTGGGCAGGGCGTCCGAGGGCCGTGCATTCGCTCTTTGCATATATTTTAGGCTATCGAGCGACATTGTATGCAATCCCGTTGAGCACCCGCTAACCTGGTGAGTGCGGTCGAGGCCTTGGCCGGGACTGCGCAAAAGGCCTGACGTGCTGACTGGTGAATTGAACCGGGCCTGCTACGAGTGAGGGGCGGTCGGAGGCGCAGGCCGGTTCGGCCGATGGGATCGATACGGTCGCGCGGGAGAGCTGAGCGAGATGGAAACGGCAGCCGGAACCAAGCAGTCATCGCTCGGCGAGGAGATCGTGGCGCGGATAGATGCGCTTGCCGCGATCTCGGAGACGCCCGAGCACTTGGCGCGCATCTTCCTGACGGATGAGCACCGCAGGGCCGCCGATCTGATCCTGTCGTGGATGCGAGAGGCGGGCATGAGTGCCCATCTCGACGCGATCGGCAATGTCTGCGGCCGCTACGAAGGCGATCAGCCCGGTTTGCCGTGCCTCATGCTCGGCTCGCATTACGATACGGTGCGCGACGCCGGCAAATGGGACGGGCCGCTCGGCGTGATCACCGCGATCGCCTGCGTCACGGATCTCAATCGACGCGGCAAGCGGCTGCCATTCGCGATCGAGGTCGTGGGCTTCGCGGATGAGGAGGGGGTGCGCTTCGCCTCGACCTTGCTCGGCAGCCGTGCGGTGGCCGGCACGTTCGACACGGGCGTGCTCGACACGCGAGATCGCGCCGGGACATCGCTGCGCGACGCCCTGACCCAGTTCGGGCTCGATCCCGATCATATCAGTAACGCAGCGCGCGCACGCCGCGACCTGCTCGGTTATGTCGAGCTTCATATCGAGCAAGGGCCTGTGCTGGAGGAGAAGAAACTGCCCGTCGGCGTCGTCACCGCGATCGCGGGTGCGACCCGGCTTGTCGCCAATCTCACCGGCGTGGCCGGCCACGCCGGCACCGTGCCGATGCCGCTCCGACGCGACGCGCTAGCCGGCGCAGCTGAATGCATCGTTGCGATCGAGCAGTTCTGCAAGGCCGATCAAGCCGGCCTCGTCGGCACCGTCGGCCATATCAGCGCCATGCCCGGCGCGACCAACGTGATCCCGGGCAAGGTGTCCTTCACTATGGACATCCGCTCGCAGAGCGACGCGCATCGCAAGCATGCGGTGACTGAGATCTTGCAGCGGATCGAGGTGATCGCGAAACGCCGCGAGCTGACGCTGCACGTCGATGTCACCCACGAAAACCGCAGCGTGCCCTGCGCGGCGTGGCTGACGGCGCAGATCGCCGGCGCCGTCGCGACCGAGGGCTTCGCTGTGTTCGAACTGCCGAGCGGGGCGGGACATGACGGCATGGCGATGGTCGATATCGCCGATATCGGCATGATCTTCGTGCGCTGCCGCGACGGGATCAGCCATAACCCGGCCGAGCATGTCGAACTCGTCGACGCCGAGACCGGCGCGAGGGTGCTGCTGCGCTTGATCGAGAACTTCAAGCCGCACGACGCGGCCAATAGCTGAACCTGACGCGCCTGGCGCGCGGCCGACGTGGGGGCGCGCTGTTCGCATCGCACGCAACCCAACCATGGGTTGTGTTTTGGCGCGAAGGTGCGGTACGATTACACGGGCCTCGTCGAGCCAATATGCAGTTCGTGCCAAATCCGGACGGATTCGGCCCCGGAACCAACGTGAGGCTATTGCGGCCCGCCGTGAACCGCTAGACTTCCCTGAACCGGGGATAGGACATGAGGTCGTCCGTCGTTCAGGACATTCAGTTCCCAAAACAACCGGCGCTGCAGTTGATCTATGACACGGCGCCGATCGGTCTTGCCTACCTTTCTCCCGACTGCCGCTATCTCCAGATCAACCAGCGTCTCACCGAGATCTGCGGCATTTCGGTCGAGGGTCATCTCGGACGTACGGTACGCGATTGCGTGCCCGCATTGGCCTCGGCGGTCGAAGGCATCGTTCGTTCGATCATGGAGACTGGGAAACCCGTGACCGGCGTTGAGGTCTACGGCCAGCGCCCGGGGCACAATGACGAGCGATGCTGGATCACGTATTGGCACCCGCAGCGCGCGCCGAACGGGAGCATCGTCGGCGTCAACGTTGCGGCCGAAGAGATCACCGAGCGCAAGCGGAGCGAACGCGAGATCCGTGCCGCCCGTGATGCGGCCGAGCGGGCATTGCATCATCTGCAGGAGACCCAGGCGTCGCTGATCGAGGCGGAAAAGCTCGCGGCGCTGGGTCGGCTGGTGGCCGGCGTCGCGCACGAGATCAACAGCCCGGTCGGCACCAGCCTCACCGTCGCCTCGGTGCTCGAGCAAAAATGCGCCGACTTTGCTACCGAGGTGGCGCGCGGCAAGTTGAAGCGGTCCAGCCTGACTGATTTCATCGAAGTCGTCGAAAGCGCATCGTCGCTGCTTGTCGGCAATCTCAAGCGCGCCGCCGATCTGGTGCAATCGTTCAAGCAGGTGGCGGTCGATCGAAACTATTTCGAACGGCGCGAGTTCGATCTCAGCGAGGTGACTGAGCAGGTTCTTTCGAACCTGCGTCCGGCGTTGCCGAAGAACAATCTGGCGCTCGAGGTCGATTGCGCGCCTCATCTTGCAATGAACAGCTATCCGGGCCCTTACGGCCAGGTGCTGACCAACCTGTTCGTCAATTCGGTTGCGCACGCGTTTCCGGATGGCAAGGGCGGCACCATCGCGATCCGGTTGCGTGCGTCCGGCGCAGACCACGTGGAAATCCTGTTCGCCGATGATGGCTGCGGAATGGGCCACGACGTGCGGCGGCAGGCCTTCGATCCGTTCTTCACCACGCGCCGCGACAATGGCCGCATCGGGCTCGGCCTGCACATCGTCCATAACATCGTCATGAACCGGCTGGGCGGAGAACTGGATCTCGACAGTGCCCCGGGGATGGGGACAAGGGTGCGGATCACGCTGCCGCGGGTGGCGCCGCAGCGCGGGACCGACAGTTGAGGTCCGGGAGCGCTGAGAAGGAAATGCTCTTGCCTCTCCGTGCCGGAAAACGTCCTTCCAACTAGCTGCCGCAAAAGGCACTGCGCTACCCTTGCTTCTGGGCCTGTTGTCGCGACATCTTAAGGGCATTCCAGATGGTCGCGACAATGAGCCAATCCGCATTCGATCCTTTCGGCGAGCCGGTCCCCGCAATCGATCCTTCGATTGCTCGCGGGCGTGCGTCGACATGGCTGAAGACCGCGGGCACCAGCCTGTTCTGGGTACTGGTCGTGGGCATCGTGCTGGCGCGTGCGGTCTATTTCGAGCCCGGCGTTTTCAACTTCGAGCATGCCGTGGCCTGGGCGCAGGGTCTGTTTGCCGCGCTTTAGATGAGCTTGGATCGAAACGCTTCGGCCATGCACTCGCTTCACCTCTCCCCAATGGGGAGAGGTCGATTTGCGAAGCAAATCGGGTGAGGGGCCGCAGCTCTAACGAGGGACCGGAACCCCTCACCCGGCGCTACGCGCCGACCTCTCCCAAGGGAGAGGTGAACCTCCGCTGCCGATCCAGCTCAACCTCATCTCATCACGCTCTTGCCGCCCGCGCGCGCGACGTCTTAGCAGCTTTCGTCTCCCGGATGATCCCTTCGAACGCGACCGCCGCCGGCACCTCCAGCCGGCCGGGCGATTTGAGCTGCCACAGCGTGCGCTCGATCGGGACGCCCTTGATCGGGATCACCTTCAGCTTTCCAAGCCTGACCTGATCGTCGATCGTCGCCATCGAAACCATGGCGACACCGACGCCCGCGGCGACCGCCTGCTTGATCGCCTCGGTGCTGCCGATCTCGAGCGTCCGCTGCGGCTCGACGCGGTGGGCGGCCAGCGCCTGCGCGACCACCTCGCGCGTGCCTGAGCCCGGCTCGCGCACGATCAGGATCTCGTCGTTGAGCTGACGGAGGTCGATCGGCCCGGGCGCCGCCGCGAAGCGGTGGTCGGGACCGGCAATGAGGCCCATCACGTCGGTACGCCAGGCTGTGCTCGTCAGGTTCTCATCTTCCACCGGCCCCTCGACCAGGGCGATCTCGATCTCGTGCCCCAGCATCAGCGCGGCGATATCGCTGGTGTTGGCGCTGACCACGTGCAGGTCGATGCCGGGAAAGGCGCGATGGAAGATGCCGAGATATTCCGGGATCATGTAGGTCGCGATCGTCGTGCTGGCACCGATCCGCAGCGAGCCGCTGTCGAGGTTGCGCAACGCCTGCAACTCGTCCTCCGCGGCCCGCTCGGCGGCGAACAGCGTCTCCGCATGCCGCGCCAGCGCGGCGCCTTCCCGGGTCGGTCGCACCCCCTTGGGCGTCCGGTCGAGCAGCCGGCAGCCGACCTGCAGCTCGAAATCGCGCACGCCCTTAGAGATCGCCGGCTGGCTGATGTGCAGCAGGTCGGCGGCGCGGGAGAAGCTCCCGGTCTTGGCCACGGCCGCAAACAGGCGGAGCAGATGCAGGTTAAGGGACATAACTTCTCTCTATTGGGGCAGTTCGAAAATATATTAGCCAAAGTGACTGTGTTTGCGCATAAATCTTCTCCGAAAAGGAGATTTCGTGCCGGAACCATCCACCGAACAGGGGCAAAAGCCGGGCCCGCTCAGGCGGGCCCTTCTTCTCATTCCAGGTATCCTCCTCTGCGGAGTGGTCACGGTCATCTCGCTCGGCGTCCAGGCCGTCGAGGAGCGCGTGTTCGACCACCCCTATATCGAGGCGCTGGTCGTCGCGATCCTCTTGGGCATGGCGGTGCGCACCGCCTGGCAGCCGTCGGAGCGCTGGCGCTCGGGCATCGCCTTCAGCGCCAAGCAGCTGCTCGAGGTCGCGGTGATGCTGCTCGGCGCCTCGATCAGCTTCGCGGCGATCGTGGCATCCGGCTATCTCCTGATCGGCGCGATCGCCGTGACCGTGGTGATCATGCTGGCGATCAGCTATGGCCTCAGCCGGCTGCTCGGGCTCAAGGCCAAGCTCTCGGTCCTGATCGCCTGCGGCAACTCGATCTGCGGCAATTCCGCGATCGCGGCCGTTGCTCCCGTGATTGGAGCCGATGGTGACGACATCGCTTCGTCGATCTCGTTCACTGCCATTCTCGGCGTACTGATGGTGCTCGGCCTGCCGCTGCTGATTCCCCTGCTGCAGCTCTCGGCCACGCAATACGGCATTCTCGCAGGGCTCACGGTCTATGCCGTGCCGCAGGTGCTGGCGGCGACCGTGCCGGCCGGCATCGTCAGCACCCAGCTCGGCACGCTGGTGAAGCTGGTGCGGGTCTTGATGCTGGGCCCGATCGTGGTCGGCCTCTCGCTACTTGTCGCGCGGCGCCGCAAGCAGGAGGCCGGGGCCGCCAAGGCCGTGTCCATCAGTCCCTTCAAGCTGGTGCCCTGGTTCATCATCGGCTTCCTGGTGCTCGCCGCGCTGCGTTCGTTCCAGCTCGTGCCCGACATCGTGATCGCGCCGGTGACTAAGACTGCGGCGATCCTCACCGTCGTGTCGATGGCGGCGCTCGGCCTCGGCGTCGACGTGCGCGTGCTCTCGACCGTCGGCGGCCGGGTAACGGCGGCCGTCACCCTGTCGCTCCTGCTGCTGCTCGGCCTGAGCATCGGGCTGGTGCATTTCTTCAAGTGACACCAGCTCGGCCGGTTATTCGGCTGCCTTCGCAGTTCCGCCAAACATCCGTGTCGGCGCAGGGAAACCGCAGGACGTGCCGTCTGTGACCTTGACCTGATCTTCCCAGGGCAGCCGGAAGCGGCCTGACACCATGTCCTGCATGAAGGTATAGGGGCAGTCCATCGCGCCGCCCTTTACCGCGACATAGCCGCGATGCCACAGCTGGTAGATGTTGTTCTCGACGCCCCAGTTGATCCGGGCCTCCCGCACGAGATCGGGCCGCACCTCGGCGGTGATGATCTCGTCCGCGCGTCCGGTGGTCCCGTGCGCGATGATGCTGCCGTCGAAATTGACGATCATGCCTTCGCCCATCGAGTCGAACGAACCATCCGAGCCGCACATGCAGACGTTGGCCGTCACCATCAGGTTCTGGAACGCGTTGGCCTGATTGGTGAACCGCCAGCTCTCGCGGATGGGCGCGGTATAGCCCGCGGTGCGGATCATGATCTCCGCGCCCTTGTAGGCGCATTCACGGGCCATCTCGGGGAACATGCCGTCGTGGCAGATGATCAGCGCGATCTTGGCGCCTTTCGGTCCTTCGATCACGGGGATGCCGATGTTGCCCGGCTCCCACGGTTCGACCGGAATCCAGGGATGAAACTTGCGATAATAAAGCTTGATCTCCCCGCAATCGTCGATGATCAGGCCCGAATTGTAGGGGTTGCCGTGCGGGTTGAACTCCATGATGGAGAAGCAGCCCCATATCTTGTTCTCGATGCAGGCCCGCTTGAAAGCCGCCACTTCAGGCCCGTCGAGCCGGCACATGATCTCCGGATTGGTATCCATCGACAGGCCGTGCAGCGAATATTCGGGAAACACGACGAGATCCATGGTGGAGAGATTGCGCCGCGCCTTGCCGACCATCCAGACGATACGCTCGGTCTGCCGCGCCAGATCGGCCCTGGTCGCAACCACGGGGAGTTGCAGCTGCACCAGTCCGATCACGACGCCGTTGGGTGATTTGTTGAGACCGCCAAGTCCGTTCATGCCTGTCCTCCCGAATGTCTGAGGCGCGCTGCGCCATGCCGCGAACGGTCCTCGCCGTTCCGTCGGCCTCCGATCGAGCAATGATCGTGCCAGCGCGAATCTGGCGCATGTAAGGTGTCGTCACCGCAGACGGATGCGCGCGCCGCAGCGACGAGCAAACACAAGTACGGTGCCCAAGCGACTGAGATAACCGTCGATTTGACGACTGGTGCGATGGACGGGACAGTGCATCATGGCACGTCACTTGCTTGCCGAATGTGCTGATTGATTGCTCGATGGGGCGAACATCATGACGAACCTGAACGGTACGATCGCCGCGGAGCCGGAGCCGATCACGCTCGACTGGAGCAGGACCGCACTCGTGATCATCGACATGCAGCGCGATTTCATGGAGCCGGGCGGCTTCGGCGAGACGCTTGGCAACGATGTCGGCCAGCTCGTGCGTGCGGTGAAGCCGATCGCCACCGTGCTGCAGGCCGCGCGCGCCGTCGGGCTGCTTGTGGTCCACACGCGCGAGGGCCATCTGCCTGATCTGTCCGACGCACCGCCTGCCAAGATCGAGCGCGGCGCGCCTCGCTTACGGATCGGCGATCCCGGCCCGATGGGGAGAATTTTGATCCGTGGCGAGGCGGGGCACGACATCATCCCTGAGCTCTATCCGCTCGACAGCGAGGTCGTGATCGACAAGCCCGGCAAGGGCGCGTTCTATGCCACCGAGCTCGGCGACATCCTGCAGAAATACGGCATCGAGAACCTGCTGGTCTGCGGCGTCACCACCGAGGTCTGCGTCAACACCACCGTGCGCGAGGCCAATGATCGCGGCTATCGCTGCGTCGTGATCTCCGACGGCTGCGCGTCCTACTTCCCGGAATTCCACGAGATGGGCCTGAAGATGATCAAGGCCCAGGGCGGCATCTTCGGTTGGGTTACGGATTCGGCCGCGGTGCTGGAGGCGCTCGCTGCCTAGAGGATCCTTGCGCAATTTCGGAATATTAGAAGAATATCTCCGAGTTGCCCGACGTGTCAAGTTGCCTGGTCGAACGCCGGCCGCGGCCGGTTACTTTGCATGGGGTTGTTTTCGATATTTTGGCAGCGCCCCCTGCGACGGCCCCATAACTTCATGTTGCTCTAGCCGCCCTTCACCGCGCCTGCGGTGAGCCCGGCCACGATCTGCCGCTGCGCCAGCACGGTGAGCAGCAGCACCGGCGCGGTTACGATCAGCGCGGCGGCGGCGAGCGGGCCCCAGCTCAACTGATCGAAGGAGATCATGTTGTAGACCGCGACCGGCAGCGTGCGCGTCTCGCGCCCGGCCAGCACGATGCCGAACACGAAGTTGTTCCAGGAAAAGATCACGGCGAGGATAAAGGCGACCGCGAGCCCCGGCTTGGCGATCGGCAGCGCGACGTGGCGGAACACCTGCCAGCGTGTGGCGCCGTCGATCAGCGCGGCTTCCTCGAGCTCCAGCGGCGTGGTCTCGAAATAGCCGATCATGATCCAGATCACGATCGGCACCGTGACCACGAGATGGATGATGACCTGCGGCACCAGCGTGCCGAGCAGGCCGAGCCACTGGAACAGCAGGAACAGCGGGATCAGGTAGGAGAGGCCCGGCGTGATGCGCGCGATCAGGATCACGACCGCGGATTTGTGCGCGGCCATCCGCGCGATGCCGTAGCCCGCGGGCACGCCGACCAGCATCGCGAGCCCGGTCGCAGAGCCGGTCACGATCAGGCTGTTGACGAAGTAGGTCACGAAGCGATTGGAGGCGAAGACGTCGGCATAGTTCTTCCAGGCGAAATTCTCCGGGATGAACACCGGCGGATAGGCGGCGTTGTCGATCTCGAACTTCAGCGACAGCGAGGCCATCCAGAGGAAGAACAGGATCGCCGGCGAGACGATGACGAACACCGACAGCCACAGCCCGATCCGTCCCAGCAGCTGACGCAGATTCATGCGCCGCCTCCGAGCTCTGCCGTCCACAACATGCGCTTGCGCAGATAGAGCAGGAGGGCCGCGAGCGCGACGATCAACAGGAAGAACACCACCGCGATCGCCGAGCCGTAGCCGAGGTCGTAATAGACGAAGGCGACGCTGTAGAGATAGACGTTGATCGTTTCCGACGCCGAGCCCGGTCCGCCTTGCGTGATCGCGAAGATGATGTCGAAACTCTTCACCGCATCGATCATGCGGATCATGCCCGCGATGAACAGGAACGGCATGATCAGGGGCAAGGTGATGAAGCGGAACACCTGCCAGAAATTGGCACCGTCGATCTGCGCGCTTTCGTATGGTTCGGTCGGGATCGCGGCGAGGCCGCCGAGCACGATCAGCATGACCAGAGGCGTCCACTGCCAGGTCTCGACCAGCACCAGCGACGGGATCACCGTGTTCGGGTTGAATACCCAGAGCTGCGGCGGCAGCCCGACCAGCGAGAGCAGATAGTTGAGCACGCCGAGCTGCGGGTGGAACATCATGGTCCAGACCAGCGCGATCGCCACCGGGGTTGCCATCATCGGCATGATGAAGATGCCGCGCAGGAAGCCGCGAGCGGCGAACTTCTGGTGAAACACGATCGCGGCCAGCGTGCCGAAGATCAGCGGCAGCACCACCGACAGCGCGGTGTAGAGCAACGTATGCCCGACCGCTTCGACGAAGCGCGGGTCGGTCGGCAGCCGCAAATAATTGGCGAGCCCGACGAATGTGGTGGGCGAACCCACCTTCCATTCGTGCATGCTCATCCAGATCGTGAACACCCACGGGAAGATGATCACCGCCAGCACCACGACGAGCGCCGGGATCACGAACGGCCAATAGGACGGCGGACGCCATTCACGCTCCGGCGCGGCGTTGTCAGCCGCGGCCGAGGTCGCTTGTATGACCGTGCTCACGCTTTTTCGCTGCGCTCCAGGATCGGGCGGAACTGCTCGTGCGCCTTCTTGAGCTCGGTGGCGGGATCGGCGCCCGACAGCGTAGCGGTCAAAGCCGCGCCGACGATGTCGCGGAACTCGGCGACAGGGATAATCACGGGCAGACCGAGCTTGGAGATCTTGGCGGAGTCGACCACCGACTGCAGCCACTCCTTGGTCTTCACGCCCTTCTTGACCTCGGGATCGTCGACGATCGAGTTGCGGAACGGCACGCCGCCGCCGGCCTGCAGCAGACGCGCACCCTGTCCCTTCGAGACCACCCACTGGCAGAGCAGGTAGGCGGCTTCCTTGTTCGGGCTGGCCGCAGCGATGCCGACGCCGTCGCCGTAGGTGGACGAGAACTGGCCCTTCGGCCCGGCCGGCACGATGGTGTAGCCGACCTTGCCGACCACGCGCGAGGCCTTTGGATCTTCAAGCGGCGGCGCCCAGCCGTCGGCGTCGATCCACATCGCCGAGCGACCCTGCGTGAAGGAAGCCATCGACTCCATCCAGTTGAAGCCGGCCACGCCCGGAGGCGCCGACTTGGTCAGCAGGCGCTGATAGAGCTTGGTGGCCTCGATCGCCTCGGGGCCGTCGGTCAGGATGTTGCCCTTGGCATCGAGGAATTCTCCGCCATAGTTCAGATAGAAATTGGTCCACATCGCCATGTTGGCGTTGCGCAGGCCGCGGCCGACGAAGCCATAGATGCCTTCCTTCGGATCGGTCAGCTTCTCGGCGGCGATCGCCATCTCGTCGAGCGTCTTCGGGACCTCGACGCCCTTCTTCTGGAACAGCTCCTTGTTGTAGTAGAGGATGAAATAGTCGACCGACCACGGCAGCGACAGCATCTGGCCCTTGTCGTTGCGCGCATATTGCAGGCCGGCGGCGGAGAAATCGCTCTCGACGAGATCGGGCAGCGTGAGGCTCGGATCCTTGAGGAAGCCGGACATGTCGGCGAGCCAGCCGGCCTTCTCGAACTGCCGCTTCTGCACGTGATAGCTGAGGTGAACGACGTCGAAGCTCGGTTTTCCGGACGACAGTTCGATCACGCATTTCTGCCGCTGCTGCTGCTCGGGGACCTGCTCGGACTCGACCTTGATGCCCGTCAGCTCGGTGAATTCCTTGATGTATTTTTGCAGGTTGTCGCCGCGCGGCCCCTTCGCGAGGCTGACCTCGAGCGTGGTGCCGGAATATTTCTTCCAGTTGACCTCGGCGCGGGCGGGAAATCCGGTCAGTCCGACTGCGCCAGCAGCGGCGGTGCCGGCCAGCATCTGCCGGCGCGAAATCAGGTGATGCGACATGTTTCTCTCCCAGGGACGGTTCTTATTTGGGAGAGATACTAGCGTCTGAACTCCGTCTGCCTAGCCCCAACCTGCGCGGCGGGCGTGCATGATTGCCGCGCCGCGCAAGTGATGATGGCTATCAAGTTATGGCGGCTATGCCTGAACGAACGCGAGCAGGGTGCCGTTGGCGGCAGCCGGCGGCACGCAGATGCTGCTGCCGCTGCTGACGCCGGCCCCGCCCAGCGCTTTCTTGGTCGCCGCGAGATCCGCCGCGATCACGAGGCCCGCGCCGCCGCGATCGGGCAGGCCATCAAGCGAGACCCCGGGATAGCGCTTGCCGAGCTGATCCTTGGTCGCGAAGACGAAGTCGGCGCGATCCCCGCCTGACGGCACCGCCACGGCGCCGTCGGCCTCGTTCCGCACGGCGACATCGATCATCTTCGACAGATGCGCCGCATCGGTCGCAGGGTCCGGCGAGACGATCAGCACCTGCTTGAGGCGTTTTGCCCCATTGGCATGCTTCATCAGCTCAGGGATCCACACAGTCTCTCGCGTCTTGTGCTGGCAGGCGAAGATGCGGACGCCGCCGGGCGCTTCCGCGGTCGGCCACTGGAAGGTGCGGAATTTTGCCGCAGAGACTGTGCCGTTCGGCAGCGTCACCGGACGCTCGAAGTCGGTCGGGCCTATCGGCGTGTAGCCGCGGGCGCGGATCTCCTCGGCGCCTTCGGCCGAATCTACCGCGGTGAACGCGATCCGCTCGATGCCTTCGCCGCGCTTCTCCAGGAAGGCGCGCGCCGGAGCATTATGTTCCGTCGGCGTCAGCACGCCGAGCAATTCCATGTAGTCAGGATCGAACATAATGGTGTAGTTGCCCGAGCCCATATGCGCGCTGTGGGTGCCGCGCGGCGATACGGTGAAGCCGAGCCGCTTGTAGTTTTCGGCGGCCTTGTCGAGGTCCTTTACCATGACCACGGCATGATCGATTCCGATGACGTTCTTGAGTGCCACTTCTTGTTTTCCCGGCTGTAATAAGGGACTAGAGCTAACCAGAACGATCAGGCGCCCGCAAGAAAGGATCATGATGAGCAGCAATGCTGTGCGCTGGCCCAATTCGCTTTGGGCTGCGGTGACACCGTCCGGCCCTGACTGTCCCGAACTGACGGGTGCGCAGCAGGCCGATGTCGTGATCATCGGCGGCGGCTTCACCGGGCTGTCGACGGCGCTGCATCTGCGCGAGGCCAATATCGATGTCGCGATCGTCGAGGCGGCCGAGCCGGGCTGGGGCGCATCGGGGCGCAACAACGGGCAGGTGATCCCGACGCTGTCGCGGCCGGATCCCGAGGACATCGTCGCAACGCACGGCGCAGCCGGCGAGCGCTTCGTCGCGATGCTGCGCGACAGCGCCTCCACGCTGTTCGATATCGTCAATCGCTACAAGATCGAGGCCGAGCATGAGCCGGCCGGCTGGGTGCAGCCGGTGCATTCGCCGGGCCGCATCAGGATCGCGGAGCGGCGGGTGCGGCAGTGGTCGAAATTCGGTGCACCGGTCGAATTGCTCTCGCGCGAGCAGGTCAGGGACATGCTCGGATCGGACGCATGGTATGGCGGCTTCTGGAACAGGACCGGCGGTCACGTCAATCCGCTGGCGCTGGCGCGGGGCCTTGCGCGCACCGTGCTCGGGCTCGGCGCGCGCATCTATGCGCGCTCGCCGGCGACGCGCTTCGAGCGCCGCGGCGACCGCTGGGTGGTGAAGACGGAGAAGGGTGAAATCTCCGGCCGCGCGCTGGTGGTCGCCACCAACGCATATAGCGGCGAGTTCTCGCAGGCGCTCGTGCCGCAGATCGCCCATGAGGTGATGCCGGTATTGTCCTGGCAGATGGCGACGCAGCCGCTGTCGGACAATGTCCGCAAGACCGTCATCCCCGGCCGTCTCGCGATGTCCGATACCCACGGCGAGCTCTATTTCGCGCGCTACGATGCCCGCAACCGCCTCGTCACCGGCGGCGCGGTGATCGGTCCGGGCGACAAGGCAGCGCGGCTCAAGGCACGGGTGACGGAACAATTGCAGCGGCTGTGGCCGCAGATCGGCGACGTCTCCTTCGACTATGTCTGGAACGGCTATGTCGGCATGACCTCCGACTTCCTGCCACGCATTCACCGGCTCGGGCCCAATGCTTTCGGCTGGACCGGCTGCAACGGCCGCGCGGTTGCGCTGACCATGCCGCTCGGCCGGGAGCTCGCCAAGGCGGTGCAGGGCGTGCCGGAAGGCGAGCTCGCGCTGCCGTTCACCGAGCCGGTCACGATCCCCGCGCACGGCCTGATGCGCAAGCTCGCGCCGCTGATGCTGTTGGTCTACCGCCGCCGCGACGCGCGGGAGATCGCGTAGTCAGACCAGCGCGGCATCACGCTTGCGGGTGAAGTCGCCGCCGGGGATCGCTGCGAGCAGCGCCTGGGTGTAGGGATTTTGCGGGTTGCCGAACACCTCGGCGGTTGGCCCTTGCTCGACCACGGCGCCATCCTTCATCACGGCCACGAGATCGCATATCTGCGCCGCGACGCGCAAATCGTGCGTGATGAAGATGATGGAGAGGCCGAGCTGCTGGCGCAGTTGGGCGAGCAGCTTCAGTACCTGTGCCTGCACCGAGACATCGAGCGCCGAGACCGGCTCGTCGGCGACCAGCACATCCGGCTTCAGCGCGAGCGCGCGCGCCAGCCCGATGCGCTGCCGCTGGCCGCCGGAGAATTCGTGCGGGAAGCGATCGCCGGCGGATGGATCGAGGCCGACCAGTTCGAACAGCTTCTTCGCCTCCGCGATCGCGGTCGCGCGGTCGGTGCCGTGCACGATCGGGCCCTGCGCCACCAGCTCCGCCGCCTTGCGGCGCGGGTTGAGCGAGGCGAAGGGATCCTGGAACACCATCTGGATGTGGCGGGTCTCGCGACGGACCGCGTCGCGCGAGAGCTTCGCCCAATCCTTGCCGTCGAGCAGGATCGAACCCGTATCGGGATCGATCAGCCGCACGATGCAGCGGGCCAGCGTCGACTTGCCTGACCCGGATTCGCCGACGATGCCGAGCGTCGCGCCGCGCGGCAACTGCAGCGACACCTCCTTCACCGCCTCGGTGACCCGCGTGCCGCGGCCGAGGAAGCCGCCGGTGCGATAGGTCTTGGAGACGCGATCGATGGTCAGGATGTCCTTGCCGGAGAGGACTCGCGACGGTGGCGCCTTGAGCGGCGGCACCGCTGATATCAGCTGCTTGGTATAGGCATGCTGCGGATCGTTGAGCACCTTGTCGGCGGTGCCTTGCTCGACGATCGCGCCATGCTGCATCACCACGACGCGGTCGGCGATCTCGGCGACCACGCCGAAATCATGGGTGACGAAGAGCACCGCCGTCTTCTTGCGCTGCTGCAGGTCGCGGATCAGCTTCAGGATCTGCGCCTGGGTGGTGACGTCGAGCGCCGTGGTCGGCTCGTCCGCGATCAGGAGTTTGGGGTCGAGCGCTAGCGCCATCGCGATCATGGCACGCTGGCGCTGGCCGCCGGAGAGCTCGTGCGGATAGGCTTTCGCGGTGGCCTTGGGATCGGGAATACGGACGTCGTCGAGCAGCGCCAGCACCCGTGCATTGATCTCGGTCTTCGACAGGCGGGAGTGGACCCCGAACATCTCGCCTATCTGGTCGCCGATGGTGCGCAGCGGATTGAGCGCCGTCATCGGCTCCTGGAAGATCATTGCGATCCCGGCGCCGCGCACGTCGCGCATCTCGGCAGGACTCGCCGCGCAGAGGTCGCGGCCGTCGAACATCATCCGACCCCGTTCGATCGTCACCTCGTTCGGCAACAGCCGCATGATGGCGTTGGCCATCATCGACTTGCCCGAGCCGGATTCGCCGACCACGCAGAGGATTTCGTTCGAGGCGATCGACAGCGAGACATCGGACAGCGCATGCGGCCGGTCCGCGCCCTTGGGCAGGCGGACCGTGAGCCCGTCGAGAGAAAGAACCGTGTCGTTCATCGGCTCTTCAGCCTTGGATTGAGCGCGTCGTTCAGACCCTGGCCGACGAGCGAGACCGCTAGCACGGTGACGAGGATCGCAATGCCGGGGATCGCCGAGACGTACCACTGCACCCGCAGCACGTCGCGGCCGAGCCCGATCAGATTGCCCCAGGAGGCGACGTTGGGATCAGACAGCCGCAAGAAGGCGAGGGCACTTTCCAGGAGGATCGCGACCGCCATCACGACGCTGGCATAGACGATCACCGGCGGCAGCGCGTTGGGCAGGATTTCGCCGAGAATGAGCTGGATGTCCCGCATGCCGAGCGTCTTGCCGGCCTGCACGAATTCGCGGTTGCGCAGCGACAGGAACTCGGCGCGGGTCAGCCGCGCCGGTGCCGGCCACGAAACCACGCCGACCGCGATCGTCACCGTGGTCAAGGTCGAGCCGAACACCGCGACCAGCACCAGCAGCAGCACGAAGTTCGGCAGGGTCTGGAATGCTTCCGTGATCCGCATCAGCACATTGTCGACCCAGCCGCCGTAGTAGCCGGCGAAGGCGCCGACAAGGATGCCGATCAGGATCGCGATGATGGTGGCGACGCCGCCGATCAGCAGCGAGATCCGCGCGCCGTAGAATATCTGCGCGGCGATGTCGCGCCCCGAATTGTCGGTGCCGAGCAGGAAGCGCGGATTGGTGAACGGCCAGAGCAGCGGCCGGCCGGCGAGCGCCAGCGGATCGCGCGGATAGAGCCAGCCGGCGCTGACCGCCATCGCGATGACGAGCAGCAACAGGATCAGGCCGATGACGGCCGCAGGGCTGCGGAAGTAACGTTTCACCGCGTCCATCGCTAACCCTCCGCCGCAATGCGCGGGTCGAGCCGTGCGTAGAGCAGATCGACGACGAAGTTCACGATGATGACGAGCAGGGCGGAGACGAACACGATGCCGAGCAGCGTATTGAGGTCGCGCTGCACGACCGACTCATAGGCGAGGCGGCCGAGTCCAGGCAGCGAGAACACGCTTTCCACCACCACCGAGCCGCCGAGCATGGTGCCGGCCTGCAGGCCGATCAGCGTCACCATCGGCAGCAGCGCGTTGCGCAGCACGTGACGGGTGATGACGTGGGTCTCGTCCAGGCCCTTGGCGCGGGCGGTCCTGATAAAATCGAGGTTCAGGACCTCGAGCATCGAGGCGCGCATGATGCGGAGATAAATCGCAAGGAAGATCAGCCCCAGCGTCAACGTCGGCAGCACGAGATGGGAGGCGATGTCGAGCAGGCGCCAGATCCCGGTCTGCACCGTGCCGATGTCCTCGAAGCCGCCCGGCGGCAGCCACTGCAGGTAGACCGAGAACACCACGATCGCCATCAGGCCGAACCAGAACGAGGGGGTGGCGTAGAAGATCAGGCCGAGCGTCGAGATCAGCGTATCGGGCCAACGGTTGACGCCGCGCGCGGCGATCACGCCGAACACCAGGCCGAAGAAGAACGCGAACGACAGCGACGCGGTCATCAGCAGGATGGTCGGCGGCAGCCGTTCCAGGATCACGGTTGCCACCGGCTTGCCGTAGATCGCGGAAAAGCCGAGATCGAGCCGCACCAGGTGCCACAGGTAGTTGCCGAGCTGCGCCGGGACAGAGAGGTCGAGGCCGTAGAACTTGCGCAGCGCTTCGGCGGTTGCGGCATCGCCGCCGCCCATCTGCGCCATCAGCGCATCGACAGTGTCGCCCGGCGCGAGCTGCAGCAGCAGGAACACGCCGATCAGGATCAGGATAAGGGTCGGTATCGAGGCGGCGAGCCGCCGCCCCGCAAGGCTCAGGATGCGCATGCGTTATTGTGGCTGATAAAGGGTCAGAGTGCGACGGCTTTTGTCGCGCCATTTCGATCTGTTCATTAAAGGCGAGTTTGCATGGACCGCTTCGCGCCCAGTATCTCCTCATCCTGAGGAGCTTGCGCAGCAAGCGTCTCGAAGGATGAGGCCACCGGCCGGGCCTCATGGTTCGAGACGCGCTTCGCGCTCCTCACCATGAGGGATGAAACCGCGACCAGCCCTAAGTCGAAAGCCAAAGATCGTGCCAGCTCGTCGAGCCCCAGCGCGGGGTGTTGGAGTGGTTGCGCGCTTTCGCGGTGATCACGGTGACGAATATCTGCTCGATCGGCATCCAGACCGGCAGTTCCGTGTTCACCTCCTTGACGAACTCGGCATACAGCGCCTTGCGCTTGGCCGGATCGACCTCGGTGGCGGCATCGTCGATCGTCTTGTCGACGGTCTTGTCCTCCCAGCCCCACTGGTTGGTCCAGGGCGCGCCCTTGGGCTGGCCGGAGCGGTACCAGACCGTGGTCGAGACCGCGGGGTCGTTGCGGTACTGGTGCCAGCCGGTGGCGAGATCGAAGGCGTGGTCGTCATAGACCTGCTTGAGGAAGCCGCCGCCGTCGTTGCGCACGATGTCGACCTGGATTCCGACCTCGGAGAGCGACTGCTGCACGAAGGTCGACCACAGCGAGATGTCTTCGCCCCACGGCGCCGGCAGCAGCTTCAGCGCGAAGCGGTTGCCGCCTCTTGCCTTGAAGCCGGCCTCGTCGAGCAGCGCGATCGCCTTGGCCTTGTCGTAGGGATATTGCGGCGTGTCCGGGCCGGGATAGAAGTCGGTCGAGGTCGAGGGGATCGGTCCGGTGCCGAGCTTGGCGAAATCGCCGAGGAAGTTGTCGATGAAGAACGGCACGTTGATCGCATGCGCGATGGCGCGGCGGACGCGGAGGTCGGACAATTCCTTGCGGCGGAAGTTGAACTCGATCGTGTTGGTGCGGGCGTTGCCCTCATTGCCCTTGGTCGAGACGATGAAGCGCTTGTCCTTGCCGAGCCGCGCCATGTCCGAGATCGTCAACCCCGAGAACGGGCTGTAGTGCAGCTCGCCGGCTTCCATCTGTGCGGCAGCCGCGGCGCGGTCGGTGATCACCTTCCAGACGATGCGGTCGAGATAGGGCGCGTTCGGCCGCCAGTAATCCGGGTTGCGGTCGGCGATGATGTATTGGCCGCGCTCGTACTTGACGAATTTGAACGGGCCGGTGCCGACAGGCGCGAGGTTGACCGGGTTCTGCCTGATGTCGCCGCTCTCATAGAGATGCTTGGCTGAGACGTAGCCGAGGTCGGGCAGGGCCCGGAGCAGGAGGTTCAGCGGCATCGGCCGCTCGTAACGGAAGATCGCGGTCTGCGGATCTGGCGTGTCGACCGCGGTGAGGAAGAGCTGCAGCGTCGATCCGTAGTTGAGGATCTTCTTCCACATGTTCAAGGCGGTGAATTCGACATCGGCCGAGGTGAACGGCTTGCCGTCGTGCCAGGTGACGCCCTTGCGCAGCTTGAAGGTGATGGTCTTGCCGTCCGGCGCCGCCTCCCAGCTTTCGGCGAGCACGCCGACCGGCTGGCCGTTGGCGTCGAGGTCGACCAGGTTCTCCTGGATCTTGCCGCCGATGATGTAGACGCCGGTCGAGGCCTGCAGGCTGGGGTTGAGCTGGCGCTGCTCGGCGCCGTAATGGACGTTGAACACGCCTCCCTTGCGCGGCGTCTCCTGCGCAAAGGCCCGCATCGGATTGATGACGTTGGCCGCGATGGCGGCCGAGGTCAAAAGGGCCGTGCGGCGGTTGATCTCGAGGCGGGTCAAGTCCATACGCGGGTCTCCAAAGCTTACCTATTCCAAGGCTTACATATAAAGGCTTACATCCGACGGACCGCCACGTAGCCATGGCGGGCTTTGCCCGATGTTACGATGGAATGCGAACGCAAGTCATTTTCTAATGCCTCGGCCTTTTGGAGGATCGTTTCCAAAACCTGAAGTCGCGCGCCGCGACGCTTCGCAACTCACATTCGCCCTGCGTCAGGCCGCGCATCGGGTGTTCACGTGGTGCATGGTGATTCTCTCCGGGAGCCGTTTTGAGCACGGTCGGGTGCGCGCAAACCCTGTAATTTCAGGGGTCGGAAGTGCCTTGACTTGGAAAAACCGCGGAAAAATCACTGATTCGGAGGCTTTCCACAGCGATATTGCTGGGGGGAGTGCAGAAAACCCTGTCTTTTTCGGCATTTTCAGCCATATCGTGCCCACTCCAGAATCAATGGAGCAACCATGGCTACCCAATTGTCGAAGTCGCAAGTGATCGAGAAGATCGCGACCACCACCGAACTCTCCAAGCGCGATGTCAAGAACGTGTTGGACACGCTCGTCGATGTCGGCCACAAGGAGCTGAAGAAGGCCGGGGTGTTCCTCGTCCCCGGCTTCGCGAAGTTCGTCGTGGTCAAGAAGCCTGCGACCAAGGCGCGCAAGGGCACCAACCCCTTCACGGGCGAAGAGATGATGTTCAAGGCCAAGCCGGCCCGGAAGATCGTCCGCGCACGGCCGGTCAAGGCCGCCAAGGACGCGGTTTAAGAAAAAAGGCCTCCGGTGACGGAGGCCTTTTGCCTTGGTGCGCTCTTGCACGGCCATGCGGCGTGCTCGATGGGCTCCCTCTCCCCGCAAGCGGGGCGAGGTGAAGGGGGCGCATTTTCAAGCCGAAGCTTAGACCACCGGCGATCGGCCTCCGTCGACATTGATGGCGGTGCCGGTGATGTAGGAGCCTTGTTCGGAGGCGAGGAAGCAGGCGAGGTTGGCGAACTCCTCCGCCGTGCCGATCCGGCCGAGCGGCGTGCCCTTGGCAAGGCCTTTCGCGAACTCCGCGAAATCCATGTTCGGTGCTTGCGCGGCGTGGCGCTTGACCCACTGATCGCTCATGATCAGGCCGACCAGCAGAGCATTCACCAGGATATTGTGCTCGCCGCCTTCGCTGGCCATGACCTTGGTCAGCGCCATGCCGGCGGCGCGCGACACCGAGGTCGGCGCGGAATGGCCCGCCGGCGCCTTCGCGAAGGTGTTCAGCACGTTGATGATGCGGCCCCATTTGCGCTGCTTCATGCCGGGCCAGACCAGCCGGCTGAAGCGGATCGCGGCGAACAGCTTCAGGTCGAAGTCCTCCTGCCAGGCCTCGTCGCTGATGTTCTCGAATGCCAGCGTGCGCGCCGTCCCGGCATTGTTGACGAGCACGTCGATCGCACCGAGATCGGCGACGATCTTGTCGTGGGTCTTGCTGATGTCGGCGGCCTTCGAGACGTCGCAGACGTAGTCGCGCACCGCGAGCCCGTCCTTCGCCAGCGCCTCGCGCGCGGCGGCGAGATCGGCCGCGCCGCGGGCGAGGATCGCCACCTTGGCGCCGGATTCGGCAAACCGGCGCGCCACCGCGATCCCGATGCCCTTGCTGCCGCCGGTCACGACGGCGACGCGATCCTTCATTGATAGTTGCATGCTGCTCTCCCTGTTGTCGTTGCGGGCGGCGTCAAAGAAATTCTTCCGCACCGATGCTGCGTGAAATGCTTGAGGCGGAAACCGTCCATCTTTGAAATTGCTGCGATCGGTAAAATCAAACACGCTTCCTCTCTCCAATACTGTCTTTCGAAGGGGAAAGCGAGCATGCGAAACTGGCCGGGTCGGGCACTTGCGCTGGCGATGGCCGGCTTTCTCCTTGGCTTGGGTGCGCTGCCCGCCGCGCAGGCAAGGGACAAGGTGTTTCGCATTGCGTTCCAGAAGGGCGGCGGCAATTTGATCTTCCTCAAGGAGCGCGGCATCCTCGAGCAGAAGCTGGCGCCGCTGGGCTGGACGGTGAGCTGGAATGAATTCCAGGCCGGACCACAGCTACTGGAATCGCTGAATATTGGCGCGGCCGACTTTGGTCCGGTCGGCGAGGCGCCGCCGATCTTCGCGCAGGCCGCCGGCGCCACCATCGTCTATGCCGGTTACGAACCTGCATCGCCCCGAAATGAGGCGATCATCGTGCCCAAGGATAGTCCGATCAAGACGATCGCTGATCTCAGGAAGAAGCGCGTGGCGCTGAACAAGGGATCGAACGTCAACTATTTCCTGGTGCGTGCGCTGGAGGCGAACGGCCTGACCTACCAGGACATCGAGCCGGTCTACCTTGCGCCGGCGGATGCGCGCGCGGCATTCGAGCGCGGCGCCGTTGACGCCTGGGTGATCTGGGATCCCTATTATGCTGCGGCCGAAACCGGCCTTGGCGCGCGCAGCATTGCGGACGCCACCGGCCTTGCCGCCAATGTGTCCTTCTATATCGCGTCCCGGCCGATCGCGGAGGCGAATCCGAAGGTGCTGGAGACCGTGCTGACGGCGATCGACGAGATCGATGGCTGGATCAAGGACAATCGCAAGCAATACGCGGCCGAGCTCAGCCCGAAGATCGGCCTTCCTGCCGACATCATCGAGCGCTCGGTCAACCGCGCCGAGCTAGGTGCCGGGCGGGTCGACGCGGCCGTGCTTTCCGAGCAGCAGAAGATCGCCGATGTCTTCACCCGCCTCAAGCTGATCCCGAAGGCGATCAACGTCTTGGATGCGGAATGGAAGACGGAGTGAGACAACCTCTCGCGGCTGAGCGTCGCACCGCACCTGAGCTGCGGCGGTGCTAAGGCGCGGTGAGATTAGGTTGAGCTGGAACGGCGTCGAAGGATCACCTCTCCCTTCACCTCTCCCTTGGGAGAGGTCGATTTGCGCAGCAAATCGGGTGAGGGGTTACGGTCTATCGAGGGAGCAAGAGCCCTCACCCGGATTGCTCCGGACGATGCTTCGCATCGCCGAGCGCAACCCGACCTCTCCCCGGCGGGGAGAGTTGAACCGAGGCCGCGCCGATTCAACCAAAACTCATCCCGCTTTAGAGCTCGTCGGGCAATTCCGCGACCAGGAAGCGATTGGAGCCATCGGCAAACTCATCGGCGAGGCCGCGATAGAGTGCGGCTTCCGCCGCAGTTGCCGCGCGGATGCGGGCAGGTTCGCAACGATTCGATGTGCGTTGGTGCCGGCGGTGAAAGTCATCGAGGGCCGCGGCGAGCCACGGCGTCTGCAGAAGCTCCAGCGCCTGCACAAGGCTCGCGGCCTCGAACGCGAATGCCGCGTCGTGACGCGTCTCGATCACAAACACCGGTCGTTCTGCGGTTACCATCGAGGATGATCCGTTGCGGTGTTTGGCTGCGCTTAAACCGACAGCAGCACCAGCAGTATTATGCAGGTCAGGTGCGCCGCGACGATCAGAGCGAGATGGAGCGGGCCCGACATGAGGCATCTCCGTTCAGGCGTGGGGTGAGGTGAGCACCCGCTGTCTGGCTCCCTCCCCCTGAAAGCGGGAGGGTGGGGTGGGGGTTGCTCTCCACGGGTGCTCGCGTTCGTGGAAGCAGGATCCCCACCCGGCTTGCGCTTGCGCGCAATCCGACCTTCCCTTTTCAAGGGGAGGTGAAGAGATCGCCGGCTAGTTCAGGCTCGCGCCGGCCGTGAAGCTGCGATCCACGGCCTTGCCGACATCCAGTGTCTTCGCAAGAATGCCGTAGCGCGTGGCGCGATCGGAGGCCTCCTGGACTTCCTTCACCACCGCTTCATCGATCACGATCGGGCTCGTCTTCTGCGCGGTATAGGCGGCGAGTAGCACGTCCTCCGGCAGCTTGGTCAGGTCGGCCGTGTTCTTCGCGTACTCCGCGAGGTGGTCGAGCGACCACAGCCGCGCCTTGTTCAGCCGCTGCACCAGGTCCTGCACCGCCGCGCGCTTGGCCGCGATCGCATTGTCGGAAGCCACGATGAAGGTGACGGTCGGCGTCAGGCCGTCGCCATCGGCGACCACGCGCGCGTTGTCCTTCAGCTTGGCGTAGGAGACGTAGGGCTCCCAGACCGCCCAGCCGTCGATCGAGCCGGCGAGCAGCGCGATCTTGGCGTCGACCGGGCCGAGCGGCGCGAAGGTCGCGTCCTCGATCTTGTTGCCGGTCTTCTCCAGCGTCGCGTCGATCAGGAACTGGCCCCAGCCGCCGCGGGTGCCGGCCAGCCGCTTGCCCTTGAGATCGGCGGCCGTCTTGATCGGCGAGTCCGCGCGAACCAGGATCGCCTGCGTCTTCGGGTCGGCGCGAGTACCGCCGATCGCCTTGATCGGCGCGCCGGCGGCGTAGACCGTGAGGAAGGCGAGATCGCCGGTATAGCCGACATCCAGTGCGCCAGCGTTGAGCGCTTCGAGGATCGGCGCGGCCGCGGGGAATTCCGACCATTCGATCTTGTAGGGCAGGTCCTTCGCCTGTCCGGAAATCTCCAGCAGTGAGCGGTTGCCGCCCTTCTGGTCGCCGACGTGCAGCACGATCGTGTCGGCGGCGAAGGCCGCGACCGATGTCGACAACGTGATTGCCGCCGTGATCAGTGCGGCTGCCGTGCGGCGGGTGAGGGAGTGGAGAGACCTCGGGCGGGTGAGTTTGTGCATGTCCGTTTCTTTCCGATTCATTCGCTGCTGCGTGGGAAGCGCGTCAACGTTCGATCAAGTCTATGAGCGGCCTGTTCGCCGTCAATGAAACGGATAACTGAATTGTCTGCCCTTGCGGCAACGACTCGCTCGTCAAACGATGCGTTCGTAGAAGGCGTCACGCCTGCTGGCCGAAGACGCTGAAATGCTGTGCAGGCCGTGCCGGCGAGATGCGAGTCAGTGCATCGATCGCCGGAAATCGTTTCATCGTCGCGCAATGCCATCGGGGAGATAACGTCTTTCGCGCGCGTTACATTCGAAATTCCATTTCATTGACGATGCCGCTATCGCGCCGCATCATTTGCGTGTTGCTTTGAGTGCAATCGCGCCGGAGAAATCCGCTTTTTCTAGAACATGAGCTTCGAACGACGGGCGTGCAGACCGAGAGGTTTTGCGCGTGGGGGCAGAGCCTTGCCGAAATGCAGGAGTGAATATGTCTGTCGATAACAAGAAGACGGTGATGGATCGCCGCACATTGCTGCGCGCGGGAGCCGCCGCGGCGTTCGCTGCGCCGATCGGGACTTTCGGCGCGCAAGCCTTTACGCCACGTGCGGTCGCGCCCGCGATCGACGTCTCCGAGTTTCCGATCTGCAAGACGGCGTCCGACGCGCCGCCTTTGACCGGCGCCCCGCGCAAGCTGAAACTGTCGTGGAACGCCGGCGCGGTCTGCCTTGCGCCGCTGCCGGTCGCGATCGACCATGGCTTCTTCCAGAAGCAAAATCTCGACGTCGAGCTCGTCAATTATTCCGGCTCGACCGACCAATTGCTGGAAGCGATCGCCACCGGCAAGAGCGACGCCGGCCTCGGCATGGCGCTGCGCTGGCTGAAGCCGCTGGAGCAGGGCTTTGACGTCAAGATCGCCGCCGGCACCCATGGCGGCTGCATGCGGGTGCTGACCCGCGCCAACTCCGGTGTCGACACGCTCGCCGACCTCAAGGGCAAGATTGTCGCGGTCGGCGATCTCGCCGGGCCCGACAAGAACTTCTTCTCGATCCAGCTCGCCAAGCTCGGCATCGATCCGGTCAGGGATGTCGACTGGCGCGCCTATCCCGGCAATCTGCTCAACGTTGCGGTGGAGAAGGGCGAGGTGCAGGCGTTCCTGTCGTCGGATCCGCTGGCCTATCTCTGGCTGAAGGATCCGCAATACAAGGAAGTCGCCTCCAATCTCGACGGCGCGTATCGCGACCGCACCTGCTGCATCGTCGGCGTGCGCGGCAGCCTGGTGCGCGAAGAGCCGAAAGTCGCGCGGGCGATCACGCAGGCGCTGCTCGATGCCGCGATGTTCACCTCGCAGAATCCGGACAAAGCGGCAAAGTCGTTCCAGCCCTACGCCCCGAAAGCGGCGAGCCTCGCCGACCTCGAAGGCATGGTGCGCTACCACACCCATCGCCATCACCCGACCGGCGAGGCGCTCAAGCGCGAGCTGAAGGACTATGCCGACGACCTGAAAACCGTGCAGGTGTTCAAGCAAAGTACGGACACGGCCAAATTCGCGGAGCGGATCTATGTCGACCTATTCAGTGTCTGACGCGGCGGCCGCGCCTGCGCCGCGTGCCGCAGTGACGCTCTCGAACCTCTCGGGCAGCTACGGTATCGGGCTCGCCGCAAGCCTGGCATGGCTGGCCTTCGGGCTGTCATGTCTCTATTGGCCGGATGTCGGCGACTGGTCGCGGACGGATTCGCTCGGCATCGGCGCCATCGTCATTGCCGCCTTCGTGCTGTTCGGGACCTTCGGCGCAGACTATCTCGGCGGCCCGGGCGAGGCGTTGCGCAAGCGTGCGCCGTGGCTGGTTGCGCTCGGTGCGCTCTTCACACTGTGGGAGGTCGCTACCGCGAAGTTTGCCTGGCTGCCGCTGCCGTTCTTCCCGCCGCCGCAGTCGATCCTCGAAGTATATACCGACGATCTGCCGAAACTGCTCGACAGCGTGTTCGCCTCGGTCAAGCTGCAGCTCGGCGGTTACATCATCGGGGCGACCATCGGCTTCGTCACCGGTGTTTCGATCGGCTGGTCGCAGAAGGCCGGCTACTGGATCCATCCAGTGTTGCGCTTCATCGGCCCGCTGCCGGCCACGGCCTGGCTGCCGATCGCCTTTTTTAGCTTTCCGTCGAGCTGGAGCGCCTCGACCTTCCTGATCGCGCTCGCTACCGGATTTCCGGTGACGGTGTTGACCTGGTCGGGCGTGGCGAGCGTCAGCAGCGCCTATTACGACGTTGCGCGCACACTCGGCGCCAAGCCGTCGTTCCTGGTGCTGAAGGTGGCAATCCCCGCAGCGCTGCCGCATGTGTTCGTCGGTCTGTTCATGGGGCTCGGCTCGTCCTTTGCCGTGCTCGTCGTCGCCGAGATGATCGGAGTCAAGGCCGGGCTCGGCTGGTACCTGCAATGGGCGCAGGGCTGGGCGGCCTACGCCAACATGTATGCGGCGCTGATCGTGATGTCGCTGCTCTGCTCCGGCGCGATCACGCTGTTGTTCCGCACCCGCGACCGCCTGTTGGTCTGGCAGAAGGGTGTCGTCAAATGGTAGTGCAATCCGCCGCCGAGGCGATCACCTATCCGGCCGTGGGCGCCGAGCTCGATATCGAAGGCGTCAGCCACGCCTTCGATATCGACGGCGCAACGCTGCCGGTGCTCGACAATGTGAGTCTGGCAATCGCGCCGGGCGAGTTCGTCGCGCTGCTCGGCCCATCCGGCTGCGGCAAGTCGACCCTGCTGCGGCTGGTCGCCGGCCTCGAGAGGCCGCGCGCCGGCGTGCTGCGCGAGGATGAGACCCGCATCACCGGCCCGCATCCGTCGCGCGTCGTCGTGTTCCAGGATCCCACCTTGTTTCCGTGGCGCTCGGTCTGGGACAATGTGGCGCTCGGGCTCGAGGCGCAGGGCATTCTGAAGACGCAGCGGCACCGGGTCGATGATGCGATCGACCTGGTCGGCCTGTCGTCCTTCCGCAATGCCTATCCGCACCAGCTCTCCGGCGGCATGGCGCAGCGCGTCGCGCTGGCCCGTGCGCTGGTGAACGATCCGAAGATCCTCGTGCTCGACGAGCCGCTCGGCAAGCTCGACTCGCTGACGCGGATCGCGATGCAGTCCGAGATCGTCGCGCTCTGGCAGCGCAAGGGCTTTACGACGCTGCTGGTCACCCACGACGTCGAGGAGGCGCTGGTGCTCGCCAACCGCGTGATCGTGCTCTCCGATCGTCCGGCGCGGATCAAGGCCGACATCGCCGTGCAGCGGCCCTATCCGCGGCATCGCGGCGATCCCTATCTCGCCGAGCTCCGCAAGCAGATCCTCGGCCTGCTCGGACTGGAGGCGACGTGGTGACCATAGTCGCAAAGGAGGCTCCGCAGGCGAGCGAGCTCCAGTACATCGTGCGCGCCCTGCGGCTCGCCGAGTCGTTTGCAGCGCGTGCGCCGGCGCACGATCGCGACGCGAGTTTTCCGTTCGAGAATTTCGCGGACCTTTCGCGCGAAGGACTGCTGGCCCTGACCGTGCCGGCAGCGCTCGGCGGCGTCGGGGCGGGCGCCGGCGAAGCCGCGCGCGTGCTAGGCATCATCGGCAGGGCCGATCCGTCGACCGCGCTCGTGCTGTCGATGCATTACATCCAGCATCTGGTGATGGCCCGGAGCACGCGCTGGCCCGGCCGGCTCTCGCGCAAGCTCGCGAAGGAGACGGTCGAAGGCGTCGCGCTGATCAACGCATTGCGCGTCGAGCCCGAGCTTGGCTCGCCGGCGCGCGGCGGCCTGCCGACGACGATCGCGCGGCGCACGGAGACCGGCTGGCGGCTGAGCGGCCGGAAGATCTATTCGACCGGCGCGCCGATCCTGAAATGGTACGCGGTCTGGGCCAAGACCGATGAGCTGGAGACCCGGGTCGGAATATTCCTGGTTCCCGCCGGGTTGCCGGGGACGCGGATCGAGGAAACTTGGGATCACCTGGGCTTACGTGCCAGCGGCAGCCACACCGTGATTTTCGACGATGTCGTGTTTCCGCTGGATTATGAGATCGACGTTCGCAAGCCCGACGATTGGAAGGTTCCGGATTTCACGCAGGCGACGGTGCACGCCATCTTCATTGCCGCGATCTATGACGGCATTGCCCGCGCGGCGCGCGACTGGCTGGTGACCTTTCTGAAGGAGCGGGTGCCGGCCAATCTCGGCGCGCCGCTGGCGACATTGCCGCGCTTCCAGGAAGTCGTCGGCGGTATCGAGACGCGGCTGGCCGTCAACGCGCGGCTGATCGAGAGCTTCGCTGCCGATTTCGATGACGGCTTCCAGCTCTCGGCGATCGAGTCTAACATCGTCAAGCTGACGGTGACCAATAACGCCGTCAAAGCGGTGGAGGATGCCTTGTCGCTGACCAGCAATCACGGTCTGTCGCGAACCAATCCGCTGGAGCGGCATTATCGCGACGTGCTGTGCGGCCGCGTCCATACCCCGCAAGACGATGCCACCCGTATCTCCGCCGGACGCCTCGCGCTGGGCGTCTGATAACAACAGTCAACGAACCGGAGTTTCTCCCATGTCGGTCGAGTTCATCGGCTTCATCACCAACAACAACGCGTCCGAGACCATCGTCCGCTCCGGCCCGGTGCTCGATCCGCCCTATATCGAGACCGTCGCGAAGGCGCATGAGCTTGCGGGCTTCGACCGCGCGCTGCTGGCGTTCCACTCGACGACGCCCGATGCGCTGCAGGTTGCGCAGCACGTGCTGACCATCACCAAGACGCTGAAGGTGATGATCGCGCAGCGCCCTGGCTTCACTGCGCCAACGCTGCTGGCGCGCCAGCTCGCCACGCTGGACCAGCTCTATGGCGGCCGCGTCTCGCTTCACGTCATCACCGGCGGCAACGCCATCGAGCTGCGTCAGGACGGCAACACGCTCGACGACAAGGACGAGCGCTACGGCCGCACCAGCGAATTCCTCGATGTCGTTCGGCTGGAATGGACCAGCGAGAAGCCGTTCAACTACAGCGGCAAGTATTACAACGTCGAGAACGGCTTCTCGCAGGTGAAGCCGCTTCGGAAGGGCGGCATCTACACCTTCGTCGGCGGCGGCTCGGATGCCGCGGTCGAGGTCGCAGGCAAGCATGCGGATACGTTCTCGCTGTGGGGGGAGTCCTACGCGCAGGTTCGTGACGTCACCGCGCGCGTACGTGCGGCTGCCGCCAAATACGGCCGGCCGAGCCCGCGCTTCAGCCTGTCGGTGCGGCCGATCCTCGCCGACACCGAAGAGAAGGCGTGGAAGAAGGCCGACGCGATCCTGGAGCGCGCCACCGCGCTGCAGGACAAGACCGGCTACCGCCGCCCCAATCACGCGACTGACGGCGCCAAGCGCCTGCTGGCGCTTGCCGATCAGGGCACCCGCATCGACAAACGGCTGTGGACCGAGGTCGCCAAGCTCACCGGCGCCAACAGCAACACCACCGCGCTGGTCGGCACGCCCGAGCAGGTCGCCGAGGTGTTCGGCGACTATTACGATCTCGGCATCAACCATTTTCTGATCCGGGGCTTCGATCCGCTGGTCGATGCCATCGACTATGGCCGCGAGTTGATTCCGTTGACGCGGAAGCTGATCGCGGCGCGCGACGAGCAGCGCGGGATCGCCGCGGAATGATCCGGTTGATTGTTGCGGCGGCGCTTGCGTTCGCCGGGATCGACGCTGCGGCGGCGCAAACCACGCTGCGCGTCGGCGACCAGAAGGGCAATTCGCAGGCCGTGATGGAAGCGGCCGGCGTGCTCAAGGACATCCCCTACAAGATCGAATGGAAGGAGTTCGCCGCCGCCGCGCCGCTGCTCGAGGCGCTCGGCGCGGGCGCGATCGACACAGGCCTGGTGGGCGACGCGCCTTTCACCTTTGCGGCCGCCGCCAAGGTTCCGGTCAAGGCGATCGCCGCTGTGCGCCAGTCGCGCGAGGGGCTTGCGGTCGTGGTGCCGGAGAAGTCCGCGATCAAGAGTTTCGACGATCTGCGCGGCAAGAAGATCGCAACCGGCCGCGGCTCGATCGGCCACCAGCTGATCCTCGCCGCGCTGGAGTCGCGTGGGTGGAAGGCCGGCGACGTGCAGATCGTGTTCCTCGCGCCGTCGGACGCGAAGGTCGCGTACTCGCAAGGCTCGATCGATGCCTGGTCGACCTGGGAGCCCTATGTCAGCCAGGAAGAAGTGCTGTTCAAGTCGCGCCGCGTCATCACGGCCGACGGCATCACGCCCGGTCTCGGCTTCCAGGTGGCGACGCCCGATGCCATCAAGGACAAGCGCGCCGAGCTCGAGGATTTCGTGCGCCGGCTCGCCGCCGCGCGCGCCTGGTCGCAGAACAATGTCGAGAGCTACGCCGCGACCTGGGGCAAACTGATGAACATCCCGCCCGCGGTGCCGCTCAACTGGTTGACGCGGGCGAAGATCCGCATCGTGCCGATCGACGACAGTGTCGTGGCCGACGAGCAGAAGACCATCGATCTCTATGACCGCTGGGGTCTGATCCGGCAGAAGGTGAATGCGGCCGACATCGTCGACCGGTCGTTCGCGGCAGCCGTCGAGAAGGGCGCGGGGCTGTAGCGTTGCGCATCTGGTTGCGACTAGCCCCTCATGGTGAGGAGCGCGGAACGCGCGTCTCTGGACGATGCTTCGCATCGCCAGACGAACCATGAGGCCCCGTCTACGGCCTACATCCTTCGAGACGCTTGCTTCGCAAGCTCCTCAGGATGAGGGGCGAGCACAGGCTATGCGGTGACGGCTAACGAACCCGTGATCGCAAAAATATCCGTTCCTTGGCGTATAGGCCCTCGACAAGGATATTCCCCGTACGTCGCCCTGCAAAACCGCAACGTTGCTATTTTCGCAACGGCCTTGCCGGTCGCCCTGGCGTCGCCAAAATCAAACACATGAACAATCGAGTCCGGGGAAATCACCATGGGCCTTCAAGAAACTCGCATCGAGTCGTTGCCGTTCGTTACCGCTGAACTGAATTACCTCGCGCCGACGCCGGGCAAGCCCCGGACTTATGCTTTCGACCCGCCGCCCGGCGAACCCAAATCCACCGCGCTGCCCGAACCTCACAATGTCCCGATCTTCGACGGGCGCCTGATATCAGACAGTTTCTCGCTCGACCGCGAGGGATTTGCGCTGGTCAAGCATCCGACTATCGTCAAGAACTTCTACGACGACAATGAAGTCCGGAACGTCTACTACCCCGCTGTCGAAGCCTTCCTGAAGGCGACGCTGAAGGCGGACCGGGTCTTCATCTTCGACCACACCGTGCGCAAGCGCGTGGACGGAGCCGCCGATGTCAGAGGCGCCGGACCGCGGCAGCCCGCGACCCGCGTCCATGTCGACCAGACCGCCGTCTCCGGCCACAACCGGGTGTTCGAACATCTGCCCAACGAGGCCGAGGAGCTCGTCAAGGGCCGCGTGCAGGTGATCAACCTGTGGCGCCCGATCCGTGGACCGTTGCGCGATTCACCGCTCGCGATGGCTGACGGCACGACGATCGCGCCGGAGGATCTCATCGCTTCCGATCTGATCTACCCGAACCGCAGCGGCGAGACTTATTCGGTGAAGTACAATCCGAATCATCGCTGGTTCTACATTCCCGAGATGACGCCGGACGAGGCGATCCTGCTCAAGTGCTACGACTCGGCAACCGACGGCCGCACCCGCTTCGGGCCGCACACCGCCTTCATCGATCCGACCACACCGGCGGATGCCGCGCCGCGCGAGAGCATCGAGCTTCGAACGTTGGTGTTCCACAAGCAGTAACGCCCAAGTTGGTCATGCCCGGGCTTGTGCCGGGCATCCACGTCTTGGGCTCCTCCTTGAAGAAAGACGTGGATGGCCGGGACGAGCCCGGCCACGACTGCTCGGTGCCTCAAAAGTTGGCACCCGCTGCCCAATAATGTTACGCCCTCCCCACATTTTTGGGATAGGACGAATCGTGGACGGCGCGGCGGCAACGGAAGAGGCGGGGATCGGTTTCCGCGCATTGGTTCTTGCACTTCTGGCATTGGCCTCGGGCCATATGCTGTCGACGCTGCTGCGGACGATTCCGGGTATCAGCCTCGACCTGATGGCGTCGGATTTCGGCACCTCGCCGCAGGTGCTGGCGAGCCTCACCTCGATCTATCATTTCTCCTTTGCCGCCGCGCAGGTTCCGGTCGGCGCCGCCATGGATCGCTTCGGCGTGCGTCCGGTGTCGCTCAGCCTCCTGGCCGGAACGATTGTCGGCGCGATCGTCTCGGCGCTCGCGGTCGGGCCGTCCACCTTCCTGCTTGGGCAACTCCTGCTCGGCGTCGCCACGTCGGGCATGCTGATGTGCCCGATGACGCTCGCGGCGAAGCAGATGTCGGCGGCGAAGTTCGGGCTGTGGTCCGGGCTGATCCTCTCGATCGGCAACACCGGCATGCTGCTGTCGTCGAGCCCGCTCGCTTTCGTCGTCGACCAGCTCGGCTGGCGGGCGGGGTTCTGGGGGTCAGCCGCGATCGGCGTTGCCGTGTTGATCGCGGTGTTTGCGCTGGTGCCGCAGCAGCCCGCGGCGCATGCGGACGACTCCTCGCCACTGCACCAGATGACCGAGGTGCTGCGGCTCGGCGTTTCGCGCGGTCTGCGCGGAGTGATCGCGTTGTCGCTGGTCTCGCTCGGCGTCGTGCTGGCGCTGCGTGCGTTGTGGGGCGGACCGTGGCTGATGGACGTGAAGGGCCTCAGCCGCATCGAGGCCGGCAATGTGCTCGGCCTGTTCACGCTGGCGATGACGGTCGGGCCGATCTGCATCGGCCTGTTCGATCGCAAGTTCGGGCATCGCCGCGCCGTGGTCGGCGGCAGCCATGCGCTTGCGGCGCTGCTGTTCGTGCTGATGGCGGCGGGCGCACCGCATTTTCCGGTCTCGAACCTGTTCGGCGTCGCCGCGATGCCGTCGCAATATGATCTCGTGCTGCTGATCCTGATCGGCTTCGTCACCTCGGCGCAACCGCTGCTCTACGGCATGACGCGACAGCTCGTCGCCCCCCAGAACACCGGCAAGGCGTTGTCGGCGGTCAATCTCGCCTTCTTCCTTGGCGCTGCCCTGATGCAGTCGAGCACCGCCGGCGTCGCGGCGCTGTACGGATTGCCCGCGGTGCTGCTGTATATGGCAGGCGTGCTGGCCATCGGGACCGTGCTGTTCTTCCTCTACACGAAGGCTTCGAGCAGCTAAAGCGCGATGAGATCAGGTTGAGCTGGAACGACGTCGAAGGATCACCTCTCCCTTCACCTCTTCCTTGGGAGAGGTCGATTTGCGCAGCAAATCGGGTGAGGGGTTACGGTCTATCGAGAGAGCAAGAGCCCTCACCCGGATTGCTCCGGACGATGCTTCGCATCGCCGAGCGCAATCCGACCTCTCCCGGCGGGGAGAGGTGATCCGAAACCTTGGCGAGCCGATTCAACCAAAATTCATCCCGGTCTAGATCGTCCGGGCCTGCTTGCGGATCTCGTTGGCAAGCGGCCGCAAGGAGTCGTCTCGGCGTGGCCCCACGAGGCTATAGCCCATGCCGCGGTCAGCCCAGGAGAAGCCGGCGACATCACCGCTCGACAGCGGGGCCATCGGTTCGTTCTGATCTGTCGTCATGGGGCGTGTCAGGACGACAAGCCGGTCGCCGCGATCGTCGTCGTACATGAACATGGCCGCGGGACCGTGCGCGGTCGGCACCACACGTCCGCCCATGAAACGGTATCCCGACTGCGAAAGGTCCGGCAGCTTGATCGGCTGGCGCAGCTGGCTGGAGACCCATTGCGCAAGCTCGGTGCTGTCGCGCAGCTCGACCGGCCGGATGCGATCCGAGGCGTACACCTTGTAGGATTCACTTGCCTCCTGGGCCAGCGCGGTCAGTCCGCTCGTCGGCAGTTGTGTCGCGCCGCGGATCACCCATCCGCCGAGGCCGCCGATCGAGAGCATCAGCATCGCCGCGACCGCCCAGCGGAATGACGAGGGACGGCGGCGCTGGCTCTCTATGATCCGGGCAAGATTGAGCTGCGGCGGCAGCGGCTCCTCGGCGATCGGCAACAGCGCCGACCGCAGGAGATCGCGCTGGTCGGAAAAGGCCGCGACACGTTTCGCCACGTCCGGATGCTTGTCCAGATAGGTAGCGACCTCGGCCTCGCGTTCAGGCTCGAGGGCGCGGTCGACATAGGCGTGCAGATCATCTTCGGTGATAGGGCGATTGCTCATGAGTGGCTCCGCAACTGCACCACGTTACCCGGCGGACCGGCGGCGGACCTTTCGATTTCCTGCTGGAGTTTCTCGCGCGCCCGTGACAGGCGCGACATGACGGTGCCGATCGGGATGTTGAGCACTCTGGCGGCCTCTGCATAAGTCAGGTCTTCGACGGCCACCAGCAGCAGTACGGCGCGTTGTTCGTCGGGGAGTTTGGCGAGCTTCTCGATGACGTCCTGGTACATCAGTTTCTGTTCCTGCACGGCGTTCTGCCCGACCTCATGGTCGGACACCTCGTCGATTCCGACGTGTCGGCCGCGTGAGGCCGTGCGACGGAACTGGTTGACGGCAAGGTTGTGCAGGATCGCGAACAGCCAGGGGCGTGGACTGCCGTCGTCGCGGCGCTGGTTCCAGTGACGGACCGCGCGCTCCAGGCAGTCCTGCACCAGATCGTCGGCCGCCGCGTGGTTGCGGACCAGCGTGCGCGCATAGCGGCGCAACGCGGGAATGACCGGCTCGATCTGGTGCAGCATGTCGCTCATGGCGTCTGGACCTGCACGGCCGCGCCGGGCTTCGACGGCTCGCCGGGCGCAATGACCAGGTAGCGTCGTTCGGCCTTGGCAGAGTTTTGCACGAGTTGCCGAATTGGACCAGTCGCGTTGACGATCGCGGAGCCGACAGGGTTGGTCATGAAGGCTGCCAGTGGCTCGACCGCGCCCGTCCCGTCGGCCTTGCCGGCCAGCGCGAGAACATAGTGCTGCTTCGGCTCGAGGCCGGTGACGGACGCCTGCAGAACCTGGATCAGGCCCTGCTCGAACAGCGACACGCTGGTCGGCGGCTTCTCGCCCTTCGCCTCTTTCTTCGGTGCCAGCGTGAGGTGCGCGACCTGGCCGGCGACGCCGAGGCTTTGCAGGTTCTGGCGGTCGTTCGGATTGGGAGCGGCTTCCGGCACATAGGCAATCGCCTGCGGTGCCTGGCCGATCGGGATGTTGGCGATCACCTTGTTGGTCGCGGTGTCGATCGCAGCGAGCGCGTCGGCATTCTCCAACCCGACATAGACCCGCGTGCCGTCGCCGGATGGCCAGATGCCGTGCGGCAGGTTGCCAACCGGAATGGTGGCGACTTCTGAGAAGTCGTCGGTGCGGTACACCTTGACCTGGTTGGTCCCGCCGATGGTGACGTAGGCGAAGGTCCCCTTGAGGGTCTTCGCGAAATTGACGTGGTTGGTGATCGGGCCGGTGTCGATCGTCTTGATCGGGTTGAACGGCGGTTTGGCGTTGAAGATTTGCGTCTTGCCGATATCCTTCAGCGTGAACCAGACCTGCTCGCCGTCGGGCGTCGCTGCGATGTTCGGGCAGAAGGGACTTTCCTGCTTCACTTTCGCGACGATCTGATGATCGGCGACCGAGACCACGTCGGTCTCCGGATTGAACGACGAGCAGATGTAGCCGTATTTCCCGTCGGGCGAGAAGATCTGCATACCGGGCCCGGCCGGCACCTCGATGCGCATCATCTCCTTGAAGCTTTGCGCGTCGATGACGGAGATATAGTTCTCGCCGCGAACCGTGACCCACACTTCCTTGCCGTCGGGAGTGTAGAACGCCTCATGGGGGGAACGACCGACATAAGTGACGTGCTTGACCGCATTTGTCGTCGTGTCGATGAAAGTCACTGAATTCGAGCCGATCGAGACGATGGCGAGGGTGTGGTGATCCGGCGAATAGCCCATGCCGTGGACCAGCACCTGCCCCTTGTAGAGCGGGCTGAAATTGCCCGGCTGCGGATCGCCCAGCCGGATCACGCCGAGCAGCTTGTTGTCGACGGGATCCGTGACGGAGACCGTGTTGGAGAACTGCTCGGCGGCAAAGACGCGGTCGTGGTGGCTGATCGGAATATCTGGCGCGGCCGCTGCACCGGGTGCCTGGCCGGCGAAGGCGGACGTCGACATCGCAACCACGGTCGTGGCCAACAGGGTCTTCAGGAATTGGTGGTTCATCGCGTCGAGCTCCTACTTCTTCATCTCGTGGGACATGTTCATGTGGTCGTGCGTGGGCGCAGCCGCCGGAGGAGCGGGTTGCGTCGGGACGGGGGCAGATGCGGTGACCGGCTCGCCGATCGCGAGCTTCATCGCGTCGATCTCCTGCTTCTGGTCGACGATGATCTCCTGCGCGATGCGGCGGAGTTGCTCGTTCTTGCCGTAGCGGAGCTCGATCACGGCCATGTCGATCGCGCCCTGGTGATGCGGCGTCATCATCGCGACGAAGTCGCGGTCGATGTCGCCGCTCGGCTTGGCGGCCATGTCAGCCATCATCTTGTTCATCGCGGCATCGTTCTCGGCGAGGAATGCGCTTTCCTCCGCCGTCGGCGCCTTCTGGGCTGGCTGATGCGCTTCTTTCGCGAGCACAACCGGCGAAGCGGCCACGGCAACCAGGACGCGCGCGACGAGCAGCGCGGCGCCGAGGCCGGGTTTGAAGGAACGCAGGATCATCGGTTCACCCCTCGGGTTGCAGGGGAAGGGCTGCGCGCCGCCCGGCCGAGGCCGGTCCGCGTGGCCCATTCCCTCGAATGCCATCGGCTTGCATGGGTGGGACGCAGTCGGGTGGGTTCTATTCCGCCGGAAGACAGAAGATCTTCGATCACGACTTGCTGATCGATGGGAATGCCCTCGGCGGGTGGTTGGGCCGGTTTGCGGTCGAAAGACGTCTGGCTATAGAGTGGGGCCTCGTTTTCAGATCGACCGGTACAAATCACCAATCAGCGCATCCCACGCGCCAACAAGGCAAAAATGTCCGCCAAGATCGATCCCATCACCCGCTCCGTCGTCCAGCACCGCCTGTCGTCGATCGTCAAGGAAATGGGCGAGGCCATGCTTCGCACCTCCTATTCCCAGATACTCAACTCCAGCCGCGATTTCTCGTTGGCGATCTGCGACACGCGCGGTCGGCTGATCGCGCAGGCCGATCACATTCCGGTCCATGTCGGCGCTTTGCCCTGGGCGACGCTGGCGGTCGAGGAGCGCTTCAAGGACGTCGCGCCCGGTGATGTGATCCTGCTCAACGACCCCTATCAGGGTGGCAGCCATCTGCCCGATCTCACCGCCTTCGTGCCTGTTTTCGACGGCGGCAAGCGGCTGCTCTGGACCATCGTACGCGCGCATCAGAGCGACATCGGCGGTGCCACCCACGGCGCCTACAATCCCGGCGCCACCGAGATCTATCAGGAAGGCATCCGCATTCCGCCGATCAAGCTGTACGAGGCCGGCAAGCCGCGCGAGGACCTGCTCGATCTCCTGGCGCTGAACATCCGCAACCCCAGAGAATTCCGCGGCGACCTCGCCGCGATGCTGGGCGCCGCGCATCTCGGCGAGCGCCGGGTCTCAAAACTGTTCAGCGAGTTCGGTGTCGAGGTCGTCGAGGCCGCGATCGAGGCGATTTTGGATGCCACCGAGCAGCAGACCCGCGCCGTGGTCTCGGCCTGGAAGGACGGCGTGTTCCATGGCGAGGCCTTGCTCGACGACGACGGCCACGGCCGGACCGACATCAAGATCGCGGCCAAGGTGACGAAAAAGGGCAGCGACATCGAGGTTGATCTCACCGGCTCCGACCCGCAGTCGACCAGCTTCGTCAATTCCTCGCATGCCAACATGCAGGCCGCGGTCGCAATGGCCTTTGCCTATCTGATCGATGCCGACATCCCCAAGAACACCGGCGCGCTGCGGCCGCTGAAGGTGGTGGCCAAGCAAGGCACCATCGTCTGGGCCGATCCAGGCCGCCCCGTGACGCTCTGCACCAGCCATCCCTCCAACGAGATCGTCGAAGCGATCATCAAGGCGATGTCGGCGTGCTGTCCGGATCGTGTGATGGGCGGATGGGGTCGTCGCTTCCGCATCGCGATCCAGGGCGAGGACCCGCGCAACGGACGCAGTTTCATCTGGCACATGTTCCAGGCGCGGCCCGGCGGCGGCGCTTCGCCGGGCGGCGACGGCTATTCGTCGATCGGCGAATGGCACTCGGTCGGCGGCCTCAAATTCGGCAGCATCGAGGTCGCGGAGGTGCGCTTTCCCCTGCATTTCCGCCAGCACGAATTTCGCGCGGATTCCGGTGGCGACGGCCAGCATCGCGGCGGCCTCGGCGTTGCGCTCGACATGGTGCTTGAGACGGCAAAGCCCGCCAAGGGCAACACCGCTGGCGACGGCGCACGTCACGGTCCCTGCGGCATGCTCGGCGGCAAGGACGGCGAGCCGCATCACTATCGCCTGCTCTCGGAAGGCCGCGAACCGCGCGTGCTGAAGACCAAGGAGGTCGGCATCGAGCTTCGCCCCGGCGATTGCCTAGAGATCCGCTCTTCCGGTGGCGGCGGCTGGGGACCGCCCGAAAAACGATCGACTGAGGCGCGTGCGCGCGATGTCGCGCAGGGTGTGGTTTCGAAAGCGGTATAGGCGAGCATGTTCACGATTGGGGTAGACGTCGGCGGCACCTACACCGACCTGGTTGCCACGGACAAGACCGGGCGTACCATCTTCGCGAAATCACCGTCCACGCCGGCCGATCAGTCGATCGGCGTCATGGCCGGCCTCGATGAACTTGCGCGTCGCCTCGGCGTGACGCGCGCGGCGATGCTCGCCGAGACCGACCGCCTGGTGCACGGCACGACGGTTGCGACCAATGCGCTGCTGGAGCGCAAGGGCGCCAGGGTCGCGCTCTTGACCACCGAGGGCCATCGCGACGTCGTCGAGATGCGCGAAGGATTGAAGCCGGACCGCTACGATCTGCGTACGCCGCCGCCCGAGCCATTGGTGCCGCGCGAGCGCCGCTTCGGCGTGCACGAGCGGCTGAAGGCTGACGGCAGCGCGGTGATCCCACTTGACGCTGCCGCGCTGGATAGCGCTATCGCCGATGTAAAGCGCTCCGGTGCGACCTCGGTCGCGGTCTGCTTCCTGCACGCCTATCTCAATCCGGTGCACGAGCTCGCCGCAGTCGAGCGCCTCGCCGAGGAATTGCCCGACGTCAGCGTGTCGCGCTCGAGCGACGTGCTGCCGCAGATCAAGGAATATGAGCGCGTCTCGACCACGATCGTGAACGCCTATGTCGAGCCGACGGTGCGGCGCTATCTCACCAATCTCGAGCAGCGCCTGCATGAGGCCGGCTTCAAGGGCTCGCTGTTCGTCGTGCTGTCGCATGGCGGCATGGCGCCGGTGGACGAGGCCTCGCGGCTCGCCGCAGGCACGGTGCTGTCGGGCCCGGCCGGCGGCATTTCCGGCAGCCGACGCTGCGCCGACATGCTCGGCATTCCCGATCTGGTGCCGTTCGACATGGGCGGCACCTCGACCGACATCTCGCTGATCGCTGACGGCCAGGCCTCGCTCTCCGCCGACGGCATGCTCGCGGGCCAGCGCATCGCGCTGCGCAGCCTTGACATCGCCAGCATCGCGGCCGGCGGCGGCTCGATCGCGAGCGTCGACGGCGGCCGCACGCTGCGGGTGGGGCCGGAGAGCGCGGGCTCGGTACCGGGCCCGGCCTGCTACGGCAATGGCGGCACGGCCGCGACCGTCACCGATGCCAATGTCGTGCTCGGCTATCTCGATGCCGCCGCCTTCATGGGCGGTGCGCGGCCGCTCGATCGTGCCGCGGCCGAGGCTGCGGTGGATCAGATCGCGGCGGCGCTCGATCTGTCGCGGCTCGAGGCGGCGGCCGGCATCTACAAGATGATCAATCTGAAGATGGCCGACGGCATCCGCCTGATGACGCTGCGCCGCGGCGTCGATCCGCGCAAATTCGCGCTGCTGAGCTTCGGCGGCGCGGCCGGCATGCATGCGGCGGAAGTGGCGCGCGAGCTCGAGATCAAGCGCATCATCGTGCCGACGGTCGCCTCGGTGCTGTCCGCCTGGGGCATGCTGACCAGCGACCTGCGCTACGAGGTCAGCCGCACCCATTACGGCACGGGGCGGATTTCCGCAGACGAGGTGCGTGCACTCTACGCCGGGCTGGAGGAGCAGGCCGCGGGGCGGCTGCGCTCCTGGTTCAAGGGCGATATCGCGATCGAGCGCTCGGCGGAGATGCGCTATGGCGAGCAGGTGTTCGAGATCGATGTGCCGCTCGGCGACCTCGATCTTGCCGCCGCCGATCTGGTCACGCAGATCGAGGACCGCTTTCATCGCCGCCACGAGGAGCTCTACACCTACGCCTCGCGCGGGCAGGAGGTCGTGTTCGTCAACGCCCGCGTCGCCGCGATCGGCAAGGTTGCGCAAGGCGCCGGCGATGCCGGCCAGGTCGCGTCTTCAGCGCCGTGCGCGCCGCGCGGCAAGCGGCAGGCCTGGTTCGGCGCATGGCGCGAGGTACCGGTCTATGCGCTTGACGATCTCAAGCCCGGCCAATCGCTCACGGGCCCTGCGATCATCGAAGCCGAGACCACGACAGTCCTGATCGATACGGACGATCGCGTTACGGTCAATGCGCTCGGCTGGCTCGACATAACATTGCGTTGAGCGGAGCTCCGCCATCAACATTTCATTTTTCCGGCGTTGCCTTGGGCGATAAGGTTGACCTCGCTCGGGAGGGAGCGCCGGTCACGTTGCCGGCGTTTATGGCGATGTTGATGCAAACAGGATCACAAACCGCGCTTTCGCTCTCGCTTGCCCTGGGTGCGCTGCTGCTTGTCGCCGCGCCGTCGCGTGCGCAGCAAGGGCCGCCGGCCGCCGCTGATAACGACATCCGCATCGGCAACATCATGCCCTACACTGGCCCGCTCGCGGCGTTCGCCACCATCGGGCGGGCGGAAGCGGCCTATTTCGACATGATCAACCAGCAGGGCGGCATCGACGGGCGCAAGATCAAGTTCATCTCGGTCGACGACAGCTCCAATCCGAAGACCGCGATGGAGCAGACGCGCGATCTCGTCGAGAAGCAGAACGTGCAACTGATGTTCGGTTCGTTCGGCACGCCCGACAACCTGGCGACACGGACCTATCTCAACGAGAAGAAGGTCCCGCAGCTCTTCGTCGCCTCGGGCGACGAGGCGTGGGCGGAACCCAAACCCTATCCCTGGACCATGGGCTGGCAGCCGACTTTCCGTGCCGAGGGGCGAATCTATGCCAATTACATCCAGGCTGCCTATCCCGACCGCAAGATTGCCGTGCTCTGGCAGAACGATCAGTTCGGCCGCGACCTGTTCAAGGGATTGCAGGAAGGACTCGGCGCCACCGCGGGGATGATCGTCGCCGATCTCGCTTTTGACGCTTCCGAGACCAGGATCGAGAACCAGCTCGGAATATTGAAGGCGACCGGCGCCGACATCCTGGTGTTCGATGGTGCGCCGGCGATCGCCGCGCGCGCGATCCGCAGCGCCGCAAATCTCGACTGGCACCCGGTGTTCATCCTCGACAACGCGTCGGCCTCGATCGCCAGTGCGCTGCGGCCGGCGGGCCTGCAGAATTCGCTGGGCGTGATCTCGACCTCGTTCCTGAAAGATGCCGGCGATGCTTCCTGGAAGGAGGATCCGCACATCAAAGCGTGGTTCGCCTTCATGAACAAGTATTTCCCCGACGGCGACAAGGACGATCTCTACGCCGTGTTCGGCTATGCCGCGGCGGACACGCTGCTCCAGGTGCTGCGCCAATGCGGCGACGACCTGTCACGCGAGAACATCATGCGGCAGGCGGCGTCGCTGAAGAACTACCAGACCCCGGTCGCGCTGCCGGGGATCGTCATCAACACCAGCCCCCAGGACTTTCGCCCGATCAAGCAGATGCGGCTGGTGCAGTTCGACGGCAACGCCTGGCAACCGATCGGCGACGTGGTCGACAGCGCATTCACGACGGTCAGGGACGACAATTAGTTCACGTCGTCCCGGCGAAGGCCGGGACCCATTGCCACATCTGCGTTTTGTTGCGCTCCGCTGGAGCCACAATCCCGTTCACGTCACCCGGCGGTGGTTATGGGTCCCGGCCTTCGCCGGGACGACTGGGGTGAGGGCCGGTGCAATCGTCCCTACCTCTTCAGCCCGTAGTTCAACAGCCCGCCCTTGTTCTTCGGCGGATGGGCGCGCAGGCCTTCTTCGTTCGGTTCGGTGCCCCAGCCCGGGCGATCCGGAATCACGAGATGGCCGTCGACGAACTCCGGCACATGGGTGAACAGCTCGTGGTCCCAGGCGAGGCGGTCGATATCGGTCTCCATGATCCGCAGGTTGGGCACCGCGGCGCAGAAATGCGCGTTCATCATGGTGCAGAGGTGGCCGTAGAAATTATGCGGCGCGACGTTGACCTCGAAATGCTCGGCGGCGCTGGCGATCTTCATCGACTGCCACACCCCGTTCCACGGCGTGTCGATGATCGCGACATCCATCGCCTGCTCGGTGAAATAGGGTAGGAACTCGCGCAGGCCGAGCAGCGTCTCGCAGGATGAGATCGGGTGCGGGCTCTGGCGGCGGATATAGCCCAGCGCCTGCGGGTTGAAGGTATCGATCTCGACCCAGAACATGTCCATCTTCTCGATGGCGCGCAGGATCTTGAGATAGCCCTCGGTCTTGGCGTTGAAGTTGAGGTCGAGCAGCAGATCGACGTCAGGCCCCGCGCCGTCGCGGATCGCCTCGAGATGCATGCAGAGATTGCGCAGCACGGTTCGGTCGACATTGATCTCCGGCTCGAACGGCGAGCCGAAGCCAGGCCGCCATCCTTGCGGCTTGCCGTCGGTGTAGACGAAGATGTTGGTCTTCATCGCCGTGAATTTCTTCTCGCGCACCTCGCGTCCGATCGCCTTGACGCCGTCGAGATCGGTGATCGCAGGCTTGTACCAGTCCGGATGATTGATGCGCCACGTCGCGCAATGCGACCAGTAGACCCGCACGCGGTCGCGGATCTTGCCGCCAAGCAGGTCGTAGCAGGGCACGCCCAGCGCCTTGGCTTTCACGTCAAGCAGCGCATTCTCGATCGCACCAAGCGCGAGTGCCACCACGCCGCCGGCGGCCGGACGCGTCGCGGCGAACAGCTCCGCATAGATCCGTTCATGCTGGAACGCATTCTTGCCGACCACCCGAGCCGACAGCCGTTCGATCGCCGCCGTCACGCCGGGCGCGCCAAAGCCCTCGTCATATTCGCTCCAGCCGACCAGCCCGTCCGCGGTCGTCACCTTGACGAAATGATAATTCCGCCAGCCGGCATCGCAGGCGAGCATTTCGACGCTTTTGATTGTGGTTGATTTGCTCATGGTTTCCCGCCCGGCTTTTGTTGATGTCGAAGAGAGCACAATAGCGGATCGAGCAATGCGTCAACCGCACGGCGGCAGACCGTCAGCGCACGCTTGATGCAAAGTGCTGCGGCAATCTCGCGAATTCCGTCAAGCGGAAGAAAATTCCACTTGCATCACACAGTCGGCGCGGCTTCAAGTTCATCCTAACAAAAAATCTGAATCAGTCGCTGTCATCGGCTGGTCATGTTGGCGGGGAAGCGTGATGGGCGCGTTGTCGCATCTGCGGATTATCGAGATCGGAAGCGCGGCGGCGACGAGCTATTGCGCGCGGCTGTTTGCCGATTTCGGCGCTGACGTGCAGAAGATCGAGCCGGCGCAGGGCGATCCGCTTCGCCGCGCCGCGCCGCTCACGCCGGGCGGGCAGAGCGCGTGGTTTGCGTTTCTGAACTTCAACAAATCTAGCGTCATGCTCGACAGGAACGACGCGCGCGCTGCCTCGCGGCTGAGCGAGCTAATCGGCGTGTGCGACATTTTGCTCGATGGCCGCGGCCTCGATGCGGCGGATTGTCCCGATATCGATCTTGACGCGATCAAGCGGGACAATCCCGGCCTGATCCATCTCGATCTCTCCTGGTTCGGTGATCGCGGTCCCTACGCGAATTTTGCCGCGACGGATGCCACCATTCGCGCGCTGACCGGGCTCGTGAAGCTGGTCGGTCCGGAGCAGGGACCACCAATGCACGCGCCGGATTTCCAGACGGGAATCCTCGGTGGGCTCTGGGGCGTCATCGCGGCCAGCTCCTCGGTGCTCGGCCGCATGCAGGATGGGCGCGGCCGCGCGAGCCACCTGAGCATGTTCGAGGCGAGCATCGCCGTCACCGAATACATCATGTTCGAGGCGTTCTCGCGCGGCGACATCATGCGGCGGATCGGAGTCAACCGGTTCTGGCCGACCTTTCCGGTCGGCATCTACGAGACGAAGCAGGGCTGGCTCGGCGTCACCACGGTGACCCCTGCGCAGTGGCGCTCGTTCTGCGAGATGCTGGGGCTGCTGGATTTGCGCGACGATCCGACGCTGTTCCTCGGTGTCGACCGGCTGCAGCATGTTGCCGATATCGAAGGCAAGATCCTGCCGAGGCTCAAGCAGCGCACCGCGCAGGAATGGTTCGCCGAAGGCCTCAAGCGCAAGATTCCGATCGTGCCTGTGCCCGAGATCTCGGATCTGATCGCCGATGAGGAGAAGCGGGCGCGCGGCGCCATCGTGCCCATCACGATCGGTGAGGAGAGCGGCTTCAGCGCCGGCACGATGCAGCGGCTGACGGGCACGCCGCCGTTGCGCGGTGGCCGGGTTCCCAACGTCGGCGAGCAGCAGGCGAAGCGTGAGGCTGCGCCGCGCGCGGCCGCACCAAAGCCGGCCGCCGCCAACCGCCTGCCGCTCGAAGGCATCCGCGTGGTCGATTTCTCGATGGGCTGGGCCGGGCCGATCTGCACCCGCACGCTCGCCGATCTCGGTGCCGACGTCATCAAGATCGAGGCGATCCAGTATCCGGACTGGTGGCGCGGCGTCGATCGCCGCCCGGCCTATGTGCTGGAGCAGATGTACGAGAAGTCGGTGCGCTATTGCATCATGAACCGCAACAAGCGCGGCATCACGCTCGACCTGACAAGGCCGAAGGGCCTCGCGCTCGCCAAGCGGCTGCTCGCCGATGCCGATCTCGTGGTCGACAATTATTCGGTCGAGGTGCTGCCGAAGCTCGGCCTCGGCTACGAGGTGCTGAGCAAGATCAATCCGAAGCTCGTGATGATGTCGATGTCCGCCTTCGGCGCCGGCAGCGTCTATCGCGACTGCCGCGCCTATGGCTCGACCCTGGAG
>NZ_LNCU01000088.1:207735-215634 GCF_001542415.1 Bradyrhizobium macuxiense
GGCGGCCCGCCGGTGATGAGCCACACCGCATTCGGCGATGCCGTCGGCGGCCTCAACGGCTGCGCCGCGGTGCTGACCGCGCTGATCCACGCCAAGCTCACCGGGCAGGGGCAGTTCATCGATCTCGCCCAGATCGAATGCATGATGCCGTTCACCGCGCCCTGGATCGTGGCGCATTCGATCGACGGCAAGCCGCCGGTCAAATACGGCAATCGCCATCCCGATTTCGTGCCGCATGGCTGCTTCCGCTGCGGCGGCGAGGACAACTGGATCGTCGTCGCGATGTCCGATGATGCGATGTGGCCCAAGCTCGCGCGGCTGCTCGGCCGCGAGGATTGGGCTATGGACAAGAATCTCAAGACGGCCGCCGGACGCCGCGCGATTGAAGGCGAGATCGAAGCCGCGCTCACGGCCTGGACCTCGGCGCGCGATCCCGATGCGGCGATGGCCGCGCTGCAGGCGGCCGGCGTCGCCTCAGGCGTCGCGCGGCTGCCGATCGATCTGTTGAAGGATCCGCAGCTTCACGCCCGCGGCTTCATCCAGGAGGTCGATCGTGCCTTCATCGGCAAGCATCCACAGCCGTCGATGCCGTTCCGCGAAGGGGCCGAACCTTTTGCTATCCGCTCGGTGCCGCCGACGCTCGGCGAGCACAACCGCGAGATACTCGGCGGCATGCTCGGCCTCACCGACGCCGAGCTAGAAGCGCTCGCGCGCGATGGCATCATCGGCACCGAGATGCTGATGGAGGAGCAGCTGGTGAAAGAGAAGAAGCGGGCGGCGGGTTGATGCAGGCAGGCCAGCCGGGAGAGCGCAGGTCCGAGGTTGCGCGCGATGGCGCGCGGCCGCTGATGTCCGTGCGCGGGCTCGGCATCCGCTTCAAGACCTCGCAGGGCATCTGGCAGGCGACGCGCAAGATCGATTTCGACATCGCGCCGGGCGAGCGCGTCGGCATCGTCGGCGAGAGCGGCTGCGGCAAGACCATCACCGGCCTGTCGATCCTGCGCCTGCTGCCGGGTAATTTCGCGGGCCTCGACGGCAAGATCATTTTCGACGGCACCGATCTCGCCAGCTGCGGCGCGCGGCAGATGCGCAGCATCAGAGGCAAGCGCATCGCGATGATCTTTCAGGAACCGATGAGCGCGCTGGATCCGGTGTTCACCGTCGGTCACCAGATCGCGGAGACGCTGCGCGTTCACACCAGCATCAGTTACGAAGAGGCGCGGGCGAAGACGCTGGAGATGCTTCGCCGCGTCGGCATTGCCTCGCCCGAGCGGCGCATCGATGACTACCCGCACCAGCTCTCCGGCGGCATGCGCCAGCGGGTGATGATCGCGGCCGCGCTGATCTGCGGGCCGCAGCTCCTGATCGCGGACGAGCCGACCACCGCGCTCGACGTCACCGTGCAGGCGCAGATCCTCGAACTTTTGCGCGACATCAGCGAGACTTCGCAGACCGCGCTGATGCTGATCACCCACGATCTCGGCGTCGTCGCCGAGACCTGCACGCGGATGATCACGATGTATGCCGGCGAGGTGATCGAGGACGCCTCCGTCGACGAGGCGCTGGTGCGGCCGCTGCATCCCTACACGTCAGGCCTGCTGCGCTCGCTGCCGCACTTAAGCCCGCGCCACGGCCGGCTGCCGTCGATCCCGGGCCGCGTGCCATCGATTGCCGAGATGCCGAACGGCTGCCGATTCCGCGCGCGCTGTGCGCATGCGACCAAGGGCTGCGAGGCCGAGCAGGCGCTGCAGGATGCCGGCGGTGGCCGCAAGGTGCGCTGCTGGCGCTTCGCCGAGCTCAATCTGCCCGGCGCGCTGCATCCGCCGGAGACATCTGTCGCAGCCAGGGTCGCGGCGCAATGACCGCAGCATCGGCCGAACCCAGCCGCGAGCCCATCGTCTCGGTGCGCGACCTCCAGGTGCGCTTCCAGACCTCGGACCGTCGCGCCACCGTGAAGGCGGTCGACGGCGTCAATTTCGACGTCCGCCGTGGCGAGACCTTCGGCATCATCGGGGAATCAGGCTCGGGCAAGACCACGATCGGCCGCGCGCTGGTGTTCCTGCTGAAGCCCAGCGCCGGCGCCATCCTGCATGACGGCACCGATCCGCTGGCGTTGTCGCGCAAGCAATTCCAGAGCCACCGTCGCGACTACCAGATCATCTTCCAGGATCCCAACGCCGCGCTGAATCCGCGGATGACCATCTTGGCGTCCGTGCTGGAGCCGCTGGAGCTCGCCGGCATCGGCACCAAGGCTGAGCGCGAGAGACAGGCGAGAGAGGCGCTGGAGCGTGTCGGGCTGCCGCAGGAGTTCGGCGAGCGCTATCCGCATCAGCTCTCCGGCGGCCAGAAGCAGCGCGTGGTGATCGCCCGCGCGCTGACGCTGAGGCCCAAACTGATCGTCTGCGACGAGGTGGTGGCCGCACTCGACATGTCGATCCGGGGCGACGTGCTCAATCTGTTCGCCGATCTGCAGCGCGACCTCGGCCTGACCTACGTCTTCATCACCCACGATCTTGCCGTGGTGTCGCATATCAGCGAGCGCGTCGCGGTGATGTATCTCGGGCAGTTCGTCGAGCTCGGTCCGACGGAGGCGGTGTCTGAGCGGCCGCTGCATCCGTATACGCAGGCGCTGCTCTCGGCCGAGCCGCGGCCGCTGCCGTCGTCGATGCGGCTGGAGGAGCGGATCGTGCTGCAGGGCGAGGTGCCGAGCCCGATCGATCCGCCGACCGGCTGCCGCTTCCGCACCCGCTGCCCGCACGCGCAGCCGCTTTGCGCCGAGCAGGCGCCGGAGTGGCGCGAGCTGAAGCCCGATCATTGGGTGGCCTGTCATTTCGCCGACCCCAACTTTTCGCCCGATCAAGAACCGCCGGAGGAAACGCCATGACAATAACGACGCGACGCGAGGCCATTGCGCTGATTTCGGGCGCGCTGGTGAGCGCCAGCCTCGGCGGTCCGGCATTCGCGCAAGGCGCGGCGAAGAAGGGCGGTACGTTGCGCATCTCCGCGCCCGCTAACCCGTCAAGCCTCGACCCCGCCACCGGCGGCGCCGGCTCCGACCACGCCTTCCTGTTCACGATGTACGACACGCTGGTCGAATGGGAGTTCGAGACGCTGAAGCCGAGGCCTGGGCTGGCCGAGAGCTGGAAATTCACCGATCCCACCACGCTCGTGCTCAACATCCGCGCCGGCGTCACCTTCCATGACGGCACGCCGCTCGATGCGAAAGCCGTCAAGTTCAATCTCGACCGCAACAAGAGCGATCCGAAGTCCAACATCAAGGCCGACCTGTTGTCGGTCGCCTCGGTCGAGGTGAGCGGCCCGCTGCAAGTGACGCTGAAGCTGAACACGCCGGATACCGCGCTGCCCGGCATCCTGTCCGATCGCGCCGGCATGATGGTGTCACCGACCGCGCTCAAGGCGGCCGACGGCGGTGTCGTCACGCGCAAGCCGGTCGGTGCCGGCGCTTACAGCTTCGTGAGCTGGGCCGACGGCGAGAAGATCGTGGTCAAGCGCAACGAGAAATACTGGAAGCCGAACCGGCCCTATCCCGACGGCATCGAGTTCTCGATCATCCCCGAGCTCACCACCGGCGCGCGCTCGGTCACGGCCGGCCAGAACGACCTGATCTATCAGCTGCCGCCGCGGCAGAAGGCGATCATCGAGCGCGCCTCCAGCGTCAAGGTCGTGCACGGTCCGACGCTCTACGTGTTCCAGATCTTCCTGAACTGGGCCAAGCCGCCGTTCGACAACGTCAAGGTCCGCCAGGCCCTCAACTTCGCGATCGACCGCGAGTCCTTCGTCAAGGCGGCGCTCGCCGGTCTCGCCGAACCGGCCTACATGAACCTGCCGAAGTCGCATTGGGCGTACGATGCCGAAGTCGCGAAGCTCTATCCCTATGATCCGGCCAAGGCCCGCAAGCTGCTTGCGGAAGCCGGCTTCAAGGAAGGCACGCAGATCGAGATCGGCGGCTATTCCGACCAGGACTCGGTGCAGCGTGAGGAAATCCTGATCGAGCAGTTCCGCAAGGCCGGCATGAACGTCCGCTTCGTCAACGCGCCGATCGCGGAAGCCTCCGCCGCGTTCTTCGGCCCCGAGAAGAAGGGCTCCGGCCTCCTTGCGGCGTGGACCGGCCGTCCCGATCCGAGCCTGACCTATTCGCTGATGTTCACCAAGGATGCCTATTACAATGGCGGCCGTGCGCCGGTACCGCCGGAGCTCGAAGCTGCGATCAGGGAGTCGCGCGCCTCCGAGGATATCGACATCAGGCGCAAGGCTTTCGCCACCGTGCAGCGGCTGGTGATGGAGAACGCCTTCGTCGTGCCGCTGGCGTTCCAGTTCGAGCTTGTCGCCATGAACAAGAAGGTGCAGGGCTACAAGCCCAACCTTCTCGGCAAGCCGAAATACGACGATGTCTGGCTGGAGAGCTGAGAACAATGGCGCGACGGTCACCGGTCAAGGTTATCGGCAGCCGCCTGTTGCAGGCGCTGCCCGTGATCCTGCTTGCGACCTTCATGGTGTTCGCGCTGTTGAAGCTGGTGCCCGGTGACATCGCCGTGACGCTCGCAGGCGACAATGCGACCGACACCCGCATTGCCGAGATCAGGAGCATCTACGGCCTCGACCGTCCGTTCCTGGTGCAATACGGCGCCTGGCTCGGCAAGGTCGCGCAGGGCGATCTCTCGCAATCGCTGCTGACCGGCGAGAATGTCGCGACCTCGATCGGGCGTGCTTTTCCCAACACGCTCCTGATCGTCGTCATCGCCATGGTGCTGGCGCTGGTCACCGGCATTCCGATGGGCGTGATCGCGGCGGTCAAGCCGAACGGTTGGGTCGACAAGCTGGTCAGCCTGATCGCTTCGGTCGGCGTCGCGATTCCCGGCTTCTGGCTCGCGATGATCCTGGTCGCGGAATTCTCGCTGAAGCTGAACTGGCTGCCGGCCACCGGTGCCAAATCCTTCAGCGCCTCGCCGATCGAGGCAATCAGATACGCGCTGCTGCCGGGGATCGCGATCGCGGCCTATGGCATGGCCGAGGTCGCGCGCCAGTTGCGCGGCGCGCTGCTGGAGGTGCTGTCGTCGCAATATGTCCGCACCCTGCATGCCAAGGGTCTCTCGATGTCGCGGATCCTCTGGCAGCACGGCTTGAAGAATGTCAGCGTCAATCTGCTCACGATCATCAGTCTCCTGGTGAACCGCATGCTGGCGGCGACGGTGGTGATCGAGGCGGTGTTCGCGATTCCCGGGCTCGGCAGCCTGATCGTGCGCGGCGCGATCCAGCGCGACTTTCCGATCGTGCAGGGCGTCGTCTTCACCGTGGTGGTCGTCGTCATCGCGGTGAACCTGATCACCGATCTGCTCTGCGCCGCGATCGATCCGAGGATCGAGCAATGACGGACCTCGCGCTCGCCGAGCTCAAGCGGCCCGCCAAGCCGACCCGGTTGCGGCGCCTCCTGCGCTGGCTCGTCGGCGATGTCCGCGCGACGCTGTCGATCCTCGTGCTGCTGGTTCTCGTCATCGTGGCGATCGGCGCGCCCTGGATCGCGCCCTATGCGCCGACCGCGCAGGACGTCAACAACATGCTGGCGCCGCCGGGCCCGGGGCACCTGCTCGGCACCGACGATCTCGGCCGTGATGTGCTGAGCCGCCTGATCTACGGTGCGCCGGCCACCGTCTATGCCAGCCTGCTCGCGGTCGGCGTCGCGGTTCTGATCGGCCTGCCGGTCGGCCTGATCGCCGGCTATTTCGGCGGCTGGATCGACGACATCATCAGCCGCGTCATCGATACCTTCCTGTCGTTCCCCGCGATCGTGCTCGCGATCGCGGTCACCGGCGCGCTCGGCATCGGGCTCACCAACGGCATGATCGCAGTCGGCATCACCATGTTCCCCGCGCTGGCGCGCATCGTGCGCGCCCGCACGCTGATCGTCCGGCAGGAGCTCTATGTCGATGCCGCGAAAGGGTTTGGCGCGCCGACCTGGCATATCCTGTGGCGCCACGTGCTGCCGAACACGCTGCAGCCGGTCATCGTGCAGGTGACGCTGCTGCTGGCCGCGGCGCTGCTGGCGGAGGCGAGCCTGTCGTTCCTCGGCCTCGGCATCCAGCCGCCGGACCCAAGCTGGGGCGCCATGCTGGCGCGCGCCTACCAATACATGGAAATCGCGCCCGAGCAGATGTACGCGCCGGGCCTCGCCATCCTCTTTGTCTCCCTGGCCTTCAATGCGCTCGGAGAGTCCTTGCGTGTTGTGCTCGATCCGACGATGAAGGATCGCTAGGAGTTAGTCACCTCGCCCGCTTGCGGGGAGAGGTCGAAATTTGCGCGCAGCGCGAATTTCGGGTGAGGGGGATTCTCCGCGAGCTCGCCCGTGGAGACTCCCCCTCACCCGAAGCCTTACGCTTCGCTTCGGCTTCGACCTCTCCCCGCAAGCGGGGCGAGGTAAGAAAATTCAGTCGCCTGAGACTTCAACGGAACCAATCATGTCCTTCAAGAAATTGCTGATTGCCAACCGCGGTGAGATCGCGATCCGCATTGCCCGCGCCGCGAGCGAGAGCGGCCTTGCCACGGTCGCGGTCTATCCCGCCGACGACGCGGCCTCGCTGCATGTTCGCGCCGCCGATGAAGCCCGCGAGATTCCCGGGCGCGGCGCGCGCGCCTATCTTGACATCGAGGCGGTGATCACGGCGGCTAAGACAACCGGCTGCGATGCGCTGCACCCCGGTTACGGCTTCCTCAGCGAGAATGCCCAGCTTGCGCGGCGCTGCGCCGAGGAGAAGATCACCTTCGTCGGCCCGTCGCCGGAGGGGCTCGATCTGTTCGGCGACAAGGCGCAGGCCAAGGCATTGGCAAAGAAGTGCGGCGTGCCGATCATTGCCGGCACCTCGGGCGCGACCACGCTCGACGAGGCCAAGGCATTCTTCGCTTCGCTCGGCACGAATGCTGCCGTGATGATCAAGGCGATCGCCGGCGGGGGCGGCCGCGGCATGCGCGTGGTCGAGGATGCCGCCAAGCTCGACGAGGCCTATGCGCGCTGCCAGTCCGAGGCCAAGGCCGCATTCGGCAGCGATGCCGTCTACGTCGAGCGGCTGATCCGCAAGGCCCGTCATATCGAGGTGCAGATCATCGGCGACCGCCATGGCGGGATCAGCCACCTCTGGGAGCGCGAATGCACCATTCAGCGCCGCAACCAGAAGCTCATCGAGGTGGCACCGAGCCCGTCGCTGAGCGATGGCTTGCGTGCGCGCATCATCGAGGCGGCGAAGCAGCTCGCCGCGGCCGCGCGCTACGACAATCTCGGCACCTTCGAATTCCTCGTAGATGACGACGCCGGCGAAGGCGAGGGCGCCTTCGCCTTCATCGAGGCCAATCCGCGGCTGCAGGTCGAGCACACGGTGACGGAGGAGGTGCTCGGCATCGATCTGGTGCGCTCGCAGCTTGCGGTCGCGGCCGGCGCGACGCTGGCCTCCCTCGGGCTAGCGCAAGCCGCGGTGCCGCTGCCGCGCGGCTACGCCATGCAGCTCCGCGTCAACATGGAGGTAATGGACGCCAAGGGCGTGACCAAGCCGACCGGCGGCACGCTTGCCGTGTTCGACCTGCCGTCCGGCCCCGGCGTACGCGTCGATACGTTCGGCTATTCCGGTTACATGACGAGCGCCGCCTTCGACTCGCTGCTGGCCAAGGTGATCGTGCATTCGCCGAGCCCGAAATGGTCTGATGTCGTGCACAAGGCGGCGCGGGCCTTGCGCGAATTCCGGATCGGCGGCGTCGCGACCAACATCCCGTTCCTCGGCGCCGTGCTGGCGCATCAGAGCTTTGCCCGAAACAAGATCAGCACCAACTTCATCGATACCCATGTCGCGGCGCTCGTTGGTGCGGCGCAGGATCTTGCCGAGCCGCTGATCGAGG
>NZ_LNCU01000088.1:215658-217433 GCF_001542415.1 Bradyrhizobium macuxiense
GGCCACTGCTAAGCCGGCCGCAGCCGAAGCCGTGCCGGAGGGATCGCTCCCGGTGCCGGCGCCGTTGCAAGGCACGATCGTCGCGATCGATGTCGCGGAAGGTGATCTCGTTCGCCCGGGCCAGCAGATCGCCGTGCTGGAATCCATGAAGATGGAGCATCTCGTCGCCGCGCCGCATGGCGGCCGGGTGACCAAGCTCGCGGGCGGTCCCGGCCTCACGCTGATGCATGGCGAGCCGATCCTGTTCCTCGAGCCTGCCGAGGTCGATGGTCACACCGCGGAGGAAGAGGCCGCGATCGATCTCGACCACATTCGCCCCGACCTCGCCGAGCTGATCACGCGCAAGGCGATCACGCTCGACGAGAACCGCCCGGCCTCGGTCGAGCGCCGCCGCAAGACCAACCAGCGCACCGCGCGCGAGAACATCGCGCAGCTCGTCGATGAAGGCTCGTTCGTCGAATACGGCTCGCTCGCGATCGCGGCGCAACGCCGCCGCCGCAAGGTCGAGGATCTGATCAAGAACACGCCCGCGGACGGCCTGATCTCTGGCATCGCCACCGTCAACGCGAGGGATTTCGGCCCCGAGGGCGCGCGCTGCATGGTGATCTCGTATGACTACACCGTGCTCGCCGGCACGCAGGGCCATATGAACCACAAGAAGATCGACCGCATGCTCGGTCTGGCCGAGCAGTGGCGCATGCCGCTGGTGTTCTACGCCGAGGGCGGTGGCGGCCGTCCCGGCGATACCGACCGGCTCGGCATGACCGGCCTCGACGGCCCGTCCTTCGTGCAGTTCGCAAAACTCTCCGGGCTTGTGCCCGTGGTCGGCGTCGTCTCCGGCTATTGCTTCGCCGGCAACGCCGCGATGCTTGGCGTCTGCGACGTCATCATCGCGACGAAGAATGCATCGATCGGCATGGGCGGTCCCGCGATGATCGAGGGCGGCGGACTCGGCGTCTACCATCCGGCCGAAGTCGGCCCTGTCTCGTTCCAGTCGCCGAATGGCGTGATCGATATCCTGGTCGAGGACGAGGCCGAGGCGACGACGGTCGCGCAGAAATACCTGTCCTATTTCCAGGGCGCGGTGAAGGACTGGACAGCGCCGGATCAGCGGCTGTTGCGCCGCGCGATCCCGGAGAACCGCTTGCGGGTCTACGACATCCGCAACGTGATCGATCTGATTGCCGACGAGGGTTCGGTGCTGGAGATCCGGCGCGATTTCGGCGTCGGCATGATCACGGCCTTCATCCGCATCGAAGGCAAGCCGTTCGGCCTGATCGCCAACAATCCGAGGCATCTCGGCGGCGCGATCGATGCGCCGGCCGGCGACAAGGCAGCGCGCTTCATGCAGCTCTGCGACGCCTTCGACATCCCGATCGTGTCGCTGTGCGACACGCCCGGCTTCATGGTCGGCCCCGAGGCCGAGAAGACCGCGATTGTGCGCCATGTGGCGCGGATGTTCGTCACCGGCGCGAGCATCACGGTGCCGCTGTTCGGCGTCGTGCTGCGCAAGGGCTACGGACTCGGCGCGCAATCGATGATTGGCGGCGGCTTCCACGCCTCATTCTTCACGGTGGCCTGGCCGACCGGCGAATTCGGCGGCATGGGCCTGGAGGGCTATGTGCGCCTCGGCTTCCGCAAGGAAATGGAAGCGATCGAGGATCCGGTCGAGCGCGAGACATATTTCCAGACCAAGGTCGCCGAGCTCTACGCCAACGGCAAGGCGGTCTCGATCGCCTCCGTGCTCGAGATCGACGAGGTGATCGACCCCGCCG
>NZ_LNCU01000088.1:217462-233850 GCF_001542415.1 Bradyrhizobium macuxiense
GGCGGGCCTCCGCTCGGTGCCGAAACCCGAGCCGCGCACCCACCGCAAGCGCCCGTGTATCGATGCGTGGTGATGCGTAGGGTGGTCGCGCAGTACATTCGGTGTCGTCCCTGCGAAAGCAGGGACCCATAACCACAAAGGATTTTTGGTTGGCGATGCTGGAATGACGAGTCCCTTCACGACTTCCGCCGCGGAGTATGGGTCCCTGCTTTCGCAGGGACGACAGCGGTGGGTGGGGTTGCCACCGCCTTTCATCGAAAGAACTACCCCGACCGCAACTCAACATACCCCTTCGCCGCGACCTCGTCGCATCGCGCGCGATAGGCCGGCGCGCTGCCGCTGTAGCGGGCGACGATGCGGGTCTGCTTGCCCTCGACGTTGCGGTTGATGCCGGTCATCCAGGAATCGACCTCGTTGGAGAGCAGGCCGACGCCGAGCGCCTTCACATGATCGGTCCAGTCGGCGGTGCCTTCAGGCGTCGCGTCGAGGAAGGTCAGGCCCTTCGCTTCCGCGAAGCGGATCAGGCCGGTGACCCAGTCGACGCTGTATTCGATGCTGCGCGGGATGTTGCCGAGCGCGGTGTGCGGGCCCATCAGCATCATCAAGTTCGGGAAGCCGTCGATCATCAGCCCGAGATAGGTCTCCGGCCCGTGCGTCCACTTCTCCTTGAGCCGCGCACCGTCGGCGCCGCGGATATCGATCTTGTCGAAGCTGCCGGTAATGGCATCGAAGCCGGTCGCGTAGATGATGATGTCGAAGGCGTAGTCCTTGTCGCTGGTCCGGATACCCTCGGGCGTGATCCGCTCGATCGGCGTTTCCTTGAGATCGACGAGCTCGACATTGTCGCGGTTGTAGACCTCGTAATAGAAGGTCTCGAGTGGCAGCCGCCGGGTGCCGAAACCGTGGTTCTTCGGGATCAGCTTCTCCGCCACCGCCTGGTTCTTGACGCGCTCTCGGATCTTACGGGCCACGAAATCGCTGATCGTCGCATTGGCCTTGCGGTCGATCAGGATGTCCTTGAAATTGCCCTGCCAGATGCCGAATCCGCGCTCGCCATAGAGCTTCTCGTAGAACGCCTCGCGCTCTGCCTCGGATACCTCGAACGCGCCGCGCGGGTCGGGCGTGTGGACGAAGCAGGCGAAGGTCTCCTTGCAGCGCGCGAAGATCTCGGGATAGCCGGCCTTGATCTTCGCCTGCGTCTCGGCGTCGATCTTGCCGTTGTGCAGCGGCGCCGCCCAATTGGCGGTGCGCTGGAATACGGTGAGGTGCCCGACTTCGCCGGCGATGGTCTGGATGGTCTGGATGCCGGTCGCGCCGGTGCCGATCACGGCGACACGCTTGCCGGTGAAATCCACCTTCTGCTTCGGCCAGCGCGCGGTGTGGAAGGACTGCCCCTTGAAACTGTCGCGTCCCTCGATGCGCGGCAGCGTCGGCGTCGACAGCGGGCCGATCGCGGTGATCAGGAAGCGGCAGCTATGCCGCGCGCCGCTCTCGAGCGTGACCTGCCAGCTTCGCGTGTCGTCCTGGTAGATCGCGGCCGTGACGCGACTCTCGAACTGGATGTCGCGGCGCAGGTCGAACTTGTCGGCGACATAGTTGCAGTAGCGCAGGGTCTCAGGCTGGCCGGCGAAATGCTCGGACCACTCCCATTCCTGCAACAGCTCCTTGGAGAAGGAATAGCCGTAGGAATAGCTCTCGGAATCGAAGCGCGCGCCGGGATAGCGGTTCCAGTACCAGGTGCCGCCGACGCCGGTGCCGGCTTCGAACACGCGCGTTGTGAGGCCGAGCTCGCGCAGCCGGTGGAGCTGGTACATGCCGGAGAGGCCGGCGCCGATGATGATGACGTCGTAATCCAGCGCAGCCGTCTGCGACGGGGCGTGATCCTGGCGCGGTGCGGCCACCTGTCGTTGCTCCCTCATGCGTTGATTGCCGCCAAGGCTAACCGGTCTCACAGCTGTCGACAAACATCGGAAAGCGGGGCTGGTATCGCGATTTGCCGGGTGCATCGGCGCGTCCGTGGCATTCCACGCGGCGGAAGCGCGGTCTCCGTGCCTTTACTCGCCTGCGGGTTTCACCCTATCGTCACCGGACAACATGATCGCCCCACCAAAACGGCGACGGAACCAGCGGGAGTGAAGCGATGGGAGAGGCGCTGCGCAGCAGGCTGACATCGATCGATGTCAGCGATCCCCGGCTCTACCAGGACGACACCTGGCGGCCGCTGTTTGCTCAGCTCCGCCGCGACGACCCCGTGCATTATTGCGAGGCCTCGGCCTACGGCCCGTATTGGTCGGTGACGCGTTACGACGACATCTTTGCGGTCGAGCTCGACCACCAGAATTATTCCTCGGCCTCCGAGCTCGGCGGTATCCAGGTCGCCGACCAGCCGAAGGGGCAGGAGCGGCCGAGCTTCATCCGCATGGATCCGCCCGGCCACACCGCGCAGCGCCGCACGGTGGCGCCGATCGTGGCTCCGTCGAATCTTGCGAATTTCGAATCCCTGATCCGCGAGCGCACCGCGGCCGTGCTCGACGCGCTGCCGCGCAACGAGACCTTCGACTGGGCCGAGCGGGTCTCGGTCGACCTCACCAACATGATGCTGGCGACGCTGTTCGATTTTCCGTCGGAGGACCGCGCCAAGCTGACCTGGTGGTCGGATGTCGCGATCGCCAATGTGGCTTCGCCCGATGCGGTCGTGCATTCGGAGACTGAGCGCACCGCCGAGCTGGTCAAGATGGGAGAATATTTCCGAAAATTGTGGGATGCGCGGATCGATGCGCCGCCGACCTTCGATCTGGTCTCGATGCTGGCACATTCGCCGGCGACGCGGAATCTGGAGCCGCGCGAGTTCATCGGGACCATCGGGCTTTTGATCGTCGGCGGCAACGACACCACGCGCAATTCGATGTCGGCAGGCCTGCTGGCGCTGTGCGAGAATCCCGGGCAGTTCGAGCTGGTCCGCGGCAGGCCGGAGCTGATCCCGAACCTGGTGTCCGAGACAATCCGGTACCATACACCGGTGCTGCACATGCGCCGCACCGCGCGCAACGACATCGAGCTCGCCGGCCGCCACATCAGGAAGGGCGACAAGGTGGTGATGTGGTACATCTCCGGCAACCGCGACGAGGACAAGATCGAGCGCGCCGACGAGTTCATCATCGATCGCGCCAAGCCGCGCCAGCATCTCGCCTTCGGCGCCGGCGTCCACCGCTGCGTCGGCGACCGCCTCGCCGAGCAGCAGCTGCGCATTCTCTGGGAGGAAATCCTTGAGCGCGACCTGCGCTTAGAGGTCATGGGCCCACCACAAAGGCTCTATTCCAATTTCATTCGCGGTATACGAAGCTTGCCGGTGAGAATCGTCAATTGAGCTGCCAGCCCCGTCATTGCGAGCGCAGCGAAGCAATCCACGTCTTGGCGAGGTGAAGGATGGATTGCTTCGCGGAGCCTGTCATCCGGCGGCGCTTGGCGCCGACCGGGTGGCTCGCAATGACGGAAGAAGAAATTCCAAGGAACAAGAATGAAGAACGATCCCGTTGACGTCCTGATCATCGGCGCCGGCGCGTCCGGTGCCGCGGTGGCCTGGAGCCTCGCCGATACCAGGATGCATATCCTCTGCCTCGATCAGGGCGGCTGGATGAACCCGGCGGAATATCCGAGCACCGGGCGCGACTGGGAGGCGAAGTTCTACGGCGACTGGTCGACCAGCCCGAATATCCGCCGCCGGCCCGAGGACTATCCTGTTAACGACGACAACTCCCCGATCAAGGTCGTCAACTTCAACGGGGTCGGCGGCTCGACGGTGATGTACACCGCGCACTGGCCGCGGCTGCATCCGTCCGATTTCAAGGTGAAGACGCTCGACGGCGTCGCCGACGACTGGCCGATCGACTACGATGCGCTCACCCCGTTCTTCGAAGAGAACGACCGCATGATGGGCGTATCGGGCCTGTCTGGCGATCCGCTGTCGCCCTTGAGCCACCCGCCGATGCCGCCGCAGCCGCTCGGGCTGTCCGGTCCGCTGGTCGGCAAGGCGATGAACAAGCTCGGCTGGCATTGGTGGCCGTCGGACACCACGGTCGCGACGACGGATTACGAGGGCAGGGCGCGCTGCATCAATCTCGGCCATTGCACGCCGGCCTGCGCGCAGGGCGCGAAGGCGTCGACCGACATCACCTATTGGCCGCACGCGATCCGCGCCGGCGTCGAGCTCAAGACGCATTGCCGGGTGCGCGAGATCCTGACCAACGAGCAGGGCATGGCCTCCGGCGTCGTCTATTACGACAAGGATGGCGTCGAGCAGTTTCAGCCGGCTGAGGTCGTGATCATCGCCTGCAATGGCGTCGGCACGCCGCGCCTGCTGCTCAACTCCGTCTCCGGCAAGTTTCCGAACGGCCTCGCCAACTCGTCCGGCCTGGTCGGCAAGAACCTGATGTTCCACCCCTATGCGCAGGTCTATGGCTTCGTGAAGGAGCCGACCGACAGTAACCGCGCGCCGCCGACCTGCCTGTGGAGCAAGGAGTTTTACGACACCGATCTGTCGCGCGGCTTCGTCCGCGGTTACGGCATCCAGTTCGGCCGCGGCGCCGGACCGGTGTTCGAGGCCGTTTCCAGCGAGCAGAAGGGCATCCTGCCGTGGGGCGCGGATCACCACCGCGTCTTCCGCAAGCTCAACGGCCACCGCCTTGCGGTCTCGGCGATCTGCGAGGACCTGCCGGAGGAGCACAACCGCGTGACGCTCGATCCCGTCTTGAAGGACAGTCACGGCATCCCGGCGCCGCGGATCGACTACACGATCAGCGCGAACAGCCGCAAGATGATGGACCATGCGCTGGCGCGCGGCCGGGAGGTGCTGGAGGTTGCCGGCGCCACCGACATCTGCATCAACGATCCGATCCCGTGGGGCGGCTGGCATCTGCTCGGCACCGCGCGGATGGGCACCGATCCGTCGCGCTCCGTCGTCAACGAATGGGGCCGCTCGCACGACGTGAAGAATCTCTTCATCGTCGACGGCAGCATCTTCGTGACCTCGGGCGGCGTGAACCCGACCTCCACCATCCAGGCCCTCGCGCTCTACATCGCCGACCAGATGAAGCAGCGTCTCGCCAATCTGTTCGACTGAGACCAGCCATGTCCGATACAAAAGAATTGACTGCAGCCCAGCGCGCCGACCTTCGCAGCATCGCGGCGATGATCATTCCCGAAAGCTCCGAGTACAAGGTGCCGGGGGCTGATGATCCCGCCGTTCAGGCCGACATCCTCGCGACGCTCGGCCGCGATACGGCGCTGGTGGCGCAGGCGCTGGACCATCTGGCGCGGCTTGCCGGCAAGCCGCTTGCCGAGCTCGACGAGGCCAGGCGCGATGCCGTGGCGAAGGAGTTTCGCGCCAGCGGCGGCGCCGCGGCCTCGACGCTCATCCGCGTGGTGCTGCAGTGTTACTACCGGGATGATCGCGTGTTGCGCTCGCTCGGTCTCGAGCTCCGCGCGCCATTCCCGAAGGGGCATGTGCTGCCGGAGGGCGACTGGTCGCTGCTCGATCCGGTCAAGGCGCGCGGCGGCACGCTGCGTGGCGCGTCGCGATGAAGCTGCCGGCCAAGGCGTGCCACGCTCGGACCGCAGGCTTGGGGGACATGACGATGGAATCTGCTGATCGCCGATACGGAAGGACGTCGCGTCGTCCGGATGGCGCAAGTCCTGCTCGTCACGGCGTCACGCGTCGCGGGCTGCTGCTGGCGACCGCGGCTCTCCTGGTCACGACCTCGGGCGTCAACGCACGCGTCGTCACCAAGGTGCTGCCGTGGAAGCCCAACGATGCCTATCCGGTCGCGCCGGTCGTGCCCGGTGGCTACCTGTTCTTTACGGCAAGCGAGGCCGCCGTCGTCGAAGCGTTCGTCGATCGTCTCATCCCGGCCGATGATTTGGGGCCCGGGGCGAAGGAGGCCGGCGTCACCACGTTCATCGATCGCCAGCTCACCGGTCCCTATGGCGGGCATGACTGGCTCTATATGGCAGGACCATTCTCGGAGAATCCGCTGCCGTCGCAGGGATTGCAATCGGAGCTCACGCCGCGGCAGCAATACCGGATGGGAATCGCGGCGCTTGAAGCCTATTGCAAGGCCACCTTCAATCGCGGCTTTGCCGAGCTCGCCGCCGCAGATCAGGACAAGCTGATTGCAGGCCTGGAGAAGGGAGCGGTTCAGTTGCCGAATTTCTCCAGCAAGACGCTGTTTACGGCGATCTACAACAATGCGATCGAGGGGTTCTTCGCCGATCCGATCTATGGCGGCAATCGCGACATGATCGGCTGGAAGCTCGTCGGCTTCCCCGGCGTGCGTTATGATTTCCGCGACGTCATCGACCGGCCAAACCAGGCCTACACCCTGCCGCCGGTGAGCTTGCAGGGCCGTCCGGCGTGGGGAGAGCGCTGATGGCCCGCCGTCTTCCTCGCAAGGACGTCGTCATCGTCGGCCTCGGCTGGACCGGCTCGATCCTCGCCTACGAATTGGCCCGCACCGGGCTCGATGTCGTCGCGCTGGAGCGCGGCCCCTGGCGCGACACGGCAAGCGATTTCAACATCGGCACCGCACCGGACGAGCTGCGCTACGCGGTGCGTCACGACATCTTCCTGCGCCCGAAGCAGGAGACGCTGACGATGCGCAACAACCCCTCGCAGACGGCGCTGCCGATTCGCAAATGGGGAAGCTTCCTGCCGGGCAATGGCGTCGGCGGCGCGGGCCTGCACTGGAATGGACAGACCTGGCGCTTCCTGCCCGACGATTTCCGTATCCGCAGCCACATGATCGAACGCTACGGCCAGGGGATCCTGCCGGAAGGCAATCAGATCCAGGACTGGCCGGTCAGCTATGACGAGCTAGAGCCGCACTACGACAGGTTCGAGCAGGTTGCCGGGATCTCCGGCAAGGCCGGCAACATCAAGGGCAAGATCCAGCCCGGCGGCAATCCGTTCGAGGGCGCGCGCGAGCGCGATTATCCGACGCCGCCGCTGAAGCAGGGCTACGCGCAGTCGCTGTTCACCAAGGCCGCCACCGAGATGGGTCTGCACCCGTTTCCGCGGCCGTCTGCAAACATCTCGATGGCCTACACCAATCCGTATGGCTGCAGCATGGCGCCGTGCACCTATTGCGGCTTCTGCGAATGGTTCGGCTGCGCCAACTATTCGAAATCGTCGCCGCAGACCTGCGTGCTACCCGCGCTGGTCCGGGAGCCGACCTTCGAGGCGCGCACCGACTGCGAGGTGACGAAGATCAACCTGAGCGGCGACGGCAAGACGGCCACCGGCGTGACCTATGTCGATGCCAGCGGCGAGGAGTGGGAGCAGCCCGGCGATCTCGTGCTGGTCTGCGCCTTCAGCCTGTTCAATGTGCGGCTGTTGCTGCTGTCGGGCATCGGCAAGCCGTACGATCCCGCGAGCGGCAAGGGCGTCGTCGGGCGCAACTATGCGTATCAGACCGGCTCCGGCGCCCTCGGCTTCTTCAACGACGCGAAGTTCAATCCGTTTGCGGCGGCGGGCTCGCTCGGCGTCGCGCTCGACGACTACAACAGCGACAATTTCGATCATGGTCCGCACGGCTTCGTCGGCGGCGCGTCGATCACCAGCGCCCACACCAACGGCCGGCCGATCCGCTATCACCCGACCCCGCCGGGAACGCCGACCTGGGGCAGCGCCTGGAAGAAGGCGGTCAAGGACAACTATCAGCGCGTGACCAATGTCGGCGCGCAGGGCAGCGTCATGAGCTATCGCAACAACTATCTCGATCTCGATCCGACCTACAAGGATCCGCTCGGCCGGCCCTTGATGCGCATGACGTTCGACTACCAGCCCAACGAGCAGAAGATGGCGAACTGGATGGCCGAGCGTTGCCAGGAGATCGTCAAGGCGATGGGCGCGAGCAGCACAAAGCTCAACCGCCTCGGTGTGCCGTGGTCGGTGGTGCCTTACCAGACCACGCACAACACCGGGGGCGCGGTGATGGGGAACGATCCCAACACAAGCGTGCTGAATCGCTATTTGCAGTCCTGGGACGTCTCGAACGTGTTCGTGATGGGCGCGTCGGCTTTTCCCCAGAATGCAGGTTACAACCCGACCGGTACGGTCGGCGCGCTGACCTATTGGAGCCTGGAGGCGATCCTCAAATATCTGAAGTCGCCGGGTGCGCTGGTGTCGCGATGAGCAGGCGCGCGATGTGGCTCCGCACTCTGGTCCTGCTGCTTCCGCTGTTCAGCGCCGGCAGCGTGACGGCCGGTCCGGACAATTATGTCGATATCGCGCGCGGCAAGGCGCTTGTCATCGCCGGCGACTGCGCGGCCTGTCATACCGCCGAGGGCGGCCAGCCGTTTGCCGGCGGGCTCGCGCTGCAGACGCCGTTCGGCGCGATCATGACGCCGAACATCACGTTCGACACCACGACCGGCATAGGAAGCTGGTCGGCCGATGACTTCGCGCGCGCCATGCAGGAAGGCAGGCGCCCGGGCGGCGGTCATCTCTACCCGGCGTTTCCCTATCCCTATTATACGAAGGTGGAGCGCAGCGATCTCGACGCGATCTATCTGTATCTGCGTGCGCTGCCGCCGGTCGAAAACAGGGTCAATCGCAACACGCTGCCGTTTCCCTTCAACATACGGCTGCTGATGAAGGGCTGGAACGCGCTGTTCTTCACATCAGGGACGTTCAAGCCGGATCCGGCGCGCTCGGCCGAGTTCAACCGTGGCGCCTATCTGGTCGAAGGCCTCGGCCATTGCGGCGCTTGCCACACGCCGTTCAATGCCTTCGGCGCCAACCAGAACGACAAATATCTCGAAGGTAACCAGATCGACAATTGGACCGCGCCGAACATCACCAACGACCCGCGGGTGGGTCTCGGCAAATGGTCGGTCGATGACATCGTGCAATATCTGAAGACCGGGCAAAACGCCTTCAGCCTCGCCAGCGGGCCGATGAAGGATGCGATCGAGAATTCGACTTCGGAGATGCCGGTGGCGGATCTGAAGGCGATCGCCGTCTACCTCAAGGAGCGCGGCGCGGAGGGCCCGCCTGCATCGACGCCGCTGGCGGCTTCCGATCCGCGCATGCAGGCGGGAGAGGCTATCTATGTCGATACCTGCGCCGCCTGTCATGTGCGAACCGGCACGGGCGTCGCGCATCTGTTCCCGAAGCTCGCCGGCAATGTGGTGACGACGCAGGAGGACCCTGCGAGCCTGATCCGGATCGTCATCGCCGGAGGTCGCGCGGCGGCAACCGAGGGCTTCCCGACCTCGCCGGCCATGCCGTCGCTCGGCTATCGCCTCAGTGACAAGCAGGTCGCTGATGTCGTCACCTATGTCCGCAATTCCTGGGGCAATGCGGCTGCGCCGGTCTCGGAAGAGACGGTCAGGACGCTACGGGCCAAGGTGACCGGCGCCGCGCCTGGAGAATGACGTCCTTGCGACGCCGGGCGTAACCACTTGCGGGGACGGGAGCCGGTCACCATCTGAGGAGACCGAAGGAATCTCGCCATGTTGGATATTACCTCAGATACCGCCGGTGACAGGCCGTCACCGCGAACGGCTGACGCTGCCCAAGGCGCTGCCCAAGTCGATAACCAAGTCGATAACCAAGCCAATGACCGGGTCTTGCTGGATGCCTATTCCAATGCCGTGATCGACGTGACCGAACGCGTCGGTCCCGCGGTCGTACGCGTCGAAACCGGGCCGAAAGTGCGCAACGCGCGCGAGCGCGGCGGGCTCGGCTCGGGCATCGTGATCTCGCCCGATGGGTTCGTGCTGACCAACAGCCACGTGGTCGGATCGTCGAAGGAGATCCGCCTGCGCGACACCGAAGGCTTCGTCACCGACGCCCATGTGCTCGGCGTCGATCCCGACACCGATCTCGCCTTGCTGCGGGCCGATGGCGCACGCGATCTGCCCTATGCCTCGCTCGGCAATTCCAAGACCTTGCGGCGCGGCCAGCTCGTGGTCGCGATCGGCAATCCGCTCGGCTTCGAATCGACCGTCACCGCCGGCGTGGTGTCGGCGCTCGGCCGCTCGATCCGCTCGGTCAGCGGGCGCACCATCGAGGACGTGATCCAGACCGACGCCGCGCTCAACCCCGGCAATTCCGGCGGGCCGCTGGTGTCGTCGAAGGCGGAGGTGATCGGCATCAACACCGCGATCATCAACGGCGCGCAAGGCATCTGCTTTGCGGTCGCGAGTAACACCGCGCAGTTCGTGCTGTCGGAGATCATCCGCCACGGCTATGTCCGCCGCGCCTATATCGGCGTCGCCGGCCAGACCGCGCCGGTGCCGCGGCGGCACGCGGTGCTCGCCGGCGTCGAGAATAAGATGGGCGCGCTCTTGATGCAGATCGAGCCCGACAGTCCGGCCGCGCGGGCAGGGCTGCTGCCGGGCGATGTCGCGATCAGGCTCGACGGCATCGAGATCAACGGCGTCGACGACCTGATCCGCGTGCTCGATCACAGCCGGATCGACCGGACCCTGTCGATGGACGTGCTCCGCCTCGGCCGCCTGCGTGCGATCGACATCCATCCGATCGGGCGGAAGCCTGCGAAGCAGTGAGCAGGTGCGATCCAGGAACTCACCTGACGCTTTCCCCTTGTGACGGTGCTTGCCAGCTCGCGATGAGATTGGGTTGAGCTGGAACGGCGTCGAAGGATCACCTCTCCCCGGCGGGGAGAGGTGATCCGAAACCTTGGCGAGCCGATTCAACCAAAATTCATCGTGGTCTGGCGCTGACGTTTCCACATGGTCATGGCCGGGCTTGTCCCGGCCATCTACGTCTTTCTTCACGCAGAAACGAAGACGTGGATGCCCGGGACAAGCCCGGGCATGACGAGTTTGTGGGGAGACCGGCCAGACAGGACGCGCCGAACTTGTCGTGTGAAGGTTTTGCGAGCGGCATCGTCCGCCAAACTGCGCCTATGCAGTCCGCCCGGCATAACAACGTGGCCACTCCTTCCAGAATTTCTCGCCCCGAACGTTTGGAGCGAGCCTTTCTTATCCCCTGGCGTTCTTTGCGATTATCGGTGCCACCATTCGGGGCTTCTGCGCGCCTTGGCTCCTCCTCAGATCAGCAAACTCTTGCCGAAGCAGGTCCAAGACGGTTCTGACCTTGGGGAGATCCGCCATGCGCTTGTGGCAGATGATCGTGAGTTCCGCGCGTAACGAAGCTGGAAGCACAAGCTTGAGCTCTACGAGCTCACCCGGTCGTTTAAGTCGATGGGAGGTCTTCAGAAGGATCATCGCGCCGACACCGGCCTGACAGGCCGCGACCTGCACGCTGTAATCGTCAGACGCAAAGGCGGGACGGAAATTCGGAATCCTGGCAGCGAACTCCGGATTGGGGCTCACCATCTCAAGCGCTCCGGCCCATGAGATCCAATCGAGGTCACGCAAATCATATTTCGCAGGCAGTCTCCGTGCGTAGTCCTTGCTCGCGTAAGCGCAGATCGGAACGATAACTTCATCGACCGTGATGAGGTCAGGATCATCCGACGGATATCTCCTGAGCGCGATGTCTGCTTCGCCGCGCGAGAGGTTCAGGCGTTCGGTGCTCGCCAGAACTTCGAGAGTGATCTGCGGATGCTTTCTCTTGAGCTTCTCCGCGATTGGAGCCAGCAAATCAAAGGCGAACGACGGGGCCGCCGTGATGCGCACGCGGCCGCTCACGGGCGAGTTCTTCGCATCGAGTGCGCGTGCAGCTTCAGTCGCCCATTGCGCCATGCCTTGGGCTGCCGGAAGCAGCCTCGCTCCGGTTTTCGTCAAGGTGACGCCCTGGTTCTTGCGGACGAAAAGCGGCTCGCCGAGGGCGTACTCCATCTCTGCGATCCTCCGGCTCAAAGTGGGTTGACTCGCCTTGAGGCGGCGCGCGCCGCCGCTCAGACTTCCGGCATCGGCAACGGCGAGAAAAATCCGCAAGTCGTCCCATTGCAGGTCCACTTTGACTCCTTCGGCCCGGGCCGGGCCATTCATTTATGTATGGCCTTATAGGAATTTAGACGATTGCTATTCTGACTGTCCACGGCAAAACGCGGCAGCAGAAATGAGGAAGATCATGCTCCGTAAGCTAGGACAGTGTTTCATTGGTTCCCTTGCCGTTCTCGCGCTCTCCGCGTGCGCGCAGACATCCCATCCATCGACGGCCGCCAACCTCGGCAAGCCGGTCAGCTCATCGGTTATGGAGGCGTTGATTGATAAGCCGGGACCGATCGAGGTTAAGACAGTCGCCAGCGCAGATTGGGTCGCCGATCTGTCCGGGCTGATCAATCTGAAGGACCCCCAAGCCATTCAGGCGGGGCTCAAGGATCACGAGGAGCCGATCCAGATCTACACACATCTCGTGCGGCATCCGACGCGGGGATTTTATATGGTCGATACCGGCGTCTCGAAACGGTTTGTCGAGGACCCCAAAAGCTTGGGAGTTGGATGGGTGGTGCGCAACTTCGCCAAGCTCGACAAGATGCAGGTCCGGGAAGACGCCCTTTCCGCTATCAAATCCGAAGGGGCGCCCCTCAAAGGAGTCTTGATGACCCACCTTCACCTCGATCACATCTCGGGGATGCCGGACATTCCAAAAGATGTACCGTTTTATACGGGTCCCGGAGAAGCCGCGGAAACGAAATTCGAGAACTTCTTTGTCGAAGGCATGGAAGATGCCTTCTTTGCAGGCAGACCCGCGATTCAGGAGTTTCAGTTCACCAAGGATCCGGATGGGAAATTCGAAGGCGTAATCGACGTCTTCGGTGATGGCTCATTGTTTGCAATCCTGACCGCCGGGCATACCGCGGGCCATGTCTCGTATCTTGCCCGCACTCCGTCCGGTCCGGTGCTCCTCACTGGCGACGCTTGCCACACCCGGTGGGGCTGGGAGCACGGCGTCGAACCTGGCAGCTTTACATACGACCGGGACGAGGAGCGGAAGAGTTTGCTCGCGCTGAAGGCCCTGAGTGAACGTCATCCGCAGATGATCGTGAAGCTGGGTCATCAGCCTTGAGTCTGGCTTTACACGTCGTAGCCACGCACAAATGTCCGCCATTGGCTCCTCTCGGACTTATGGCAATGTCCGTTTTTCCGCTCCTGTCAGGTCGATGGCAGACATCCCCACGTCCTCGGGATGCCGCGGCCCGGCAATTCCGGCGGGCCGCTGGTGTCGTCGAGGGCGGAGGTGATCGGCATCAACACCGCGATCATCAACGGCGCGCAGGGCATCTGCTTTGCGGTCGCCAGCAACACCGCGCAGTTCGTGCTGTCGGAGATCATCCGCCACGGCTATGTCCGCCGCGCCTATATCGGCGTCGCCGGCCAGACCGCGCCGGTGCCGCGGCGGCACGCGGTGCTCGCCGGCGTCGAGAACACGATGGGCGCGCTCTTGATGCAGATCGAGCCCGACAGTCCGGCCGCGCGGGCAGGGCTGCTGCCGGGCGATGTCGCGATCAAGCTGGATGGCGTCGAGATCAACGGCGTCGATGATCTGATCCGCGCGCTCGATCACAGCCGGATCGACCGGACCCTGTCGATGGACGTGCTCCGGCTGGGCCGGCTGCGTGGGATCGACATCCACCCGATCGAAAGGAAGCCGGCGAAGCAGTGACGGCAATTCTATCGGCGTGCAAGATGCACCCTCTCCCTTGATGTCCGCCGTTGACCCGAGGCAGTCGAAATAAGAATGGGCGGGTTCACTTCCGTTCCACGGCAGCGAATGCCCAGGTCCGACCTTTCCCGCGCAGGAGCGCCTGATTGATCCAGACCATTCCGAAGGGCTCGAGGAGACGCGACTTGGTCATGTCGCCGGCGTCGAGCGGCTCGAAACCCAGATCGGTCAATACAGTCGCGACGATAGCCTTCGCCTGAGCATCATCGCCGGCCATGAACATGACCGGCCTATGCGGCATGCCGGCATTGTCGGCCATCATCTCCGCGCCGACCTGATTAAGCGTCTTCACAACACGCGCGCCTGGCAGCCAGGCGGCGACGGTCTCGCCGCCGCTGGTCGTATGGCCCAGCAGAAGCCCGAGAACGCCGTCGATCATCCCGAGCGGATTCATGCAGTCGATGACGATCTTGCCAGAAAGATCGCCGAGAGCCTTAACGGCAGCTTCGGCAACGTTCCATGGCAGTGCGAGAACGACCAGCTCAGCGGACTTGGCAGCCTCTGTCGGAGATGCCAGTTTTGCGCCTGTATTCGCAGCAAGATCTTGTGTGGCGCTGTCGGTGATATTGCGCGCCCCAAGAACGATCTCATGCGAGGATTTTTTAAGCCCTCGGGCGAGCGAGCTACCGACGTTACCAGTCCCGATGATTGCTATTTTCATCTTGATACCCTCCTTCCTGGTCTCCATTAGACAGACGAGACATCGAATAATTCCCTTAGGTAGATATGGTGACGCCCTGCACGGCGGCGCTCGAGAGACTGATTTGGCCATTGATTTCCTATCGAGTGATGGTTTTTCTGATTTGACCGCGGAACCATCTTCTGCACCCGGGCCTATCAACGCATGACGGCTGTCCACTGGATCATTCCCGCACTTTGGGAGAGCGCAAGATGTCGCGCACGCTTATTGTCCTCGGAATTGTCCTGGTCGTGGCCGGAATCTGCTGGCCTTTGATCGGCAGGCTGGGTCTGGGGCGGCTCCCCGGTGACATCGTGATCCAACGGCCGAATTTTTCGTTCTACTTTCCGCTGATGACGTCGCTCCTCATCAGCATCGTCCTGAGCGTGGTCCTGTGGCTGATCAATCGATAGACGCTTGGCAGAAGACCGAGCCTGCCCACGTATTTGCCGTTGGGTCGAACGTCTGGTTTTGGCCCCTCTCTGACTTACGGCAATGTCCGCTTTCGCGCTCCTGTCGGGGCCATAGCAGACATCCAACACGCGTGGTCCGAGCCGCCTCGATTTATGAGGACACGCCTTGGCTCGTGATAGTCGATTATCTCCACGTCCTCCGGACCCGCGTCGGTGCACCGGAATACGCTATTTGGTCATTGATACGGATCGCGTGCTTACCCGCCAAGTCGCCCTTGCAATGGCATGGTGGGTGAGAATTCTCGGCCGCAATCGGAACGGACGCGTACGCTGTTGCGCAGGCGCCGGGGCGTTCGCAGGACTTCGGAATAATAGAAGATATCGCTGAGTTGCCCGACACGTCAAGTTGCGTGTGTCCGAGTGCCGGCGGCCGCCCTGCTACTTTGCATGGGGTTGTTTTCGATATTTTGGGGGCGCTCACCTCCGCGGAGGCAGACGTCTTATCCGTCGCGGACTTCGTCCGCGCCACCGCAACCGCCCGGGCGCAACCCCGCGAAGCAGTGAGGGGCGCGCTGACATCAGACCCTCATGGTGAGGAGCCGCCACCGGGTCCGCGCGATGCGCGGCCCGATGACAGGCTCCGCGGCGTCTCGAACCATGAGGCCCTGACTGTGGCCTCATCCTTCGAGACGCGCGTTCCGCGCTCCTCAGAGCCTGACTGAAAAAGGAGTGAGTGATTTCGGTTGGCTGTGATTCCTTCGGATTTGCGAAGATTCGAGGGAGGGTACGATGCCGTGGACCGAAATCACTCGTGTCGAGTATCAACGCAAAGGGCTGCGCTACACAAGCGATCTGACCGATGCGGAGTGGGCGCTGATATCCCGGAAGATGCCGGCGCGACAGCGACGAGGACGCCCGCGGGAAGTCGATTTGCGCGAGGTCGTGCAGGCGATCTTCTACATTTTGTCGACGGGCTGCCAATGGCGAGCCCTGCCGAGCGAGTTCCCGCCATACTCGACGGTCCAAGGCTATTTTTATGCCTGGCGCGACAGTGGCCGGTGGCACCGGATCGTCGGAGCCTTGGTCCGGCAAGCGCGGCGGAAACTCGGGCGCAAGCCGGGACCGACGGCTGCCGTCATCGATAGCCAGACGGCTCCGACGACGCAGGCCGGCGGGCCACGCGGCTTCGACCCCGGCAAGCGCCTTCATGGACGTAAGCGGCACATCGTCACTGACACCAATGGTCTGCTGCTGGCAGTCCACGTGCATCCCGCCAACGTTCAGGATGTCCACGGTGCTGTCCCTCTGCTGGAACATCTGAGAGAACACTTCCCCAGGCTTCAGCATGTCTTTGCTGACCGAGTCTATCGCGGCAAACAGCTGCTCGACGCACTGTCCCATTGCGGCCAATGGACCATCGATATTGTCCAGCGGCCACCCGGCGTCAAAGGCTTCCAGCTCTTACCCCGACGCTGGGTCGTCGAGCGTACCTTTGCCTGGTTCGGCAGGTGCCGTCGTCTCGCCAAGGACTTCGAGGGCTCCGCGGCAACCGAAGTCGCTTGGCTTCTCGTCGCCCATCTCAGGCTCCTGATCAGACGCCTCGCCAGGCCCCAACACGCTTTTTGAGTCAGACTCT
>NZ_LNCU01000089.1:0-21650 GCF_001542415.1 Bradyrhizobium macuxiense
GGGAATCTTGAGGGTTCTGTGAGGTCGCGTGGCAGGCGCGAGTCGCGCGCTCGGTCGTGCGTGCGACCTCACAGAAGCCGGATTGAACGAAGCTGCGGAGTTGTGGGCGCTATGGGAATAGCGCCGCGGATGCGGCTTCTGGGAAGGCGCGCCTGAGGTCGCCGCGCGTCGGCGACACATTCATCGGATGTGAAGGGCCCAATTGATCGGGCCAAGGGCGCGATCCAGCGAGCGGATTGCTGCGCTGGAACGCGTGGCCGAACGATTGGCGGGGTGTTTGGTGACGAACGCGGCCACGGCGACATCGAACGTCACCGCTGAGAAGCGGACCACGGAAGGGGTCGATGGTGCAGGTGTTGGTCATGACGTATCACAACGAAACGGTTGGTCGCGCGCGCTCGCTCGTGGGACGACATCGACGCGCCGCATGGTGCCGCCGCAATGTGGGCAGACGGGGATCTCGCATGTGGCGAGGGGATCGGGGGCGGCTTCTTGATCAGTTGGCGCGTTGCAGACAGCAAGGAGTTGACGGCAGAGGGCGATCTTATCGTTGCGGCCGCCGTTGGCGAGGAAGCCGTAGTGCCGGATGCGGTGGAAGCCGTCCGGCAGAGTGTGCAGTAGAAAGCGGCGAATGAACTCGTCGGCGTCAAGCGTCATTACCTTGGCTTTGCGATTTTGCCGATAGTCCTTCCAGGAAAAGCTCACCTTGCCGTCGGCAAGCGAGATCAGCCGACTGTTGGCGATGGCGACGCGATGCGTATAGCGGCCGAGATAAGCCAGCACCTGTTCGGGCCCGCCGAATGGTGGCTTGGCATAGACGACCCAGTCGGTCCGTCGAAGTTGATTAAGGCGCGCGGCGAATGCAGCTGGATCGGCGAGATGGGCGAGAGCGCCGAAGAAGCCCAGCTCGCCAGCCGCGAAGGCAGCTTGCAGCTCTTGCAGAAACAGGCGGCGGAACAGCCGGGAGAGAACGCGCACTGGCAGGAAGAAGCCGGGCCGGCAAGCGACCCAGCGCGTGCCGTCGAGCGAGGGTCCACCGCCCGGCACGACGCAGTGGATATGCGGATGGTGTTGCAGGGTCTGGCCCCAGGTATGGAGGACGGCAGTCACGCCGAGCTGAGCGCCGAGATGCTTGGGGTCGGCTGCGATGGTGGTGAGCGTCTCGGCCGCGCAGCGGAACAGGATGGCATAGACGACGGCCTTGTTCTGGAAGGCGATCTCTCCGGCGGGGGCCGGCATGGTGAAGACGACGTGGAAATACGGTACGGGAAGGAGTTCAGCCTGCCGTTCGGCGAGCCATTGCGCGCGCGCCGCGCCCTGGCACTTCGGGCAATGCCGATTGCGGCAGGAGTTATAGGCGATGCGTGTGGCGTCGCAGTCATCGCACTGCTCGACGTGGCCGCCGAGCACAGCCGTCCGGCAGGCCGTGATCGCGCCCATGACGCGCCGCTCGACGCGGCCCAGATGCTCGGCACGGGCTTGCCGAAACGCTTCGCCGTGGCGGCGGAAGATATCCGCCACTTCCAGAACCGGAGCCATCAGGTCCGCTCAGCCGGGCGGCACGACCTCCAGGCGGAGCCGGTCAAGCGGACTTGGCGTGTTGCTGATGGTCTTTGTGGCGACCTGAGTATAGCGCGCCGTGCTGGCCAGACTGGCATGGCCGAGCAACATCTGGATGATGCGCACGTCGGCCCCGTTCTCCAGGAGATGGGTCGCGAATGTGTGCCGCAACGTGTGCACCGTCACCGATTTGCTCAAGCCGGCTGCCGCACAGGCTGAACGGCAGGCGGCGTGCAGCACGTTCGGGACGAGCGGGCGTTCGTCGTCGCGGCCGGGAAACAACCATCGCTTTGGCCGAGTGAGCCGCCAATACGTCCGCAGAATCCTCAAAAGCTGCGGCGAGAGCATAACGTAACGGTCCTTGCCGCCCTTGCCGTGCTCGACCCGGATCAACATCCGTTGGCTGTCAATGTCGACAACCTTCAAGAGGACCACTTCCGATACGCGCAGTCCGGCGGCATAGACCGTCGTCAGCGCGGTACGGCTCTTCAGGCTCGGGATCGCCTCCAGAAAGCTCACCACCTCGTCGGCGCTCAGAACGACCGGCAACTTGCGCGGTTGGCGCGCATAGGCGATGCGTTCCGGAACGGTGTCATGACCAAGCGTCACACCGTAGAAGAACCGCAGCGCGCAGACGATTTGGTTCAGCGCCGGCCAGGACATCCCCGTCGCCACCAGATGAACCTGGAAGGCACGGATATCCTCCAGGTCAAGGCGGTCGGGAGAGCGACCGAAATACCGGCTCAACTTCGCTACGGCGTTGAGGTAGGATTGCTGCGTCGCCGGTGACAGATTGCGGACCGTCATGTCCTCGATCATACGGCGGCGAAGTGGGCTGATCTCAGCCATCGGAAAACCTCCTGTCTGAAGGGTTGGGCTTCGAAAACCCGCAATCCTCTCAGACAGGAGGCAATCCTTGCTATGGCTCCCTACATGCCGCGACAGCGGCTTCGTTCAATCCTAAAAAATCGCGGAAATCCAATAATCTGCCAAAGTAGTGCTAGAGCTCCGGGGTAGAGGTATGCCACGCGCCAGACTTTATTGGACGATGGTCGCGCGAGCACGACCAACGGCCACGTGGTGGTGGCAATGACACCGATGAACTCGCGCCGCTTCATTGAACGGGCTCCAAGACCCGAGCAGGGGAACCTAACGCGTTCCAACCCAGCTTACAGTCTTGAAGGGGCGGCGGGAATAATATTGTGCATGTGCGGTCCGGGTAATGCGAAAAACTCAACGCGAGAAAATCTAGTCCCTGCGCTCACCGAGCGGACCTCAATGGGAGGTGCTGCCACGTTGCTGAAGGCCCAATGCGGAAGTGACGCATTCATTCGATCACCTCGTCGGCACGAGTGAGGAGCGTCGCTGGCACGTCAAGACCGAGGGATTTTGCGGTATGCAAGTTGATCACCAGTTCAAATTTAGTCGGCGCTTGAACGGGCAATCCGCTTGGTTGAGCGCCCCTGAGAATGCGATCAACGTAAGGCGCAACTTGACGATACAACTCCGCAACAACCGGTCCATAGGAGAACAAGCCACCGTCGGCAGTTGCCGAACGAAATGGATATATCGCTGGAATTCCATGCCGGGCCGCACGCTCGATCACCATCGCACGGTGCACCGCCATAAAGCTGTCGGCCATAGTGACAAGACCCGCCCCCTGTTTGTGCGCGACTGCCGAAATGGCCGAGTCGATCTCGGCATCACTCCGAACCGGACTGATGAAGGGTGTGATCGATAGGTCTCGAGCGGCGGCTTCGAACGCGCGGTAAAAATATGCGCCACCGTCAGGGGCCGTGTCGGGATTGAACAAGCCCGCCGCTCTCACAACCCTAGGATCGATTTCTTTAAGGAGGGAAAGCCACTTACCCGCCATGGATGGTTCAAAGTTTACGAAACCCGTTATGTTGCCGCCAGGCTGCGCCAAATTCTCGACGAAACCTTCACCAATAGGATCAGCAACGACTGTGAAAACTATGGGGGTCGTTCGAGTTTCTTGTTTAACGGCTGCGGTGGTGGGCGTGGAGGTGGTCACGATGACATCGGGTTGCCAAGCAAGCAACTCCTTTGCAAATCGGTGGGTGAGCTCAGTATCGGCGCCACTCCAGCGCACTTCGATGTTCACGGTCCTACCGTCCGTCCACCCGAGCTTCTCTAAGCTCTGTTCAAATACCTTCAGGCGTGCGTGTCCCATAGGATCAGCGTCAGAATACAACATCAGCACTCCGATCCGTCGCAGCCGGCCACTTTCTTCTGCATGTGCCGCAAGTGAAGAGGAAGCTGTTGCGGCGCCTAGAAGGGTAATAAATTCCCGTCTGTTCATGCTGCCCTCCGATTGAGGTTACCAATATTAAAGGGCGAAAGCCGCATAAACGGAACGGGCGTCTTCCGGTTTCCCCCTTTCCCCGGTGTAGAACCATCCGGCATGTTAGCAGATCAGTTCAGGCCAAGGAGGGAGAGAAATCGCAGCCCCGGAACAATGAGGATCCGCCTGGCTCAATCCCATCTGCGCGACTCGACCGAGCTCCAGATACAGGAAACAACGCACTCGGATAACGTCAGCCCAATTCCATCCGGACGCCCTTGCCGCCATTGAGCAGCCGCCTGAGATGAAAACCGGCCAACGGATCCTCTGAGTGCATGCCGACCAGCGCGGCAAAGGCGGGCATCGCCGCGACGTCGCCGGCCTCGAGCTTGGCGAAGGCCGCGGCATATTGCGCAACCGCCGGCGCCTTGGATCTCGCTGTCGATAACGGCTCGTAGGCGCGTAGCGGTTCAGAGCGGCCGCGCAGCATCAGATCGCCGACGGGACGGCCTTCGAAATTCTCGGACAAGTTTGCAACGGTTGCGCTGACGCAAATTCTCGTGCCCAAGAACTTGTTGGCTGCTTCCAGCCGCGCCGCCGTGTTGATGGTGTCGCCGTAAGCGGTGTAGTCGAAGAAGCGGCTGCCACCGAAATTGCCGACCAGGGCGGTACCGGTGTGAACCCCGATCCGGGTGACACCAAAATTGACGCCCTTTTCTCGCCACCGCAGGCGGAACGCCTCGGCCCAGGCGTCGAGTGCGTGGGCGCATGCGACTGCGCGCGTGGCATAATCGGGCTGGTATGAAGGGGCATTGAAGAGCACCTCGATCGCATCGCCGATCACCTTGGCCACCGTCCCCTCGTGCGCGAAGACGACCTCGGTCATTCCACCCACATATTCGTTGAGCATTTGGCCCAACGCCTCGGGCGCGGTTGTTTCAACCATCGTCGTAAAGCCGGTGATGTCGGTAAAAATAGCGGCAACGTCACGCCACTGCACAGCCATGCTCTCATCGTCGCTATTGGCGATCAGGCGTTTGGCGAGCTCAGGCGAAAAATAGCGCGATAGCGAGGCATGTGCCCGCTCGGCTTCGGCTTGCCGGCGCCGCGCCTCCCGGAGAACCTCGATGTGCCGGATCGTCTTCTGGATCGTTGTCTCCAAGTCCGCGAAGTCGATCGGCTTGGTCAAGAAATCGAACGCGCCGCGGTTCATCGCGGTGCGAATGTTGCTCATGTCGCCGTAGGCCGAGACGATGATGGTGGATTTCTTATCCTCGGCTTCCTGCAGCTTGGCGAGGAGCGATAGGCCATCCATCCGCGGCATGTTGATGTCGGACACCACGAGGTCGACCTGGGGGTGTTGTTCGATCGACTGCAGGGCTTCAATGCCGTCACGCGCGAACGTGAAGCTGACCAGCCCATCGCGAATCTGCCTGCGGAACTTCTGCAGGACCAGGGCCTCCAGATCAGGTTCATCGTCCACAAACAGGATGGTGGCGGTCATGCGGCCTGTCCCAGCCTCGTGTCAATCTCTCGCCGCAGCATTGTGAAGTCGATCGGCTTGGTCAGGAGGCCGTCCGCGCCGCGCTCAATCGCTTTCTTTCGCGTCTCGGCGTCGCCGTAGGCGGTAATCATGATGACCGGCACATCCGGCCGCTTCGCGCGGACCTCAGGCAGCATCTCCAGCCCGCTCATGCCCGGCATATTGATGTCCGAAAGGATCAGGATCAGCGAAGGTTCGCGGACCTCCGTGGCGCGCTGCAACGCCGCTGGCGCAGAAGTTGCGAACTCCATACGGAAGCGGCCGGCGCGCAGGTCGCGCCGGAACTGCTGACGAAACAGGACCTCAACGTCAGGTTCATCATCGACAACGAGAATAGAAAAGCTCAACTTCTGCCTCCCGTAGTATCTGATTGTGCCGCCAGCTTCCGCGGCAGCGTAATGATAAATTCGGTGAAAACCCCGGGCTCAGTCGCAACCTCGATTTTGCCGCCGTGCTGTTTCACGACGATGTCGTGGCTCATCGAAAGCCCAAGGCCCGTGCCCTCGCCAGCTGGCTTGGTGGTGAAAAACGGATTGAAAATCTTCTCCCGGACCTCCTTGGGGATCCCGGTGCCGTTGTCCCGGATGCGGATCGCGACCTTGTCGCCAAGGGTCTTCGTGCTGGCGCTGAGTGTCGGCTCGAACCCGTCGGCTTCGCCTTGCTTGCGTTTTGTCGCGGCGTAGAAACCGTTGGAGATCAGATTGAGGAGAACTCTGGTGATCTCTTGGGGGAAGATGTCCACCAGGCCGGCGCTCGGATCGAGGTCGCGTTTGAGCGTGATGTTGAATCCGGGGCGCTCTGCGCGCGCGCCGTGGTAAGCGAGGTTAAGGCTTTCCTCGACGATTGCGTTGATGTCGGCTGGCCGATGCTCACCGCTTCCCTCGCGCGAGTGCAGGAGCATGTTTTTGACGATGGAATCGGCACGCTTGCCGTGCTGTACGACCTTTTCGAGGTTGGCCTTCAGCATCTGCGTGAGTTCGTCGATTTCTCGGCGCGTCCCATTGTCGATCGCGGCCGACTTCAGCATATCGGTCAGTTCGTCGATTAGCTCGTTTGATACCGAAGAGAAGTTGTTGACGAAGTTGAGCGGATTCTTGATCTCGTGGGCAATGCCGGCCGTGAGCTGGCCGAGAGATGCGAGCTTCTCGGTCTGGATCAGACGGTCCTGTGCGGTGCGAAGGTCAGCTAATGCCTTCTCGGCTGCGTCGCGCGCGGCGCGTATCTCCTCCTCTGCGCGCTTGCGCTCGGTGATGTCGCGGTAGATCAGCACGAAGCCGCCGGCTGGAACCGGGTTGTGGCGGACTTCCAAGACTCGTCCATCAGGGCGGGTGCGCTCGATCGTCGACTGGCGCTCGGCGTTGGCAGTAAAGTTCCGCAATTCAGTATTCAGATCGACATCGCCGAAATCGCCGCTTTGAACCAGATGCGCGATGTAGTCCTGGTAGGTCCGCGACGTCGCAAAAAACGTGTCCGGAATATCGAGGATCTGCTGCAGGTTGCGGTTCCACGACACGAGCCTGAGCTCACCGTCGAACATGACCACACCGTCACCCATATTGTCGAAGGTCACGCGTAGCTCCGATTGCCGCCGCGCCAGCTCCTTAGTTCGGCCCTCGACCTTGGCCTCCAGGTCCGCATAGGACTCCTGCAGCCGCGCGCCCATGTCGTTGAATTGATCGGCCAGCCTCTCCAACTCGTCGCCGGTCTTGATGGAGATACGCTGGGAAAAGTCACCGCCGCCGATGCGCTCTGCGCCTGCACGCAAGGCCTGGATCGGGCCGACCATGCGCCGCGCCAGGAAGATGCCGGCCAGCACCGCGAAGATCGAAGCCGCCAACAGCACGATGACAAGCCGTTGCAGCGCTGCATACAGCGAAGCGTAAGCCTCCTGCACCGGAAGCTCGACGAACATGGTCCAACGCAGCGGCGCGATCGGCGCAGATGCCGTCAATACCTCCTGCCCCTGAATATTCAATGCCCCCTTTATATCGTCAGATAGGCCGCCGTTCGCTTGCGCGGCCTGCACCTGCGGAAGCCTCGACATGTCGGTGTTACGGAGCACAAGACTAATGTCGGGATGAGCGATCAGGCGCCCCTTCGAGTCGACTACGTAGGCACGACCGTGCTTGCCGACCTTGATCTGCGAGACGACGTCCCAAATCAACTTGAGATTGACCTCAGCGATGCTGACGCCGGCCTCTTTTCGGGTGCCCGTGACCGCAAGCGTCATGTAGGGCTCGGACTCGCGCCGGAAGTACACTGGGCCGTAATAGACCTTGTTGGCCATGGCCTCCGTGAATTTTGGATCCTTAGAGAAGTCGAGCCCGCTGTCGATGACATTCATCGCGAGCCGCGATACGCGCAAGCGTTCCTTTCCGTTTGAGTCCAACTGCGCCAGCTCGGTGATCGCCGGCACCTGGCGCAACAGCCGCAGCGCATCGAACCGACGCTGCTCGATCGAGCCCGCCGACCACGGCAATTGAGTGGTCCAGCCGAGCTGGCTCTCGATTTCCTTGATGAACTGGCCGATCTTGGCTGCCGCCGCCACCGCCTGCTCATGCTGGATCCGGATTAGCGCCGCCCGGTGCTCCCGATAGTAAAAGATGACCTCGAAAATGCCGTTCGAGAGCAGCGCGACGCCGACTACTGCAACGAACAACGCGACATATTTGATGAATAGCCGACTTCTGCTCTTGCCGCCGGCGGCGGCCTTCTCCTGTCCCAGTGCGCTCGCCGCGGGCACTGGTGTCAGCGCCGGCGGCGGCGGCGTATCCTGGTGCAGGGAAATGGTCATGCTCGCATTCTACCAAGACGGCAGTCGGTTGTCCCTTGCCGCAGTGCAGCAGATTCCCGACCGTTTCGTTCGAGAATAGCGCCGGCACAGGTAAGGGGGCGATTGCGGGTTCAACGGTCCAGGAGCCTTTATCATTTGAACACTGACGCTCAGCTCGAAGTTGATTGGCTCCTGCACGGGTAAGTCTCGGCGGTGCGAGATCGAAGCCGCCATAACAGAACGAGTTGACGTCCGATCTGCCGGGTCTGGGCGAGCAAACTCCACACCAAGCGAGCATGACATTTTGTTCAGTTTCATTCGATCACTTGGTCGGCCATCAGCAGAACCTGCTCGGGGATGGTCAGACCAAGTGCTTTCGCGGTGTGCAGATTGATCTTGAACTCGAATGTCGTTGGCCGCTCGACCGGCAGGTCGGCCGGTTTGGCGCCTTTGAGGATGCGATCGACGTACTGCGCCGCCATGGTGAAGAAGCTTGGAATATTCGGCCCGTAACTCATCAGCCCGCCCAGGCTTACATAGCTGTTGACCTGAAAGATGGTGGGCAACGCGAATTTGAGCGCAATCTGCGGCAAGACCGGTCGCGGCGGATCGGCCAGAACGTACACCACCTCGCAATTTGCGTCCTTCATTTGCACAAAGGTGGCTTCGATGTCCTCGGGATTGCGCGCAGTGAAACCCTCTGCCGCAATCCCGGTCGCGGCGGCTGCGCGCTTTGCTACGTCAAGCAAAGCTGGATGCGTCGGATTATCTGAGATCAGAACGCCGATCTTCTTCGCGTTTGGAAAGACGAGCCTGAGAATGTCCAATGTCTTGGCCGTGAGATCGCCGAACATGTTCGCCACGCCGGTGATGTTTCCGCCGGGATGCGTGAAGCTCTTCACAAAGCCGGATCCGATCGGGTCGGTCGCCGGAGCCATGACTATTGGAATACCGGACGTCGCCTTTTGTGCCGCCGCGATCGCGGGAGTTGCCTCGGCGATGATCACATCGGGCCTCAGTGCTATCAGCTCGGCGACGAGCTCCGGCAGCACTGCGTACCGCCCATTCGCTTCACGGAAATCGACAATGAGGTTCTTGTCTTCATCATATCCCATACTTGCAAGCGCGGCGCGGATCATCTCGCGAATCACCGCGCCATTGCCAGAGGTCACCAGCGCCACGCGCCAGGTCCTAGATGGTTCGGCGCGCGCTGTGTCAGCTGCAAGAATGAGACAAGCAGAGCCGGCCGTTAGAAACTCTCGCCGCCTCATTCGATTACCTCGTCAGCGCGTGTGAGCAGTGCTCTTCTCCCTCTCCGAGTAACGTCGACCGCGTGAAACGCGATTTATGTCTGCCGAGAGCTCAGCCGCTCGTCGTGGCTGCTCGAAGGAGTCGACACAGGAAATAGCGACGCTGAAAATACGATGTGACGCTGCGCTCGCCTGCCTGGAAGCTAAGGGCGGGTGTCCGCCCTGAGGAAGTGCGCCGCCGGTCGCTTGCGCCTTCGTTGGCTCGCAAAGAGTCGATCAAAGCGCTCGCGGAACAGCAATCCCGGTGGATTACCGTCAGCAATGTTGACGAACCGGAGAGCCGTCTGCAAACGACCTCCGCGTCCAAGGCGCAGCGCAAGGCATGTCGCCGCGGTTGGTATTTCGATGACACCAGAAAGGACATGCTCGAGCTTGCCAGGCTCATCAACCAGAAGGCAGTTCCCTTCGAGCGTAGGCATCCAGTGCTGGCCGCCTTGCCGAATGAGGCGCGGTGTTGGGAACTGTTCTTATGGGCTGGATGAGGTCAGAACCCAAGTCGGACGGCTCAAAGTGGTTCAGACGGGTCGGCGACGACATTGGTCTGAGGATGAGAAGCTCAAGATCGTTCCAGAGAAGTTCGAAGACCACTACGAGACCGCGCTGATCGATCTCGCCAAGTAGCCGCGTGCCGCCGGCAACGTAGTCAACCTCATGAACGCATTACGCGCGAGCTTCGGCCAGGCCGGGCCGACGAACGTACAAAGAAGTCAAGACGGCGGCTGCGGGCCAAACCCGGTAGTAGATGCGTCATTCAATCACTTGGTCGGCGCGTAGCAGGAAGGTGGGGGATAAGGTTATCCCAAGCTCCTTGGCTACCCTGAGGTTCACCGCCAGCTCAAATCTGGTTGGTTGTTCGACAGGAAGTTCGGCAGGGTTCGTGCCACGTAGTACTTTCCCGGCCAGCTGCCCAATTCGCCGGAAGACATGCTCTTGACGAGGGCCGTACGCCAGAAAAGCGCCGTCTTTGACACTGGAAGATTGTGGGTAGGCGCAGGGCCGTGGCCTTCGCGAATATGGCTCNGACGATTGTTGTTCAGGAATGCGCTGGCGAGGATGTTGACGGCCTCGGCTCCCGCCGCTTTGGCCGCGTCGAGCGTCGATCCAGTCTCATTCGAGCTATCGACACGATGAATAAACAGTTCGACACCACCAGTGCGCGCCGAAGCCTGAAGCGCCTGCAGATGATCGGCCATTGCCACGCTGTCGGTGAGCACCGCCATGTGGTGAGCGGTGGCAGCACCTCCATAAGAATTTGTTGACGTTTGCCGTCGAGTTCGCGCGCGAGGATGCTAATTCCCGTGGTGTTACCGCCATGATTGGCCATTGAGCTGACGTGGCCTTCCAGCACCATGTCGTCAGTAACACCAATAATGGGGATTGTGTGCGTCGCCGCTTGGGCAGCATAAATGGCCAGAGCCCCACCCGCGAGAATCACGTCCACCTTGGACTGAGCCAGCTGCGCGGTGAGCGATGAGAGTTCATCGGGTCTGATCCCAAAACCGCGTTCGTCGACGATGACATCGCGACCTTCGATGAACCCGAGCGCCTGCAGTTCGTCAATTGTGGCGGCGTACATGGATTTGGCGCGTGGCGTTAGGGACAAGACGCCGAGCCGATAAGGTCGACCTGCCTGTTGCGCAAGCGCAGCCAGCGGCCACCCCGCCGCTGCACCGCCGATCACGCCGATGAACTCGCGCCGCCGCATTGTCGCCCTAAGGATCAGAATGGCGGCAGTATAGCTATCCGAGCTCGAGATCTGGAAGACTTTAGGGAACCACTGAACGAAATACGTTGGGGGTCGCCAATGTCATGTTTGGGTCTTTTGCGTCTATTGGCCCGCCTCCCATGTCCGGTCCGCCTCTGGCAACAGACGCTACGTCACCGAGGCGGGTCGTCGCGCACGGGCCAACTTTGGGCTCTTGCACCGCATGGTAAGGCTGCATCACTCGATTACCTCGTCGGCGCGCAGCAGGAATACCTCTGGGATCTTCACCGCAAGCGCCTTGGCGGTCTTGAGGTTGACCGACAGCAGCATCTTGCTCGGAAACTCTACTGGCAGGTCGCCCGGCGGCGTGCCGTGCAGGATCTTGACGACGAAATAGGCGCTGCGGCGGTAGCACCAGCGCAAATCGACGCCGTAGCTGATCAGCCCGCCGGCCGCCACGTGCTCGCGATATCCGTAGATGGTCGGCAATCTCTTCGCCACCGCCAATTCGGCGATCCGCCGGCTCAGGCTCAAGAGCAGCGTGGTCTGGAGCACGATGACGACGTCAACGTACTGGCTTGCCAACGCCTGCATCGCGCCGTCGATCTCTTCGCTCCTGTTGACGTCGGCCGTCGCGATCGTCATTTCCAAAACCTTGGCCGTAGCTTCCAGCTCTTGTGCCTGGGGTGGGGCCTTTGGATCCCGCAGGTTTGTAAGCAGTCCGACCCGTTGTGCGCCCGGCGCAACCTCGCGCACGAGTTCCATCTGTTTGGCAGGCAATCCCGCCACATAGGGTTCTATCCCGGTAACGTTGCCGCCCGGCCGCGCCTCGCTCGCGACCAGGCCGAGATGCACGGCGTCGGCGAGCGCCGGGCAGACGATTGGGATTGCCGACGTTGCCTTTCGGGCTGGGACCGCGGAGCTGACGGCGGCGGCCAGGATAACGTCTGGCTTGAGCCGAACGATCTCCTCTGCAAGCGCAGGCAAGCGGTCTAAAACGCCCTCGGCAGAGCGGTATGCCATGTCAAAGTCACGGCCTTCAACGTAACCGAACTCCCGCATGCCGTCCAAAAAACTGGCGACGAAAGGTTGAGCAATCTGAGTTGTACCCCCGCTCAGCCATGCGACGAGCGTCGGCCTCTCAGGTGAAGCCTGCGCCGCAAGCGGCCAGACAAGCGCACTACCAAGCAGGATGAAATCGCGCCGTCTCATCGAGCGCCCTCCCTGTCTTCAGCAGGACCGAGCGAGATTGTATGCGAGCTCTCGCATTTGCGCCATGCCATTTGCCCTTCTCCCTAGCACGCGAGAATAACAGGCACGAGCGAGGTCATGTCCGGGTCAAAAGCACCGGTCAGCCATTGCCCCAAGTGAGTGAGCCCGGTCTACCCATAACTCCGGACGTTCGACCCTTTTCGAAGTTCTGCGCCTCAGGGCCAACAACGGACAGTTGTGCCGTCCTCATTCGATCAGTTCGTCGGCCTCAATGAGAATCTGTTGTGGTACCGCAAGACCGAGTGACTTTGCGGTCTTTATGTTGACGACCAATTCGAACTTTGTCGGCCGAAGGACTGGAAGGTCGTCCGACTTAGCGCCGCGCAGAATCTTACCGGCATACACCCCGACCTGGCGGTAAGTATCAGCGAGGCTGGCGCCATAGCTCATTAGCCCGCCATCGGCCGGGAACTCCCGGATGTGGAAAATGCCTGGCAGCCGGTAACGGGACGAGAGCGCCACGATCTGGCTGCGCCGGGAGTCGAAAAACGGATCGTTCTGCACCACCAGCGCATTCACGCCAGCCTTAACTAGCGCCGCAAAACCGGCTTCGATCTCGGCATCGGTAGCCGCTTCCTGCACGACCAACTCGCGACCGAGCGACTCGGCTGCGGTGGCTATCGACTGTCGGAACTGGTCGACCGCTTCGGTCCCAAAACTCGGATTAAGCAGCAGCCCGACGAGGTGCGCCGACGGTACCATCGCGCAGAGAAGCTCCAGCCGCTTGCCGCCCAGATCACCGGTGAAAAAATTGACGCCGGTGGCCATACCCGGGTGGTTGATGCTTTCGACCAGGCCCAAGCGCACCGGGTCCTGGCCAACGACAAAGACGAGTGGAACCGCAACGCCCGCCGTCTTGGCTGCGTGTGCGGCCGGATCGCCAGCCGCAACCATCACCGAAAGTGGTCGGCTGAGCAGGTCCGTGACTAGGCGCGGCAACCGGCCGTAATCGCCCTCTGCCCAGCGATACTCAATAGCGACGCTACGCCCCTCGATATAACCCATCTCTTCGAGCCCGCGGCGGAACGCATTGGTGTGAATCGCGGCTTCCTTGGGTGAGCGCGTGCTAACGAACCCGATCAACGGCTGCGCAACTGGCTGTTGTGCGCGTACTACGAGCGGCCACGCCGCCGCAGTACCAAGCAGCGAAATGAACTGACGCCGTTTCAATCGACCAAGTTGCATCCGCGCGGCAGCCCCAACGGTCTGCGACAGCATAATCATTGGCAAGGATCATGGCTATCCCCCGGATTTCGATCCGCTTTATGTCGGCGTGGGGTCACGAGCGTCGATTTGACCGGGTGCCGACCGTGTCGGAGTTACCCTGAGAGCCGACTTCGAAACAAGTGTCAGCGCCGGAGGGCCAAGAGGAGAGCAATTGCGCCGCAGCAAACAAGGTTCTATTCGATCACAGCGTCGGCTCGCACGAGGATCGATGGCGAAATTGCAATTCCAATTGCTTTAGCAGTTTTCAGATTAACAACCAGTTCGAATTTGGTCGGCTGTTCAACTGGCAAGTTACCCGGTTTGCTCCCCTTCGCGATCATGTCAACAAATTCTGCGGCTCGTCTGAACATGGCAGCGAAGTTTACGCCATAGGAAAATAGGCCGCCGGCATCGACCCATTCGCGAAAGGCAAATTCCGTTGCGATCTTATGCCGAACTGCAAATTCTGCGAGCCGTTCCCGGTCGCGATAAAACACTGGCGATGCCGGGAAAACGACAACGCTGCGGAAATCGGGCGGCACCTGTGCAAGCGCTTTTTCGTAGTCATAAGGCTGATCCAGCAATTGGACATCCGCAAGCTGCAACGCAAATTCCGGCGCGGCACTAGCTGTTGCCTTCCATTGGTCCTCCGACGCAGCGTCCCAGAACACAGTCGCCGCATGGACGTCCGGCAGAGCCTGCGTCAGAAGCTCCACGCGCTTTTTTGCGAGATCGATTTGTTGTAAGTAAAGGCCGGTCACTTCTGTTGCGGGCTGAGCGAGGCTCTTAATGTAGCCGAGCGCGAGCGGATCATAATCCACTGCGACCATCACGACAGGTATGCTGGGTGCCGCGGCGACGACGGCTGCCATCGTGGCCTGATAGATCGCCAAGACAATATCGACTTTTCGACGAATGAGCTCCTGAACCGCCCCAGCGCCACCTTCGGATTGCCGTATCGGGTTCACGAAATCCAGAGTGAGGTTCTGACCCTCAATGTATCCAAGTTCACCCAGGCGTTGACGGAATGCGGCATAAGGGGCCGACGTCGGAGATTGGATCGTGACGATTCCAACGCGCGTCATTGCCGTCTGCTGGGCGCGCAAATTGACAGCCGAGAGAATCGGTGACGCAGCCGCCCCGCCGACCAAGCTGATGAACTCGCGCCTTCTCACGGGTTTCGTCTCCCGGGTGAGAACCCGCCTGCCAAAGATTAGCACCGAATCTCGCACAAGCATCGCAGTACCCCGTTGCAACAAGCGTGACTGGTCGACTTCCGGAGTGGGTCATAAGCGCCGTTTTGGAGGCTAAACCGCCATTTCTGGCCTACCCTAAACAGCAGACGTCGGGGCCGAACGTTAGCAGGGCTCAGGAGGGCCAGCAGGAGACCTGAGCATTTGCAGCAAACTGTTGAGTGGCTACTCAATCACTTCGTCGGCGCGGATCAGGATCGAGGGCGAAATATTCAGGCCGAGCGCTACCGCTGCTCGCTTGTTGATCACAAGCTCAAAACTGGTCGGTTGTTCGATTGGCAATTCGGCAGGATTAGCGCCCTTCAATATCTTGTCCACGTAGGTTGCCGCTCGCCGCCAGATATCCTCGATATTGGCGCCATAGGAGACGAGGCCACCGACATCGACATACGACCTCAGCTCATACATTGTTGGAATGCGGCTCAGCGCGGCCAGTTCGACGATTTGGCTGGCGTGGCTAAAGAGAAGGCCCGATGCCGGAATGAGGAGTGCGCCAGCTCCCGCCGTGGCCGCTGTCTTGAAGGCTTCCGCGATTTGGGCGGCATCGCGAACCTCGACTGACAGAAGCTTCCACCCTCGTGCCTGGCCCACAGCCGCGGCTGCTGGCCACAAACCGGCGTCCGTCGAATCCCAGAATACCGCCACAACCTCTGCGCCTGGAACGAGTTCCTTCAGCAATTCCAGGCGCTTTCCCGTGAGCTCCAGAGTTTGCATGCTCATCCCGGTAAAGTTTCCACCCGGGTGGGCAAGGCTCTGAACGAACCCTTGGCGCACGGGATCAGAAGCAGCCGTCATAACGACCGGAATCGTCGTCGTTGCCTGCTTGAGTAAGGAGAGCGACGTTCCACCGCCAGTCGCGACAATGACATCGAGCTGGAGACCAGCCAGTTCGGCAACCGCCGCGATGCTGTTCGTGCCGCGCGGCTCGGTCACGAAATCGCGGCCGTACACGTAACCCAGTTCCGCCATTCCGCGCAGAAATGCACGTACGGTACGGTTTGGCGGCAGCGGCCCCGTCATGTCAGCAGTCGGCCCGCCGATGCTGGCAATTCCGATGTGCGCTATCTTCTGTGCAAGCTGAGCACGTGCTGCAATCGGCCACGCCGCAGCACCACCAACAAGTGCAATGATCTCGCGCCGCCTCACTCGAGCCCTCATCTATCAAGGCGGGATCAAGGTATCATATTATCTGACCACGACGCCCTGCAAATTGGTGCTCCGCGATCGGCAGACGGCAGCGATTTGGATCACACCCGGAAGAACTCAGGTCGAGCATATTGAGACCGGCTTCACCCCAAAGAGCAGACATTTAGCGGACACACCGGGTCGGCTGCTTGGGGCACAGAAGGCGACATCACTACCCCGGGAAATCTGACGTCGGTTTAGTTGCATACTGCTAACGCGCCATGCCGAAGTCCGAAAATAGGCGGTAAGGTATGAAGGCGGCGAGGAATATTCAGTTCGATTTCTGAAGCCGAGGTATCGAGGAGAATCACCGATGCATCGACGTGAATTCATTGGCCTCCTCGGCGCGGCAGCTGTTTGGCGTTATCTGCCGATCGCGTCTAAGCTACGCGCAGGCCGCCAGCAGTGTTGCGCATCGCACGACCCAGGCAAATCGGATTCATCTCCATTTCGTCGAACAGGGCGAGGGCCCATGATGGTCTTGTGCCACGGGTTTCCGGAGTCGTGGTACTCATGACGGCATCAACTTCCCGCGCTGTCAGCGGTCGGATTCCGTGCTGTCGCGGTTGACATGCGCGGCGCGCCCAGCAGAAGCGCGCGCCGGAGGTCAATGCTGCAATGATCGATTTCATGCGAGAGTTGTGAGCAAGGTTGCCGGCCGAGCCGTGTCACTCGCGCGCACCTGAACAGCGATTGATCTTTCGGCCATAGCCGCCCAGTGCGCGGTGCCCGGTTTGGGTCACGAGCGTCGATTGGGCTCCGAGCCGGCCGTTCGGATTCACGCCTGACAGCCTACGTGCCGGCGGTCCTCGCGCTTCTCAGCTCGGGGCTACTCCTGGACTCATGCATCGTAGCAAATGCGTCCTATTCGATCGCCTCGTTGGCGCTTGCCTGGAGCGTCTGCGGCACGGTCAGGCCGAGAGCCTTGGCCGTCCTCATATTGATGACAAGATCGAAGCGGGTCGGCTGCTGGACCGGCAGATCGGAGGGCTTGGCGCCTCGGAAGATACGATCGACATATGGTGCGGCCTGCCGGAACAGATCGACATTGTTGACGCCGTAGCTCAAGAGCCCACCCTGCGCGACGTAATACCGATAAGGGTAGACTGCCGGTAATCTGAAACGCTCAGCGAGCGCGACGATCTGAGTGCTGTGGCTAGCAAAAAAGGCGTCAGGAATCACAACGACACCACCGCGTGGTTCCGTTGCCAAGCTGGCCATTAATGCCTCGATGGCGTCTAGATCGCGCACCTCGCCCTTCACCGATGTCACGCCGAGAGAGCGTGCAGCAGCGTCAAACGGATCGAGGAAAATGACGCCGCGATCCGGCTGTGTGTCGGGGTTGACAAGCAATGCTGCTCGCGTCACGGCGGGCGCTATCTCCTTGAGCAGTTGGAGCCACTTTGCACCGATCGATGGCACGATATTGGTAATGCCGGTTACGTTTCCCTCCGGTCGCGCCAAATTTGAAACGAGGCCGCTTGCGACCGGGTCGGCGACATGCACGAACACGATGGGCGTCGTGCGCGTCATCGACAACAGGGCCTCAATTACCGCCAGCGACTGACCGAGAATGACATCCGGCTTGGACGCAGCGATTTCCAGGGCGACAGCCCGGGCACCCTCTTGGCTTCCAGCCGACCAGTGATCATCAATCCGCAGATTGTCGCCTTGTTTCCAGCCGAGCCCACCGAGCACTTGCTGCAATGCTGCCGAGGCGGCCACATACTCAGGGGTCTTTGCCACCGCCATGACGATAGCGAGCTTGCGCACCTCGGGCTGCGCGCGCAGGCCAAACGGCACTAGTGCGGTACCGCCGACAAGTGCGATGAAATCTCGCCGCTTCATGATCTTCGCCTCAGGCGGACGACCCTACACTACCACATCCTTTGAAGAGGAGCCGTGTTGGGCAGCGCAGCAAACTGAGCAGGCAGATGACCGCTGGGGGTCAGATTGAGCGGTTCAAGGCCGCGCTCGGTAGCGCCTGATCATCCTCCAAAAGCTGACGCTCGGTCGGACCAGCCGGTCGGCGGCTGCGGGCCAACAACGGGAAGTCGCCGGCCCTATTCGATTACGTCGTCAGCGCGAGCAATCACCGAGGCTGGCACGATTATTCCGAGCGCCTTAGCTGTCTTGAGATTGATGCTGATGTGGAAACGCGTAGGTTGCTCGAATGGCAGGTCCGCGGGCTTGTCTCCCCTCAAAATACGATCAATAAGAGAGGTCGCGCGATCGTAAATTTCATCAAGGTCTGGGCTATAGGCCGACAAACCGCCATCGTGTACATAGTTCGCCCGCTCGTAGGCAGCCGGCAGCCGATGTTCGGCAGCAAATTCGTAGACCCGTCGGCGATTGAGGAAGGTGAGTATATCCGAGACCATGAGAATTGCGTCCGGTGGGTCGCTCACCATACTTGCGAAGGCTTCGTCAAAATCTTCCGGCTCACGCACACCGAGTGATTGCACCCGGACACCCATTGTCCGTGCGGCGGCTGCGACTCCCTGGTATCGCAGCGTCATGCCCAGATCGCTTTTGTTAAAGAGCACCGCGACGGTGCGCAGCGTTGGCACCATGTCTTTGAGCAATTCGAGACGCTTGGGAGCGAGCTCGATAGCCATATCCGAGACGCCAGTAATGTTACCACCCGGGCGCGAGAGACTTTTGACCAAGCCCAATGAAACTGGATCGCCGCCTGCTTCGGTCGTCACGATTGGAATGGTTGTCGTGGCATTCTTGGCGACCGCGACTGCCGGAAAGCTAAAAGTCATGATCAAGTCCACCTTGCTCGCGACAAGTTCCTCGGCAAGCTGTGGTAGCTGTTCAGAGTGATCCTCCCCGGCACGCATTTCGAGCGCCACGTTGCGATCGGGTATGTAGCCGTGTCTGGCAAAAGCACGCAAAATGGCAGCGCCAACGCTGGTCTCCGGGGGCAGCGCGTTGGTGCTAAGGATCCCGATATGATATACGTTTGATGCAGTCTGAGCGAGCCCTACAAACGGCCACGCGGTAATCGTGCTCGCAACGGAAGTAATGAATTCCCGGCGCTTCATGGCCAGCCCCAGCAAAGAGGGCCTTAACGTTAGCACGTCGACGAGCGGATGGCACCTCAAAAGCCAGATGGGTCGATTTCCGCCTTGGGTCATTCGCGACTGGGGCGAGCCGGCAGCGAGTCCGGTCACGTCCGCTGCGCCGCCGAAAGCGGAAGTCAATTCAGAGCGTTAGCGACATGGTGACGGGGCATTGTGGGTTGATGGCGCTGCCCAAGACGTGATTCCAGCTCCGAACCGGAGCCTCGAATCATGCGCTACGAACTCAGCGACGGACGGCGCCATCAGCCTGATGACGTCACTCGGACTGGCCGCGTTTGTTGGGCTCACCGGGATCCATGCCGGTCCGATCTTCCTCTCCGCTCTGCGGGAATCCGGCGTCGGCCTGCTGCTCGGCGGCATGGCCGTGACCCTGCTGCCGCAGATCGTCGGGTTCTGCTTCGGCCATTTCGTCCTGCGCATGAACCCAATCTTGTTGCTCGGCGGATTGACCGGCGCGCAAACGGTAACGGCGGCCATGGCCGCCCTGCAGGAGCGATCGGAAAGCCCGGCGCCCGTGCTCGGCTATACACCGGCCTATCCCGTAGCGAACATCCTGCTCACAACCTGAGGCTCGGTCATGGTGCTCGTCTTCGCAACCTGAAACGGAGTCATGATCTAAGTCAATTCCCGGTGGAGCCGGAATATGAGGGGCTGAGTATACTCCATATCATCTCCTTGATTGCGACGTGAGCCGCCCAGCTGGATGTCCGGATGGCATCGGGCCAGCTGCCACAAATCAGCTTGAACCCCCACACTATGGCCCGGCGCGCTTAAGGCGCGCGGGCCTTGTCCGGTCAGAACGGCACATCGAACTCGCCGTCGCTGTTAACTCCGGCTGTGGCTCATTCGAGCGAGCAAGCAGTTTCCGAGGGAAAATCATCTCCAAGTCTAGATTGCTCGCGACGACACGCGTTTTGTGGATCGCCCCCGCGACAAGGCTGACCACAGATGCGGAACGAAGTTTCGGCCATCCATCGCATACCGCCCGGACATCGCCGGCGACGGACGCATTCACCGCCTCAGACATGCTGCTGTTCGCGATATCGATCAGACAGCCCGAGGCCGTTGGCGCGGGCGCGGGCGCGGCAAAAGCGAAGCCGGCGGCGGCCGAGAGTTGCCGTCGATCGATCATCAGGCATCGTGAGCGGAACGCGCGTGTCATCTCAACGTGCCGACGTCGCGCGCAGTTCGCAAATGGTCACCGCTTCGGCGAAGTGACACTGCGACCCTTGCGTGTGCTCAAGAGCCTACTCATCGCCTCGCAGTACCATCAGGAGGCGTCGGAGAGCCGACGATCCGATGCCGCGACGCTCTTCGTCACTCGATGAGTATCGGACCGCGATGTCGATCCGGTCGCCCGTCTTTATTTTTATGCCGATCGAAAGTGACCACTTCCCGCTAGATGCCGCCATCATCACCTGGATGGTTTCTGCCATGCTATTCCAGAACACTCCATCGTCCTATGGATGCGGTAAGTGTTCACACTGCCTAGCTAGCACGGGAACCGCGGTCCCGGAAAACTACCACCGCAACCGATGCGACGACGATCGAGTCCAAGCGCTGAATAGGTCCCGGCGCTCGGTGTGCGAGCGGACCGGGCTTCGCGGCATTTGGCGGAGGCAGCCCCATGGTCAGCCAAACTGCGAGGCCGAACAGAACCCGAGGCCAAAACATATGGCGATGAAAAATCGAGCCGATGGTTTCAAGGGGCCGAGCACTCTCAGCTTGCGTTGGAAAATTATTGGCGAGATTTCGTTTCAGGACGTTACCTTCACTTTTTCACCCACCGTCCCGGCCTTCCCGGCGGCACGTAGATCGCGGTCTAATATTGCAGACACGGAAGTGGCTCTGCACGATCACTTCATACGGCGAATCAAGGAATGCAGCCTGCCGGTGAAGCTGCGGCTCTCGCGTGCTCACGCGCGCAGATCCTATCTCTCCTTCAACGCCTCGGATGCAACCTTGGCAAGCGGCGAGAGCAGATAGTCGATCACGCGGCGACCGTCGGTCTTGATTTCCACGGTCACGGTCATGCCCGCAGTTAGAGGGATCATCGCGCCGTCCACGTTGATCGCCTGATCTTCGAGCGCGATGGTAACCGGAAAAACAAAGCTCGGGGACTGTCCGGCCTGACTGGCAGGCGGGGCGCCGGCCGTATTGGCGGTCCGCAATTGTAGCGCTCGTCCATTCTCGCCGGGCCAAATCGATGATGCTTGGAGCGTCGGCCTCGCTGAACCAGGGTGTGGCATCGAACTCGAGACAGACGACGTTATCGGCGGTGTGGCAAGTCGCGTGGATCATTGGATCCTCCGTTTGCGGGCGCGGACGCTTATCAGCCCTTGACCAGATCCCCTAGCAAGTTCGCCGCCACCGTCAGCTTCGCGAGCGTCAGGCCACTGGCAGCAATTTCCTCGACCGAGCGGCGGATACGCGTCGCTTCGGGGTAAGC
>NZ_LNCU01000089.1:21666-32237 GCF_001542415.1 Bradyrhizobium macuxiense
GAGCCATGTCTCGACGGCCAGATGGCTGGACTGGCCAGTTGCCAGCATATCCGCGGCCAACCGCATTTCGACGTGCCGAACCGATGTCGCCGCCAGAATTATCCGCCTGATTGCGATCTCGACACGCGAGGTCCGGACGCGATCAAAGCCGCAAGCCTGATCGCGTCGTCACGGCAAAAGGAGGCGCGACACAGCCACCCCGGGTGCGGCAAACGGCGTTCGATCGGACGGATCCCAGCCCGCGTTCGAAAGGGGGCCAGGGTGGGCAATCGCCGCTTCCCTGCCCCTAAACCGGCCGCGCGCCGTCAGGTGCGCGGCCGCTAATCTAGAGCTCGCGGGGGGCCATCCTTGTGGCCCCGGCTCACCTCCGACTCCGCATTGCGAGCGGAAATCATGGCCCTGCGTCGTGTCTGGCGCATCGACCTGATCCTCTAACCTGTCCGTCCCCAGCAGCGACGGCAGCCTGCCGGTTGCCGCCAGTAGCTGCTCGGCGGCTGCGCCGTCTCGGCCTTTTTCAGTCCTGACAAGCGCTCGGCGGCCTCGTCGGCGACGCCTTGGCGGACGCCTCAAGGATACCCGCTTTGGTGACGCGGACGAGATAATCGCGCACCGTCGACCGCTCGCGGGAACGATATCAATGTGCCTAGGCCGACATGATCAATCTTCCTTTTGCTTCCATGGGTGCAAGGCGCACCACGCGCCTGTACCCCTGCCTGTCGGCGAGACCGGGGCTAGCAGTGCTAGGGCGACCCGAGCGGTGGGCTCATGCAATGGCGGCGGGGCCCGCGAGCGAGTGCCTCCGGCGAGCGACACACTTACTTATCTCTTATTAGCGCGAGGGATCGAACCCGAATGGCCGAGACGCCACGCGGCTCGATTTGCGAGAGCCCGGTGCGGCCACTGCCGCACGCGTCGAAACGATCGGCTAACGGACGCTCAAGCCTGTAGCAGCGGCACTTCCTCTGTAGCCTTGGTTTGCGCGTCGTAGATCCTGACGCGAAGGATGGGGAAGCGCTTCTTCAGCTCCGCCGCTCCTGCCCAAGCCCCGTCTCTGGTTTCAAATTCGGCCTTTAATCGACCGTCGACTTCGAGGGCATAGCCAGAAGCGGGCAGTCTACGAGCAGCAGCAACCATTTTCGTCCTTATAAATTGGGCTGATCGACGATACCTGCTTAGCGTGAGTCGGTCGGATCGCACCAGCACGTGGATAACCGGGGTTTTCTGTGAGCAGACTTCCCCGCAAATATCGCGCACCTGCGCCTCAATCCATCATCAGGAAGTTTGAGCTAGCGCCGGCCATGTTCGGGCAATCAGGTCTAACTTCAGCGTCCTCGCAGTTCGATCTCAATAAAAAATGATCACTAGGTCCTTATGTGATCGCTCTGTCTCACCTTGATTCTAGCACCTTCCAGATACCGCAACCTGCGCCAGGCTTGTTCTACGTTCAGTGGAGCGAACGTGGAGAGCCATGATTAGATGAGGTCAGTTGCTCCGTCGCGCTCGTATCCACTCCCTTCGATGTCGAAAGTTCGATTCACTGAGGCAGACGTCAAGCGTGCTGTTAGAGGTGTCCTCGACAGCGGTGGCAAAGTCGCGCGCGTCGAGATTTGGCCCGACGGACGCATTTCTGTGTTGATGCGAGAAGAAAGATCGATTCAAATCGATCCCGAGGACGACCCGGAGGTGTCCAGGAGACTGCTGTGAAAAGAGTTGGACGATCCGCGCTACCGCTACCTCGTTACACCCTGCGTAAGCGTCTAAAGGGCGACACCTTCGGTTACTTTTTCAATATTCCGATGTGGGCGCGCAAGCGGAGATGCTCGATCGAAAATGAGCCGCTTGGCACCGATTACAGCCGCGCCGTTGCGCGCGCAGAGCAGATCCTACTCCCCGCTTTCGACAGCTGGCGCACCGGTGGCGAGGACGCCAAACCAACTCACGCCGGCGTAGTCGTCGGTACGTTAGATTGGATGTTTCACCTTTACCGCCAAACTTGGTCTCAACCGACAGCCAAGCGGCTCCAGCCTTTGAGCCCAGGCCAATGCCGGGTTCACGAGACTGGGATCAAGATGATCTGCGAATACATCTTGCAGGATGGGCGACGATTGGGCGTTCGCCGCGTCTCAAGCATCGACACCGCTTTCGTCGACGACCTCTTTGCAAAGCTCCTGTTCAAAGACGTGAACGGCAAGAAAGTCGAGCGGCGCACGACGGTCAACCATGCGATGAAGACTGCTCGGAGCGCCTGGAATACGATTTCTCGAGCACACCCCGGTGTGTTTCCGCCGAAGAATCCGTTCGAAAGAATGGGCCTGCAATCGACCTCACGAGAAACGCCACACGCGACCTTCGCTGAGCTCGCGGCGTTCCGAGCCAAGGCCATCGAGATGGGCCATCCCTCTCTAGCCACCGGCGCTTTGATTGGTTGGGAATTGCTTCAACGCGAGGCACATATATTCATCCGCTTTATGGTTGATCACTACCGCCCGCCAAGCCGTCCGGACCACGTATACGTCATCAACTACAAGACGAGTACCGGATCCTGGGAGCCCTTACTGAACGCAAAAGGCGCCCCACTCTATCCGGTCTTGATGGCTGAACTCGATGCCATCAAGCAGTTGCGGCCAACTGGCGGCCTGATGTTGCGACGTGACGGCAGCAGTCAGCCTTGGTTTGGCAAGGGAGAAATGCTGACGCAGGTCCAGCGCATTACGAAGAAGATTATCTTGGCTGCTGGTTTGCGGCCTGAGCTTACGTTCACCTCGTTCGGCCGACATGGCGGTACCACGGAAGCGAGCGCGTCTGGACTTACAGAGACTCAGCTGATGCAGAAGGGCCAATGGTCATCGACTGCAGCGATGGCGCACTATCTGCACGATGACGATGAGGCCAAGCAGGATGCGCAAATGAAACGCATCAAGCGCCGTGTAAGACAAGCGAAGAGAAAGTGAACGTTTGTCAGAATGAGAATGCGCGACTTGTCAGAATGAAAGGCTGCCGACGCGCTAAATCATTGAAAACATTGGAGCGGGTGAAGGGAATCGAACCCTCGTATTCAGCTTGGAAGGCTGCTGCTCTACCATTGAGCTACACCCGCATCGGGCGTTGACCTAACACGGCCGGGCGGCCGTCTCAACTGCCCCGGCTGCGTCTTTATTCCCTGTGAACGGCTTTTATTTCCGCACAATCGGCCCATTCCCCGTGCCTGCACGGCACGCCACTGCCTTAACAGCGGCAGATTCGCTGCCTATATTCTGAGTCCCATCAACAGAGAAAGGAGGTGATCCAGTGTCTTGTCTCAAGCGCTGTCACCTCGCTGGGATCGCCCGCTAGGCTTTGACCAATGAGCCTGGCATCGGGGCGCTCTCAGCCCTGGACCAGCGAGACAACAAAACCGGGGCGCGGCGGGAGACATTCCGCCGCGCTTTTTGCTGTGCCGGCAGGCCGCAGGGCTTGTCGGTTCGGGCTTTGCCGAAACGTCCTTGGGCCAACCGTAACAAGATCAGGAGAGTTGCCGATGCTTTATGCCATTCTGGCCTACCATGTCGAAGCCGAGGTCAAGTCATGGACCGCGGAAGAGGACGCGTCCGTCATGGTCGGCCTGCGCGGGGTCCATGAACGGTTGAAGGGCCGGCTCGGTCCGGCCGCACGGCTCGGCGACACCCGCAATGCTCGCACCCTGCGCGGACCCGGCCAAGGGATGGTGGTCGACGGGCCGTTCGCCGAGACCAAGGAGCAACTGCTCGGGTTCTATGTGATCGATTGCGCCGACGAGGATGCGGCGATTGCGGCCGCGCGCGACCTGCGCCGGGTCAATCCGTCGGCGGTCTACGAGATCCGCCCGCTCAAGCTCTATGTGCCGGGCGCGGCCTTTCCCGAAACGGCAGGCCCCAGCGGCGCGTAAGGCGTGCGGCTAGCGGCTGGAGCGGCTCGGGAGCTTCGGAAGCTTGCTGGCGTCGAACTTGCGCGCAGGCTGATCCGCGTCGGACACTGCCGGCACGTCGTGGCTCGGAATCAGCGTCGCCTCGAACACGAGATCAGGCGCAGCGTCGGCCGTCCCGGAGCAGGTTGCGATCGCGCCGTTCGAGACGCCCTTCAGCCGCAGCACGAGGTCATCGGTGCCGAACACCGTTGCGTGGCCTTCGGTGTGCCGCCTGGCGGTGACGACGGCGGAGAAGCGATCGCCGTCGACATCGTATGTGCCGCTGTAGAGCATGATGCTGTCGCGGCCCCACAGCTTGCCGTCGGCGAAATGAACGATGCCGGTGCCTTCACCGAGCGACGTCCTGAACCAGGCGGCGTAGGTGCCGTCCTTGAGCATGAGTCCTCTCAACTCTCACGCATGACGCAGCCCGGAATCTGGGCATCGTGAAGTTAACAAGTGATGAAGGACGGGTGGCGGCCAACCCTTACTGACCGTCGATCTGCCGTCCCATAATGGCGATTGCCTTTTGATAGACTCCGGCGGCGTTCCAGGCCTCGATCGCCGCGAAGTTGGGTTCCCCGGGCTGATAGCCCGCGCCGGCTCGCCAGCCATGGGCCCTGAAGAAATTCGCGGTCGAGTTCAGCGCATTGGCAGCGACATCGAGGTTGCCGGTACCATAGTTGAGGATAGTCTTCGGCATGAACTGGGTCTGGCCGACCTCGCCATGCATCGAGCCGCGCTGGTTCGGCGAGATCGTGCCACGATCGATCAGCTTCAGGGCAGCATAGAGCTGGTCGGTGAAGAACTCCGGACGGCGGCAGTCATAGGCAAGCGTTGCGATCGACGACAGCATGTTCTGGTTGCCGCGCTGGCTGCCGAAGCCGGTTTCCATGCCCCAGATCGCAATCAGCGGTCCCGGCGGCACGCCGTAGCGCTGCTGGATCTCCGAGAACAGCGCCGCATGCGACTGCTTGAGCGAACGGCCGCGCGCCACGATGGTCGCGGCGCCGCGCTTGGCCATGAACGCGTCGAGCGACAGGCCGAAACTGCGCTGGCCGCGGTCGGCGGCGATGGTCGCACTGGCGTAGTTCGCCTGCATCAACGCACCAATCGCGGTTGCGCCGACGCCCTTGGCCCTCGCCTCCTCCGAAAACTCGCGCTTCCAGTTCTCGAAGCCGCCCGGGCCGTTGCCGCACTGGGCAGCGTTGGCCTGCGCGCCAAGCGACGCCACGATCGCGATGGCTGCGAGCGCCGACGTCACAAGCTGGCTGCCCTTGGTCATTCAAAACTCCTCCGCATTGGGGCCTTTGGCCTCCGGCCGGCCAAGACGATGGCCGAAGGAACATGACNCCGCCGATGAACGGCTCGCCGGCGCGCGCGCCTGGCGCATCCGACATAGCCTAAGGGTCGCCACGATATGGCGTGACAGGCGGATTGACCATCCCGGCCAGGTCCGCAATGCCGGGACATTTGGCCCCGGCGCCGAGATGACTCCCTCTCCCGGCTGCCCGGCGGTTGACATTGACGTTAATGACAAGGTGCTAGGCCGGCCTTCGACAGGAGATCGCGATGAGAATTCAGGAGGCGGCGCGTCATCTCGGCGTCAGCGCCCGCGCGCTACGGCACTATGAAGCCGCGGGCCTGATCGTGCCGCGCCGGACCTCGAACGGCTATCGAAGCTACGCTGCATCAGAGATCGAGCCGGCCGCGTGGGTGTGAGATCTGATCGCGTCGGGCTTCTCGACCCGCGAACTCCGCAATCTGCTGACCGCACTGGACGACGGCCGGCGCAGTGCACGCGTGAACTGCTCCGCGGTCATGCAGGACAAGCTCGACCAGATCGATCGCGCGATCGCGACGCTTCGCAAACGGCGTCGTGCCCTGGCGCTTCGGCTCGACGGGCCGGATCGAAGCCGCAGCAACAGATGAGAGCTTATAAGAAAGGGCTTGGCAATGAAGGTGCTCAATATCCTGGCGCGACGTTACCTGCCCCTGGAGGCGCTCGATGCGGCCGTCGCCTTTTACGAGGCCTTGATCGGTCAGCAGGCCCGCCTGCGCTTCGACTATCCCGAATACGATCTCAGGCTCGCCCAGGTCGCCTCGATTCTGTTCATCGCCGGGACCGAGCAGAGCCTGCAGCGGTTCACGGCGACGCACCTGACGTTTCTGGTCGACGACATCGACGCGTTCGCCGCTCACCTCCCAGGTGTCGGCGCCACGGTCCTCGAGGCCCCCAAGCCGGTGCCGACCGGCCGCAACATGCTGGTGCGGCATCCGGACCAGACACGCGTCGAATATGTCGAGCATCGCGACAAGCACCCCGCGGACGTATTGCCCAGAGCTTGATGGCGCCGCTCGGCTCCCTCCAAGACGTTGATCAGCGACGGGAACGTACGCCGCGGCCGATTCCGGGTATCGCGATCGCACGATGGCTAGCATCCGGCGCAAAGCAGTTCGCGTGCCGCTGCATGACGCATTTTTGGCGCGGCGATGACGTTCGCCGCTTTTTTGCTGCGTGAGTTCGTCGCAGAGACTTCGCATCCCTGTAACACTTCGCTCCCAGATTACGCGCGCGTCGGCCACGACGCGGCCGCTGTTTTGCAGCCGTGATGCCTGAAAAGATTTTTCGCTCACACATTCTCTCGCACGGGAAACAACAATCATGATGGTCAAGGGATCGCGCCCGCATGCCGGGTGCTCGCTGTTCAAGCCGGGCCTTGCGCTGGCAATACTCGCCTCCACCGCGCTCGCCAGCACGCTGGCCCGCGCTGACGATGATGGCGTGCATTTTCGGCCCGGCCATCTGCTGCTGAGCCGCGCCGTCTACGACAGCAAGGCCGTCACCATCGTTCCCGGCACCACGCAGCTGCCGCCGAACTGCACCGCAGGCAATTGCGCCGCCGCAGTCGCCGACGGCACCTATCCCACCGTGTGGAGCAACGACACCGTCGACGGCTCGTTCGGCATCACCTCGAAGATCGTGCTCGACGAGCTGCGGCTCAACGGCGATCGCGTGCAGTCTCTGGAAGTGCCTAACAGCACCGAGCACGACATCACCGGGAAGCGCGACCAGATGGTGACGAGCTTCCCGTCGAAGTCCGAGATCGCGCTGAACCTGTCGCTCGACCACCGCGTGGTCTCGTTCATGGGCTATCTCGCCCCGGTCGGCGCCATCGACGTATCGAATTCCAACACCCCCGGTGTGGTTGACCCGACCAATCCGGTGCCTAGCATCTATTCGCGCGTGATCGCCACCGTCGACGAGCACGGCCACTTCACCTTCACCAAGACCAATGCCTACAGCGGCAACAACGGGCGCGCCGCGATCCTCAACGATCGCCATGGCGCCGATGTGTTCTACACCACGGGTAACGCCGGCAACGGCGGCAACCCGCAGCCGAACGGCATCATCCTCGGCGCCGGCGCGCAGATCATGACGCAGGCGCACGCCCCACTGGCGCAGCAGGCCGAACCGGGCACCCCGACGCCGGTCGGCAGCTTCAACGTGACTGAGCTCGCGCTGAAGGCGGACAAGATCGGCAAGGACACCAACTTCCGCGGCCTCACGGTGTTCAACAACGTCATCTATGTCACCAAGGGCTCCGGCGGCAACGGCGTCAACACGGTGTACTTCATCGACACCTCGGGCTTCGACGCCAACGGCAAGCCGCTCGCGTGCCCGACCGGCATCGGCGTGCCGAGCGCCACGGCGACGTTGCCGACGACGCCGATCGTCTACAATGCCGCGAACCTGCAGACGCTCGGCGTTACGCCCTACAATATGTGCGTGCTGAAGGGCTTCCCGACCAATCTCGCCAAGACCGCGACCACGTTCCCGTTCGGCATGTGGTTCGCCGACGCCAAGACGCTCTACGTTGCTGATGAAGGCAACGGCACCGCGACCTACAGCGCGGGCACCTACGCCGCCGCGGCGGCGCAGACCACCGCAGGCCTGCAGAAGTGGGTGTTCAACGACGCGACCGGCAGCTGGTCACAGGCCTACACGCTGCAGGCGGGCCTCAATCTCGGCGTGCCCTACACGGTGAGCGGCTATCCGACCGGCAACAACCCGACGACCAACCTGCCGTGGGCGCCGGCGACCGACGGCCTGCGCAACATTACCGGCCACGTCAATCACGACGGCACGGTGACGATCTGGGCGATCACCTCCACCGTGAGCGGCAACGGCGACCAGGGCGCGGATCCGAACCGGCTGGTGAGGATAACCGACAAGCTCGCCACCACCACGCTGCCGGCGGGCGAGAGCTTCACCACGTTGCGCACCGCAGGATTTGGGGAGGCGCTGCGCGGCGTGTCGTTCACACCGGGCACCGATCCGGATTGGCAGCACGAGGCCGGCCGCGACCACGACCACGGCGACCATGACGCGGATTGATTGCGGCGCCGCGACAAAGACAGCGTTGCACGCGGGTGTCCCCCGCGTGCAACGCACCTTCCGCTGTTCGCGCGAAGCTTCAGCAGTTCGAGCGCGTCACCGCGCACGTTGTTCGGTAAAGAGCGGGCGGCGTTTCGTGAGAGGCACGACAACAGGCTTCTGTGCGCGAGGCTGGCGCGACGCGGAGCTCACCAGGATCGGCTCCTGATCTCCAAGCACGGTCCGCTCCTCGACCAGGCGGCTCATCACCACCCGCATCTTCAGGATGTCCCCGGCCACGAAGGCGCAATCCTCGTCCCGCATGATCTGCTCACGCATGATCGCCTCGGCCTCGAGCATGCTGATCCTCAAAGCCCTGATCTGTCTGCGAATCTCGTTGATGCGGTTGTTCATGGCGGTGTCTTCTCCGGGACCACCGTCATAAGAACAAATCATGAACAAATAGTCAATCAGCCGGAACGTGAATCTCGTTCGTGCATGCAAAGGACGCGTGCGGCGATGTGGCTACCGAGAGCACGGCGGAGGTCCTCACTGCCCCGGCGCAATCGGACGATCTGACGTCACCACGTTCATGTCGAAGAACGTCTTGAGCCCCGCAAAGGCTGTATCCGGCGTGACGATGATGTTGACCGGCACTTTCCTGAGGTAAGCGCCAAACCGTCCCTTGCCTTCGAAGCGGCTGCGAAAGTCCGAACGCGCTAGATAGTCGACGAAGCGCGGCACGATGCCGCCGGCGAGATAGAGGCCGCCGGACGCGGAGAAGGTCAGCGTCAGGTTTCCGCAGACATTCCCCAGGAAGCAACAGAACATGTCGAGCGTCGCGCGGCTCGTCTCGCAGCGTCCCGATGCGGCCGCGTGCACGATCGACGCCGCATCGCGGACGGGCGCGCCGGCGCTGTCGATGGCATTGATGGCGCGATAGAGGTTTTCCATTCCGGATCCGGACAGCGCACGCTCGATCGAGACATGGCCGAACTGGCTGCGCATGCGGGCGATCACTTGCTCTTCCCGGTCCGACGTCGCCGGCAAGGTCGCATGACCAGCTTCGGTGATGATCGCCAGCGACGACGGACCGCGCGGCACCAGACAGGACGCGCCAAAGCCGGTCCCCGGGCCGACAACCAGCATCGGCCCACCGGCGACCGGATCCTGCCCGCCAAGCTTGACCAGATCGTGCGCGGTCAATGCTGGCAGCGACCACGCCATGGCCTCGAAATCGTTGAGCAGATGCACGGCCTGGAAACCGAACTGCCGTTGCAGCTCGGCAGCGTCGAACGTCCACCGGCTGTTGGTCAGCGTGACGCGATTGTTCTCGATCGGTCCGGCGACGTCGATGATTGCGAAGCCGGTCGACGCTCGCGCGCCCTGCTGATCCAGGAAAGCCGCCATCGCATCAGCCGGGGTCTCGTGATCGGCCACCTTCATGTGCGTGATCGGGCCAACCGTTCCCCGATCGAGGAGCGCAAACCGCGCGTTGGTGCCCCCGATGTCGGCGAGCAATGCTTGATCCATCCCCGTCATTCGCGATCCGCTGTCCCTCGTGATCGGCCCGGCTACATCTCGCAGCACGAGCCATCTTGATACCATCGACGGATAACGACCAGCGCAGCGTCAGTCGGCTCCCGCCCTTCCGCAACACCGCGGACCTGCCAACGGTTCCATTGGCGACGCCGACCGAGTGCCACGGTATCAGTATCGCATGCTGGCGCGCACCGGCGGCTAGTGTCAGGACCAAGAAGTAGTGTGGCGCTGGTGGATGGAGCCCGCCTTCGCCCGTTGGGCTTCGGCGTGGCAGCCTTCGCTCACTTCGCTACAATGGACATTGCCGGCTTGCCCAGTCGAAACTCGCGAAGCGAGCGAAGGCTGGTGGGGGAGGAAGGACTCGAACCTTCGAAGCCATGAGGCGGCTGATTTACAGTCAGCTCCCTTTGCCACTCGGGACACTCCCCCGTCCAACAGCGCCAGACCGGCCGCGCGAGTGGCGGCGGACCGGGTCATCGAAATGACGCTGATAACCGCGCAAGCCCGGTTCAGGCGCGCGGTCGGGCGCCGTTATGGGCGAAGGGACCGGGCAAAGTCAACCAAGCAGGCCGGCTATTTGCCGGTTAAATTGCCAATATTCGGCAGCCGTGACACAAGCCTCCCATGAGCGACCGCGACCGCAAACCCAATTTTCGAAGCAAGGGCGGTAAACCCTTCCAAAAGAAGCAGAAATTCGTCCGTCCGCCGGCGTGGCGGGAGCGCGACTCC
>NZ_LNCU01000089.1:32285-47335 GCF_001542415.1 Bradyrhizobium macuxiense
CCGCCATATCCGCAAGCTTTACCTCACCGAGAACGCCGCAAAACGGCTCGCGGACGAGAATATCGCCACCCGCGTCACGCCGGAAATCGTCCGCCCCAGCGTACTCGACCAGCGGCTCACCCCCGATGCTGTGCACCAGGGCCTGCTCGCGGAGGCCGATCCCCTGCCCTCGCCCGACATCGACACGCTGGCGCAGGAGGGCATCGTGCTGGTGCTCGACCAGATCACCGACCCGCACAATGTCGGCGCCATCATGCGCTCGGCCGCGGCATTTGCGGTGAAGGCGATCGTCACCACCGCGCGCCACAGCCCGGAGGCGACCGGCGTGCTGGCGAAATCCGCGTCCGGCGCGCTCGAGCTGGTGCCGCTGGTCACCGTGCAGAACCTGGCGCGCGCGCTGAACGAATTGAACGAGCGCGGCTTCCAGACCGTCGGTCTCGACAGCCAGGGTGCAGAGGATCTCGGCAAGGTGGAATTGCAGCACCCGCTGGCGCTGGTGCTCGGCGCCGAAGGCAAGGGCCTGCGGCAATTGACGCGCGAGACCTGCCGCGTCGTCGCTCGCCTCGACATGCCCGGCGAGATCAAGAGCCTTAACGTGTCGAACGCGGCCGTGCTTGCTCTCTATATCGGCGCAAGCCGGCTCGGGCTGATGTAGCAAAACGCCCGCTCGCGGGTCGCGAACGGGCGCTGGTCGTCTCGATCGACCGTCGGATCAGTAGTAGCGACGCAGCACGCGGTGGCCGTAGTGATACGGCGCGTAGGCATGGCGCGGCGCGTAGCCGTAACCATAGCCATAGTGCGGGCGGTGATACCACGGGCGATAGTGGTGGTACGCGCGGTGGCCGTAGTGGCGATAGCCGTAATACGGGCGGCCATAACCCTCGCGATAATACGGACGCGGCGCCCAGTCGCCCGGACCGGTATAGGTCGGGCCCTGGTTGACGTAATAGTACTGCTGCGCGGCGCCGGGATAGATGGCGTCCGGGTCGGGCAGACGCTCGGCTGCTCCCCAGCCGGCGTAGCCGCCGCACGGGTTGCAACCCGAATAGCCGTAACCGTAGCCGTAGGTCACGACCGGTGCGGAATAGCCGCAGGGGGTGAAGCCGCACGCCATCGCGGGCGCAGCAGCCATGACCGCAACGGCTGCGATCATTCCTGTAATCATTTGACGCATTACTCTCTCCTGTAGGTGTTTTCGTTGGCGTAGGCTTCTTGAAAGCGATTACGGACTCCGTGGATGAGGCCGCGGGACCGGACGAGGGTCGGAGCGCGAGCCGTTGAACTGCGGCGCGTAGATCACCGGCGGCAGATCGACAGGGGCATTGGACTGCGCCGGCAGCGGCGCCGACTGCGCCGACCACGACTGGTGATAGCTCTCGGCCGGCTGCGGCAATTTGCGGTTCGCCGGCGGCTCGACCTCGAGGCGGCCGTAGCCCGGCATGTGGCCCAGGCTCGGATAGTAGTGGCCGACATTCGGTTCGGGATCGACCGGGCGGCCGCCATAGACCGTCGGCACCATCGATTCGTTGCGGGCGAGGCCCATCGCGCTCTCGACCACGGCGTAGGAAGCGTCGACGCCGTTGATGATGATGGGCACACCGGGGCGACTGGGCACGACGATGTCGAAACCGCCGCCCGCCGACGCCGCTGAAGTCATTCCCGCCAGTATCGCGAGTCCTATGCCGATGCGCATGTCACGCAGGGTCCCGGTTGTTCGAGGTGAAACCTAAAGCAACGCGCGGGCGCAGGGGTTAAGGCCCCGGTTCAAACTGCCGGTAAGCCTAACGCGCAGGCATCCGCGCTCGCTCAATTATGAGGAAACAGGATCAGGAATGGTTAACGCGTACGTCCTGTTGTGTCGGCGCGCCGGGCGAAGGCGCTCGCGTCGATGCGGATCGCAACATGGCGCAATGGATGGCCGCGCCGTCAGGCCACCAGCACGTCGTCGAACAGGCTACGCATCGCCGCCCACGAGCGGCGGTCGGCCAAGGCATTATACAGCGCCGCGCGCATGATCGAGGCGAGATCAGCGCGCAAGCACGTGTCGCCGCAATGGTAGTCGATGTCGCAAGTGTGCGTGCAATCCTCGTCAAGTGAGGGACAAGTCAGGCGCAAGCGGAACTTCACACCAGTTTGATCGCGCGACGAGGCCGGTCAGGAACGGGTGCGAGAGGGCGAGATTAGCACTGGACTACGACAAGAGGAGACTCCCGCATGACGCAACTCAAGGTCCTCGGCGCTGCCGCCGCACTGCTCGCCTCGGCATTCGCGACCTCGGCGATGGCACAGCAGACGATCGGCACTCCGGCCCGCTGCTCGGGTGCAAGCTGCCAGACGATGGCGCCGCGCTCTAGCGGCACCACCTATCACCACCGCACCTACCGGCGCGGTCGCGACTGGCAGAACAGCTACAACCGCTATGACCCCGGCCCCGCGGGCATCGCAGCCGGTGTGGTCGGCGGCGCCGTCGGAACGGCGGCTGCAATCGCCACCGCCCCGTTTGGCGGTCCGGAATACGGTTATACCCCGATGGGCGGCGATGAATATGCGCGGCGGAACGGCTTCGTTTGCACCCCCGGCACCTGGTTCCGCGGCAGCGACGGCCGGCAACATCCCTGCCAATAGCGCAACGCCAAGCGCACCTTGCGAACAAGGCGGCCTCAAGGGCCGCCTTTTCGCTGTCCGGCGAGAGGGCGCGAGCGGCGTGCTCAGACCGTTCTGGTTCTGGCTCTCGCCCGCCAAGTCTGCTATGCGAGCCCGGCAAATCATCCCATTCGCCGGCTTAGCTCAGCGGTAGAGCAGCAGTTTTGTAAACTGAAGGTCGGGGGTTCAATCCCCTCAGCCGGCACCAGCAATTTCTGGATGTTGAGGCGCGCCGGTCCGAACGCGCCGCGGGCGCAAGTAACTCGCTCAATCTTAGAACTCAATCTTAGAAGAAGTGACCAATTCCCTTCGTCAGCAAGAAGAGGCTGGTCGCGGTGACGCTCGATCCCGCCAGGATCGCCAGGACCATCAGCGAGAATCCCAGCCGCCGACCGAAGGCCCTCGACACCGTTTCCGACTGCGCCAACACCGCGGCCATGCCGACCTCAAACCTCGGTCTGGTCGTACCAAGCTTCTCGCTGCCCGCTTTGCCAGGAGCCTCTTTCAGGTTCGTTTTTTGATCCCGGTCCGACACCACGACCTCCCGTCTTCGCCGGTACTCCTCCGCACGGTGCCAGACCGACTTCAGTCAGCAACGCACCGAGGTTTGAGAATTCGCTAACCAATATGGCGCCGCGGCTATTGAGAATTCGCTAGTCGGCCATTACCGCCGAAATGCCCCGTTTTCACGGTTCCGGTCCGCTTTCGTTGCCAAAATGCGGCACCGCAGCCGATATGTTCTCTCTATGTTCTCATGCACATTCATACCCAAATCACCCAATGAGTCGAGTCATATTTCTGAAAAAACGAAATCGCGAAATCGATCAGGAGGTTCCCCGCGCGGGACGTTGTCCATGTTCGAATTCGCTTCAGGTGGCCCAGGCAGCGACCTGGATCGGCCAGTTCGGCCCATAAGCCTTCGCACCGAGAGCGGGCCATTAACGACGACGCGCGAAGCCGTACGAGACGACCCAGCCTGATCTCGACACCATGTCGGCCCGCATCACCTCGTGCTGGCAGGATTCGTGGGGACATCCCCGCAAGATCACGCATGGTCAACATTGCTTCTGCCCTTGCCGGCGAAAAGGGTGTATGCAGGTGGTGGGGTGGGACTCAGCCAATGACCTATTTGATCCTTGCCCGTGATGGCACCAGTCGGATCGTGCTGAAGCGCGAGAGTGAAGACGCGGCCGAGAAGAAGGCACGCGAGCTGAAGGAGATGGGCTGGTTCGAGGTCGAGGTCCGCGAGGACAGGCCAACCGGCATTGTCGCATCGGCGGATCATACGCAAACACTTCAATGAACCTTCGCGGAGCGGCCCTTACTTACTTGTGAGGTGCCACATGTCCGACTCAGCACACTACCGATTCCAGTCCGACCAAGCCAAACGGCTGGCCCGTCAGGTCACGGACGCCGCGGTGCGCGAGAAGCTGCTCGAGATGGCCGAGGAGTACGGCCGCTACGCGGACCTGCTCGAGGCCCAGTTAGCAGACCGAATCCCCGTCGAAACCATCGTCCACCAGCGCTCCATGTAGCCGCTCGCGAATCACCGCGGTGCCGAAGCCGGCGCCTGCGTCCGCCGATGTCACGCCGAGCCCGCGCACCAATCGCACCTGGTCCGGTCGTCGGTACCCCGTTCGTGCTGACATCGATCGTCAAGAGCGACATGGGCTTCGGCCGCTGAGGTGGTGTCACAGTTTTGTCACCTCGCCTGCAAAACGAACGTCTTCGTAAACCATCAACATGGTGGCCACTTGATTCCGCGAGGTTGCTTTGCTGGAATCCGCGCGTTCAAGGTGCGCCATGAAGTGGATGAAAGAACGCGATCTGTTGATCGCGCAGACAATGGCCTTCGTACAGTCGGTGAAGGGCAAACGACCCGACGCCGAGATGATGAGGCCTGCTCCGCAGCCGGCCCTTCCACCGGAGACTCCTACGGAGACCCCGGTCGAGACATCGACGCACGTGATCGAGACACGCGAGACACAGCTACGCGAGATACTCACGCAGGCGGCCGGAGCGCCGGCACGACCGGTGCCGACCGTGTTCGAGATTCCACCTGACGTTGTGCCGGCTCAGGCCGCCGCTGCGACCGTCGCCGAAACTCCCGCCGCAATTGCCTCTGCGACGCCGGACCAGCTGCCTCACTTCGCGAAGCTCGACATCCGCGGAGACTTCGGGTCCGAGGTGCGCGCGCGCGTTGCGGATTTCCGCGCCAACCAGCAGCGCTTCCTGCGCGAGCGCGAAGAGTATTGCAGCTCGACCATGGCCAAGGTGCGCGCCGCGATCCGCGACAACAGCGAGCTGCCGCGCTCCGGCAAGTAGGCGGCCATTTTCTCGATGACATCGTCACGCCCGTGCGAAGCGCGAGGCGCGTCTTCGTGCTTTGCCCGGCCATGATGGCCACGGAAACGCCGGGCGCCAAACTCAGCCGCGATCGATCTTCTCCAGCACCGGCAGCAGGTGCTTCAAGAACTCGCCAGGATTCTCGCTCATCGGGAAATGGCCGAGGCCCTTCATGATGGTGGCCTCAGCTCCGGCGATGCTGTTCGCCACCGTCAGCGTCTCCTCCGGCGTGCAGGAATAGTCGTACTCGCCGGACAACAGGAACAGCGGGCAACGCCTGGTGTCGATCTCGGCGACACGGGCGCGGATGTCGCCATCGATCTTGTAGAAATAGAGATCGCCTTTGAACACGCCGGGCCCGCTTTGCATGTAGTGCCACAGCGTCTCCCGCTTCTCCCGCTCCGGCGCATCGGGTCCGACCAGACCCGAGACGATTGCGGCTGCCACCTCGCCGCCATGCACGTCTGGCCGGTACAGGAAATTCAGGTCGTAATAGGGATCGACATGCGCGCCGGCCTGCAGGCCGATGATGGCGCGGAAGCGTTCGGGATGTTCGAGCGCCAGATGCAGCGCGATGCGGCCGCCAATCGAGCAGCCGATCGCGATCGGCCTGTCGAGCTCGAGCGCATCGATGACGGCCAGGATCATCGTCGTGTATTGGGCCGAGGTGAGCTGATACTCCTCGTCGTGCCACCCTTCCGGCGGCGACGACTTGCCGTGCCAGGGCATGTCGAAGGCGATGACGCGGTGATTGCGCGTGACGCGCGGATCGTTCATCAGGCCGCGATATTGCCGGCCGTCGCTGCCGGCAGTGTGCAGGCAGACCAGCGGTGTCCCCTCGCCGGCCTCCTCGACATAGATGCGATGCGCGCGGCCGAACAGGTCGAGATGCATGTAGCGGCCGATGATCGGTTCGAACCTCGCGCTCATGCGGCAACTCCCTCGCGACGCAGCTTGCCGAGCGCCTCCTTGAAGTACCGCAGGTTCGCCATGAAGACCTTGAGGTCGCCCTCGGCCTTCAGCACGCGGCGCTTGATCAGCGCCATCAGGTCGTTCGAGCCCGGCGGTGGCCGGTGCTCGCAGAACCTGTCCCACTCCGCCTCGGAGGTGCGCAGCGCAAAGCACGACGACGGCATCACGAACGGCCCCTTCGTCACCGAGAGGATGCGGCCCTCATGGATCGCAATCAGCCAGCCCGCCTCGCCGATCTCGAGCAGGAACGTCGTCGTGAGAAACCGTCCGCGTCGCAGCAGCCCCGCGTCGGCATTGACCCGTTCCTTCAGCGTTTCGATCATGTTCGCTCCACCCGGCGGTGGCCCATCGCCGGTCAGGCGAAGTGCTCTTGTTATCGTGACGATGATGGAGGGAATGGCTGGACCGTCAATCGTCCGGACGTCGGGCAGCCACGGCATTTTCGCGTGGGTTAGAAGATCTTCAGCGAATGGGCGGCAGAACGAGAATTTAGAGCCAGGCCCAGACCAACGCCACGTTCGCAGCGCAGGCTGCCAGCAGCGCAACCGCCAGCGCGAATTGCACGCGTTCATTCGGGGTCTGCAGGATCGCTCTCATGGGCGGAGCATCCGGCGATTCTACCCGGGGAGTCCCGGGGATTCTTTTTCGCGGGATTTACCACCCGTTAAGGACTCAGGGCCTTCAGCGGAAATGACCGAAATGGCTCACAATTTCAATGACTTCCACAGTCATCGCTCACGGTTCCGTGATCAGAACATTGATACGTCCAGCTGAACCTCTTCACCGCTACCTGCGTTGTCGGCTTTTGGGGGAGCGACGACGAATGCCTTACGCGCTGTTCTATCAGGACGCCAAGCTCAGCAAGGCCTATCCGACCGAGGCTGACGTCTGGAACCTCGCCAGGAAGTCCGGTCTGGTGGTCGATGCCGTCTCGGACGAGGAAAGGCGCTCGCCCCGTCCGATCTTGGACAACGACTACGAGATCCGTCCCTGCCAGCTCGACCCGAACGAAGATCCGGACCAGAACAAGGCGGATGCCGATCGCGAAGCGCGTACCGAACCGCGGTTGAATTAGGGACGTCTGTACGTCCCGGGCATCTGGGCGGGCCCGGGTCGAGTGTTGCGGTGCGCGCGGTCGCTACGGCGTCGCCGTCGCGAGCGAGGCCTGCTCGGAGGCGAGCGACACGCAGACTTTCCGCCGATGCAGCCCACGGATCGCGCCGGTTACCTTGAGCACCTTGCCGGACGGGCAGGACGCATCCTGCACGAGCACGATCTCATAGGGCGCGAGGATCAAGGGTTCGGATTTCAGGACAGTCTGGGCGAAGCACGGCACGGAGACCGCAGAGAGAATGAGCCCTAACGCAACGTTACGCATGTTGTCTGTCCACCAGCCCCAGCACGCGCATAATAACGCATGACGATGAAAGTTCCGTGCAATGCAGGAATTATTTTTTGCATTGCACGGCTGCCGCCGGGAAGCACGCGACATGCGCTGTCACGGTAAATAAAAAGGCCGGCGTGAAGCCGGCCTTTTCGCATTCAAATGGACTGACGATCAGTAGTTGCTGCCGACCGGGCCACCCCAGCCGAAGCGGTAATTGATACCCAGCTTGACGGTGTGTTCGTCGTTCCGGAAGCTCGCGCCGACGATGTCGGACGGGCCGCCCGTGAAGGTGGTCTTGCCGAAATTGTAGTACTGGTACTCGGCCTTGGCCGACCAGTTCGGGGCGAACATGTATTCGAGGCCGGCGCCGACCGTGTAGCCGTTCTGGTGGTTGCCGTCGGTGGTGAAGGCGACCGGCACACCGCCAACCGCAGCGTTGATGTTGTTGCTGTCGCGCCAGGCATAACCGCCCTTGGCGTAGAGCAGCGTCGGACCCCAGGTGTAGCCGAGCCGGCCCGTGACCGAACCGATCTGGTCGGTATTGCCGGTCACGACCGTACCGCCCGGAAACACCAGACCATTGTTCGATGAGCTGGGCAGCCAGCTATACTGTGCTTCGATACCCATCACCCAGTTCGGCGCGAACTGATAGTCGAAACCACCCTGCACGCCTCCCATGAAGCGCGCGTCGCTGCCCATTAAATTGTTGCCGTCGGTGAACGCGCCGCCGACGTGGCCGCCGATATAGAAACCGGTCCAGTTGTAGACGACCGCGGGCGCAGTATAGGGCGGCGGCGCCTTGGTATAGGTTCGGGCCGGCATGTCAGCCGCAAGCGCCGGGCTCGCAAGAGCGGCCAGGGCGACGGTGCCGAGCAGAAACTTCTTCATTTTCGATCCCCGTTACGAACGTTGCGCTATCAACCCAAACAACGTGACCTGAATTAGGTTGCTTTGGGGCAATGCCGCAGCCGTGATGTTCCCGTGCTGTGATACAGCGGCAACAACGGCCGTTTGTTCCTGATCACAGAAGATTTTTAATCGGTTACGCGATCACACTGCACCTAACGGAAGTCGCAAATACCTAAATTCTGGTTCAAAGCTCCCCGAAAAGTGATCCGCCTTGCTACGGCTGCGATCATCCGGAGGGAGCCTGCTACCGCGACATATTGCCCAGTTCGGCAAACGGCCCGTAGGTCACGCCGGCGCAAGGCTCCGCGGAATTTTCGATGATGCGGTCGAGCCGGCCATCGACGAAGAGAACGCCGCGCTCGCGGGCCGGACGGTAGCTGCCGTCGATGTCCTTTGCGCTGTAGCGCAGGCACACCACGTAACGCAGGCGTCCGCCCACCGTGCGCTGCACCGGCTCGGCGATGGCGCCGTCATGCACGCCGACCGGATTGTTCAGGTAGGTCCGCATGAACGCCAGGATCTCCGCCCGGTAATTGGCCGGAAACGGCTGTTCGGTCACACCGCGATCGGAGGTGAAGGAGATCGGTCCGCTGTCGTCGCCGCCACCGGCACAGCCGGCAAGCCCGATCGACAGCAGCAGCATCGCCGCCAGTTTAGCTGAAATCCCCAAGCGTCGCGGTCCCATGATCCCCGTCCCGATCTCATAGACCGCCCGGCGCCGGAATGGAATTCGCAACTCGGTTATCCCGGGGCCCCAAATGGGGCCCAAAACACACCGGCCCGCCGCCATTGGGGAAGCAATGGCGAACGGGCCGGCTCTGACATCCGCTGGCGCGGCGGGGCAATGTAGATCGAGACCACGCCCGCGGATCAGTTTCAGCCGCGCTTGGCCGGCGCGACGTGCTTGCTCGCAACCTTGGCCCGCACATGGTGCTTCGGCGACTTCACCTTCAGCATGCCCATGTGCTTGTGGTCGCGATGATGACGATAGTGATGACGGCCCATCTTCGCGTTGGCGTTCCGGACCTTCGACGGCACCTGCTCGCTCTTGATCACGGGCGCGGCCTTGGTCGCCGGCGCAGGCGTGGTCACGGGTGCGGGAGTGGTGGCGGTCTTGCCCTGCTCGGCAGCGAAGGCCGGGGCAGCGATGACGGACATGGCGAGCAGCGCTGCAGAAATCGTCTTCAACATGGTGGTCTCCTCTTCCACGGGATCGGGAGGTACCCGGCCGGATGGTCGGCCTCGTCGATCAATGGAGGCCACCCTAGAGACGGCGCACTGAACCCGTCCTGAAGGGGACTGACGGTGTTCATTCATGTGAATGAAATCTTTGTCATGCGCCGCGCCGCCCGACATCACGGGGAATCGAGCGGCCGTCGGGAATGTTCCGGTGCTCCGGGTGTTCAAGTCGACAGGCTTCGGTGTACGATTACCGAGCGCGATCAGGAACGATCAGGAGCGACCAGGAATGAGCAAGACGACACGGTTTTTGACCCTCGCAGTGCTCTCTTTGGCCCTTGCGGGCGGTCCCGTCATCAAGGCTTACGCCGCGGGCAGCGACGAACCCTCCCCGCCGGCCTCCGACAGCGGCAAAGGCAAGGCGACCAAGAAAACCAAGAAGGACAAGAGCTCGTCGATCGACGATCCGAAGTTCCTGGCCGGTTATCACACCGCCTACGACACGATCTACAATCACCACGACTACGCCGCCGCGATCGAGCAGCTGAAGGCGCTCGGCCAGCCGGATCGCGCCGACGTCGCCAATCTAATCGGCTATTCCTACCGCAAGCTCGGCGACTACAAGGTCTCGCAGATCTGGTACGAGCGCGCGCTCAAGGCTGATCCCAACCATGTGCGCACCTGGCAGTATTATGGCCTCTGGCAGCTCGAGCAGGGCAACCGCGACCAGGCGGAATATCATCTGAACCGTATCGCGCAGCTCGCCGGCACCAACAGCGAGGAGTATCGCTCGCTCGCCGCGGCCCTCGAGAAGCCGCCGGGCACCGGCCTCGTCTACTGAGCAAATACGTCTCGATGAATCGAGCCGGCGCGGTCGCAATGACAGCGCCGGCTTTTCGTTATAGCGTGGTTGCGGTCAGTGCGATCATGCGCCGGCGGCGGCCGAGAACGAGCAGCATGGCAAGCGCGCCGGTCGAACACAGCATATTCCTATGCGGCCCGTGGCGCGCTCGAAAGGTCTTGGCTAACCGATAGCAAATGACGCGACGATGACCGGCAACCGCCTGCCCCGATCACGGGAGCGGCACTCCCAGTCGGGAACGGCCGTGCCGCTCCCGGCGGAGAGGCCCGTGATGAGGTTTATGGATAATGCTCGTTGCGCCGGTCGGTCTTCGGTCCGCGATTCACACCGACCGTATTGCCCGACGCTCCCGCATCCGGCTTGGCCGGACGCGCCGCCTTCTCGATCGGCGGNGGGCCGCTGTCGCCGGTCTTCTTGTCGCGGTTCAGCGCCTGGCCGGTCGTCGTGACATTGGGGCCCTGTCCACCTCCCGCGGGGCCGCCGGCGGACGGGCCGGAGCTCTGAGCCAACACGGTTCCCGACAGCATGAGTGCTGCTATCAGCATGACCGCGGCGTGGACTTGCATGGAGAGGCCTTTCTGTGCGCTGGGATGCACGGCAACGCACAAAGACCCATCGCGTTCCTGTGATACAGCCAATGAATGCATTTCCGGTCGGGCAGAGTTAACGTCCGCCGATCACCCGCGGACGCATGCAACTCGTCTCCACCCTGACCTGCCCGACCTGCGGCCATGCCGCCACCGAGACCATGCCGACCGACGCCTGCCAGTTGTTTTACGACTGCAAGGGCTGCGGCGCCCGCCTCAAGCCCAAGGCCGGCGACTGCTGCGTGTTCTGCTCCTACGGATCCGTGCCCTGCCCTCCGGTCCAGGCGAACGGAAAGAGTTGTGGCGAAGCCGCCTGCTGCGGCGGGTAGAGGCCCGGCTGAAAACGCCGGGAACGGCCGGCATCGCGCTCCGTGAACCGCGCGATGCCGGCCGTAGCGTCACTTCACCTTCTGGATCCCGGTCACGGTGTAGCCGGCGTCGCCACCTTCGGCTTCGAACCGCACCTTGTCGCCGACCTTGACCTGCTTCAGCATCGCCGGATCCTTGACGCGGTAGACCATCGTCATCGGCTCGTCCATGCCGAGACTCTTGGCCGGTCCGTGCTTGAGCGTGATCTTGCCGGCGCTCTCGTCGATCTTCTTGACCTCGCCATTGATCGCCGCGCCCTGGGCGAATGCCGAGCCCCATGTCAGCGCCAGCGCGAGCGGGATCGCGGCTACAGTCCGGATGATCCTGTTCATCGGTGATGTCCTTTCCCTTCTTGGTCTCATTTCACGATGACGCGACCGGTCATCCCATAGTCGCGATGATCGGGGATCAGGCACGAATATTCGAACGTTCCGACCTTGGTGAACTTCCACAGAATTTCCGCGCTCTTCTTCGGCGCCACGCGAACGCCGTTCGGATCGTCATGTTCCATGTGCGGATGCTTCTTCATCACTTCGGCATGCTTCAAATTCTCTTCGGTGGTTGCGAGCAGGAATTCATGATCTTCGGTGCCGGCATTGTGGATCACGAAGCGAATCTGCTCGCCGCGCGCCGCCTCAATCCGGAACGGGGTGAACTCCATCTCCTTCATCTCGACCTCGATGGTGCGCGACGGCTTGCTCGGATCGCCGGGCTCGCCGGCCGAATAGGATTCGTGACTGTGTTTCTCGTGACCGCGGGACGGCGCCGCGGTGATCGACAGCGCGATGAGAGCGATGCCGATCCTGGTGAAATGGTTCATGGGATTCTCCATTTGGGTTTGTTGCGGACGACTGACTTGATCGAACTACATCTTCATCCCCTTCATTGACGGCTTGCCCTTGTGCTCCACAGGCGCCGGCAGCGGCTGGCGCGCGGGCTCGGCGGCCGGCGCCTCGACCTCATAGGCGACGGTGCCCGCCGGATATTTGTAGGGACCGGGATCTGTGTAATCGTCGCGGCCGAGCCCCTCGCGGATCTTCATCACCGTGAACATGCCGCCCATCTCGATCGGTCCGAACTGACCGGTGCCGGTCATCATCGGCAACGTGTTGTCGGGCGCCGGCATCTCCATTTTGCCCATCGCCATGCCGGTCGACCCCATCACCATCGCGTCGGGCGCGAGCTTGCCGGCCGCCTTTGCGAGGTCCTTGCGCGACACACCGATGAAATTCCTGACGTCGTGACCCATCGCGTTCATGGTGTGGTGCGACTTGTGGCAATGGAACGCCCAGTCGCCCGGATTGTCGGCGAGCATGTCGAAGGCCCTGACCGCACCGACCGGCACGTCGGTCGTGGTCTCCGGATATTGCGCCGACACCGGCACCCAGCCGCCATCGGTGCACGTCACCGCGAAATTGTGCCCATGCACGTGGATCGGATGGTTGGTCATGGTGAGATTTCCGATGCGGACGCGTATCTTGTCGCCGAGCCGGATCGGCATCGGATCGATGCCGGGATAGACGCGGCTGTTCCACGTCCACATGTTGAAGTCGGTCATCTCGTTGACCTTCGGCAGATAGGTGCCGGGATCAATCAAATACGAGCTCATGATGAAGACGAAGTCGCGGTCCACGGGGCGGAACGCGGGATCGCGCGGGTGCACGATGAACATGCCCATCATACCCATTGCCATCTGCACCATCTCGTCGGAATGCGGGTGGTACATGAAGGTCCCGCTGTTCTTCAGCTCGAACTCGTAGACGAAGGTCTTGCCTGGCTTGATGTGCGGCTGGCTGAGACCACCAACGCCATCCATGCCGCTGGGCACGATCATGCCGTGCCAATGCACCGTGGTGTGCTCCGGCAATTTGTTGGTGACGAAGATGCGGACCTTGTCGCCCTCGACCGCCTCGATGGTCGGTCCCGGCGCCTGGCCGTTGTAGCCCCACAGATTGGCCTTCATGCCGTCGGCGAACTCGCGCACGACAGGCTCGGCGACGAGGTGGAATTCCTTCCAGTCGCCGTTCATCCGCCACGGCAGCGACCAGCCGTTCAGCGTGACCACCGGCCGATAGTCCGGCCCGCTGGCCGGGTGCAGTGNACCGCCTTGTCCATGGTCGGCGCTTCCGGAATGGCGGCGGCCTGGACGCGGCCGTTGACCGCGCTGGCCGTGACCAGCGCGGCGGTACCCAGAAATCCTCGTCGTGAATACATCTCGCTGTCTCCTTCAATGCGCGCCGCCGGCCGCGGGCTGCGCCGCCGAGGCCGTGGCTGATGGTGTCGATGGCGTTCCCTCCGATCCGCCGCCGTTGATCGCGGTCTGCAGATCGGACTGCGCGAGCCAGAAATCGCGCTTGGCGTCGATCGCCCCACGCAATGATGTGAGGCGCTGCCGCGCTTCGGTCAGCAGCGCGAATACGTCGACCTGCATGCTGGAGAAGCGCAGCTGCATCTCCTCGGTGATGATCTGGCGCAACGGCAGCACCTCGCGCTGATAGTGGCTCGCGATGTCGTAGGTGGAGCGATAGGTGCGATAGGCGTCGCGTGCCTCGGAGCGCACGTTGATCGCCTTCTCGGTCAGGCGGTTGACGGCCTGCCGATAGGTCTCCGCCGCCTGGCGGACGCGCACCTCGCCGCCATCGAAGATCGGAATCTGGAACTGGACGTCGAAGCCACGCTCCCTGAACGGCGTGGTCTCGGGATCGCGGGTGCGCCTGTCGATGCCGGCGATATCGAGCAGCGTGACGAAACGCGTCGCCTCGGTGAGGTCGAGCGACTTGGCGAGCGCGACGAGCTCCATGCGGGCGATCTGCAGATCGACGCGGTGACCGACCGCGGCGATCTCGATCGACGGCTGGTCCAGCGGCCGCCGCGGCAGCGCCGGCAGCTTGCCCGGAATGCGGAATCCGAGATCGCCGCCCCAGAGTCCCATCAACCGCGCCAGCCGCTCGCGCGAACTTGCCGCGTTCTGCCTGATGCTCGCCAGATCGGTCGTGATCTCGGCATAGAACACCTGCTCGCGGGCCTGGTCGAGCTTGTTCATGGCCCCGGTCTCGCCGAGCTTCTTCGCAAGTTGCGCGGTCGACTCGGCGGTCGTCTTCGCATCTGTCAGCAGCGCGACCGTCTCGTTGGCGGCGACCGCAGCGAACCAGGCCCGTCGCACCTCGGCAGCGAGCCGCAAGGTGGCGAGCGCCGCCCTGAGCTGCGCCTGGCGGAAGCGCTCGCGGGCGATCTCGGAGCGTGCCGGCAATGTCGCCAGCGCAAGAATGTCGCCCACGACCTGGCGCTCGACCTCGCTCGCGCCGTTTCCGGATATGCGCGAGATGGAGAATGTCGGGTTCGGCGGCAGGCTGTCGGCGACGAGATCGGTCTCCGCCAGCGCCAGCTCGTTATAGGCGGCCTGCAATCCCTTGTTGTTGAGCAGCGCGACCTGCACCGCGGCATCGGCGGTCAGGCTGCGCGCCAGCAACGGCTTCACCGCGGCATCGACGGTTGCGGCCTCATCAGCGGAACGAACGAAGGCGACGTCCTTGCCGATGGTTCTTTGGGTCACGTCAGAGACGGCGGTCATGCCGCCATCGGGCGAGAATGACGCGCAGGCCGAAAGGCCGGAGGCCGCGAGCAGCAGCCATGGCGCGATGATCAGATGTCGCATGGCGCCCTCCTAATGATCCGACGCAGGCGGCGGCGTCACACGGTCGTTGCGCTCGCGCCACGGCTGCGGGGTCGACGGACGCAGGCTGGTGTAGGGCGCGATCGTCGAGCGGTAGCCGACAGCGGCCTGCCCCGCCGACGG
>NZ_LNCU01000089.1:47345-61327 GCF_001542415.1 Bradyrhizobium macuxiense
CGGCTACCGCGACCGGCGCGCGGTCCGACATGCAGCCGGCCAGCGATGCGGCCGTGATGATGGCAGCCGCCAAGCGCGACACCCAGTTGAATTGGATTGGCCGGCTGCGCGCCGATGCCACGGCTGCGCGCCTCGCTCCGAGTTGCGAAAACATGGATCGTTCCTGATCTCAAAGATGAATCACAGGCAGCCGCGCGCGAATGCGCATCGCCGCCACGACTTCAAACGAGGATCAGGTGATGGGGGGACGATAGAGTCGCGCCGGCGCCTCGCTGCGCAGGCTCCGATGGGCATCGGATATCCGCGTCGCGACCGGATGGCGCGGCCCCTCGACGGAGGGCAGATCGGCCGGCATCGCCGGCACGCACAGCATGGCGCAGCACGGCCCGGGTGAGCTCTTGCCGTCGTGATGATGGCTGTGGTTCGCGAGCGGCGTCACAGCATCGGCCGCATGCTGCGCATGCATGCCGTGATGATCGTGGCCGGCGTCGCTGCCCCCGACCATCGACACCGACGCCTCGTGCCTGTGCACCGTGGCAACCGGCTGGACCTCGTCGGTCAGGCAGGGAAACGGCGCCCCCAGCGCTAGCGAGACCGACGGCGCAAGGACGCAAAACAGATAGGCCAGGACGATGAAACACCCTGCCCGCATCCGCCTTGACCTGCTCAGTCGCACAAACACCTGCCGTGCATCTCCGCTTGCCTGCGGATTCAGCCAATCGGCCGACCGCAAATCACCCGCAGTCATATACCCCAGCGGGGTATCAATCAATCCTGGTTCTCTTCAACAGGATCACGTTGTGACCATCTGACAAGCCCAAGGGGATCAGGTAGCCTCGAGGTTCCAATCCTTGCGTCATCGTCCGTGTTCGGATCAAGAACCCCTCAAGAGGTGCAATTCATGAAAGCAGGTCTCGACGGGGTTGTCGCCGCTGAAACGGTCCTCAGCCATTCCGACGCTCAGGCGGCACGCCTGTGGATCCGCGGTGTCCCGGTCGAGAGGGCCGCGCGCAATCTCGGTTACGAAGGGGTGGTCGCGCTGCTCTGGGAAGGATTCGCCGGCGAAGGCCTCGCGCGCGAAGGCATCGTCGCCGAGTTCGGCGCCGGCCGGCAGCGGGCATTCGCTCGTCTCGACTCGTGGCTGCCATCCGCGACGGGCGCGACACCCGGCGAGGCGACGCGCCGATGCCTTGCGGCACTGCCTGACGATAGCACGCCTGCGGATATCGTCGGTGCGCTCGCGGTCGGTGTGCCCGCGATCGTCCGCCGCCAACAAGGCTTGCCGCCCACCCCGCCGGATCCGGCGCTGCCGACGACGGCCGACTTTCTGCGAATGGTATCCGGGAAAGCCGCCGCGCCCGATCTCGTCCATGCGCTCGACACCTATTTCGTCGTGGCGTCGGAAAACGGGCTCGGCCCCTCCACGCTTGCCGCACGCGTCGTCGCCTCGACCGGATCATCGCTCGCTGCGTCGGTGCTCGCTGCCTACTGCGCCTTCGAAGGCCCTCTTCATGGCGGCGCGCCCGGCCCCGCGCTGACGATGGTCGATGAGGCGCAGGCAAGTGGCGACGTCGATGCCTGGCTAGACCGGAAACTCGCCGCAGGCGAACGGCTGATTGGATTTGGCAATCGCGCGTTCCCGAACGGCGATCCGCGCGCGACGTTACTGGCCGACGCGGTGAAACAACTCGGCGACGACAATGCGCGTCTGCGATTTGCCCTCGCGTTCGAGCGCAAGGCGCTTGCAGCGCTTGAGCGGCAGCGGCCCGGCAAGACGCTACGCCCCAATCTCGAAATCTACGCCGCGCTGCTGCTGGAGGCCTGCGGCATTCCACGCGACGCATTCACCCCGACCTTCGCCACGACCCGCGCGATTGGCTGGCTCGCCCACGCCATGGAGCAAAAGGCCACCGGCCGCATGCTGCGTCCGACCAGCCGCTACATCGGCCCGGCGTTGAGCGATTAGAGCGCTCGGTTCAGACTGCAATGGCGCCGCCGTCTCCCGGTGGCTGCTCACCGCATTGACAGGTGCCCATCATGACTTCTTCCGACGCATTGGCTGCCGTCTTCACGCACATCGAATCCAACCGTGACGCCTTCCTGCAACGCCTGATCGCCTATCTGCGGCATCCGAGCATCAGCGCCGAGAACGTAGGCATCGTCGAGGTCGGCTCGCTGCTGGTCGAGATGCTGTCCGGGATCGGCCTCGACGCCGGTCTGGTCGCCACGGAGGGGCATCCGATGGTGGTCGCGCGCTGGGAGAAGGCAGCGGGCAAGCCGACCGTGCTGCTCTACGGACACTACGACGTGCAGCCGGCCGACCCGATCGAGAAATGGATCTCGCCGCCCTTCGAGCCGACGATCCGGGACGGCAGGCTCTATGCGCGCGGCGTCGGCGACAACAAGGGCCAGCACTTCGCCCAGATCCTGGCGATCGAGTCCCATCTCAAGGTGCACGGCGAACTGCCCTGCAACGTCATCCTGCTGCTGGAGGGCGAGGAGGAGATCGGCAGCCCGCATATCGCCGGTTTCGTGCGCGCCAACGCGCATCTGCTGCAGGCCGATCTCGCAGTCACCGCCGACGGCCCGCGCCATGCCAGCGGCGCGCCGACGATCAAGTTCGGCTCGCGCGGCGTCGTCTCCTTCGAGCTGCGCTGCCGCCATGCCAACCGCGACGTGCACTCCGGCAATTTCGGCGGCGTCGTGCCGAACCCGATCTGGACGCTGGTCCACCTGCTCGGCACGATGAAGAACGCCGCCGGCGAGATCACCATCGAGGGGCTGCATGATGCCGTCGAGCCGCCGTCGCCCGAGGAACTGGCGGCGATCGAGCGCCTGCCGCTCGATATCGAGGCGATCAAGAAGAGCCTTGCCCTGAGGCGTCTCGACGCGCCGGTGGACCGTCCCTTCTACGACCGTCTCTGCTTCCATCCGACGCTGACCGTCAACGGCTTTCACGGCGGCTATGGCGGCCCCGGTCACAAGACGGTGCTGCCGAATGAAGCCTTCGTGAAATGCGACATCCGTCTCGTCGCAGCCCAGGACTCCGAAGACATCCTGCGCAAGGTCCGGGCCCATGTCGCGAAGCATGCGCCCGAGGTCGAGTTCGTCGCCGAAGACATGGGAATGCAGCCGTCGAAGACGCCGATCGCCTCGCCCTGGACCGCGCCGCTGCGCCGTGCCTTCGTCGCCGCGCATGGCGAGGAGCCGTTGCTGGTGCCGGCCGGCTTCGGTAGCTTGCCCAACTACGTCTTCACCAAGCTCTTGGACATCCCTGCCTTCGTCACGCCCTACGCCAATCCGGACGAAGCCAACCACGCGCCGAACGAGAACATGACACTGGACTGCTTCTACAGCGGCGTGCGGACGGGAGCTGCATTGTTGCACGAGCTCGGCCAGTCCCGGCGCGACGGCTAAGCCCCGTCGCGCCGTCCCGCGGGCAAAGACATCACGCCTGCTTCAGCAATGCCGGATCGACCGGCATTTTCCGCAGCCGCTTGCCGGTCGCTGCGAAGATCGCGTTCGCGATCGCAGGCACGCTTCCCGATGTCCCGGTTTCGCCCATGCCGCCGGGCGGCTCGGAGCTCTTGACGATATGGACCTCGATCGCCGGCGCCTGGTCGATGCGCAGCATCTGGTAGCTGTCGAAATTGCTCTGCCCGACACGTCCGTCCTTGAGCGTGATCTCGCCATAGAGGGCTGCGGTGACGCCGAAGTTGATGCCGCTTTGCAACTGCGCCTGCACGGTGTCGGGATTGACCACGCTGCCGCAATCCATCGCACACACGACGCGCCGGACGCGCACCGCTCCGTCCTTGCCGACCTCGACTTCGGCGACCTGCGCGAGATAGCTGCCGAACACGAATTGCAGCGATATGCCGCGGCCATGTCGCTCCGGCAGCTTGTCGCCCCAGCCGGCCTTTTGCGCTGCAAGCTCCAGCACCGCCTTGGCGCGCGGCGACTTGCCGAGCAACGCACGGCGATAATCGAGCGGATCCTGTTTCGCGGCCGCCGCCATCTCGTCGATGACGCTCTCGGTCACGAACACGTTGTGCGACGGCCCGACGCTGCGCCAGAACGCCGTCGGAATGCCGGGCGGCTCGACCCGGACATATTCCACGTGGAAATTGGGGATGTCGTAGACGAGATCGATGGCGCCCTCGGTGGTATCAGGGTCGAGACCATTGCGGAACGCCGGCGGCGCCCATCGGGCGATCACCGACGACCCGGCGAAGCGGTTGTTCCAGGCGACCGGTTTGCCGGCCGCATCGAGACCGACGGAGATCCGGTCCAGCCAGTAAGGCCGGTACATGTCGTGCTGGACGTCTTCCTCGCGGGTCCAGATCACCTTCACCGGTGCATCGACCTGCCTGGCGATCTCGACCGCGCGGACCACGCCGTCGGCCTCGAGCCTGCGGCCAAAGCCGCCGCCGATCAGGTGATTATGCACCACCACCCTGTCGGGCGGCATGCCGAGAGCCTTTGCGGCCGCCGCCTGGACGCGCGTGATCGCCTGCGTGCCGACCCAGATCTCGCAACCGTCGGGGCGAACGTGGACGGTGCAGTTCATCGGCTCCATCGTGGCGTGCGCGAGGAACGGCAACTGATAGGTCGCATCGATCTTGGTCGCCGCGCTAGTCATCGCCTTGTCGGCATCGCCGACATTCTGCGCCACCGCTCCCGGCTTCGTCGTGGCGGTCTCCAGCTCGCGCGCAATGTCGGCGGTTGCGAGCTTAGCGTGCGGGCCTTCATCCCATTCGATCTGCAGCGCGGCGAGGCCCTTCTTGGCTGCTCCCATGTGATCAGCGACCACCGCGACCGCGTCGTCGAGCTGCACGATCTGGCGGACGCCGTTGACGGCCTTGGCCGCCGCATCATCGACGCGCTTGACCCGTCCACCGAACACCGGCGACTGCGCCAGCGTCGCGATCTTCACCCCGGTCGGCCGCGCATCGATCCCGTAGGCTGCCGTGCCGTTGATCTTGGACGGCGTATCGAGCCGCTTGGCCGGCGTGCCGATCAGCTTGAAATCGGCCGGGCTCTTCAGCTTCACGTTATCAGGCACCGGGATAAGCGCGGCATCCGCGGCAAGCGCGCCGTATGCGAGGCTGCGTCCCGACGCTGCGTGATGCACCTCGCCATTCTGCGCCCGGCAGGAGGCGGGATCGACATCCCAGCGTTTTGCCGCGGCGGCCACCAGCATCGTCTTCGCGGCGGCTCCGGCCTTCCGCATCGGCAGCCACGCGCCGCGCATCGCATTGGAGTTGCCGGTGGCCTGCACGCCGAGCAACGGGTTGGCGTAGAGCTTGTCGTTCGGCGGCGCGTGCTCGAGATGGACCTGCTTCAGGTCGACCTCGAGCTCCTCGGCGATCAGCATCGGGATCGAGGTGTAGGTGCCCTGCCCCATCTCGACATAGGGCATCGTCAGCACGATGCGGTTATCGCCGCCGATCTGGATGAATGCATTCGGCTCGAAGCTGCCCGAGGCCGCAGCCGCGCTGTCGCGGGTCGCGAACGGCAGGCTCACGCTGAGCAGCAGGCCGCCGCTCGCGGCAACGCCGGCGCGGAGAAAGCTGCGGCGCGACAGTTCGGCAGCGGTCGATTCTGAGGCGGTGTGGGTCAGCGTCATGATCAACCTCCCGACTGCGCGGCTTGCTTGATCGCTTCGCGGATCCGGACGTAGGTGCCGCAGCGGCAGATGTTGCCCGACATCGCATCGTCGATATCTGCGTCGGTCGGCTGCGGCTTGCTTGCGAGCAATGCGGAGGCCGACATGATCTGCCCGGACTGGCAATAGCCGCATTGCGGCACTTCGTGATCGAGCCAGGCCTGCTGGATCTTCTTGCCCGCCGGCGTGGTGCCGACCGCCTCGATCGTGGTGATCTTGGACTCGCCGACGCTGTCGATCGTCGTGATGCAGGAGCGGACCGCGGTGTCATCCAGGTGCACCGTGCAGGCGCCGCACAGCGCCATGCCGCAGCCGAACTTGGTGCCGGTCATGCCAAGCACGTCGCGCAACACCCATAGCAGCGGCGTATCGCCGTCTGCATCGACCGAATGACTGGCACCATTGATGGTGAGTTGGAAAGGCATCGTGACACTCCTGTCTGGTTCGGCACGGACCGCGCCCCTCCGGGCGCGACCGGCCATATTCCAAAGCAATCGCACGTTACAGTCGCACCAATTGCTCACTTATGGTAATAAATCCAATTCCAATCCCCTTAAAGCGGCCTGTCGCTCCGCATTGAAATCACCATTGGTTTATAATCATGGACCGACTGACCAGCATGTCCGTGTTCGCCCGCGTCGCGGATCTCGGCTCGTTCACGGCGGCGGCCAAGGAGTTGCGGATGTCGCCGACCATGATCGGCAAGCACATCCGCTTTCTCGAGGACCGCCTCGGCTCGCAATTGATCAATCGATCGACGCGGCGGCAGAGCCTGACCGAACTCGGCCGCAGCTATCTGGATCACTGCAAGCATTTGCTCGACGAGGCTGACGCCGGCGACGCGCTAGTCGAGGAAGCCATGAGCGCGCCGCGCGGCAAGCTCCGCGTCGCCACCTCGGTTGCCTTCGGATCGTACAGCCTCGCACCGGCGCTCGTCCGCTTCATGAAGAGATATCCGGAGGTTTCCGTCGAACTCATCCTCAGCGACAAGATGGTCGATCTGCTCGAGGAAGGCCTCGACGCCGCGATCCGGGTCGGCACGCTGACCGATTCCACGATGATGTCCCGCGCGCTGTCTCCCTACACCGGCTTGGTTTGCGCCGCACCGAGTTATCTCGCGGAACGCGGCACGCCAGCCCATCCAATAGAGCTCGCCGGCCATGAATGCCTGCGCTATCCCGGCTGGTCGGACGCTCGGCGATGGACCTTCCTCGGACCGGATGGCGAAGTGCATGTCGACGTCGAGAGTCGCCTGACCATCAACAACGCCTTCGGCATCCGCTATGCGGCGCTGGCGGGCGCAGGCATCGTACTGATGCGCGACGAGTTGCTGGCCGAGGATATCGAAGCGGGCCGCCTCAAGGTCTTGCTGCCGAACTACAGGACGCAAGCCCGCGCCCGCCAGATACTTTGGCCGAGGAACCGCAAGATGACCCCGAAGCTGCGCGCCCTGATTGACTTCATCGTGGAGACGTACGGATAGGCGGCGGGCCAATGCGGCCTCAATCGCCGCCGGGCCGGTCTGATATGGAGAATGTTAACCATTCGTTAGCCATACTTGGGCGCAGCAGGCTTACCGGCGAGGGGTGGACCGTGACCGAACACGCACGACAATCAGACGAAGGCGCGAGCGCGACGAAGCTTGAGGACACGCAGGCCTTTAGAGCGCTCGATCGATTAGTGAAGGACATGGAGGATGGCCTCGATCATCCGGAGCTGTGGCTGCTCCTCAAGATGGCCGTCGAGGAAGGCAATGCCGGCGACCTCCTTGTGATCCTGGGCGCCCTGCGTCCTCTTCAGCAGCCCAAGGTCGTCAAGATCTTCGATGTCCTCGAAGCCTTCATTCAAGGCATCGCGGGTCCGCGCGACGAGGCCATCGCAAAGCTGAGACAGATTCAGGCGCAGGATCGCCTGTGCCCCCAGGTCGCCGGCGCTCTCTCTTTTCTGATGCATCACGGGCGACCACCTGAAATCAGTGCACCGATCGCCCCGAAGATGCCAACGAGGCCCCCGTCAGCAGGAATGAACTTTCCCAAACCCCGAGGGGATAGCTTCGACATTCTGGACATGGCTTGCTTCAAGGCCGCTCTCGACAGCGCCGAGCAATATGAGAAGCATTTTCTGACATGCCCCGCGTTCGACAACGATCTGTCGCTGCTGTCGAAGGCACTGGGTCTCGCTCAACCCAACGGCCTGTTCCTTGAGTTCGGGGTGGCGTCGGGCCGCACGATCAGCCACATGGCCCGGAACACGCCGCACACCCATTTCTACGGCTTCGACTCTTTTGAGGGACTGCCTGAGGCGTGGCGGAGCGGATTTGACAAGGGAGTCTTCGCGCAGGCGCGCCTGCCGATCGTTCCGCCCAACGTGACTCTGATCAAGGGATGGTTTGACGATACCCTGCCAGCTTTCCTTCACGATCAGCCACACATGCCGCTCTCACTGCTTCACGTGGATTGCGATCTCTATTCGTCGACAAAAACGATCTTTGCGAATTTGAAGGACCGGATCGTACCGGGCACGCTCATCGTGTTCGACGAGTACTGGAACTATCCGGGTTGGCGTAAACACGAGTTCAAAGCCTTTGAGGAGTTGCTCGCTGAAACCGGCATTCAGGCCGAGCCGTTCGGCTTCGTGCCAAGCCATCAACAGGTCGGGTTCGTAATATCCGGGCGGGGTTGAGCGTCCCGGCACGGCAATTCGGACGCGCGCGGTGCGTCCGAATCCGCCCTTCGGGAATCAGCGTCTCGCGGCATGCCTCGCGATACTCGGCCCACGCCTGCCGCTGAATCTGCGCCGACGAGGTGGGGAATATCACCGCCATGACAGCGGCGACCGCGAGATCGGGCCATGCAACTCCTTCAAGTCCAACCACGTAGAACTGCTTCAATCCGGACATTGTGCTCCGCGCTCACCGCGACGGCTCGAAGATCAGCACCGTCCTTCGATGGTCCTGCTGATCTCCTCTGGAGCCGCAAAGATCACGTCCGCGCGGTCGCCCAACATTCCTGCGGGGACAATTGCCGGCGCTCCGCCCTGTGGACCCTCTTGGCTGGAATCCGTCATCAGACGCAGATTGCGTTCCCAGAAATGGCGCGTCTTGCCATCGGCGGTGATCACGAGATAGGTGTCCCGGCAGTGCGCGATAGCAGTCACGCGCTGTCCTGGCTGCAGGGTCTTCAGATTAGAAGCGCGATTGCCGCCTATCATACCTCCCATTCCCTTCATGCGATTTTTGGCGGCGCGCTGCGGCGCGGCTCCCGGTTTGGTAGCCTACTTGAGGAACGCCAGCAGATCCGAGCGAACGCGTGAATCCTCGATCCCTTGGAAAGGCATCTCATTGTCCGGCACCATGCGTCGCGGATCGGTCAACCAGGCGCCCAGCGAGCCGTCGTCCCAAATGATCCCCGAAGCTTTGAGCGCGTCGGAGTAACGGTCGAAACTCGGCAGGCTTCCAGCCTTGCGCCCCCACAAGTTTGCAAGGCTCGGTCCGGTCATGTTGCGGTCGGCTTCAAGCGAACGACACGGCACGCAAGCCTGAAAATCCTGTTGCCCACGTGACGGATCGCCGCTCTGGGCCGACAGCGGCGACACGAAAGCGATAGTCGCGACGACCACAATTCGACAGCGATGCATTCTGGCCTCCTCGACGTCAGGAACGAAGGTATTTGACCAAAGCCATGACCGCCAGAACCAGGACAACGACGACGAGTACGCCAATCAGGGTCATTCCCCACATCATTTCAGGCATCATGTCGTTCATTATCGATCACCTCATCCGATTGGCTCTGGCTCTCTCACTTTCGCGACAATCGATTTCGTCATTGCCGGCGGTCGCGATTTGCCCGCAGGCGGCAAACCGAACCCTTTGACCAACCCAAAGATCGCGGGAATCACAATCAGCGTCAGCAGGGTCGATGAGATCATGCCGCCGATCATCGGCACCGCGATGCGCTGCATGATCTCGGCCCCCGTGCCCGTGCTCCACAGGATCGGCAACAGCCCAGCCATGACGGCAACCACCGTCATCATCTTGGGCCGGACGCGCTCCACCGCGCCCTCCATAATGGCCTCGCGGAGATCGGTCTGGTTCAACGCCTCCCCCTCGGCGGCGCGACGCTGCCTGACTTCCGCGAGCGCTTGATTGAGGTAGATCAGCATCACGACGCCGGTTTCTGCAGCGACGCCGGCGAGCGCAATGAAGCCGACAGCAGCGGCGACCGAGAGATTGAACCCCAGCCACCACATCATCCAAAGCCCGCCGACCAGTGCGAACGGCAGCGACAGCATCACGATCATGGTCTCGGTGACCGACCTGAAATTGAGATAGAGCAGCAGAAAGATGATCAGCAACGTCGCCGGCACGACGATCTTCAGGCGTGCCATGGCACGCTGCAGATATTCGTACTGTCCGCTCCAGACCAGGTAGGTCCCCGGAGGAAACTGCACGCTCGCCTGCACCGCTCGCTGCGCGTCCGCGACATAGCCGCCGAGATCGCGATCGCGGATATCGACATAGATGTAGGTCGCCAATTGTCCGTTCTCGGTCCGGATCGATGTCGGCCCGCGTGACGGCGTGACGTCGGCGACCTCGCCGAGCGGGACGGCTCCGCCAGCAGGCATCGGCACCAGGATGTCGCTGGCAATCGCCTGCGGATTGTCGCGCAGGTCACGCGGATAGCGCATGTTGACCGTGAAGCGCTGCCGCCCCTCCACGGTCGTAGTCACGCTCTGGCCGCCGAGCGCGGTCGCGATCGTGTCCTGCACGTCTTGTACCGCGATGCCGTAGCGCGCCAGCGCCTCACGGTTCGGCGTGATCTCGAGATAGTAGCCGCCGAGGCTGCGCTCGGCATAGGCCGACGAGGAGCCGGGAACGGTCTTCAGCACCTGCTCGATCTGGCGGGCCAGTCGTTCGATCACTGCAAGATCGGGACCGATGACCTTGACGCCGACAGGCGTCCGGATGCCGGTCGAGAGCATGTCGATGCGCGCCTTGATCGGCATGGTCCAGGCATTCGAGACGCCGGGGAATTGCAGCGCCTTGTCCATCTCGGCGATCAGGCTGTCGATGGTGACGCCTTGGCGCCACTGCTCCTTCGGCTTGAGGTTGACGATGGTCTCGAACATCTCGGGAGGCGCGGGATCGGTGGCCGTCGCGGCGCGGCCGGCCTTGCCGTAGACCGACGCAACCTCCGGGAAGCTCTTGATGATCCGGTCCTGCATCTGTATCAGCTCGGACGCCTTGGTCACCGAAATGCCCGGCAGCGTCGTCGGCATATAGAGCAGCGTGCCCTCGTTGAGGTCGGGCATGAACTCGGTGCCGAGCTGCCGCGCCGGCCAGACCGAGACGGCGAGCGCACCAAGCGCCAGCAGGATCACCAGCGCCTTGGCGCGCAGCACGCCATGGATCACCGGGCGATAGATCCAGATCAGGACGCGATTGATCGGGTTCCTGTGCTCGGGGACGATCTTGCCGCGGACAAAGATCACCATCAGCGCCGGTACCAGCGTCACCGACAACAGCGCGGCCGCAGCCATCGCAAACGTCTTGGTGAACGCAAGCGGTGAGAACAGCCTTCCCTCCTGCGATTCCAGGGTGAAGATCGGCATGAACGAGACGGTGATGATGAGCAGGCTGAAGAACAGCGCCGGTCCGACCTCGCTGGCCGCCTCGATCAGGATCGTGACCCGCGAGCGGCCCGGCTCGGCACGCTCCAGGTGCTTGTGCGCGTTCTCGATCATCACGATCGCCGCATCGATCATGGCGCCGATCGCAATCGCGATGCCACCGAGGCTCATGATGTTGGAGCCGATCCCGAGCAGCTTCATCGCGCCGAACGCCATCAGCACGCCGACCGGCAGCATCAGGATCGCGACCAGCGCGCTGCGGACATGCAGCAGGAACAGGACACAGACCAGCGCGACGACGATGCTCTCCTCAACCAGCGTGTGCCGGAGCGTGTCGATCGCCGCATAGATCAGATTGGAACGGTCATAGACCGGCACGATCTCGACCGACTTCGGCAGGCTGGTTGCGATCTCGCCGAACCGCTTCTTGACGTTCTCGATCACCTCCAGCGCGTTCAAGCCGAAACGCTGCAGCACGATGCCGCCGGCCACCTCGCCCTCACCATTCAGCTCGGCGATGCCGCGTCGCTCGTCGGGTCCGAGCTCGACATGCGCGACGTCGCGCAGCAACACTGGCGTGCCGTTGTCGGTCTTCAGCACAACGTTGCCGAGGTCGTTGATGTCCTTCAAATAGCCCTTGCCGCGGATGACGTACTCAAATTCGGAGAGCTCCACGGTGCGCCCGCCCACATCGGCATTGCTGGCGCGGATCGCGTCGCGCATCCGCTGCATGGTGATGCCGCGGTCGCGCATCCGCTGCGGATCGAGGATCACGTTATACTGCTTGACGAAGCCGCCGATGCTTGCGACTTCGGCCACGCCTTCGGCCTTGGCAAGCGCGAATTTCAGATTCCAGTCCTGGATCGTGCGGGTGTCGGCGAGGTTCAACTGCTTCGACATCACGGCGTATTGGTAGACCCAGCCGACACCGGTGGCGTCCGGTCCGATGGTCGGCGAGACGCCGGCGGGCAGCCGCGACGCCGCGCTGTTGAGGAACTCGAGCACGCGCGAGCGCGCCCAGTAGATATCGGTGCCATCCTCGAAGATGACGTAGACGAAGGAGACGCCGAAGAACGAGAAGCCACGCACGACCTTCGACTTCGGCACCGTCAGCATCGCCGTGGTCAAGGGATAGGTGACCTGATCCTCGATCACCTGCGGCGCCTGGCCGGGATATTCGGTGTAGACGATTACCTGGGCGTCGGAGAGATCGGGGATCGCATCGAGCGGCAGATGGAGAAGTGCATAGAGGCCGGCGGCCGCCGCAAAGCCGGTGCCGAACAGCACCAGCAGCAGATTGCGCGCCGACCAGGCGATGACACGGGCAATCATGGACGCGCCCCGGTGGTTGTGGCCGCCGGCTCGGTCGATTTCGGAGCGCCCGCCTCGGCAAAACCCTTCAATGCCGCCTTCAGATTGCTCTCGGCGTCGATCAGGAAGTTGGCCGAGGTTACGACTCGTTCGCCTTCGGTGACACCTTCGGTGATCTGGACATAGCCTCCGCCGCGCCGGCCGAGCTTGATTTCACGCGGCTCGAAGCGCCCGTCTCCCTTGTCGATTAGGACCACCTGTCGCGTACCGTCGTCGAGTACGGCGCTTTCCGGGACCGCCAGAACCGGATCCGGCGCGCCGGACTCGATCTCCGCGTCGACGTACATCTCCGGCCGCAGCAGTTCGTCCGGATTGGGAAGCTCGACCCGTATTCGCGCGGTGCGGGTCTGAGCGTTCAGGTGCGGGTAGATCAGCGCCACGATCCCGGTGAAAATCCTGCCGCCCAGTCCTCGCGGCCTGATCGTCACCTTCTTTCCAACCGAGACCTGACTGAGATCGCGTTCCGCAACATCGATGACCACCCAGACGAGGCGATGATCGGCGATCCTGAACAGCACGTCGCCGGCGCCCGCCCGCATTCCGTTGACGGCGTTCCGTTCGACGATCTCACCGTCCCGCGGCGCGAGCCAGGGAATGGATAGCGAGATATCTCGGGTACGTTCCAGCTCCTTGATCGCGGGCTCCGGGGTATCCAGATTCTCTAATCTCCGGCGCGCGCCCTTCAGCTCCTTTCCGGTCGCGCCCGCGTTGATGGCGGAAAGATACTCGGCGGCAGCGCTGGAAAGTGCCGGGCTGTACACGTTCATGAGCACCTGCCCCTTGTGCACGTGATCCCCGGTCGTAACATTAGCGACGCTTTCGACAAATCCCTCGAAGCGCAGTGCGACGACCGACACGCGCCGTTCGTCCTCCTGGACGGTGCCCGGAGCACGAATGATCGAAGAGACAGGCCGCTTCACCACCGGCTCAGACTTCGCGCCGGTGCGCTGTACCTTGCCCGGTGAGAGCTGCACAGACCCATCGTCGCTGTCTTCGCCTTCGTAGACCGGAATGTAGTCCATCCCCATCGAGTCCTTCTTCGGCACCGGCGAAGTGTCCGGCAGGCCCATTGGGTTGCGGTAGTATTTGATCTTACGGTCGGCCTTCGCATCCGCCGGTGCCATATCGGCGGATTGCTCGGGGTCGTCAAAGCTGAGGTCAGCCCCCGCGGGCACCGGGCGATAGTCACGCCCGTCGGAAGTCTTCTTCGGCGTCAGCGAGTACAACGGCTTGCCGTCGGGATCGCGGTAATAGATCGGCGCACCGCTCTCCGCGGCATGCGCTGACGAGACGGTAGCGGTGGCCGCCGGTCGCG
>NZ_LNCU01000089.1:61332-88296 GCF_001542415.1 Bradyrhizobium macuxiense
CCGGTCCATGCGACGCCTGCCGCTGCGGCAATCGCAGCGGCAGCGCCGGCCCAAGCGAGGCGGCTCATTGCTGCGCCGTCATGACAAGCTTGTTCTCGACCGAACCGGTCTCGCCCTGCACCTTCGCGCCAAGTGACAATTGCCAGCGTCCGGCCATGCCGAATGTCGCCTTGAACCGGTAGGTGCCGGGCTCGGTACCCGGCATCGGCGTCACCTTGGTGACCATCTCCTGCATGCCATCCGGCGCCATATCGAGCCTGACCGCAAAGATGACCGCGTCAGGGACGGATTTTCCGGTGGTCTTGTCGACCAGCCGCACGGTGACGACGCGATCGGCTCCGGCCTTGACGGTCGGCTGCACGAGCTGGAATTCGTAGTTCTTGATCTCGGCATGAGCGGGCAGCGCAGCACCCGTGATGGCAATGCCGATCAGCGCGGCCATGGTGGCGCGCGCCAAGTTGGAAGTACTCATTTGTTATGATCCTCGATACGTCTGATGAACCGCGTGAGCGGCATGCGACGACACGCGCGCCGTCGAGCGCACGCGTCAGCGACCAGGCGCTTTGCAGCACCCGTCAGACGTTGATTCGAGGCGGATGGTCGGGAGGCTTGGCGCCGAGGCCGTCGAGCAGGCGATCGTCATGCGCGGCAAACTGACTGCGCAGTGGATCACGCGCGATCAGCGACGCGGCCCCCGCGGGGACCGGCACCGAGATGCTCAGCATGCACAGCGCGAGAAATGGACAGGAATCGCAGGGGTTGCTCTTCGCCTTGTCGGGACAGCACGGCATGTCGTCGGCCATCGCCTGATGGTCCGACATCGCCTGCATGGCCTCGTCCGCCATGCCTGCTGCGCCGGCCATCGGGCTCGCCATGACAGGCACCGCCAGCGGCGCGAGCAACAGCCCCGCCGCGACGAGCAGTATGATCCAGAGGTTAGCGAACCGCCTTGCGTCCATGTTCCCTTTCTTGCACGTCGCCGGGATGCCTGCAAAGGGGGCAGCATCACGATTTCGCCAGAGCGCCCCGGCAGCCGCGGCGGAAACGTATTGATCTGGCGCATTCAGTTTCTAATCGGCCTCAAAAGGGCGATCAGTGAGTTGCCCGAGGTCAAGACCTCCGATCAAAAATATTTCTGTTTTTCAGAATATCGATTTGGTGTATGAATCGGCCCATCTTACCCGATTGAGGGGCGCGTCGCGATCGTCACGGGTGTTGCGGTGAGATGCGGTGGACGCCGATTGCGTGACTGACGAGCACGCGTGAAGCGGACGGCGAAGTCGTGCAGGCCTGACGCCCTACCTAGTGGCAGGTGTCTCCCCGCAAAACGCGAAAGCGTTTTTGCGGAGGACGGTGACAAAAGAGCCCAGTCTCACCGGGGCGAGCACGTATACGCCGTAAACCATCGCGCAGGGAAAGCCCGATTGCTCCGGTTACACCTGTGGTCCTACCCCCTGTGCTTTCTTCATTGCACAGGGCCCATGGGTGCGATCGGCACCCGGCTTTCCCTGCGCCCTCTGCTTGAAGGGAGGGCGAAACGAGATGCAAAGCTCGGACAATTCATGTCGCGAGAATGCGGATGTATGACTCACCGGCGATTCAACACACTCCGTGTCGTCCCGGCCTTGAGCCGGGACCCAACCACGAATGTCCGTTGGTTTTCGGCGCTTGGGCCACGGCTCGGTTCAATAACGCAACCCTGTGGTTATGGGTCCGTGCCTTCGCAGGGACGACAGATGTATATGTGGCCGCCACCCACCCTCACCTCATCAGCGCCTCGACCTCTTTGCGGAACGCCTGGCGCGAGCCGTCGCGGGAGTAGAACATGTGTCCGCCGGGATAGACCACGAGCTTGGTGCGATCCTGGCCGGCGAAGGCCGGCAACTGGTCGAGGATGATGCGCGATGCGAAATACGGCGTGGCGAGATCGAACAGGCCGTGGCCGATCAGGAGCTTCAGCTTCGGATCGAGCGCCAGTGTCTGGCGAAGTTGCGTCACCGACTCGGCCGGGTTGACGCCATGACCGAAATCCCAGGCCTTGTTCACGTTCTCGCTGAGCAGATGATAGGAGCCGTCCGGCCGCCAGTTCAGCTTGCGCGTGGTGAGATCGACCGCTGCGCTGGTCAGCGGCGCCATCAGCGGGTCGCCGGAGGGATCGTTGAAACGGAAGTAGCTCGAGTCCGGGTAGGGATCGAGGCCCTCGACCGACGCGTCGTAACGTCCCGTCACCTTGCCGTTCTTGCGGTCGAACTCGCGGCGGAATTCACCGATATCGAAACGGCCGGCGAGCCGGCGGCTCACTGTCTGGTCGATGCCGGTGAGATCAGCGACCTTGTCGGCAAGCCGCGTGGTGGCTTCAGCATCGGCCTGGCCCTTGACGAGGTCGAGCAGGAAATCGCTGCGCGCATAATGCTCGACGTCGGCGAGATCGTCGCGCGTCACCGGGCCTTTGGCCTGTCGCGCGACGGCCGCCATGGTCGGCAGGCTTGCGACATATTGCAAAATGCTGGAGCCGGCATATTCGCGGAAGTCGAGCACCGGCGAAATCAGGATCAGGCCGCGCGGGCCGATGCCCTGCTGCATTTGCAGATTGCGCACCACCTTGGGCCCGCGGATGCCGCCATAGCTCTCGCCGACGACGTATTTCGGCGACGTCAGCCGGTCGTATTTCTCCAGCCAGCGGCGGATCACCAGCGCGACCGAATTGGCATCGCCATCGACGGTGAAGAAGTGCTTGCGCGCCTCCTCCGACGTCGTGACGAAGCGGCTGTAACCGGTGCCGACGGGATCGATGAAGACGAGATCGGTGAAGTCGAGCCAGGTGTCGGCATTCGGCATCAGCTCGGGCGCTGCCGACGACACCGCGCCGTCGAAAGAGAGCCGCCACGGTCCGACATTGCCGAACTGCAGCCAGGCCGACGACGACCCGGGACCGCCGTTGAACAGGAAAGTCACCGGCCGGGTCGCCTTGTCGGCACCGTCGAGCTGATAGGAGGTGTAGGCGATGTCGGCCAGCGGCTCGCCCTTGTCGTCGAACACGCGGATCGATCCGGCGGCGGCGGTGAAGGCAAGCGAGCGGCCGGGCAGTGCAAGCGACTGCTTGGTGGTCGAGTCCGGCGGCAGGCGATGCTGTTCGGCGGTGGACGTATTGGCGGAGGCGTTGGCATTGGGACCGGCCTCGCCGCGCCCTGCCCGTCCCTTCTGGCCGGTCGGCGCCTGCTGGATTGGCGGCGCCTGCGTGCTCGGCGACGGCGATGGCTGCGGGGTCACGTCGTCGGCCCTCGCCGCAGTCGCAAGGCAGGCAACCAGCAGTGCCGCCGCGAGCCGTGTCGCAAAACTGTTAGCCATATCGTCCACTCCCTGCGCCCACGTTTACCGATACAAAAGAGATTTCGCGTGACGAAAACGCGTCAAAACCAGAATCTGAAGTCCGATTTCGGCAGAACCGGGCTTCAGGCCGCAGACTTCGAAAGCTTGGCGGCAGCGGCAAGGCATGGGACCATCGCGGGGGACCATCTCGACAAGGCCGCCCGGGATGTATAGACGAGCGCGGCGTATTTCGTGCCAAACGAGTTCGTGAGCGATGAGCAGATCCAAGCGGTATGACAAGATCGCCTTCGTCGCCAGCGCGAGTGTGGAAGCGCTGTCTGCGCTCGAGCAACTCGCCGCGCTGCACGGCAATCATTCGGTCGACGACGCCGACGTCGTGGTCGCGCTCGGCGGCGACGGACTGATGTTGCAGACCTTGCATGCGAATATGCGCACCGGCAAACCGATCTACGGCATGCATCGCGGCACGGTCGGCTTCCTGATGAACGAATATTCGACGCACGACCTGCGCGAGCGGCTGTCAGCGGCGCGGGAGTCGCTGATCAATCCGCTGCTGATGCGCGCGACCGACATTCACGGCGCGGTTCATCTGCATCACGCCATCAACGAGGTCGCGCTGTTCCGGCAGACCTACCAGGTCGCCAAGCTGCGCATCCTGATCGACGAACGCGAGCAGCTCGCGGAGCTGATGGCCGACGGCATCCTGGTGGCGACGCCGGCCGGGTCCACCGCCTACAACCTGTCCGCCCAGGGGCCGATCCTGCCGCTCAACGCCGCGCTGCTGGCGCTGACCCCGATCAGCGCGTTCCGGCCGCGGCGCTGGCGCGGCGCGCTGCTGCCGAACTCCGCCTTCGTGGTGATCGAGGTGCTCGAGGGCGAGAAACGCCCGGTCGCCGCGGTCGCCGATCATGACGAGGTCCGCGACGTGCAGCGCGTCGAGGTGCTGTCCGACAAGACGATCGCGATGCGGATGCTGTTCGACCCCGGCCACTCGCTCGAGGAGCGCATCCTGCGCGAGCAGTTCGGGCATTGAGGATCGCGCTCCTCCCCGGCAACCAAACATTAACCGCGGCCGGGATATGGTTAACGCGGGGTAATACCGCGTTGGCCCGGTATGCCCGTTCGGGGCCGGACCATGTATCGCGTCGATTTCAACAAGCTGCGATTTCTGATTTGCGACGACAATCCGCACATGCGCCGCATCCTGCGGACGCTGTTGCATTCGTTCGGCGCGCGCGAGGTCTACGAGGCCGAGGACGGTGCCACCGCGTTGGAGATGTACACCCATTACGTGCCCGACATCGTCATCACCGACTGGTCGATGCCGATCTTCGACGGGCTTGAGCTCGCGCAGATGATCCGGCAGCCGGAATCCAAGGGTAACCCCTACGCGCCGATCATCATGCTGACCGGACATTCCGAGAAGCGCCGCGTCACCGTGGCGCGCGACGCCGGCGTCACCGAATTTCTGGCCAAGCCGATCTCGGCCAAGGGCCTCTACCAGCGCATTCTCAACGTGGTCGCCAATCCGCGTCCGTTCATCAAGACCAAGACCTATTTCGGCCCCGACCGCCGCCGCAACACCACCAACACCTATATCGGTCCCGAGCGCCGCGGCAGCGGCGAGGTGGAGGTGATGCAGCAGCCGTCGCTGCTCGAGAAGGCGCGCTCGAGCATTTAGCTGGCCGAGGACACTGCCATGGCGAAAGACAAACCCGGGACGATCGAGGTTCAGAGCTTCGGCACCCACCACGTGATCACGCAGCCCAATCCGCTGCGCAAGGTGCTGCTGCGCGTGCCCGAGAGCGATCTCGACGATCCAATCGGCCGTGCCGAGAAGGCACTGGCCGGGCTGTCGGGCGAATTCAAGGAATGGATGTCGATCGAGGCCGACCGCCTTTCGACAGCATATGATGCGATCAAGCGCGACGGCTTCGACGACCGGACGCGCGAGGAACTGTTCCGCGCCGCGCACGACATCAAGGGCGATGCCGCGACGTTCGGCTATCCATCCGCCGCTGTGGCCGCGGAAAGCCTGTGCCGCATCATCGAACACGCGCCGGATCTCGGTGCGGTGCCGCCACAGCTGATCGCGCACCACATCAACGCGGTGCAGGCGATCGTGCGCGAGCGCACCAAGCTCGACACCGCCGTCGTCGCCGGCGTGCTGAGCAAGCAGTTGCGCGGCATCACCGACGAATTCCTGACCCACGCCAATCGCGACCGGCCCGAGCATCTCGAGGCAATCCTCGCGCCGAGCATCGTGCCGAACGAATAGTCGTAAGTGATCGGCCGCCGCCGATGCGGCAGCCGTCCGAGCTCCCATCCATTCCAGCGAACGCGGGCTACGCCGCGATGAGGTCGTCGTAAGGCTGCGGCGCGATCGCGTCTTCCGCGACCAGCTCTTCGCAGAACATGCGCGCATCCTCCCGCGCCGATTCCGTCGCAAAGCGGCGCAGCAGGATCAGCAGGGGTTCGGCTGCGGAGCGGTCGGTCTCGCAATGGGTCAGCACCCGCTCCACCATCCGGCGATGCAGCCGCGCCGCCCCGTCGCCGGTATCGACAAAGCCGACCTCATGGCTGGCCTCGAGCGCGACACGGAACGCGGCGTAGGTCGATTCCGGCAGGCCGGCGCGGATCAGCAGCGCCTGCAGGCCGTTGCCGCCGCGATCGTTCAGCAGCGCGGAGACGCGCCCATGCGGCAGTCCGGACAGCTCGGCGAGCGCGGCGCTGAACAGGTCGAGATTGCCCGACAGCAGCGCACGCAGGATCAGCCCGGCGGTGAGCTGGCCGGTGGCGCGCAGATGCGTGATCAGACCGCGCATGTCGTCGCCGAAGGATTGGGCGGCGATGTTCACCGTCGAGCGCTCGCGGGCCTCATTGGCGATCCGCCCTGCCCGGTCGGCGCCGAGCCAGTTCCGCGCGACCACGAACTGGGCCAGCGTATCAGACAGCTTGGCGACCAGCGCCATCCGCGTCGCGGACGGCAGGTCCTCCAGCTGCAGCATCGACTCCCTGATCGCCGCGAGATGGCCGTGGCGCTCGACGATGCGGTCCCAGGAGAACGGCGGGAGGTCGGCATAGGGATTCTCGATCAGCTCGAGCGCCGCGGCCGCCGAGCCGACCTCGGCAATCGCCGCAGAGACCGAGGGCGGCAGGTTGATGCGGCGCGCGATCGCGCACTGCATCTCGTCGGAACCGGTCGCGACGATATCGACCAGATCGGCATCGATCAGCAGCGGGGAATGTTCCAGCACCGGCAGCGCGATCGAGGGCTGGTCGACCGACAAGGCCTGCACGATCGCAGCCGGTGCCTCCGTGCTGCGCGCGAACACCTCGGCCATCGCCTGGCGCACCAGCGGCGACGGATCGTCGAGCAGCATCAGCAGCGCGCCTTCGGCTGCGGTGCGATCGTCGTCGCTGAGGTCTGAAATGAGCCAGGCCCGGGCTAGGGCCCGTGTCGCATCTGCCCGCTCGCCTGCGGGAGCGGTCCTAATCCAATTAATGAACTGCCGAACGATCATGGTCCTGCCGGCTTACGCAACGAAACGGCATCGGGGAGTGACGCCACTACAAGGAAAAATAAACCATGACGCTTAACAAAGAGTTCACCATAAACGTATGGGATTGTTGACGTTTCGTTAAAGCGGCGATGGCTCCGCAAAAGGGCACGGGCAAGACCGTGCCGATCCGCTAGCCGTTGCTGTAGGTGCCGGTGGGATCGCTGAACAGGTCGAGCCGCCCCGGCGCGCGAACCGTCGGGGTCGCTGCCGCGGTCGATGCGGTGGAACCGCCCCAGAGCTCCTGCACCGCGGGCGAGATCGGCTGCGGTCGGTCGCCGGCCTGATAGAGCGAGCGGAACACCGGTGCCTGCTGCCCGGACGATGCGGTCTGCGATGTCGCGCTGACCCGCGTGATCGCGCGGGCATCGGGGAAGGTCGAGAGATAGGCCGCGGTGTCCATGCTCAATGCGGGCGTCGGCACCGCGCTCGCGACCGCGTAGGGGCTCATTGTGCCGCCGCCCGCCGCGGCGAAGGCGGTGCGGGTATCCGCCGAATTCGCCGCCGCGGCATAGCGCGTGGTCAACACCGAATAGACCTGCGAGACGCTGCGGGCGCTGCCCGACTTGTCATAGAAAATCGAGTAGTTGGCGGCGGCAGCCTTCGGAAACATCGCCGCGGCATTGGCGCTCGGGCTGTCCTCGGCGCCGGAGATCAGCTTGGCGGCGCCGCCGACGCCCATGAAATGGGCCATGTACAGCTCGGCGTCGGTCGGACGCCGGCCGAGCTGGCCGGTGAGCTTGAAGCTGTTGGATTGGGTCAGCGCCGCCGCCATCGAAGACGACGCATCTGAATTGTCGCGCAACTTCATGATCGCGTTGCGCGCGGTGGGATCGCTGACCGAATAGCTGCCGTCGGAATTCTTCGTGATGGCGTTGGCGTAGTTGCCGTAGCCGAGCTGGCTCCCGGCCTCCTTGACGGTGCCGAGCCAGGTCTGGTCGATGAATTGATAGAGCCCGTGCGCCGACGACGTCGAAGCGCCGGCCTGCGGGTTGAAATTGGATTCCATCTTCGCGGTCGTGAGCAGATATTCGAAGCTCACGCCGGTGGTCGACGCCGCCTGCTTGATCGAGCTTGCGACCTGCAGGCGTGAGGGATCGACACCTGCCGCAGCCGAGGCATTGATTGTGTCGACCGCCATCCGTCTTGGTGCCTTGCCGGGCGCCGGCAATCGGCACCCACGTCCCACCAGCTTGCCGCCATTATGGTTAATGGCGCGTTAAGACGGCCGTCAGGGCTGGGCTTCGTAGAAGTGCGCGGCCTGGTCGATTTCCTCGGCCGTCATCTGGCGGGCGATATTGCGCATCTGCTCGCTGATGTCGTTGCGTCGGGTGCCCGACGCAAAGGCCTCCAACTGCGCCTTGATGTAGACCGCAGATTGGCCGCCGAGCCACGGACTGCCTGCCTTGTTGTCGATGTCGCCGTGACATGAGCCGCACGGCGGAATGTTGCGCATCGGGGCGCCCGTCACCACGATCGCGGGCGCCGGCCGTCCGACGTCGAGGTTGTTGGAGGGGACCCGCGGCAGATAGGCGTAATAGGCTGCGACATCCTTCATGTCCCGATCGCTCATGGCCGCCGCAAATGGGACCATCACGACACTTGCGCGGGCACCGGACTTGAAGTCGTTGAGCTCCTTGTAAGTCACCGCAGCGAATTGCCCCGCGAGGTTCGGCGAGTTGGCGTCGCTGACACCCTGGGGACCGTGGCAAATCGCACAACGCTGCGCCAGCGTCGCGCCCCGCCCGATCGAAACCTGATCGGCGCCGGCCAGCATCTGCGGGGTCATCACGACACCGGAGGTCTTGAACTCCGGCTTCAGGGAGGCATCCCGCACGGCCGCGCGTGGAACACCGGCCGCACTGCAGATCGCGTCCCACAGGCCGCTGAACTTCACATTGGGCTGCACAAGCGGCAGCCAGACCAGGCCAACGATCGCCGAGAGCACGGCAATGCCCGCCGTCACGCCGACACTTATGCTGAACCAGGGATTGCGCGGCGAGAACAGCGGCCGATCGCTCATCTGCTTGCTCCGACGTAAACCGCAGGCACGTTGGTTTCGCTCAAGGCCATCAGTTGTGCGATCGGGAACCCGTAGTTCACAACCGTGAGGCCCACCATCAAGGCGAGCCAAAGGCCGAACGAATTGAGGGCGACTGGGATGCGCTCCGGCATGTGCAGCGCTATCGCGAACCGGTATGCACCCGCCTCGCCTTTCGTGCTAAATTGCCCACGGATCAGCACCAGAAGGAACAGGGTGCCCGATATCAGCAGGATGAACCCGCCGATCGCGGACATGACGACCGAGAAGGCCTCCGGCGAGATCACGGGATTGGCGTAGTCGTAGAACGCCATGCGACGCGGCATGCCGAGGATACCGACGTAGTGCCATGGGAACGTGGTGACGATCATGCCGATGAACCACAGCCAGAGCTGCGTGCGCATCAAACCAAAGCCTTCAGACGCGCGGCCGGTCAGATGCGGCCACAGATCATAGGCGATCGCGAAATACATGATCACGATCGCGCCGCCAAAGATCAGGTGGAAATGGCCGGTGACCCACTGCGTATTGTGCACGGAGGTATTTAGCTGATAGCTCATGTTGATGAGCCCGCCGGCCCCGCCAAAGCCGAGCATGACCAGCGACAACGCGGTCGCGAGCATGATCGGATTGGACCATGGCAATGCCCTGATCCAGCCAAACGCTCCGCGCCCGCCGCAGAGGCGGCTCGCGATCTCCGCGGAGGCGCAGATCGTGAACACCGTCAACAGCGTCGGCAGCGCGACAAGGCCGGTGAACACCGAGTGCATGAACTTGAAGCCGGCCCCCACCTGCGGATCGGCAAACAAATGATGCACGCCGATCGGCATCGCCACTACGACGAACAGAATGAAGGCGATTCGCGCCATCGCATCGCTGTAGATCCGGCCACCGATCGCTCGCGGAAAGATGGTGTAATACGCGATGTAGGTCGGGATCAGCCAGAAGTAGACGATGGCGTGCAGTGTCCACGAGAAGAAGACGCGCGCCAGGCCTGCATCGATCGTTGACCTCAGCCCCAACGCGACAGGGAGGATCTGGAACAGGATTTCGAGCGCAGCTCCCACCGCCGTCCAGGCCCAGAGATAGGAGCCGGCGACATTGGCGAACATTGCAAGCGGCACCGGCTTGCCGGGGTTCTCGCGCTTCCAGATCGTGAAGTTGATCGACATCAGGGCGACCCAGATCCACGAGCCGACCACGACCATGACGACGCCGATGTAGTAGAAGGGATTTCCGATCATCGGTGGATAGAAGGTGTAGAGCACCGAGGCACGCCCAAGCGACACCGGAATCATCGCCACCACTGCGCCAATCGCGACCAGGAAGAAGCCCACCCAGGCCCATCGCCGTCCGACCAGCGGCTTCTCAAGCGACGCCTCGGTGATGGCGTAACCGAACCCCATCGCGATCAAGGTCGGGAACACATAGCCCATGGCCGAGCCATGGGCGGTAACCGAGCGATAGTAGAACTCAGGATTGAAGTGCCACGTATTCAGCGGGCTGCGCACGAACATCTGCCAGGCGCCGAGCACCAGCGCCAAGCCGAACACGATAAAGGCGAGCCAGAAATGGGCCAGGATGAGCCGCTTGTTAGTCAGCACAGGTCAGCCTCCGCTTCGCCGCCGTCATGTTGAGGAATGCGGTTCTGTCGACCACCTTGACCTTGCCCCACATGCCCTGATGGCCGATGCCGCAGAACTCCTGGCAAGGCATCACATGTTCGCCCGGCGCACTGAATCGCACCGGGAGATCCGAGACATAGCCCGGAACCAGCATGGTGTTGATGTTGGTGCCCTCGATCAGGAAACCATGGACGACATCTGCGCTGGTGGCGCGGATGGTGATCGGTGTCTCCGCAGGCACCACGATGCATTGCGGCGTGAAGGAATATTGCTGGCCGATCGCGCGTACGGTCACCGAACCGTCCGGCTCTACCGCGCTGCCGAGATTGCTCTCGATGAACTCGCCGGACAGATGCAACGTCTTGGGATCGGCAGTCTCGACGCGGGCCTGCGGCATCGTCGCCCGATGAATGCCGATAACGGCGGCCATGCCCACCAGCAGCGCGACGATGACGATCGACAACGTCGCCCAACGCCGCTCGATTCGGGCGGCGACAGCCTCGCCTGGCCCATGATCCGTCTCGGTGGCCATCAGGGAGCGCTCCGCGGCAGGAAAACAAGAAGGTAGAACGCAAACCAGAGCGCAATCACGATGGCGGTCGCGACGCCGGCAACCGCGACTGCGCCGCCCGGTCCCTCGCGCACGATGGCCTCGACCGCCTCGTCTTCCGAGACGCCTGGCCGCGATTGCTGAGAGGAGGAATTGATCATGATCGTGCCCCTAATTCAGCGTCGCTGAGCGCAATTCATTCGCCTGCCGCGCCGATACCGGTCCAGCGCGATTGTTCCAAGCCCCCCGAATATAGGTCACGACGGCTGCGACTTCGTCGTCCGAGAGCTTTTGTGCAAAGGGTGGCATGCCATACGGCATCGGATTGCCGGCCGTGCCCGGCGGATAGCCGCCGTTGAGCACCATGCGGATCGCGTTGACCGACGATACCATCTGAATCGACTGATTGCCGGCGAGTGGCGGATAGTCCGGCGGCATGCCCTGCCCGTTTGCACCATGGCAGAGCGCGCATTCGCGGTCATAGATCTGTTTGCCGAACGAAAGCAGAAGACTGCTCTCCGCCGACGGCATCGGCGGCTGGGCCTTCTCGGGCGATGAGCCCTGCGCGAGGCCCTTCAGGTAAATCGCCATCGCGCGCACATCGTCGTCGTTCAGGTACTGCAGGCTGTTGTAGACGACTTCGGCCATCGGGCCGTAGACCGCTCCCTTCGCGGAGACGCCCTTGCGCAGGTAGTCGGTGATCTCTTCGATGGTCCATTCGCCGAGGCCAGCCTCCTTGTTCGAGGTCAGCGACGGTGCGTACCAGTTCTGCATCGGAATCAGGCCGCCCTCGAAAGCCTGGGACTCGGAACTGCCGCCGAGCGCGTTGATCGCGGTATGGCACATGCCGCAATGGCCGAGGCCTTCGACGAGATAGGCGCCCCTGTTCCACTCGTCCGACTTGGACGGATCAGGCTTGAACTCGCCTTCCTTGAAGAACAGCGTGCGCCAGCCGAGGATCAGCGAGCGGTTGTTGAACGGGAAGGTCAGCTCATGCGGCTTGTTGGGCTGTTTCACCGGCGGAACCGTGCGCAAATAGGCGAAGATCGCGTCGCTGTCCTCGCGCGTCACCTTGGTGTAGGAGGCAAACGGCATTGCCGGATAGACTAGGCCGCCATCGGGGAAGCGACCGTTGTGCATCATCTGGTAGAACTGGTCCGAGGTCCACGTGCCGATCCCGGTCTGCGGATCGGGCGTGATGTTGGACGTGTACAGCGTGCCGAACGGCGTCTTCATCGCAAGGCCGCCGGCGAAAGTCTTGCCTTCGCGCGCGGTGTGGCAGGCAATACAATCGCCCGCGCGCGCGAGATACTCACCCTTCGCGATCACGGCAGGATCGGCAGGTTGTTGCTGCGCGTACGCCCAGACCGGCCACAGCGTCAGCATCAACGCGACAAACATACCTTTTGAGGCTCGCGGCATCGGCTGGATCCTTTCAACGCGGTTCGCTGCCGCATTCCAGCGGCATCGGAAGGCTTCCACGCGGTGCGAAGGATGGATCTGACGGCGCCGGACGCGACGACAGATAGGCGGCGACCGCCTTCACATCGTCTTCGGTCAAGAGGCTGGCGACGATCTGCATGCAGTCGGGCGCAATCGCGGTGCGGGTGCCGTAGCGCCAGCCGCCGAGCTGGCCGCTGATGTAGGCGGCGCGCAGCCCAAGCAACCCCGGGACGCCCGGCTCCATCCCGCCGAGAGCCGGACCGTGGCAGGCCGAACATGGCGGAATGCCATGTTGCGGATCCCCGTTCTTCACGATCGATTCGCCGCGGGCCAGAACCTCCTTGCTGTCGGTCGGGGGTGCCGGCGGCGGAAATGACGGCCGCAGGGACGCAAAATGCTCGGCGATCTTCTTCAGGTAATCGTCGGGCAGAAATTCGAGGAGGTAGTTCATCGGCGGATACTTCCGCCGTCCGTCCCTGAATGCGATCAGCTGGTTGTAAAGGTAGCCGGCCGGCTTGCCGGCGAGACGCGGGAAGTAGACGTCACTGGTGCCCTCGCCCTCAGCGCCATGACAGGACGCACAGGCGAGAACCCGGGCCGCCATCGTATCGGGCGCCCGTTCCGTCGTTTGCGATTGCGCTGCACCAATCGGCAACGCAACCAGTGCGAGAAACGCGACCAGCGGTAGAAAGCGATGCATCACCTGTCTTGGCCCCCCAGCGCAACTAGGATGTGCAACTATAGGCACATCGCAAAACAGGAGACAATCAAGCGTGACGCTTGGACGCGTCCTCTTTGATTCAGATCAATCGAAGCTATTTCCGGTAGATCTTTTCCGGATCGAACAGCCGCTCTGCGTCAACAAATGACAGGCTGACGTCGCCAGCGGCGCTTTCGACCTTGCGATAGAAGCACGAGCGACGTCCGGTATGGCAGGCGGCGCCGATCTGCTCGACCCGGATCCACACGGCGTCCTGGTCGCAATCCATCCGCATCTCGACCACGCGCTGGGTCTGGCCCGAGCTCTCGCCCTTGCGCCACAGTGCGTTGCGCGAGCGGCTGAAGTACCAGGCATTACCGGTCGCGATGGTCTTGCGCAGGGCTTCGTCGTTCATATGCGCGACCATCAGCACGTCGCCGGTCGCGACATCGGTCGCGACACAGGTCACGAGACCTGCCGCGTCGAATTTGGGCTGGAAGCTCAGCCCTTCCTCGCGGTCGTGATCGTGGGTCGATGTGGACACGGATAACCTCGCAAAGGGAGCGCGAGGTTACCGGGTCGGTCCTCGCACCAGGGACAGGAAACGCTGCTGCTCCGCCGGATTGTCGCGGAACATGCCGGTGAAGCGGCTGGTGAAGGTCGATGCACCATGCTTGGCGACGCCGCGCACCGACATGCAGGTATGCTCCGCCTCGATCAGCACCGCAACACCGCGGGGCTTCAGGATCTCGTCGATCGCGGCCGCGACCTGCGCGGTGAGATGCTCCTGCGTCTGCAGGCGTCGGGCGAAGATATCGGTCAGCCGCGCCAGCTTGGAAAGGCCGACGACCCGCTCCACCGGCGTATAGGCGATATGCGCCTTGCCGTAGAACGGCATCATGTGATGCTCGCACTGCGAGGTGAATTCGATGTCGCGGACGAGGACGAAATCGTCGTAGCCGGCGGTCTCGCCGAAGGTGCGGTTCAGCACCTCGGCCGGGCACTGATGATAGCCCTGATAGAGCTCGTCATAGGCTTCGACGACCCGGCGCGGCGTGTCGAGCAGGCCCTCGCGGCCGGTATCCTCGCCGATATAGCTGAGCAGCGTCTTCACGGCCTGCTCGGCCTCGGCCCGCGACGGACGCAGCTGATCGGCACGGACGGCCGCAGCCATGAATTCGGAGGGGTCGAGCTCAGTGGTCTTCGCGTCGGTTGGCTTGTTGGGGCGAATCGATTTGATCAAGGCGTCCATGTCTTCTCCGTTCGACCGGCCCTGGCATTTGCCTTCGGGCCGGATGTGTCACCGGGCAGACGGGGCGGATCTTCGAAGCCGCCGGGCGCCTGAGTCCCATTCGTGTAGCACCGAAGCGGCGGAGGTGGGCCGCAGCGGCTGCATGGCCGGACTATGTTTCCGCCAATGCCGTTCATATATAGGACGGTGGACCCCAGCCGCCAAGAGCGCCCGGCGACGCCCGGAACCAGGCACCTGCCCTCATGCTGAACGACATTTACAACAAGCGGATCATCGAGTTGGCCGGCAATATTCCGCGCCTCGGCAGATTGGCCGAGCCGGACGCCAGCGCGACCGCCCATTCCAAACTGTGCGGTTCGACCGTGAAGGTCGACCTCAAGATGGACGGACCTGTCGTGACCGACTTCGCCCACGACGTAAAGGCCTGCGCACTCGGCCAGGCCTCTTCCTCGATCATGGCAAGCCACGTGGTGGGTTCGACCGCGGACGAGCTACGTGAATTACGCGAGACCGTGCGCAAGATGTTGAAGGAAAACGGCAAGCCTCCGGAAGGAGGCAAATGGGCTGATATCGCGCTGCTCGAACCGGTGCGCGACTACAAGGCCCGCCATGCCTCGACCCTGCTGACCTTCGATGCCGTGGTCGATGCCATTGGCCAGATCGAGGCCAAGGCGAAACAGCCGGCGTAGGATTCCATCACAGATCATTCCGGGTCCGCTTGCGCGTCCCGGAACGGCGCTGCACTGCGTCCTACTGTGCCGGCTGGACCGGCGCTGGCGCGGCGGTACTGCCTGTCGGCACCACGACCTCTGCGGTCTTGGTCGCCCTCGCCGTCTGTGGTCGGACTTCGCCCTCATCCACAGCGCTGCTCACGAAGCGTTCGCGATCCTTCGGCTTCGCTTCGGCGACGGGAACGCCGTCATCCTGGCGCGGCAACACGTCGGCGACCGCATCGGTGGTGACGAGGTTGGTCAGCCGCAATTCGGCCGGCGACAATTCGTGCAGATCTTCCCACGGCGGCACGCTGAGCGCCAGCGACAGCAGCTCGCCCGCACCGCCCATATCGAACGTGTATTTGGCGAGGCGGCCGATGTCGCGCTCGACGATCATCAGGTCTTGCGCGGTGTAGCTTGCGGCCTTGGCGTCATCGGCACGGTCGCCCATCCAGATCTGATGGACGCGGACATGGGCAGCCGGCGGGACGTAGCGCGTCTTGCCTGACAACAACAGGAACACGCACATCGATTCACAATATGCGTCCGGCAGCACGCTCGCACGATCGCCCTGCACCGTCTGACTGACGATGCTGGTGCCAACCGTCGTCAGCGCGCCCAGGCTACGGAAGCGGCGGCCAAGCGTGATCGCGTCATTGACGGAACCGCCGCTGGAGTCGAGCACGATGGTGGCGCCGCTGAGCTGATGGCTGCGGGCGAAGTCGTCAAAATTCTTGGGGCTGTCGGCCGTGATGATGCCGACCGCGGACACCCAGCCCCGGCAATTCGGCTGGCATGCGATCCAGCTGAACTTCATCGGCAGCTTGCGTTCTTCGAGGGTTGAGCTTACGGGCGCCGCGTTGCCCACCGTGGAGGCGGCGCCGGAAACTGCGATGCCCAGACCGACGGCGCCGAGAAGCGCCCAGCCGCGTAGTGAAAGCGACCTCACGAGTCTCAATTTAGTTCCTTCCCCCGAGCCCTGGTGCGAGCGGCGGCAACGGCCCCATATCAACGCGCGCCATGATTCCGTCATCGGAGCAATATCGAAACGGTAACCTTGCTGATCCTGACCGTCCATAGGACCCTTGCTGCAGCGCCATTCGCGCAGTGCGATAAATGCGAACTGTGGCGTAAATATCTGCAAAAGCAGAGTTCCTTGGCTTGGAACCCCCGCAAGACTACGTACATAGTCTCACGCATGCCATCGACAGACCATTCAACGTCGCACCCTGCTCACTGCATAGAGTGTGCCACCACCATGCGCCGCCTGCCGCGCAACCTTGGCCGTGCCTTGATCTGGATCTATCGGCACACGCTGTCGCCGCTGGTCGGCTACAACTGCCGGCACCTGCCGACGTGCTCAGTCTATGGCGATGAAGCGATCGAGCGCTTTGGACTTTGGGGCGGCGGTTGGATGACGCTGGCGCGTCTGCTGCGCTGCCACCCCTGGGGCACCTCCGGCATCGACAACGTGCCGCTCGCAAAACCGCCGGGCGCGCGCTGGTACCTGCCCTGGCGTTACGGTCGCTGGCGCGGCGTCAACGACGGCTGACGGATTGCCGCAGCGCTTCCAATCGCACCGTGCATTGCTGGCATATGGAACTGTGGCCGACTTGCCGCATTGTTTCCCTGCCCCTTTTTGGGGAGGAAACAACAATGCGCTGGAAAATCAGCCACAACGGTCACGATCCCAGGCACATCGATTTGCTGGCCGTCCTCGCTTTGCTCATTCTGATCGGCGCCGCCTACGGCTACTTCACCCACAAGTCCAGCACGCCGAGCACCACGGCGTTCATCGTACCGAGCCAAAGCGTGAGGTGGTGAAACGCCGAACGCTGCTGAGCGAAGATCACGCTCGATCAACGCGTTGAGGCGCGATGATGAAGTGATGATCAATCCTCATTCCACTTCGCTTTAGCGCCAGAACCAGAAGAAGTCCTGCGGCGGCGGCAGGGGTGCCGGCCGGGGCCTGCGCGGTCGCGGCTTTGGCGGCGGCGCTGGCGGTTCCTCCACCGGTACGCTTGCCTCCGCCGTGCCCGTGCCGTCATCGGGCAATTTCACGGAGAGCAGCAGATTGGACTCGTGCGGACGCCAGCGATAGCCGATGCCGAAATCGATCGGCTGCGCGCGAGCGAACAGCTCGGCATAGGATGCCTGGTAGCGACCGGGGAACTTCTTGATCGGACCGAGGTAGCGGCCGAACGGGAAGAAGCGCCACCGCTTCGGATTGTAATAACCAAGCGGGATTCCGGAATCGTCCTGGATGATCGTCGCGCTGTTGGTGAGAATGAAGTTGCGCACGGTGGAGAAATTGCCGGCGTACATCAGGTAGGACGCGCTCTTGATCAGGCTGTTGCCGGGCGCGAACGTCGCGCAGAATTTCAGGAAGCCGCTCGCCTTCACACCGGAATTGGAGAGGTCGGTCGAGACGTAATACAGCGTCTTCTCGATGCCGTCCGAACCCGCGAAGGTGATCCTGATGCCATGCACGGCGTTGCGCGCCGCCCCGTCGGCGCCCACGCTGAGCGTGCCGTTTTCGTCGATTGTGATTGGTTTGACGTCGCGGATCGTCTTGCCCGTGCGCGCCAGGAATACGTAGAGGATCGGCAAGGTGCCGCTGATCTCGCCGGCGTGCAAGTCTGTCTTCATCTGCTTGGTGATGAAGAAGGAGAAGCTCAGGATCGACCCGAGCGAGCGTTCGACATTGTAGAGCGCCGCACCGACGCCGCCGGGCGACAGCCGGGTCAGGTCAGGCACCGCCCCGGGCGGTTCCAAGGCGCTCAGCACATAGGTCGTCGCCTTGGGATAGAACGCATCGGCGTAGAGGAAGTCCGGGCCCGAGAACATGTAGAACATGGTCGGCTTCGGCGCGGCGAGGTTGACGTCGGACCAGGCGCGGATCCTCGACAATTGCCGCTGCTCGAGCTGGGTGAACGCCCCGTCAAAGAATTTTGCGTGACGCCGCCAGGCCGCATCCTTCGTCAACGGCATCAGCGGCGAATCGGCTGACGGCGGCATGCCGGCGAGGAAGCGCGCGGTGTCGTTCACCGTCACCTCGGCGGCGCGCACTGCCGGCGCAACGAGCAGCAGAGCCACAGCCAGCGTCAGCAGTCTTACCGGCACCAACATTCTCATTCCTGACCCGGGCGTTCGGTCGCGGGACGATCGGCCCGCTTGCGGAAAATCGCGTAGATCAAAAGGCCCGAAATCATGATCAGGGTACCAAGTGCCGACTGCAGCGGGCGTTGCGTCAAGAGATAGTACATCATGAAGGCGGTCACGAGCAGGAAAACCAGCGGCGTGATCGGGTATCCCCAGGCCCGGTAGGGCCGCGGCAGTTCGGGGTGCGTGATGCGCAGCTTGATCACGCCGGCGACCGCGAAGAACGAGCAGAACAGCAGCGCGAACTGGATGAAGTCGAGCACCGCCTCGAAGCTGCGGGTCAGCAGCATCAGGCTCGCCACCGCAAGCTGGAACAGGATGGCATAGACCGGCGCGCCGCGGCCTGAGCGGCGGGCGAACAGCCGCAGCGCCGGAATGTCCTCGCCCATCGTCATCATCACGCGCGGGCCGATCCACATCATCGCGCTGATCGAGGAGATCAGCCCGACGCAGATCATCACACCGACGATACGGCCGCCGATCTCGCCGAATATGTAGCTGCCGGAGATGCGGGCAACGTCGAGCTGGCCGGCAAGCTTGCCGATCGGCGCGGTGTGCAGGAACACCGCGTTGAGCGCGACATAGAGCAGCAGCACGATCAGCGTGCCGATCAGCATCGCACGCGGCAGGTTGCGCTCCGGCAATTGCATCTCGCCGATGATGTAGGTCGCGGCATTCCAGCCGGAGAACGAATACATCACGAACACCAGGCTGATCGCGAACGGCGCGCTCCACACATAGGCAACGTCGGACGCCGCCGGTGCAAACGACACCGGTTGCGGGGTCGTGATCGCAAAGCCCGCCACCAGGAAGGCCGTGATCAGCACCACCTTCAGGATGGTCGCGACCAGCTGGAACGTCGAGGAATGCTTCACGCCGGTGAGCTGCACGATCGACACCAGCCACACCACGCCGAGGGCAAGCGCGAGCGGCGGCGCGTCTGGCAGGAGCGCGCGGCCGTACTCGCCGAACGCCATCGCGGCAAGGGCGACCGGCGCAGCGAAGCCGACGGTCGCCGACACCCAGCCCGCGACGAAACCGAACGCCGGATGATAGGTGCGACCGAGGAAATTGTATTCGCCGCTCGAGCGCGGGAACATGGCGCCGAGCTCGCCATACGAGAACACGCCGCATAGCGCGACGATGCCGCCGATCGTCCACAGCAGCAGGATCGAGAAGCCCGACGGGATGTCCTTGACCTGAAAGCCGAGGCTGGTGAAGACGCCGACGCCCACCATGTCGGCGACGACGATCGCGGTCGCCGTCAGAACCGAAACGGTCGAGCCAGTGCCGGGGAGCGGGCCGCGCAACGCCGCGCTTCCCGTGTGTGATGCCGCCATCTCGACCGTCCCCTCAAGCCGCCGCACGCCTGATCGTCGCATCGTGCAGGCACATGGCCCACAATTCAAGTAGCGTTAACAATGGTTTAAACATAGATTCTGAGACGGTATCAAAACACCTTAAAGCTTAGCGCAACCTCCAGGCCAGCGGCCGAAGTCCAGGCGCCGGGACGCCCACCCACAATCAAGACATGATTGAATGGTCTTATTATGCCCTTCCGGATGTGGGGAAAGCGTCCGGAAGCTTAACGTGACCTAAACACCGACAAGCTCAAATACGTCGTTTGCCGGTGGGTGCGGGGCAACGGGTGGATGGTCGGGGCGCAGCCTAACTTCGACAGTCATGATCGCGTGCGCCGGGTGACACCACCCTGCACGACGCGTCGTGCGCGGTCGTCCCGGATTGCAGCCATCTTGATCCTGATTCCGCTCGCGCTGCCCCTCGCCCAATGCGGCAAGGCACCGAACGCCGACATGCTCGCCGCCAACACCCAGGCGACCGGCGACACGTTCGATGATCGCTTCCCGGCTCCGCAATTCAAGGATCGCTTCCCGACCGAGAAGGAGAGCTTTACTCCCTATCAGCGGACCGCGGCCGTTGCGCCCGNCCCGCCACGACCCCGCAGAAGCCGGCCCCCCCGCCCGTCCGCGTCGCCTCGATTTCGCCGACCTTGACGCTGCCGCGCCCGACCGAGCACGAGGATCTGACCACACTGGTCAGCATGAAATCCTCGGCCTTCCCGTATTTCGGCAACAACCCGCGCACCGATGCGCCGTTCCTCAATGTCGGCAGCGGCGACCGCCGCGGTCACAGGAGCCTCAGCGGTCGGGTCTACTGGCAGAACGAAACCTACAACGACAGCCGTGTGCTGGTGCACGTGCCGGAGACCTTCGACGCCAGCAAGCCCGGCGTGATCGTGGTGTTCTTCCACGGCAACGGCGCGACGCTGGAACGCGACGTGCGCGACCGCCAGCTTGTGCCGCAGCAGATCACCGACTCCGGGGCCAACGCGGTGCTGCTTGCGCCCCAGATGGCGGTGGATGCCGCCGACTCCAGTGCCGGCAAGTTCTGGCAGGCGGGCGGCTTCAAGCGGTTCCTCGACGAGTCGGCGCGCCACCTCGCCCAGCTCTACGGCGACCCGAAATCCGAGCATGTCTTCGCCAACATGCCGGTCGTGATCATCGGCTACAGCGGCGGCTTCCTGCCGACCGCCTGGAGCCTCGATGTCGGCGGCGCCACCAGTCGCGTCCGCGGCGTGCTGCTGCTCGACGCCGTCTATGGCGAACTCGACAAATTCGCGTCATGGATCGAGAAGAACCGCACCGGCTTCTTCATCTCCTCTTACACGCATTACACCAAGCCGCGCGACCGCGAGCTGATGTCGATGCTGCGTGACAAGGGCATCCCGATCAGCGAAAGCATGGACGGTCCGCTGCATCCCGGCAGCGTGGTATTCGTGCAGACGCGCGACGGCATCACCCATCGAAGCTACGTGACGCAGGCCTGGACCGAGTTCCCGATCAAGCAGGTGCTGACCAAGATGGCGGCAGCCCCGGCGTTGACGCAGATGGCAAGCGCGCCTGCATCAACGAGCCGTTGATCGCGCATCGGCAAGCCGCGCCGTCTTCCGAAATTGTGGTGTTGATGATCGAGCGATTTTCGCCGCCCGGCATTGTTCGCATCTGGCGCGCGCAATAGGGTGCCAGCATTGCGGATCAATTTTTTTCGGGGATGGCCATTGCAGGAAGGCTTGTACAAGCTCGAATTTCACACGGTTCACGGCACTGGCACCGGTGTGCTCTACGCCGTCAATGGCAAGCTTCGCGGCGGCAACTCGGCCTTCGCCTATGTCGGCAACTATTCCGACAGGGGCGACAGCCTCCACGTCAAGGTCTCGACCCAGCGTCACAATCCGGATCCGGCCTTCAGGTCCGTGTTCGGCATCGACATGATCACGCTGATGCTGAAGGGCAGCGAGAATGGCGACATGGTGGATCTCGAGGGCGAAGCGCTGCAAATGCCGGGCGTGAACTTCAAGGCGGTCCTGACCCGGATCGCCGATTAGACCGGAATGAATTTTGGTTGAATCGGCTTGCCAAGGTTTCGGATCACCTCTCCCCGCCGGGGAGAGGTCGGATTGCGCTCGGCGATGCGAAGCATCGTCCGGAGCAATCCGGGTGAGGGCTCTTGCTCTCTCGATCGACCGTAAACCCCTCACCCGATTTGCACTGGACGATGCTTCGCATCGCCAGGAGCAAATCGATCTCTCCCAAGGGAGAGGCGATCCTTCGACGCCGTTCCAGCTCAACCGAATCTCGTCGCGCTTTAGAGTCTCACTCGGCCGCTGCGGCGGCGCGCGCGGCCTGACGCGGCCGCGTGACGATCACCACTGCGAGTGCCAGCGCAACGAAGGCGGTCGCGACATAGCCGGCGGAGTAGAGCCACTCGCGCGCGAACAGCAGCCCGCCGATCGCGGAGCCGACGGCCTGGCCGATATACAGCACCGATGTGTTGAGCGAGACCGACGCTGATGCAAACGCCGGCGCGGCACCGACCAGCCGCACCTGCTGCATCGAATTGGTCGACGCAAAGCCGAGCCCCCACACTGCGACGGAACCGGCCATCAGGGCGTATTCGCCGGCGCTCAGCGCCCAGCCGGCGACGCCGGCCAGCAGCAGTCCCGTGAACAGTACCGAGGTCTTCCATGCGCCCCAGGAATCCACGATCCGCGTTGCGACCGCAATGCCGATGAACCCGCAGATGCCGTAGAGCGCGAACACGATCCCGATGGCGTCGGCGCCTGCTCCGGTGAGCTTCGTCAGCAGCGGCCCCATGAAGGTGAACACCACGAACTGGCCGGACATCTGCAACGTCGTGATCGAGAGCAGCAGGATGATCATCGGATTGCGGCCGAGATCGATCCAGGTTCTGAGATCGACAGGCGCGCCCTGCAATCCGCCGGGCAACCGCCACCAGAGCAACGCGAAGCTCACGAATCCCGCCAGCGCGATCGCACCATACGCCGTGCGGAAACCATAGCGGCTTGCGATGAAGGTGATCAGCGGCAGCCCGATCGCGGCTGCGAGCGACCAACCGAGGAAGACATAGGCGATCGTGCTGCCACGCTTCTCCACCGGCACGATCAGCGCCGCGGTGCCTGCCGCCTGCGGCGTGAAGAGCACGCCGATCGCAAGCATCGCCAGGCGGATGATCAGCAGGCTATCGTAATCGGGCGCAATGGCAGACGCCGCATTGGTCAGCGCCAGCACCAGCAGCGTCGTCGTCAGCAGCAGCCGCCGTTCGAACCGGCTGGTCAGCCACGCCGTCACGGGCGAGCCTACGCACAGCACGATCGCGCCGAAAGTGATCAGCAGGCCGGCGGTGCGGATCGTGACGCCGAGGCTGTCGGACAATTCCGTGAGCATGCCCGCCGGCGCCAGCACCGAACAGCCGGTGACGAGATTTCCGAGCATCAATGCAGTGGGGGCGTAGCGCTTCACGCCGCGTTCATAGCAGATTCCGATTTCAATGCAACTGCATCTAAATGCATGGCGTGTGATCGATTGCGCCTCTTGCGCTCATGGCGATGGCGGCGCGGCGCTGACGCTCGACGACGCGCCTGCCGGCAACGAGCCCGTCGGCTTCGGAGTGCTCGTCACCGCCGGGCACGAGTCCTGAAGCTGGGTCCACGCCGGCTCCAGCCCGGACGTGTCGATGTCGAACGCCGTGAGGTCCGACTTGCCGTCGGGCGTCGACGTCGTTTCCCCGACCTGCAGATGCGGCACCGCGAGCATCGCCTTGAGCGTGTCGGCCGCAACAGGATCGCTCCAGACCTCGTATTTACCGATCCGCACCGGAGATCTGCCGAAGGCCGCCGATTTGTCGGCGCCCGCCGCGATCGTGACCGTGCTCTTGCTGGCGGCGGTCTCGTCGAACTCCCGCACGAACATCAGCCGCGCGCGATCCTTGTTCTCGCAGAACAGGCGCCACTCCAGCAGCCGGAATGCGGCGCCGTCGCCCTTCTTCTGCAGCGCGATCTTGCGGATAAAGGGCCGCACGTCCTTCTCCAGCGTCCACTGCGTTTCGGGCATCGGCCGCGTGTCGATGCCGAAGCGATAGAGTTCCGGACGTGTCAGCACATGCACGCTTTCGAATTTCACCGTCCTGATCAGGTCATTGAGTTCGCTACCGATCCCCATGGCGGTGATGAAGACGGCACGATCCCGATCGGCCGTCACCATCTGGCGCTGCCTGTATTGCGCGACCGCCTGCGGCGGCGGATGCCCATGGATCACGAAGGTCAGCCGCGAATTATGCACGCCCATCGCGGCATCGGGCGCCACCTCGCGCGTCGTCGCGCCCAGAAACAGATAGCCGCAGGCCGAATTGCACATCGCGTTGCGGGTGGCGAGCTCGGCCGCGACCTCACCGCGCGCAGCCTTGATGTTCAGGCATTCGGCATCGACCTGCGTGCCGCTACATGCCGTCACGATCGTCCGGCCGATGCGGGCGGTTGCCTTACGAGCGCGCAATAGCCGCGCGATGGCGTAGGACTGCTCGACGTTCCCCCCGGGCGAATGCAGGTAGATCGGGAGCTGCATGTCCTTGACGCCGGCGAGGAAGCGGCGGATGCGCGGCGCCGCATCCCGATCGATCTCGCCTTCGACGGCGATCCAGCGGTCGCAGCCCGCACCGCATGCGTTCGCCCGGCCCTTGGCGAGGTAGATCGTGAGTTTCGGCGCAAATCCCGCCTTCTCGGCCGGCGATTGTTCCGCCCGCAACGCTCCGGGAATCAACAACAAGGCCAGAAGAAACAGGATGCGGGTCAACATGAACTCTGCCGGATGGCGCGGCGGAAAATCGCCCGCGACGTTAATCGAGGATCGGCGCGGTCGCAACGTTGGGCCGCCGTGATGCCGGGACGGCCTGCCGACACCATGGTTGCGCAGCGCCCCTCGCCGTCTCGCGATCCACAGCCGGAGCGGCCGATTTCTTGATATTGCCCGATTACAGACACCAAATCCCCTGCTATACGGCTGTTCCGCTTACCTGCGCTCGTTCGCAGGAGTGAGCCACAGGAGACATCAATGTCAGATACGCCCAAATCCGAATCCGGATTCCAGTACAGCCTCTCCAACCTCAAGCCCGCAGAACCCGTGCACAAGATCGCCCTTACCTTTCCAGACGGGGCGAAGCGCGAATTCGCCAGAGGCACCACCGGTCTCGACATCGCCAAGGGCATCTCGCCCTCGCTCGCCAAGCGCACCGTCGCGATGGCGCTCGACGGCACGGTTGCCGACCTCAACGACCCGATCGAAGCGGATGCGAAGATCGAGCTGATCAGCCGCGACGATCCGCGCGCGCTGGAGCTGATCCGTCACGATGCCGCGCATGTGCTGGCGGAGGCCGTCCAATCGCTGTGGCCGGGCACCCAGGTCACGATCGGCCCGGTGATCGAGAACGGCTTCTACTACGACTTCTTCCGCAACGAGCCGTTCACGCCGGAGGATTTTGCCGCGATCGAGAAGCGGATGCGCGAGATCATCGCGCGCGACCAGCCGTTCACCAAGGAGGTCTGGGATCGCGAGAAGACCAAGCAGGTGTTCCGCGACAAGGGTGAGGCCTTCAAGGTCGAATTGGTCGACGCCATTCCCGGCAACGAGCCGATCAAGATCTATTTCCAGGGCGACTGGTTCGATCTCTGCCGCGGCCCGCACATGACCTCGACCGGCAAGGTCGGCAACGCGTTCAAGCTGATGAAGGTCGCGGGCGCCTACTGGCGCGGCGATTCCAACAACCCGATGCTGACGCGCATCTACGGCACGGCCTTCGCCAGGCAGGAGGATCTCGACGCCTATCTCAAGCAGATCGAGGAAGCCGAGAAGCGTGACCATCGCAAGCTCGGCCGCGAGCTCGACCTATTCCACTTCCAGGAAGAAGGCCCGGGCGTCGTGTTCTGGCACCCCAAGGGCTGGACCATCTTCCAGCAGTTGATCGCCTATATGCGGCGCCGGCTGACCGGTGACTACAACGAGGTCAACGCGCCGCAGATCCTCGACAAGGTGCTATGGGAGACCTCGGGCCACTGGGACTGGTATCGCGAGAACATGTTCGCGGCGCAGTCGGCCGGCGACGAGGCCGAGGACAAGCGCTGGTTCGCGCTGAAGCCGATGAACTGCCCGGGACACGTGCAGATCTTCAAGCACGGCCTGAAGAGCTACCGCGACCTGCCGCTGCGGCTCGCCGAGTTCGGCGTCGTGCATCGCTACGAGCCGTCGGGCGCGATGCACGGCCTTATGCGCGTGCGCGGCTTCACGCAGGACGACGCCCACGTGTTCTGCACCGAGCAGCAGCTCGCCGACGAGTGCCTCAAGATCAACGACCTGATCCTGTCGACCTATGGCGATTTCGGCTTCGACGGCGAGCTCACGGTCAAGCTCTCGACCCGGCCCGAGAAGCGCGTCGGCACCGATGAGATGTGGGATCACGCCGAACGCGTGATGGCGACCGTGCTGTCGGAGATCAAGGCCAAGGGCAGCAACCGCATCCGAACCGAGATCAATCCGGGCGAAGGCGCGTTCTACGGGCCGAAGTTCGAATATGTGCTGCGCGACGCCATCGGCCGCGACTGGCAGTGCGGTACGACCCAGGTCGACTTCAACCTGCCGGAGCGGTTCGGCGCGTTCTACATCGACCATGACGGCTCCAAGAAGGTGCCGGTCATGGTGCACCGCGCGATCTGCGGCTCGATGGAGCGCTTCATCGGCATCCTGATCGAGCACTACGCCGGCAACTTCCCGCTCTGGCTTGCACCGACGCAACTCGTGGTCACGACCATCACCTCCGAGGGCGACGAATACGCCAAGGTGGTGGCGGCCGCGGCGCGCCGCGCCGGCCTGCGCGTCGAGATCGATCTGCGCAACGAGAAGATCAACTACAAGGTCCGCGAGCATTCGCTGGCCAAGATCCCGGCGCTGCTCGTGGTCGGCAAGAAGGAGGCCGAGACGCATTCGGTTTCGGTTCGCCGCCTCGGCAGCGAACGCCAGACCGTGATGCCGACCAGCGAGGCGATCGCCGCGCTGGTGGATGAAGCGACTCCGCCGGATGTCAGGCGGGCGCAATCTGCGTTCTGATCGTCATAATCGGTCTAAATTGACTTTCATCGGCCTGGTCGTGCCCCCATCTTGGGGGCACGACTCTACTTGAAGGACATGTCCGTGCCCGATGCCATTGAACTCCTGAAAACC
>NZ_LNCU01000089.1:88321-116299 GCF_001542415.1 Bradyrhizobium macuxiense
CCCCTCGCCCGCCGAGCTCGAGACCATCCTGACGATCGGCGCGCGCGTCCCCGACCACGGCAAGCTCGCGCCCTGGCGCTTCATCGTGTTCGAGGGCGACGCCCGCCTGCGCGCCGGAGACGTCATCGCCAAGGTCTTTGCCAAGAAGAATCCCGGCGCGCCGGCCTCCGACATCGAGGTCGAAAAGAAGCGCCTGACCGATGCACCATTGGTGATCGGGATCGTGAGCTTCACCAAGCCGCATCCGAAAGTGCCGCCGTGGGAGCAGGAACTGTCGGCCGGCGCGAGCGCAATGAACATCGTCACCGCGGCAACCGCTCTCGGCTACGGCGCCTGCTGGCTGACCGGCTGGTTCGCCTTCGACCGCGACGTGCTCGACGGCCTCGGCCTGAAGCCGGACGAAAAGCTCGCCGGCCTGGTCCATATCGGCAAGCCGACCAAGCCGAGCGAAGACCGCCCGCGCCCGGTGCTGTCGGATATCGTCACGCGGTTCTGAGAGACGTTCGCTTCTCATTGCCGGGCTTGACCCGGCAACCCATCGCAGAGAGTTCTTCAACGATGGATGGCCGGGTCAAGCCCGGCCATGACGACCAGAGAGGGCCGCTACGCCGCCTTCGACGCGCGCTCCGCAAAACCGGTCAGCAACGCCCCGATCTCGCTTGCAGGCTTCGCCGCGCTGAACAGGAAGCCCTGCACCTCGTTGCAGCCTTCGGCGCGCAGCCAGTCGAGCTGGTCGATGGTTTCGACACCCTCCGCCGTCGTGGTGATCTTGAGGCTGCGGCCGAGGCCCGAGATCGCACGCACGATCGCAAGGCAATCAGAACGGCGCGCCAGATCCTTCACGAAGGAGCGGTCGATCTTGATCTTGTCGAACGGGAAGCTGCGCAGATAGCTCAGGCTGGAATAGCCGGTCCCGAAATCGTCCATCGAGATGCTGACGCCGAGCTCGCGCAGCTGGTGCAGGATCGCGAGATTGGCTTCGGTCTCCGCCAGGAACACCGACTCGGTGATCTCAAGCTCGAGCCGTCGCGCCGACAGGCCGGAATGCGCGAGCGCCGAGATCACGGCCTGGACGAGATTGCGGCTGCGGAACTGCACCGGCGACAGGTTGACGGCAACCTTGACGTCGGCGGGCCACTTCGCCGCTTCCGAGCAGGCCTCGCGCAACACCCACTCGCCAAGCGCAACGATCAGGCCGATGTCTTCCGCGACCGGAATGAACTCGGCCGGCGACACCATTCCCTTCTGCGGATGCCGCCACCGCAGCAGCGACTCGAAGCCGCTGATGCGGTCGGCTGCGATATTGACGAGCGGTTGATAATGCAGCTCGAACTCACCGTTGGCGAAGGCGGCGCGAAGATCGCGCTCCATGTCGCGGCGCTTCTGCGCCTGCAAATCCATCTCGGGCTCGAAGAAATGGTGCACGCCGCCGCCCTCGGATTTGGCGCGATACAGCGCCATGTCGGCGTTGCGCATCAGATCTTCCGACGTCGTGCCGTCGCCCGGCGAGAGTGCGATCCCGATACTGGCGCCGACCACGACCTCGAGCCCGTCGATCTTGTACGACGCACTCAGCACGTCGATCAATCGCTCGGCGAAGGCGCTCGCTTCGTTCGGTGACACGTCGGACGCGAGCACGATCGCGAACTCGTCGCCGCCGAGACGAGCGGCCATGTTGTCGCCGCGGACTTCCGATCGCAATCGCTCGGCGACCAGCTTGAGCAGCCGATCGCCCATCGGGTGACCGAAGGAGTCGTTAACGTTCTTGAACAGGTCGAGGTCGACGCACATCACCGCGACGCGCTTGTTGCCCGGCCGGCTGCGCTCCAGCGCCTCGCGCAGGCGCTCCTGATAGAAGTCGCGGTTCGGCAGGTTGGTCAGTCCGTCATGATGCGCCATGTGGGCGATCCGCGCTTCAGCGGCGCGGCGTTCCGTGATGTCGACCACCGCGACCAGGTAGCCGTCGCGGCCATCGAACGTCACCTTGCGCCCGAATGTCAGCACATGAATCTCGCTGCCGTCAGCCTTGATATGCCGCCAGTCGCGGCTCGATTGATAGACGTCGCCGATCTCGCGCAATGCCGCACCGTGGACGGCCCATTCATCCTGTGGCCAGATTTCGTGCAGCGTCATGCCGAGGAATCTCTCGCGGCTGTATCCATAGTGCTGAACGGCCGCGTCGTTGACGCTCAGGAATTCCATTGTGTCGGCGTCGAACACCCACATCGGCATCGGGTTGTTCTCGAACAACAGGCGGAACGAAACCTCGCGCTGCTTCAGCGCGGTGACGTCAGTGACGGTCAGCGAGAGCATGTCGCCGAACGCCGTGACGCCGAGCCGCAGGCAGCGATCGCCGCTATCGATCTCGAACTGCCCGCCGCGGCCGCCAGCCACGAACGCGCGGAGCCTGCCGACCACATCAGGCGTAGCAAGCGGATTGCCGCCGGCGGAAAGCCGGCGCCACAGCAGGTCGGTCGCAGGCTGCATCAGGAGCCTTGCGGCGCCCTGGTTGAGATGCACGACCTGGAAGTCGGCCGGTTCGCCGCGCGCATTGCGGATCGCGGCAAGCGACAGCACGCCCTCGTCGGTGGCGGAGAAAATCGTGTCCAGCAGGTTGTACTGCGCATTGCGCTCGTTGACGTAGACGCCGACCAGCGTGCTGCCCCAGCGCGATCGCGTCGGCAGCGCCAGCACGTCATAGGTCCGAACCAGGCCGTCACGGACGCAATGCGCCGACGCCAGATAGGGACGGCTGTTCTCGCGCGCGCTCGCCGTGGCCTCGGCCAATGCGGTCGCGCAGTCCGGCGGCAGCGCGCTCAGCGGGATGTCCCAGCGATCGTCGTTCAGCCAGGTCTGCACATAGCGGCCGGGTTGGGAGACGCGCAGCACGCCATCGTCGCCGCGCAGCAGCACGATATGATCCGCGAGCCGACCGAGGCTGCCGAGCATCACGTCTTCATAGTGCGGCAGCTTCTCGCCTGGACGAACGGCCGCCTGCCACTTGCGCTGCAGGACCGGGACGTCTGCGAACATCTCGGTATTGAATTTGGCTGAAGTCTGTTCTGATTTCTTGTTGGCCATGACCATGGCACGCCCCGTTCGCGCAAACGCTTGTCCCCGCGGCATCCAAGTCGTCACCGCTTAACGCCATGTAAAGAATGGGGAAGCGGCGCACCGCCCCGCGCGATTATGACGATTTAAAGTCGCGCGATGGTTAGTTCGCGTTAGAGACCATGACAGTTGCATGAAGCGCACGCCGCGCGTCAGCGGGCGACGACCTCGACCTCGCCATCGACGCCGTTGACGACGTTGAAGGGCCGCTCGAACACCTTGCCCTCGTTCTTGGCGATCGCGCGATACTCGCCCTCGGAGAGCACCACGCGCGGGAAGGCACCGATCGATTCCTTGATCACGTCGCCGCCGGGCGTGATCACCGACCATGCGGTGTTGGCGAGAGCTTCGCCGCCCTTCTCGCTGACCAGCTTGAGCGTGATGACGGCGGCGCGATGGGTGACGGTCACATCGGTCAGCTTGCCGGCCTGCACGCGGATGTCGGAGCGCACCACCGAGTTGGCGTCGCCATAGTTGGAGACGATGTAGTAGGTCCCCTCCGGCAGCAGCGCGACATCGCCGGCGGTGACGTTCGGGATCAACGGGTTGCGGTCCGATCCGTCGAACTGGCTGCCCTTGTAGATCGCGAACGAGATCTGGTTGGCGGGGATCTTGCTGGAGCCGACCTTCCCCTCGATCCGCAGGCCTCCAGCCGGCAGCACGAACGACTCGCGATCAGTCTCCGATTTCAAATTGACGGCACGGACCGCGCTGACGAGACCGAGCGCAACATGGACGACGTAATTGCCCGGCGGCAGCACGATGTTCGGCGTCGGCCCGCGCTCCTCGCGGACCAGCTTGAAGGTGCCGTTGTCATCAGGCTTGTCGGCAAACACCCGCCACACCAGCCCGCCATTGATGACGGGCATGTCTTTTCCGTAGCGCGCCGTCAGCGAAAGCACCGCCTGCCCCGCGGGCGAGGCGCCCGGCAGCGGCGCCGGCGGCGGCATGGTCGCAATCGACGGCTGGACGATGGTCGGCTGGGTCAAGGGCGACGGCAAGGTCGGCCCGGAACCGGCCCCCGATGGCGGCGCCAGATTGAGCGCCGGGCCGGATGGCACCTCGGGGACTGAGGCCGGCGGGACCGGTGGCGGCCGGTCGCTGAACCATTGCGCCGATGCGGAACCGGGCCGCAGGACGATCACGATGGCGGCAAGCAGAAACGCCGGAAGGAGCCACCCGCCCCGCCCGCGTCCGCCGATGCCATTGCCCCACGAAGTCATCGACATGCTTTTCAACGAAAACGCGGCAAATTCAAGCCTTCGTGGCGGCCGGCAGGCCTTGATCCCCCATTTGGAACCGACCGATCAAGACGATGTTAGCCCAGACGTCGCGGTGCAGTCACATTCCCTGCCTAGGCCGGCATGGCTGGGCATAAACCATGCGTGCGAACGATTCTGGCGAAGCTGGACTGCGAGGCATAAGCTCGCCCCGGCAGGAGATATGTCGTGTTGGATAGCTGGATGGGCCGAGGCCATAAGAGCTCCGACGGCCCCGACAAGGTAGGACTGGGACCGGTTCGCCGTCCCGTGATCGGACTTGCCCTCGGCGGCGGGGCCGCGCGCGGCTTTGCCCATATCGGCATCGTCAAGACCCTGCTCGCCCACGGCATCGTCCCCAGCGTCGTGGTCGGCACCTCGATCGGCGCCGTGGTCGGCGGCGCCTATGCCGCCGGTCATATCGAGACGCTGGAGCAGTGGGCCCGCGGCCTGCAGCCGCGCAGCGTGCTCGGCTACCTCGACATCCGCCTCAGCGGCTCCGGCCTGATCGGCGGCACCAAGCTCGCCGCCGAGCTCGAGCAGGCGTTGGGCCAGTCCATGATCGAGGACCTCACCATCAAGTTCGCCAGCGTCGCGACCGAAGTCCGCACCGGCCACGAGATCTGGCTGACCCACGGCCGCGTGGTCGACGCCATGCGCGCCTCCTACGCTTTGCCCGGCATTTTCGCCCCCGTCCTGATCGGCGACCGCTGGCTGGTCGACGGCGCGCTGGTCAATCCGGTGCCGGTCTCGGCCGCCCGCGCGCTCGGCGCCGAGATCGTGATCGCAGCCAACCTTTCCAGCGACGTGTTCGCGCACTCGACCACGATCTACAATCACGGCCAGTCCGCCGCCGCGCCCGAGGTAACGGTCGCGGTGACGACCGAGCCCGCGCTCGAGCCAGAGCCGCCCAAGCGCCGCTTCGGCCGCTTCTTCTCCGCCGAACGCACCATGAAGCGCGAATTCTTCGGCAGCGCCAACCGTCCCGGCATTTCCAGCGTCATGGTCGACGCCTTCAACATCATGCAGGACCGCATCACCCGGGCGCGCCTCGCCGGCGACCCGCCCGACATGCTGATCTCGCCGCGGGTCGGCCAGATCGGCTGGTTCGACTTCCACCGCGCCGACGACCTGATCGCGCACGGCATCCGCGCCGCCGAACGCTCGATCGGCGCGATCGAGGAAGCGATCGACATCCTGGCACCGCCGTCGACCACGTCCGGCGCCACGGGCAAATAGCTTCAAGCCGTCTTGATGTAGTCGCGCAGCGCTTCCTGCTCGTGCTCGTATTCCTGCACGCGCCGCTTGACGATGTCGCCGATCGAGATCAACCCGACCACCTTGCCATCCTCGACCACGGGCAGATGGCGGAATTTGCCCGTCGTCATCATCTCCATGATGCCGCTGACCGTGTCGGATTGCCGGCAGGTCACGACCTTCCTGGTCATGACCGCACTCACCGGCTCCTCCAGGGTGCCCGCACCGCGCTCGCCGAGCACACGCACGATGTCGCGCTCCGACAGGATGCCTTCCATCCGGCCCTGCTCCATCACCAGCACCGCACCGATCTTCCTCTCGCCGAGGAGCTTGATCGCAGCCGAGAGCTTCGCGTCCGGCGCGACGCTCATGATCTGATGGCCCTTCGCATCGAGAATGGAACGTACCGTCATTGTCGCCTCCCTGAAGCCGTTCGTGTCCCCTTTGAGCGGGGATCGAGCCTGTTCGTTGAGCCTTCAATCAACAGTTTCGCGCCGATTTCGGTTCCGGGGCGCGGGCAACAGCACGGCTGTATTTCGGAGCCGGCCTTATCTTGCGTCGCAAGGATGATGGAGGAATTCGACGCGAGCCGCAAGCGACGATCAGACGCGCCCCGACTGGTCCACCGATGACGCATCTGCAGCATCATCTCGCACGCGCGGGACGGGATCGAACAGCGAGAACAGCAGCAGCCCGGCGAGGAAGCCGCCGATATGCGCCTGCCAGGCGACGGTGACGTTGTCGCCGCCGCCGATCGCGAGCGAACCGACGCCGAACACGATGTTGACGCCGAACCAGACCGCCAGGAATCCGAGCACGCGCCCGTCGCGCAGCGCCCGCGACAGCGGCAGCGCCGGCACCTTGGCCGCCGCGTCGGCATCGCCCCGGCTGAATGAAAGGAAGCTGCCCTTCACGAAGGCAAAGCGGATCGCCGCCGCCATCGTGCCCGACACCGACGCCGAGGCGCCGATCATCGGCGCGATCGCATGTTCGTGGGTCACGAGATGCGCGAGCGCGCCGGCGGCCGCCGTCACCGCCATGAACAGGAAGAAACGCAGCGCGCCGAAGCGCCGCGCCAGCGCGCTGCCGAACGGCAGCAGCCACAGCACATTGAAGCCGATATGCGTGAGATTGGCGTGCAGCAGCGAATATGTGACGAAGGTCCAGACCTTGGCGCCCGCGCCGCCCGGGAAGGTGATGTCGAGCAGCGTCGTATCGTAGCGCTTGGGGATGAAGCCGAAGACGTCGATCGTCCAGTTTTCCATCTCCGGCGGCAGCAACACCCGCAGATGGATGACCGCTAGCAGCAGGATGTAAGCGGTGAGCGCCGGCGGCAAGGTCAGCATCGGCTCGCGCGGCGCCTCCGGCGGCGGTGGTTGCTCGAGCGGAGCTTCGGGATGGGAGTCCAAGGGATCGACGACCTCGAATGCGGCGGTGAATCGCAGATAGGCGGCTTTCGCGGCACCGTGCAAGGGCACAATCCCGAAATCGGTCAACTCGCCGTGCTGGACGCAGCTCACGGGCGATGCCGAGCCGCAACCAAAAGATAAAGGGAGGGCGCTGAGAACACCCTCCCTTGCTTCCGTTGATCTTCTCGCACCCCAGGAGGACCGGGGACGCAACCCCACCCCTCCCCGCGCGATGACCAAACTGTTTGACGCCACCTGTATGCCTACGCCGACCGCCCTTGGAGCCAACCGGCGCGAACGGGAACGCGAAGACCCTATGCCGGGTTCCGGCTGCCGCCAAGCGTATAGTTAAATTTACGTTAACGACGCAAAGATGCCGATAAGTCGCCGAAAACGCGGCCGCGGCATGGACGCTGCACAGCCTTCCCTGCACAACAGAGAAGGGAAGGCACTTGCACAAAACCGGGACAGATGTGTCCCGCCAAGGCAGGTGCCGGGCAAGGTTCTTAGATGAAACACTGGTCCAGCCGCGAATTCTTCGCTTACTGGAATGCGAAACGCGGCAATGCGCGCGCACCTGACCGGAGCGAGTTCGAGCCATCCGCGGTGCGCGAGCTGTTGGCCGACATCTTCGTGCTGTCCTATGACGGCAAGGCCGGCTACCCCTTCCGTGTCGCCGGCACCCGCATCTCGGCCCTGCTCGGCTGCGATCTCAAGGACCGGAGCTTTTCCTCGCTGTTCATCGACGCGAGCCGCGGCGAGATCGAGGACATCATCAGCTACGTGGCCGAGGAGACGTTGCCGGCCGTCGCAGGCGTCACCGCAACCACCGAGACCGGCGAGACCGCGCATTTCGAATTGCTGCTGCTCCCCTTCTCCGCCCGCGTGCATGTGCCGGCAAGCCTCACCGGGCTCCTCGCCCCCTTCGAGGACAACACCTCGACGTTGCGCGATCTGGCTCTGACCTCCTGGCGTTATCTGCATCCTCCGGAACGCTTCGTGCCGCGCACGCTGCGCAAGCTCGCCATCGCGCGCGGGTTGATGGTGTACGAAGGCCTGCGGTAGGCGCGGACGTCGGCGTATCTCGCGGGAGATCATCTCCGCCGTCGTCCCTGCAAGGCCATCAAACCCGTCATCCCCGCGCAAAGGCTTCGCTTTTGTCGCTGGCGGTGCGAGCGGAGCGAGCCTCGAAGGATGAACGGCCCCGCTGCTGGCCGTCGCCCCTTCGAGACGGCCGCTTCGCGACCTCCTCCAACGACAAAAGCGAAGCCGTTGCGCGGGGGGTGACCGAGATGGAGCTGTGAACGCAGTTCTCGATTCACTTATCAAACAGCGCGGTGTCGTCACCCGCGAAGACGGGCGACCCAGCATCCCAGGGACGGATGTGAATGAACCGATGGGCCGCGGCGTACTGGATCGCCCGGTCGAGCCAGGTCGAGCCGGGCGATGACAGATGTGAATGAGGATACAGCGCGGGCGCTTGACGACTTTCGTTGAGTTGCCCGACGGCGGAAGCGGAGCCACTGGGCGACCAAAATCGCCTTGAAATATCGAACAAATTCGTACCCGCACGCTCGGTCGAACTTGCGCCGCGGGCGGCGGAACTCTATTAGCTGTCCACCGCGACCAGGAAACGCCGAGCGCAGGGCATGTTTCGTAAATCGATCAGGCAGAAGATCGTCGGCATCGCTGCGGGGCTGATCGTCCTGGCGGTGGTCACATCGCTGTTGTCGATGGTGATGGCGGGCCAGGTCGGCCATCTGCTCGGAGAGCTCACCAACCGCTATATTCCCGCCTACGCCCATCTCGCCCGCGTCAATGTCCGTTCGCTCGAGCGCTCGCTCGCGATGCGGCGGATGATGATGGCGAAGATGCAGGGGCCGGCGGAGGACGGGAACTATGCGGCCGCACGCAAGACCTTCGACGACATCAATCCTGTCATCAATCAGGAAGCCGGTGCCGCGCGCAAGCTGATCGCCGCGATCATCGACGATCCCTCGACGCCGTCAGACAATGCCGCGCTCGGACGCATCGACGACCGGATCGACAACGCGCTCAACGACCTGCTGGTCCGGCTCAACACCGAAAACAAGACGCTGCTCGACCAGCTCGACGCCAAGGATTTCGCCACCGCGCGGAAGACGATGCTCCACGCCGAGGCGCTGCGCGACGAATTCAATACCAGGATCGAAGGCATTCGCGCCGACATGCTGGGCCAGGTCGGCGCCAGCGCCAAGACCGTGATGGGCGCCCAGCAGCGAGCGATCATCGTCTCGGCGGTCGTCACCGCGATCGCCGCCGTGCTCGGCTTCGTGTTTGCGATGCTGGTCGGCAGCGGCATCACCCGCCCGGTGATGCGGCTCTTGGAAGGCACCCGCGAGGTCGAGGCCGGCCGTCTCGACGGCACCATCACCGTCACGACCCAGGACGAGATCGGCCAGCTTTCGGCCGCCTTCAACCGCATGATCGAGACGCTGCGGCACAACCAGCGCATCCGCGAAACCTTCGGCCGCTACATCAATCCGCGGATCGCCGAAGGCCTGCTCGAGCAGCCGGCGATCGCCGCCACCGAAGGACAACGGCGCGTCATGACGGTGATGTTCTGCGACATGAAGGGCTTCACGACCCTGAGTGAGGGCGTGACGCCGCGCGGGTTGGTCAAGATCATGAACCTCTATCTTTCGACCATGTCCGCACCGGTCCACGCGCAACGGGGCATCATCGACAAATATATCGGCGATGCCATCATGGCCTATTGGGGCGCTCCCTTTGTCGAGGAGGCCGAGCAGACGCAGCTCGCCGCAACTGCTGCGCTCGACATGACCGGGCGGGTGGCGCAGCTGCGCCAGGAATTGCCCGAACTGCTCGGGGTCCGCGCGATCCCTGCCGACTGCGACATCCGCATCGGGATAGCCACCGGCGAAGCGCTGGTCGGCAGCATCGGCTCCGAATTCATGATGAGCTACACCGTGCTCGGCGACACCGTGAACCTCGCCTCGCGATTGGAAAGCGCCAACAAGTTCTACGGCAGCCGCAGCCTGATCTCGGAAACCACCGCTGCCGGCTGCGCGGCGACGATCGAGCTGCGCGAGATCGACCGCCTGGTCGTGCTGGGCCAGACCCAGCCGCAGACCGTGTTCGAGATCATGGCCGGGAAGGACGAGCTCACCCCCGCGCAGGCGCTGCTGCGGCAGCACTATGCTGACGGCCTCGCCGCCTATCGGGAGCAACGTTGGGACGATGCCGAGCGCGCCTTCGCGGCGGCGCTGCAAGCCGTGCCCGGCGACGGACCGGCAACCGCCATGACCGCGCGGGCCGCGAGCTTCCGGCAGAATCCACCCGCAGCAGGTTGGGACGGCGCCTGGCACCTGGAGCAGAAGTAGCGGCGTTGCTCGGCTGAGGCGTCGACTCACAAAAGCGCGTTCCTGAGACTGGTTGCACCCCGTCATGGTATCGATGGAGGGCATTACGGAACGCTCAGTTAGGGAACTTCAACGCTCATGGATGATCGGCATATGGTTGCCCTCAAATATTGACGCCACACGATCATGGCCGTCGATATGGAACGGAATGCGCAAGCGCGCATTGGCTTTGCATCAGGTTTGACCACATCAGATACAAGCGGGGGCATCGGAGTCCGAAAGGCTGCCGATATGCCACAAAACGTCACCCAGAAACTGATCTCGGCCCATCTGGCTCGCGGAAGGATGCGTGCTGGCGAAGCCATCGCTATCCGGATCGATCAGACACTCACGCAGGATGCAACCGGTACGCTGGTGATGTTGGCGCTGGAGGGGATTGGGCTCGACCGCATCAGCACCGAGCTCAGCGTGCAATATGTCGATCACAACCTGTTGCAGGTCGACAACCTCAACGCTGACGATCACCTTTTTCTGGAGAGCGCCTGCCGCCGCTTCGGCCTGTGGTACTCCCCCGCCGGCAGCGGCATCAGCCATGTCGTGCACATGCAGCACTTCGGCAAGCCCGGCAAATCCATGCTGGGCGCCGATAGTCACACGCCGGCTGCGGGTGCGTTGGGAATGCTGGCGATCGGGGTCGGCGGCCTGGATGTCGCGCTGGCGATGAGCGGCGAACCGTTTGCGGTCACCATGCCGAAAGTATTCGGCGTCAGGCTCGCAGGCAAGCTTCCAGACTGGGTCAGCGCCAAGGATGTCATCCTCGAGATGCTGCGACGTCATGGCGTTGCCGGCGGCGTCGGCAAGGTGATCGAATATTTCGGGCCCGGCCTGAAGTCGTTGTCCGCGATGGACCGGCATGTGATCGCCAATATGGGCGCGGAGCTCGGAGCGACCACCACGGTGTTTCCGTCCGACGAGCGGACACGCGATTTTCTCAGGGCCAATGGCCGGGAGCACGATTGGCTGCAACTGGCCGCCGATCGCGGATGCAGTTACGACGAGGAAGACTCCATCGATCTGTCGAAGCTGGAGCCGCTGATCGCGACGCCATCGAGCCCGGGCAATGTGGTCAAGGTGAGCGAGGTGGCGGGCGAGCCGATTTACCAGGCCTATGTCGGATCCTCCGCCAACCCCGGCTGGCGCGATTTTGCCGTCGCCGCCGAAATCGTTCGCGGCAGCCATGTTCCGCCCGGCGTATCGTTCGACGTCAACCCGACCTCTCGCGAGACGCTGGAAGCATTGATCGCCGACGGCCGCCTCGGAGCCCTTGTCGCGGCAGGCGCGCGGGTCCATCAGACCGGCTGCAACGGCTGTATCGGCATGGGTCAGGCCCCCGCGGTGGGACGCAACTCACTGCGCACCACGCCCCGCAACTTTCCCGGACGGTCGGGCACCGAGGAGGACGCGGTCTTTCTTTGCTCTCCTGAAACCGCCGCGGCTTCGGCACTCGCCGGGCAGATCACCGACCCGCGAACGATTGCAAAGGCCTGCCCCGAACTCAACGAACCGACCCGGCTGACCGCGAATGAGCAGCTGCTGGAGGCGCCGCTCGCGGCCGAGCAGGCGCGAAAGGTTCAACTCATCAAGGGACCGAATATCCGCTCTCTCCCGCAGTTCGATCCACTGCCCGACCGGCTCGCAGTGCCGATCCTTCTGAAGATGAATGACGACGTTTCCACCGACGAGATTCTCCCGGCCGGCGCACGGGTTCTTCCCTATCGCTCCAACATCCAGAAGATCAGCGACTTCGCCTTCGAGCGCATTGATCGGAGCTATGTTGAGCGCGCGCGTTCGGCGCGCTCAGGCCATGCCGTGATCGCAGGCCGCAACTACGGTCAGGGCTCGTCGCGCGAGCATGCCGCGGTGGCACCGCGAAACATGGGCCTCAGGCTCGTGCTGGCCAAGAGCTTTGCGCGCATTCACCGCCAGAATCTCGTCAACTACGGCATTCTGCCGCTGACCTTCGTCAACGAGGTCGACTATGACCGGTTGCAGAAGGGCGACGTGCTGCGCGTTGACAATCTGCGCCGCACTCTCGAGAGCGGCGAGGACGTCACCTTCGAGTGCCGAGGGCCGGTGCGGACACGTCACGGCCTCACGGCCTCGCAGATTGAGGTAATTCTGGCGGGTGGAGTGATCAACTGGCGGAGGACCCACTCCCACGCTGCGGCGTGATCCGATCCGTTGTGCGGTCACTGATGGAGCGACCGACTGGCTGGCAAGGTCAGCTCGGTACTGCTAGCTTCCTTTGGAAATCGAAGGAAGGCGCAATGACCGAGCAAGCCACCACTGCTGCCGTACCGACGCAAGCAATCGCCGACACTCCCAAAACGATCAAGGTCATCATTTCGGGCGGCTTCGCTGCAGTCTACCGCGAAGTGGTGCCCGAGTTCGAGCGAACGACAGGCATCAAGGTGGAGACCGGATCCGGAGCGTCGGAGGGCGCCGGGCCGAAAACGATCAGGCACCAGCTCGCGAACGGCACCAAAGCGGACGTGGTCATCCTTTCGCGCGAGGGACTTCGAAACCTCGTCGAAGACCGGCGCATTCGTGCGGGATCCGACGCCGGACTGGCGACGGCTCCCTTGGCCGCCGCCGTACGGACAGGCTCTCCCAAGCCAGACATCGGCACGGATGCCGCTCTCAGGAACGCCTTGATTGGCGCCGGCCAGGTGGTGGCGCCAAGCAGCACAAGCGGACAATTCGTCCGCGACAAGGTTTTCCCAAAGCTGAATCTGCCAGATTCGGTGAGGCTCACCCTCGAGGCGCGCGGAACGGAGGCGGCAGAGGCGCTTAGAGCCGGCAAAGCGAATTTCTCGATTGGGCCGACCAGCGAACTGGTCCAGGAGACCGGCATCGAATTGGTTGGCCTGCTCCCAGCAAATCTGCAGCTTGTGCAAACCTTCACGGCCGCGATTGTAAATGACTCTCAGGCGCCCGACGCGGCCAAGCGCCTGATCGATTTTCTTTCCGCGGACAGCGATCATCTGCTCGCGGCGATCAAGCGTGCGGGCATGGAGCGGCCTCACGGCTGAACTGCCGCCGGCTTCGATGCCGGAAAGGCAAGCGCGTCGCTCATGAGGACACGTCCTGGAGCTGAGCCTCGATCGTAGCCTTGTCGATCACCGACCAGACCTGCACGATCTTGCCGTGGCGGAATTCGTAGAACACATTCTCGGCGAAGGCGACGCGCCTGCCATTGACGTCGAGGCCGAGAAACCTTCTCTTCGGCGAGCAATCGAAGGCGAGCCGGCTCGCAACGCGGGTCGCGTCGGCAACCAGCAGTTCGATGTTGAAATGAAGGTCCGGGATGTCGCGGAAGTCGCCTTCCAGCATCGTTCGATAGCCCGACAGGCCGAGCCGCCGGCCGTTGTGAGACACGTCGTCATCGACGAACTGGCCGAGCCGCGCCCAGTCCTGCCGGTTCAGGCAGTCAATATAGCTTCGGTAAACGTCCGAGAGGTCGATTTTGCTCATGGCCTCATTTCCGTGCTCCTCGGACAGTGCCGTCAACTGGCCGCCGTGAACCCATATGAGTGCGGCAACGCGACGCGAAAGACCGGACCGGGATGTAGGCTCGCTCATCCCTGCAATGCTGCGCTTGCGAAATGGCTGGAGCCCGGTTCTGATTGGTGAAACTAGCGTGGATTAGGAACCAAAGTTCCGCGCGAGAGTAATATTATTGGATTGCCGCCGCGCTGCCGTGGATCGCTTTTCGGCTCGTGGCTGCGAGAAAGTTGATCGGCTTCTGCCGGCGAGTTTTCGAACCGCGCACCGATTGCGCCGGCGAACGTACGTCGGCAGGAGACCGATTTCCTCTCAGGAGGAAACATGAACCAACATGTCCGACGCACAGGATGGAGCTGGTGGTACCTGCTCCTCCTCGCTCAATTCATCGCAGTGCTCTGGCCGCCATTCTACAACAGGATCGAGCCATCCTGGATCGGCATGCCCTTCTTCTACTGGTACCAGCTTCTTTGGATCATCATCGGAGCCGTTCTGACGGCGATCGTCTACTTTGCAACCGATGACTAGCGCCGAAACAGCCCGTTTCAGTACCGCCGAGGCGAGGAGGCAACGACGAGATAACGGGGGAAACCAACCGGGAGGATGCCGTGCAGAACGTGAACTGGACCGCCTTCATCATTTTCCTGGCGTTGTTTGCCCTGATTACCTGGTTAGGCTTTGCCGCAGCCCGTTGGCGTAGAGGCGACCTCGATCTGTTGCATGAATGGGGACTCGGCGGACGTCGGTTCGGCACCGTCGTCACCTGGTTCCTGATCGGCGGCGACCTCTACACGGCTTACACATTCATTGCCGTTCCGGCGCTCGCCTTCGGGGCCGGTGCAATTGCGTTTTTCGCAGTCCCTTACACGATTGTCGCCTACCCCATTCTCCTCCTCGCCTTTCCGCGGCTTTGGTACGTTTGTCACAAGCACAATTACATCACTGCCGCCGACTTTGTGCGTGGACGCTTCGGCAATCGCTGGCTCGCGCTGGCAGTCGCCGCGACCGGCATCGTCGCGACGATGCCGTACATCGCGCTGCAACTGGTCGGGCTCCAGGTCGTGATCGGAGGCTTGGGCATTTCGGGACCAGGTTATGCCGGCGATCTGCCGCTCGTCATCGCGTTCATCATCCTCGCCGCCTTCACCTATTCGAGCGGGCTGCGGGCGCCGGCCTCGATCGCCATCGTCAAGGATCTCCTCATCTATTTGACGGCGTTCGCCGCGGTCATTGTCGTTCCGATTCAGTTGGGCGGCTTTGCGAAGATCTTTGCGGCAGTGCCGGCTTCGAAGCTGCTGCTGGCTGTTCCTGGCGACAACACCACCGGCGCCTATGGGGCCTACGCGACACTGGCGCTGGGATCGGCACTCGCGCTCTTCCTGTATCCGCACTCCATCACCGGCATCCTAGCGGCGAGCAGTGGTCGCGCCATCCGTCGCAACGCCGCACTGCTGCCGGGCTATTCGTTCATGCTCGGTCTGCTTGCTCTGCTCGGCTTCTTCGCGATCGCGGCAGGCCTCAATCAACTTCCCGAATATGCGGCTGGCTTCAAGCAGTTCGGCAACAACTTCGCGGTGCCTGCGCTGTTTCTCCATAGCTTCCCGTCATGGTTCGTGGGGATCGCCTTCGCCGCGGTCGGGATCGGAGCGCTCGTTCCGGCGGCAATCATGTCGATTGCTTCGGCCAACCTCTACACGCGCAACATTCATCGCGAGTTCATCAATCGACAGCCGACCGACCAGCAAGAGGCCCAGATCGCAAAGTGGGTATCGCTGATCGTCAAGTTCGGCGCGTTGGCCTTCATCATCTTCCTGCCTTCGAAGTTTGCGATCTACCTGCAACTCCTCGGAGGCATCTGGATCATCCAGACGCTGCCATCCGTGATGCTGGGCGTGTATACCCGCTGGTTCAATGATTGGGCATTGCTGATCGGCTGGGCCGCCGGAATCGCGAGCGGGACTGCGATGTTCATCGCAGCAAAGCTCGCCCCGACCTACGCACTTGCGATCGGTACCTTCACCTTTCCAGGCTACGCCGCGCTTTACGCTGTCATCGTCAACCTGGGTCTGACGATTCTTCTGACCCTGCTGCTCAACTCGCTCGGCGCCGGTTCGACCGACGAAACCGTCGCGACCGAATATCACGCGCCGGCGCCAACGACCTGATCCTGGCCTCGCCGCTCGGCGGGCAAGCGCCCGCCCGAGGATATGCAAGGCGTTCCGTCACCAGGTGCCCGGCCATATGCGCGTCGACAACAACGCGGCAAATCGCCCTCGTCTCGCGTCGCACAGCAGAGCCGCTTCATCACATTCCAAAGCTAACACCAATGTCAGTTTCTAACTCGCGATCCCGCGCGTGCCGCGGATAATTCGCGAGTCGACGGGAATGTTTCGGGCGACGTGGAGTTATGACCTCACACCAACGACTGGCTGTTCCAAGCAGGAGGTTGTCATGATCACGTCGCCGATGAAATTCGCAACGCTTGCAGCATTCCTGACAGTGCCGCTCATTCTCATCGCACCGCAATCCGCCGTCGCGGCGGGAGGTGGCGGAGGAGGTGGTGGAGGCGGTGGCGGCGACCCCTACGGATCGCACTACGAGGCGCCGACGCCGTCCTCTCCTGCCCAGCAGCAGCAAGGCGGAAAGACCACGCACAAGATCAAGAAGCCGACCAAGCAGTCGCTCTTCGACGATCCGATCTTTCGCGAGGGCTACCGCACGGCTTACGCAACGATCTACGAGCACAACGACTATGCCGCGGCGATCGATCAGCTGCACGCGCTCGGCCACGACGAGCATCCGAACGTCGCCAATCTGATCGGTTACTCCTATCGCAAGCTCGGCGACTACAAGCAGTCGCAGGTCTGGTACGAGCGCGCGCTGAAGGCCGATCCGAACCACGTGCTGACGTGGAATTACTACGGGTTCTGGCAGATCGAGCAGGGCAACCGCGATCAGGCGGAGTTTCATCTGAGCCGGATCGCCGCGATCTGCGGCACCGACTGCGAAGAATATCGTACGCTCGCCGCGGCGCTCGAGAAACCGCCTGGAACGAGCCTCGTCTACTGAGAAAGGCGGAGATCGATCTGTCCATGTGCGGCGGATTGCATCGACAATCCGCCGCATCGGCGCGCGTCCGTTTTTGCGGGAATTACGCCATTTCGATCGAGGGCTTCGCTCGCTAGCTTGCGCGGCGATTCAACGTATCGGCCGAGATCATCATGAAGCCGCGGTTTCTCGCGTGGAGCGGCGCTGCCGTTGCCGCGCTGCTTCCCATCATCATCGGCGGCGGCTGGCTGCTGTCCCTCCCCGCCGCGTCGGCATTCAAGGCGCCGCCGCCGATCGCGAAGAACGAACATGATGCGATGCTTGCGGCGCTGAAGCCGCCGAAGCGGCCGCGGCCGCTGATCGCGATCGTCGGTATCAACGACATGAGCGAGACCACCGACTATGTGATGCCCTACGGCATCCTCAAGCGCGCCGATGTCGCCGATGTCGTGACGCTGGCAACGGCACCCGGCCCGGTGACGCTGTATCCGGCGCTGAAAGTGGAGCCGGACGCGACCATCGCCGCATTCGACACTGCACATCCCGATGGCGCCGACTATGTCATCGTGCCCGCCATGACCCGCAACGACGATCCGGCCGTGCTGCAATGGATCCGTCGCCAGGCGAAAACAGGCGCTGTCATCGTCGGCATCTGCGCCGGCGGCCAGGTCGTGGCCTCGACCGGCCTGCTCGATGGCAAGCGCGCGACGACGCACTGGTACGAGCTGAAGGACTGGCGCGACAACCATCCGGCGATCCAATATGTCGCTAACCGCAGGATCGTGGTCGACCGCGGCGTGGCGACGACGACAGGCGTCTCCGCGTCGATGCCGATGTCGCTGACCCTGATCGAGGCGATCGCGGGGCGCGCCAAGGCGGAGACGATCGCGCGCGAGATCGGCCTGCCCGACTGGGATGAGCGCCACGACAGCAACGCGTTCAAGTTCACCCGCCCGTTCGCGCTGACCGCGATCCGGAACGCCCTCGCCTTCTGGGACCGCGAGCAACTCGGCGTCGCGCTGACACCAGGCATCGATGAGGTCTCGCTCGCTCTGGTCACCGACAGCTGGTCGCGCACCTATCGTTCGCAAGCCGTGACGTTCGCCGCGACCGGTGATGCGGTGGTCATGCGAAACGGCCTGCGCATCTATCCGCAGCAGGTGGCAGCCGATTGGTCTGCGGAGCGCTCGCTGCCAACAGTCGGCATCACCCCACCCGCGCAAGCGCTCGATCAGACGCTCAAGGGAATCGAGACTCGCTATGGCGCCTCCACGGCAGATTTCGTCGCGATGCAGCTCGAATATCCGCGACAAATCTCCGGCAGCGCGAACTAATAAGGCGTGTCCGCTTTGTCCTCGAAAAGCGAGGTAGAAGCAACGCATCGGGTGGATCTTGTGCCACCCGGTGCACTTGCCCGCATGATGAACCGGTCAATATCGGCTTCGGGTCGGCGTCAGCCGCGCCTGGTCTTCTTCGTCGCGCCCGACTTGGACTTCGCCTTCGGCGGTTTGGCACCGGCCTTCGCTGGGCGCTTGGCCGCGGGAGGTTTGGCCTTGGAGGGTGCAGCCCCCTTGCCTGCAGGCTTGCCGGCGCTTGCAGCTGATCCACCGCCGGAAACCGTGTTGGCGTGCAGGTCGACCGTGAAGCTGTCGCCGATGCCGGTCTTGCCTGTCTGCGGGTCCACCGTCACGAACACACCGGCAATCGACGTCGGGGATACCGTCAACCGCACAAATCCAAAGGTGTTGTCGTTGTAGACGTCGAGCCGGAGCGGATTGCCGCTCGCGTCGGTGCCGGTTTGCGGCGTGGGCTGTGACCGCGGGCGACGATTTGGCGGCTTCAAGCCTGGCAGGTTGTAGTAGCCGCCCATGCCGGCGACGAGATAGGGAATCTGCTTTCCGCCCACCGTTCGCGTGTAGCGCTCATACAGATGGGCGTGGCCGGAGAGATAAAGGTCCGGCTGGATGCCGGCTGCGGCGCAGGCCTCGTCGATCTGCTTCAGCATGGTGGGACTCGGCACATGCGTGGGACTGCCTGTAAACGGAGGGTGATGCGTCGCGATCACCAGCGCGCGTCCCTGGTTCCTGTCCCGTTCGGCTTTCGCGGCAGCCAGCTGCTGCTTCAGGAAGGTCAGCTGGGCGGTGCCGACCTTTGAACTCGAGATCACTCCCTCCGTGCCGCCCTCACTCGTATTCGAATAGAGACCGATGAATTTGACGAATGGCGCGTTCAGCGTAAAGTACACGCCCGGCTGATCCATCGTGGTTCGAACCGCGCCCTGGCTGTCTGGACTTCGCGCGGGATGCGTGGTGCAGAAGTTGGCGATAAAGGGCTCCAGCGACTTGACGGTTTCGCCCTGGTAGAGCGCTCCGTCGTGATTGCCGGGGATGGCAAAGATGGGGGCATTGTAGTTGCGATACGGATCGTAGAACTGCGAGAAGTAGTACTGGTCTTCACCGAAATAATAGACGACGTCACCGAGGTGATACCAGAACGCGGCTCCACTCGAGAGATCCGCGGCCATCGCGTCGGCGACGGCGAACTGGAATTCCGGACTGTGAATGCCACCGGTGTCACCCACCGCATGAAAGGTGATCTGGCCGGCCTTCTGGATTTTCTGCGTCACATCCGTGCCGATCACCGAGGACAGGTCCATCGGAGTGGTGGACCTTGCCTCGGGGAATGGTTCGAGCTGCGCCAGCCCCTTGGCCGCCGAGTCGGCATCGATCTCCTGCTTGCTGAAACTGCTAAAATTGTCGGGAGTTAGATCGGGATCTCCGAACGCGCGGGACATGGTTCCTCCTTCAGGCATGGGTGTGACCGTCGTCTCACGCAGATGCGCTGCGGCGAACTCATTTGAATCACCGCATCCCGCCGCCTCGAAAACATTCTCCAGTCGTCGCTGGCGTGGACCGTGCCGCTTCGCAAAGTGACGACGATCGCGCGGTCAATTGAGCAATATATCTGTGTTCCACGACACAATTGCTTCTGGTGGAAGCCGACACGGTTCGGCCTGATCAATTTGTCTTTAGACGAGCATCAATCAATGTATACAATATCAGGTTGCAACCAAACTCAAGCCAAAAGCGAGCGATGTTATCGGCGCCGCTCCCCAGACAGAGATCCCGCATTATCACGAGAGCTGGGACGAAACGATCTACGGGCTATCAGGCGTCTCGGCCCGGCGGATCGACGGCAAGGACATCGATCTCGCGCCCGGCGAGACCGTGTTCATCAAGCACGGCATCGCGCACGGCTTCACGAACCGTTCAAACGGCCCGGCGACCTGCCTCTGTGTTCTCAGCCCCGGTGCGCAGGAAATGGCGGCGCTGATGGCCGGCGGCGCGCCCGATCCGGCCAGGATGAAGGAGACGATGCTGCGCTACGGGCTGGTGCCGGTCGCACCCTGACGACGCGATCGTCGTCAAAACCTCCATGTGCCGGGATCGAGACCGAGGCTCACGCGTCCGGCGAGCGTATAGCTGTTCGGGCTCATCGCCACATGCTTGATCGCCGCGTTGATATCGCGCACCGATCGCTCGATCGTGCCGGTCTCGAAGATCGCGGGGCTCCCGGCGGCGGCCGCAATCATCTCGACGACACGCGCAGCCGTTTCGGCGCCATTGGCGCAGGCAACCCGAAGGGAGATCCGCGCCTGAATGAGGCGGCTGCCTCCGGCGTCGGTCGCCTCCATGAGCTCCGTCATGGCCTCGACGAGCAACGCCCGCGCCGCGCGTAGCGTCGCCTCCGCCCGACCGACCAGGGCCTGGGCAAGTTCGCTGTCGCGCAGCTGGCCGGCGCCACCCAGCCGCGGCTTCCGGCCCGCCAGCGCGATGAAGGCGTCGAGCGCGCCGCGCGCGATGCCGAGGGGCACAGCCGAGATCGTCCAGGCAAACGCCGAGACACCCGGCAACCGGTACTGAACGCCCGACTGCGTCGGCTGGAAATCGACCAGCGGATGGGTGTGTCTCACCGGAACGAAGCAGTCGCGCAACTCGAAGTCGCAGCTCCCGGTGCCGCGCAGTCCAGAGACAAACCAGGTGTCATCGACGCGGACATCCGATTTGTCGAAGTAGCAGCACAGCGGCGGGCCGTCCTTGCCGTCGGCCCCCTTCACGCTGGCCAATCCCATGAATCGCGTCGCGTGATGTGCGCCGCTGCCGAACGGCCAGCGTCCGCTGACCCGATAACCGCCCTCGGCCTCCACCGCCGTGCCGATCGCCCCGGTGGCCGCGGCCACGAAGGCGAGCGGATCGGCGAACCAGCCCTGAACGATGCCCGCAGGCAGGTAGCCCCCGACCCGGCTCATCCCGCCGCCGTTTCCGATAAGCCAGCCGACCGAGCCGTCGAGTGCGGATGCCGCCTCGACGATCGCCATGAAGTCGAGCGGCGAGAATTCCGGCCCGCCGAGCGATCGCGGCAGATAGAGCCGAAACAGTCCGGCCTCGGCGAGTGCGTTGAAGACCGCATCGGGAAGCCTGCGGTCGCGATCGAAGTCCTGCCGATGTGCCGCGATCAACGGCGCCAGCCGATCGATGGCAGCGAGATAGTCCGCAATACTGGCCTGGGTCGCTACAAGCATGATGCCCTCCTCGCCGGAAATGCGCCCAATGTCGGACAACATGCGGCACCGGGCAAATTCGAAGAATTCAGCTACGGCTGAACTGAATTCATCTACACTCCGCGACGCGATCAACGCTCTCGTCGAATGGGCATGGACCATGGTCCGTTGAGGCCCTGAGGCTGTCAGCAGCTCGCTCCCTCCCCGCCAAATTCCACGTGGATAGTGAAGCCATTCTCCATTGTCATCTGTTTGTCATGAATTGTGCCGACAGGTGCAGTCCAATACAGATCGAGGACCCGTATGGACTATTTCAAACGCTTCAACTTCCTGTTCGCCGCGCCGGTCTTCGAAGCCGACGACCTCGAGGGCATCCGCTTCCACCAGATCATCACCGAGATCGAGCGCTCCGGCTTCGAGGTGGTGCGGGCCCGCAAGCTGGAAGATGCCGAAATCGCGGTGCAAACCGACGCCGCGATCGGCTGCATGGTGGTCGACTGGGGCAAAAAGGGGCTTGAAGGCAAGACCGCGGCGCTGATCAACCTGATGCGCCGGCGGGGCCTGGACTTCCCGATCATCCTCCTGATCCGCCGCAAACGTTTCGAGGACCTGCCGGTAGAGGTGCTCGATTTCATCGACGGCTACGTGTTCCTGTCCGAGGAGACCCCGCCCTTCATCGCGAAAAACCTGATCAGCCGGCTAAAGCAATACGCCGAGAACCTGAAGACGCCGTTCTTCGGCGCGCTGGTCGACTATGCCGAGGAAGGCAACCAGCTCTGGACCTGCCCGGGCCACAATGGCGGCGTGTTCTACAGCCGCAGCCCGATCGGACGGGTTTTCGTCGAGCATCTCGGCGAGGCCGTGTTCCGCGACGATCTCGACAATTCCGTGCTCGACCTCGGCGATCTCCTCACCCATGAGGGCCCGGCGCTGAAGGCGCAGAAGGAAGCGGCGCGGATCTTCGGCGCCGAGAAGACCTATTTCGTGCTCAACGGCACCTCGACCTCCAACAAGGTCGCGCTCGGCTCGCTGGTCACCGACGGCGACCTCGTGCTGTTCGACCGCAACAACCACAAGGCCGCCCATCACGGCGCGCTGCTGATCGGCGGCGGCATCCCGGTCTATGTGCCGACGGTGCGCAACGCTTGGGGCCTGATCGGGCCGATGCGCTGGGACCTGCTCGACGAAGCGACGCTGCGCGATCACATCCGCAAGCACCCGCTGGTTAGGGACGAGAACGCCTGGAAGAAGGAGCGTCCGTTCCGCGTCGCGGTGGTCGAGCAGTGCACCTATGACGGCACGATCCACTCTGCCGAGATGATCCTCAAGCGCATCGGGCACCTCTGCGACTACATCCTGTTCGACGAAGCCTGGGCCGGCTTCATGAAATTCCACCCGATCTATGCCGGCCGCTTCGCGATGGGGCTGTCCGATCTCGGCGCGGAGGCGCCCGGCATCATCGCGACGCAATCGACCCACAAGCAGCTCGCGAGCTTCTCGCAGGCCTCGCAGATCCACATCCGCGATCGCCACATCAAGGGCCAGAAGCGCCGCGTCGAGCACCGCCGCTTCAATGAAAGTTTCATGCAGCACGCCTCGACCTCGCCGTTCTATCCGCTGTTCGCTTCCCTCGACGTCGGCGCGCAGATGATGAAGGGCCGCTCCGGCGAAGTGCTGTGGGACGATACGATCCGGCTCGGCATCGAGCTGCGCAAGAAGATCCGCGCCCTGAAGCGCGAGTTCGAGGAGAACGAGACGCGGCTCGACCGGCGCTGGTTCTTCGAGCCGTTCGTGCCGGACCGCGTGACGATCCCCGACGTCGCCCGCGAGAACGGCGTGCACAACGTCGCCTGGGAGACGATCTCGACCGACCAGCTCGCGACCAACCCGTCCTACTGGCAGCTCAAGCCCGGCGAGACCTGGCACGGCTTTCCGGAGATGACGGCGGGCTTCGCCATGACCGATCCGAACAAGCTGACGCTGCTGACGCCGGGCTTCGATCATGCGACCGGCGCCTATGCCGACCACGGCATCCCCGCGCCGGTGGTCGCGCAATATCTGCGCGAGAACCGCATCGTCGCCGAGAAGAACGACCTCAACTCCCTGCTCTTCCTGCTGACGCCGGGCGTCGAGGCCAGCAAGGCCGGCACGCTGATCTCGGGCCTCGTCGCCTTCAAGAAGCTGCATGACGACAACGCGCTGCTCGAGGACGTGATTCCGGAATTCTATCGCCGTCGGCCGAACCGCTATGCCGGAGTGCGGCTGCGCGACCTCTGCGGCGACATGCACCGCTTCTTCCGCGATGCCGGTGTCAGCGCGCTACAGGCCAAGCAGTTCATGCCCGAACACCTGCCCGAGATCGCGATGTCGCCGCGCGAGGCTTCACGCTATCTGGTGCGCAACGACGTCGACTATCTGCCGATCGACGAGATCTTCGGCCGCATCGCAGCGACGCCGTTCGTGGTCTATCCGCCCGGCATCGCCACCATCGTGCCGGGCGAACGGCTCTCCGAACGCAGCAAGCCGATGATCGATTATCTCAAGATGTTCGAGGCGAGCTTCAACGCCTTCCCCGGCTTCGAGGTCGAGATCCAGGGCGTCTACAAGGAGATCGATGCGTCGGGCCGCGTCCGCTTCTATACTTACGTCGTATCGGAATAAGCGGACGGACTGCACGCAATGGAGAATGACCACAAGATCACCGTGCGCACCTCGCGCGACAGCGACGTCGACGCCATGCTGTCGATCTACCGCCGCCACATCCGCCGCGGCGTCGAGGACAGTGTCGACGACTCTGGCACGCCGGAGCCCGACGATCTGCGTGAGCGCCGCAAGAATTTGCGCAACACCCGCCTGCCGCATCTGGTCGCGGTTTGCGACGGCGAGGTGGTCGGCTACGCCTATGTCGTGCTGTTCCGCAAGCGCCCGGCCTACCGCTACACTGTGAAGCACTCGATCTATGTGCATCACCAATATGTCGGCCAGCGCGTCGGCGGAAAGCTGCTGCAGGAGCTGATCGACACTTGTGCGGCGGCCGGCTTCCGCCAGATGATCGGCTATATCGACGGCGACAACGCCGCTTCGCTCGCGCTGCACGACCGGTTCGGCTTCGCGCGCGTCGCACGCCTGCCCGGCGTCGCCTATCGCTACGGCCACTGGTCCGACAGCGTGATGGTGCAACGCTCGCTCGGCCCCGGGTCGACCGAGCCGCCCCCGCCCGCGCCGCTGTCGCGGCGGTGATGCTCTGACCGCCGTCATTGCGAGGAGGTCGCGACAAGATTGCAAAGCAATTTTGCGCTGAAGCGACGAAGCAATCCACGCCTCCGCAAGCGGCGCAATGGATTGCTTCGCTTCGCTCGCAATGACGGATAGGGGCGCAACAACGCCCTCTCTTGCGGGGAACGCCCTATTCCAACGTGAACCCGACCCGCAGCGTCACCTGATAGTGGCGCACCTTGCCGTCTTCGATGTGGCCCCTGGTCTGCACGACCTCGAACCATTTCATTTCACGGACCGTCTTCGACGCGCGGCTGACGGCGTTCTCGATCGCCGCTTCGATGCTCTTGTCGGATGATCCAACGAGTTCCAGGATCTTGTAGACGTGATCCTTGTCGTGACTTGCGGGCATGTCGACCTCCTTGGGGTGGATGGAAGAACCGGACAAATTCATGCGCGATCCGGACAATGGCTCCTCTGCAATCCGGGCAATGTGTTGTCGCGAAGCGAATGCTGCGCGGCAACACGGCAGACGAATTGAATCAACGTGTCGCGCCGGGTTCGGTGCCATCGGCACCTGCCCTTGTCGGCGCGCCCACCTATGGTAGCATGGTTCGGTCCAGTTTACGGGAGCGATGCCATGTCGACGATGTCCAGCTCACCCGCCACCCCTCCCTCCCACAGTCTCGGTGCAGGACTGTCCAGCCTTCGCGCGAAGTGGGGCTGGATCGTCGCACTTGGCGTGATCTACCTGATCGCGGGCATCCTCGCGTTCGGCAGCGTGTTCTTCGCGACCGTCGTCAGCGTGCTGTTCGTCGGCGCCATGATGATCGTCTCCGGTGTCGCCGAGATCATCAGCGCATTCCAGGTCAAGTCGTGGGGCAAGTTCCTGTTCTGGGCCCTGCTCGGGGTGCTCTATGTCGTCGCGGGCTTCATCACCTTCCAAAATCCCCTGCTCGCGGCGGCGACGCTTACGCTGTTCATCGGCATCGCACTGGTCGTCTCGGGGATCGTCCGCATCTTCCTCGCCTTCGGCATGAACTCCGCGGCGCCGTGGGGCCTGGTCGCGCTGTCGGGCGTCATCACGCTGGTGCTCGGCGCCATCATCCTCGCACACTGGCCGCTCTCAAGCCTCTATGCGCTCGGTATCTTCCTCAGCGTCGACCTGATCTGCGCCGGCGTGAGCTGGATCGGCATGGGCATGGCGCTGAGGCGCAGCACGTGAGCTGAGCGCAAAAACCGTAAGGCGGGTTAGCGACACCGTAACCCGCCTTACTTCCTGATCTCCTGCGCCGCGCGCACCAGCGGCCGGTCGGAGAGCTGAATCGGCCCGGAGAACGGCGTGCTCATGTCGAGGATCAGGTAGATCGCCCCGGAGATCAGCACGGCGGCTGCGATGCAGGCGCCGATCACGACGGCGTTGCGCGGCGCGCGAAAGCCCAGCGTCGCGAACATCAGCGTGAGCCACGCGATCAGGATCCCGACCATCGGCGACGGAAACGGATTGTCGGACTGTTCGGTGAAGGTCCAGCGCTGCTGCAGCATCTGCCGGTAGACCGAGCGGGCCTCGTTCCACAGCGCGATCTTCTGTTCGTCATCATCGAACCGCAGCGCCCTCAGGCTGCTGCCGATCCTGTCCAGCCAGGCCTCGGAGTCCTCCGTTGCGCGTACGATCGGCTCGTCCTTTAGCGCCTGCTCGACATAGTTCAGCAGATAGCGGCGCGGCTCATCCGCGCTTGGGCCGAGCGGACGCAGCGTGCGGTCGAGCAGGATGATGTCAGTCGCGAAGACGTGGAGGTTGCGGTCGATCGCCACATAGGTATTGGCCGCGTTGTTCATCATGAGGCCGAGCAGCAATGACGGCATGGTCACGAACATCGTCGCGACCAGGCGCACCGAGGTGTTGGTATCGTCGGTGCGATGATGCTCCTCGAGCCGCCCATAGAGAGCCATGCTCCCGAGGGTGGCGCTGACGAGCAACACGAAGGTCAGAAGGGCAACGACGAGTGCAACCACGGCTTGCGGAACCTGCGACAGAATCAGGCGACAGAATAGCAAGCACGGCGTGCGGGTACATGTCCGGTTGACTAGCCTTCCCCACGCGCTATCCATCCCCGACCAAGCGCAGCCCGGCTTTCGGGCAAGCTCCGCGAGGAGCGCAAGAGGGCTCAGAGAGAGCGCAAGGGCGCTTCAAGAGGAGAACGACGTGCATTTTGTCGACGACAGCGAGGCCAACCGCGTCCTGACCTTCCCGATCCTGATCGAGGCGATGGAGGCGGCACATCGCCGGCCGAAGATCGCGGTGCACGACAGCTATCTCGGCGACGACAAGGGGCAGCAGCTCGTGACGCGCAGCGCGGTCGATGGCGGCCGCTTCATGATGACCAAGCTCTACACGAGTTTCCCGGGCAACCTCGCGCAGGGCAAGCTGCCGGCCGTGCAGGCGGTCTGCGTGCTGTTCGACGGCGTCGACGGGCGCCCGCTCGCAGTGATGGACGCCTCCGAGATCACCCATTGGAAAACGGCCGCGGACTCCGCGCTCGGCGCCAAGCAGCTCGCACGGCCTGATGTCGAGACGCTGCTCGTCGTCGGCGCCGGCGAGATGGCGGCCTGGCTGGTGCGCGGCCACCGCACGGTGCGGCCGTCGCTGCGCCGCGTGCTGATCTGGAACCGGACCGCGGAGCGTGCCGAGGTGCTCGCCACGCAGTTCGCAGGCGAAGGCCTTACCGCCGAGGTCGCCACCGATCTCGATGCCGCGACACGCGAGGCTGACGTGATCACCACCTGCACCCGCTCACGCGAGCCGCTGGTCAAGGGCGAGAACCTGAAGCCCGGCACCCATCTCGACCTGGTCGGCGGCTTCACACCGGAGACCCGCGAGTCCGACGACGAGGCGGCCCGGCGCTCGCGCGTGTTCGTCGACCGCCGCGAATCCGCTTTCGACGGCGTCGGCGATATCCTGCAGCCGATCAAAAGCGGCGCCATCAGCGAAGGCGACGTGCTCGGCGATCACTACGACCTCGCCGGCGGCAAGGTCCCCGGCCGGCTGTCCGCCGACGACATCACCTTTTTCAAGAACGCCGGCGGCGGTCATCTCGATCTGATGACCTGCGAAACGGTGTTTGCGCGGCTGGGGAAGGAATTGCGGTGAAGACCGTAGGGCCGGTCAGCGTCAGCGCAACCCGCCACAT
>NZ_LNCU01000089.1:116325-183227 GCF_001542415.1 Bradyrhizobium macuxiense
GCTTGCGCCTAACCCGCCCCACGCTCCCTACTCCGCCGCCTGCTGCACCGGTGCGTCGAGCTCCGCCGAGACCTTCGGCGGCGACATCGGCAGGCTGTAGAAGCGCTTGCCCAGTGCGTTGTGGACGGCATTCGCGACTGCGGCCATGACCGGCACCAGCGGCACTTCGCCGACGCCCTTCACGCCTTGCGGATGCTTCGGGTTCGGTACCTCGACAAGTGCACAGTCGATCATCGGCAGGTCGGAGCAGACGGGCATGCGATAGTCGAGGAAGCCGGGATTATCGACTTTGCCGTCCTTGTTGTAGATGTACTCCTCGTTTAGCGCCCAGCCGATGCCTTGCGAGACGCCACCCTGGAGCTGGCCCTCGACATAGCTCGGATGCACGGCGCGGCCGACGTCCTGCACGGCCGTGTAGCGGATCACTCTGATGATGCCGAGATCGACATCGACCTCGACGTCGCAGATATGCGTGCCGAAGCCGCCTTCCGCGCCTTGGGTATTGAGCTGCACGCTGGCGCCGATCGGGCCGCCTTGCGACGGCGCCTTCTCGGCGAGATCTGCGAGCGTCAGCGGCTTGAACTCGCCGGCATTCGGGCTCACCGGATGCGCGGCGCCGTTCTCCCACTTCACGGCTTCAGGATCGATCTCCCAGATCTTCGCGGCGCGTTCGCGCAAGGTCGCGATCACCTTGTCGGCGGCCTGCGTCACCACCATCGAGGACGCAAACAGCACGCGGCTGCCGCCGGTCAGATTGGAGAAGCCGACCGTCTGCGTGTCGCCGATGATGACGGAGATGCGCTTGTAGTCGATGCCGAGCAGCTCGGCGCAGATGTTGGCGATGCCGGCGCGCGAGCCGCCGATGTCAGGGTGACCCGTGGTGACGACGACGTTGCCGTCCTCGGTGATATTGACCTGCGCCGAGGATTCACCGCCGGCGTTGAACCAGAAGCCGGACGCGACACCCCGCCCCTGCAACTTGCCGAGCGGCGCGGAATAATGCGGATGTTTCTTCGCCACCTCCAGCGTCTCGATATAACCGATGCGCGGGAACACAGGGCCGTGCGCCGCCTTGGTGCCCTGCTTCGCTGCGTTCTTCAACCGCAGCTCCAGCGGGTCCATCTTCAACGCCTCGGCAAGCTCGTCGAGCACGCATTCCACCGCGTAGGCGCCGATCGGCGCGCCGGGCGCGCGATAGGCCGCGACCTTGGAGCGGTTGGAGCAGACGTCATAGCCTTCCGACAGCACATGCGGGATGTCGTAGGGCGCGAAGCTGCAGCCGACCGCGCCGCGGATCGGCGAGCCCGGGAAAGCGCCGGCCTGCAGATAATAGGTGCCGTGGGCGGCAACGATGGTGCCGTCCTTCTTCGCACCGATCCTGACCGTGCTCTTCGAGCCCGAGGTCGGCCCGGTCGCACGCATCACCTCCTCGCGGGTCATCACCATCTTCACCGGGCGGCCGGACTTCTTCGCGAGCAAGGTCGCGAGCGGCTCGAGATAGACGATGGTCTTGCCGCCGAAGCCGCCACCGATCTCGGCGGGGATGGCGCGGATGTCGCTTTGCGGGATGCCGGTCAGCATCGACGTCATCGCGCGCACCATGAACTGGCCCTGGCTCGACGACCAGATCGTGGTCTTGCCGTCGGCCGCGACCGAGATCAGGCAGGCATGCGGCTCGATGTAGCCCTGGTGCACGGGGCGGGTCGTGAAGGAGCGCTCGATCACGATTTCGGCGTCCTTGAAACCCTGCGCGATGTCGCCCTTCTTGGATTCGAGCCGGCCCATGATGTTCGAGGGCTTGCCGTCGAACTTGTTCCATTCATGCAGGATCGGCGCATCGTCCTTGAGCGCATCGTCGATCTCGATCGCCCAGGGCAGCACCTCGTAGTCGACCTCGATCAGCTTGCAGGCCTCCGCCGCGATCGCTTCCGACGTCGCGGCCACCGCCGCAACGGGGTGACCGGGGAACAGCGCCTTGTCGCGCGCCATCACGTTGCGGCACATCCAGCGCATGTCCTGGATGCCGAGCATCACCGCGCCCTTCTCGATCGTGAAATCGACGATGTCGCGCGAGGTGACCACCGCCTTCACGCCGGGCAGCGCCTCGGCCTTGGCGGTGTTGATCGACTTGATCCGCGCATGCGGATGCGGGCTGCGCAACACCTTGCCCCAGATCATGCCGGGCATGGTGGTGTCGGCGGCGAACGCCGCGCGGCCCGTCACCTTGTCGACGCCATCAGGGCGAATGGTGCGCTGGCCGATCCATTTGTTGTCGACGACGTTCATTGGCGAATCTCCTGGATTCCCTGCTCCCGCATTTCGGCGGCGGTCTCCATCACCGCGCGGACGATCTTGTCGTAACCGGTGCACCGGCAGAGATTGCCGGCGAGCCAGAAGCGGACTTCCTCTTCGGTCGGATTCGAATTCCTCGCGAGCAGCGCCTCGGACGCGACCAGCATGCCCGAGGTGCAGATGCCGCATTGAAGCGCGGCATGCTCGAGGAACTTCTGCTGCAGCGGATGCAGCCTGTCGCCCGTGGCCATGCCTTCGATGGTCCTGATCTCGTGCCCCTCGGCTTCGGCCGCGAGCATCAGGCAGGAGCATACCAGGCGGCCGTCGAGCGTGATCGAGCAGGCGCCGCAATCGCCGGAGGAGCAGCCTTCCTTGGAGCCGGTGAGGCCGAGTTGCCCGCGCAGCGCGTCGAGCATGGTGTCATAGGGCTCGCAGAGGAATTCCATCGGCTCGCCGTTGACGGTGGTGGTGACGTGCAGTTTCGCCATGGTGTCAATTCCCTCCGGCGCGCGTGGCGGCGATCGCGGCGACGCGCTTGAGCAGCACGCCGGCAGTCTTGGTGCGATAGGCGATGGTGCCGCGCTTGTCGTCGATCGGACGGCAGGCGGCGCGGCACGCGGCAGCGGCCGCGTCCAGCGCCGCATCGTCAAGCCTGGAGCCGATCAGGGCCTTCGCGGCAGGTTCGACCAGCAGCGCGGTCGGCGCCACTGCGCCGAGCCCGACGCGGGCCGCGGTGCAGACGCCGTCCTTCAACGTCAGGCTGACACCGAGCCCGACCACCGCGATATCCATCTCGGTGCGCGGGATCATGCGCAGGTAGGCATCGCTCGAGCCCGCAGGGCGCGGCGGCAATGCGAAGCTGACGAGGATTTCGCCCAGCTTGAGGTTGGTGCGGCCGGGTCCGGCCGGCACGTCCTCGACCTTGATCTCGCGGCGGCCGTCCGGGCCCTGCAAAGTGACGACGGCGCCGGCCGCGATCATCGCCGGCACGCTGTCGCCGGCGGGCGAGCCGTTGCAGAGATTGCCGCCGGCGGATGCGCGGCCCTGCACCTGCTTGGAGCCGATCAGGTTCACGGCCTCGAGCACGCCGGGCCAGACCTTGCCGAAGCGCGGATGCTCCGCGAGCTCCATGCCGGAGACGGCAGCGCCGACGCGGAAGCCGCCGTCGGCGGTTTCAGTGATTTCAGTCATCTCGCCGATCTTCTTGATATCGACGATCAATCCCGGCCGCACCAGGCCGGAGCGCATTTGCACCAACAAATCGGTGCCACCTGCCATAATGCGGGCGGCACTTCCGGCGGCAGCAAATGCGCCAATCGCTTCATCAAGCGTGCGCGGTGCTACGTATCGGATATCGGTCATGGCTGTTGCTTCGGTCTCCCTCGCCTGCTCGTTCCCTTGTGACGGTGATCGGCCTTATGTCTGGCCAGCAGAAACAACAGCCTACACGGCCGGGCGACGCCGGAACAGCCTCCGAGGTGCGGTGGAAAGCGCAGGCTCCTATGCAGGATGCGGGGCTTGTGCGGCCCCGGCGGCGCAGCGCGACGCGGTCACAGGTCTTTCACATCGTGAGAATCGGGGGCCTCGGCCCCCAATGGTACGCCCCTTGCTTGCCTGCGGCGCCGGATTAGGGAAACATATCTATCGCTGCAGCATGTGTGCCGGGCCGAACGACACACGGATCGATGACCACCACCGATCCCGCCTGCGCCACATCAGGAGACAGCGAATGGCCAACGTTTCGCGCCGCACCCTCCTCAAGCTTGCCGCCGGCGTGCCACCGGCCGTCGCTCTCCCGGCCGTATGGACGTCGCGGGCCTCCGCTGCGGGCAAGGGCAAGACGATCACCGCGGTGATGCACTCCGACCTGCGCATCATCGATCCCGGCTTCACCACGGCCTACATCACCCGCGACCACGGCTACATGGTCTACGACACGCTGGTCGGCCTCGATGCCAGCTTCAAGGTCCGGCCGCAGATGGCGGACTGGACGATCTCCGACGACAAGCTGACCTACACTTTCACGCTGCGCGACGGATTGAAATGGCACGACGGCGCGCCCGTCACCGCAGAGGATTGCGTCGCCTCGCTGAAGCGTTGGGCCGTCGTCGACGGCATGGCGCAGAAGCTGATGGAGTTCACGGCAACCCTCGAAGCCAGCGGGCCGAAAACCATCCAGCTCAAGCTCAAGGAGCCGTACGGGCTGGTGCTGGAGACGCTCGCCAAGCCGTCCTCCTATGTCGCCTTCATGATGCCGAAGCGGCTCGCGGAGACGCCGCCGGGCAAGCAGATTGCCGAACAGATCGGCTCCGGCCCGTTCAAGTTCGTCGCCGCCGAATTCCAGCCGGGCGTCAAGACGGTCTATGAGCGGAATGCCGACTACATTCCGCGCAAGGAAAAGCCGGAATGGACCTCCGGGGCCAAGGTGGCGAAGGTCGATCGTGTCGAGTGGATCACGATGCCCGACGCGCAGACCGCGATCAACGCGCTGCAATCCAGCGAGATCGATTTCCTGGAGCAACCGTCCATCGACCTGCTGCCGGTGCTGGAAGCCAATTCCGACCTGACCGTCGCCGTGCTGAACAAGTTCGGCTTCCAGATCGAGGGCCGCATGAATTTCCTGTACCCGCCGTTCGACAACGTCAAGATCCGGCGCGCCGCGCTGCTGGCGATGAACCAGAAGGATGTGCTCGACGCCACCGTCGGCAATCCAAAGCTCTACGAGATCTGCGGCGCGTATTTCGCCTGCGGCACCCCGCTCGCCAGCGACGTCGGCTCGGAGACGCTGACCAAGGGCAACGGCATGACTGAGGCCAAGAAGGCGCTGGCGGCATCCGGCTATGACGGCACGCCGGTCGTGATCATGATCCCCGGCGACGTCCAGACGCTGAAAGGGCCGCCGACCGTTGCGGCGCAGCTCTTGCGCGAGGCCGGCTTCAACGTCGATGCGCAGGTGACCGACTGGCAGACCGTGGTCAGCCGCCGCGCCAGCCAGAAACCGCCGAAGGAAGGCGGCTGGAACCTGTTCTTCACCTTCACGGGCGCGACCGAAACGATGAACCCGATCGTCAACAACCAGATCGCCGCGAACGGCAGGCGCGCCTGGTTCGGCTGGCCTGACGATCCCAAGCTCGAGCGGATGCGCGACGCCTTTGCGCGCGCGAGCTCCGACGAGGAACGGAAGAAGCTCGCGACCGACATCCAGAAGGAAGCCTATGAGCAGGTCGTCTATATCCCGCTCGGCCAGTTCCGGGCGCCGAGCGCCTGGCGCAAATCGCTAACCGGCGTGCTGGAAGGACCGGCGCCGCCGGTGTTCTGGAACGTCGACAAGACGGAGTGAGCAGCAGCGGCGCGATGTCCGCGCCAGCGCCCGCTGCCAAAATATCGAAAACAACCCCATGCAAAGTAGCCGGCGTTCGGGCCAGGCTGCTTGACACGTCGGGCAAATCAGCGAGACACTTCCAATATTCCGAAATCGTGCAAGCTCACTCTCGCTATAGGCGATTGCATCAGCGCCGTCTGCGCCGTCGCCTCGTTCAGCGCGCGCTCCCGCACGCGAAAGATTTGCGAGATGACTGGACTCACAAAGTCTGCTTTTGAGCGAAGCGGTCGTTGCTGGAATCGGTCGTCATCGGCGGTTTGGAGCAAAGCGGACGCGGATTTCGCAAGCACGCGCGCTATGTCGGATGCCACCAGCGACCGCCGATCACGACGCCTTCGGACACGATCTTGCGATCACCCGTCAGGTGCTCGCCGACCACATCGACATAGTCGAACTCCCCTTCCCTGATCGAGATCAGCGTGGCGTCGCCGACGCTGCCGGGCTTGAGGCTGCCGAGCTCCGGACGGCGCAACGCCATCGCCGCGTTGACGGTCGATGCCGCGATCACATCCGGCAGCGGCATGCCCATGCAGAGGAATTTCGACATCGTCGTCACCTGATCGAAGGCCGGGCCGTCGATGCAGAGCTGGTGAATGTCCGACGATATGGTGTCCGGATAGAAGCCGTTGGCGAGCATCGCGCGCGCGGTCTTGAAGGCGAATGAGCCCTTGCCGTGGCCGATGTCGAACAGCACGCCGCGCTCGCGCGCCTCCAGCACGCTCCTTTTCACCGTGCCCTGCGCGGTCGCAGGCGTGTTGGGGAACGGACGGAACACATGCGTCAGCACATCGCCCGGGCGCAGCCGCGCCAGCACCTCTTCATAGCTCGGCGGCGGGTGATCGATATGCGCCATCAAGGGCATGCCGACCTGTTCGGCGACCTCGAGCGCGATGTCGAGCGGCGCAATCCCCGACGTGCCCGAGGCGAACAGACCGACGCGCACCTTGATGCCGACGATCAGGTCGCGGTTCTCGTCGGCGACGCGCACGGCATCGACCGGATTCATCAGCCGCAATTCCTCGCTCTCGCCGACCATCACCCGGTCGGAGAAGCCGAAAATGCCGGCATGCGAGACATGCAGATAGGCGAGGATGCGGACCTGGCTCGGTTCGATCACATGCTTGCGGAAGCCCGCGAAATTGCCGGGCCCGGCGCTGCCGGTATCGACCGACGTTGTGACGCCGGAGTTGCGGCAGAACTCCTCCGCGTCGATGCCGAGCGAGGTGCCGCCCCAATAGACGTGGGTGTGCAGGTCGATGATCCCCGGCGTGACGATGTATCGGGAGACGTCGCGAACCTCGGTCGCGGGATCGGCTTTCAGCCCGGGCCCGACCGCGGCCACCTTGCCGCCGGCGAAGGCCACATCGGTCACGGCATCGAGCTTCTGCGACGGGTCGATCACCCGTCCGCCGCGCAGGATCAAATCGAAGGGCATTCCAAACTCCAGATTTCGGTTCGGCACGATGATCGACTTCTCACCGCCTGCAAGTGCAGGCTATCGCTGCTACGTTATTTGCGTGCCACTTCTTCCAGAGAGTATGGATTTATGCTCAAGCGCCAGCCCCGTCATTGCGAGGAGCGATAGCGACGAAGCAATCCATCCCTCCGCTTGCGGTGAGATGGATTGCTTCGCTTCGCTCGCAATGACGGGCTGCAAAGCGCCATATCGCCGGCTCAACCGAAGAGCGCCTGGTGGGATGCGGCCGCGCCCACCACCGCGGCTTCATCGGCCCGCTTGGCCGGCGCGACGATGGCCGCAATGGCGGGATGATGCGCCGCCTCGTGGGCCACGATGGTCTCGTGGGCCCAACGGTAGGACGATTCAAAGATTTCCTGATGGCGGTCGAAATCGGTCACGTCGACACCGAACGGCGTCGGTGGACGCATCACCATATCGAGCGGCGTGGTCGGCAATGTATCGTAGCGCTGATGCGCGACGAGGCTACGCCACAACACGTTGACGGCACTTGGCGCGGCAGGCAGCAGTTTCTTGCGGAACGGCATCAGCATGGAAGCGAGCAGTTCGAACCGTCCCGGCAGTGCGGCGTAGTCGACGTCGAACATCTCGGTGGCAGGTTCGCCGAAATGGACAACCAGATTGGGACCGCTCTTGAGCTGATGCATCTGCGCCAGCGGAACGTTGTCGACGAGGCATCCGTCGACCAGCATCGTGCCGTCCTTTGTATAGAAGGGTGGCAGCAGGCCCGGAATGGCGCTCGATGCGCGCACCGCTTGCCAGAGCAGGCCCGTTCGAATCAATTCGAGACTGTGCGTCGAGAGATTGGTTGCGACCGCTGCGAACGGCCGCCAGCAGTCTTCGATCCGGCAGTCGTGGCCATATTGATCGGCGAGCGCCGCATCGAAGGCCTTGTGATCCAGCAAGGCGTAGCGCGGCCAGGTCGGACGACGGAAGCTGCGGCTGGAGACGAAGATCTCATGCGTGCCGCGCTCGAGACGCTCGGCGTCGTAGTTCTTGGCAAAGCCGGCAGCCATCGCGGAACCGACGCTGGTGCCGACAAGGATGTCGAACATCGCACCGCGCTCACGGAAGGCCTTGTAGATCCCGACATGCGCCGTGCCGAGGCTGCCGCCGCCGCCGGCGACAAATCCGACGGCGCGGCCACAGAGGAAGCGGACCAGACTATCGATGTCGATCTGGTCCTCGAGCGCAACATGATGGTGCATGAAGCAGGGCAGCCGGGCCAGCCACGTCGCGGTGCCCTTGACCTCATGGCGCCTGCGATCGTGAACACGAACCAGGCGTCGCGCCGACGCGGGATGCACGCCGCAGGCGAAGCTCTCGATCTCGGTCAGATCAGGCGGAGGAGCATCTCCGCGGCAGACGAACACGACGAGGTCGGCCTGGCGAATGGCCTTCCGCGCCCAGTCCGATGCGTCCTGTCCGCCGAAATACACCACCAGCGGTGCGTCATACTCGATCCCATTGAGCCAGTCGGCGACCTCGGACGTATCAAGCGCGCGCCCGGGAAACATCGCCTCAAGCCGTGCGCGGTCGATGATCTCGGCATCGGCAGCGGCCAGGCTCCGGCGCAACCGGTATTCAAAGTCTGCCGGCGCCGGCTCACGCCCGCCCGCGATCAACGCGACGGTCCGCGCCTTGGGCGATGAGCGGGCGGGCATAAGGCGCGCGGTCTGAACCGCAAACCGCCGTGCAAGCGCAGCAAGCAGCGCCTCAACGATGCCCGGCGCTTCCTGCGCCAGCGTCGCATAGGCCGCACGCGTCAACACCAGCACGCTGGTATCGCGGATCGCGATCACATTGGCCGTGCGCGGGACATTTGCAAAGAACCCGATCTCACCGACCAGTTCGCCGGCGCGAAGCTCGGAAATCGGTTCAGGATGATCGGTCCTGTACACGGCGAGCGCGCCGTGCAGCACCAGAAACAGTGCGTCCGAAGCGCCGCCCTGTTCGACCAGGAGCTGGCCACGCACGATGTCCTGCCGCGTCATTGCAGCGAACGCCCTCATCCGCTGTTCCGCGCTGAGCGCCTTGAACAGCGGAAACTCCTCCGACGCGATTCCCCGCGCGATCGTCGCGCTCGTCCCTTGCGTGGGCGGCACCCGGTTCGACTGCATACTTCGATGTTAGCGCCGAGGCGTCGCCCCGGCGAGCAATATAAGATCCGACGCGGCATCACGATTTTGGAAGCACTGCAACAGGGCTCACAGTGTCGCTCGTCGCCGGGATCACCCAACCAGTTCCGGCCACGGCACGATGGTCGACTTCACCGTCCTCATCGCCATCGCATCCGCCACCGCCTGACCGACGCCCTCCTCGGTGAACGGGTAGATCGTCTGCATATCGAGCCAAAGATATTTGTTCCGGGTACGATAGAGCATGTCGACGCCGAGCGGCAGGTCGTTGGCGGTGAAGCCCCAGGAGCCGAGCAGGTTGAGGTCCTTGGTGCAGATGCGATGCCACGAGGTGTCGATCGAGCCGGCATCGGTGAACTGCCCCATCTCGACATAGGTGCCGCCGTCGCGCAGCATCTCGATGCCCTCGGGGCCCGCGGTCGGATGACCCGAGCAATCCATCACCAGATCGGCGCCGAAGCCGCCGACGATGTCGCGCACCGCCCTGATGCGCTCCTCCGGGGTCTTGAGCTGCTCGATGTCGACCGTCGCTTCCGCACCGAATTTTCGCGCGAGTGCAAGGCGCGGGGTTTCCGGCGCGCCGACGCAGATCACGCGCCCCGCTCCCATCTCCTGCGCCGCGGCAACCGCGAGGATGCCGATCGGGCCGGAGCCCTGGATCACCACGGTATCGCCCCACGTGAAGCCGCCGGCGCGGGTGGCGCGGTTGAAGGCGCGGATGCAGGAGGTCAAGGGCTCGGAGAGCGCCCCTAGCCGCAGCGACATGTCGTCCGGCAATTTGTAGATCTTGGTGCCCGGCAGCATGTCGAGATCGACATAGACATATTCGGCCCAGCCGCCCCACATATGCGGAGCTTTGTCGAAGCCGAGATAGCGGCCGTAGTAGACCGGCGTCAGGCACTTGTTGGCGCTCTGGGGATAGTGGATGCAGTAGTAGCAGCGGCCGCAGGGCATCAGCGGCGGGATCATCACCTTGGAGCCGACCTGAAGCGGCTTGCTCATGAAGTCCTCGGTGAATTCAGGACCGCACTCGACAATCACGCCACCCAGTTCATGGCCGAGCGTGAACGGCCATGGCAATGGCTTCGGCCAATGTCCTTTCAGGATGTGCAGGTCGGTGCCGCAGACGCCGCAGGCGCCGACCTTGATCAGCGCGGCCTTCTTGCCGACCTGGGGCCACGGCACGGTGCGAATGACGGGCTTCGCGCCCGGTCCCTCATGGGTACATACGCGGATCTCTCGCATCGGCTTGCTCTCCCTTGGTCTCGTTGTTGATCGCGCCGATCATTTCTCCGTGGTGAGCGGCTTCATCGGGCTTCCGTCGGGTGCAAAACTCTCGACCTTGTCGGAAATCACGAACGACATCAGGTCGCGCCCGATCACCAGCGGCCCCCGATAGGAGGTGCGCGTCCGCGCCAGCAATGCATCCTCCGGCACGTCCTGCGTCGGCGAATGCGTTGCGAACACGATATGGGAATAGACTGCGAGCTTCGGCCTCGCGCGGGTGAAGATCTTGCCGGCCTCCTCGGGCGAGGTGTGGTGGTTCTCGATCGCGCGATAGTTCGGATAGGTCTTGAACAGCTCGGGATCGATGACAGCGACTTCGTGGATCAGGAGATCGGCACCCCCGGCTGCCTTGGCCACGCGCTCGTCGGGCTTGGTATCGCCCGAGAGCACCACTTTCTTGCCGTCATACTCGATGACGTAGCCGAACGACGGCTTGATCTTCTCGCCGTGGTTGACCTCGATCGCGCTCACCTTGACGCCGTTCTTCTCGTAGACCGGGCCCGGCTCAACGTCCTTCGCCGCGAAAGCGACGCCGGCCGGCGGGTAGTCCTCGTCGGCGATACGGATACGGATGTCCTCGGAGAACGCCTTGGTGAGGTTCTCGGTCATCGCGACCGTGCCCTTGGGTCCGAAGATCACCATTGGCGTCTTGCGCGAACCGAAGGGCGTGCCGATCCAGCCCGTGAGCCACATGTCCGGCAGGCCGACGACGTGGTCGGAATGCAAGTGGGTGATGAAATGCGCCGTGATCGCGCCGATCGGGATCTTCTTCTGGAACAGCCGGATCGTCGAGCCGCGCCCGAAATCGAAGATCAGCTTTTCGGGCCCCGCTTCGACCAGCGTCGAGGCGCTGAAGGCGGACAGCCGCGGCGTCGGCGTTCCCGTGCCCAGCAGCGTGACCCGCATTTCGGCGGCGCGCGCGCCGGAGACACCAAGAAAGAGCAGCATTGCGACCGCACGCGCAATCGGTCTCGAACCCACCATCCTGTCCTCCCCGCCATCAGCCCCTTGTTGATCCCGGCTGCTCAGCGAGGACGAACTTAGGTAAAGGCCGCCCGGATGTCATGACCTCCCGCCACATCGCCGTATTTTTGTTCCAGGTGGCGGGAACTTCCTGCCAGCGATCCCGCTTCACTCAACCGCAGGCGTGCGCGCATCGTTCACGCACCCGCTGCTAACGCCCCATTAACCCTGATAGCCTTAGGGTCGTACGGGCACGGAAAGGCCGGCGGTCGGGTCGCGGTGATTGATGTCGTTTGCACAGAAGAAAACTTCCGTCGTCCCCATGGCCGAGGAGCGACGGCGCTTTCAGCGCGTCAAGGTCCACCTGCTCGGCCGCTACATGCTGCCTGACCGGCGCGAGTTTCCCTGCCAGATCATCAATATGTCTCCGGGCGGCCTCGCACTGCTGGCGCCTGGCATCGGCAATGTCGGCGACCGCGTGATCGCCTATCTCGACCATATCGGCCGGGTTGAGGGCCGCATCACCCGCATCATCGACAACGGCTTCGCGATGACGATCGGGGCCACCGCCCGCAAGCGCGACAAGCTCGCCGCCCAGCTCACCTGGCTCGCCAACCGCGACATCCTCAATCTGCCGGAAGATCGCCGCCACGACCGTATCGTGCCGCGCAACCCGATCGCCCTGCTCACGCAGGAGGACGGCACCCGGATGACCTGCCGGATCATCGACCTGTCGCTTTCAGGCGCCGCCATCGCCGCCGAGAACCGCCCGCCGCTGAAGTCGCTGGTGATGCTCGGCAAGGTGCAGGCCCGCGTGGTGCGAAATCTCGAGGAGGGCTTCGCCCTTGAGTTCGTCCACGAGCAGGACGCGGAAACCCTCGAAGAGAGCGTTACCGCCAGGTAAAGCGGCCGACCGCTCGAACCCAGCGAATTTCGACCCGCAAAAGGCGGCCTCCGGTGCTCCGGAAGCCGCCTTTGATGCATTTGGCCACGCGATCTGCGGTTAACGCCGCGAACAACTGTCGCGGCAAACCGCGTTGTGGCAGCGCTTTCCACGTTAATGCATAAAATTTGAATCAATTGCAGTTGTTTCAAATTTTACGCGAATTCGATTCAAGTACAGATCGAATTCGCCGCGAGTTTTGCGAGTATTCGCGTCAAATCTACTTTGCACACTTAGCGGCGGCGCAAATCCTTTGTGCGAAACATGGTCCCAACAAAAAGAACGGGGGCCACAATGTTTGGTTTCAGGGGACAGGGGAAGGGATTGGCCGTTGCCGCCATCCTGTTTGCGACTTGCGTCTCGGCCAAGGCCGGTGACGTGCTCTACGCCAGCCTGGGCGACGTCGCGCGATCGCCGATCGGCTGGGTCGAATTCTGCGCCGACAATCCGCGCGAATGCCGCGGCGGCTCGACGCAACCACGCGACATCGTGTTGTCGCAGACCGCGTGGCGGGACCTCGTGCGGGTCAACAAGTGGGTCAACGAGACGATCAAGCCGATGACCGACATGGATCATTGGGGTGTCGTCGAGAAATGGTCGTTGCCGACCGACGGCTACGGCGACTGCGAGGACTACGTGCTCCTGAAGCGCAAGATGCTGATGGATGCCGGCTGGCCGCGCGAGGCGCTGCTGATCACGGTTGTCCGCGACAAGAAGGGCGAAGGCCACGCGGTGCTGACGGTGAAGACCGACAAGGGCGAGTACGTGCTCGATAACCAGAACGAGAGCATCGTCGCCTGGACCGAGACCGGCTACCGCTTCGTCAAGCGGCAGTCGCAGAGCGATCCCAATGTCTGGGTCTCGCTCGGCGACAACCGCCAGGCCGTTGCGACCGCAAGCTCGAAGTAAAGCCGAAGGATCATTCGAACACGCGACCCGGTCACATCCCCACCCCTCCCCGTCCCAGACCGGTTCGCGCGCGGCCACCCTTCCCCCAGAGGGTGGCCGCACCATTTTCGAGCGCACGGGTTCTGCCAGACGCCGGCATCTCGTCCAACGCTCGAAGGTCGATCTTCTCGCGCGAGACGCGCGACCTTGTCAGCGCCGCCGGAGGTGTGACATATCTGTTGTGTAGCAGCAGCATTCTCCATGGCAGATTCGAGCAAACGATCCGGCACCGCGCGCGCTGCTCTCGCAGCAAGCAACCGACCAAGGCGCAAGTCGGCCGCGACCAGCGAAAAGTCGCGAACGTCGAAGCAGGCCCCCTTTCTCCAGAACGACGTGACGCTCACCGACCGTGCCTATGCCGAGTTGGAAGAGTTGATCGTGACGCTGCAATTGTCGCCCGGCACCGCGCTGTCCGAACTCGTGCTCGCCCAGCGTCTGGGCATCGGCCGCACGCCGATCCGCGAAGCCCTGCAGCGGCTGTCGCGCGATGGCCTGGTCAACATTCTCGCCCGTCGCGGCGTCCTCGTCTCGGAGATCGATTTGCGGGCCCAGCTACGCTTGCTCGAAGTGCGGCGTGAACTGGAGCGGCTAATGGCGCGCGGGGCCGCCGAGCGCGCGACCAGCGAGCAGCGTGCACAGTTTACCGAGATCGCCTCCGGCATGCGGCAGGCGTCGGACAAATCCGACGACCTTCTCTTCATGCGACTCGATCAGAAGTTCAACACGCTGGTATCGGCAGCATCCCGCAACGAGTTCGCCAGCCGGGCCATGGGCCTGATGCATGGACTGTCTCGCCGCTTCTGGTATCAGCATTACAAGGAAGCCGCCGATCTCCCCCTTGCCGCCCGGCTGCATGCCGAGGTCGCCGAAGCCATCGCCGAGCACCGTGTCGATCCCGCTGGCGAAGCGTCCGACAGGCTGATCGACTACATCGAAAGCTTTGCGCGATCGACGCTGTAGAGCGGCGACCTAAAGCGCGATGAGATCGGGTTGAATCGTCATCGCGCTTTAGCTTTTTGATTGAGCATGATCTCCGCGCAAATGCTTTGCGTTTGTCGCGAGGGAAAACCGCTTCACACTTTTCCGGATCATGCTCTAGCGAACCGCTACGCGGCGCGTCCGTTCCTGAGCGCCGCGACCGCATCGTCGAGATCGGCCGAACTCAGCTCCCATTCGTTGTCGAAATTGGCGACCACACGCCGCATGAAGGTCTCGTGCAGCGCTTTGGCCGCGCTCGCGTCCTTCAGATGATCGTAAAGCAGCGCGAAGGCCAGTTGCGCCGGCTCGGGCCCCTCATAGCTCCATTCGAACCCGTGGTCGGTCAGCCGAAGCTGGTCGTAGTGCGGCGACAGCGGCTGGCCGTCGACCAGGACCGCGATGCCGTCGATGGTGCGGTCGCCCGTATAATTGGCCATCGGCCCCTCCTTCCGCTGCATCATGTCAGGATCCGGGCGGCCGTGCCTTGACGTCCTTCCTCACGACCTCGGGGAAGATCCACATCGCGACGGTGGCGAACACACCGAGAAATGCGACCGCGTAGCTCGGCCCCTGCCGCCCGAGATAGACCATGAACCAATACCCGCACGCCGCGGTCACGAGGCATGCCACCGACAACATGAGCTTGATGCGGCTTGGCATTCGGGATCTCCCTTCAGGCGAGCCAGGTATGAAGCGACGACGGAGCGACCTGCGCGAGCACCACAAGCGCCACGATCATCACGCAGCCGGACATCGCAAGCCCTGCTCGCCCGTCGCGCCAACGCAGCGGCAGCGCCTGGAACAACTCCGGCAGGAACAGGAACAGCACGCCGCCCACCACGACGATCGTGCTCCAGCGCAATTCGACCGCGGCAAATTTGATCGTCCCGGCAGCCAGCGCAATCCACAGCAGCGTCGCCGCGATGACCGCCGCGGCGGAGCGTCGCTGCAGCGGATACATTCCGACCAACTGCAGGAAGCTGATACAGCAGGCGCTCCACAACAGGCAGAACCAGGCGAGCGCGCCGAGATTTGGTTCAAGCTGCATCATGGGCTTCCTCCGACGTGCTACTCGGCGGGAGCGGCGACGCCGCCGACGCGCGGGGTCCGCGCCGTGCGGCGCATGTCGGTCTTCACGTAGCGCGTGCTGTAACCATTGAAGATGTGGCCGAGCAGACCGCGATTGAGGTCGGAGGTGCCGAACAGGTAATCCATCACGGGGAATGTCAGGTTCATGTTCCGCTCCATCATGATCGACTGGTTGTGATGCGCGGTATGATGTCGGCGGATGGTGTTGACGAACGGCGTGTTGCGCACAAACGCGCTTTCCTCGACGTGGCAGCAGAAATGCATGAACTCGTAGATCAGGTACATCGAGGTCGTGGTGGTGATCAGCAGCCAGCCTGTATTCGCCGAGATCACGAGACCCGCGATGATGGCCGGCGGGATCGACATCAGCGTGAACACCACGAGCGCATAGGGCGGGAAGAACGTCACGCGCCAGTCGTAGTGATCAGCAAAGCGCATCTCCTGCTCGGTGAAGAACTGGTGGTGCATCAGCGTGTGGCGATTGTAGATCGCGCGCAGCACCGGCACGTTCGACGGCCGATGCATGACGAAGCGATGCACCGCCCATTCAAAGAAATTTGCGATCAGGAAGACCACGGGAATGGTGACGTATTCCCACCAGCGCACGTCGTGCAGATTGGCGAGATAGACGTAAAGCGCCGTGAAGCCGATCGTGTAGATCAGCACCACATGCAGCCAGCCATTGTACCAGCCGGCCACGCGCTCGCGGTAGGTCGCGCGATATTTGCGCTGGCGTTCCGTCATCCCGGTCGCGGCCAACTCCATCGCAGGCCCTCCCTGTCTTTGTCTATCTGACATATCAGTAGCACATCAGACACCAAAGGCAAGTACCCGAAACGCGCTGACGGTCGCCGCGCTTGGCACCGGCCGGCTCTTGCCGAGAGCGCCGACTTATCGCCCGACACACCCAGGACGAGCAGTTAATCCTCGGTACACCAAATTATCGATGTTGCGGCAAGGTCGTATTGTGAATCACCGTATCGGCAAGCATGCTGGGTCGGCGACACTTCGAGAGCCTGGAAAATCTCAACGACGTTTCGCAGCGACGAAGCGCGTCGGCGGTACGCCAACAAACATTTCGGCGTAGGGACCGGCCACTTCCCGGAGGTCGACACGCCGGCCTCCGCAACCTCGCTGTGCACGTTCCCTCCGCTGGAAGGCCAAGCGCGAATGGTTGAATCTGTGGGCGACAAGTCAGGGCTCTCCGAGAGCCGGGAACCAACTCGTTTGCATGAGTTGGATAGTCTACGAGCGCTTGCGGCGATCGGTGTTGTCGGATGGCACTATACGAGCCATTTCGGCGCCGCTCCGCTTCCGTCGCTTATGGCGCCTTTTTATCACCACGGAGAGCTTCTCGTTGACTTCTTCTTCGTGTTGTCCGGCTTTGTGCTTGCCCGCGCGTATTGGAACGACCAGCGCAGAGCGACGTTTGCGAACAACGTTCGCGATCGAATTTCCCGAATGTATCCGTTGCATTTCGCGATGCTTTGCGTCGTGGCCGTCATGCAATGGTTACTGGTCAATCGTCTGACCTCGCCGCCGTTCGTATATCAGTTCAACGACACGTATGATTTCGTGTTGAACCTTCTGATGCTCAATCGAACGGGGCTCGAGCGAGGGCATTCATTCAACGGACCGTCCTGGTCGATCTCGACCGAGTTCGTCGTCAACGTTCTGTTCCTGGCGGCCATCGCGCTTCCGCGTAACATTGCCCGCGCGGGGCTGTTCGCGTTATTCGCGGTGTTGCTTGTCGTCATCCTGAAAGGTGGTCTGATCGACGATGCGACCGCGCCAGGACCCACCAATGACATCTTCCGGACCATTCTCGGCTTCTGCTGCGGACTAGCGCTGCATCATGTGCATTCGCGCTGGCTGTTGCGGATCAACCTGGATCGCGGCCTTGCCGATGGACTTGCCATCGCCGCCGCTTTCGGATTTCTCTTCTACAGCGAGCAGAGTGAATTGGCCGGACTACTCCACCTTGCAGTCGTGGCCATAGGCTTCCCGGCCCTGATCATCGGTGCGATCCATGGCAGGGTGGTTCGGTGGGTTTTGCTGCTGCCCCCGCTGGTCTATCTCGGCACCATTTCCTACTCCATCTATCTCGTGCACTTTCCACTTCAACTGGCCGTGCATCTGGCATCTGTCGCGTTTGTCATCCAGATGCCCTATGACACCGTGCTTTTCCTGCTCGGTTTCTTCTTCGCAGTCGTTGGATTGGCATCGATCACGTACCGCCTGATTGAGCTGCCCGGAAAAGTGCTGCTGCGAAAGCGCCCGATCGCCGCCATCCTTGCCGATCCGTTGGGCCACTCGCCCGTGCAGTGCGCTTCCGAGGGGCGTGCATCGGGATGATGCCCTTGTGCTCCCAGTCGAGCCTGGTCATCACGTTCTGGATCGCCTCATCCGCACCCGGTGCCGGCGTTCGCTACGATCGGGCCGCTAGAAAAAGCCGTCGAGATAGGCCGCCGCATCGTCCGAAAGGCCGACGATCTTGTTGGTGGCCTGGCGGTAGAACTTGAAGTTGAGCTCGGTCTCGGGCCGGCCGTCGTTCCAGTCGGCGTGTCCCTTGAGCTCGGCCCGCCCGAGGCGATGCTTTGCCAGTGCCACGCGCTTGACGGCAATGCTGACGCGCGGCGTTTGCCTGAGGATGCCGGGCTTCCGTGCGACCGCCTCGGCCGACGTGACGACCGCTCGCGCGATCAGGCCCTGCCCGCCTTCGTTCTCGCTCGCGAACAGGAATACAACGTCACCGGCGGCGATGCGCTTGCCGCCATACATGGTCTTTTGGGCTGGGAACGCGAACGTTTTCGCCCCAGGATTACGTATCTCGGCCTTGATCGCGAATGCCATTCCATGCCTTCCGCCGGTCGACCGGACCGCCTGATGCCGCTGCTGTTAGCACGACGAGCTGCCGTCGGGGCGCTATCGCCATTTGCCGACCTGCATTTTGCGCATTGCAACAGACAGCTCCGATTTGACGCGAAATCACGACAATAGCGACAATTTCCGCCAACCCTCGCCAGCCCCGTCGGAATCCCCGGTTTTAGCTCCGCCAAGGTTGTGCTATGCGAAACCATTCAATTGATGTCCGGTTCTGGTCGCATGATCGATCTTGCCCCCCAGGATTCGCAGTCCCGTAGCGGCGTCGGCGTCCAGCCGATCGCGATCGGCGCGGCAGCGCTTGTGCTCGTGCTATTCGGGTTCGGCTCGATCGGACTGTGGCGCGCCTTCGGCAATCCGCCCGAGTCGGATCGGGTGGTCGCCGCCCGTCAGCTGCAGGCCCGCACCGCCCAGATGTCCGAAGCCTTGGCGGAAAAAACCAAGGGGCTTGAGGTGACCCAGCAGGAATCGATCGATCAGTTGCAGGCGATGCAGGATGACGTGCAGACCATGCGCCGGCAGATCGCCGCACAGCAGGCCGACACCAAGAAGCTGTCCGACCAGGTCACGGCGCTGACCGAAGCGGTCGAGAGCCTGCGCCAATCCTTCGCAAGTTCGCAGGCCAGCGAGCAGCCGACAGCCGATCCGTCACCGCGCAAGCGTTCGCGGACGGCGCACCGCAAGCGCGGCGGGTCGCGCAGCTGATCCCGGCGGAGCCGGGAGCCATCCGGGCAGGCGCTACCGCAGCCTCCAAAGCAGCGCGACATTAGACCGATCGCCCCGAAAGCGGCAAAAAAGCCCCGAAAACCGTCGTTTTTGCCGATTTTGCTAGTCCAAATACCCCCGCCAAGCGCCCGGTAACGTGAATTAATCCCGACTTTGTGAACTGGCTCACATATCGGACCTCGAATCCAAGGCATCCTTCATTCACCGGATGGCGTGAGCCGATTTCAATATCCGGGGCTGGCAAGGTCGTTGACGGTATACTGCGTCGACGGCCTTGTTTTTTTGCCCCCAACCGTCGCGCACAAGCCTCGTTGCGCACGTGTTGGAGCTTGCCGAACGCCGCGGCACATGTCGTCGGTCAGCCTGCTCGATGGCGCCCTTACGCGATGCGATCGCGCGAGACACGATCGCGCCTCAGCCTCAACCGCGCGAGCTTCGGCTCGAGCTCGTAGAGCATCCAAATCAGGGCGATTGCCAGGCTGAAGACAATGCCCATGAACAGCAATGTCAGATCAGGAATTGTCAGCATCACTCATGTCCTCTGAGGCCCCGCTCCGACCGGAGCAGCAGCCTTTGTTTCGCAACGCGTCCACGCAGAAACTGACACAACACGAAGCAAGCCGCGTACCAGCGCGCGGCACCAACAAGACGGCCTCGGCATGCCGATACCGAGGCCGTAACAATCACTGCGAACGACCCGCCAGGCGATCAGCCGGCCATGCGCCGCTCGTTGCGGTCAGTCGCATATCTGCACAGACCGGACCTGCCAGCCAAACGGCGTCATCATGCCACGACGGACGACGTAGCAACCGCTGCCGCCGTAGTAGTAGTCGTCGTCGTTGTAGCCATAGCCCGCGTAGTACGGGTTATCGTAGTAGTCGTTGTAGTAATCGTAGGCGCCATAGCCCGCTCCAAAGCCGATCGCGGCCGCAGCGAGCGGGAAACCCCAACCCCAGCCGCGATGGCGCCAGCCACCGTGCCAACCGCGCCCCGCCCATCCGCCACGGAATGCTGGGCCGGCGATCGCCGCGGATCGAAAGCCACCGCCGAATCCGCCGGCGCGGAAGCCCACGCCGCCGCCACGGAAACCACCAAACCCACCACCGTGGAAGCCGCCGCCATGAAAGCCTCCGCCACCTCCGTGGAAGCCGCCACCGCCACCAAAGCCCCGCGCCGATGCGGTGTCGACCCAGAGCAAGCTGACTGAGGCCATCGCCATCAAGGCAATCATCGTTTTGCGCAACATCACTCGTTACTCCTGTCTAAAGTACGTCGGACGCGTCCCAGCGTTCGAATCCTACAAACCCAATGTAGGATCAAGACTTCGACGGGCGCATCATGTCGCACTCACTTCTGCGCGACCGGCGTTCATCGAAGCGGCGGCGTCAGAATCGTTAATCGCTAACAGCCGCGGCAAATGCCTTTCAATCGCTGGTCGATCGATCGGTTCTCGTTGGCGATGACCTGGTCGACGCTCTCTGAGCTTGCCGAACCGGTCGTAACGCCCTCGCCGGTGTTCAGCCTGCCTCCTGAGGATTGTGCAGTGCCCGCGCTGTTGGTGCCGCGCGGCGGGGGTGATGCGAGGTGCTGAGGTGTCGTGCCGGTTGACGGACTGCCGGCACCTTGTCCGGTCGTTTGCGCGAAGGTCGCGGGAGAGGCCAGCAGAATTGCGATTGTCGCGAGTGTGGTGATGGCGGATAATTTGCGCATGGAAATTCTCCTTGCCGATGTCAACGATTCCGCAAGGCGGCAGTTCCGACAGGCATTGGAGCAATGCGGTTTTGCGCAAGCTGATCGAGTTCGACGACGATACATTCGACAAGCTGAAGCAGCTTGGACGCGACCGAATGGCAACCCTTCAGGAGCTCGCCGACGAGGCATTCACCGACCTGCTCAAGAAGCACGGTATCCCGATCGACCTGAAGGACGCGCTGCGCAAGAGCGCTCGGCTGCAGGATGCTGCGAAGCCAAGCCCCGCGGCGTCGCAGGGCGCGCGCAAGCGAGCACGGAAGAGCTGACCCGGCTTCAGCCGATCTTCTTCAGCCCGGCTTTGTACTGCGGGCCTCTGATGGCATAGGATTTGGCCGGCCTCGACAAGTTCTCGATCTGCGCGGCGTCGAGCGTGCGGACCACCCGCGCCGGCGCGCCGATGATCAGGGAGTATTCCGGAAACTCCTTGCCCTCGGTGATGACAGAACCGGCGCCGACGACGCTGCCGCGCCGGATCCGCGCACCGTTCATCACGATCGATCCCATCCCGATCAGCACGCCGTCTTCCAGCGTGCAGCCATGCACGATCGCGTTGTGGCCAATGGTCACGTCCTTGCCGATGGTCAGCGGAAAGCCGGGATCGACGTGAAGGGTCGAGTTGTCCTGGACGTTGGAGCCTTCGCCAATCTCGATCCACTCATTGTCGCCGCGCAGCACGGCGCCGAACCAGACGCTCGCCGAGCGCTTGAGCCGCACCTTGCCGATCACAACGGCAGTATCCGCGATGAAGTAGCTGCCGTCGGCGGGAAGATCGGGCGCCTGCCCATCGAGCTCGTAGATCGCCATGAAGGTCTCCTTGGAGCGCTTTCGAGCGAACCGAACGCCGGTTCGCGCGAAGAAAACGCGTCGAAATGAGAATGCAGAGCTTCGGTTCTGATTCAATCAGAACCGAAGCGCAGGTCGGAGCGACCTTGGCACAGCGGCCGACGTGGTTTCAAGCGAGAGGGACCGCGATCAGGTCAGGCGAGCAGGCCCGCCGCACGCAGTGTCATCAGGAAGAAGGTACCGGACATCAGGCTCCAGAAGCCCGCGATGACCGTTGCCATCATCACGAATTCGAAGCGACGGCGCTCGATACGCGTCCCGCGCAGCGTGTTGCGCATGATGATGAAAGGCGCGGCGAAGACGAGGAACGGCACCGCGGCGAAAGTCTTCGGCGCCACCCCTTGCTGCAGCAGGCCGAACCCGGCCGGGCGCTCGGCCATCATCTGATAGCCGTTGGCCAGCGCGCCCGCGAGGGCGAAACCTATGCAAAGCGAGAACAGGGAATTCAGGGTATCGGGCGACATCGGACTTCCGCTACGCAACAGACGGTCGCCCTGCTTCGCAAAATTACCGACCGGCCGCCACATCATCCTTAAGAAAAGGTTAATACGCGAAATCGATCGCGCCGTCGCGCATCGCGCGTCTGATGCGGATTGCATTGGAATCGTGCGGGAATTCGCCGCGCTCCGTGGCATATTCGCTAACTGATTCGGCCCTGATCTGATCCGATACCTCGTTCATGACGCTTCTTTCGACGGCCCAGCATCTCGCACGCGATACGCGGCGCAATCCGCGCGCGCATCTGCTCCCGATCATCCTTTCCGCGGTCATTGCGGCAGTTGCGATCGCACTGGTCGCCTACCTGTTGTGGCCGACCTACACGACCGCACCGCCGAGCGACCCGTCGCGGCTGCCGGTCAGCGTCGGCGGCACACTGTTCAACGTGCCGACATTGGCAGTGCGCATGAAGATCCAGCGCCATTCCGGGCCGCAGGAGCGTGTCGACCTCGACTTCCTCTATCCTTCGCTCATCGCGCCGGGCGTACCGAAGCACTACAGTGCCGACACGATCGAGGACAAGGTGCAGCCGATCGACCGCATATTCGTGTCGATCGCAGCGCATCACGATTCACTTGCGCCCGACATGCGGCTGCGCACGATCTATCCGCACTATCTGGAAGACGCGGCAACCACTGACGACGGCTTGACCAGGCGCGCATTTCGCAATGGCTCGCCCTATGGCGGCGAGGATCTGTTCACCGCGAGTGAACCGGCACTGACTGCGCGCTGCACGCGTGACACCACCACGCCAGGCATGTGCCTGAGCGAGCGGCGCATCGAGGGCGCCGACCTCACCTTCCGCTTTCCGCGCAGCTGGCTTGTGCAATGGCGCGATATCGCCACCGCAATGGATCGCCTTTCCGCGCAGATGCACAGCGCGAAGGGATAATCTGGCGTCACAACGTTTGAAGATTTCGTAGGGGGCCAAGGCGCACAGCGCCGAGCCCACCATTCCGACTTCGCCCGCGACGGTGGGCACGCTTCGCTCTGCCCACCCTGCGGCTCCGCGCCGAGCCCCTACTCGCTCAGGTCCTCTTCCAGAATCGCCATCTGGAACTGGAACGAGCGATCGTCATCCTCGTCATCGACGAACAGCACGCCGATGAATTCTTCGCCGACATAGACCTCGGCGGAGTCGTCCTTCTTCGGCCGCGGCACCACGCGGATCTTGGGATTGCCGAATACGCGTTTGAGATAGGCGTCGAGCTTCCTGACTTCCTGAACGTCCACGGCAGTCTCCAATCGTGTCGGTGATTTTCCGGGGAGTTTTAGGACGAGATGCCAGAGATCGCCAGAGCCTTTTCAGGCTCCGGCGCCGCGATATTTCTCTGAAAACGCGTCGCCGTCAGAAAACGAACGAAATCAAAGGCCAGTCGCGTTGAGCATCTGGTCCATCGTGCGCGACGGCTCGGCGCAGCCGGCCTCGCCGACGATCTTTGCAGGCACGCCGGCGACGGTGACGTTGTGCGGCACCGGCTTGACCACGACAGAGCCGGCCGCGATGCGCGCGCAATGACCGATCTCGATATTGCCGAGGATCTTGGCGCCAGCGCCGATCAAGACACCGTGGCGGATCTTCGGGTGACGATCCTCGTTCTCCTTGCCGGTGCCGCCGAGCGTCACGCCGTGCAGGATCGAAACATCGTCCTCGATGACGGCGGTCTCGCCGCAGACGAAGCCCGTGGCGTGATCGAGGAAGATGCCGCGGCCGATCCGTGCGGCCGGGTTGATGTCGGTCTGAAACACCGCCGAAGAGCGGCTCTGCAGATAATAGGCAAAATCCTTGCGGCCCTTCTGATAGAGCCAGTGCGCGAGACGGTGGGTCTGCAGCGCGTGGAAGCCCTTGAAGTAGAGCAAGGGATCGATGAAGCGCGAGGTCGCGGGATCGCGGTCATAGACGGCGACGAGGTCGGCGCGGAAGGCATTGCCGAGATCTGGCGTGTCGCGCAGCGCCTCGTCATAGGTCTGGCGGATCAGGTCGCCGGACAATGCCGCATGATCGAGCCGCCCGGCCAGCCGATGCACCACCGAGTCTTCCAGGCGTTCGTGATGGAGCACGGTCGAATAGATGAAGGACGCAAGCTCGGGCTCGCGCCGCACGATGTCTTCAGCCTCGCCGCGCACGCGATCCCATATCGGATCGAGCGCCGCCAGCTTCCCGCCCTGCTGATTGACCTGATGAACTGCCATGGACCGCTCTCGCAATACGGTTGTTCGGTTGCGCGTTATAGCACGGTGTATCCAGCCCGTCCCGGGACGGCTCGGTAGGGTAAACCCCGGCCGAACGCCCCTCGGCGGCCGTTTAGGGCAAGTGGTCGGGATTTTGCCGAAATCAAGCCGTGCTTCTGCAACTATTGGCGGATTTCTTCCCTACCGCAGATTTGGGCATGGTCGGCCCCAATACGGGGGGATACATCATCAATACGCAGATCTTACGCGCGCGCCTGACCGAGACTCGGTCGGTCTGGGTCGCCACCATTGCCATTCCCCTGTTGCTGCTCGCGCCCGCCTTCTGGAACGGCTACCCGCTGCTCCAATGGGATACCGGCGGCTATCTGGCCCGCTGGTACGAGGGGTATCTGGTGCCGAGCCGATCCACCGTGTTCGGCATCTACCTGCACCTCGGTGAGAGGTCGAGCTTCTGGCTCAATCTCGGCATCCAGGCGCTGGCAACGCTGTGGATCCTGCAATTGACGCTGCGGGTGTTTGGCCTCGCCCGGACGGTCCGGCTGGTCCCGATCAGTCTCGCGCTGATCCTGACCACCGCGCTGCCCTGGCTCGCCAGCATGCTGCTGACGGACATCTTTGCCGGCCTGTCGATCCTCGCATTGTTCATCCTCGTCCTGCATGGCGGAAAGATCGCGACGCTGGAAAAATGTGCGCTGTTCGCCTTCATCGCATTCTCGGGCGCCACCCACAGCGCGACGCTCGCGGTTCTGCTCGGCCTGTGTTGCGTCGGCTGGATGGTGCGCCCGTTCCTCGGCAAACGCATCCCGGCCATTAGCCTGCTGCAGGGCAGCCTGACCATCGTTGCGGGCGCCGCGATGTTGCTGGCAGCGAATTTCGCGCTCTCGGGGCAACTCGCCTGGACGCCCGGCGGCTACGGCGTCGCCTTCGGCCGCATGATGCAGGACGGCATCGTCGCGCAGTATCTGCGGGACCATTGCGCGAAGGAGAACCTGAAGCTCTGCCCCTATCGCAACGAGCTGCCGCCGACGGCCGATGACTTCCTGTGGGGCCACAGCATGTTCGACAAGCTCGGACGCTTCGAGGGCCTGAACGACGAGATGGGCCACATCGTGGTGCGGTCGCTCGCCGAGTATCCGGCATGGCAAGCCAAGGCGGCGCTTGCCGCGACCGGGGACCAGCTTGTGCATGTCGCGACCGGCGAAGGCACCAACGGCTGGATACCGCATACCTACGGCATCATCGAGCGCTATATTCCATCGCAGGTCGCGCCGATGCGCGCAGCGCGCCAGCAGCGCTGGCACCTCGATTTCACCGCCATCAACCGCGTCCACGTGCCGGTCGCGCTGGGCTCGATGGTCATCGTCGCGATCCTGTTCGGCTACGGCGTGTGGCGGCGACGGCGCGACGATCTCACCCTGCTCGCAGGCACCGTCACGCTGGCCTTGCTCGGCAACGCTGTCATCTGCGGCGTGATCTCCGGCCCGCACGATCGCTACGGCGCACGCCTGGTCTGGATCGCCACCTTCGTGGTGTTGATCGCAGCCGCACGGTTGTTGGGCGATCGTGATCGCGACGAGCTAAGCTCGCCGTGAGAGGAAGTCGGCGACGCCCGTCTTGTAGACCTTGTCGCCGACCGCCCGCATGTGATCCCGGTTCGGGATATCGAGCACCTCCGCGCCCGGAATGATCTTGCCGAGTGCCACCGCCGAGCCGGCGATCTCGTCCTTGCTGCCCACGGCAATCAAGACCGGCACACGAATGCCGGCGGCTTCCGCACGCGTCATCAGGCCGCGCGATCCGCGCAGGCAGGCCGCGAGCGCGCGGCGATCGGAACGGGTCTGGTCGGCAAAGGCGCGGAAGGTTCGGCCGACCGGATCGGTGACATCGTCGAACGACGGTGCTTCCAGTGCGAGCGCAACATTCTCGCCGGGGCCACCGCCCTCGATCAGTCCGACGCCGATGCCGCCGAGGATCGCCGAGCGCAGTCGCTCGGGATGTTCACGCGCCAGGATTGCGGTCATCCGCGAGCCCAGCGAATAGCCCATGACGTCGGCGCGCGCGATCCCGAGATGATCCATCAGCGCGATCACGTCGCTCGCCATGATCGCGATCTCGTACTGTGCGGGATCGTAGAGCTTGGTGGATTCGCCGTGGCCGCGATTGTCGAGCGCGATGACGCGCCGGCCGGCCTTGACCAGTTCGGACACCCAGGTCGGATAGATCCAGTTGACGTTCTTGCTCGACGCAAAGCCGTGCACGAGCACGATCGGGTCGCCCTCGCCTTCGTCGAGATAGGCAATTTCAACATCGCCGTGGTGAAAACTCGGCATCATCCATTCCGTTGCTTTTGGGGATTGGGATTGGGCGATCGACAGGCGATCGCGAGCTTAGCCCTGGGCGGCAGGACCCGCCAGCGCAACCTGGCCCGCCACCTGCCGCTGCAGGCGGCGCGCCTTGCTCCGCCTGAGCCACGACGCGGTGGCCCGTTCGGTGGTGGCCTTGATCGACGACAGGAAGCCGAACAGCGTGAGCAGCGCACCGAACAGCCACATCGTCAGGTTGAATGTTCCGACCGCGAGCAACAGCGCGCCGCGGCCGAGCAGTTTCAGGATCGCACGGGTCTGGCCGCCCTTCGCTTCCGCAATCCGGGCCGCGCGCGCGAGCTCCTTCGGATTCTCCGCGACCTTCAGCGAGTCCCGCGCAGCGCGGACGCCGGCCGCTTCACCGATGCGTCCGACATCCTTGGCGACGCGAACCAGCGCGCCGGCCTTTTCGGCACGGAACGCAGTGCGGATCGCGCTCGCGGTTTCCGTCGGCCGAAATACCGAGCCGGACGCAACTGCCTCGCGCAGCGCCGGTCCGTCGACGACGTCGCGCGTCGAGCGCCCGGCCCACTCGACCAGCCCTTCGCTCAACCGCCCGGCCTTGCGCGTATCCTTGACCAGCGTCAGCCCGGCACGCAGCGGTCCGACGCCGCCGGCCGAAACGTAGGTCGCGGCCGTGACCGCGAGCCCCGCTGCAGCGAGCCCCAGCACGAGACGGTCCGTATCCTCGCCCATCGCAAGGTGCTTGCCCTCGCGCACGACATCTCTGACATCGCCGAACACGAAGAGATCACCCGCGACCGTGCCGGACAGGCTCGCAACGTCGTCGGCACTGCCGGTCACGAGGCCGGTGGCGAACCCCTTGGCAAAATGCGTGGTGGAATTTTGCTCGGCGACCGCATCGTCGACGCGCTTTGTGAGATCGTCACTGAGCGCGATGTTCTTCTCATGCGCGAGCGCGACAAAGCTCGCCGCGAGATCGGCATCCTCAGACGCAAGCGCGGTCTCGATGTTCTCCGAGAGCAATGCCGGATTGCTCCGCAGGACGGAATTGAGCCTGATATCGGCGAGCGCCGCGGGATCGTTCTGCGCTCCCAGCACCACGCCGGCATCGCGGGCATGCGGCCAGACCGCCGCGCCCAGCGCAGCGCTTGCTGCCATGCCAGCCACCGCGAAGCTGAGACGCATCCGGTTCATTCCGCGCAAAAACCTCTAGTTTAATTCGCCTTGGACATAGTGTGCCGTTTTTGCGACACAACGGCTCCGACCAAAGGAGGGCTTCTCTGGGACGACAAGATTGTGTCGAATTTGCATGAGCAGATGCGCGGTCGGGGCTCTAGGAATCAACAGTTCCCGCCAGTATGGTGCGCGGCATTCGCGGTGCTGTATGCTACCGATTGCGTCCGCCCGTCGTTGCCATCCAAGGTGAGAATATGTCCGACCACGTCGTCCCGCACTTCCATAACGATGCCGGTGTCTCGGTGATCGAGATCGGCTCGCAGGAATTTATGTGCGTGGGCGCCANCCCGCCGTTCGACCATCCGCACGTGTTCCTCGACCTCGGCAACGACAACGAGATCATCTGCCCGTATTGCTCGACGCTCTATCGCTTCGCACCCGACCTCGGTCCTGGTGAGGCACGCCCTCCCGAATGCGTGCTGAAGGACAAGGTCGCCTGACCGCTCCGTGGCGCTGACGCGAACCGTCATCGTAGCAGGCGCCGGAATCGGAGGACTGACGGCGTCGCTGACGCTGGCGGCGCAAGGTTTTCGCGTCGTGGTGCTGGAGAAGGCCGAGCGGCTCGAGGAAGCCGGCGCCGGCATCCAGCTCTCCCCAAACGCCAGCCGGATCCTGGTGGAACTCGGGCTCAAGGAGCGCCTTGCACCGCGCGCGGTGACACCCGAATCCGTCAACGTCATGAGCGCGCGGGCCGGCGGCGAGATCGTGCGGATGCCGCTCGGTGAGGCCGCTTCGTTCCGAGCCGGCGCACCGTATTGGGTGATCCATCGCGCCGACCTGCAGGCCGCGCTGCAAGCCGCAGTCAACGACCATCCCGACATCGATCTCCGCCTCGGCTGTCAGTTCGAGGACGTGGCCAGGCATGCCAGGGGGCTTACGGTGGTGCAGCGGCGCGGCAATGCACGGCAGCAGGAATTGGCGGTTGCACTGATCGGCGCCGATGGCATCTGGTCGTCGGTGCGCGGACATCTGTTCCCCGATGTGCAGCCGCAATTCTCCGGCCTGATCGCATGGCGCGGCACGCTGGAGGCAACCGCGCTGCCGCGCGAATACACCGCGCCGCGTGTGCGGCTCTGGATGGGATCGAACGCGCATCTCGTCACCTATCCGATCTCGGCGGGACGTCAGATCAATGTGGTCGCGATCGTCTCCGGCATATGGAACCGGCCGGGCTGGAGCGCGCCCGGCGACACCAACGAGATCAAGGACGCCTTCGCCACTTCGCGCTGGCCTGCGACAGCGCGGATGCTGGTCGGTGCAGTCGACGGCTGGCGCAAATGGGCGCTGTTCACGCTGCCCGATCTCGGCCACTGGAATGAAGGCGCGGTGGCGCTGCTCGGTGATGCCGCGCATGCGATGCTGCCGTTCGCGGCACAGGGTGCGGGCATGGCGATCGAGGACGCCGCCGTGCTCGCAAAGACCCTGAGCGACAGCACCGGCGAAAACGTCTCAGGCATTCCCGCCGCGCTGACGCGCTACGCACGGATGCGGCGTGCGCGCGTCTTGAAGGTGCAGCGCCTGGCGCGACAGCAGGGACGCATCTATCATCTGAGCGGGCCGGCTGCGCTGGCACGCGATCTCGCCATCCGCGCCATCGGACCGCAGCGCATGCTGACACGACAGGACTGGATCTACGACTGGCGCGCGTGAGGTGTGCGCCTGGCCCCCCTTCAGGTCCGCTTTGCTCGAAAACGCTCTAACGGAGGCCTGAACGCGACCGCGAACCCTTTGCGGCGGGTGTCGGCGCCGGCGTCGGTGTCGCGGCTGGGGTAGCCGGCGGCGTTTCATGACACTTGCCCTTGCGCCAGGCTTCTTCGGCAAATTTCTGCTGGCCATGGATCGCAATCAGTTCGTTGCGATAGGCCATTTCCGATATCACCGCACCGCCGACGCCGGTCCGCGCTTTTGCCATCAACCCTTCCTGCTCCGCGGCGCGGTTCGCAAGGCCCTTTCGTTCGGTCTCGAGTTGCTTGCAATCGTAGAGCTCGTATTTTGCGGGATCGGCAAACGCCGAGGACATGGAGTCGCCGACCTGCGCACAGCCTGATGCGCCCGCGGCCAGGGCGAGCAGCGCAACGACGAGAGCCGCACGCGACAGGCTTCGGCGGCGTGAAGAGCGAACGGGCATGCGGCTTTCTTAGTCCAGACAGTGTTGAGATTGCCTAAAGCAGCCGCCAGTGTCCGGATTGAGGCTTCTTCGGGGCAGCGCACTGCCTTATCCCGTGATGCGCTTGCAACGCAAATGGTATTGCGGGCCGCCGCGCTAAACCATTGAAAGCGCGCCTGTTCACACTGGATAATGGCAATTCCACTCCGGCACCAAACGCGCTAGAAATCGGCGCGCTTGGCGCAACGCGGACGTGGCGGAATTGGTAGACGCAAGGGACTTAAAATCCCTCGATGGCAACGTCGTGTGGGTTCGAGTCCCACCGCCCGCACCAGCCTTCGCTCGCTTCGCAAGCTATGGCGGGGCAGCCTGATCATTCTCTCGCAGCGACGTGAGTGACGGGCGCCTCGCCGATGCGCAACGGGCGAAAGTGGGCCGTCTCCGATCGAGACCTGCGTCAATCGAACACGAGTCCGACGCGCCTCTCCTTCTTCCACACGACCCTGCACTCGTGCCGCTCGCCATCGACAGCGAGGACGAATCGGTCGGGAAACCAGAGCGGCGAGTTGACCTCGATGCCGGCCCCCTCGGCCGAGAGGCTGCGGACCGTGCATGGAATCGCTTCGCTGCCGAACTCGATCGCCCCGGACTTGAGGACCCGGCGACGCGCAGCGGCGCGCCGCTGCGGGGTCGGCATCGGCCGTTGCGCGCCGGTCGGCGCAGGCTTGATCTCGTCTTCGGCCATGGACCCGTTGCGATATGCACAAAAGCGTGCATTCAAATTACGGCCCGAACCTGACACGAGGCTTACAAGTAAACAACCCTGAGATGTAGCAAACGACCCCGGGCAAGAGCCGGCATGCCAACCAAATGCGCAAGATCGCCTGCGACATGAGAGCGCGCGGTATCGCAATGCTTGCATCACCTCGTCCCGTTACGCCGTACAGGAGAGCCGGTGCTGACGCGGACGACGAGAAACGAGAAATGGCCGGGCAAGCCCGGCCATTTCGTCTTCCTCGAGCAGGACTCCCACCCTACTCCGACTTGTCGATGTTCCAGAAGATCGGCGTCGCCGGGCCGTCAAGCACACCGGTCAGCGACTTCCGCCACACGCTGGGCGCCTGATACTGGCCGAGCGGAATGTAGATGACTTGATCGTAGGCTTCCTTCTGGATATCGGCTGCGATCTTCTTCTGCTCGTCGAGCGAGGGCGCACGAACAAAGGCGTCTTTCAGCTGTTCGATCTTGGCGTCTTCGGCCCAGCCGAACCACCCGCCATTCTTGCCCTGTCCGCCGATCGATAGGTTGGTGATCGGATTGGAGACGTCGGCGCTGACCCAGTTGGTGAAGAACATGTTCCAGCCGCCCTCCTTCGGAGGCTTCTGGCTGGCGCGCCGGCTGACGACGGTCTGCCAGTCGGTCGCCTGCAGGTCGACCTTGAAGCCCGCCTCCCGCAATTGCTGGGCGACGACCACCGGCTGAGCCTTGAGCGTGGTGACGTCCCCCGGCGCCATGATCACGACGGGCGTACCATCGTAACCGGACTCGGCGAGCGCCTTCTTCGCCGCGGCCATGTCGCCACCCTTCAACAGCGTCTCACCACCGGCATCGGTCGCGAACGGCGTGTCGCAGATGAAGAACGCGACACAGGTCTTGTAGTATTTCGAATTGCCGACCAGCGCATCGAGCACCTCCTTCTGGTTGATGGCCAGCAGCGCAGCGCGACGAACCTTGACGTTGTCAAAGGGCGGATGGAGGAAGTTCATGCGGCCGAGGGTCTGGAAGCCGAACTTGTTCAGCGTCTCGACCTTGAGGTCCGGGTTGCTTTCGAGAATCGGCAACATCTCGAACGACGGGTTTTCCATGAAATCGATGTCGCCCGACTGCAGCGCGTTGATCGCCGTCTGAGCGTCCGACATCGTCAGCCACTCGACGCGGTCAACCTTCACGACCTTGCCGCCCGCGGTCCAGCTCGCCGGCTCCTTGCGCGGCACGTAATCCTTGTTCTTGACGTACACCGCCTTCACGCCCGGCTGGAATTCGGCCTGGACGAACTTGAAGGGGCCGGAGCCGATCTGCTCCGGAATCGGCTTGTCCGGCGGCGTCTCGGCGAGACGCTTCGGCATCATGAAGGCAACGCGCGACGACGGCTTGGCGATCGAATCCAGAACGAGGCCGTAGGGTTCCTTCAGCTTCAGCGTGATCGTCTTGGCATCGGTGGCCTCGAGGCTGGCGGTGAAGTCCATCAGCTTCTGGCCCATGCCGTCGACCTTGGCCCAGCGCTTCAGCGAAGCAACGCAGTCTTCAGCGGTCACGGGCGTACCGTCATGCCACTTCAAGCCGTCGCGCAGCGTGAATGTGTAGGTGAGCTTGTCGTCGGACACCTTCCAGTCCGCCATCTGCGGCTGGACCTTGAAGTTGGCGTCGGTCGCCAGCAGCGTGTCGTAGATCATGTAGCCGTGGTCGCGCGTAATATAGGCGGTGGTCAGGATCGGATCGATGATGCGCAGATCCGAATGCATCACCGCGGTGATGGTCTTCTCCGCGGCCATCGCCTGCGGCGCAGACGACAGCGCGAGCGCCGACAGCGCCGCCGCTATCGTGTAATGCTTCCAACGCGAGCTACGGAACATGCAATCTCTCCTGACGTGAAAGTGGTCAAAGCCGGCTTATTCGTTATGCATGTGGTTCGTTATTTAGGCGAACTAACACGCTGTATGGCTTGCGAAATCGAGACTTGCATCAAGTCCTGAGCGCGTCAATCCGGTTTTGGTCGCGATCGGACGTACACAAACGAATTTCGTGGGCCGCTGCATTTTGGCTTTACAAAATCATCGCCTGAGATTTTCGTAGGCGCGCGCGATGCGAGGCGCGGTCAGAACAACAAGCGAGAAAAACCATGAACCCAGCCAATCTCCCCTTTGATTCCGACGCAATGCTGCAGGGCCTGCGTGGCTGGGTCGAGTGCGAGAGCCCAACCTGGGACGCTGCGGCGGTCGAGCGCATGCTCGATATCGCAGCGCGGGAGATGGCGATCATGGGTGCGACCATCGAACGCATCGCCGGGCGCCAGGGCTTTGCCGGCTGCGTGCGCGCCCGCTTTCCGCATCCGAAGCAAGGTCAGCCTGGCATCCTGATCGCGGGACATATGGACACCGTGCATCCGGTCGGCACCATCGAGAAGCTGAAATGGCGGCGCGAAGGCGACAAGTGCTATGGCCCCGGCATCTACGACATGAAGGGCGGCAACTACTTGTCGCTCGAAGCGATCAGACAACTGGCACGTGCGTCGTTCACGACGCCGCTGCCGATCACCGTGCTGTTCACGCCTGACGAAGAGGTCGGCACGCCGTCGACGCGCGACGTCATCGAAGCGGAAGCCGCGCGCAACAAATACGTGCTGGTGCCCGAGCCGGGCCGGCCGAACAACGGCGTCGTCACCGGACGCTACGCGATCGCGCGCTTCAATCTGGAAGCGATCGGCAAACCGAGCCATGCCGGCGCTACGCTCTCCTCAGGCCGCTCGGCGATCCGCGAGATGGCGCGGCAGATTCTCGCCATCGACGGCATGACCACCGAGGACTGCACCTTTTCGGTCGGCATTGTGCATGGCGGCCAATGGGTCAATTGCGTTGCAACAACCTGCACCGGCGAAGCATTAAGCATGGCCAAGCGCCAGGCCGATCTCGACCGCGGCGTCGAGCGGATGCTGGCGCTGTCGGGCACCAGCAACGACGTGACATTCAAGGTGGCACGCGGCGTCACCCGTCCGGTCTGGGAGCCTGACGCCGGCACCATGGCGCTCTACGAAAAGGCCAAGGGCCTCGCCCGCGACATGGGTCTCGATCTGCCACACGGAAGTGCCGGCGGTGGCTCCGACGGCAATTTCACCGGCGCCATGGGCATCCCCACCCTCGACGGCCTCGGTGTCCGCGGTGCCGATGCGCATACGCTCAATGAGCATATCGAGGTCAACAGCCTCGCCGAGCGCGGCCGTCTGATGGCAGCGTTGTTGGCAACGCTGGAATAATCGCCGTCGCGAGCCGATACGGATCTCTTGCTGCAGGAGGACTTGAAGCGCAAATGCAATCCACCATTCAGTGGACGGCCTCGCGCTTCACGACGGGAATAATCCCCAAGGGGGACTAGCTGCACCGCAAAAACGCCGGCCCCGATGGCACAGGACTTGCTGAGGTGCTACGGTCCAGCCGGGACTTCATCGACCACAATCCAACGGAGCGAATTTGCTCGGCTATCTTGTTCGCCGCATCCTCGCTGCCATTCCCGTGATGGGCGTGGTCGCATTGTTCGTGTTCCTGCTGCTGCGGCTGACGCCCGGCGATCCCGCTGCGATCCTCGCCGGCGACAACGCGACACCTGAGCAGCTTGAACGCATCAGAAACTCGCTCGGCCTCAACGAGCCGATCTACATCCAGTTCTACACCTGGATCATGAAGCTGCTGCACGGCGATCTCGGCGTCTCCTTGATCTCCAACGTGCCGGTGCTCAAGATGATCAGCCAGCGCGTCGAGCCCTCGATTTCGATTGCACTGACCACGATCGTGCTCTCGATCCTGGTCGCGGTGCCGCTCGGCGTGATCGCCGCGTGGAAGCACGGAACCTGGATCGACCGCTGCGTGATGGGTCTGTCGGTGCTTGGTTTCTCGGTGCCGGTGTTCGTAATCGGCTATGTGCTGATCCAGGTCTTCGCGATCGATCTGCGCTGGGTGCCGGTGCAAGGCTTCAAGAGCATCTCGGCCGGCTTCGGTCCGTTCTTCGAGCGCATCATCCTGCCGACCTGCACGCTCTCCTTCATCTATGTGGCGCTGATCGCGCGCATGACACGCGCGTCGATGCTCGATGTCCTCGGCGAGGATTACGTGCGCACCGCGCGCGCCAAGGGCATCGGCGAGACCGGCGTGCTGCTGCGCCATGCGTTGCGCAACGCCGCCGTACCCGTCATTACAGTGATCGGCTCGGGCTTCGCGCTGCTGATCTCCGGCGTCGTCGTCACTGAGAGCGTGTTCAATCTGCCCGGCATCGGCCGCCTCACCGTCGACGCGGTGCTGGCGCGCGACTACCCGGTGATCCAGGCGATGATCCTGCTGACGTCGGGCATCTATGTCGGCGTCAATCTCGTGATCGACGTCGCTTACACCCTGCTCGATCCTCGTATCCGGTACTGAGCAATGGCGATCGATACCCTTCCCGAATCCTCGATTCCGGTCACTCGGCCATTTCGGCTGAAATTCGGCTTCCTCACGGCAACCCCGATCATCGCGGTCGCAACGATCTGCCTCGTCCTCATCATCCTGATGGCGATCTTTGCGCCGTTGCTTGCACCGCACGATCCCCTGCTGCTCACACCAGCGCAGCGGCTGAAGCCATCGAGCGCGCAGTTCCTGCTCGGCACCGATGCCTATGGCCGCGACGTGCTGTCGCGCATTATCTACGGCTCACGGATCTCGCTCCTGATCGGGCTCGGCGCCGCGGTCTGCTCGATCGCCCTCGGGCTCCTGATCGGGCTCGTGTCGGGCTTCTTCAGATGGGTCGACGCCGTCATGATGCGCGTGATGGACGGCTTGATGGCGATCCCGGCCATCCTGCTTGCGATCGCCGTGGTGTCGCTCTCGGGCGCCAGCATCTGGACCGTGATGATCGCGATCACCATTCCCGAAATCCCGCGCGTGGCGCGGCTGGTGCGCTCGGTGGTGCTGACGGCGCGCGAGGAGCCCTATGTCGAGGCCGCGATCTCGGTCGGCTCCAGCCTGCCCAAGATCATGTGGCGGCATTTGATGCCGAACACGATCGCGCCGCTGATCGTGCAAGGCACTTATGTCTGCGCATCCGCGATCCTGACCGAGGCGATCCTGTCATTCCTCGGCGCCGGCATCTCGCCGGAAACGCCGACCTGGGGCAACATCATGGCCGAGGGCCGCGCCTATTTTCAGGTCAAGCCGTCGCTGATCTTCTGGCCGGGACTTCTGCTCTCGATCGCCATCCTCAGCGTCAACCTGATCGGTGACGCCGCGCGCGACGCGCTCGATCCCCGCATGAAGCAGCGTGAGGGCAAGTGACCGCAGCCAACTCCTCCAACGTCGTCCTCGACATCAACAATCTCGTCGTCGGCCTCGGCCGCAAGGCGGACGCGCACCGCATCATCGACGATCTCTCGCTGCAGGTGCGCGAAGGCGAGACGCTGTGCCTGGTCGGCGAAAGCGGATCCGGCAAATCGGTGACCTCGCTGACCGTCATGGGCCTGCAGCAGAAGGGCACGCTGGTTCCATCCGGCGGTAGCATCAAGCTGGTCGGCGAGGACCTGCTCGGCGCCAGCGACCGACGGCTGCGCCAGTTGCGCGCCACGCGGATGGCGATGATCTTCCAGGAGCCGATGACCGCGCTCAACCCGGTGGTACCGGTCGGCCGCCAGATCGACGAGGTGTTGCGCGCCCACACCAATCTCGACGCCCGCGCGCGGCGGCAGAAGATTTTGGCGATGATGGAGCATGTGCGACTGCCGGATGTGCAGCGCATCTTTTCGTCCTACCCGCACAGGCTCTCCGGCGGGCAGCGCCAGCGCATCATGATCGCGATGGCGCTGGTGCTGGAGCCGAAACTCCTGATCGCGGACGAGCCGACCACGGCGCTCGACGTGACCACCCAGAAGCAAATTCTCACCCTGATGCGCGACCTGCAGCGCGACCACGGTACGGCGGTGCTGTTCATCACCCACGACATGGGCGTGGTCGCCGAGATCGCCGATCGCGTCGCGGTGATGCGCCATGGCCGGCTGGTCGAGACCGGCCCGCTCGACGACGTGCTGCGCGCACCCAAGATGGAATATACCCGCAACCTGCTGTCCTCGGTGCCGAGCCTCGTGCCGCGTGCCGCACGCCCGGAGACCACCGAGCCGGTCGTGCTGGAGGCCAACGAACTCGGCAAGGTCTATCGGGAACGGTCCATGTTCGGCAAAGCGCGTGAGGTCGCCGCCGCGCAGAACGTCACGCTGACCTTGCGCAAGGGCCGCACGCTCGGCATCGTCGGCGAAAGCGGTTCCGGCAAATCGACGGTGGCGCGCTGCATCGTCCGCCTGATCGACCCGACCTCGGGCGGCGTGCGCCTTGTCGGCCGCGAGATCTCCAACCTCTCGCGACGGCTGTTGCAGCCGCATCGCCAGAAGATCCAAATCGTCTTCCAGGACCCCTACCGCTCGCTCAATCCGCGCGTCACCGTCGGTGAGAGCATCGCGGAGGGCCCGATCAATTACGGCATGCCGCGCAAGGACGCACTTGCGAGAGCACGCGAATTGCTCGAGCTGGTGCACCTGCCGCCCGACGCTATCTCGCGCTATCCGCACCAGTTTTCGGGTGGCCAGCGTCAGCGCATCGCGATCGCACGCGCCCTTGCACTCGATCCCGATGTGCTGGTGGCCGATGAAGCGGTGTCCGCGCTCGACGTCTCGGTGCAGGCGCAGGTGCTCGACCTGCTCGACGAAATCCAGAAGCGGCTCGGCATCGCGCTGTTGTTCATCACCCACGATTTGCGCGTCGCCGCACAGATCTGCGACGACGTCGCCGTGATGCAGCATGGCCGTGTCGTGGAACAGGGACCGGCCGCCGAGGTGCTGACCAATCCACAGCAGGCTTACACCCGCGCTCTGCTCGATGCGGCGCCTGGTCGCGGCTGGGACTTCGCGAATTTCCGCCCGGTTTCGGAAGGCATTGTGGCAACGGCCTAGGTCTTTAGACTTATGCCGTAGCCTTATGCCGTTGCCTCGGGCCTTCGATACGCCCATGCGGCATGCAAATCCGGAATTGCTCCACGGCTTGCGCTTGGCGCGACGACACGCTTAACGTCGCGCGCTAGAGCATGGTCCGGAAAGCGAACGCTGGTTCTCCCGAACGATCCTGCTCAAACCAAAGAGATCAGATCATGAAGCGATCCCTTCAAATCGCATCATGATTGAAAAAACCTGTCGAGACCGACTTGATGACCCGCATCGCCGTTGGCGGCTTCCTGCACGAAACCAACACCTTCGCGCCGACGAAGGCGACTTACGATGACTTCGTGCACGGCGGCGGTTGGCCGTCGATGGCGCATGGCGACGACGTGCTCAAGGTCATGCGCAAGATAAATGTCGGCCTCGCCGGCTTCGTCGAGGCGGCGGAGGCAAATGGCTGGGAGCTGGTCCCGACGATTTCGGCCGCCGCAAGCCCGTCGGCGCATGTGACGAAGGATGCGTTCGAGCGCATCGTGAAAGAGATGGTCGACGGCATCGCCGCGGCCGGGCCGATCGACGCCGTCTATCTCGACCTGCACGGCGCGATGGTCACCGAGCATCATGACGATGGCGAAGGCGAAATCCTCGCACGCGTGCGCAAGGTGATCGGCAAGGAGTTGCCGCTGGTCGCGAGCCTCGATCTGCATGCGAACGTCTCGCCCGAGATGATCGCACATGCCGACGCGCTGATCGCCTACCGCACCTATCCCCATATCGACATGGCCGACACCGGCCGTGCCTGCGCGAAGCACCTGGCGCTGCTGCTTAAGAGCAAGCAGCGCTTCGCAAAGGCATTCCGGCAATTGCCTTTCCTGATCCCGATCAGCTGGCAATGCACCAACGACCAGCCGACCAAGGGCATCTATCAGAAGCTCGCCGCATTGGAGAGCGACACCGTGCCGACGCTTTCCTTCGCGCCGGGCTTCCCGGCCGCCGATTTCAGGGACTGCGGGCCGAGCGTGTTCGCCTATGGCCGGACCCAGGCCGATGCGGATGCCGCCGCCGACAGGGTCGTCGCGCTGGTCGAGAGCCGCGAAGACGATTTCGACGGCCGCATCTATTCGCCCGACGAGGGCGTGCGGCTGGCGATGGAACTGGCGCGATCGGCGAGCAAGCCGATCATCATCGCCGACACCCAGGACAATCCCGGCGCCGGCGGCGATTCCGACACCACCGGCATGCTGCGCGCGCTGGTGCGCAACAGAGCGAGCGCTGCGACCGGTGTGATCTACGACCCGCAATCGGCCAAGCAAGCGCATGCGGCCGGCGTCGGTGCCACCGTCACCCTCGATCTCGGCGGCAAGTCCGGCATTCCCGGCGATACCCCGTACAGGGAACGTTTCGTCGTCGAGAAGCTCTCGGACGGCAAGTTTGTCGCTCCGGGTCCCTATTATGGCGGCCGCGACATGGACATGGGACCGTCGGCCTGCCTGCGCATCGGCGACGTCCGCGTCGTCGTCGGCTCCTACAAGGCCCAGCTTGCCGACCAGTCGATGTACCGCTATGTCGGCATCGAACCCACGGCGCAGAAGATCCTGGTCAACAAGAGCTCAGTGCATTTTCGCGCCGATTTCGAACCGATTGCGGCAAAACTCCTGATCTGCGCCGCTCCGGGCGCGATGCCGGCGGATACCGCCACATTGCCCTGGAAACATTTGCGCCCCGGCATCCGTATTAAACCCAACGGCCCTGCCTTCACACCCACCTCCCCATCACGCACAACCGGATAGAGAGACCATGCCCACAATTGAGCGCATCGACAGTTTTGCCGACGAACTCACCGCCATCCGGCGGGATTTGCACGCGCATCCCGAGATCGGTTTCGAGGAAGTGCGGACATCAGGCATTGTCGCCGACAAGCTGACGAGCTGGGGCATCGAGGTGCATCGCGGCCTCGGCGGCACCGGTGTGATCGGCGTGCTGAAGGGCAAGGGCAACGGCACCAAGCGGATCGGCCTGCGCGCGGACATGGATGCGCTGCCGATGGAGGAGAATACCAATCTGAAGTGGCGTTCGACCATTCCCGGCCGCTTCCACGGCTGCGGCCATGACGGCCACACCACGATGCTGCTCGGCTCGGCGCGTTATCTCGCCGAGACCCGCAATTTCGACGGCACCGTGCATTTCATCTTCCAGCCGGCCGAGGAAGGCCTCGGCGGCGCGCGCGCCATGATCAAGGACGGCCTGTTCAAGCAATTCCCCTGCGACGAGGTCTATGGCTTGCACAACGCGCCCGACCTCAACCACGGCGAAATCGCGATCCTGCCGGGCCCGGCAATGGCCGCAGCCGACTTCTTCGACATCAGGATCCAGGGCTACGGCGCACATGGCGCGATGCCCGAACGCTCCAAGGACGCGGTGCTGATCGCAATGACGCTCGGACAGGCATTGCAATCGATCGTCAGCCGCAACGTCGATCCGCTGCAGGCAGCGGTATTGTCGATCACCCAGATCCATTCCGGTTCGGCCTACAACGTCATTCCCGGCGAAGCCTGGCTGTGCGGCACGGTGCGCTGCTTCTCCGAGGAGATCCGCGCGCTGATCCGCAAGCGCATGCGCGAGATCTGCGCTGGCCTTGCCGCCGCGTACGACGCCGAAATCTCGGTCGAGATCCGCGACGGCTTCAGCGTGCTGGTGAACCAGGAAGAGCAGTCCCGCGTGGTCGAAGAGGTCGCGCGCACTGTCGTCGATCCCACCAAGGTATTCACCCGCTCGACGCCGAAAATGGGCAGCGAGGATTTCGCCGACATGATGCAGGCCGTTCCGGGCGCCTATTTCTGGGTTGGCCATGACGGCTCCGTCCCCGTGCATAACCCCGGTTACGTTCTCGACGACAAGATCCTGCCGATAGGCGCCAGCATGTTCGCCCGCATCATCGAGAAACGCATGCCGGTAGGTGCCCATGCATAAGCCCGCCCAGGACGCCATCACCTCGCTGCACGATCTCTCCGCCGTCGACCTGCTCGCCGGCTATCGTGCGAAGCAGTTCTCGCCGTCGGAGGTTCTTGAAGAGGTCATCGCCCACGTGTCGGCCTGGGAGCCGCACATCAAGGCGCTGTACCTCTACGATCCCGACGCAGCCCGCAAGGTTGCGAAGACCTCGACCGAGCGCTGGAACCAGGGTGAGCCGGCCGGCACGCTCGACGGCGTTCCCGCGACCATCAAGGACAATGTCGCGACCAAGGACCAGCCGGTGCCGCTGGGCTCGGCGAGCGTCAAGCTCGTACCGGCGGCGAAGGATGCGCCGCCCGCCGCGCGGTTGCGCGAAGCCGGCTGCGTGATCTTCTCCAAGACCACGATGCCCGACTACGGCATGCTGTCGTCGGGACTGTCGTCGTTCCATCCCCTCACCCGCAATCCCTGGGATGTCGGCAAGAACCCCGGCGGATCGAGCGCCGGCGCCGGTGCGGCCGGTGCCGCCGGATACGGCCCGCTGCATCTCGGCACCGATATCGGCGGCTCGGTGCGGCTGCCGGCCTGCTGGTGCGGCCTCGTCGCCCTGAAGCCGAGCCTCGGCCGCGTTCCGATCGACCCGCCCTATGTCGGCCGCGTAGCCGGTCCGATGACCCGCACCGTGGACGACGCCGCGCTGATGATGAGCGTGCTGTCGCGCCCCGATCGTCGCGACGGCATGAGCCTGCCCGCCGCGCTCGAGGTCAACTGGAAGGCGCTGGAGAAATCGCCGCGCAAGCTTCGCATCGGCCTGATGCTCGATCTCGGTGTCGGCCAGAAGCTCGAGAAGGAGGTTCGCGAGGTCGTCATCAAGGCGGCGAAGGCGTTCGAATCCGCAGGTGCCGTGATCACCGAGGTCGACGGCATCCTGACCCGGGAGATGCTCGAGGGGCTCGACAATTTCTGGCGCGCAAGGATGTGGGATGATCTCTCGAAACTGCCGGCGGCCGAGCGTGACAAGACCCTGCCCTACATCCTCAAATGGGGCGAGGCTGGCGCAAAGCTCTCCGGCGTCGACGTCGTGCGCGGCTTCAACCAGACGATGGCGATCCGCGCTGCCGCCGCGAAGCTGTTCAGCGAGATCGACTACGTGATCTCGCCGGTCTCGCCGGTGGTGAACTTCCCGGCGGAATTTGCCTCGCCGCTCAACGACCCGGCAAAACCGTTCGAGCACATCTGCTATACCGTGCCGTGGAATATGTCGGAAAACCCCGCGCTGTCGATCAACGGCGGCTACGACAAGAAGGGCTTTCCGATCGGCGTCCAGATCATCGGCCGCCGCTTCGACGACATCGGCGTGCTCGGCATGGGCAAGGCCTTCGAGGGTCTGCGCGGCGCGCAGAACCCGTGGCCGAAGCCGCCGAAGAAGTAGCGCCTCAACGCAAGTCGCGATGCGCGGGACGATCCCGCGCATCCGACTTCTTCACAAGGGATGCATTGCCGGGTTATCTGGATGAAGATGCGCGTTGCGCTTCATCCAAGAAAACCGAGAGGAAATCATCCCCATGGCGTATGAGACGATCAAGTACGAGGTCGCCGAGCAGATTCTCACCATCACGCTGAACCGGCCCGACAAGCTCAACGCCTTCAACGCCACGATGCAGCAGGAGCTGATCGACGCGTTCGACAAAGCCGATAAGGACGACGACGTCAGGGCCATCATCGTCACCGGTGCGGGCCGCGGCTTCTGCGCCGGCGCCGACCTCTCTTCCGGCGCCAACACTTTCGATCGCGACGCCCGGCGCGGCCCGGTGAAGCGGAATGCCGACGGCAGCGTCGACTACAGCGATCCGCAGGTGCGCGACGGCGGCGGCCAGGTGACGTTGCGCATCTTCAAATCCCTCAAGCCCGTGATCGCCGCGGTGAACGGCCCGGCGGTCGGCATCGGCGTCACGATGCAGCTCGCAATGGACATCCGCATCGCCTCCGAGGCTGCCCGCTTCGGCTTCGTGTTCTCCCAGCGCGGCATCGTGCCGGAGGCCGCCTCGAGCTGGTTCCTGCCGCGCATCGTCGGCATCTCGCAGGCGCTGGAATGGTGCTATTCCGGCCGCGTCTTCCCGGCGCAGGAAGCGCTCGCCGGCCGCCTCGTCAGCAAGGTAGTGCCGCCGGACGATCTGTTGCCGACCGCGCGTGCGCTCGCCAAGGAGTTCGCGGCCAAGACCGCGCCGGTGTCGGTGGCGCTGATCCGCCAGATGATGTGGCGCATGATGGGCGCCGACGATCCGATGGAAGCGCACAAGGTCGACAGCCGCGGCATCTATGCCCGCGGCCGCTCCGACGACGTCAAGGAAGGCGTGGTGTCGTTCCTGGAGAAGCGTCCCGCGCAGTTCAAGGACAAGGTATCGTCGGACATGCCCGACTATTTCCCGTGGTGGCAAGAGCGCGAGTATAAGTGAGCGAACGGCGTCAGACGACGTCCACACCTGACGGCGTCGTCCTGCTGCATGGCATCAGCAGGACGGCGCTTGTCTCAGCCTCGGGCTACCCAGTCAGCAACGCCACCCGCCCGATCGCCTTGCGTTCGATCAAGAGCCGCATCGCCTTCGCATAGTCCTCGAGCGGCAGACGGTGCGAAATGTTGGGTCGCACCTTGCCGGCTTCAGCCCATTCGCTCAGCGCCTTGAACCTGACCTCGCCGAGTGCTGGATTCTTTCGAACCGCCTCGCCGGCACGAACGCCGAGCACGCTCGCCCCCTTGATCATCAGGAGATTGGTACGGGCTAAGCCGATACCGCCGGTGAAGCCGACGACGAGGATCCGCGCGCCCCAATTGATGCAACGCATCGAGTTCTCGAACACCTCGCCACCGACCGGATCGAACACCACGTCGGCGCCGCGGCCGTCGGTGAGGCGCTTGACGGCATCGCGGAACGGCTCCCGTTCGTGGAGCACGAGATGATCCGCGCCACGCGCCTTCGCAATCGCCAACTTCGCCTCGCTTGAGGCCGCCGCGATCACGGTGGCGCCGAGCAGCTTGCCGATCTCGACAGCGGCGAGCCCCACGCCGCCGCCGGCCCCGTGCACGAGCAAGACCTCGCCCGGCTTGATCTGCCCACGGTCGATCAGCGCGTGGTAGGCGGTGCCGTGCGCAGCAAGGAACGTCGCACCTTCCGCATAGTCGAACGTCGACGGCACCGGCACCAGCTGCGACGGTACCGCCACCGTCTCGTCGCAATAGGCGCCGAAGCGCATCTTGACGATCACCCTGTCGCCAACGGCGACATCAGCCACACCATTAACCTCGACGACATCGCCCGCGGCCTCCGAGCCGGGGGTAAACGGCAGCGGCGGTTTGAGCTGATACTCGCCTGCGGCCATCAGTATGTCGGGGAAGTTGATCCCGGCGGCGCGGATCGCGACACGCACTTCGCCTGATTTCAACGGCACCGAGGCAAAGCTCTCGAGGCTCAGACGCTCGGGCGGCCCGAGCTCGCGGCAAACGACGGCTTTCGGCATCAGGCGGCTCGCGCCTTGAGGCGTGCAAGCGCCTCGCGGATCAATGGCAGGCGATCGTTCCCGAAATACATGTCGGTCTTGTCGATGAAGATCGTCGGCGAGCCGAAGCCGCCGCGCGCCATCACCTCGTCAGTGTTGGCCTTGAGCTGGTCCTTGACCGCCTGGTCGCCGATCCCGGCAAAGAACTTCGCCGGATCGATGCCGACTTTGGCGCAGATCTCGGTCAGCACCGCGTCCTGCGAGATGTCCTTGTCGTCACCCCAATAGGCTTCGAACGCGGCGCGCGCGAACGGCACCATCTTCTCATTGCCGAGCCAGATGCAGCCGCGCATCGCCTTCACGCTGTTCACCGGAAACACGGTCGGCGGCATCTTGATCGCAAGCCCGGCCGACTGCGCCCAGTCGGCGAGATCCTTCTTCATGTAGCGCGCCTTCAATGGCACCGGCTTCTCGCGCTGCGCGTAGACCGACGGATTGACGGTGTTGAAGATGCCGCCGACCAGGATCGGCCGCCATGTGATCTCGGCGCCGAACTCCTTCGCCAGCGGCTGGATGTTGTACCAGGCGAGATAGGTCCAGGGGCTGGAACAGTCGAAGAAGAATTCGATCATGGCGTTTCCTTGCTGCGTTTGAGTTTATCTGCCGTCATTGCGAGGAGCGAAGCGACGAAGCAATCCATGGCTCGGCATGTGGTGAAATGGATTGCTTCGCTTCGCTCGCAATGACACGGGAGGACATCTACTGCTTCCCTAACGTTTCCTTGGCGCGCTGTCCGAACATGTTCTTCCGCGCCTCCTCGTCGAACGGCTCCTTGACGAACTTGCCGATCGCCAGCCCCGCCTGCACCTGCGGGCGGGCGCGCACGGTGGCGTACCAGCGCTTGATGTTCGGGAAGTCGTCGAGGGTGAAGCCCTGCGCCTTGTGAGTCATGGTCCAGGGGAAGCAGGCGATGTCGGCGATCGAGTAGTCGGGGCCAGCGACATAGGCGCCGGTCTTGCCGAGCTGACGGTCCAGCACGCCGTAGAGCCGCTCCGCCTCGTCGTGATAGCGCTCGATCGCGTAAGGAATCTTCTCGGCCGCATAGAGCGCGAAATGGCCGTGCTGGCCGAGCATCGGGCCCAACCCGCCCATCTGCCACATCACCCATTGGATGACGGTCGACCGCGCCCGCAGCTCTTGCGACAGAAAACGGCCGGCCTTGTCGGCAAGATAGATCAGGATCGCGCCGGTCTCGAACACCGAGAACGGGCCGCCGCCATCGACAGGCGCATGGTCGACGATCGCGGGAATCCGGTTGTTCGGGCTGATCGCCAGGAATTCGGGACGGAACTGCTCGCCGGCCCGGATATTCACCGGAACGACCTTGTAGGGCAGCCCCAGTTCCTCCAGCATGATCGAGATTTTCCAGCCGTTCGGCGTCGGCGCGTAGTGCAGGTCGATCATCGGCTTCCGATCCCGGTCACAAAGACTTTTGTTGTTCTGTACGTCCACCATAGGACATGGCACACAGGTGCTCAATCAGAACCGCCCGGGAGGCACCCATGCTGTTTCCAACCACGATCGCAGGCTCTCTGCCCAAGCCGGAATGGCTGGCGGAGCCGAACGTCCTATGGGCGCCGTGGAAGTCGCAAGGCGCCGAACTCGCCCGCGCCAAGCGCGACGCCACGATACTCGCTGTGAAGCTGCAGGAGGATGCCGGGGTCTACATCGTCACCGAGGGTGAGCAGGCGCGGCAGCATTTCGTGCACGGTTTCCTGGAGAAGATCGAGGGCATTGATTTCGCCCACAAGGTCGAGATGGGGATCCGCAAGGACCGCTATAAGGCGATGGTGCCGCAAGTGGTCGCCCCACTCCGGCTGAAGGGCCGCGTCCACGACGCGGAAGCAAGGGCCGCCCGCGCGCATACCAAGAACAAGCTCAAGTTCACCCTGCCCGGTCCGATGACCATCATCGACACCATCGCCGATCGCCATTACGGCGACCGCGTCAAGATGGCCTTTGCGTTCGCCGAGTTGTTGAACGAAGAGGCCAAGGCGCTGCAGGCCGACGGCATCGACATGGTCCAGTTCGACGAGCCTGCCTTCAACGTCTACATGGACCAGGTCCGCGATTGGGGCATCAAGGCATTGGAACGCGCGGCTGAAGGCCTGACCTGCGCCACCGCCGTGCACATCTGCTACGGCTACGGCATCAAGGCCAACACCGACTGGAAGCAAACGCTCGGCGGCGAGTGGCGGCAATATGAAGAGACCTTCCCGGTGATCGACAAGAGCACGATCCAGCAGGTCGCGATCGAATGCCGCAATTCGAAGGTGCCGCTGGAATTGCTGGCAGCCTTGCCCGGCAAGATCGTGCAGGCCGGCGTGATCGACGTCGCCAGCGACGAGGTCGAGACCGCCGAGGACGTCGTCAAGGTGATCGAGGCGGTGTCGAAGTTCGTGCCGAAGGGCAACATCATCGCGACCACCAATTGCGGTATGGCGCCGATGCGGCGCGACATCGCCGAAGCAAAGCTGATTGCACTCGGAGCGGGCGCAAAACTGGCACGGCAACGGCTCGCTTGATGGCGGCAGCCCTTCGTATCGCGACGATGGCAGCGCTGCTGGCTGCCCTCAGTTCGGCCCATGCGGGAGAGCGCGACCAGCTCAATGCATGCCAGGCCTGGTCGCTCGTTCGGCGCAATCGCCTGCGGCACCGGATACGCTCGAACTCGCGCGCTGCCGCCAGATCATCAAGGAATGGACGCTGCGGGATTCCCGCATGAGTGTCGACGAACAGGGCCGCCCGCTACGCTGACCGGCGGCTAACCCGCGCTCTGATGCAGCACCGGCCGGTAGCCGGCCTGGAACGCCCGGACCGTCGATGGCGGCGTCAACAGCATGGCGGCACCCGGCAAATCGGCCCGGCTGTAGCCGGCAAACGACCAGCGCAACGTCTTGCCGCCGGCGACGAGATAGCTCTCTCCATTCGCCTGCACCATGGTGCCGTCGGGCAGCGCGTGCAGCTGCGTCGGCAGCGGATGCAGGCGCTTCTCGCCGCGATCGAGCCGCTCGGCGTGCAGCACCGCATCCATCGCCTTGGCGCTGAGCTCGCCGACCCCGTTGCCCGCTTCCCAGGAAGCGCGGAAACGCTTGGCATCGTCGCGGCGGCAGAAGAAGCAGGGCCGATGCCCGGCGGCAAACGCGGTCGCCTCGTCGAGGAAGAACAGCTCGGTCCAGCTCTGCCGGCTCATCACCTTGCGCCGGCGCGCCCTGAACTCGCAGACGCAGGTGAGCCAGGCCGGCGTCGACCAGCGCTTGTTCAGCAGCGTCCGCGTCGCCGGATTATGGATGATGCCGCGATTGCCGGTGAACGTCCCGCGATGGTCGGTGGCGATGATGTCGCCGGTCGGGGTGACGCGGTTTTGCAGGGGCATGGTCTTCCTTCTCCCTCGCCCCGCTCTTGCGGGGTCGAGACGAGCGAAGCTCGCTCTTAGAGGGTCGGGGTGAGGGGCTGCTTCCGCAAGGATATAGTGAGAGATGAACTCGCGGCGAGTCCCCCTCACCCGATCGCTTCGCGATCGACCTCTCCCCGCAAGCCGGGCGAGGTGACTCTCTATGCCGCCCCATCCCGGATCGGCGGCTGGAACGACAGTGCGGTATCCCAGGGAAAGAATATCCAGGTGTCTTGCGACACCTCGGTGATGAAGGTGTCGACCAGCGGCCGCCCCTTCGGCTTGGCGTAGACGGTGGCGAAATGCGCATCCGGCAGCAGCTCGCGCACCAGCTTGCCGGTCTTGCCGGTGTCGACGAGATCGTCGACAATCAACAATCCCTTGCCGGTGCCGCCGCCGAGCTTTGCGGTCTGCTCCGAGATGCCCTTGAGCACCTTCAAGTCGCCCTGCTTGTCGTGGTCATAACTTGCGACGCAGACGGTGTCGATCACGCGCAAGCCCAGCTCGCGCGCCACGATCGCCGCCGGCACAAGCCCGCCGCGGGTGATCGCGATAACAGCATGAAACGGCCCGACCTCGTTGAGACGCCAAGTCAACGCCCGGCAATCCCGGTGGAATTGATCCCACGAGACCGGAAAGGGCCTGCCGGCCCGCTCCTGTGCGCTTGGTTCCGAATTTTTCTCGACCATGATCAACCTGCCGCGGGCTTCTTCTGCGCCGCTTGCACCTGCTTCAGCATCTCTTTCACGGCGCCCATCGCCGCCGCAAGTTTTTCCGGATCGCGCGAGCGCACCACCAGATTGGTGTTCGGCTTCCGACTCTCGTCCTGGAACGGATAGCTGCCGATGATCGTCTCAGGATGCGCCTCGGCGATCGCCCGCAACGGGCCGCCGATGTCGCCCTCCCGCGCGTCCGCACGCACCGAATCCGACAGCATCCGCACGCCGGACTTCAGGGTGGGCGCCACGATATCCATCATCGCCTGCATGATGGTCGGAATGCCGGCCATTACGATGACGTTGCCGAGCTTGAAGCCGGGCGCGAGGATGGTCGCGCTCTGGATCAGCTCGGCGCCGTCGGGCACACGGGCCATCCGCAAACGCGCCTCGTTCAGATCCTGTTCGCTCCAGCGCTCCCTGAACCGCGCCACCACATCAGGATGATGGTGGATATCGACCCCGAACGCCTTCGCCACGCTGTCGGCGGTGATGTCGTCATGGGTCGGCCCGATGCCGCCGGTCGTGAACACGTAGGTGTACCTGTGCCGCAGCGCATCAAGGGCGGCGACGATGTCGGCCTCGTCGTCGGCGACAACGCGCACCTCCTTCAGGTCGATGCCGATATTGGTCAGGTATTCGGCGATGAAGCCGATATTCTTGTCCTTGGTCCGGCCGGACAGGATCTCGTCGCCGATCACCAGTAGTCCCGCCGTGACGATCTCGCTCATGGTCTCATTCCCTAACTTGATCCCCTGACATTGCCGATCCAACGCCTTGATGTCACGGGGTTTTGCCGCCGAAATAAGCAGATCTCAGCCGGTTTTTCAGGCAACCCTCCGGGCCATCCCCGGCAAATGCCGCAAGCCAATGCATATCGTGCTGGCCCGGCCCTTGCTACCATCCCATCAAGTCATGCACTGTGTCACATGGCTTCGGAGGGCAGTCGGGGTATATGGCAGTCGCATTCGATGAGATGAACGGCCTCGGCGAGGACATCCGCCCGGCCTACCAGGAGCTCTCCCGCTGGCTCAAGGAGACACAGCCGGACGCGCTCGAATATCGGCGACAGGAGGCGGAGCTCTTATTCCGCCGGATCGGCATCACCTTCGCGGTGTACGGCGATGCCGCAGCCCAGGAGCGGCTGATCCCCTTCGACGTCATCCCGCGCATCATGTCCGCCAAGGAATGGACGCTGCTGGAAAACGGCCTGAAACAGCGCGTGCTTGCGCTCAACATGTTCCTCAAGGACATCTATCACGGCCGCGACATCCTGCGCGCCAACATCATCCCCGAAGATCTGATCTTCCAGAACCCGGTATTCCGCCCGGAGATGAACGGCCAGAACGTGCCGCACGACGTCTACGTCCACATCGCCGGCATCGACATCATCCGCACCGATCCGGAAAACTTCATCGTGCTGGAGGACAATGCGCGCACGCCGTCCGGCGTATCCTACATGCTGGAAAACCGCGAGATCATGATGCGGCTGTTTCCGGATTTGTTCGCGCGGCACCGTGTCGCGCCGGTGGAGCGCTATCCGGATGAATTGCTGTCGGCGCTTCGCTCGGTGGCGCCGCACAGCGCGTCGGCCGAACCAACGGTCGCGCTGATGACGCCGGGCGTCTATAACTCGGCCTATTATGAGCATTCCTTCCTCGCCGACAAGCTCGGCATCGAGTTGGTCGAGGGCCGCGACCTCATCGTCAAGAACGACGAGGTCTTCATGCGCACCACCGAGGGGCTGAAGCGGGTCGACGTGATCTACCGCCGCGTCGACGACGATTTCCTCGATCCCCTCACCTTCCGCCCCGATTCCGCACTCGGCGTGCCCGGGCTGATGTCGGCCTATGCGGCCGGCAACATCACGCTCGCCAACGCGGTCGGCACCGGCATCGCCGACGACAAGGCGATCTACTCCTACATGCCCGACATCGTGAAGTTCTATCTCAGCGAGGAGCCGATCCTGAAGAACGTGCAGACCTGGCGCTGCCGCGAACCGCAGGATCTGTCCTATGTGCTCGACAACCTCGCCGACCTCGTCGTCAAGGAGGTGCACGGCTCCGGCGGCTACGGCATGCTGATCGGCCCGGCCGCCACGAAAGCGACCATCGAGGCGTTCCGCGACAAGCTGAAGCGCGAACCCGAAGGCTTCATCGCGCAGCCGACGCTGGCGCTCTCGACCTGCCCGACCTGCACCGACAAGGGCCTCGCGCCGCGCCATGTCGACCTGCGGCCGTTCGTGCTGACCGGCTCCAGCCACACCACCATCGTGCCGGGCGGCCTGACCCGCGTGGCGCTGAAGGAAGGCTCGCTCGTGGTCAATTCGAGCCAGGGCGGCGGCACCAAAGACACCTGGATACTGAGCGAGTAGTCAAAAGCATGCTGTCGCGCACCGCCGAAAACCTGTTCTGGCTGGCCCGCTATGTCGAACGTGCCGAATATCTCGCGCGCACCATCGACGCGACGCTGCGCGTCACTGCGTTGCCCGCGGCCTATATCGGCAAGACCAATGAGTGGGATTCAGCGCTGCTCACGGCCGGTGTCGGCTCAAGCTTCTATGATCACTACCCCGAAGCCAACGAGCAGAACGTCATCGAATATCTCTCCTTCTCCGCGGAGAACCCCTCCTCGATCAAGAACTGCATCGAGTCCGCACGGCTCAACTCCCGCTCGGTGCGCACCGCGCTGACATCTGAGATGTGGGACACCATCAACTCGGCCTGGATCGAGCTGCAGGCCGTCTGGAACAAGGGCACCGCCAACCGCGAGGACCTGGCCAAATTCCTGCGCTTCGTGCAGGAGACTTCGCTGCGCTTCGACGGCTCGGCCTACCGGACCATGCTGCGCAACGACGCCTACTGGTTCTCGCGCATTGGCGTCCACCTCGAGCGCGCCGACAACACCGCGCGCATTCTCGACGTGAAATACCACGTGCTATTGCCGGAGGAGGAGCATGTCGGCGGCCCGCTGGACTACTACCAGTGGACCTCGATCCTGCGCTCGGTCTCGGCGCTGACGGCCTATCACTGGGTCTACCGCGAAACCCTGAAACCCTGGCTGATCGCCGACCTCCTGATCCTCAACGACACGCTGCCGCGGTCGCTGGCGAGCTGCTACAGCAATCTGGTGCGCAATCTGGACCAGATCGGCGTGGCCTATGGCCGCCAGGGCGCTGCCCAGCGGCACGCCCGGGGCATCAGAAACCGGCTTGAACACAGCCATATGGACGATATCTTCCAACACGGCGTGCACGAGTTCATCCAGGAGTTCATTGCGGACAACTCGCGGCTAGGTGAGATCATCACCAAGCAATATCTGATCTAGAGTAAGAGATGTGAAATCAGCGCCGCCCGCGGACTGTCTTCACCTCTCCCGAAGGGAGAGGTCGGATCGCGCTTTGCGATCCGGGTGAGGGAGTTCGGTCTATCGAGGGACCTTGACCCCTCACCTGAATTGCTTCGCAATTCGACCTCTCCCTATGGGAGAGGTAAAATGCCGTTGCCGCCGACTCTGATCTGACTTACAGGAAACGCGACATGCGCCTGCGGATCGCCCATACCACCTCCTATCGCTACGAGCCGGCGGCCTCGGGCGTGATCCAGATCCTGCGCATGACGCCGGGCAGCCATGATGGGCAATATGTCGCGGAGTGGCAGATCGACGTCTCGACCGATTCCCGGCTCGACACCCACGAGGACGCGTTCGGCAACGTCACCCACGTGCTGACGCACGGCTCGATCGCCGACCTCACCATCCATTGCGAGGGTCTGATCGAGACCCACGACACCGGCGGCGTGCTGCGCGGCACCGACGAGCGGTTTCCGCCGAGCCTGTTCCTGCGCTCCACCGAGCTCACCGATCTCAACCCGGCGATGACCACCTTCGTGCGCGAGCTGCGCGCCGAGGCCAGCAGCGACGTGCTCGGCTTCCTGCATGCGCTGATGGTGCAGATCTACGAGCATATGACGTTTGACGAGGACCCGACCAACAGTGCCACCTCGGCCTCCGAGGCATTCGCGCTGAAGCGCGGCGTCTGCCAGGACTATGCGCACATCCTGATCGCCTGCGCGCGCGCCGGCGGCGTGCCGGCACGGTTCGTCTCGGGCCACTTCCTGCGCTCGGACGGCATGGTCAACCAGCAGGCCGGTCACGCCTGGGCGGAAGCCTACGTGCCCGACCTCGGCTGGGTCGGCTTCGACGCCGCCAACGGCATCTGCACCACCGACGCCCACGCCCGCGTCGCGATCGGCCTCGACTATCTCGGTGCCGCCCCGGTTCGCGGCACCCGCTACGGCGGCGGCGCCGAGACGCTGACGGTCGCGGTCAAGGTCGACCAGGCCGGTCGGCCCGGGCAATGGCAGAGCCAGACGCAGTCGTAGCGGAAGATCGACACCCTGCCCGCGCCCTCATTCCGAGCCGCCCGGTCGGCAGGAAGCGCCGGCGGATGACAGGCTCCGCGCGGCAATCCGTGTCACGACACGCGCTCAACGTCGGATTTGAGGACAACGAGGAAGCGGGCCGCTTCGCCGCCCGTCACCACCCGATGGTCGAAGGTCAGCGATAGCGGCAGCGTGCGCCGGACCGCAACTTGTCCCCGAAGCGCGACCACACGCTCCGAGATCCGCCCGGCTCCGACGATCGCCGTCTGCGGCGGCACGATGATGAGATTGGCAAAACGGCCTCCGATCATGCCGAAGTTCGACAACGTGATCGTCGCACCGCGCAGCTCTTCCGGGGGTATCGCGCGCGCGATTGCGTCGGCTCGCAGGCGGTCGAGTCCAGCCCGCAGGTCGGATACGTTCCGCTCCGCGACGTTGCGCAGCACGGGAACGATCAGGCCGCCGCCGGTGTCGACGGCGATGCCGAGATCGATGCGCTCGATCAGGCGTCGTTCTCCCGCGCCGGAATGATACCAGGCATTGAGCGCGGGCTCGGCTTTGCAGGCGGCGGCGATCGCACGCGCCAGACGGATCGTCACGTCCTCGCCCTGCCGCCAGTCGTCGATGTCGGCTTCATCGGTGACCGTCGCAGGGACGATTTCCGCATGCGCTGCCGTCATACGTTGGGCCATCGCGCGGCGCAAGCCGCGCAGCGGCTCGGCGGGTCCGCTGTGAGACATCCGCTTCGCCGCCCTTTCGACATCGGCCCGCGTGATGGTGCCGCCGGGCCCCGTCGCCTCGACGAGATCGAGCGCGACGTCGAGCTTGCGCGCGAGGGCGCGCACCGCCGGAAACACTTGAGCTCCCTGCCCGCTGGACGGCGCCGAAGCAGTTGCCGCCGCCGGCCGTTGCTCGCCGGTGCCGAGCTCGCCCACGATAGTGCCGGTGTCCTGCCCAGCGCTCTCGGCGAACTCCACGAGCGGCGCGCCGACCTTCACAATATCGCCCTTGGCACCGAACAGGCGCGCGATGCGCCCGCTCGACGGCGCCGGTATCTCGACCACCGCCTTGTCGGTCTCGACCGAAACGAGCGGCTGGTCGGTCACGACGTGATCGCCCTCGTTGACGTACCAGGTGACGATCTCCGCTTCCTCAAGACCTTCACCAAGGTCCGGCAACGTGAACTGGCGCATGGCACAACGTCCGTTGGTGTTTCAGTTGTACTGGCACGCCTTTCGGGCTGCGGTCACGATACGTCCGACCGACGGCATGTAGCGTTGCTCGAGGCGGGCCATCGGGATGATCGTGTCGTAGCCGGTGACGCGAATCACGGGCGCGAGCAGCGAGGACAGTCCGTGCTCGGCGATCAGGGCGGCGATCTCCGCGCCAAATCCGCCGGTGTGCGCGGCTTCGTGCACGATGACGCAGCGCCCGGTCTTTGCGACCGAACCGAGCACGGTGCTTTCATCGTAGGGCTTGAGCGTGGCGAGGTCGATGACCTCGGCCGCGATGCCTTCATCGGCAAGCTTGTCCGCCGCGGCCATCGTTTCCTTCAACATCGCGCCCCAGCTGATCAGCGTGACGTCGCGACCTTCCCTCAAGACAAAGGCTATATCCAGCGGCAAGGCTTCGCCGTTGTCCTCCACCTCGCCTTTCGCCGCGCGGTACAGCCGCGTCGGCTCCAGGAACACCACCGGATCGGGATCGCGGATCGCGGCGAGGAGAAGTCCATAGGCGCGCTCCGGCGACGAAGGCATCACGACACGCAAGCCCGGAATGTGGGCTAGCATCGCCTCGGTGCTTTCGGAATGATGCTCGGGCGCGCGAATGCCGGCACCGTGCGGCGTGCGCAGGACCATCGGACAGGTGAGCCGTCCCTGGGTACGGTTGCGCATCCGTGATGCGTGGTTCACCAGTTGATCGAGACAGGGATAGATAAATCCCATGAATTGGATTTCGCCGACCGGCTTCAATCCTTGCGCGGCCATGCCGACGCAGAGCCCGCTGATCAGGAGTTCGGCAAGCGGCGTATCAAGGACCCGCTCCGGACCGAAGCGCTCCTGCAAGCCGACGGTCGCGCGGAAGACGCCACCATTGACGCCGACATCTTGACCCAGCACGACCACGTCAGGATCGTCCGCCATCGCGCGGCCGAGCGCCAGATTGATGGCTTCGACCAGCGTCACCTCAGGCATCGTGCTCTCCCGCGAGTTCGCGACGCTGCGCGGCATAAGCTTCGGGCAGATCGGCATAGAGGTTGTCGAACATGGTTTCCGCGCGGCGCGGCGGCGTCGTCAGATAGCGCTCCACCGCTGCCTCGATGCGCTCATGACACTCAGCGGCAAGTTGCTCCTCGTCCGCCTTGGTCCACATCTTCTGACCGACAAGATAGGACCTGAGGCGCGCGATCGGCTCTTCCTTCCAGTGCGCCTGAACTTCTTCGGCCGAACGATAGCGCAATGCATCATCTGACGTCGTGTGATCGCCGAGCCGATAGGTGACCGCCTCGATGAAGTGAGGGCCCTTGCCGTCGCGGGCAGCGGCGATGGCTTCCTCGGCCGCGGCGCGCATCGCCACCACGTCGCTCCCGTCCACCTGCTCGCCGCTGAACCCTGCGGCGATGGCCTTCTGCGCAAGCGTCTCGGAACCCGTCTGCAGCCGCAGCGGCACCGATATGGCCCATTGATTGTTGGTGGCGACGAACACAAGCGGCAACTTGTGCACGCCGGCAAAATTCATGGCCTCGTAGACATCGCCTTTCGAGGTGGCGCCGTCGCCGAACATGCAGACCGCCACGTGCGGCTCCTTGCGCAGCTTCAGGGCATAGGCAACGCCGGCGGCGTGCGGCGCCTGTGATCCGACGGGAACGCAGAACGGGAAATCGTGGACCGGACCGGAGAATTGATTGCCCCGTTCATCGCCGCCCCAGAACAGCAGGATCTCCTCCAGCTTGACGCCACGCCAGAGCAACGCGCCATTGTCGCGATAGGAGGGTAGCAGAACGTCATCTTCCCGCATCGCACTCGCGATGCCGACCGACACCGCCTCCTGGCCGAGCGAAACGGCATAGGTTCCCAGACGACCAGTGCGCTGCAATGCAACAGCCTTTCGGTCAAACAGGCGCAAGAGCACCATCGACCGGTAAAGTTCGACGAGCAGCTTGGGATCGGTGGCGAAGGCAGGGAGCGGCCGATCTATCGAGCCGTCGGGCGCGAGATAATTGCGGCGGCGCACCTCAAAGCGCGCAATAACGGGGAGCTCTTCGTTTGCTCTTTTGCTGGCCACGCTCTCACTCCTGGAGCGGTTCTGCCTCCCACGTTCAGCTATTTGGTGTTCGAGGAACGACGATGCAATACCATGGCAGCTTCTCTCCCGGCGCGCGCGTCGGCGGCGGGATCACGCCGATCGATCGACGGGAGCCGTGGAAACAACGCCGCGATAACGGTATATGAGAGCATGGCAAATGGTCAGGTTGTCCTCGTAACAACTGAGCCGTTGGACGGCGGCCCGCCTGTTCGATCGGTCTTCTTCGTCGCTGAAGGAGACGCGGCAAAGGCCACGGCAATTATTGCGGACATGATGGCCCCGAATGAAAGGGTCGAAGCGTGGGGGCCGCTTCCCGAAGCGGCGGTCAAAGCGCTCGGACTGAAACCGGGTGACTACACCCACACCTGACTTGCACTGGCCACCCGGCGCGCGAAGCCTTTCCGGCCTCATCCTTGCACGGAGTGACTGATCTCGACACAGCGCCCTCGCTCGTGCGAATGTCGGGTGATCGTCGAGACCTGCCACCGCGTTCCCGATCACAACGCGGGGAGCCCTCTTTCTCGAGCGAGGGACATGGCGTACTCTGCAGCGAGCTGCCATTTGAGACGGGACGGGCCGACGTCGCCGTCTGACGGAACGGGCAGCAGTCAGGCCGTCGGCAGGCATCTCAGTCTGAAAGCAGCGCCTGCCTTATGTGGCGCTCCCTCAACTTCAACATGAAGCAGGTTGGCCTGCCGCGCACGCGGCAGACAAGGGCAATGCATAACCCTTGGAGGACGACATGGCGACATTCATATTGAGGATCGACTGGACCGACCAGGGAATTCGTAATGTCAAGGAAGCTCCCAAGCGCAGCAAAGCGGCGAGAGAACTCGCCAAGACGCTCGGTGTCGAGATCAAGGAGGTCTATCTCACTTCCGGCGAGCATGACATCCTTCTCCTCGCCGAAGCGCCCGTCGGTGACCACATCACAAAACTCGCGCTTGCCCTGAGCTCTCAGGGAAACATACGGACCTGCACCTCACGGGCCTGGCCCGAGGCCGAGTGGACCAAGCTGATATCCGAGCTTCCGTAGCGGCTTCCTCCGCGCACGCGCAGGAGAAGCGGAACGCTTTAGTTGTGTGAACGAGTAGAGGTACGAAGCGCACGAAAGCGACGGCGCACGCTGTTGCCCGTGGAGCAGCATGCGCTATTTATCCAGCCACACGTCTTCGAACCGCAGATTGTTGTACTGGCTGTTGTCGTGCGGATGGAAGTTCATCACATAGGGCTGCCGGCAATTGCCGGCCGACGAGTGCAGGATGATCGGCCGCGCGGCGTCCTCGACCAGCAGACGCTCGATCTCGAACACGAGCTGCTTCCGCTTGTCCTTGTCGAGCTCGCGTGACTGCGCCGCGAGCAATTTGTCGACCTCGGCGTTGCAATACTGCGTATAATTCCGCTCGGAGTTGCAGGAATAGTTCTCGACGAGATTGCCGTCGGGATCGTCGACGCTGACTCCAGTGACGTTCAGCCCGATCGTATAATCCTTGCGCTGCAGCCGCGAATACCAGCGCGGCGTGTCCACGATGTCGAGCTCGGCCACGATGTAGATCTTCTTGAGCTGGTCGGCGAGGATCACCGCCGGATCGCGATAGGTTGGCAGATTGCGGGTCTGGATCTTGATCGGCAGAGGCTTGGCGTCGCTGTAACCGAGCTTTTGCATGATCGCCTGCGCCTCTGTGAGGTTCTTCTCGGTGTCAGGCCCATAGCCCGGCAACTTTGCCAACACATCTGCCGGCATGCCCCACTCGCCCTCGGGCTTGGCCAGCATCGCGCCGCCGAGCCGCCCCGTACCCTCGAAAAGAATCGTGTTGAACGCCTTGCGGTCGAGCGCGAGCGACATCGCGCGGCGAATGTCGGGATTGTCGAACGGCGGATTGACGCGGTTCACCATCAGATTGATCTGAGTGTTGGTCGCCGTCGTCTCGCAGATCGCGTTCGGCGCGCGCGCCTTGACATCCTTCATCAGGGGAATCGTGACGTCGGATGGAAAGGTGATGTCGTAGTCGCCGGTCGCGAACGCCAGCATGCGCGTCGCGCGGCTGTCGATCGTGCGCACGGTGATCTCGTCGAGATACGGCCGATCCTTCTTGAAGTAGTCGGGGTTGCGCACCAGGCGGATCGAGTCACCGCGCTTGAACTCGACGAATTTGAACGGCCCGGTGCCAACGGGCTTGGTGCGCATCACCTGCTGCGGCACATGGCAGGGATAGACGACCGAGAAGGCGCTGGCGAGCAGCGAGAGCAGGCCGGGCTGCGGCTCGGTCAACTCGAACGTTGCCTCATCATCGCCGTTGATACTGACGTCCTTGAGTTTCGTGTACCAGACCTTACGCGGATTGCGCTTGAAGTCCTGGGTCTCGCCCTTTCCGATCAGCATCCGCCAGGTGCATTGCACGTCCTTGGCGGTGAAGGGTTGGCCATCATGCCATTTCACGCCGTGCCGCAGCTTGAAAGTGAGCTTGGTGTTGGTCGCGTCCCACGACCAGCTTTCGGCGAGATCGGGGATCACGGTATCGACGCTCTCGTGCACCTTCGCCGGATCGAACACCACGAGATTGTTGAACACCGCGGCGAACGGCATCACCGAGGCGATGGTGGATTCCTCCAGCAGCGAGGTCGAGGGCGGATTGTCGTTGTGATAGAGCCGCAGGGTCCCGCCCTTCTTCTGGGCAACGGCAGGGCTCGCAGCCATCGTCACGATGCTCAATGCCGCGATGCATGCGGACAGTTTGAACGACATTCTCGCCTCCCGGAATTTCTTGTTCTTGTCGGTAAGGAGCAGTCGAGCACAACGCCGCTCGCCCTGCAATCGTCGAGATATCCCGCAGTGTCTGTGGACACGCGCGTCGTGCTATAGACCCTTGACGGATATCAACGGAGGCGACCATGGCAACGGTAACACTGCTTTCTGACGCTGAACTCTCGCCGGAGGCGCGCGCGGTGTTCGAGGATATCCGCAAGACGCGACAATCTGACTTCGTGAACAATTTCTGGCGGGCGCTCGCGCATGATCCGAAAACCCTTCGCCGGACCTGGGAGAGCATCAAGGAGGTGATGGCGCCGGGGGCACTGGATCCGAAGGTCAAGGAAATGCTCTACGTCGCGGTTTCGATTGCCCATGGCTGCAGCTATTGCATCCATTCGCACACCGCGGCCGCCCGCGCGAAAGGCATGACGGACGCCGAATATCGCGAGATGGTTGCCATCGTCGGCATGGCCTCAGAGACGAACCGGCTGGTCACCGCGCTTGGTGTTCCCGTCGACGACGCCTTCCTCGTCAATGCGCCTTCGACCCGGGATTTGTGTACTCGCGCCGCATGTCGCACGACGGGAATTAGGGTTGGATGATGCGGTAAAATTGGCTACTAGTTTCCCCCGCCGAGAAGCTCGGACCGTTGGGGACTGGAAATGACCTATTGCTGCGGAATTCTGGTGCGAGACGGTCTCGTCATGATCGCGGACACCCGCACCAATGCCGGCCTCGACAACGTCTCGACCTTCCGCAAGCTCCACATCTTCGAAGCTCCCGGCGAGCGCATCATGGCGATCGCGAGCGCCGGCAATCTGGCGATCAGCCAGTCGGTGCTGTCGACCCTGACCGAAGGCATGGAGGACCCGCACACCGGCGAGGTCGAGACGCTGCTGAATGCGCCGACCATGTTCCAGGCGGCGCAGCGCATCGGCCGCGCCATCCGCGCGGTGCACGCCACCGAGGGCGACGCGCTGCGCGCCGAGGACATCTCCTTCGACGTCTCCTTCCTGTTCGGCGGCCAGATCAAGGGCTCGCGGATGCGCCTGTTCATGGTCTACACCGCCGGCAACTTCATCGAATGCACCGCCGATACGCCCTATTTGCAGATCGGCGAGCACAAATACGGCAAGCCGGTGCTCGACCGGGCCATGCATTACGACGTCGAGCTCTATGAGGCATTGAAGGCTGGCCTGATCTCGATGGATTCGACGATGCGCTCCAACCTCGGCGTCGGCCTGCCGATCGACGTGCTGGTGGTGCGCACGGATGCCTGCGAGGCCGATCTCAATCACCGCATCGAGGCCGGCGAGCCCTATTTCCACGACCTGCGCTCGCGCTGGTCGGCGGCGCTGCGCGCGGCACACCAGAATATTCCGCGACCGCCCTACAAGAACGAAATCGAAGCAAAGGCCAAGAAAGAGGAAACCAGATGACCGAGGCCACCAACAAGATCGCACTCGTCACCGGTGCCGGCACCGGCGTCGGACGCGCTGCGTCGCTCGCCCTGATGAACGCAGGCTACACCGTCGTGCTCACCGGGCGCCGCCTGGAGATGCTGGAGGAGACCGCCAGGCTCGGCCCCGCCGGCAAGAGCCTCTGCGTCACGGCCGACATGACCAGTCCGGCCGCGATCGCCGCGCTGTTCGACAAGGTGAAGGCGACCTATGGCCGGCTCGACGTGCTGTTCAACAACGCCGGCATGGGCGCGCCGCCGGTCAATTTCGAGGATCTGCCGCTCGAGCAGTGGCAGGCCGTGGTGAACACCAACCTCACCGCTCCGTTCCTGTGCACCCAGCACGCCTTCCGCATCATGAAGGACCAGAAGCCGCGCGGCGGCCGCATCATCAACAACGGCTCGATCTCCGCGCACGCGCCGCGGCCGTTCTCGGCGGCCTACACCTCGACCAAGCACGCCATCACCGGCCTCACCAAGGCCTCCAATCTCGACGGCCGCATGTACGACATCGCGGTCGGCCAGGTGGACATCGGCAATGCCGCGACCCCGATGACCGATCGCATGGTCAACGGCCCCGGCGTGCTGCAGCCCGATGGCACGACGAAGCACGAGCCGCGCATGGACGCGAAGGCGGTCGGCGATGCCGTTGCCTACATGGCGGGCCTGCCGCTCGACGCCAACGTGCTGTTCATGACTGTCATGGCGACCAAGATGCCGTTCGTGGGACGGGGCTGACCTTCCCCCTCTCCCCGCTTGAGGCATGGCTATCACGACGGCATGGCGCGGCCATGCCGTCGCAGGGGCGCACTGTCAAAATATCGTAAACAACCCCATGCAAAGTAGCCGCGGTTGCCGGCGTCCGACACGGCAACTTGACACGTCGGACAAATCAGCAGTATTTTTCCATTATTCCGAAATCGTGCGGGCCGACGAGTCTACACGCGGACGGTGAGAGACGAACTCGCTGAGAGTCCGCTCACGCGCCGCTTCACGTCGGCCTCTCGCCGCAAGCGGGGCGAGGTAAGAAACCCTACTCCAGCTTCTCCACATTCCGCAGCGTCGGGAACAGCTTCATCCAGAGCAGCGCGATCGCGACGGTGGCGACGCCGCCGAGCACGGCCGACGGCACGGTGCCGAGCAGCGCCGCGGCGACGCCGCTCTCGAACTGGCCGAGCTGGTTCGACGCATTGATGAACAGGAAGTTCACCGCACCGACGCGGCCGCGCATGTCGTCGGGCGTTGCGAGTTGTACCAGCGAGAAGCGGATCACGACGCTGATCGTGTCGGCCGCGCCGAGTATCGCGAGCGCCAGCACCGACAGCCACATCCAGTGCGACAGCGCGAACACAATTGTTGCCAGGCCGAACACGATGACCGACTGGAACATCCGTATTCCCACGCGGCGGTTGATGGTGTGCCGCGCCAGCACCATCGTCATCAGGAACGCGCCGACCGCGGGCGCTGCGCGCAGGATGCCGAGGCCGAGCGGACCGGTTTGCAGGATATCGCGCGCATAGATCGGCAGCAGTGCAGCGACGCCGCCGAACAGCACGGCGAACAGGTCGAGCGAGATGGTGCCGAGGATCGCCGGATTGCTGCGAACGAAGGTGACGCCGGCATACAGGTCATCCGAAGATGCATCGTTCTTCGCGGGCGCCTGCGGCAGCCGGCCGATGCCTCCGGTCAGGACCATGCCGAACAGCCAGAACACGGTCATGACAGCGTAAGCGAGGCTCGGCATCACCGCATAGGCGAAACCGCCGAGCGCGGGTCCGGTGATGGTCGCGATCTGCGCGGCCCCGCTCGATATGGCGGTCGCACGCTGCAACGAGCCCGACGGAGCGATCAAGGGCAGCAGCGCGGCGGTCGCCGGGCTTTCGAACGCCCCGGCGATGCCGAGCACGAAGGTCGCGGCAAAAATCTGCAACTCGGAGACGGTGCCGGCAAAGGTGCTTACCGCGAGGAACAATGCGGTCAGCACCTCCGCAAACTGGCAGACCTGCACCACGCGCCTGCGCTCGAAGCGGTCGGCGGCATGACCGGCGACGAACACGAGCAGCGCCGTCGGCAGGAATTGGACCAGGCCGACCATGCCGAGGGCGAAGGCGCTACCGGTCAGATCGTAGATCTGCCAGCCGATCGCCACCGCACCGATCTGGCTCGAGAAACGCGACAGGCTGCGCGAAGACAGGAAGAACAGGAAGGATCTGTGACCGAGCAGATCGCGAACGCCGACGGTCGTTGCGGAAGGCATTGCCGAGCCGTGGCCGACCGCCTGCAACTTGTCAATGGCGGCGATGCCGGAGCTTCTCCGTTTCGATGAATCGGAACGGCTCTAGATTCTTGTTTTGCCGCGTTTTCTTCACACGCATCGGTATCCACTTCGCTCAAACGCGCAACAGCATTGCGCTGCGCGAGACCCCTGCCATAATCGCGCGACGGGTTTTCGGGGTCTTGATGCTGCAATTGCAATCGGCGTTTGGCGTGGTGGCGATCCTTGCGATTGCCTGGGCATTCGGGGAGAACCGCCGCGCGGTGTCGCTGCGGCAGGCCGCGATCGGGTTGGCCGTCACCATCGTCACCGCGCTGGTGCTGATCAAGGTGCCGCTGGTGACAAAAGCCTTTGGCACGATCAACGATGCCGTCGGCACCATCGCCGCCGCGACGCGGGCTGGCACGGCCTTCGTGTTCGGCTATGTCGGCGGCGGCCCGGCGCCGTTCGACCCCAAGGCGCCGGGCACGGATTTCATCCTCGCCTTCCAGGCGCTGCCGATTGTCCTCGTGATGAGCGTGCTGACGACGCTGCTGTTCTATTGGCGCGTGCTGCCGCCGGTGGTGCGCGGCATGGCCTGGCTGCTCGAGCGCACGCTCGGCGTCGGCGGGGNGGGGCGGTCGGGCTCTCGACCGCGGCCAACATCTTCCTCGGCATGGTGGAGGCGCCGCTCTTCATCCGCCCCTATCTGGCGCAGCTCAGCCGCAGCGAATTGTTTCTGGTGATGACTGGCGGCATGGCGGGGATCGCCGGCACCGTGCTCGTGCTCTACGCCACGCTTCTTGCGCCGCTGATTCCCGATGCCGCCGCGCATTTCGTCATTGCCTCGGTGCTCGGCGCGCCGGCCGCCATCCTCGTCAGCCTGATCATGGTGCCGGAAACGACAGAGAAGCGCACCGGCGGATCGCTCGACGATCCCGAGATCCATGTCTCGTCGACGATGGATGCGATCGTGAAGGGCACCGCGGCCGGGCTCGAGCTGCTGATGAACATCATCGCGATGCTGCTGGTGCTGGTCGCGCTGGTGTATCTCCTCAATGCTATCATCGGCCTGTTGCCGGAGGTGGGCGGCGCGAGGATCTCGCTGCAGCGACTGCTGGGTTATGCGATGGCGCCGGTGTGCTGGCTGATGGGCCTGCCCTGGTCACAGGCGGTCACGGCCGGAAGCCTGATGGGCACCAAGACCGTGCTGAACGAGCTGATCGCCTATGTCGACCTGTCGAAGCTCGGCTCCGACGCGCTCGATCCGCGCTCGCGGCTGATCATGCTCTACGCGATGTGCGGCTTCGCCAATTTCGCCAGCCTCGGCATCATGATCGGCGGGCTCGGCACCATGGCGCCCGAGCGGCGCGACGAGATCAACGCCCTCGGACTGAAGTCGATCGTATCGGGCACCCTGACGACGTGCCTGATGGGAGCAATCGTGGGCGCGTTGACGGCCTAGACCGGGATGAATTTTGGTTGAATCGGCTCGCCAAGGTTTCGGATCACCTCTCCCCGCCGGGGAGAGGTGATCCTTCGACGCCGTTCCAGCTCAACCCAATCTCATCGCGCTATAGACTGTCATGCCCGGGCTTGACGGCAGCAGCGTTTACGCCGTCAACTCCACCGTCTTGAACTCCGCCGGCAGGATGACCTCCAGCAACTCGACGTCGTCGGAGTAGTCCAGGATCATGTGCCGGATCCGCGGTGGCTGGGTCCACGCGCTGCCTTGCGTCATCAGCGTCTCGCCCTCGCCCTCCATGTAGGTCTTCACCCAGCCCTTGAGCACGTAGACCATCTGGAATTCGACGTCATGGTAATGCAGCTTCGACACCTCGTCCGGATTGCACGGACCTTGCAGCCGGATCACATGCGCCTGCACCAGGCCGTGTGACGCGGCCGCGATGCCGAGGTCGCGATAGCTCGCATAGGCACGCAAGCCATCGGCCTTGAAATCCTCTTCGCGGTGATGGCTGATGGCGACGCGCTGCTTCGGGCGTGCCTTGGTGGTCTTTGATGCAGTCTTCTTCGCTGTCGAGACGAGGCCCTTCGACTTGATGGTCTTGCGCGCAGAGGATTTGGCGGTGGTTCTGAGCCCCATCCATTTCTTCCTCACCGCGGTCTTGGCTGCGGGTCTTGATGCCGGCTTTCGTTTGGCCATTGTTACCTCCCGTCTTCAATCGGACGACGCTAGCACAAAAGCCTTTTGTGGAGTGGGCAAAGCCATCGGTCGCGCGAACGTGCTCCCGCCGAACGAGGCTCGGCGTGCGCGATCTCTGCACGCAGCCAAATCGTCGCGGAGACGGCGCAGTCGCGCCGTGTCGTTCCGCAGCTCAATGCAGCCGGAAGACGCCGCCGACGGCGCGCAGCTCCGCAGGCTTGACCAGCTTGGAGTGCGCCACCGTCACCGAGAACAGCGGCCCCTCGAGCTTCTGCTGCCAGAAGGCGAGGAAATCCTGCAGCGCCGGAAATTTCGGGAAGAGGTCGTAATTCTGCCAGACGTAGGTCTGCAGCAGCGAAGGATGATCCGGCATCCGATAGAGGATTTGCGCCGTCGTTAGCCCGTACCCCAGCAACTGCTTCCGGAAATCGTCGGAAACAACCCCACCAACCCGCGAGACCATGCCAACCTCCTGTGACGGAGCGCATGTGCTGAGGCGGCCGACCTGCCGGGGCCACCGCCGGCAAAGATGCGCTCACATGAGAGAAATGTGACGCACGCGACTAACCCATCACAAGCCCAAATGTTTAATCAGTTGTTGAAATTCTGCGCGTTGGCAGCAGCTTACCGCAGGTGCTAATACGAGCTGCGGCTCCCAAGCCCGTATTAAGCATGACCGGCAATGCTGGCAGACGGCCAAACCGAGTGCCAATTTTTCTGCTAGAAGCCCTTGCCCGGTGCCCGGGACTGGCCTATCTCCAACTCGGCTGGGCTGGCACTCGCTGGCTCGGACTGCTAACTCTCCAAAATTCTACAACATATCCAAATGTTTAGGAGGACTGCATGAAATTCCGTCCGCTTCACGACCGCGTCGTGGTCAAGCGCATCGACGCCGAAGAGAAGACCGCTGGCGGCATCATCATTCCGGACACTGCCAAGGAAAAGCCCTCCCAGGGCGAAGTCGTCGCCGTCGGCCCGGGTGGCCGCGACGAAGCCGGCAAGCTGATCCCCATCGACCTCAAGGTCGGCGACCGCGTCCTGTTCGGCAAGTGGTCCGGCACCGAGGTCAAGATCGACGGTGAAGACCTGTTGATCATGAAGGAAAGCGACATCATGGGCGTGCTCGACGTCCCCGCTTCCAAGAAGAAGGCCGCTTAAGCGCCCCTCTCCCTCCCTGGTTAAATCTCTCAAGGAAAAACTCAGATGGCAGCTAAAGAAGTCAAATTCTCCGTCGAGGCGCGCGACAAGATGCTGCGCGGCGTCGACGTCCTCGCCAACGCGGTGAAGGTCACCCTCGGCCCGAAGGGCCGCAACGTCGTGCTCGAAAAGTCGTTCGGCGCTCCCCGCATCACCAAGGACGGCGTCACCGTCGCCAAGGAGATCGAGCTCGAGGACAAGTTCGAGAACATGGGCGCGCAGATGGTGCGCGAAGTCGCCTCCAAGTCCGCTGACGCGGCCGGCGACGGCACCACCACCGCCACCGTGCTCGCCCAGGCGATCGTGAAGGAAGGCGCCAAGTCGGTTGCCGCCGGCATGAACCCGATGGATCTGAAGCGCGGTATCGACCTCGCGGTCGAGGCCGTCGTTGCGGACCTGCAGAAGAACTCCAAGAAGGTCACCTCGAACGAGGAAATCGCCCAGGTCGGCACCATCTCGGCCAACGGCGACGCCGAAATCGGCAAGTTCCTCGCCGACGCGATGAAGAAGGTCGGCAACGAGGGCGTCATCACCGTTGAAGAAGCCAAGTCGCTCGAGACCGAACTCGACGTCGTCGAGGGCATGCAGTTCGACCGCGGCTACATCTCGCCCTACTTCGTCACCAACGCCGACAAGATGCGCGTTGAGATGGACGATGCCTACATCCTCATCAACGAGAAGAAGCTCTCCTCGCTGAACGAGCTGCTCCCGCTGCTCGAGGCCGTGGTGCAGACCGGCAAGCCGCTGGTCATCGTCGCTGAAGACGTCGAAGGCGAAGCCCTTGCCACCCTCGTCGTCAACCGCCTGCGCGGCGGCCTGAAGGTCGCGGCCGTCAAGGCTCCGGGCTTCGGCGATCGCCGCAAGGCCATGCTGCAGGACATCGCGATCCTGACCGGCGGCCAGGCCATCTCGGAAGACCTCGGCATCAAGCTCGAGAACGTCACGCTGCAGATGCTCGGTCGCGCCAAGAAGGTGATGATCGACAAGGA
>NZ_LNCU01000090.1:0-4185 GCF_001542415.1 Bradyrhizobium macuxiense
CACGCCGCGGAGCTGCTGGATCAGCGCGGCGCGCGCCCTCTCATAGAGCGCGCGGCGGCTCTCGCCGGGGGCGTTGGGATCCAGTCCGGCAATGGCACGGGCGATCAGCGGGTAGTAGTCAGCCATTTCCACACAATTGGTGGGATATAGGTAATATCCCGTTAAGCCTCGAACGGATTCTGTACCAGAATAGTATCCTCACGCTCCGGGCTGGTGGACAGCAGGGCGATCGGACACCCCACCAGTTCCTCGACCCGGCGGACATACTTGATGGCCTGGGCCGGCAGGTCCGCCCAGGACCGGGCATTCGCGGTCGGCTGCTTCCATCCTTCGATCGTCTCATAGATCGGCTCCACCCGGGCCTGCGCGCCCTCGCCGGCCGGCAGATGGTCGATCTCCTTGCCGTCAAGGCGGTAGCCGATGCAGACCTTGATGGTGTCGAAGCCATCGAGGATATCGAGCTTGGTCAGCGCCAGGCCGGCAATGCCGCAGGTGCGGACGGTCTGGCGCACCAGCATGGCGTCGAACCAGCCGACCCGGCGCTTACGCCCGGTATTGACGCCGAACTCCTTGCCGCGGCGGCCGATCTCCTCGCCGATCTCGTCCTTCAGCTCGGTCGGGAACGGGCCTTGGCCGACGCGGGTGGTGTAGGCCTTGCAGATGCCCAGCACATAGCCGACGGCGCCCGGCCCGAGGCCGGTGCCGGTCGCGGCCTGCGCCGCCACCGTGTTGGACGAGGTCACATAGGGATAGGTGCCGTGGTCGACATCGAGCAGCGCGCCCTGCGCACCCTCGAACAGGATGCGCTTGCCCTCGCGGCGCTTGAGGTCGAGCAGCCGCCACACCGTCTCGGCATAGGGCAGCAGCTTCGGCGCCAGCGTCGACAGCTCGGCCAGGATGCCCTTGCCGTCGATCTCCTCCAGATTGAGGCCGCGGCGCAGCGCATTGTGGTGCGCCAGCAGCCGCTCGATCTTGTGCGGCAGGGTGTCGAGGTCGGCGAGGTCCATCAGGCGGATGGCGCGGCGGCCGACCTTGTCCTCATAGGCCGGGCCGATGCCGCGGCGGGTGGTGCCGATCGACGTGATCGCGTTGCCCGATTCGCGCAGGGCGTCGAGCTCGCGATGCAGCGGCAGGATCAGGGTGACGTTCTCGGCGATGCGCAGATTGTCGGGTCCCACCGCGACGCCCTGCCCCTTCAGCTTGGTGACCTCGTCGAGGAAGGCCTGCGGATCGAACACCACGCCGTTGCCGATCACCGCGAGCTTGTTCGGGCGCAGCACGCCGGAGGGCAGAAGCGCCAGCTTGTAGGTCTCGCCATTGATCACGAGGGTATGGCCGGCATTGTGGCCGCCCTGGAAGCGCACGACGATGTCGGCCTGTTCCGACAACCAGTCGACGATCTTGCCCTTCCCCTCGTCGCCCCACTGGGCGCCGACGACGACAACATTGGCCATTTCGACGATAATCCCTTCAGATGTTTCTCAGACCACGATCGCGGCGAAAACGCGTCCGCCCACAGCGATCATGCGTTCATGTGCCCAGCCAAATCGCGACCCGAGCCGCGCGCACGCAAGGCGCCTAACCGGATAAAGGAAGCGGGTCGGCTGCGCAAGCAAGAAGGCCGCCTATTAAGCCTTTTGGATAGGCTCCAACCCCTTGATATCCCCTAAAAATTCCACCGCATGCAAGCCGGCGCGATGCTGGCGGGAATTTAATGTTGGCGCGACCTGCGGCAGGCCCCGCCGTCGGTTGATCGCGGACCTTATTGCGGCGATCATCCCGTTACGTTAACCGGCTCCATCCATGCCCAGTTCGACACAAGCAACGATGGCCCTGAGGAAGCTTGGCATCGCCTTCAAGCTTCACACCTATGTCTACGATTCCAATGCCGAGAGCATCGGGCTGCAGGCCGCCGAGGCGCTCGGCATCGAGCCGAACCGGATGCTGAAGACCCTGATGGCGGAGGTGGACGGCAAGCCGGTGTGCGCCGTGGTGCCGTCCGACTGCGAGGTCAGCATGAAGAAGCTTGCCGCGGCGATGGACGGCAAGTCGGCGAAGATGATGCGCCCGGCCGACGCCGAGCGCCTGACCGGCTATCATGTCGGCGGCATCAGCCCGTTCGGGCAAAGGAAGCGCGTGCCGACCGCGATCGACGCGTCAGCGCTCACCCATGTCAGTGTTTTCGTCAATGGCGGCCAGCGCGGCCTGCAGATCGAGATCGATCCGAACGACGCGGCGCTTGCCGCCGGCGCGACGATGAAGGCGCTGGTGGCGACGCGGGAGTGAGCTCTCGCCGCGACATACGCGCAACAGGTTCAGCGGAGAGAGCCCCCACCCGCAAGCGGAAGAGGATGAGAGAATGCGCCGGCGCCGCGCTTCAGGTCAGGGCTGCGTGCGTGCCCACAACATCGCCTCGACGATCGCCTCGCGCAGCTTGGGGCGCAGCTCGTCGGAACATTCGACAAACGCCAGGATCACGTTGGCGCGGGCGGCGAAGCGCAGACGCCGGTCTTCGTCGTCGTCCGGCGCCGGTACTTTCAAGACGTCCATCAGAATTTCACTCTTCGTCGCGAGGTCCGCGACCAGCGGGAAGGCTTCGATGCAGGTCGAGGCAACTAATCCGGGCTGAACTCGCTTCACGTCTTACTCCCTGGCTCCGTCGCAGCGGCGCTTCCCGATCGCCCGCGGCGGCCTCCGGATCTCGCGGCATCTGGGACAGAAGGGGGTCAATTGTGGTACCCCCGAAATCGGGGGGTTTGGTCGATGCGACTGGACGAAGCGATCTCGACGATCGAGACATCGGAGACGATGGACGAGCTTCGCCTGTCGCTGCACCGGGCGATCCAGACCTACGGCTTCTCAGGCTTCGGATTCGTCGACGCGGGCCGGCCGGAACTCGACCTGCCCTACTATACCGGGACCTTTCCACGGGCGTGGGAACGCACTTACATCCAGAACGATTTCGTCCATAACGATCCGGCGCTGACGCGGGCGCGGCGCACCAATACGCCGTTCACCTGGAGCAGCCTGAAGCTGCCGGAACGCAACGGACGGAAACGGCCGCCCGAGGTCAGGACGATGGATGCCGCGCGGGAATTCGGCTTCACGGACGGCCTCGTCGTGCCGCTGCATTACCGCGACCGGCTCGGCGCCATCCACTCCAGCTCGACCGTGTTCTTCTGGGAGGGCGAGCCGCGCGCCTTCGACAGGCTGCTGAGCAGCCATCGGCACGAGCTGCATCTTTTGATGATCTATTGGGTGCAGCGGGCGATGGACATCGTCAACCGCGACCAGCGCCACGCACCGACCATCCTGAAACCTGCCGACGCCGCCGAGACGATCAAGCTCACGGCGCGCGAGAGGGAGGTGATGGCCTGGGCTGCGCGTGGCAAAACCGTGGCCGACACCGCGGAGATCCTCGGCCTTTCGTCGGAGACGGTGGAAGGCTTCATCAAGCAGGCGCTGCGCAAGCTCAACGCCTCCAACAAGACCCACGGCGTGGCAAAGAGCATCGCGCTCGGGATTATCGACCTCTAGCGCGCGGCCCGCTGCCAGCGATGATGGCCGCGCCATCACGGTGCCCCGCGCGCAACTCCGGCTTGGGTGTAACGGCGACCAACCGTTGCCGGCCGGTCAGCGAGACGAAGACGAGCACCAGCGGCACCATCGACAGCAGCAGCACCGCCCCGCCGTACAGCGCGGCGGAGGGAGTGTGCCACGCATCCTGCAACCGTCCCGCGGCCGACGGTCCGACCGCCATCAGGACGTAGAAGCAGGTGTAGAAGATGCCGAAGCCCAACGAGCGGTCGTGCGGCTCCAGCACCCGCGCCGGCAGTGACAGGATCGCGCCCGACAACGGGCCGATCGCGATGCCGAAGATGACGCCGACGATCGTCGGATAGATGCCGGCCGCGAACAGTGTCAGCGCGAAGGCCGCCACCAATCCGCAGCCGATGATCGCCGCAACCGGCCTGCCGGAACGATGCACGAGGTAACCGCCGACGGGAATTGCCACGATGGTGAACCAGATCGCCAGGCTGGTCAGCGAGGCCGCGATCGTCGGTGCTACCCCCTGCGCCTGCAGCAGCAGCGGCGCATAGCTGAAGAACAGCACGCAGGTCAGGTTCATCACGCCCCAGATCACGCCCGTGACGATCACCGGCAGCAGTACGGCGGTCGGCAACC
>NZ_LNCU01000090.1:4273-17170 GCF_001542415.1 Bradyrhizobium macuxiense
CATCACCGCCGGCCAGCCGAATCCCTGCAGCAACCAGCTCTGCAGCGGCAGCGCCACCATGGCGCCGAACGGCCAGCTCATCTGCAGCAGCGACATCGCGAGCACGATCTCGCGGCCGTCGAACCAGTCCGTCGTCATCTTGGTGGCAACCAGGATGATGATGGTGGCGCCGATGCCGCCGATCATGCGCGCGCCGAGCGCTGTCGGGAGGCCGCCGGCATGGCTGAGCGCTGCGCCCGACAGCGCCATCAGCAGCAATCCGACCACGCCGAGCGTCTTTTCATTGACGCGCTGACCGATCAGGCCCGCGGGAAACGCAACGACCACGCCCGGCAACAGATAGGCCCCAAGCAGCATCCCGATCTCGGCATAGCCGAGCGAGAGATCGGACATCAGCGCGCTGGTGGCCGAGCCGACCGATTGAAACTGAAATCCGGTCGCCGCGCGCGCCGCAAACAACACCGCGAGAACGATCCATCTCAAGTTCGGCATAGGTCGCCTCCCTACTCCGGTGTCGCGCGTCAGGAAATCCCGCTCGAGCGGAAGCTAGCGTCCGACGGGGTTCTTGTCCGAGGAGTTCTTGCCCACGAGGCCCAGGCTGACCTGGTCGGAGAATTCGGAGAGCTCGTCCTCGGAAATATCGTTCAGGCTCAATCGCAATTGCATGATGGTAAGATCGAGCAAATGGCCGGCAAACGAGAGACCCGCATCGGCGAGGACACTGCGCTGTTCGGTCAGCACCGGAATGACGTTGCGCAGCCGTCGGGCGCTCACTTCATCCATATCGATGTCCTCTCGCGGACCGCGGCGACGTCGCGACCAGCCAGTGGCTCGTGGTGGNTGGCGACGTCGGCAAACAATTCGATCGCCGACGTGGCGGCGCCGTGCACGGCGCGCGCATCGGCATGCGCCCGCTGGCGGCTCGCCGATGCATCGCTCAGGAATGTCACGCGATGACCCTGATGTGCGGCGTCGATCGCGGTCGCGAGGCAGATCTCCTCGGCCGCGAGTCCGCCGATGGCGAAGCCCTCCATCCGCGACACCACGTCGCTGAACAGCAAATTGCCGTAGCAGGACGGCTGCTGGCGTTCGAACACCATGTCGGCGCGCTTCGGCTCGAACCCCGGCAACCAGGGCGACTGCGCCCGTCGCTCGAACAGCCCGAGCGCGGCGCCCGGCCGGGTGAATGCGATCGGAATGCCGTTCTCGCGCGCATGGCGGATCGCGGCGCGGCAATTGTCGAGCGTACGATCGAGCCCGCCGGCGTGATCGCGCGCCAGCTCCCGCCAATTGTCCTCCTGCAGATCGACCATCACCAGGAGGCGGCCGCAGGAGGCTCCGACATAGGCCTTCAGGTCAATCACCGTGCTCATGCAGCTAACCCGCGTTTGCTAGCGGCGCCACGCCGCGAACCGCCGACTTCTCGAGAATGCCGGGAACGTCCCATTGGCCTTCGGGACGAATCAGGACCAGGGGGTCTTCGGCGAGCGTGATCCGTGCCGGATGGCGCTCGGCCTCGAATTTGACCTCGACATAGTCGAAATCCGAGAACACGAATTCGCGTGCGCCTTGCATCCGCGTGAAACCGCGGCGCTCCCAGAAGCTCAGCAGCCGCTTCTGCGAATGCGCATAGAACGTGCTGTAGCCTTTCTTCCGGCAGAGCTCGATCGCGGCATCGACGATGCGCCCGGCGAGCCCCGTGTTGCGGCTTTCGTTGCGCACGGCAAGGCGCTCGAACTTGGCGAATTCGCCGAAGTAGCGGATACGCATGCAGCCGACCGGCTCGCGGCCCACATGGCAGATCAGATGCGTCGCCGAGAAATCGTTGCCGTCGAACTCCTCCTCGAACGGACAATGTTGCTCGCCCATATAGACCGCGCTGCGCACCGCCATCACGCGCGCCATCTCGTCCATCGAGCGGACCACCTGCACGGTCACCTGGTCGACAGGCTCGGCCGCAACCGCGACCGGAAGCTCGTGCGAGCGATCGAGCATCTGCAGATGCGGCGTGTACAGGCCGTCGTAACGCGCACCCGGCGAAAAGCCGAGCGGCTCCAGCACGCGCAAGCCTTCCTTCGTGATCGGCCGCGAGTAGATATTGACGCCCTGGTAGAGTGGCGCCGAGAATTTCTGCAGCACCAGCGGAATCGCAGCGACCAGCGAGCCCTTGGCATGAATGCACCAGACATAGATGCCGGCGGGCCGCTCCGACTGCCGCGCGATGCAGGCGAGATCGGGGTTCTTGGTGTCGAGCGTGCCGTCGATCAACCGCCGCGTGCCCTCATGCGTGAGCGGCAGCGCGGCGAGGAAGCCCTCGCCCTTCGGCGCTTCGATGGCGTAGTGGTCCCTGCGTGCGATCGCCCAGAACACATCGGGATTGTGGTTGGCAACGTTCTGGACGATGCGGTTGGTTGTGATGCCGGGAAGGTCTAGCCGTGCCGCGTCCATCAGAGCGGCAATGCCGGCCGCATCCACGGTGAAGATCACCGTGCGGCGCGCCAGCTGCAGCACGGTCATCTTGTCCAGCGAGCGTACCGTCGCGGGGCGCTTTTTGGCAGCTTTCCTAACAAAATCGAGGTCGAGCGCAGTCATAGATCGTCTCTTGTGGTTGTGGACCAGCCTCGTTTCTGCCAAGAATAGAAGTACGGTTCCGTTAGCTTAGAAGGCGGCAAACGAGGCGAATTGTATGCACTCACCTGAGCGCAGGGGTGTTCATCAGCGTGCACACCCTGCGGGCCGGATCGCCCAGTGGGACTCGGTCCGCATATTCCTTGAGGTGGCCCGGATCGGCAGCTTCCGCGCGGCCGCGATCGAGCTCAACGCTTCGGCCAATTTTCTGCGCAAGCACATCCTGCAGTTGGAGAGCGCTTACAAGACGACCTTGATTACCCGCCATGTCGACGGCATCCGCCTGACACCGGAGGGCCAGAAGGTGCTGGAAGCCGCGCGGCGGATGGAAGACGCCGCCTTCGGGCTCGACCGCGCGCTGAGCCAGACCACACCCGCGCTCACCGGCGAGGTCCGCTTCGCCATCACCGAAGGTCTCGGCACGTTCTGGGTGGCGCCGCGGCTGATCGAATTTCAGCGCGTCTATCCGGGCCTCCTCGTCGACCTCAAATGCGAGATGCGTTCCGCCGACGTGTTGCGGCTCGAGGCCGACGTCGCGGTGCAACTCGAGGAGCCGAACGCACCCGATCTGAAGCGCGTCAAGATCGGCCGCCTCCACGTGATGCCGTTTGTCAGCCCGTCGTATGTCGAGGTCTACGGGATGCCGACAGGGCAGGAGGACATCAGGCAGAACCATCGCATCGTGCTGCAGGATGCCGACCAGACCCGGGCGCAGGCGCAGGAGATGTACGAACAATATGCCGGCCGCGATCCGGTCGGCTTCGTCGCGATGCGCAACAACGTCTCGAGCGCGCATGTCTGGGCGGTCGCCAAGGGCGCCGGCGTCGGCTGGCTGCCGACCTACGTGCCGGCCGTCGCCGGCCCGCTGATCCCGCTCGACATCGGCATCAACTTCTCGGTCGACATCTGGCTCGCCTATCATCCCGACGCCAAGCGCATCCCGCGCGTACGGCAACTGATCGAATGGACCATCCAGGCGTTCGACGGCCGCAAATATCCCTGGTTCAGGGACGAGTTTGTCCATCCCGATGACCTGCAGAAGTCCTACAAGGGCGAACCGCTGGTCAATCTGTTCGCAGGCTTCGTGAAAGAACCGCGATCCAGGATCGCCTGATGGAGATCGCCTGAGCGCGCCATGAGCACATCGAAGGACGACAACATCGATCAGTTGGTGCAGGAGCGGTGGCGCGAGCTCGGGCTGTCGCCGAGCGATCTCGCCGAGGTGCTGCGCACAGAGCCTGCTGCTGTCGGAAACGATGCGAACGGCGCGACCAGGGTCGATACCGGCCGCCTGACCAAGGTGGCCGAGGTGCTCGGGATCGCCGCCGACATCGTCCATCCGCACGCCACCGCCACCGTGCGGGCGCGCGCCCAGATCCAGGCCGCGCAATCGCTGCAGTCCCTGCTCGAACTGCGCCTGTTGCGCGTGTTCCGCGAAGTACAGGACCCCGAGACCAAGCGGATCCTGATCGAGCTCGCCGAGCAGATCGTGAGGCGCCAGACCACGCCGCCCGAGGCCGGCTAGAGCCGGGCGGCGGATTCCCGTTGTTGCCCTGTTGCCGTGATGCGGACCGATCTCCATTTTGGAGATGCGCTACGGCGCGCCTCAAGGGAACTTCGCGCATGGTCGCGATGCAACTATCGCCGTTGATGGAAAGCCAAAATCCGTGTCTGTGAGTTGGGCCGGGGAATGCATTCCGGCCCGGCGATTGCGTACCGGGCAGGCCGCGGCGTGATGAACCCGGGCCTTTGAATGTCAGCCTCCGAATCTGCCACAACGCCGGCGTCCGGCGCCTGGATCGCCAACCAGCCGTATCTCCTGCTCTGCATCACCGCGATGTGCTGGGCCGGCAACGCGATCGTCGGCCGGCTCGCGGCCGGGCACATTCCGCCGGTGACGCTGTCGTTCCTGCGCTGGACCGCTGCGTTCCTGATCATCCTGCCGTTCGCCTGGAAGCACCTGGTGCGCGACTGGCCCGTGATCCGCAAGAACCTCGGCATCATGATGCTGCTGTCGATCACCGGCATCAGCGCCTTCAACACCCTGCAATACTGGGCGCTTGAGCACACCCAGGCGCTGAACACGCTACTGCTGCAATCCGCGGCGCCGCTGGTGGTCGCGGTGTGGTCGCTGATCCTGCTTGGCGTGCGGCTGACGGTGGCGCAGGCGCTCGGCGTGCTGCTGTCGCTCACCGGCGTGCTGATGATCCTGCTGCACGGCGATCTCGTCACGCTGTCGAACATCGAGTTCAACGAGGGCGATCTGATCTTCACCGTCGCACTGATCATCTTCGCGCTGTATTCGGTGCTGACACTGAAGCGGCCCAAGATCCATGGGCTGTCGGTGGCCGGCTTCACCTTCGGCTGCGGCGCGCTGTTCCTGGTCCCGTTCTTCATCTGGGAACTCAATGCGCGCCCGGTGATGCAGCTCACCACCAACAATCTGCTCGCGCTGTTCTATGTCGCGGTGTTCCCCTCGACGCTGGCCTATATCTGCTTCAACCGCGGAGTGCAGCTGATCGGCGCCAACCGCGCCGCGCCGTTCTTCCACATGGTTCCGGTGTTCGGCACCGTGATGTCGATCGTGTTCATCGGCGAGCATCCGCAGCCCTTCCATTTCGTCGGCTTCGCCCTGGTGCTGGCCGGCGTGTTCGCGGCGTCGCGGAAGCAATCCGCCTGATCCTCCTTCCCGCGCCGGAGCAGAGCCTGTGGCGCGGTGACTATCGGCGGGAAATCCGCTATCTCTGGGCCTGCTTCGTGAACGGGCCGGGATGAGATGGTGCGCGCCAGCAATGTGATGATCGGCACTCTGACGCTCGCCCTGATCGCGGGCTCGCTGACCGGTTGGCTCAGCTATCGGCGCTATGCCGGCATCAAGCGGCAGGTGCCGTTCCGCGTGATCTTCGAAGGCTCGGCCTCCGGCGTGCGCCGGGGCGGCAGCGTGAACTTCGCCGGCGTGCGCATCGGCGAGGTGGTCTCGATCAGGCTCGACCATCACCGCGTGGTCGCGATGACGCGGATCGAGAACGACGCACCGATCAAGAAGGACACCGAGGTCGGGCTCGAATTCCAGGGCCTGACCGGGATCGCCGCGATCTCCTTCACCGGCGGCACCGAGGCCGCGCCGCCGCCGCCGCGCGGCGCGGACGGCATTCCCGAGCTGACCGCCGATCCCGAAGGCACGATGGGCGTGCCGGAGAAGCTGCGCCGCGCGCTTGGTAACGTCGACCGCGCCATCATCGAGAACGAAGCCCAGGTCAAGGATACGCTGCAAGGCTTCGAGAACTTCACCAACTCGCTGTCCGGCAACGGCGAGCTTGTGACGAGCTTCGTCGATGCCGCGGAGCACGGCGTCGACGCCGTTGACGCCAAGATGACCGCCACCGACAAGTTCATCAACAGCCTCGGCAGCGAAAAATATGGCGGCGCGCTGCTGCCGACCGTGATCTCGCTGCGCGAACTGATCCAGAGCTTCGACAAGAAGTCCGGCGCCTTCATGGCCGACACCCGCAAGACGCTCGGCGACGTCAGCGAGTCCGTCAACAAGTTCAACGAGAAATTTGAAGGACCGCGCAACAGGCGCTAGGCTGGGCCGTCAAGAACCAAGAACAACGGAAACGCTCCAGTGCACGACCGGACTCCCGCGCCCTCCCCGCCTCCCGCCACCGTGACCCGCGCCACGAGCGCCGTGCCGAAGCGTCTGCGGCGCTATCTTACGCTCGACGATTTCGAGCCCCAGGCGCGCCGGCTGTTGCCGAAGTTCCTCTACGGCTACATCTCCGGCGGCGCCGAGACCGACGCGGCGCGCACCGACAATCGCAGGGCGTTCGACGAATACGGCTTCGTGCCGCGGGTGCTGATGGACGTCTCCGGTCGCGACCAGACCACGACGTTGTTCGGCAAGACCTATGCCTCACCCTTCGGGATTCCGCCGATGGGCTCGTCGGCACTGTGCGCTTATCGCGGCGACATCGTGCTGACGCGCGCCGCTGCCGCGGCCAATGTGCCGATGATCCTGTCCGCCTCGTCGCTGATTACGCTAGAGGACGTCCGCGCCGCCAATTCGCAGGCCTGGTACCAGGCCTATCTCGCCGGCGTCGACTCCCGCATCGAGCCACTGGTCGATCGCGTCGCGGCGGCGGGCTACGACACCTTCGTCGTCACCGCAGACGTGCCGGTGCCACCGAACCGCGAGAACAACATCCGCAACGGCTTCCAGGTGCCGCTCGAGATCACCCCGCGGGTGTTCTGGGACACCATCACGCATCCCGACTGGCTGCTGAACACGTGGGCACGCACGGTGTTCAACCACGGCATGCCGCATTTCGAGAACATGGACAGCAAGCAGGGCCCGCCGGTTCTCTCCAAGAACCTGATGCGCAACATCGGCAACCGCGACCAGCTCGCCTGGAAGCATGTCGAGCTGATCCGCAAGCGCTGGCCCGGCAAGCTCGTGGTCAAGGGGCTAATCTCGCCGGAAGACGCGCGTATGGCGCGCGAGCACGGCTGCGACGGCGTGATGGTTTCCAACCATGGCGGCCGCCAGCTCGACTACACGGTCTCCGCCTTGCGCACGCTGCCGGAGATTGCCGCACAGAAGGGCAACATGACCGTGATGGTGGACGGCGGCATCCGCCGCGGCACCGACGTGATCAAGGCGCTCGCGCTCGGCGCCGACTTCGTGTGGGTCGGCCGGCCGTTCCTCTATGCCGCCGTGGTTGCGGGCGAAGCCGGCGTGGCGCGCGCGATCTCGCTGCTGCACGCCGAGATCGACCGCGATCTCGCGCTGCTCGGCATCCGCAGCCTGAAGGAGATCACGCCCGACCTGGTGCGGAAGTTTTAGGGACGATCCTCCCCCTTACGAGACTGCGCCCCCTCTCCCGCTTTCGGAGGAGGTAACGTCGTCAGGCATAGCGCGCTGCGCCCATGCAGAGCGCGGTGATCGCGAGCAACCCCGCCGCGATGCGCTGCGCGACTGCCAGCCGCGAGTGTGCGGCCGGCGCGTCGCCGCCGCTGGCGCGAAGTTGCCTGACCGCGCCGCCGCCGACGATGACCTGCACCGCCACCGCGATCAGGGCGGCAGCCGCGCCCACCGCCAGGATCTGCTCGGTCAGCGAGAACGATCCCTCATGGACGAGGTGCCAGAGCGTGGCGCCGGTCACGATCGCCACCGTCGCGGCGCCGATCTGCGGAAACAGCAGCCTTTCGGCGCCCAGGCCGCCAGTACGCGCCAGGGTGAAGCTCGAGCCGGCCCAAAACACCGATGACAAGACGTGAAGAGACAAGGCTATGATGAGGACGGTCTGCATGATGTCGCTCCAAAATCAGGCCAAAGCCACATGCTGGAAAATTAGATATACATATTGTATAGTCAATTCGACGAAAGCAAGGCAAACGTATGCCGCCGCGCAACTATGTGAGTTCGGTGCGCACCGCCGCCGCCGCCGAGACGCGCGAGCGCGTGATCGAGGCGGCGTCGCGGACGCTGCGCGAGGAGAGCATTGCGCGGTTCTCGCTGGACACGGTGGCGAAGGCGGCCGGCGTGACGCGGCTGACGGTCTACAACCAGTTCGGCTCGCGCCGCGGGCTGCTGGAGGCCGTATTCGACGAGATCGCGCAGGCCGGCGGGCTGGATCAAATCGCCGACGCCATGGCGATGGCCGACCCGCGCGCCGCGCTGGACCGCCTGGTCGAGATCTTCGGCACATTCTGGAGCCGGGATTCGGCGGTCGGCCGGCTGCAGGACGCAATGGTGACCGATCCGGAATTCGCGGAGGCCGTGCGCGACCGCAACGAGCGCCGCCGCAGGGGCCTCACCGCACTGATCGACCGCATTGCCGGCAGGGATGCGTCACCCGAGGCGCGCAAGGACGCCGTCGATCTGATCTTCACGCTGACGAGCTATCCGACCTTCGCCTCGCTGAGCGCGGGGCGGTCGAGGGATGAGGTGTGCCGGATCGTCCAGGAGGCTTGTCACGCAGCCCTTGCGCCGCTCTCAAATCCGTCATCCTGAGGTGCTCGCGCAGCGAGCCTCGAAGGATGCACGGCCCCCAGTCGGGCCGTCGCCCTTCGAGACGCGCTGCGCGCTCCTCAGGGTGACGGACGATGGTTGAATGCGTGGCCTCAAGAGTACAATGCAACACTCCGCGCCGTCACGACCTGACCGTCACCCCACCTTGAACTTGCTGTACGCTTCCCGCGTAGCGATGATCACGTGCTCTTCGCAGCCGTTGCGGCGATGCTGGTCGCAGCGGGTCTCGTAGTCGGCCGAGGTCATCATGTCGACGAAGGCCGCCACACTGGGGTAATAGACCAATGCGAGGTAATCCCATTGCTGGCCGGCGGGCTCGCCCAGCGCGACCGCCTTCGCATTGCCGGTCCAGAGCAGCGTGCCGCCCCGCGCCTTGATCATGGGCACGGTCAGCGCGCTGTAGCGCAAATAGGCGTCCCAGCCCGAGCCGTCGCCGTCGAGCGAACGCTCGCGAAACCGCATCAGATTGACCATCACGACCGGCGCCTCGCCATCCAGCTCGCCCAGGCCTTTTACGTTCAAGAGATCGACACCCATCTTCTGCTCCGCTGCCTTGCCGAAAAGATTATGTCACACGACGGCGTTACGCTAAAATGAGGTTGCGGGCCCTTTGCTTGCAGGCGGTGCAAATGCGGAGGTCAAGGCGATGATGACCCTTCCCGAACTTGCGGCCGACGCACTCGGCAAGTTTCTCGGCGAGTACATGCAGCGCCGGTTCGGCACCTCGCAGACCCAGCTGGTCGAGATGGTGCCCTCGATCGCGCGGATCGCGATCGAATGCATCGGCAACAGCGACGCGCTCTATCACAATGTCGAACACACCATGCTGGTGACGCTGGCCGGCCACGACATCCTGCGCGGTCGCGCGCTGCATTCGCACATGACCGCGGAGGATTACGCACATATCATCATCGCTTGCCTCACCCACGACATCGGCTATGTGCGCGGCCTGTTCGAGGCCGACGACGCCGACGGTTATCTGGTCGACGCCGCTGGACACAAGGTCTCGCTGCCGCGCGGCGCATCCGATGCGGCGCTGATGGCCTACCACGTCGACCGCTCCAAGATGTTCGTGATGGAGCGGGTCAAGGGCGTTGCCCATCTCGACAAGGCCCGGATCGCGCACGCCATCGAGGGCACCCGCTTTCCGCTGAGCGCTCCAGGCGGAAATGAGACCTTCGACGACGAGGCCGCGTTGCTGCGGGCCGCCGACCTGATCGGGCAGCTTGGCGACCCCCACTACATCCGCAAGGCCAACGCGCTGTACCTGGAGTTCGAGGAGACCGGGCTGAACCGCGAGCTTGGCTACGATTCGCCGGCCGACCTCGTCAACCTCTATCCCCAGTTCTACTGGGGCAGCGTTGCGCCGCATATCCAGAAGGCGATCCGCCACCTCAACATCACCTCGGCCGGACGGCAATGGATCGCCAACCTCTACAGCAACGTCTTCCGCGCCGAGCGCGATATCACGCTGTCGGGGCCTCAGAAATAGACAGCGTGCGGGACACGGCCCCGAGGTGTCATACCCGCGCATGCGAGGCATCCAGTACGCTGCGGCTTCTCGCTTGATCACCGACGTCTCTGGAATACCGGACCACACGCATTCGCGGCTGGCGACGTCGCCGGCCGGGCAACAGCGCGACGCATCATGACAGCGGCGCGCATGGCACCAATCCGCTCTTTCGTCTTGTCGCGGCGGCAATTCGGGCACAACATGGCCGATAGATAATGGCTGACCTTCGCGCTTTGCCCGCCCCTCCCCCAATTCGCCGTTCGCCGCTGCACTGGCTCAACAACCAGCCCTATCTGCTGCTCAGCCTGACGTCGCTGTTCTGGGCGGCCAACATTGTGCTCGCGCGGCATGTCGGCAGCCATGTGCCGCCGATCACGCTGACGACGATCCGATGGATCGGCGTCTTCCTGATCCTGCTGCCGTTCGCCTGGCCGCATCTGAAGCAGGACTGGCCCAAGCTGCGCGGCGCGCTGCCGCTGATGCTGTTGTTGTCCGCGACCGGCTTCGCGTTCAACAACGCGATCTCGTACTGGGCCATGCAATATACCGAGGCGCTGAATGCGCTGCTGATCCAGTCGGCGGGGCCGCTGTTCGTGGCGCTGTGGTCGCTCATCCTGTTCGGCGTGCGGCTGACGCCGGCGCAACTGGCCGGCATCGCGATTTCGCTGGCCGGGGTGCTCACCATCATCCTGCGCGGCGACTTCTCCGCGCTCGCCAGCATCAGCTTCAACCGGGGCGACATCATGTTCGGCTCTTCGCTGGTGTCGTTCGGGCTCTATTCGGCGCTGATCCCACGCCGGCCAAAAATCCATCAGCTTTCGCTGATCTCGTTCACCACCTGCTGCGGCGCGTTGCTGCTGCTGCCGGCGGCGGCCTGGGAGTTCGCCACAGGCGCGCGGCTGCAGTTCGACCTTCTGACCATGGCGACGCTGGCCTTCGTGCTGATCTTCCCGTCCACCCTTGCCTATCTGTTCTTCAACCGCGGCATCGCGCTGATCGGCCCGAACCGCGCCGCGCCGTTCTTCCATCTGGTGCCGGTGTTCGGCTCGGCGATGGCGATCCTGCTGCTTGGCGAAACGCTCGCGCCGTTTCACCTGATCGGCTATGCGCTGGTGCTCGCAGGCGTCGTGATCGCCTCGCGGCAGGGATCCGCCAAGGGTCCTGCCAAGATCTGACTGCGGCAATGTTACGACTGGTGGGCACGCTTCGCTTTGCCCACCCTCATATGGGGATTTGCAAGTCAAGGCTGTGGGCCAGGGTTGCGTGGCGAGAGGGGGGCGCGCGGAGCCATGCGTAGCGCAGCGCGCCATGTGGGCTCGTGGCAGGGATTGGCTTCCGAAGATTTCTGCAGCTCGCTGCATCACCTCATATCCGGTCGGATTGCTTGATCCGTACCCACCTTCCGCATGCTTGCGGCGAGGAAGCCTGGCGAGGATGAGATCCATCTACGAAGCGGCGGTTGAGGCCCTAGGATGGTACGGTCATCATCCGTCCCGCACGAGCGCGGCGAGCCGCGACGCGTGGTCGCGTGGTTTGTCATGCCTTCATGGTTGCCTGCTCGGGAATGAGGCCGGTGGTGAGATAGCGCCACAGCGCCACGATCAGCTTGCGCGCCAAGGCGACGATGGCGATACGTTTGGCGCGCTTGCCGGCGTTGGCGGTGCGGGCGTGAAACCAGCGGCTGAGCGCGCTGTCGCCCTGATGGCGGAGCCAGAGCCACGCCAGCTCGATCGCCTTCTGGCGGGCGCGTCGATTACCGGCCTTGCTGATGCCCTGCTCGCGATCCATGCCGCCGCTGCGCCACGGGCTGGGGGCCAATCCGCAATAGCTGGCAACCTCGCGGCGGTTGCGGAAATCCTTGTAGAATAGCTCGCTCACCAGCGTCCCGGTGAAGGCCGGGCCGAGCGCCTTGATGCGGAGCAGCAGGTCTCGCCGCTCCCGCATCGGTGCAGGAGCCGGCGCGGCCTGTGTCGCCTGGGCCTCTTCCAGTGCCGCAAGCTGGTCACGTATCAACGTCAGCCGCGCGTGCTCGCGCGTCACTTCGGCCAACAACTGTGGCGGCACCGGTCGTCCCTGCCAGTCGCGCTGCCGCGCGAGCCAGGCCAGCCAGTCGCGCCGCCGCGGGTTGCCGACCGCCATCCCGTGAAGGCGCAGCAGCCCCTTGATCCGGTTGGTGTGAGCGGTCTGCTCCGTGACCAGCCGGTCGCGTTCGCGACTGGCGCGCCGGGCGTCCTCGGCCTCCACGCTCGGTACCCGGACGCTCCGAACAACTCGCGGTTCGCCCCGCAAATAGGCCATCAAGGTACGCAGCAGCAGCTCGCCGTCGATCCGGTCCGTCTTTGCCCGTCGCGCCCGCTGCTCCACCGCAATACTCGCCGCGTCGAACACGAAGTTCCTGATCCCGGCCGTCTCCAAAAGCCGGTGCAGCCAAAAGCCGTCATAACCGGCTTCATAGCAGCTCACCACGCACGGCACCGAGCCGAGCTTCTCCGTCACGCGGGTGCGGGTCCGCTCGATCACGGCCAGCAGTTCGCCGTGATCGCCTCCGTCGAGCTTGTGGCGAGACATCCGCTCCCGGTCAGGGCTGTGAAGCGTCACAAGCCATGTCTTCTGGCTCAGTTCGATTGCAACGAAAATTGTGCCACAATGCCCTGCGGTGGGCGTGCCTGCAGTCGATGCTTGCATCTGACTTCTCCGATGGTTCGAGTGTGCAAACCCAAACCTA
>NZ_LNCU01000091.1 GCF_001542415.1 Bradyrhizobium macuxiense
TGAATCCATGGGCAACCATGATTCGAAGATTGTGGGCGCAGGCAGCGTCAGTTGAAGAGACGCTTGCGTTGTGGGCTGCGTCGCTTCGGGAGGTTAAGAAGCGGATACGTCCGCTGTTCGGGCAAGAACGTGTTGCGAGGAACGCGGGCCTGTTTCTGGAAGGTCTGCTCGGTGATGAGCAACGCAAGACCGGTTGGATGCGCGCGGAGGCCGCTGGCGATCCTGGTCCTTGGCGGCAACAGGCGATCTTGGGTCGCAGCGATTGGGATGCCGATGCCTTGCGCGATATTGTCCGCGACTATGTGATGGAGCATTTGGCAGACGACGATGCGGTCCTCGTCATCGACGAGACCGGCTTTCTCAAACAGGGGAAGGCGTCGTGCGGCGTGGCGCGGCAATACACCGGTTCGGCAGGCAAGATTACGAACTGCCAGATCGGCGTGTTCGCTACCTACGTTTCGCGTCATGGCCATGCGTTCATCGATCGCGCATTATATCTTCCGAAGGAATGGACCGACGATCCAGATCGCCTGGAAGCCACATACGTGCCTGCCGACGTCGGTTTTGCGACCAAGCCAAAGCTTGCGACGAGAATGATCGCACGGGCGATAGCGGCGTCTGTCCCATTCAACTGGGTTGCCGGCGATACCGTTTACGGTGTTGGCGACCTCGAACAGCAATTGCGTCGGGCCGGCAAGGGCTACGTGCTTGGGGTCAACAGCGCTCATGTATTCCGATCCTGGGGCAAGCGACCGCCGGTCGCCGGGACGGCTGCGGAACTCGCCCGGACGCGACGCCCATCCGACTGGAAGCGCCTGTCGGCCGGTGCCGGAACCAAAGGACCGCGGCTGCACGATTGGTGTTATCTCGAACTAGCCGATCTCGATGCCGAAGAATTCAACAGCGTCGATCAAGGTCTTTGGACACGCGGTCTGCTGATCCGGCGTCGTATCGCTGATGATGACCTCGCCTTCTTCTCGACCTGGTGCCCGGCAGGAACATCAATTGAAACGCTGGTCGCGGTCGAAGGCCATCGATGGGCGATCGAAGACAGCTTTGAAACTGCGAAAAACGAATTCGGGCTCGATCACAACGAGAGCAGATCCTGGCATGGCTGGCACCGTCACGTGTCCTTGGTGATGCTCGCATTCGCCATGATGGCCGCAATCCGGCATCGCGCCAATCCGACGCCGCCCAAAAAAACGAAACGGCGCCACGCGGCAAAAGCCAAAACAAAACCGCCCCCAAACTGATCCGCTGGTCACTCCAGGAAATCCGCCGCATTGCCATCAGACTTCATCGCACGCGGATCGAACCCGCGCTCATCATCGCTTGGTCCTTCTGGCGCAGAGCCCACCAGGCGGCAGCTCAACGGGCGCACCTCAAAGCAAAAAGACAACTGTAATGCTAGCTACGAGGTTGCGTAGGACGCCTTGCCCCGCACCTTGATCTTTGGTGATCGGTCGATAAACTGGTTCATGGGTCCGACCGCATCTTCACGTCATCGCGATCGGGATAAACGAAGGAAACGCCAATGGTTGAGGTTGGCGCCGGCCTTGACGCAAACTGGCCGCCGGGACCCAGTTCGGACAGTTACCCGGCCATGATCGCGCGGGCCAACGCACTCGTTCCGGTGCTACGCGAACGGGCGCCGCGGACCGAAGAGTTGCGACGATTGCCGCCGGAGACGGAGCGAGATCTCCACGATAGTGGGCTTTTCCGAATCCTGCAGCCTCGGCGCGTCGGAGGAAGCGAACTCGACTATGTCGCTCTAGTCGATTGCGCCGATGCGTTGGGGAGGGGTGATGCGTCGGTCTCGTGGAATTTCGCAAATCTTGCCAGCCATCATTGGATGCTGGCTATGTTCGCGCCTGAGGCGCAGCAGACGGTATGGGGCAAGAATCCTGACACGCTGATCGCATCGTCCTTTGTTTTTCCGGCCGGTCGCGCAAGGAAGACGGATGGTGGATATGTGCTCGATGGTCATTGGCCATTCTCATCGGGAGTGGGGTCGTGCGAATGGAACATGCTCGCCAGCGTCGTCGCGTCCGATGACGAGGCCGACGGGGTCGAGTATCGGCTGTTCCTGTTGAACAAGCGAGACTACGGCATCGACGATACGTGGAATGCGGCCGGCTTGCGCGGAACAGGATCAAACGATGTCCGGGCGAGCGACGCATTTGTCCCCGATCACATGACAATTGCCGTCAGAGACCTGGGAGGAGGTCCGACGCCCGGCAGCGTTATCAATCCGAACGCGCTATACGCGCTTCCAGTATTCTCGTTGTTTCCGTATGTGCTGTCGGGGGTCGGACTGGGAAATGCTCAGGCTTGCCTGGACGATTACGTCGAGATCGCGCGACATCGCGCTTCAACATACAACAGGGCCAAGATCGGGGACTTGCAGAGTACACAGATCAAGATCGCGGAGGCGTCAGCAAAGATAGATGCAGCACGCTTGATCATGCGCACCAACTGTATCGACACGCTCGCAGAGGTTCGGCGGGGGCATGTTCCGGATATCGCTGCGAAGACAAGGTTGCGACGCGACGGTGCCTTCTCGGTCAATCTTTGCACCGATGCCGTGTCTCTTTTATTTGCGGCGAGTGGGGCCCGCAGTCTGTTCACATCAGGAGCCTTGCAGCGCCAATTTCGCGACGCGCATGCGGTGAATTCGCATCTCGCATTCAATTTCGACGCGGCGGGAACCAACTATGGGCGGGTTGCACTTGGGCTGCCGTCCGAGAACCTGACCCTCTGAGGCCGGCGGGATGTCTGACCCACCCAAACATCCGGCGGATCCGGCCAATGAGCTCGCAAGCGATAATTCGGCAATAGATCCGCGTGACTTCCGCAATGCACTCGGCACCTTCGCAACCGGCGTAACGATCGTGACGGCGATGTCGGCCGAAGGTAGACCGTATGGGATCACCTGCAATTCCTTCGCGTCGGTATCGCTCAATCCACCGCTGGTGCTGTGGAGCCTGGGCGTGTTCTCGCAAGGGCTCACTATCTTCCAGAATGCCAGCCACTTTGCGGTCAACGTTCTGGGCGCATCGCAACAGGCGCTGGCGCTGAAATTCGCCAAATCGTCCGGCGACAAGTTCGCGGGCGTGAGCTGGGCTCCAGGCCTCGGAAATGCCCCTGTGCTTGCCGATGCGGTCGCTAATTTTCAGTGCCGTGCGGCCAATCGGTATTACGGCGGGGACCATGTCATTTTCCTGGGGGCGGTGGAGGCATACGCCTATAATCAGAAGGCGCCTCTATTGTTCGCGGGCGGCGGTTTTGGTCGGTTTCTCGCTGGCGATGGTGACAAGGCATCATGAACCGAAAGGCACCGGTCAAGCGTACGCGCGCAAAGCAAACGCGGTTGTCTGCCGATGATCGCCGCAGCGAATTTGTAACCAAGGCGACGGAGCTCTTCGCTGACGAGGGGTTCGGAGGTGGTACTCGCGCACTGGCGCGCAAACTCGGCGTGACCCAACCGCTGCTCTATCGCTACTTTCCGAGCAAGGACGATCTCATCAAGGAGGTCTACCGCAAGGTCTACCTCGGCCCGCTTGAGACCGGTTGGGAGAAACTGCTCAGTGACCGTTCGCGTCCCCTCCGCGTGCGCCTGCAGGAGTTTTACCAAGCCTATACGGATGCGATCTTCACCCGCAAATGGCTCCGGATTTATCTTTATTCGGGCCTGAAAGGCCTCGATATCAATCGTTGGTACGTCGGCATGGTCAAGGACAAGATCCTGAGCCGCATCATCAGAGAATGCCGCCACGACGCTGGACTTGCGACGCAAAGCAGGCCAAGTGCTGCTGAGCTGGAACTGGCCTGGGTGTTTCACGGCGGCATCTTCTATTACGGCGTACGCAGATACATCTATGAGGCACCCGTTCTTGAGGACAAGGCGCAAATGATCAGTGATGCGCTCGATGTCTTTCTTGCAGGATTTGAACGGCTGGCCGAGAACTCGGACGATCGCCAGCGCGCGCCCCTCAAGGTCGTTGTTTGATCTGTACTACTTCGCCATCTCGCCTCGGTACCAATCGCCGATCTCGCTCGCAGTCATCATCGCTACGCCGTCATGCCCGATCACGTAGTCGAGCAAGGCCTCCAGGTATCTGATGCGGTGGGGCACGCCGGTGATGTAGGGATGGACCGAGATGGCCATAATCCGCGCGTTTCCTGCACCTTCGAGATACAGCCGATCGAACTGGTCGGTGCAGCGCTTCAAAAATTGTTCAGATGGAAGATGCTGCAGTGCGTGAATAACGATGTCGTTGGTTTCGACGGAATAAGGAATCGTCGTCACAATTCCGTGCGGCGTGACGATGTCCTGGGGAAGGTCGTCAATCACCCAATCGGCAACATACTCGATCCCGTTGAGACGCAGAAGGTCGAGCGTTTCTTCTGTCTCTGTCAGGCCCGGGCTTTCCCAGGATCGTGGTGCCCTTCCGCAAAATTCGGCGATAGTATCGACCGAGCGCTTGATTGCATCCGCCTGGTTCTCGAGCTTGTGCATTGGGCCCTGGATGAAGCCATGCCCCATGAATTCGAATCCCGCCTCGAGCGCAGCGGATGCCACACGCGGGTAGGCGTTGCAGACATTGGCATTCAGGGCCAGCGTTACCGGTATCTTCCGGTCTGTGAGCGCCTTGAACTGTCGCCAGAAGCCGGCGCGCATGCCGTATTCGTGCCACGACCAATTCGGCACGTCGGGTAACAGTGGCTGGCCCATCGGCGGGCTTAGCACGGTGCGCGGCATCGCATTCTCTATGCGCCATTCCTCGACGTTGAGGATGACCCATACGGCGAGTTTCTTGCCGGCCGGCAATGCGAGCTTCGGCCGATCGACCTGAGCCTGATACGGAATGCGATCAGTGAAGGCCACGTCGGAACTCCTTCTCTGTCGGCGATCCGGTAACGCTGGCATCAATGCGCGGCAGCACCTTATCGGCCATCAGGATCATCGATTGGCGGCCAAGTTCGCGATCCTTCCAGTCCTTGCCGGCATAAAGGAGGGTTCCAAAGGTGCCGATTTCTTCCTGGAATGCGAGAATCTGATCAGCCACGCTTTCGGGGGTGCCATAGATGATGAGTTTGTCGCAGATCGATTCGAGCGTGACCTCCGAGTCTGGTTGGTCCCGCCGGGTCTTGAACAGCTCAAGGCGGCCGCTGCGCTTCAGCTTGGTGAATAACTGATGATAGTAGTACACATAGGGACCATCCGGGGCCGTAGCGTAAGCCTTCGCCGTTGCGGCGTCCTTGGCCACGAACACGCTCTTGGCGACGCGCCAATTGGCGGCGTCAGCCGCCCGGCTCGCACGCTCACAGCCTTCGACATATTTTGGCCAATGGCTCTTCACCCACGCCGGCATCAAGAAATTTGCCGAGATGGGATCCCAACCACGTGCTGCAGCTTCGGTCACACCCTTTGAGAACGGAGCGACGGCGGTGACGACGATCGGGGGGTGAGGGATCTGCAAGGGACGCGCTATAATTCCCTGCCCGATGTCTTCGATCAGAGTCTTCTTGACTGAGATATTCCAGTACTTGCCCTGCAAGCCGTAAGGCGGCTTGCCTGCCCAGATGTCAAGAACCTGATTGATAGCCTCGAGAAACATTGCATTGCGATCGGCGTCGAGGTTGCCAAACACTTCTGCGTCGGAAAGGAGCCCCCCGGGGCTGATTCCGAGAATGAAGCGACCATCGAGCATGTGATCAAGCATCGCGACTGACGCTGCTACCGCTGCCGGATGGGCGTTTGGCATGTTGATTGTGCCAGTTCCAAGCTTGATCTGCTTGGTGGCGGCTGCGATCCAGGCGATGAACGCGATACTGGAGGTGATGTTCTCGGCTCTGTCGGTAACATGCTCGCCGACATAAGCCTCGGTGAACCCGAGCTCATCCGCGAGCAGGAAGGCTTCACGATCCTCGCAGAGCGATTGCCGCCAATCCTTCTCGACGGGATGGATCGGCATCGTAAAGAACCCGAGCTTCATGATTTGCTGCTCCCCGTGGGCGGGCCTTTTCGTCGGTGGGAAACCTGCGTCCTTCGTGCAGCGAAGACAAGCCCCCCAACGGACAAATAATCACCCGATAAACAAGCTTGACCTTTAAATTGAGCGGCCCTCTAATCCGGAAAAGCGAAATCGGCCCGGGAGGCCACGCCCTGATGAAAGCCGCGGCTTTCGCCTATGCCCGCGCGACCAGCGTCGTGAACGCGCTGGAGCTGCTGGCTGCTCATGGCGATAGGGCGAAGGTGCTGTCGGGCGGTCAGAGCCTGATGCCGACGATGAATCTGCGGCTCATATCCCCGGACATTGTGGTCGATATTGGCGGCCTTCGCGAACTGCGTGGCATCGCGGTGAAGGGAGATGTCCTGGTCATTGGCGCTCTCACTCGCCATGCCGACCTGCTTAACTCCCCAGAAGTTGCGGCGCACGCGCCATTGCTGCGGGACGCTGTTACGCACGTCGCCCATCCTGCAATTCGCAATCGCGGAACGATTGGCGGCAGCCTTGCGCACGCTGATCCGGCGTCCGAACTGCCGGCCTGCATCGTCGCGCTTGACGCGACCATTGTCGTGCGCGGATCGGGTGGCGAGCGCCGGATCGCTGCAACCGAGTTCTTCAAGGGGATCTACGAAACGGCCTTATCGTCGCAGGAGTTGTTGGTCGCGGTCGAAATTCCTGTCGCCGCGGAAGGCTCGACCTTCTTCTTTCAGGAGTATGCCCGGCGGCACGGAGATTACGCCATCGTAGGTCTCGCTGCTCACGCGGTCGTCAGGGACGGGATGTTCGCTGATCTCAGGCTCGGGTTCTTCGCGGTCGGCGATCGCCCTCTGCTCGCGTCGGCAGCTCGCACGTTGGTCGATGTCGCCATTACATCTGCAGCGCTTGCCGAGGCGGCGGTGACGTTAGCCAGTGAACTCGATCCCCAGGAGGATCAACAAGCATCGTCAGCGATGCGCCGACATCTTGCAAAGGTTCTGCTGGTCCGTTGCGTAGCGACGCTGCTCTCGCGTCCAGAACTGGCGACGGGAGTGGCGAGGTGATCGCGCCCATTCCGGTCTCGCTCCTGGTCAACGGCGAACAGGTAGATGCCGCCGTGCAGCCGAGGCTCAACCTTGCCGATTTCCTCCGCGACAATCTGAAATTGACGGGAACGCATATCGGTTGCGAACACGGGGTCTGCGGCGCCTGCACGGTGCGCATCGATGGTGAGATTGTTCGCTCATGTCTGACGTTGGCAGTGCAAGCGCACGGGACAGCGATTGAGACGATTGAGGGTCTTTCCGACAGCGGAGAGATTGCCGATCTCCAGGCGGCGTTTCGCGAACGCAACGCGCTGCAGTGCGGCTATTGTACGCCGGGAATGCTGATAACGGCGCAAGACTTGCTCCAACAAACGGCGATGCCCGATCGCAGAGCGATCCGCGAGCACCTTTCAGGCAACTACTGTCGCTGCACGGGTTATCAGGCCATCGTCGATGCCGTCGAGGCAACGGCGAGGGCGCGCGCGGAGCGATCCGCATGACGGTGAGCCGCGCGACGTCGGATGCGCTCTCGGTACTGGACCGCCCGAATTCCTATATCGGCAAGACAGTGCCGCGGCCGAATCTCGACAGATTGCTGCAAGGGCGTGGGCAATATGTCAGCGATCTGGAACTGCCGCGCATGGCGCACGTGGTCTTTCTCCGGTCGCCGTATGCCCACGCGAGGATCCTGGCGATCAAGGCGGTCGCCGCAAAGCGCATGCCGGGCGTGATTTCCGTGGTTACGGGCCGCGAGCTCGAGCCCGTCATCACGCCATGGATCGGTGTGCTCTCGCATTTGAAGGGACTGAAGTCGGCGCCGCAGCACGCGATTGCGATCGAGCGAGCCTGTTGGCAGGGCGAGGCGGTTGCAGCGATTGTAGCGACCAGCCGCGCGGCTGCTGAAGATGCGATGGAGCATATTGCCGTCGACTACGAGGAGCTCGAAGCGGTCACGGATATGCGCAGCGCGCTCGATCCGTCCACTCCGGTTATTCACCCTTCGCTGGGCGACAATCTTGCTTTCGAGCGGACCCTGAACACGGGCGATGTTGATCAGGCGTTCTCCCAATCCGATGCCGTGGTCGAGGCGGATTTTGTCTTTGGACGTCATACTGGCGTGACGCTGGAACCGCGAGCGGTTGTTGCCGACTGGAATGCAGCTGAGGCGCGGCTCACGATCTATCAGGGTACACAAGCGCCGCACATGGTGCAGAACATCGCGGCTCTGCACCTGGGGTTGAAGGAAGCGCAGGTTCGCGTGGTCTGCAAGGATGTCGGAGGTTCCTTCGGCATCAAGGTCCACGTCTACGCCGATGAAATGGCAACTTACGCGCTGTCCAAACTCCTGCGTCGACCGATCAAGTTCGTCGCCGATCGCGTCGAAAGCTTCAACACCGACATTCATGCTCGCGATCATCGTTGCAGAGGGCGGATCGGCGTCAAGCAAGACGGCTCGATCACCGCCTTCGAGATCGACGACCTGACCGGAATCGGGCCTTACTCGATGTATCCACGGACGAGTGCCATCGAAGCCAATCAGGTCGTCAATCTGGTCGGCGGTCCATACGTCACTCCGAACTACCGTGCGCGGGCTCGGGCCGTTTTCCAGAACAAGAACGTCATGTGCCAGTACCGGGCGGTCGGCCATCCGATTGCCTGTTCAGTGACCGAGGGGCTGGTCGATCTGGCCGCCGCGAAGATCGGCATGGACCCGGTAGAGATCCGGCGCCGCAACTTGATCACCGACGATGCCTATCCCTGTGCGTCGCCCTCCGGCATGAAGTTCGAACAACTGTCGCACCATGCCTCCCTCGCCAAGTTGCTTCAGATGATGAACTATGACGCCCTACGGGCAGAGCAGGCGTCGTTGCGAGACCGGAATATTCACCGGGGCATCGGTCTCGCGAGCTTCATCGAAGTCACCAATCCGAGCGCGGCCTTCTACGGTGTTGGCGGTGCGAAGATTTCGTCGCAGGACGGCGTTGCGGTTCGACTGGACGCGCAGGGCTCGGTGATCTGCCAGACCAGCATCACGGAGCAGGGACAAGGGTCGGAATCGCTTACGGCCCAGATTGTAGGCAGCGTGCTTGGCGTTTCAATGGACCGTGTTCGGGTCATGCTCGGTGACACAGACAACACGCCGTATGGCGGGGGGACATGGGCTTCCCGTGGAGCCGGCATCGGCGGTGAAGCAGCGCTGCAGGCCGCCAAGGTCCTGCGAAAGAATATTCTGGATGTTGCCGCGGCTATCCTGCAATCCACGACGGCCGAGCTTGATATAGTCAACGGTAGCGTTGTGAACGTCAGCGACGCCGCGCCGCGGATCGAGCTCAGCGAACTTGCAAGGATCGTTTATTTCCGGCCGGATACACTGCCACCAGGGATCCAGCCGGAGCTGATGGCGACCCGNCCCGCCATTTTGTCCCGCGTCAATATCCCTTTGCCTTTACCAATGGCGTTCAAGCGTCATGGCTCGAGGTCGACACCGAAACCGGATTCGTGAAGCTGCTGAAGCATTGGGTGGTCGAGGATTGCGGAACGATTATCAACCCGCAGCTGGTCGATGAGCAGATCCGGGGTGGGGTGGTGCAGGGGCTAGGCGCGGCGCTGTTCGAGAAGTGCATCTACGACGAGCGTGGCCAGCTCACCAATGCCAACATGGCGGACTACCTGGTCCCGATGTCCGGCGAGATGCCCGACATCGAGGTCGGTCACGTGGTGTCGCCGACGCAGGAAACGGAGCTGGGAGCCAAGGGAGCGGGCGAGGCCGGCACGGCCGGCGCGGCGGCTGCGGTCGCCAATGCAATCAACGACGCGCTCCGGCCGTTCGGCGCTACAATTACCGAGATTCCGCTCACGCCTCAGGTTATCCTGACGGCACTGGGACGGATCTAGGCAGGAGACGTTCCGGCAAATAGACGACAAATAAGTCAAACAGATCATTCTTGGGGAGGAATAGTCATGACGAAGACGGTCACCAAAGCTGGATTGCTATCGCGCCGCCGGTTGCTGACGACGGCGAGTGCCGGAGCCGTTCTCGCCGCCTCTCCCTTTCGTATCAATCTGCTTCAGGCTGAGGAAGCGCCGATCAAGATCGGTTTTCCGGTTCCCTTGACCGGACCCTACGGTGCCGAAGCGCAGGACCAGGTACGAGCAGGCCAGCTAGCTGTGGCCCAGTTCAATGATGCCGGCGGTCTCAATGGCCGGAAGGCAGAGCTTGTCGTGCGCGACGACAAGCTGAACCCCGGGGAGGCGGCGACGCGGACGCTGGAACTGGTCGAAAAGGAGAAGGTTAATTTCGTCGTCGGCAGTCTGTCCGCGGCCGTTCAGCTCGCGATCAACAATGTCACCAAGGAGCGCGGCATCATCTTCAATTCGATCAGCCAGTCCGACGCCATCAATGAGGCGGCTGACTTCAGCAAGTACACGTTCCACGAAGCCTTGAACCCGCATATGACGTCGGGCGCGGTCGGCCGCTATGCCTTTCCCAAGTTCGGCAAGAAGATTGCGTTTCTGACTGCAGACTATGCCTATGGTCACGAGATGGTTCGCGGTTTCCTCGAAGTCGGCAAGGAGTTCAACATCGAGAATCTCGGCGATATCCGCCATCCGTTGGGAACGACCGACTTCTCGACCCTGCTGCCGCGTCTGCAGGCGCTGAAGCCCGACATCCTGTGCATCAGCAATTTCGGCCGGGATCAACAGATCGTGCTCAAGCAAGCGACCGACTTCGGCGTCAAGAAATCGATCCAGATCATCGCGCCGCTGCTCTCGCACGCAAGTCGCGTTGCCGCGGGCGCCCAGGCTTTTGAAGGCGTCGTCGGCGGTTGCTCGTTCTATTGGGGGATCGAAGACAAGTTTGCCTCGACCAAGGCATTCAACGACGCATTCCGCAAGATGTACGACGGCAAGCTGCCGACGGATTACGGCGCCCTAGGCTATGGTGGTGTGCGGACGGTACTCGAGGCCGTCAAGAGCGCGGGCACCGTCGATACCGAGAAGGTAATCGCCGCATTGGAGGCCTTGAAGTACGACTATTACAAGGGGCCGCAGTACTATCGTAAGTGTGATCACCAGTCGGTCCAGTCGGTGCTCGTCATCAAGTCGAAGTCCAAGGACATGAAGAACGAATCCGATGTGTTCGAGGTTCTTTCCACCGAGGAACCGAGCGAGAAGAATCTTCGTACGTGCGAAGCGCTTGGCCACAAGAGCTGAGCTGGCAAGGTGGCGTGCGGCCGTCGATGGTGCGTGCCGCTTTTAGGATGACTGATGGCGGGCCTGAGCTTTGACCTGATTGCGCTGCAATTGTTCGCCGGGCTGGCGCTCGGCGCAATTTACGTGCTGTTTGCGATCGGACTGTCGTTGATCTTTGGGATGCTGACGGTGGTCAACTTCGCCCACGGAGCGTTCTATATGGTTGGCGCTTATGTCGGGCTCTATCTGATCTCGCTCGGGGGCAACTTCTGGCTCTGTTTGGTCGCTGTTCCGCTGCTGATCGGGCTGTTCGGCATGGCGGTCGAGCGGGTGCTGATCCGCCCCCTTTACGGGCGTGGCATCGACTATCCCTTGCTGCTGACCTTCGGGCTCAGCTATGTGATGGTCGAATGCGTGCGGATTGCTTTTGGCAAGACGGGATATCCGTTCGACACGCCCGAGGTCTTACAGGGCGCCGTCGACATCGGTGTCGGATATTTCCCGCTGTACCGCCTGTTCGTGATCGGAGCGACGGCGGTCGTCCTGCTGGTGCTTTGGCTGTTTCTGGAAAAGACCAGCTTCGGGCTCATTGTTCGCGCCGGGGCCCGCGATCCGCAGATTGTCCGTGTTCTTGGCGTTGACGTGTCCCGGGTCTGGTTGATCGTCTTCGGGATCGGAACCGCGATTGCGGGCTTCGCCGGCCTACTGGCGGCCCCGCTTCAAGGCGTCATTCCAGAGATGGGAGGCACCATCCTGGCCGAAGCCTTTGTGGTCACGGTCGTGGGCGGCATGGGCTCGATCGGCGGCGCTGTGCTGGCGGGTCTCTTGGTCGGCGTGGTTGTCAGCATGACCTCGCTGTTTGCGCCTGAAATGGCCAAAGTGTCCATTTTTGCCTTGATGGCAATCGTCCTGATTGTCCGGCCGCAGGGCTTCTTTGGTCGCGCCGGATTGCTGAGTTAAGCCGAGCATGACCGAAGCCACCGAGTCCATCAAGCAATCTCAGACCTCAGCGGTCGGCTGGTACGAGTTCGCGACAAGACATCGCGCCAGCCTCGCAGCCGCGGCGATCCTGATCTTTCCCCTCATAATGCCCTTCACGGCTTTGGCAGTGAATATCCTGATCTACGGGCTGTATGCCCTCGGTTTCAATCTTGTGTTCGGATATCTGGGGCTCCTGTCCTTCGGTCACGCCGCATTGTTCGGGACCGGCGCCTATCTCTGTGGCATTGCTGTCGTGCACTTCGACTGGCCGTGGTACGCGGCCATTGCGGCTGGCGTGTTCGGTGGCTTGTTGATCGCGCTGTTGATCGGTGTGCTCGCAATCCGAACGCGCGGTATCTACTTTGCCATGGTGACGATGGCATTGTCGCAGTGCATCTATTACGTGTTCTATCAAGCGGTTGATTGGACCGGCGGCGAGAATGGCCTGCGCGGTATCAACGTTCGTACGATCGATCTGTTTGGCTTGCAGATCGATTTCATCAACCCGCTGGTCCGCTACTACGCCATCGCAGCTTTTGTGATTGCCGCGCTGTTCGTGATGTCACGTATCCTGGCATCGCCGTTTGGGGCGGCCATCGAAGCGGTTCGCGAGAACGAGATGCGAGCCCGCGCATCTGGTTATGACGTCACATTGACACGATTGCTGACCTTTGTTCTCTCCGGCGGTTTCTGCGGTCTCGCGGGCGCGCTGCAAGCCCTTCACCTGTCGATCGTACCGATCGAGATGTTGCACTACGAGACGTCGGGTCTGGTGGTGATGATCGCCTTGCTGGGCGGCATGGGGACATTCTTTGGGCCGATGATCGGTGCGGCGGTGTACCTCGTGCTCGAGAATCTCGTGTCGGTCTGGACCGTTCACTGGCAACTGATCGTGGGGGCAATCTTCATCGCGTGCGTGCTGTTCTTCCCGGCAGGCATCTGGGGTACGCTGATTGGGCGAGGCAGGCGATGATGGCCGTAGCAGAGCCCGCGAGAGAGATCATTCTGCGCACCAGGGGCGTTGGCAAGACGTTCGGGAAGTTTGTCGCGCTGAACAACATATCCGCCGAATTCTCCAAAGGAGCGATCACGTCGATTATCGGCCCGAACGGTGCCGGGAAGAGCACCTATTTCAACCTGCTCTGCGGGGGCTTCCCTCCGTCGCGAGGCAATATCGAGTTCGAGGGGAGGGACGTCACCGGCCAGCCGCAGCATCGCTTTGCTCACATGGGCATCGCGAAGTCGTTTCAGATCACGAGCGTGTTCCCACAACTCACGACGCATGAGAACATCCGGGTTGGCCTGCAGGCTCTGGTGTCGCGATACGACATCTGGCGCCCGCGTGCGCGGCTGCGCGAACTGGTCGAGCAGGCGGACGAATTGCTGGCTCTGGTCGGATTGTGGGAGTCTCGTGACCGTGCCGCCAAGACGCTTGCACACGGCGAGCAGCGCGCGCTCGAGATCGGCATGGCGCTGGCCAGTCGGCCTCGCTTGTTGCTGTTGGACGAGCCGACGGCTGGTATGAGCCCGGAGGAAACCCGGACCATGATGGATCTGATCGTGAAGCTCGCAAGGGAGCGCACGGTGATCCTTGTCGAGCACAAGATGAAGCTGGTACTTGGAATCAGCGATCGTATTCTCGTGCTTCATCACGGAGAGCTCCTTGCCGAGGGAACGCCACAGGAAGTTCGGCAAAACGAAGCAGTGAAGCGCGTCTATCTCGGCCAGCGGGAACATTGACGGCATGTTGCAGATCAGCAAGCTCAACGCCTGGTATGGAGCCAGCCATGCCCTGCAGGACGTCAGTCTGGAGGTTGCAAAGGGCGAGATCGTTTGCCTGATCGGCCGCAATGGCGCCGGCAAAACGACCACCTTGAAGTCGATCATTGGCCTGATGGATCGAACGCGCGGCTCGGTGATTTTCAAGGGCCAGGAGCTGCTGCGCCAGCCGGCGCATGTACGTTTCGCCCTGGGGCTTGCCTATGTTCCTGAAGAACGGCGGATCGTGCAGGGATTATCCGTCCGGGAGAACTTGCGGCTTGGTCTGGTCGCGTCGCCGGAGAAGAAGCGGGAAGCTGAATTGATCGCTGAGATCGCGAGGGTGTTCCCACGGCTGGCCGAGCGCTTGGACCAGGAGGCCGTCACCATGTCCGGCGGTGAGCAGCAAATGCTGGCGATCGCACGCGCAATGATCGCAAAGCCTGACCTGATCATGCTTGATGAACCCTCCGAGGGGATCATGCCTGTGCTGGTCGACGAGATGTTTGCGCTGTTCCGCGACATGAAAAGGCAGGGGACGACGGTCCTGCTGGTCGAGCAGAATGTCGAACTCGCGCTTGATATTGCCGATCGCGCCTATGTGCTGGACCAGGGTGCTGTGGTGCACCACGCGTCGGCGCGGGAGCTGCTTGCCGACAGCGAGATCAAGGAGCGCTACTGTTCGGTCTAGAGAGGATCTCTCGCATAATCGCCATGGCTGATCGACGGTGACGCCCTCTATTCCGCGGCGCTCGCGACCGCCTCAGCGCTTCGGTTGGTGACGACGACCTTGATAGCGTCATCCACGCGCTCGCGCGCATATCTGAGCGCGGTCGGCAGGTCAGCGAGCGGGAAAGTATGCGTGTGGATCTTTGTCGCGTCGAACCGCTTCTCCGCCATCAGCTCCATCGCTCGGTGGGTTGCACTGCGGCCTTCGCCACGTATGCCGTAGGCGTAGATGTTGTTGCGCACGAGATGCGCGATATCGAGCGATGGGATTTCGTGCGGGAAAGCGGCGAGGCAGATCTTGCCGCCGCGATTGGTCATGTGGATGGCTTGGTTGAGCGTTGCCTCGGTCCCGGCGCACTCGACCACATAATCCGCACCGATTCCGCCAGTTAGCTGCTTCACGACCGCAACAGCATCCTCATCGTTGATATTGATGACGCGATCGGCTCCCAGCTCCTGGCCGATCGCCAATCGCTTGTTGCGTGTCCCGGTCAAAATCACCGGGCTTGCGCCGAGCGCTTTGGCGACCGCTACCGCGAGCAGTCCGATTGGGCCAGGACCAATCACAACGACGCTCTCGCCGGCCACCAATCCCCCCAGCTCTGTCAAGCCATACATTGACGTCCCCGCGGTCACCACGAGCGTTGCCTCCGCATCGCTCATGGTATCGGGGGCACGCGCCAGCGTGTTGATGTGATTGATGGCGTACTCGGTGAATCCCCCATCGGTCGTGAAGCCGTTGGCCCGATGCCCTTTCTCGGGCTTTCCATAGTTGAGGCAGGACGTGTACATGCCCTGGCGGCAGCGTTTGCATTGGCCGCACCCGGCGTGAATCTCAACGCTAACGCGCTCGCCGATCCGGAATTCGTCGACGTCAGGCCCGAGCGCGGCAACCGTGCCCATATACTCGTGACCCGGCGTGAAGTTCTTGTTGAAGGGCAGGCCGCCCCGAATGCTCGCCGGCGAGCCGGAATGGATGATTTCGAGATCAGTGGCGCAGATTGCGACCGCATCAATGCGGATGAGTACCTCCGCTCGTGAGGGGATCGGGGTGGGTTTCTGGCGAAGGAAAAGCTGGTCGGGGTCACCGAGAACCCAGGCTTTCATCAGTTCGGGAACGGGGAAGTCGGGAGATGTCGTGACCCCGGGAGGATGGTACATGGGCGCTTCCTGTTTTGGCCGAAAGATTAGCCAAATTGGCTCTTCGCCGCGAGCATCGCGATCGTTCAGATCGGCCTTCGATTGATTGCTGCATGGCAGCAAGTGCGCCGCAAAAGATCCAGGTACTCCGGGTTTAGCTCGCTGCGCTAAGCCGCACTCTATGTCCTCTCAAGACCACGTCAGGGGTTCGATTCGCTCGGGGGGACGCCACCCGGTATCATCCTGCGAACCCGAAACAGCCCTGTCTCGGGTGGCCGACACGGCATTTTCAAGCAAATCCCAGCTGACCTTGATCCGGATCGCGGTGTCGTCGACGTCTATTACGCGGATCAGCGACTAGGCTTTCTGGAATCGGATGGACCGGAGGTGAAGCTCTCCCGCGTGGGGCGATCGAACCGATCAAGCGATGCGGGCGGCACGCGCGATGTCACGACTGAGACGTTCAATCTCGCAGCGATCAGTATTTCTATTTGTCCTCCACCTGGACGATCGTGACGCGGTCAGATCTGCCGCTGCTTGCCTGAAAACGCGATCATCGGCCGCACATATTGATCTGAGACCACATCGCGGCCAAACCGAAAGCCTCACCGTCGAAATCCTGATGAGCTTTCGCGAATAACATTGAGCCGTCTGACGTTCGTCGCCGTTCAGCGCACGGCATGCGGCGAGGGTGGTTTCTCAATCTGCTTCATATCGTGCCAGCGCATCACCGCTAACAAACACGGCAAAACACTTCGGGGAAGCAAAAATAAAACCAAAGCGCGCAGAAGAGCCTGCGCGGTTGTCGTTCGCGTCGCAAAACCTCAATTCCGCCGCGTTCCGCTACAGACTCTCGAATCGCGAACCTCTTCGGGGGCGCTCGTGCAGTGGTCCCGGTGCGCTAATCCCCTCAGCTACCCAGCCCGGCGCATCGGGACCGGCACGCGCCGCATGACTGCAGAGCGGGGCTTGATCTCATTTGGTTGACGACGAGTGAGGGCTGGCCTGTCCTTGAAATAGCGAAGCCGCCGCAGCCGGATTGGAGAAAGGGTGCGGCGGCAGGTGTGTCTCGAAGCCCGCGGAAACGAAACCCACGTGCGCGTAACGTTGGCAAACCAATCGAGAAACTGTTCCGGTCTCGATTGCCTAGACGCAAGGGCAGCCATGATCCTCGTAGAGTTCCTCGGCGACTTCAGCTGGGGCGATTGAGCCGATGGCTACCTCCGTCATGGGCTTATTGGCTGTACCCCTCTTAAACGGGCAAGGACCAATCGAACCAATCGTTGAGTCGGAGAAATACGTCAGCGTCTGGTACTCGATCCAGGGACCATTGCCGGTGCCGAACGGCGACCAAGTCCAGTAGGACCAACCGAAGAGTGTACCGTTGCATGTCGCGCGCCATGGAAAACTGCCCCCTCGGCGTCATGAGGAATTGCCCCCTCCTCGGATAGCTGAGGAGAGAGCGAATGAACGAGGAACGAATCACTAGAGGCTCGCCGTGGAGTGATCCACGGGGGCAGGTGATGAAGACGCCGGATGACGTGGCGGAGATGTTGCGCCTGAGAGCGTGCGGATGGGGGCTGAAGCGCATTGCGCGCCAGCTGGGCTGCAGCCATCACACGGTGAAGGACTACGTGGCGGCGGGTGGGGTGAAGCCGTTCAAGTCGCCTGAGCGGCCGAAGCGGCTCGACGGCCTTGAAGGTTGGCTGCGCGAGAGGTTCATTCGCCATCGCGGTAATGCTGATGTGGTTCGCCAGGATCTGTTGGCCGAGAAAGGCGTGACAGTCAGCCGGCGAACGCTGCAACGCGCGGTGCAGCCCTATCGTCAGGCGCTGAAGGCGGAGGCGCTGGCGACGACGCGGTTCGAGACGCCCCCTGGCCGGCAGCTGCAGATCGACTTCGGAGAGCGCCTGGTCGAGATCGGCGGCGCGAAGATCAAAGCATTCGTGTTCGTGGCGACGCTCGGGCATTCGCGGCGGGTACATGTGCGTGCGTTCCGGGCCGAGAAGCAGGAGCACTGGTTCGCTGGGCTCGAGAGCACATTCACGACCTTCAGCGGTGTCCCGGAGGAAGTGCTGATGGACAACCCACGCGCACTTGTGGTGCGCCACGACGTCGGCAGCCGGTCGGTTCAGTTCAACGACAAACTCATCGCGTTTGCGAAGCATTGGGGCTTCCGTCCACGCGCCTGCGCGCCATATCGGGCACGCACGAAGGGCAAGACGGAGAATGGCGTCGGTTACGTGAAGAAGAACGCGATCGCGGGGCATTCCTTCGTAAGTTGGGAGGCATTCGAGGCGCATCTCGCCAAGTGGGAGCGTGAGGTGGCGAACGTGCGTATCCACGGCACGACCGGCGAGGCGCCGATGGTTCGCTTCGTACGCGACGAGGCACACCGGTTGAAACCGCTCGGCGGGCAGCCCTCGTTCGGATCATTGCGCGAACTAACCCGGGTCGTCGGCAACGATTGCGCCATCGAGATCGAC
>NZ_LNCU01000092.1:0-15457 GCF_001542415.1 Bradyrhizobium macuxiense
TGAATCCATGGGCAACCATGATTCGAAGATTGTGGGCGCAGGCAGCGTCAGTTGAAGAGACGCTTGCGTTGTGGGCTGCGTCGCTTCGGGAGGTTAAGAAGCGGATACGTCCGCTGTTCGGGCAAGAACGTGTTGCGAGGAACGCGGGCCTGTTTCTGGAAGGTCTGCTCGGTGATGAGCAACGCAAGACCGGTTGGATGCGCGCGGAGGCCGCTGGCGATCCTGGTCCTTGGCGGCAACAGGCGATCTTGGGTCGCAGCGATTGGGATGCCGATGCCTTGCGCGATATTGTCCGCGACTATGTGATGGAGCATTTGGCAGACGACGATGCGGTCCTCGTCATCGACGAGACCGGCTTTCTCAAACAGGGGAAGGCGTCGTGCGGCGTGGCGCGGCAATACACCGGTTCGGCAGGCAAGATTACGAACTGCCAGATCGGCGTGTTCGCTACCTACGTTTCGCGTCATGGCCATGCGTTCATCGATCGCGCATTATATCTTCCGAAGGAATGGACCGACGATCCAGATCGCCTGGAAGCCACATACGTGCCTGCCGACGTCGGTTTTGCGACCAAGCCAAAGCTTGCGACGAGAATGATCGCACGGGCGATAGCGGCGTCTGTCCCATTCAACTGGGTTGCCGGCGATACCGTTTACGGTGTTGGCGACCTCGAACAGCAATTGCGTCGGGCCGGCAAGGGCTACGTGCTTGGGGTCAACAGCGCTCATGTATTCCGATCCTGGGGCAAGCGACCGCCGGTCGCCGGGACGGCTGCGGAACTCGCCCGGACGCGACGCCCATCCGACTGGAAGCGCCTGTCGGCCGGTGCCGGAACCAAAGGACCGCGGCTGCACGATTGGTGTTATCTCGAACTAGCCGATCTCGATGCCGAAGAATTCAACAGCGTCGATCAAGGTCTTTGGACACGCGGTCTGCTGATCCGGCGTCGTATCGCTGATGATGACCTCGCCTTCTTCTCGACCTGGTGCCCGGCAGGAACATCAATTGAAACGCTGGTCGCGGTCGAAGGCCATCGATGGGCGATCGAAGACAGCTTTGAAACTGCGAAAAACGAATTCGGGCTCGATCACAACGAGAGCAGATCCTGGCATGGCTGGCACCGTCACGTGTCCTTGGTGATGCTCGCATTCGCCATGATGGCCGCAATCCGGCATCGCGCCAATCCGACGCCGCCCAAAAAAACGAAACGGCGCCACGCGGCAAAAGCCAAAACAAAACCGCCCCCAAACTGATCCGCTGGTCACTCCAGGAAATCCGCCGCATTGCCATCAGACTTCATCGCACGCGGATCGAACCCGCGCTCATCATCGCTTGGTCCTTCTGGCGCAGAGCCCACCAGGCGGCAGCTCAACGGGCGCACCTCAAAGCAAAAAGACAACTGTAATGCTAGCCCCGCGACATCATCACCGGCGCCGGCGCGCGCGGCCGGGATGCTGTCGCGGACACCGTCAATGCGACGGCGAGCGCGCACACCACGCAGAGCTTCATCCGCGCCGTCCGGCGGTCGGTCATGGGCAGGAAAAAGAAGAACGCCATCGCGAGAACGAGGAGCGCGTTCACAAGACAATACATGGCGAAGCCCTCTTGCTGCGCGTGAACAAGATGGCCGGCGGCCACGGGGCGTTCCGTGGCCGACATCACATATCGAAAGTGGCCGGAGCCGACGGTCAGGCGACCGAGGCAGCCCGCTCGCGGTACGACGACAGGAGCTTGCGGATATCAGTCGCCGGCACCGGCCGGCTGAACAGATAGCCCTGCATTTCGGTGCAGCCGAGGATACGCAGCATGTTGCGCTGCTGCTCGGTCTCGACGCCCTCGGCGGTGGTGGTCATGTCGCTGGCGGCGGCGATGTTCACCACGGCCTGCACGATCGTGGAAGACGCGCCGGCGCCGGCGAGATCCTTGATGAAGGCGCGATCGATCTTGATCTTGTCGAACGGAAAACGCTGAAGATAGCTCAGCGAGGAGTAGCCGGTGCCGAAATCGTCGAGCGCGATCCGCACGCCGAGTTCACGCAACTGATGCAGGATATCGAGCGCTGCCTCGTCGTCACGGATCAGCACCGCTTCGGTGATCTCGAGCTCAAGCCGCGAGGCCGAGAGTCCCGACGCCGCAAGCGCCGTGGCGACGTTCAGCGCGAGCGTCTGGCTCTTGAACTGGATCGGGGAGACGTTGACCGCCACATGAACATGATCCGGCCAGTTCACCGCTTCCCGGCATGCGGTGTTGAGCACCCAGTGGCCGAGATCGTTGATCAGGCCGGTTTCCTCGGCGACCGGGATGAAATCAGCCGGCGAGATGGTGCCGCGTTCGGGATGACGCCACCTCAGCAGCGCCTCGCAGCAGCTGACCTTGCTGTCCTCGAGATGGAGCAGCGGCTGATAATGGAGCTCGAAGCCACCGTCGGCGATTGCCTGGCGCAGCTCCAGTTCGAGGCTGCGCCGCGCCTTGGCGCGCGCGTCCATGCCGGCCTCGAAGAAACGATAGGTACGCCGGCCGTCACTCTTCGCTCCATAGAGCGCGAGGTCGGCGTTGCGAAGCAGCTGATCGAGGTCAATACCGTCGCTGGGCGCGACCGCGATGCCGATGCTTGCGTCGGTGGTGATCAGGTGCCCACTGCAATCGATCGGTTCGCGGATCGCCTGATAGATCGCGGCCAGCAGCTGCATGGTCTCGGTATGGCTGCGGATCGCGGTCTGGATCACGGCGAACTCGTCGCCGCCGAGCCGGGCCGCAACATCGGTCTCCTTGACGCAGGCGCGCAGTCGGCCGGCGATCGCCTTGAGCAGCTCGTCGCCGATCTGATGGCCGAGCGCGTCGTTGACGCTCTTGAACTCGTCGATGTCGATATACATGACGGCGAGCTGCCCGCCCGGCCGGATCGCCTTCAGCGCCTGCTCCAGCCGCTCACGGAACAGCACGCGGTTGGGCAGATCGGTCAGCGCATCGTAATGCGCCATATGGGCGATCTTCTCGTCGGCGCGGGTGCGCTCGGTGATGTCCTCGATCGTCGCCACCCACCCGCCCAGCGGCAGCGGCTTGTTGACGATCTCGATCGCGCGCCCGCCCGGCGCCTCGGTGAGCTGCCGCGTTGCCTTGCCGAGCGCCACGTTGCGGATGATGGCGTTGCAGAATTCGTCGACATCGCCGTCGAACGACCCGGTCTCCTGACGGTGCGCGATCAGGCGCTGCATCGTGCAGCCGGGTTTCGCCACGTCAGGCGAGAGACCGAACATCTCGATGTAGGGTCGGTTGCAGATGATGATCCGCGCCGACGCGTCGTAGAGAACGAGTCCCTGCGGAATGTTGTTCACCGCCGTCGACAGATTGCGGCGCTCGACGGCGAGCCGCTCATCCGAGGTCTGATGTCGCTTCAGCACCAGGAAGACAATGACGGCCAGGATCACGATCGCCGCCATCAGCAGCCCTTCGCGCACGCTCCATGTCGCCGTTGCGCTTCCGAGCAGGCTTCCGACCAACAGACCTGCGCAGAACGCAAGCCCTTTGGTCGAACGGCTTTCGGCATTCCCAGACACTGGATTGCGATCGTCGATACGCACGCTGGTCTCCCCGGGGGCCGTATCGTTACGCGTTACAAATGGAGAGGGCGTTACAAGTCGCAGTTAGCAATCGGTTACACGATACCGAGAAGAGACGCGGCAAAATTGTGCAAGGGTATCCACGGACCATGATCGGAAGGGCTCTCCTTCGGCATGGTAAACCCGGCCTTAATGCAAACACCCCGAAACAATCGCAGTCTGTCCCGGAAAGCGACGATTTCTCAGCAGAAACCAAGCAGCTGCCGCACGCCTCGTCGCGCTAAAAGAACAAATCCTCACCCGGAAGCGGTAGATTTAGCCGATCCGGAACCGTGGCGATTTAACGGATTTTCCAGCCCCGCCCCGGCATATTGGTCCGGACATTCATTTTTCGAAACAGCCAGGCCGCAACCGTGACATCCTTCGGACGTGTGATTTCTGTGCGCGGCTCGCAGGCCCGGGTCGGACTCATGGCTGCGGGCCAGATGCCGCTTTCGGAAATGCGTGCGACCGTCGGCCGGTTTGTCAGCATCCGTTGCGCGACCTCGGTGATTGTCGCGATGATCACCGAAGTTTCGTGCGAGGACGTGGCGGATTCCGAGACCTACATCGCGACCGCCTCGGTCGACTTGCTCGGTGAGATCTATGGCGGCGACCGCCCCAAATTCCAGCGCGGCGTCACCCACTATCCGACCATCGGCGACAGCGTCGAACTGATCACCAACCAGGAGCTGCGCACGGTCTACGCGCCGAGCGGCTCGGACCAGATCAATGTCGGGACGCTGCAGCAGGACAAGTCGGTCATCGCCTATGTCGATGTCGAGGAAATGCTCTCCAAGCATTTCGCGGTGCTCGGCTCGACCGGCGTCGGCAAGTCGACCGGCGTGTCGCTGCTGCTCAACGAGATCCTGAAGTCGCGGCCGAACCTGCGCATCTTCCTGCTCGACGTGCACAATGAATACGGCCGCTGCTTCGGCGAGCGCGCTCAGGTGCTCAATCCGCGAAACCTCAAGCTGCCATTCTGGCTGTTCAACTTCGAAGAGATCGTCGACGTGCTGTTCGGCGGACGTCCCGGCGTGCCCGAAGAGCTCGACATCCTCGCCGAAGTGATCCCGATCGCGAAGGGCATCTATACCCAGTACCAGAATTCCGACCGGGTCGGACTCGGGCTGAAGCGCGTCGATCCGAAGCAGATCGGCTACACGGTCGACACGCCGGTGCCCTATCGCCTCGTCGACCTGATCTCGCAGATCGACGAGCGCATGGGCAAGCTCGAGAACCGCTCGTCACGCATCATTTATCACAAGCTGATCTCGCGCATCGACACCGTGCGCAACGATCCGCGCTATGCCTTCATGTTCGACAACGCCAATGTCGGCGGCGACACCATGGCGGACGTGATCAGCCATCTGTTCCGCCTGCCGGCCAACGGCAAGCCGATGACCATCATGCAGCTCGCCGGCTTCCCGGCCGAAGTCGTCGATTCCGTGGTGTCGGTGCTGTGCCGCATGGCGTTCGATTTCGGGCTGTGGAGCGACGGCGTCTCGCCTATGCTGTTCGTCTGCGAGGAGGCGCACCGCTACGCTTCCGCCGACCGCAACATCGGGTTCGGACCGACGCGCAAGGCGGTCTCGCGCATCGCCAAGGAAGGCCGCAAATACGGCGTCTATCTCGGCCTCATCACCCAGCGTCCGGCCGAGCTCGACGCGACCATCATCTCCCAGTGCAATACGCTGTTCACGATGCGCCTTGCCAACGATCGCGACCAGGCGCTGCTGCGCTCGGCGGTTTCGGACGCCGCCGCCAACCTGCTGTCGTTCGTACCCTCGCTCGGCACTCGCGAGGTGCTGGCGTTCGGCGAAGGCGTGGCGCTGCCGACGCGCCTGCGCTTCAAGGAAGTGCCGCCGCACCAGGTGCCGCGCGGCGAAGCCACCATCGCGACCGTGCCGTCGGTCACCGCCGGCCACGACCTGCATTTCGTCAGCGCCGTGCTGGAACGCTGGCGCGGCGCGACATCGCATCGCGACGCGCTCGTCGACTCCGGCGTCAATGACCGCGCGCAGGCGCCGCGGCCAATGGCCTCGGCGGAAGCACCGATGCTGCAGCCCTCGCTCGGGCTCGATCCCGATCGCTTCTCGCTGCTGAAGAAGCCGTTGCGCTGACGCGCGATCATGCGCCAATAAGCATCGCGGCCGGACCGCCGATGCGCCTTGCACCGGGGCTATCATCCACTATGGTTCGACGTGACGCCGCATTCCAGCGGCATGCCGGAACCATCTCATGACTCAGCCGACCGCCAAACGCTTCGCCCCGCCCGCTCTCGACAAGCTTCCCGAGGATATTCGCACCCGCATCCTGGCAGTGCAGGAGAAGTCGGGCTTCGTGCCGAACGTCTTCCTGTCGCTGGCCTATCGTCCGGACGAGTTTCGCGCCTTCTTCGCCTATCACGACGCGCTGATGGAGAAGGACAGCGGGCTCTCCAAGGCCGAGCGCGAGATGATCGTGGTGGCGACCAGCGCTGCCAACCAGTGCCAGTATTGCGTGATCGCCCACGGCGCGATCCTGCGCATCCGTGCCAAGAACCCGCTGATCGCCGACCAGATCGCCGCCAACTACCGCAAGGCCGACATCACGCCGCGGCAGCGCGCGATGCTCGACTTCGCGATGAAGGTGAGCCGCGCCGCCGAAGAGGTCTCGGAGGTCGACTTCGTCGCCCTCGCTGCCCACGGCTTCAGGGACGACGACATCTGGGATATCGCCGCGGTCGCTGCGTTCTTCGCGCTCTCGAACCGGATGGCGAACGTCACCGCGATGCGCCCGAACGACGAATTCTACGTGCTCGGTCGGCAGCCGAAGTAGAGGCCCGCGTTGGCAGACTGGAGCGAGATCATCCTGCGCCTCGGCGCGGCCACCTGGCAGGATCCCGCGCCGCCACACCTTCAGGTTGATCAGTCGTCCGACGCCGGCCCGCACCAGCCGGGCAGATAGACCGCACCCTGGCTGCGCCCGAGCGCGAGGCCTTTCTCCAGCGCCTTGGCGAAATTGTTCTCCACCGTCTTGCGCGGAATGTGCCGGCGCAGGAAATCGGCCCACAGGAATTCGCTGAACGGTGTCGTGTCCTTGGCGAAGCCGCCGGCCCGGCGCATCTCGCCCGCAAGGCTGCGGAACGGATCGTCCTTGAGATCCTTGATCGACTTCGGAATGTCCCTGAAGTGGCAGCGGTCGCCCTTGGCGTTGTAGGGATAGACCCAGCGCTTGTTGTCCATCACGCCCCAGAATACGTCACGCTCGACCATCGTGAGGTCCCCGATCACGGTGACCAGAATGTCCTTGACGCCCTCCTCGTGCAGCGCGCGCGCCATGTGATGATGATCGACCACGTAGTAGCGATCGTCCGGACCGTGCACCACGGGGATCATGTGCTTGCCGAGCAGTTCCGCGCGCTTCTTGCTGGAGGCGTGCTCACGCCAGCGCTTCCGCTTCTCCTTCACCTCGTGCATGCCGACCGTCATCTGGGTCGGTCGCAACGACATGATTGGGACCGGCTTGACGTAGGGTTCGCGCGTATGGGCCATGAATCTGTGCTCCCGTTTGACCGGCACTGTGCAGTTGGTTCCATTATGACATGATGTCAGAGGCGGGTGTAAAGACCCCCGGTCGGGATGAACGGAATGGCCGCGACAGAGAGTGATCGAGTAGCAAAGGCCCGCAGGGTCCGCCTTGGCAATCGCGTGGTCGTGACCGAAGGGCTCGAGCTCAGTTTCTGGGCCGACGTCAGCCATCGCTGCCTGACGGCATCCTGGCCGAGCTTCATTGGCGGTGCAGCATTGGTGTTCATCATCTTCAATGCCTTCTTCGCTCTCCTGTACTGGCTCGGCGATCAGCCGATCGCGAATGTGCCCGGCGGCCAGTACATCGACTACCTCTATTTCAGCATCGAAACGCTCTCGACCGCCGGCTACGGCGATATGCATCCGCAGACGCATTACGGGCACTTCATTGCGGCCGTCGAGCTGTTTACAGGCATCTTCTCGATGTCGCTGATGACCGGATTGATCTTCGCCCGGTTCTCCCGGCCGCGTGCCCGTCTGCTGTTCGCGGACAATCCCGTGATTTCGAATCATGAGGGTCAGCAGACGTTGATGATCCGTCTCGCCAACGAGCGGCACAACATCATTGCCAACGCCACCGCGCGGCTCTGGCTGTTCAAGAACGGTGTCAGCAAGGAAGGCATGGCATATCGCCGGTTCTACGACCTGCCGCTCGTGCAGCGCGAAAGCCCGGCGCTGGCGCTAAGCTGGACTTTGTTTCACGTCATCGGCGAGGACAGCCCACTCCATGGCCTCAGCGCTGCCGACCTGGAAGCCATCAACGCCGGGTTGGGGGTGGTCGTCTCAGGCTATGACGACCTTGCAGCGCAAACTGTGCATGCGCGACGATCGTACGAGCATTCGGATATCCGCATCGGCCATCGCTACGCCGAGATCCTGCGTACGACCGACGACGGCCTGATCAGGATCGACTACAGCCGGTTCCACGACACGATCGAGGCGTGAATACCACCTCCGCGCGCACTAAGATTTTAGGTGTGGAGCGCAGCGAACATGCTACAACTTGGTTGCGACGCGACCGGACTGACAGCAGTGAAAACGCAGCGGCCAATCATTTCGGATGACGAGCACGTGGTGCTCAAATTCCGGCCGCGTACGTCGGCGCAGCCCCCCGGCAAGCGCGAGGAGCCGACCCGGCCGGCCCGCCCAGCATCGGTCGCCAACGATTTGTCCCGCTACGAGAGGCCGCGCGAGGAGCCGGACGACTTCCGCCAGCGCATGCTTGCCAACATCGCCGCCTTCGCCTTCACCGTGGCGCTCACCGCGATCGGCATCTGGCTTGCCATGAGCATCGCCGACCTGCGCAAGACCCAGGACTGCGTGCTGATGGGCCTGCGCGACTGCGCAAAGATTTCGGTGATGCCGCGAAGCTAGGCTGGCCGGAACCCCTGCCTGAAAAACCGGCCATGCCTGGCCGGCCAAGCTCCATTGAACTAACGGCCCCGCTCCGATATACGGGCACACGACTCCGGCAACAGACCTAGGGGATGCTGGGGCGCCGCGTCCGTTTTCTCCGAAGCCGCTCCGGAATTACCCCCAATATATCAAAGGCTTAATGATGTCCTCCACATTCGAGCAGATCGCCAACATTATCGCGGAGACCTGCGATATTCCGCGCGACACGATCAAGCCGGAGAGCCATGCCATCGACGATCTGGGAATCGACAGCCTCGACTTCCTGGACATCGCCTTTGCCATCGACAAGGCTTTCGGAATCAAGATGCCGCTCGAAAAGTGGACCCAGGAGGTCAACGACGGCAAGGCAACGACAGAGCAGTACTTCGTGCTGAAGAACCTCGCCGATCGTATCGACGAGTTGGTCGCGGCCAAGAACGCGGGCACGGGCACGGGCTCGTAACCGCCCGCCATGCAGCTCGAATATTTTCAGCTGATTGATCGGATCGTCGACCTCAATCTCGACGCCAAAACGATCACGGTCGAGGCCCAGGTTCCGGCGACGCACACCATTTTCGAGGGGCACTTCCCGGGCTTTCCCATCATGCCCGGGGTACTGCTGACCGAAGCGATGGCGCAGAGCTCGGGATGGCTCTTGCTAGGCCTGTTGAAGTTTGAGCGCATGCCGTTTCTCGCAATCGTAAAGGAAGCAAAGATGCGGGGCTTCGTCAGTCCCGGTCAGCTCCTGACGATCGATGCGAAGCTGGAGCACGAAGGCTCCGGCTTTGCTGTCACGAAGGCCAAGGGTCGCGTCGGCACCGACTTGAAGTGCAGCGCGGAAATAACCTTCGGCCTTGCTCCCTTCCCCGATCCCGCCCTTCGCGTCCATATGGATGCAATGGCGAACAAGATCGGATTCCCGCTGCAGGCAAATACCCATGGCTGAGCCGAAAGAAGTCTGGATCACCGGAATAGGTCTGCTGTCCTCGCTGGGCGAAGGGCTCGATGCGCATTGGGAAGCGCTGACCGCCAAGCGCGTCAATGTCGACGAGACGCGCCTCGCGCCGTACGTCATCCACCCGATTGCTCCGGTCAGCTTCGACGCCCAGATCCCGAAGAAGGGCGATCAACGTCAGATGGAGACGTGGCAACGCATCGGCGTCTATGCGGCCGGCCTTGCGCTCGACTCCGCCGGCGTCAAAGGCAATCAGGAAATCCTGTCACGGATGGACATGATCGTCGCGGCGGGCGGCGGCGAGCGCGATCTCAAGGTCGACCTCGCGATCATGAATGCCGACGCGCAGGGCAATTTGCCGTCCGGTGCCATCAACGAGAAGCTGATGAACGAGTTGCGTCCGACGCTGTTCCTGGCGCAGCTCTCCAACCTGCTTGCGGGCAACATTGCAATCGTGCACGGCGTATGCGGCACCTCGCGCACCTTCATGGGCGAGGAAGCCTCGAGCATCGACGCGGCGCGCAACGCGGTCGCCCGCATCGGCGCCGGCCAGAGCGACATCGCATTGGTGGGCGCCGCCCACAATGGCGATCGCGGCGACCTCTTGATGCTCTACGAATTCGGCGAGTTCAGCCTGAAGGGCCCATATGCGCCGGTCTGGGCCCGCAAGGACAAGCCCGGTTTCGCGCTCGGCTCGGTCGGCGCGTTCCTGGTCATGGAGTCGCGCGAACATGCAGAAGCCCGTGGCGCGAAACCCTACGCCAAGCTGACCAAGGTGGTTGCCGATCTGGCCCGGCGCAAGGAGCCCGGCGCGGTGACGAAGTCGCTGCAGGCGATGTGGCCGCAACTCGGCGCGACCGATGACGAGACAGCCGTGATCACGGGCGCAACCGGGGCCGAACCCGCTACCGCGGAAGAGCGCGCCTTCCTGGGCGAACATCCTGGCCTCGCCGTGCGCGCCACCGGGACGACCTTCGGCCATACGATCGAGGCGCAGTTTCCGCTCGGTCTGGCGCTGGCCGCGCTCTCGATCTCGCGCGGAGCGCTCTACCCGGCCAACGACCCGACCGGGTTCGAGGTTGAAAAGGCAGGCCCGCCAACCCAGATTGTCGTCATGGGGGCCGGTCATTGGCAGGGCGAAGGCATGGCCCTAGTCGAGGCCGTCAAGTAGGTCCGGCGCAGCACCGACGGGGAAACCATGACAGCAACACGCGATAAATTCGGCCGACCGATCGTTGTCGTGACCGGCATGGGAATCGTGACATCGCTCGGCGCGGGCAAGACGGACAACTGGAATCGGCTGACCGCCGGTGAGTCCGGTATCAAGACGGTGACCCGCTTCCCGATCGACGGCATGAAGACGACGATGGCCGGCGCGGTCGATTTCGTGACCGTCGATCCCTTCTCCTCGACCAGCCTCTCCGAGCGCCTCGCGGTGATGGCCACCGAGGAAGCGCTCGGCCAATCGGGCATCGGCAGCAAGGGCGATTTTCCCGGTCCGATGTTTCTGGCCGTTGCTCCGATCGAGACCGAATGGCCGCAGCGGCTGGAGGTCGCGCGCGCCGTCGAGACCAAGGATTTCGGAATAATCGAGTATCTGGCGACCTGCGGCAGCGGCCAGTTCACCCGCTTCCATCGCCGTTTCACCTTCGGTTCCGTCGCACTGAATCTCGCCGAGACCTTCGGCACCAAGGGGTCGCCGATTTCATTGTCGACGGCCTGCGCGTCCGGCGCGACCGCGATCCAGCTCGGCGTCGAGGCGATCCGCCGTGGTGAGGCCGACGCGACGCTGTGCATCGCGACCGACGGCTCGGTCAATCCGGAAGCCATGGTGCGCTTCTCGCTGCTCTCAGCCCTCTCCACCCAGAACGATCCGCCCCAGGGCGCCTCGAAGCCGTTCTCGAAGAATCGCGATGGCTTCGTGATGGCCGAAGGTGCCGGCGCGCTCGTGCTGGAAAGCTACGACGCCGCGGTGGCGCGCGGCGCACGCATCCTCGGCGTCGTCGCCGGCTGCGGCGAACTCACCGACTCCTTCCACCGCACGCGTTCGAGCCCGGACGGTAAGCCGGCGATCGGCTGCGTTCGCAAGACGCTTGCCGATGCAGGCATGGAGCCGAACCAGATCGACCACATCAACGCGCACGGCACCTCGACGCCGGAAAACGACAAGATGGAATATCTTGCGACCGCGGCCGTGTTCGGCGAGCACACCCCGAACATCCCGGTGTCGTCGAACAAGTCGATGGTCGGCCACACCATCTCCGCGGCCGGCGCGGTCGAGGCGATCTACTCGCTGCTTACACTCGAACATCAGCGGATTCCGCCGACCATCAACTACGAGGTGCCGGATCCCGCGATTCCGTTCGACGTGGTCGGCAACAAGGCACGCGATGCGCGTGTCACGGCCGTGATGTCGAACTCGTTCGGTTTCGGCGGGCAGAATGCCTCGCTGATCCTGACGCGCGAACCCGCCTGACCGGCGCTCGCGCCTCGTGCGATGAAACGCCTGCTCCTTCGCACCAAGGCGCGCCTTCGCGACGCCACAAAGCCTGTCACCGACGCCGCGATCGGCGCGGTGACAATCGGTCTGTTGCGGACTGCGCGCTATTTCGATCCGGACAAGAGCGCACAGTTCTTTGGCAGCGCCGCGCATTTCATCGGCCGCCGGCTGCGCGAGGACCGCATCGGTCGCGAGAATCTCAGGGCGGCCTTCCCGGAGAAATCACCGGAGGAAATCGAGACGATCCTCACCGGGGTCTGGCATAATCTCGGACGCCTCGGCGCGGAGTTCGCGCATCTCGACCGCATCTGGGACCATGATCCCGAACATCCGGACAAACCGGGGCGCGTCGAATTCTCAGGACGCAGCAAGGAGCTGTTTGACCAGTTGCGCGACGACGGCAAGCCGGCGCTGTTCTTTGCCGCCCATCTCGGCAATTGGGAGCTTCCCGCGCTCGCCGCCGTGGCGCACGGCCTGGATGCAACGATCCTGTTCCGACGCCCCAATATCGAGGCCGCCGACCGCGCGATCCAACGCATTCGCGCGGTCAAGATGGGCACGATGGTCGCGGCCGGCCGTGACGCACCGCTCAAGCTGGCGCAGGCGCTCCAGAACGGCCAGCATGTCGCGATGCTGGTCGACCAGTATCTGACCAATGGCGTCCCAGTGACCTTCTTCGGCCGCAAAACCACCGCGAATCCCACGCTGGCGCGCCTGCGCCGGCAGATCGATTGCCCGATCCACGGCACCCGGATCATCCGCCTGCCCGACGGCCGCTATCGCGGCGAGGTCTCCGAGGAAGTGAAACCGGTGTTCGATGCCTCCGGCCAGATCGACATCCAGGGCACCATGCAGGCTGTCACCGACGTCGTCGAGGGCTGGATCCGTGAATACCCGGATCAGTGGCTCTGGCTGCACCGGCGGTGGCGGTAGGCGCAAAATCTCACCGCGTCATTGCGAGCGCAGCGAAGCAATCCATCGGCCCGCATATGCGGAGCAATGGATTGCTTCGTCGCTTCGCTCCTCGCAATGACGGTTGATGCGGCCGCAGCGAGGCGTCACTTCCCCGTCTTCACCCGGGTCCATAGGCGGTTGATGATCCGCTGCGTGGCGGGATCGCGCGCGGTGATCACGAACAGCTTCTGCTGCATCGCCTCGTCGGGGTAGATGTTCTTGTCGTTGAAGATCTTCGGATCGATCAGCTTCTGGCTCGCCAGATTGCCGTTGGCGTAGGACAGGAAATTCGAGTTCTTCGCCGCGACCTCGGGACGATAGAGGTAATTGATCAGCGCATAGGCCTCTTCGACATTCTTCGCATCCGCAGGGATCGCGAGATTGTCGAAGAACATCTGCGCGCCCTCCTTCGGGATCGTGTAGCCGATCTCGACGCCGTTCTTGGCCTCTGCCGCGCGGCTGCGCGCCTGCATGACGTCGCCCGACCATCCGACCACGAAGCAGATCTCACCCGAGGCCAGCGCGCTGAGATATTCGGACGAGTGGAATTTGCGCACATAGGGCCGGATCTTCATGACGAACTCGGCGGCCTTCTCGAGATCTGCCTGCTTGGTCGAATTCGGATCGAGCCCGAGATAGTTCAGCGCCGCCGGCAGGATATCATCGGGGGAATCCAGCATATGGATGCCGCAATCCCTGAACCTGGCGAGATTCTCCGGCTTGAACACCATGTCCCAGCTGTCGATCTTCGCATCGGCCCCCAGGATTTCCCGCACCTTCTTGACGTTGTAGCCGATCCCGGTGGTACCCCACATGTAGTTGGCACCGTAGGTGTTGCCGGGATCGTAGGTCGCGAGCCGCTTGGCCACGACCGGCCATGCATTCGCAAGATTCGGCAGCTTCGACTTGTCGAGCGGCAGGAACACCTTGGCAGTGATCTGGCGCTGCAGGAAATAGCCAGTCGGCACCACGACGTCGTAACCCGACTTGCCGGCAAGCAGGCGCGTCTCCAGCGTCTCGTTGGCGTCGAACGTGTCGTAGACGACCTTGATTCCGGTTTCCTTCGTGAAGTCCTCGAGGACCCCAGGCGCCATGTAGTTCGACCAGTTGTAGAAGTTGACCGTCCGCTCCTGCGCATGGGCTGAGAAAGACAACAGCAAAGCCGCGGCGACGGCACCCATGAAGCTCAAGTGGCGACGGCTCTGCTCTCGCATTCCGGGCTTACCTCCTGCGGTGGCGGACCGCATCCGACAGACGCTCCAGCGCAGTGTCGAGCGTGGCGTCATTCTTGGCAAAACAGAACCGCACGACCGACGTCACCGCATCCTGTTCGTAGAACGCCGACACCGGGATCGCCGCGACCTTGTAGTCCTTGACGATGCGCCAGCAGAACTCCGCGTCGGTCTCGTTGAGGCCAAGCGGCGACAGGTCCACGGTGAGGAAGTACGTCCCCTGCGACTTCAGCACCGGGAAGCCGATGCTTTCGAGCCCCTTGGTCAGGCGGTCGCGGCTTCGCGCCATATCCTTGCGCATCGTATGGAAATAGTCGTCGGGCTTGTTGAGGCCGTAAGCTACGGCCGCCTGCAGATTGGGCGCTGTCGTGAAGGTGAGAAACTGGTGCACCTTGGCTGCGACCCGCAACAGCGGCGGCGCAGCGCAGACGAAGCCGATCTTCCATCCCGTCAGCGAGAATATCTTGCCGGCGCTGCCGACCTTGATGGTGCGATCGCGCATGCCCGGGATCGTGATCAGCGGGATGTGCTCGCGGCCGTCGAACACCACGTGTTCCCAGACCTCGTCGCAGATCGCGACGCTGTCGAACTCCTGGCAGAAGCGCGCCAGCAATTCGAGATCCTCGCGCGGATAGACCACCGCCGCCGGATTGAGCGGGTTGTTGAACAGCACCGCCTTTGTCTTGTGGTTGAAGGCGCTCCTCAGCATCTCCTCGTTGAGGCGCCAATGCGGCGGCTCGAGGCGCAGCAGCCGTGGAATGCCGCCGGCCTGACGGATGATCGGCAGATAGGAATCATAGACCGGCTGGAACACGATCACTTCGTCGCCGGGCTCGACGACGGCGAGGATCGCGGAGGTCAGGGCCTCGGTGCCGCCCGATGTCACCATCACTTCGGTCATCGGATCGAGCGTGAGCCCATGCCAGCGGCCGTAATGCGAGGCGATCGCCTGGCGCAGCTCCGGAATGCCCATCATCGACGGATACTGATTGTAACCGTTCACTGAAGCATCCGCGGCGGCGCGGCGGATGTCCTCCGGTCCGGGATCGTCGGGAAAGCCCTGTCCAAGATTGATGGCGTTATTGTCGCGCGCGGCCTGCGACATCGCCTCGAAGATCGTGACTGGAAGGTCTGCGAAGACCTTGTTCATTGAGGTCATGTCGGAGATCAGCCGCCCGTCTTGGTCGGCAATCCCGCCGCCTTCCAGCCGATGATGCCACCCGCCAGATGCTTGTCGTAAGGCAGGCCCG
>NZ_LNCU01000092.1:15478-43603 GCF_001542415.1 Bradyrhizobium macuxiense
CAGCGAGGCCGTCACCGAGCGCTTCCCCGAGCGGCAGGCGAACACGACCTGCTTACCCTCAGGATCGGGAATCGCTGCGGGGTCAAACGTCGACAGCGGCACGACAACGCCATCGGGATAAGCCTCGACAGCGACCTCATTGGGCTCGCGGACGTCGACCAGGAGATAGCGGTTTTCGGCTATTCCCTTCGACACCTCGTCCGGAAACAAATCTTGCACCTTGTGGTCCGCCACGGAAAAATCCTCCCGACATCAGATTGGCCAGCTTTACGCCCTCGCCATGCCGGGGCGCAACGTCGCCTCTCGCGCGGAGAAAATCAAGCGCCACAAACGGGTTACGGCCCTGCGCGGAGCTAGATCGTGACCTGCGTGCCGACCTCGACCACCCGCCCCGTGGGAATCTGGAAATAGTCGGTCGCATCGTTGGACGAGCGGCTCAAGGCGATGAACAGAGCATCCTGCCAGCGCGGCATCCCGGAATGGGCCGCCGGCTTCAGCGCGCGGCGCGACAGGAAGAACGAGGTCGACATGATGTCGAACTGCCAGCCGAGCTTGCGGGCGATCGCCAGCGTCTTCGGCACGTTCGGCGATTCCATGAAACCGAACTTCAGGGTCACCTTGGAGAAGGTCTCGCTCAGTTGCTCCATCCGAACGCGCTCGGACGGATCGATGCGCGGCGTCGGCGCGGTCTCGATGGTGAGGATGACGTTCTTCTCATGCAGCACCTTGTAGTGCTTGAGGCTGTGCATCAGCGCGGTCGGCGCGCTGACGGGGTCGCTGGTCAGGAACACCGCGGTGCCGGAAACCCGCTGCGGCGGCCGCTTCTCCAGCATCGCGACGAGATCGGCGAGCGGGAACTCCAGCTTGCGCGACTTCTCGAACAACAGCCGGCTGCCGTGACGCCAAGTGTACATCACAATGATCATGGCGCCGCCGAGCGCAAGCGGCACCCAGCCGCCCTCGAACACCTTCAGGAGGTTGGCGGCAAGGAAGGTCAGATCAAGGAACAGGAACGGCGCGACCAGCGCGGCAGCCGCAATCGGCGACCATCGCCAGACCCGCCAGATCACGACAAAGCCCATCATCGCGGTCACCACCATGGTGCCGGTGACGGAGATGCCGTAGGCCGAGGCAAGCGCGCTCGAGGAGCGGAACATCAGGACCAGCACGATGACCGCGATGAACAGCATGCGGTTGACGCGCGGCATGTAGATCTGCCCGGAATGCGCTTCCGAGGTGTGGCGGATTTCGAAGCGCGGCAGCAGGCCGAGCTGGATCGCCTGCCGCGTCAGCGAATAGGCGCCGGTGATGACGGCCTGGCTCGCGATCACGGTCGCCACGGTCGCCAGCGCAACCATCGGGATCAGCGCCCAGTCCGGGAACATCAGGAAGAACGGGTTCTCGATCCCCTTCGGGTTGCCGATCAGGAGTGCACCCTGCCCCAGATAGTTCAGCGCCAGCGACGGCAGCACGATGAACAGCCATGCGGTCTGGATCGGGCGCTTGCCGAAATGTCCGAGGTCGGCATAGAGCGCCTCGGCGCCGGTCACGGCCAGGAAGACGGCACCGAGCGTGATGAATCCGATCACGCCGTGATGCAGCATGAACGACACCGCGAGAGCCGGATTGAGCGCGTACAGCACCTCGGGATGCCGCACGATCTGCGGCAGCGCTGCAATCGCGATCACTGCGAACCACAGGCACATCACCGGGCCGAAGAACGCCGCGACCCGCGCCGTGCCGCGTGACTGCACCGAGAACAAGAAGGCCAGAATGATCACCGTGATCGGGACGACGTACGGATCGAAGGTCGCGGTGACGAGCTTGATGCCTTCGATCGCCGACAGCACCGAGAGCGCCGGTGTGATGACGGCGTCGCCGTAGAACAATGCGCCGCTGATGATGCCGAGCAGCACGATCGCGGCGGCGCCCTTGGTCGCCGCGCGCTGCGCGAGCGCCATCAGCGCCAGCGTTCCGCCCTCGCCGTTGTTGTCGGCGCGGAGCAGGATCACGACATATTTCAGCGTGACGACGACGATCAGCGCCCACAGGATCAGCGAGATCACGCCGAGGACCGCGTGGGCGGTTACGCCTCCCTCGCCGCCGCTCGCCGCGACGACGGCTTCGCGCAGCGCGTAGAGCGGGCTGGTGCCGATGTCGCCATAGACGACACCGATGCTGCCGAGCATCAGGGCCTTGAAGCCCGCAGTGGAATGCGCTTCGCCATGCCCATTGGCCGCGGGCGTTTCCGCCGCGGTGATCGCACTCTCGGATGACATGGGAAGCTGTGCCTCTACCTTCTACCGCACCGCACAATTACAAAGCGCGGGCTATACTCCCGGCCGGAATGCATAGGTTAGCACGGATTCAGGCCTCGGCTATGCATTTCGCGCATGGATCGGTGCGATTCCATTTCCGATTCCTCTAGTTTGATCAAATAGTTACCTGAGTACCAACTTCAACGACCCGCCCCGTCGGAATCTGGAAATAGTCGGTGGCATCGTTGGCCGAGCGGCTCATCGCGATGAACAGGTGGTCCTGCCACTGCGGCATGCCGGATTGCGCCGACGGCTTCAGCGACCGGCGCGACACGAAGAACGACGTCGCCATGATGTCGAACTGCCAGCCGAGCTTGCGGGCGATCGCCAGCGCCTTCGGCACGTTCGGCGACTCCATGTAGCCGAAGCGCAGCCGGACGGTGGAGAACTTGTCGCTGATCTTCTCCATGTTCACGCGCTCTGACAGATCGACACGCGGCGTCGGCGCCGTCTCGATGGTCAGGATCACATTGTGCTCGTGCAGCACCTTGTTGTGCTTCAGGTTGTGCAGCAGCGCGGTCGGCACGAAGTTCGGATCGCTGGTCAGGAACACCGCCGTGCCCTTGACGATGTGCGGCGGCCGCTTCTCCAGGCTCTGGATCAGATCGCGCAGCGGGACCTCGGTGCGGCGGGTCTTCGCGACCAGAATGGCGGCGCCGCGCAGCCAGGTCCAGATCATCGTCGCCACGACGATGCCGAACAGCAGCGGCACCCAGGCGCCCTCGAGCAGCTTCAGCAGGTTGGCGCTGAAGAAGGTCATGTCGACGATAACGAACGGCAGGATCAATGCCGCCGCCGACGCCGCGCGCCAGTTCCACAATTTCCAGATCACGATGAAACCCATGATGCCGTCGGCGACCATGGTGGTGGAGACTGCGATGCCGTAGGCGGAGGCGAGCCCGCTCGAGGTGCGGAACAGCAGCACCAGCAACAGCACGCCGACCAGCAGCATCCGGTTGACGCGCGGCAGATAGATCTGGCCGGCATGGGTCGCCGAGGTGTAGCGGACCTCGAAGCGCGGCAACAGTCCGAGCTGCACCGCCTGGCCGATCAGCGAATAGGCGCCGGTGATGACCGCCTGGCTCGCGATCACGGTGGCAGCCGTGGCAAGCACGATGAGCGGCAGCAACAGCACATCCGGCGCCATACGGTAGAACGAGTTCTCGATCGCGGACGGATCGCTCAGCACCAGCGCACCCTGCCCGAAATAGTTCAGGAGCAGCGACGGCAGTACGAAGAACAGCCAGCCGGTCTGGATCGGCCTGCGGCCGAAGTGCCCGAGGTCGGCATACAGCGCCTCGCCGCCGGTCACCGCGAGGAACACCGCACCCAGCGTGACTAGGCCGATGGTGCCGTGGGTCAGCATGAACTGGATCGCATAGTACGGATTGATCGCCGCCAGCACCGACGGGTTGTCCGAGATATGCGCCAGCCCCATCACCGCGAGCGTCGCGAACCACACCACCATCACGGGCCCGAAGGCGGACGCGACACGCGCGGTGCCGCTGCTCTGCACCGAGAACAGCACGACGAGGATCAGGATCGTGAGCGGCACCACATAGTGCTCGAGATGCGGCGTAGCGAGCTTGAGGCCTTCGACCGCCGACAGCACGGAGATCGCCGGCGTGATCATGGAATCGCCGATGAACATCGAGGCACCGATCACGCCGAGCACTAGCAGCGGCCAGCTGCGGCGTCCGATCGCGCGCTGGCCGAGCGCCATCAGCGACAGCGTGCCGCCCTCGCCGTTGTTGTCGGCGCGCAGCAGCAGCAGCACGTATTTCGCGGTGACGACGGTGAACAGCGCCCACAGGATCAGCGAGAGCACGCCGAGCACCATGATGCGGGTGACCGGCTGGCCGTGCGCGGCACCGCTGACCGCCTCCCGGAATGCATAGAGCGGCGAAGTTCCGATATCGCCGAACACCACACCGATGCTGCCCAGCGTCAGGGCCCAGAAGCCCGAGGTGAGTTGCCCCTCCTGGGCTTCGGTGGATGAAACGCTTACAGCCATGACGAGGTTGGAACGCTCGATCAGTTGATTTGATCCGCGCGGCTATCGGCGCTTCGGTCCCGCGTGTCAACCAAGCAACACGCCCAGCTTGACGGTAACGGGGTAGCCAACACTTACGGCTTGAGATCCGGCGGCAGCGGCGGATTTTCGCGCATCAACGTGATGGTCACGCGACGGTTCGCAGGCAGCGTGGGATCATCGGGAAACAGCGGCTCGCCGTCAGCCTTGCCGGAAACTGCGAAGACATGGGACGGCGGCAATCCCTCCCGCTCCAGAATCTGACGAACCACATTGGCCCGGTCCGCGGACAGGTCGAAGGCGTCATAGTCGCTCTTCGCCGGCACGAAGCCTGCGGCAGTATGTCCTACGATCGAGATCCTCAGCGGCGTCGCCTTCAGCGGCGCGGCGAGCTTCCGGATCAGCCGGCGGGTGCGGTCATACGGCTCCTTCGAACCGTCGGCGAACATCGAACGGCCGTCCTGATCGACGATCTCGAGGTTGAGCCCCTCCTTCGTCTCCTCGAACATGATGTTCTTGGAGATCTCGGTCAATTCAGGCATGTCCTGCAGCGCCTGCCGGAGCGAGGCGGAGGCGAGCGCGAACTCGCGGTCGATCTTCAGCCGCGCGCCGTTGAGCTGGCTGCGCTCCTTCTCGTCCGGCGTCGGATTGGCGGAGGACTCCTCCGGTGAGATGTGATCTACGTTCTTCAGCTTCGGCCGCGTCGGCAGGCCGTCGGACTCGACGATGCCGGAATAGCGCACATTGGTCTGCACGCCGAAGGCGTCGCGCATCGAGCCGGCGACGATCTTCAGCTTGTTGTTGTCCATGGTGGAGAACGCGACAAGCATCACGAAGAAGCTCATCATCAGTCCCATCAGGTCCGCGAAGGTCACGAACCAGCCGTGACCTCCGGTGTGGGCGTCGCCGCGCTTCTTCTTGGCCATCGCTTCTGTCCCGAGAACGCCGGTCCGAACCGTCAGGCCGGAACGGGCTCACCCTCCTCGTGGCGATGCTTCTCCGGCAGATAGGCCAGCAGCATTTCGCGGACCAGCGCCGGGCTCTTGGAATCGCGGATCATCAGGATGCCGTCGATGATCAGCGTGCGGTTGGTCTCTTCGTCGAGCAGCTTGCCATGCAGCTTGTCAGCGATCGGCAGGCAGAACAGGTTGGCGACCAGCGCGCCGTAGAGAGTCGCAAGCAGCGCGGTCGCCATGAAGGGGCCGAGCTTGGACGGGTCGGTCATGTTGGCGAACATCTGCACCATGCCGATCAGCGTGCCGATCATGCCGAAGGCCGGTGCGCAGTCGCCGATCGCGCGGTAGATCTTGCTGCCTTCGTCGAGATGCATCAGGAAATTGTCGCGGTCGCGTTCCATGTTGTCGCGGATGAACTCGAGGTCGTAACCGTCGGCGACATAACGGATTCCCTTGGCAAGGAACGGCTCGTCGGTCTCGACCTTTTCGAGCCCGACCGGGCCTTGCTTGCGGGCGATCTCGGCGATGCGGGCGAGCTCGTCGACGAGGTCGCGCGCCGACAGCCGACTCATCGTGAAGGCGTATTTGGCGCCGAGCGGCAGGCCGTGCAGCATCACGCCGAGCGGAAAGCGAATCATCGTCGCCGCGATCGAGCCACCGAATATGATGATCATGGCATGTTCGGAAATGAACATGTGCAGGTCGCCGCCCAACAGCATCATCACCGAAATGACGATGATGCCAGCCAAGAGCCCGGCGCCTGTCATGATATCCATGGGAGACTCCAACGCGTACGCAATCCCCGCCCGTCCTGGACGGCGCGCGGCCCAGGGCGGGCCACGCGGCAAAACCCTAGCGTTAATGCCATTAAGGACGCGTTACCGAATTTGGTAGGGATAACAACGGGTAAACGCCCCTCTCCGCACGATGTCGTTGAAGATGCTGGCATTCCACACACAGCGGCGACAAAAGCCCTCCCCGTAGAACAACGGACGTGAGATAGCTTTTCGGCCTGAAGCGTTTTCGAGCGAAGTGGATTCCGCTTTGCGTGAAGTGTAGGCATCAGAACAAGAAGCGAGAGCCCCGGTCCGATCCCATCGGAACGGGAATGGCTCGAGAGGAAGCGAACAAGCGAGAAAGACAACATGAAGGCGGTCGTCGTCGAGCAGTATGCGCCCATCGATCAGATCGGGCTGAAGGAAATTGCGATGCCCGAGGTTGGACCGGGCCAGCTCCGGATCCGGGTGCAGGCCGCGAGCATCGGCTTCGTCGATGGATTGAAGGTCGAGGGCCGCTACCAGACCAAGGATGCCCTGCCGTTCACCCCGGGTGCGGAATTCGCCGGCGTGATCGATAAGGTCGCCAATGATGTCACTGGCTTCGCGCCGGGCATGCGGGTGATGGGCGCGGCGCGTTCGGGCGCATTGGCCGAGCATATCGTCGTAACGGCCGCCGCGGTCGAGGTCATGCCCGACGGGCTGTCGATGGAGGCCGGCGCGGCCTTCCGCACCAACTATCTGACCGCGCTCTACGCACTCGGCGAGCGCGGCCGACTGCGCGCCGGCGAGCAGCTGCTCGTGCTCGGTGCGGCCGGCGGCACCGGCGTCGCCGCGATCCAGATCGGCAAGCTGCTCGGCGCGCGTGTCATCGCCGCCGCCTCCACCGAGGAGAAGCGCAGCTTCGCCGCAAGCTTCGGCGCCGACGCTGTCATCGACTACACCAGGCCCGACTGGCGCGACGCGCTGAAGGACGCCACCGGCGGTCATGGCGCCGACGTGATCTTCGATCCGGTCGGCGGCGAGGTGTCGGTGCAGGCCTTCCGCTCGATCGCGTGGAACGGCCGCCATCTCGTGGTCGGCTTTGCCGCCGGCCAGATCCCGGCCCTGCCCTTCAACCTGCCGCTCCTGAAGGGCGGCATCCTCATCGGCGTCGATGCCGCCCAGATCGCGCGCCGCGAACCGGACGCACAGACGCGCGTGATGGCGCAATTGTCGGCCTGGCTGAACGACGGCAAGCTCACGCCTGTCGTCGGCAAGGTGTTCGCGCTCGACGATTTTCGTGCGGCGTTCAAGACCATGCAGACGCGCGCGGCGCTGGGCAAGATGGTGGTGAAGATCGGAACGTGAGGGAGCACCGCCGTTGCTCCCTCCGTCGTCCCTGCGCATCCCCATCCACAACTGTCACCACCCGCGCATGCGGGTGATCCAGTGTTCCAGAGAGGCCGATGCTTGAAGTTGATTTGCGCCACTCTCACAACATCGTCGTCCCTGCGAAAGCAGGGGCCCATACTCCGCGGCGGATGTTGTAGGCGGGATTCGTCGTTCCGGTATCGCACAACAATTGCCATTTGTGGTTATGGGTCCCTGCTCCCGTGCGCAATTGCGCACTAGGCAGGGACGACAGCGAGTGTGTGGCGCAGCTTGTCAGTTATACATCCGCATTCTCGCGGCGCGTTGCGTCCGAGCTTTGCATTTCGTTTCGCCCTCTCCTCAAGCAGAGGGCGCAGGGAAAGCCGGGTGCCGATCGCACCCATGGGTCCCGTGCAAAATGGAAAGCACGGGAGGTAGGACCACAGGTGTAACCGGAGCAATCCGGCTTTCCCTGCGCGATGGTTTACGGCTTATACGCGCTCTCCCCGGCGAGACTGGGCTTGTTTGTCACCGTCATCAGCAAGAGGATTGCCCCAAACTGATAAGACACCTGCCACTAGGGCGTCAGGCCTGCACGACTTCGCCGTCCGCATCAGTCACGCTCGTCAGTCGTGACATCAGCGTCCACCGCATCTCACCGCAACACCCGTGACGATCGCGACGCGCCCCTCAATCGGGTGAGACGCGCCATTCATACACCGAATCTCACTTCCGAAAAACAGAAATATTTGTTACATCACGGCTTGACAGGTTTTCGCTGAGTTGCCCGTCGTCGGGCAAGCGCGAAATGGGCCGTTTCACTCGCGGGTGGCGGCTCCACGACCTCCGCTACCATCAATCTCCACGGCGGCACTCCATGACGGAGCCCACCAAGGGTTTCGATATCCAGATCGAGATTGAAAAAACGAACGAAGACGCGGCATTCGATGCAGCGAAATCCCGATAGTCCATCCGCCACCATTGGTGCACTGCACGAGATGCAATTCATCCTCCTGCAATGCAAAGACATCCTGTTGGTTCCTAATTGGCATGCCGCCGCCGCAGGAACGAGTTCAATTTGCTGAAGTTATCGGTTGGGTTATGCGAATTGCACAGGTCGGTCTTCTCGGGCATTGTTTTCGAATGCATTCAAGCACAGCGGGCGTCACCGACAGTCAGCGGCTTCAACTGCTCATCGATGCGATCATCGACTACGCGATTTATTTGGTTGAACCGGACGGCACGATCGCGAGCTGGAATTCCGGCGCGGTCCGGCTGACGGGATATGGCACCGACGAGGTCATCGGACGTCCCCTCTCGATGTTCTACAGCGCGGAGGATCAGGCCGCCGAACTGCCGCGGAAGGCGTTGGCGCTCGCCGCTGAGCGGGGACGCTTTACCTCGGAAGGCTGGCGCGTCCGCAAGGATGGAAGCCGTTTCTGGGCGAGCGTAGTCATCGACGCCATTAGGAATCAGAATGGTTCACTGGTCGGATTCGCCAAGGTCACGCGCGACATCACCGAGCATCAGAAAACCAGCCGGGCTCTCGTCGAGAGCGAGCAGCGCTATCGCCAGCTGCTCGAAGCGGTCGTTGACTATGCCATTTTCCAGCTCGATGCGACCGGCGTCGTCGTCACCTGGAACGCCGGCGCCGAGCGGATCAAGGGTTGCGCGCCGGAAGAGATCATCGGCCAGCACTTCTCGCGGTTCTACACAGAGGAGGATCGCGCAAATCGAGTGCCTCACCGCGCCCTCGAGGAAGCAACACAAAGCGGCCGATTCGAGGCCGAGGGATGGCGTGTCCGCAAGGACGGCTCGAAGTTCTGGGCCTCAGTGGTTATCGACAGGATCGTGGACGAGAGCGGAGCACTGATCGGGTTTGCCAAGGTCACCCGCGACATCAGTGAGCGCCGGAACGCGCAGGAAGCGCTGGCCAAGATGCAGGACCAGCTGCTCGCCTCGCAAAAGCTCGAAGCGGTCGGACAACTCAGCGGAGGCGTCGCGCACGATTTCAACAACCTGCTAATGATCGTGATCGGCAACCTTGAAACGATGGAGCGACATGGCAGACAGCTTGCCGCCAATGTCAACTTTCAGCGCGCGTTATCCCACGCCAAACGCGGCGCACAACGCGCTGCAAGCCTGACCAGACGCCTGCTCGCCTTCTCACGGCGACAGGCCCTTGCCCCCAAGCCGATCGACCTGAACAATTTCCTCAACGGGCTGCAGGACTTTCTGCAACGGACTCTCGGCGAGCGCGTCGAGGTTCAAACCGTCGGCAGCGCCGGGCTTTGGCAGATCGAAGTGGACTCGAACCATCTGGAGTCTGCCATCCTCAACCTCGCGATCAACGCTCGCGACGCGATGCCGGAAGGCGGCAAACTGACCATCGAGGCGGTGAACGTGTACGCTGACCGTGAGTACTGCTCGCGAAATCCTGAACTCAGTCCGGGCCAGTATGCGGTGATCAGCGTAACGGACACGGGCCTCGGCATGAGCCCAGACACACTGAGCCACGCCTTCGAGCCGTTCTTCACCACCAAGGAGACCGGACAGGGTACCGGTCTCGGCCTCAGCCAGGTATACGGCTTCGTGAAGCAATCGGGTGGCCACATCAAAATCTACAGCGAGCTCGATTACGGCACCAACATCAAGATGTATTTCCCTCGCTACCATGGCACTGCCACCGAGCAGGACGAGATCAACGAGCCGGTCGCCGGGGCTGAATCAAACAAGGTCGAAACGATCCTGGTCGTGGAAGATGACGAGGATCTCCGCATCTATGTCACCGAGCTGCTGCGCGAGCTGAATTACCGCGTCCTGACGGCCGCGAGCGCACAGGCCGCACTGACGATTCTATTGCAGGAGCAGCCGCATATCGACCTCGTCCTCACCGACGTGGTGATGCCGGGCATAAACGGTCGCGAGCTCGGGAAACGAGCTACAGAGATGAGGCCTGGACTGAAGATCCTCTACATGACCGGCTATTCGCACAACGCCGTCATACATCATGGCAGGCTTGATCTGGGCGTCGACCTCCTGGAGAAGCCGGTTTCGCAAGCCAAGCTTGCGCAAAGGGTTCGGGACATGCTCGACCGCCGTTGAAGCGCTGGGATACCAGATATCTCTTAGGTTTCGGGATGTCAGACATTGTCGTAAGTTATTGTCGCGGGCGCCGCAGCACCGCTGGTTGTGGCGCCTATCGTAGATCGCGGCGTCCTTCGCATTGTAGTTGCATGGCACAAACTGCATATTCGGCATCGGATAACTCGGCTCTGCTACCACCATCGGGGCCGCCGCGATGATTTGCGAGAAAGCGATCTGGTACGTTTCATTCGCGTTGCGCAATCCCGACGCAGGGCATCAACGCGCCCCACGGCAGACTCGCACATTTACAAGCGAGCATGATGCCAAAGTCTTCGCGAGCAGCCTGCTCGATCAAACGGAAGACGTCAGCGCCGGGACGATCAACCCGCACCAGCCAAGACGCGTGATCGCGCCGGCGGCGATCCAGAGCTGGGTCGGCGACATCTAGAGCATGATCCGGAAAAGTGTGAAGCGGTTTTTCCTCGCGACAAACGCGGAACGCGTTTGCGAGGTGATCATGCTCAAACAAGGAGCTAAAGCGCGATGACGATTCATCCCAATCTCATCGCGCTTTATGGTGAGGACGCGGTCCGCGCTGCCGGCATGTAGATCTGCGCGTAGCCTTCCTTGATCGCCGAGGTGATGCGGTCGAGACGGCGATCGATATGTTTCTCGAGGACGGTCACGCACCTCTCCTCATCGCGCGCCTTCAGGCCTTCGACGACGGCACGATGCTCGGCCTGGGTGTTGGAGCGGTTGATCCGGTCCATGTCGATCCAGCGCACGAAACGGATCCGCGCGTTGACGTTGCGCAATACGCGCAGCATCTCGGCGTTGTTCGACATCCCCATCAACCGCTCGTGAAAGGTCTCGTCGAGCTCGACCAGTTCGAGCGAGGAGCGCTCGCCGGGATCCGGGCCGGTGGCCTGGAGGAACGCCAGCAGCGCATCGATGTCCTCATCCCTGGCGCGCTTGATCGCGAGACGAACCGAGGCGATCTCCAGCGATTTGCGCAGCTCGTAGAGATCGAAGATCTCATGCGCGTCGAGCTCGCGACAGAAGAAGCCTTTGCCCGGGGTGAAGCGCAGGAAGCCCTCGGTGTTCAGCCGGTTCAGCGCCTCGCGCAGCGGCGTGCGGCTGACGCCGAGGCGCTTCGCGAGCTCGCCCTCGTTCAGCCGCTCGCCGGGCTTGAACTCGTAGCTGATGGCCATCGCCTTGAGCTGCTCGTAGACGCGGTCGACGATGCTGTCTGAGCTGATGTCCACGGGAGCCTTCATGGTTGAATGGAATCTCGAACGCAGTGAGATAATACCGGCGCGACCCAAGCCAAGGCAACGCCAACGGCGTGCTCAAAGCTGTTGTTCGACCGGTTTCGCACCATGCTCGGTCATCCGAAGGCACGCGGCCGCAGGCCGGCGTGAAACCAGGTGATCATGGAATAGATGTCATAGACCGGCAGGCCGACCTCCGCCTGCAACGCGGCGGCGTAAGGCGGCATGTTGGTGCATTCCAGCACGATCGCGCCGACCTCGGGGTGGCGCGCCACCAGCTCCTTGCCGGCCTCGACGACATCGCGTTCGGCCTGCACCACGTCCATGTCGTCCTTTTCGGCCTTGATCAGGACGCGGAAGAATTCCTTGCCGTTCTCGGTCCCGACCAGCGGCGTATCGAGCGGCACGCCGGCGCCCTCGAGATGGGCCGCCGACAGCGTCGAACCGGAGACCGTGACGAGGCCGACGCGCTTGCCCGGCGGCAAGGTCGCCTGCACCCACGGCACCTGCATCAGCGACGAGGTCGCAACCGGCACGCCGACGGCAGCCGCGAGCTCCTTCTGGAACAGCGCCAGGAAGCCGCAATTGGTGGTGATGGCTTCGGCGCCGAGCCGCACCAGATCCTTTGCCGCGTCGATGAAATCAGGCAGCAGGCCGGCCGCGCCCTTCAGCACCACCTTCTCCGGCGAAGCGCCGCTGACGACACGATACAGCACCGGGAACGGCCAGGTGGTGCCATTGCCCATGTCGCCGGGAATGCGCGGGAAGCGCGCCTCGAGCATCAGGATGCCGAGCGGCGCGCCATAGAGCGCCTTGCCGCCGCGGGCGCGATACGGGAGGAGGAATTCGCTGGATACGTCATGGCATCGACATCTCAGAGGAAGCGGGAGGGAGCGAACGGTTGAAGCGGAATTTCCGGTGACTTGCCGCTCAGGAGTTGCGCGACGAGGCGCCCGGTACGGGCCGAGCCGACCAGACCGACATGGCCGTGGCCGAACGCATAGACGACGTCGCGCGAGGCGCGCGCGTAGCCGATGCACGGACGGCCGTCGGGCATGCTCGGGCGATGGCCGAACCAGGTCTTGATGCGCGAGGCCGGGATGTTCCGCGGCAGTTTCGGAAACATGCTGAGGAGATTGTCGCGCAGGATCTCGGCGCGCTTCCAGTTCGGCGCGGCGTCGAGGCCTGCGATCTCGACCGTGCCGGCGGCGCGGAGGCCCTTGTCGGTCCAGTTGACGACCATCTTGGCATCGGAGGCCATCATCGAATTGCGCGGACCGGATTCCGGGTTCTCGATCATGACGTGATAACCGCGCTCGGTTTCCAGCGGCACCGGATCGCCGATCGAGGCGGTCAAGCGCTTCGAGTGCGCGCCGGCGGCGACGACCGCGGCATCGCACGGAATCTCTCCGGTCTCGGTGACGACGGCGACGAGCTTGTTGCCGTCGAGCTTGAGGCCGGTCGCCTTGGCCGCGATGCGCGTGGCACCATTGGCCATCGCGTGCGCGGCAAGCGCGGCGACGTAAGCGCCGGGATCGCGGCAACGTCCCGCCTCCTCGACCACGACACCGAACTTGTAGCGCGGATCCAAATCAGGCTCGCGCTGGCGGATCTCGTCCTCGTTGAGCTCCAGCCATTCGATACCGACGCGCTTGCGGATGCGCCAGCCGAGATCGCCGTCGAACGGCGCGCGCGAGGGATACACATGCATCACCCCGCGCCGCTCGATCAATTGGGGGACACCGGCCTCCTCCGCAAGCTGCTTGTGCAGCAGCGGCGCATCCTTCAGCAGATCGCGCAGCGCCCGCGCCGTGGTCTCGACCTGGGCCTCGGTCCAGCTCGAAAACAGGTACTTGACCAGCCAGGGCAGCGCCTTCGGCAAATACGACCAGCGGATCGCCAAGGGCCCGAGCGGATCCATCAGATAGCCCGGCACCTTCTTCCAGGTGCCGGGCTCCGCCGGCGGGATCACCGAATGGGACGACAGCCAGCCGGCGTTGCCGTAGCTCGCCGCCTGTGTGCCGCCGGGCTCGCCCGGATCGATCAGCGTGACACGGTGTCCCTCGCGCAGCGCCTCGATGGCGCTGATCACGCCGACCGCGCCGGCACCGATGATCGCAATGTGGCGGCCCGTTCCGGTCATCAGCGCTTGGCCTCATCGGGCACGAAGTCCTTGCCCACCGACAGCGCGCGCTGATCGACCAGGCAGTGCAGGATCGCAGGCTTGCCCGAGGCAAGCGCACGCTCGAACGCCGGCGCGAAGTCCTCGGTCCGCTCGACCCGCTCGCCATGGCCGCCGAACGCCTTGGCGTAGAGCGCGAAGTCCGGATTCTTCAGCTGGGTGCCGACGACGCGGCCTGGATAGTCGCGCTCCTGATGCATGCGGATGGTGCCGTATTGCGCGTTGTCGACGACGACGACGATCAACGGCGCATCATACTGCACGGCAGTCGCGAACTCCTGCCCGTTCATCAGGAAGCAGCCGTCGCCGGCAAACGCCACGACGACGCGATCCGGATGATGCCGCTTGGCCATCACAGCCGCCGGCACGCCGTAGCCCATCGAGCCCGAGGTCGGCGCGAGCTGGGCAGCGAAGCTATGGAAGCGATGATGGCGATGCAGCCAGCCGGCGTAATTGCCGGCGCCGTTACAGACGATCGCGTCCTTCGGCAGGCGGTCACGCAGCCAGGTGACGACCTGGCCGTACTGGAAATTGCCGGGCAGCTCGCGCGGCTTCTCGGTCCAGGCGATGTAGTCCGCATGCGCCTTGGCAGCCTCGCCCTTCCAGGCCGGCGCGGCTGCCGGCTTCATGGTTTCGACGGCGGCGGCAAAGGCGGTGGGCGTTGCCTGGATCGCGAGCGCCGGCTGATAGACGCGACCGAGCTCTTCCGAGCCCGGATGGACGTGGATCAGCTTCTGGCTCGGCACCGGAATGTCGAGCAGCGTGTAGGACGATGACGGCATTTCCGACATGCGGCCGCCGATCAGCAGGATCACGTCGGCGTTGATGATGCGCGCCTTGAGCTGCGGGCTCGGCCCGATACCGAGATCGCCGGCATAATGCGAGTGATCGGCATCGATCAGCGAGGCGCGGCGGAACGAGGTCGCAACGGGCAGATCGAACCGCTCGGCAAAGCGCGCAATGCCCTTGGTCGCCTCCTCCGTCCAGGCGGAACCGCCGAGGACGACGATCGGCGCCTTGGCGGAGGCCAGCATCGCGCCGAGGCGTTCGAGATCGGATGGCGCTGGCCAGGTTGCCGCGGGCTCGACCTTCGGTGCGTCGGCGACCGCGGCGGTTTCGGTGAGCATGTTCTCGGGCAGCGAGATCACGACTGGGCCGGGGCGCCCCTGCAACGCGACCCGGAAGGCGCGCGCGACCAGTTCCGGAATGCGATCCGGGCGATCGATCTCGACCGCCCATTTCGCCATGGTGCCGAACACGGCCTTGTAATCGAGTTCCTGGAACGCCTCGCGCTCGCGCATGCCGGTGTCGACCTGGCCGACGAAGAGGATCATCGGGGTCGAGTCCTGCATCGCGATGTGCACGCCGTGGGCGGCATTGGTCGAACCGGGGCCGCGGGTCACGAAGCAGATGCCCGGACGTCCCGTGAGCTTGCCGTAGGCCTCCGCCATCATGGCAGCGCCACCCTCGGCGCGGCAGATCATGACGTCGATCGGGCTGTCATGCAGCGCGTCGAGCGCCGCGAGATAGCTCTCGCCGGGCACGCAGGTGACACGCTCCACCCCTTGCGCGACCAGCTGGTCGATCAGGATCTGGCCTCCGGTGCGGGCGTTGGTTTTGGTCATGACAGCTCCCTGCAGGCATTGGCGATGCGGCTCAGCGCGTCGCGCAGATTTTGGTCCGAGGTTGCGTAGGATAGACGGAAATATGGCGCAAGGCCGAAGCAGCTGCCCGGCACCACGGCGACGTCGTGCTGCTGCAAAAGATAGCGGCAGAACGCGCTATCGCTGTCGATTTGCATACCGTCATGCGTCCGGCGGCCGATCAGGCCTGCGCAACTTGCGAAGGTATAGAATGTGCCCTCCGGCCGCCGGCAGCTCACGCCGTCGATGGCATTGAGCGATTCGACCACGAGATCGCGGCGGCGCTGGAACGCGGCGCGGCGATCGCGGAGGACATCCTGCGAGCCGGTCAGCGCCGCGATCGCCGCCGCCTGGCTCACCGAGGACGGGTTGGTCGTGCTCTGGCTCTGCACCACGGCCATCGCCGCGATCAATTCGCGCGGTCCGCCGCCATAGCCGACGCGCCAGCCGGTCATCGCATAGGCCTTGGAGACGCCGTTGACGGTGAGCGTCCGCGACTTCAGGCCCGGCTCGAGCGCCTCGCCACCGAAGGCATGACCATGGTGCTGGTGACGCACGAAATGGCCTTCGCCGCCGACGTGTCGAGCCGCGTCGGATTCATGAATGACGGCATCATGGCCGAGATCGGCAGCGCCGACCAGATCATCCGCAAACCGAAGAGCGAGCGGCTGAAGGCATTCCTCAGCCGCTTCCACGCGGCGGGATAACACCGGAGCGATCGCCCGCCTACAACGAGCGCGCTATCAAGAGCTTCATGATCTCGTTGGTGCCGCCGTAGATCTTCTGGATGCGGGAATCGATGAACATCCGCGAGATCGGATATTCCTGCATGTAGCCGTAGCCGCCGTACAGCTGCAGGCATTCGTCCGCGGTCTCGACCTGCTTCTGCGAGCACCACCATTTCGCCATCGAGGCGGTGACCGTGTCGAGGTCGCCGGCGACCAGGCGGTCGACGCACCAGTCGACGAACACGCGAGCGATCATCGCCTCGGTCTTGCGTTCGGCGAGCTTGAAGGCGGTGTTCTGGAATTCGAGCAGCGGCTTGCCGAACGCGTTGCGTTCCTTGGTGTAGTCGGCGGTGATCTTCACCGCGCGCTCCATCGATGCGACGGCGCCGATCGCGAGCGACAACCGCTCCTGCGGCAATTGCTGCATCAGCTGCACGAAGCCGTTGCCCTCCTCGGTTCCGAGCAAATTCTCCGGCGGCACCACGACATTGTCGAAGAACAGCTCCGAGGTGTCGGAAGCGTGCAGGCCGATCTTGTCGAGGTTGCGCCCGCGCCGGTAGCCCTCGGCGCCTTCGGTCTCGACCACGATCAGCGAAATGCCCTTGGCGCCCACGCCGCCGGTGCGCGCCACCACGATCACGAGGTCGGCGGCCTGGCCGTTGGTGATGAAGGTCTTCTGGCCGTTGATGACGTAGGAATTGCCCTGCTTCTTCGCCGTGGTCTTGACCGCCTGCAGATCGGAGCCGGTGCCGGGCTCGGTCATCGCGATGGCGCCGACCATCTCGCCCGACGCCATCTTCGGCAGCCAGCGCTTCTTCTGCTCCTCCGAGCCGTAGTTGAGGATGTAGTGCGCGACGATCGCGCTGTGCACGGAGACGCCGGTGGTCAGCTCCGGCACCGTGCTCTCGAGATCATCAAGCACGGCGGCGTCGTAGGCGAAGGTGGTGCCGAGGCCGCCATAGGCTTCGGGCACGCTCGGCAGCAGCGCGCCCATCTCGCCGAGCGCGCGCCAGGCCGAGCGGTCGACCAGCTTCTGCGCACGCCATTTTTCGGCGTGCGGCGCCAGATCCTTGGCGAGGAATTTGCGGAACTGGCCACGGAAGGTGTCCAGCTCCTCGGTCATCCAGGACGATCGGTATTGCATCATGCCCTCACTGCAGAGCCCTTTCCGCTTCGATAGATCGGGACGGGCTCTCGATTCTTGTTTAGATCAAAAGACCGCCGCCGGCGACGATCACCTGACCGCTGATGTAGTTCGATTCCGGCGAACAGAACAGATAGACCGCGTCCGCAGCCTCCTCCGGCGTGCCGCCGCGGCCGAGCGGGATCATCCGGCCCATCGCCTCCAGCATCTGCGGCTGCACACCGACCTTGATGTCGCGGCCGGCGACGTCGATGGTCTTCTGCTGCGCCTCGATCGGCTGGGTCAGACGGGTGTTGATCAAGCCGAAGGCGACGCAATTGACGTTGACCTTGTAGCGGCCCCACTCCTTGCACATCGTCCGCGTCAGCCCGATCAGCGACGCCTTGGCCGAGGAATAGCTCACCTGCCCGGCATTGCCGTAGAGGCCAGCGATCGAGGAGATGTTGACGACCTTGCGGAACACCTCGCGGCCGGCCTCGGCTTCCTTCTTCGCCATCACCCGGATCGGCTCGGAGGCCGCGCGCAGGATGCGGAACGGGGCGACCAGATGGACGTCCAGCATCGCCTGGAACTGCTCGTCGGTCATTTTCTGGATCGTCGAATCCCAAGTGTAGCCGGCATTGTTGACGATGATGTCGAGGCCGCCGAAGCGCTCCATCGCAGCGCCAACGAAGCGATCGGCAAATCCCGCCTCCGTCACGCTGCCATTGACCGCGATCGCCTCGCCGCCCATGGCCTTGATCTCGGCCGCGACGGCATCGCCCGGCTCGGCATCGAGATCGTTGACCACGACGCGGGCGCCCTCGCGCGCGAGCTTCAACGCGATCGCTCGCCCGATGCCGCGGCCGGAGCCGGAGACGAGCGCGACTTTGCCTTGCAGTTTGGACATGGTGTCTCCCTAGCGAATAGGCGTCGTTCATTGAACTCGAGCGATTGGCCCCTCTTTTACCTCGCCCCGCCTGCGGGGAGAGGTCGGAACGCATCGTCAGATGCGTTCCGGGTGAAGGGGTACAGGTCTCTCAGCCGTCAGCACTCGCGGAAGCGGCCCTCACCCACCCCTCTCCCCGCAAGAGCGGGGCGAGGAGCGCAGTGTTTTCGCGGCCAGAGCGCGACCTCATCTCGCTACAACGCAATGATCGCCTCCCCGGCGAGCTTAACTTCGCCGTTCTGATCCTTCGCCGTGAGCGCGAGCTTTGCCCGCTTCTCACCACCCTGTTCGATCAGCTCGGTCACCGTGCCTTCGCAGGTCAACCTTGCACCGAGCTGCGTGATCGCGGCGAAACGCGTTGAGAACGAACGGATGCGCGACGGCGCAACGGCATCGGTCAGCGCCTGGCCGAGATAGCCCATCACGAGCATGCCGTGCGAGAACACGTCGGGAAAACCGGCCGCCCTCGCGAAGTCGATGTCGACATGGATCGGATTGTGATCGCCAGAGGCGCCGCAATACAGCGCGAGGCGATGGCGGGTGATCGGCGGAAACTCCTTGTGGACGACGCGCTCGCCGAGCGAGGGAGAATTCGTGCTCATGACGGCACCACATTGCGCACCACCACCGTGCGCGAGGTATCCGCGACGTGGACGCCGTCCTGGTTGGTGATCTCTGTGACGACGACGATCAGCGTCATCGCACCGCCCTTCTTGTCCGTGACGCTCTCAACGCGCGACTTGAAGGTCAGCGTGTCGCCGATAACAACGGCCGCGTGATAGTCGAACCTTTGCTCGCCATGCAGCACGCGGGCAAGATCGATGTCGAGCGCGGTCAAGAACTCGAACGGATCTGGCGCGTCCATCATTTCGAGGCAGAACAGATAGGTCGGCGGCACCGGGGCCGCCGCATAGCCGGCGCTGCGTGCAGCGTCCGGCTCGCGATAGAGCGGATTGCGCTCGCCGAGCGTATCGAGGAAGAAGCGCAAACGCCCCGGCTCGACACGCGCGGTGACAGGCGTGAACGCACGTCCGACGGCGGATTGATCGACCATGATCGCCTCAGGCGCGTTCGTAGAGCGTCACGACGCAGGCGCCGCCGAGGCCGAGATTATGCTGCAAGCCGATCCGCGCACCTTCCACCTGCGTGGTCGCGGCCGTGCCGCGCAGCTGACGCGTCAACTCGTAGCACTGCGCGAGCCCGGTGGCGCCGAGCGGGTGGCCCTTCGATAGCAAGCCACCGGAGGGATTGGTGACGATCTTGCCGCCATAGGTGTTGTCACCGTTGTCGATGAAGCGCGCCGCCTCGCCCTCGCCGCACAGCCCGAGCCCTTCATAGGTGATCAGCTCATTATGGGCGAAGCAATCGTGCAGCTCGACGACGTCGAGGTCCTCAGGCCCGATGCCGGCCGCCTCGTAGACCTTCTTGGCGGCATCGCGCGCCATGTCGTAGCCGACGACCTGCATCATGTCGTTGGCGCCGAAGGTCGACGGCGTGTCGGTCGTCATCGCCTGGGCGGCGATACGGACCTGCTTGTTGAGGCCGTGCTGCTCGGCGAATTTCTCAGAGACCAGGATCGCCGCGGCGCCGCCGCAGGTCGGCGGGCACGCCATCAGGCGCGTCATCACACCGGGCCAGATCACCTGGTCGTTCATCACGTCGTCGGCGGTGACTTCCTTGCGGAACAGCGCCAGCGGATTGTTCTTGGCATGGCGACTTGCCTTGGCGCGCACCTTGGCGAACGCATTCAGCGGCGTGCCGTACTTCTTCATGTGGCTGAGGCCCGCGCCGCCGAAATAGCGCAACGCCAGCGGTACGCCGGGCGCATCGACCAGCTTGTCGGCGGCGGCGTCGAAATCGTCGAACGCGCTGGGCCGATCGGTGAAGACGGCGCCGAGCGCGCCGGGCTTCATCTGCTCGAAGCCGAGCGCCATCACGCAATCGGCCGCGCCCGACTCGATCGCCTGCCGTGCCAGGAACAGCGCAGTCGAGCCGGTCGAGCAGTTGTTGTTGACGTTGACGATCGGGATGCCGGTCATGCCGACCGGATAGAGCGCGCGCTGCCCGCAGGTGGAGTCGCCGTAGACGTAGCCGACATAGGCCTGCTGCACCTTGCCGTAGTCGAGACCGGCGTCAGCGAGTGCGAGCTTCGCCGCCTCCGCGCCCATCACGTGGTAGGGCGCGTTGGCGCCGGGCTTGACGAACGGGATCATGCCGACCCCGGCAACATAGGCGCGTGACGTCATCTGTGTCCTCCCGAAAATTACCCGCTGGACTATTTATTACCCATGGGTAATATACGGGACGTTCTCCGGAGTCAATGCGACAGCCCTCACGCCATGGACGCCAGCGCCCCCTCTTCCTCTCCCCAGTCACCCTGGCTGCCGTTTGAAAGCCGCCGCCGCGCCCGTGACGAGAAGCGCGAGGCGGTGCTGCGCGCGGCGGTCGGCCTGTTCCTGGAACAGGGCTATCACCGCGCCACGCTCAACGACGTCGCCAAGCGGCTGAACATCACCAAGCCCGCGCTGTACAATTATTTCCGCAGCAAGGACGAGATCCTGTTCGAGTGCTGGTCGCTCGGCAACGAACTGGTCGACGATTGCATTGCCGAGACCTCGGCCGGCGGCGGCACAGGCCTTGATAAGCTGCGCAAGCTGACCGTCAGATATGCCGAGCTGATGACGACGGATTACGGCAAGAGCCTGGTCCGCTTCGACGTCCGCGACCTCAACGAGGACAATCGCAAGATCGTCCAGACCGCGAAGAAAAGAATCGACCGCGCCTTCCGCGACTATATCGTGCAAGGCATCGACGACGGCTCGGTCAGGCCGTGCGATCCGAAACTCTCGGCGTTCGCGATCGCGGGTTCGCTGAACTGGATCGGCCACTGGTTCCAGCCCGGCGGGCCGATGACCGGCAAGGCTGTGGCAGAGGAGTTCGCGATCCGCCTCACCGAAGGCATCGCCACCACGACAACGCGCAAGAAGGCGGGCAAACCGCCTCGCACGGGAAACGCAGCAAGGGAGGACAGGAGTGAACATCACGAACGGACTGCGGCGCGCGCTGCAGGTCAATCCAAACGGGCTCGCAGTCGTCTGCGGTGAGCGGCGGCGCAAGTGGCACGAGGTCGGCGACCGCGTCGCCCGCCTCGCCGCCGCCATTCGCGGGCTCGGCGCCAAGGATGGCGATCGCGTCGCGATCCTATCGCTGAATTCCGATCGTTATCTCGAGCTCTATCTCGCGGTGGGCTGGGCCGGCGCAGTGATCGTGCCGCTTAACATCCGCTGGTCCCCGCTCGAGAACGAGGACGCGCTGCGCGATTGCCGCGCCGGGATCCTGTTCGTCGACAAGGCGTTTGCGCCGGTCGGCGTTACCCTGGCGAAGGCCCTACCCGGCCTGAAGCTGGTTTACGCCGACGACGGCGCGATGCCCGACGGCATGGAGAACTACGAGAGCCTGATTGCAGGCAACGCACCGATCCCGGACGCTATGCGCAAGCCGGAGGATCTCGCCGGCATCTTCTACACCGGCGGCACCACGGGGCGTTCCAAGGGCGTGATGCTGAGCCACCGCAATCTGATGGCCAATGCGCTGAACGCGCTCGGCGAAGGCCTCTGGCCCGGCACTTCGACCTATCTGCATGCGGCACCGATGTTCCACCTCGCCAATGGCGCGGCCATGTACTCGGTGCTGCTGTCGGGCGGCTCCAATGTCGTGATCCAGGGCTTCACGCCCGATGCGGTCGCGGCGGCGATGCAGAAGGAGCGCGTCACCGACGTCCTGCTGGTGCCGACGATGATCCAGATGTTTGTCGATCACCCCTCGCTCGGCAATTACGATTTGTCGTCGCTGAAGCGGATCTCCTACGGCGCCTCGGTGATTAGCGACGCCGTGCTGATGCGCGCGATGAAGGCGCTGCCGCATGTCGAGTTCACCCAAGCCTACGGCATGACCGAATTGTCGCCGATCGCAACCCTGCTGCACTGGAAGGAGCACATCGGCGAGGGCCGTGCCAAGGGCCGGCATCGCGGCGCCGGCCGCGCCACGCTCGGCTGCGAGGTCAAGATCGTCGACGCCGAGGACAAAATCGTTCCAACCGGCACCGTCGGCGAGATCGCCGTGCGCGGCGACGTCGTCATGATGGGCTATTGGGAGCGGCCGGAGGAGACCGCGCGCGCCGTGATCGACGGCTGGATGCATACCGGTGACGGCGGCTACATGGACGCGGACGGCTTCGTCTACGTCGTCGACCGCGTCAAGGACATGATCATCTCCGGCGGCGAGAACGTCTATTCGGCGGAGGTCGAGAACGCGCTGGCACAGCATCCGGCGGTGGCGCAATGCGCCGTGATCGGCATTCCCAGCGAGCGTTGGGGCGAGCAGGTGCATGCGGTCGTGGTGATGAAGAGCGGCGCCGGCGCCACGCCGGAGGAGCTGATGGAGCACTGCAAGACGCTGATCGCCGGCTACAAATGCCCGCGCAGCGTCGACATTACCTCGACACCGCTGCCGCTCTCGGGTGCGGGGAAAATCCTGAAGCGCGAGCTGCGGCGGCCGTACTGGGAGAACCGCGATCGGCGCGTGAGCTGATGCGCTCTGCTCAAACCCCTAAGTCAAGCTCTGATCCCGTCATTCCGGGGCGATGCGAAAGCATCGAACTATGGTGGGCGCCTGCGCACCAGAGAATCTCGAGATTCCGGGTCTGGTCCTGCGGACCATCCCGGAATGACGAAGGCTCATGACGTCATTCAGCAGCAAGCGTTGACATCGGAGCATGTGGCCGATTGGATCAGTCTAGATTTCAATCTCGCGAGTTCCGATGTCCGCAACCGACACCAATGCCGACGGCAAAGGCCGCCGCCTGATGCACCGCCGCTCCGTCGAATGTCTCGGCTATCTCAGAGACGACGGTCTGTGGGAGGTCGAGGCGCGGCTGGTCGACACAAAACCCTATGCGCGGCACGAGCGCTATCGCGGCGAGCTGCGGCCCGAGGATCCCGTGCACGACATCCGCCTGCGGCTCGCGGTCGATGACAGCTTCACGATCCGCGAGACCGGCACCACGATGGCCTCGACGCCCTACCCCTCCTGCCTCGACGTCGAAGGCATCCTGCAGCGCCTGGTGGGCGAGCGCATCGGCAAGGGCTGGCGCGAGCTTGTCCGGCGCAAGATCGGCAGGCTAGAGACCTGCACCCATCTCGCCGAGCTGCTGGGGCCGGCGGTGACGACGCTGTTCCAGACCGCGACGTCAGGCAAGGACCCGCAGGGCCGCGGCTCGCTCGACCGGCAGCAGGATCTCAAGGAGCCGCCGTTCTTCGTCGGCGGCTGCCATTCGTGGCGGCTGGACGGGCCCGTCGTGGCCGAGATGTTTCCGCAGTTCGCGACAAAGGCGGTCGAGGCGAAGCAGGAAACGTAGAATGTAGGGCGAGTTAGCCAACGGGTCCGCGCAATGCGCGATCAGTGTGCCAACCCCGTCAGCTTCAGGCTCAACGCCCGCAGCCGCTTCCGCGCCTCGGCATCATAGGCTTGCGCATGAGCGCGGGCCTCGCGCATGCCGTCGAAGAACAGCCCGCTCCGGTCGGCGACGTCGTCGCCGTGTACCAGACGCAGGATGGCGTCGCCGCCCTGCTCCACCGTCGACATCGGCGTGGTGCCGCTGGCGCGCACCATCGTCGTGTTCATGTAGGTCGCCGGATGCAGCGAATTCACGGTAACGCCGGTCCCCTGCAACTCCGCCGCAAGATCGATCGTGAACATGATCTGCGACAGCTTGCTCTGTGCGTAGGCGCGGCCGCCGCTGTAGTTCTTCGTGATCATCACGTCGTCGAAATCGATCGGATGCTGGCCGAGCGAGGCGACATGGACGATACGCGCCGGCGCGCTCGCCTTCAGCCGCGGCAGCAGCATCTGCGTGAGCAGGAAGCCCGCGAGATAGTTCACCGCAAAGCGCAGCTCGTGCCCATCCTTGCTGGTCTGCCGCGCCGGCCCCTCGTTCTGCGAACCGATGCCGGCATTGCTGACGAAGACATCGAGCCGTTCCTGATCGTCGAGCACCAGCTGGGCGAACTCGCGAACCTCGGCGAGCGAGGAGAGATCGGCCTGATAGAACATCGGCTCGCGGCCGCTGACCCGCTTGATCTCGTCGGCGAGCGTCTGCGCCCGCGCCGTGTCGCGACCATGGATCAGGACGCGGGCGCCGGCAGCCGCGAGCTTCATCGCAACGTAGCGTCCGACACCATCGGTGGAGCCGGTGATCAGCACCGTCTTGCCTTCCATTTTCATCGCCATCGTCCTTCGGTCGTTCGTCCTGCGCCGGCGCTCAAGATAATTGCGCGATATCGACTTTGCCATGGCGTGCCGCCGCTACGAGCGGAATATCGCTAACACTGTAATCTTCCATCGCTAACTTTTAGGTTGTATTTCGTGCGATCGCATCACGGCGGCTGCACCTGGACCGCCGCTATACCCCGCCCCCCTAGCAGCGCAGATTGCCGCGCGGCCGGTCGTCGCACGGGACAACGTATCCCTGCGGCGCCACGCCACGCCTCCGCTTGCACGCGTTCTGTTATCGTCGGCGCAAGTCGACGAAGCCATGGCGTGCGGTTGCGGCCAGGCATGCGCGAACGGACACAGGATGTTCCGATCGACTCCAGACAGGCTCATGCGGAACGCTCCATCGCCGGAGCCGTTCGGCATGCTGCTCCTGTTCGGCATGCTCACGGCACTGCCGGTGATCGCAACGATCCGCCTGCTCGAGCCCGGGCTCGTCCTGCCCGTACTCAGCATCCTGCTGTTCGCGCAGGCCGCCATCACCGCTGGCGTGGCGTACGCTATTCGCGTGCGCACCACCGCGGCTGAGTTGAACCTGTGGGATTGTGCCGGTGCGTTCACCCTGATGGGGTGCGCAGCGGCGATCCTCGGCGAGCCGGATCAGGCTGCGCTGTTCTTCGAGGAACAGGCCGCGCTGCGTCCGGGATCGCGACCGTAAATCCCAGGCCGGGCCCCTCTGGCAGCCACAAGCTGCGATGTCGGACTGGAACATTGGAGTGGCCCTGCTTCGACCCGCGACGCCAATTGGCATCGTGGTGGTCCGCCGTCAGCGCGACGGCAACTGCCGACGCCGTCGAAACGGATCCACTCCCCGACCTCTAGGGGAGCATGACCCATGTTCGAACTTCTGACACTCGATACGCTCAGCGCACTCCTGCAGGTCATCGTCATCGATCTGGTGCTGGCCGGCGACAACGCCGTCGTCATCGGCCTTGCCGCCGCGGGCCTGCCGGAGCAGCAACGCGGCAAGGCGATCCTGATCGGCATCGGCGCCGCGACGCTGCTGCGCATCCTGTTCGCCGTCGCCACCACGCAGCTTATGCAGATCGTCGGCCTGTTGCTCGCGGGCGGCATCCTGCTGCTCTGGGTGTGCTGGAAGATGTGGCGCGAGCTGCGCGCCTCGGCCGCGGAGGAGATGGCCGAGCACGGCGCGGATGGCGCGCCGGCGCCGCGCAAGACGCTGCTGCAGGCCGCGACGCAGATCATCATCGCCGACGTTTCGATGTCGCTCGACAACGTGCTGGCGGTCGCGGGCGCTGCGCGCGAGCAGCCGATCGTGCTGGTGTTCGGCCTGATCCTCTCGATCGCGCTGATGGGCGTGGCGGCCTCCTTCATCGCGCGGCTGCTGCAGACCCATCGCTGGATCGCCTATGTCGGCCTGCTGGTCATCCTCTATGTTGCCATCGACATGACGGTTCGCGGCATCGCCGACGTCAGCAGGATTGCGGCGATCTGACGCCGCGACATCTGAACTGACACGGAAACGGCGGGCGACCTGCTCGCCGTTCCCGCGCGCCTGGGATCAGGCGTCGGCGAGCGCCAGCACGGCCTGCGGCGTGTTGCGGAAGCCGATGGCCATGCGGTTGTAGGTGTTCATCAGGCCGATCGCGATAGTGAGATCGACGAGTTGCTTTTCGCCGAACACGGCGCGCGCGGCCTGATAGGCCTCGTCAGGGATCGCGGTCTCGGCGACGCGCGTGACGGTTTCGGCCCATGCGAACGCCGCGCGCTCCTCGGCGTCGAACAGCGTGCCCGCTTCCCGCCAGACCTGCACCAGCGCGAGCTTCTCGATCTTGACGCCCATCTTCTGCAGCTTGCGCGTATGCAGGTCGAGGCAATAGGCACAGCCATTGATCTGCGAGATCCGAAGGTAGGTCAGCTCGACCAGAACGTCGGAGAGGCCGCATTGCATGATGTAGCCGTAGACGCCGCCGAGCGCCTTCACCCCCGCCGGCGCGACCTCGGTATAATCGATGCGAACGCTCATTGCTTGCTTCCTTGGCTGTCAGGCACGGTCAGGGCCTTGTCGTTGGTGTCGGCGACGAAAACCGCGAGCAGTTTCGCCGGCTCTGTCTTGCTCAGATTTCGCCCCAGCACGTGATGCGAGCCGGGCGGCTCGAAGAAGCTGTCCCCGGCGCGATAGGTTCGCGGCGCCTCGCCTTCCAGCTGGCTCTCGATCGCGCCCGAGAGCACGTAGACATAGAGAAAGCCGGACTTGGCATGGTGGTGCGGCAGCGAAGCGCCGCCGGGCGGATAGTCGACCTCAACCGAGATCAGCGACTTTCCGGGAATGTTCGGAATTTCATGCGCGAATTTCGGCACGACAGTTTCATGCGGGTCCTCGGCCATCGCGGGCGACACAAGCGCCACGCAGGCCAGGAGCAGCGGCAACAGGATCTTCATCTTGTTCAAGCCTCCTTTTCAGGCCGATAGATGCGTGCGCGCCGGACCAAAAAGAAGCACCAAGAATGGATCGATTTGTTGTACCACGGGGCATGGCAAATCCGCTTCCGATCACACTCGACCGATCGGCCAAGACGCCGCTCGCCGAGCAGATCCGCAACGCCATCACGGCGGCGATCGACAACGGCGCTCTCGCGCCCGGCGCGCGGCTACCGTCGTGGCTCGACCTCGCCGCGCAGCTCGGCGTTGCGCGCGGCACGGTCCGGGCCGCCTACGAGAAACTGACCGATGCTCAGCGCATCGTGTCATCCAGGGCCAATGGAACGTTTGTCGCAGAGCGGCCGCAGCTGGTCGCAAGACCCGACGCGCCGGCCATTCCCGGATCGGCGCTCGAGACATTCCGGACCATGACCGCGGGCCTTGGGATTTTCCAGATGGGCGTCCCTGCCGCGGAGTGCTTCCCCGGAAAGCTGCTCGCACGAATCCGCTCCCGCGCCGTGCGCGCCGAATTGAGCTCACCTGCCCGCCACACCGATCCGCGTGGCGAACCGGAATTGCGACGGGAGATCGCCGCGCACCTCGCGATCGCGCGCGGATTTGAATGCTCGCCCGCGCAGATCATCATCACGTCGGGCTTCAGCGGCGGACTTGGCCTGGCGTTGCGGGTGCTCGGGCTCGAGGGCCGCCGTGCATGGACGGAGGATCCGGGATTCCCGCTGAGCCGCAGGGGGCTCGAGTTCGCGCGGCTCGACCTGGTGCCGATCCCGGTGGATGCCAACGGGATCGACGTGGAGTACGGGCTGCAACATGCGCCTGACGCAGCACTTGCCGTCGTGACGCCGGGCCAACAGGCGCCGCTCGGCTCACCGCTCTCGCTGAAGCGCCGCGTGCGCCTGCTCGACTGGGCGGCGCAAAGCGGTGCCTGGATCATCGAGGACGACTATCTCGGCGAATTGCAGCTCAAGGGGCCCGCC
>NZ_LNCU01000092.1:43727-120211 GCF_001542415.1 Bradyrhizobium macuxiense
GAGCCGCTGGCCGCTCGATTTGCCGACGTGGCGACGTGCCTTGCTCCCGCCCCGGGGCCGTCGATACAGCTGACCGTTGCTGAGTTCATGCGCGAAGGGCACTACATGCGTCATTTGCGGCGCACGAAGCGCTTCTATCGCGACAAGCGGGATGCGCTCACGACTTGCTTGCGCGCCTGGACCAGCGACGCGCCGGGCGCCGGTCTGGCGGTCATGTTGCCGCTTCCCGAGACGACGAACGATATCGAGGTCGCGAAACAGGCGCTTGTCTACGGGCTCGCACCCGCGCCGATCTCCCCCTGGTTCATCGCACCGGAGCGGATGCGACCCGGCCTGTTGCTCGGCATCGCGACAGCCCCCGAGCACGGCCTTCAGACGGCGTGCGAACATCTGTTCGACGTCATCCAGCGCATCGGGGCGCAGACGTCTGGCCACGCCCCGAAGTCCATGGCGCGATAAGACGCGCCGGCCGCGCGCTGGCGCGTCAGTGGATCTCCGACGAGCGCTTCAGCGCGTCCTTCAGCTTCTCGAGCGTGAAATCCTTGGAGCGCGCGATCTCCAGGATCGGAGCCTCGCGGCGACCGCAGAGCTCGGCCGCCTCGGGCAGCCTTGCCGCGACCTCATAGGGGATCACGATCGCGCCATGGCTGTCGGCGTGGATCAGATCGTCGGAGCGCACCGTCATGCCGGCGACGCGGACTTCACCGCCAAAGCTCTCCGCATGCACCCAGGCATGCGACGGGCCGATCGAGCCCGCCAGCGCCTGGAAGCCCGGCGCCCATTGCGGGGTGTCGCGGATCGAGCCGTCGGTGATGACGCCGAGACAGCCGAGCGCCTTGTGCACGTTGCTCTGCACCTCGCCCCAGAACGCGCCGTAGCCGACATCGGGTCCATCGATGTCCTGGATGACAGCGATGCGCGGACCGGCGCCGGTGCCGACATATTCGTAGTATTCGATGCGGCGCCTCGACTGCTCCTCGGCCGGAAGGCCGGATTTCAGCACCGAGCGGATCGTCGCGGTGCGGGCGTAGCCGACGATCGGCGGCAGGGTCGGAAACGGGCAGACCAGCGGCTTCACCGTGAAACCGATCAGCCGGCGCTCCGGCGCCACGAGCTCCATCGCATTGCAGATCGTCGGCGTGTCATAGCGCGCCAACGCTTCGAGGACGGACGAAGGCAGCGGTGCGGAAGCAGATGTCGTCACGGCGTTTCTCTCCTGATTTTTGGCATTCGCGGGCCGGTCTCAGCCTATAGCCGAGATCGCGCGCGAACCCAACCGTGGGACGCTCATGGCTGATATTTGGGAGACGCGAAGAGTGGTTGTCTTTGCTCACTCGTCATGCCCGGGCTTGACCCCGGCATCCGCGTCTTCACTTGCCGCTCGAAAGACGTAGATGTCCGGGTCAAGTCCGGCCCTGACAGAGAGCGAAGGTGTGCCTCAATTCAATCTTGCCGGACGATTGTCCTGATCCGGGCTCGCGGTCGGCGGGGTGTAAGGCGACGCTGACGTCGGCGCGGGCGCGCTCGCCGCTTGCGTCCGCGCGGCGAGAGCGCGATCCTGGTCGCGATACGACTTCCAGCCCCACGGCAGGCTGATCAGATAGAGCACCGAGCCTGCCGACAGGATGTGCCAGGGATAGCCGATCAGCAGCGCAACGAAGAACACCACGGCGACGAACACCGGCAGCACCATCTCCGGCGGCACGCGCATCTTGACCGTCTTGCCGGAGAACACCGGCAGCCGCGACACCATCAGGAACGCGATCAGCAGCGTATAGAACGCCGTCAACGTCGCGGGCGGCATCGGCACGCCGAGGAAGGCGAGATAGATCGGCAGCAGCACCGTGATCGCGCCGGCCGGCGCCGGCACACCGGTGAAGTAATTGGCGGCGAAGGCCGGCTTGTTCGGATCGTCGATCGAGGCGTTGAAGCGCGCCAGCCGCAGGCCGCCGGAGATCGCGAACACCATCGCGGCAATCCAGCCGCCATTGTTCAGTTCATGGAGCTGCCAGAAATACAGGATCAGGCCGGGCGCGACGCCGAAATTGACGAAGTCAGCGAGGCTGTCGAGCTCGGCACCGAATTTCGACTGGCCCTTGATCATGCGCGCGACGCGGCCGTCGATGCCGTCGAGGATCGCGGCGAACACGATCGCGGCGACCGCAAGCTCCATCCGCCCTTCCGTCGAAAGCCGGATCGCGGTCAGGCCGGCGCAGATCGCCAGCAGCGTGATCATGTTGGGCACGAGCATGCGCACCGGGATCGGGCGGAACCGGCGGCGGCGAAGCTCGGAAGCGTCGTGGTCTGTTGGCATCATGGCTTGTTAATATAGCAAGCGCGCCGCGGCTCCGCCAATGCAGCGGAACCCGGCCGATCTGCCTCAAAAAACACAGTTAATCGGCGCGGAACGTCCGTCCGGGGTCACCGCCGTGGAAATCCGCCAGAATCGTCTCGCCGGCGATCGCGGTCTGCCCTTCCGAGACCAGCGCCTTGGTGCCTTCGGGGAGATAGACGTCGAGCCGAGAGCCAAAGCGGATCAGGCCGAAGCGCTCGCCGGCACCGATCGACTGTCCCTCCTTGACGAAACAGACGATGCGCCGCGCCACCAGCCCTGCGATCTGGATCACGCCGACCCGGCCGTTCGGGGTCGAGATCACGAGCGAGTTGCGCTCATTGTCCTCGCTCGCCTTGTCGAGCTCGGCATTGATGAAGGCGCCGGGACGATAGGCAATACGATCGACGCGGCCGGCCACCGGGCTGCGGTTCACGTGACAGTTGAACACGCTCATGAAGATCGAGACCCGCGGCAGCGGCTTGTCGCCCAGACCGAGTTCGGCCGGCGGCAGCGCCTGCACCACCATGGACACGCGGCCATCGGCCGGCGACACCACGATGCCGTCGCGCACTGGTGTCACGCGCACGGGATCGCGGAAGAACAGCGCACACCAGACCGTGAGCAGCGTCCCGATCCACCCCAGTGGGGTCCAGATCCAGAACAGGATCAGGCTCGCCAAGGCGAAGCCGCCGATGAAGGGATAGCCCTCCGGGTGGATCGGCGGGATCTGCGCACGGATGGAATTCGCGATGGACATCAGAGCTCGCTGAGGTTCCCCGCCCCTTCGGCGGGAGATCGGCGCCCTACTTCCTCTATTCCGCGGCGCTCGGCAAGGGTTTCTCGACCGCCACGGCCGCGGATTCCTGTGCCGGCTCGACAACGGACGGCGGCTGGCGATTGGGCGCCTCGGCGTCGTCATCGATCTGCGCGAGCCTCTCGCGGGCCTCCTCGGCCTCGCGCTGCCGGTTCCACATGCTGGCATACAACCCGCCCGCGGCCAGAAGCCGCGCGTGGGTGCCGCGCTCGGCAATCCGGCCCTGATCCAGCACGATGATCTCGTCGGCGCCGACAATGGTCGAAAGCCGGTGCGCGATCACGAGCGAGGTACGATTGCGCGAGACGCGCTCCAGCGCGTCCTGGATCTCGGCCTCGGTGTGGCTGTCGAGCGCGGAGGTCGCTTCGTCAAGCACCAGGATCGGCGGCGCCTTCAGCACCGTGCGCGCGATCGCGACGCGCTGCTTTTCGCCGCCTGACAATTTCAGGCCGCGCTCACCGACCTGGGTCTCATAACCCTTCGGTGACATCCGGATGAAACCGTCGATCTGCGCCAGCCGCGCCGCCTCTTCCACGTCCGCATCGCTGGCGTCCCAGCGGCCGTAACGGATGTTGTAGCGGATGGTGTCGTTAAACAGCACGGTGTCCTGCGGCACCATGCCGATCGCGGAGCGCAGCGAGGACTGCGTCACGGACTTGATATCCTGGCCATCGATCAGGATCCGGCCGCCGGACACGTCATAGAGGCGGAACAGGAGCCGCGAGATCGTCGACTTGCCGGCACCGGAGGGGCCGACGATGGCGACCGTCTTGCCGGCGGGCACCTCGAAGCTGAGGCCCTTCAGGATCGGCCGGTCAGGTTCGTAAGCAAAGCGGACATCCTCGAAACGCACGCTGCCTGCGGACACCGCAAGCGGCCTGGCGCCCGAAACGTCCGTCACCTCGGGATCACGCGCCAACACCTCGAACATCTTCTCGATATCGATGATTGCCTGCTTGATCTCGCGATAGACCATGCCCATGAAATTCAGCGGCTGGTAGAGCTGGATCATCATCGAGTTGATCAGCACGAAATCGCCGACGGTGTGGGTGCCCTTGCGGATGCCGAACGCGCACATCAGCATCGTCGCGGTGAGACCCACGGTGAATATGATCGCCTGCCCAGTGTTGAGGACCGCGAGCGAGGTATAGGTCTTCACGCTGGCCTGCTCGTAGCGCTCCATCGAGCGGTCATAGCGCTTCGCCTCGCGCTCCTCGGCGCCGAAATATTTCACTGTCTCGTAGTTGAGCAGCGAGTCGATCGCCTTGGTGTTCGCCTCGGTGTCGGAATCGTTCATCTTGCGGCGGATCTCGATCCGCCACTCGGTCGCGATGTAGGTGTAATACATGAACACGACGACGGTGAGCAGCACGGCGAGCACGTAGCGCCAGTCGAACTGCCACAGCAGCACTGCCGCCAGCAGGGTGACCTCGACGATGGTCGGGATCAACTGCAGGATCACCATCCGCACGATGGTCTCGATGCCGGTGCGGCCGCGCTCGAGGATGCGGGTCAGGCCGCCGGTCTTGCGTTCGAGATGGAAGCGCAGCGACAGCTCGTGCATGTGCACGAACGTGATGTAGGCAAGCCGCCGCACCGCATGCATGGCGACGCGCGCGAAGATGCCGTCGCGCCACTGCGTCAGCACCGCCATGATGATGCGCACCGCGCCGTAGCTGATCGTCATCAGAAGCGGCGACGCAATCAGCCACAGCATCCAGTTCGAAGATGCGACCGGTGCCGAGCCGGCGCCGTTCAGCGCGTCCACCGCCCATTTGAAGGTGAAGGGTACCGACAGCGTCGCGAGCTTCGCGAACAGCAGCAGCACCACCGACCAGACCACCCGCATCTTCAGATCGGAGCGATCGCCGGGCCAGATGTAAGGCCAGAGATGAACGAGAGTGCCAACCAGCGTCGCCTTCTCGGCCGCCTGGTTCGCGGCCGACGGCGCCTCGACGGCGGGCATATGCGGGTGCGGGGGCGACATCAGGCGACCGCCCGGGCCGGGGCGGCACGCCGGCTCGCCGTCACATCTTTTCCACGGTTTGACATTCTGGCCGTCATATAGACCGTTTGAATGCGTCGTACAGACTTGTGACGAAAATCTTTCGCGATTCGCGGGAATTTACGGGATTTTTTGGCTCTCAATCCCCATATCCCACTCTTGACCCTTTTTACGCTGCAGTGCCACAAAGGATCGTATGAACCAAATCAAAACCGTCTGTGTCTATTGCGGCTCCGGCCCCGGTAACAATCCCCGCTTCGTTGACGCTGCCGTCGCGCTCGGCAAGAGCTTTGCCGAGAACAACGTGCGCTTGGTCTATGGCGGCGGGTCGATCGGCCTGATGGGCGCGGTTGCCAAATCCACGCTCCAGCATGGTGGCTCCGTCACCGGCATCATTCCGGAATTTTTGCGGGCGCGCGAGAATGCGCTGACCTCGGTTCAGGAGATGATCGTCACGCCCGACATGCATGAACGCAAGCGGCTGATGTTCGAGCGCTCGGATGCGTTCATCGCGCTGCCCGGCGGCATCGGCACGCTGGAAGAGCTGGTCGAGCAATTGACCTGGCAGCAGCTCGGTCGTCACCACAAGCCGATCCTGCTCGCCAACATCGACAATTTCTGGGAGCCGCTGCTCTCGCTGCTGAACCACATGCGCACGACCGAGTTCATCCGCCCGACGCTTCCGATCAACGTGCTGATGGCCGACCGCGTCGACGAGATCCTGCCGCGGCTACGCTCGGCGGTCGCGCGAACGCCGGAGGCTGCGAAGGAGCTCGCGCCGGAAGTGGCGCGGAAACTCTAAGCGAGAGCCCTTCGCGACCGTTATGGTTCGCCCAACTCCTTACTCCGTCATGCTGGGGAGGCTGCGCAGCAGCCGTCTCGAAGCACGACGGCCCAGCTGGTGGCCGTTCGCCCTTCGAGGCTCGCTTCGCGAGCACCTCAGGACGACGGATCAAGGTGCGCGCCAGCCCAAACGAACATCACTCGCTCGGAAATGTCACCGCCTCGATGCGGTTGCCGTCGGGATCGAGCACGAAGGCTGCATAGTAGCGGACCCGATCATGCGGGCGAAGGCCCGGAGCTCCGTCGGAGCGACCGCCCGAGGCAAGCGCGGCGGTATGGAATGCATCGACTTCAGCGGTGGTCTTCGCGCGCAGGCAGATGTGCGTGCCGCTCTCGTGCGGTACCGCTGCCATCGATGCGCGCAGATTGATCCAGAATTCCGGATAGGCCTTGCCGTAGCCGATCGTCGCGGGCCGGGTGACGAGCCGTGTCAGGCCGAGCGCGGCCAGTGTCGGCTCATAGAACCGTGCGGAGCGTTCGAGATCGGAGACACCGACGGAGATGTGATCGATCATGGAAGTCCCTCTCTCCCCGGTCATTGCGAGGAGCGAAGCGATGAAGCAATCCATGCCGCAGCGTACGCGGAGAGATGGATTGCTTCGCTTCGCTCGCAATGACGGCGTTACTCACGTCGGCGCGCCCGATTTCACCAGCTTGTAGACCAACGAATCCATCAGCGCCTGGAACGAGGCATCGATGATGTTCGGCGACACGCCGACCGTGGTCCAGTTGTCGCCGGTCTCATCCTCGCTCTCGATCAACACGCGCGTGACCGCCTCCGAGCCGCCATTGAGGATACGCACGCGATAGTCGATCAGCTTCAGGCCATCGATGTATTTCTGGTACTTGCCGAGATCCTTGCGCAGCGCGACGTCGAGCGCATTCACCGGGCCGTTGCCTTCGGCGGCCGAGATGAGCCGCTCGCCGTCGACATCGACCTTCACTACGGCGAGCGCCACCGTGACGCGCTGGCCGTTGGCGTTGTAGCGCTGCTCGACATTGACGTCGAACTGCTCGACCTCAAAATACTCCGGCACCTTGCCGAGCGTACGCCGCGCCAGCAGCTCGAACGAGGCGTTGGCGGATTCATAGGCGAAGCCCGCCGCCTCGCGCTCCTTCAGTTCCTCGACAAGGCGCGTCAGCCGTGGATCGCTCTTGTCGTAGGCGATGCCGGCACGATCGAGCTCGGCCATGACATTGGAGCGGCCGGCCTGGTCGGACACCAGCACCTTGCGGTGGTTGCCGACCGATTCCGGCAGCACGTGCTCATAGGTTTGCGGATCCTTCAGCACCGCTGAGGCATGGATGCCGCTCTTGGTGACGAAGGCGCTCTCGCCGACATAGGGCGCATGGCGGTTGGGCGAGCGGTTCAGCATGTCGTCGAGCGTGCGCGACACCTTCATCAGCGTCGCCATCTTCTCAGGCGTCACGCCGATCTCAAACTTGTCCGCGAATTCTTGCTTCAGCCGCAAGGTCGGGATCAGCGAGCACAGATTGGCGTTGCCGCAGCGCTCGCCGAGGCCGTTGAGCGTGCCCTGGATCTGCCGCGCGCCGGCGCGCACCGCGGCGAGCGAATTGGCCACCGCCTGCTCGGTGTCGTTATGGGCGTGGATGCCGAGATTGGCGCCCGGCACGTGCTTGATGACATCGCCGACGATGGTCTCGACCTCGTGCGGCATGGTGCCGCCATTGGTGTCGCACAAGACAACCCAGCGCGCGCCGGACTCGTAGGCGGCCCTGGCGCAAGCCAGCGCGAAGTCGCGGTTCTCCTTGTAGCCGTCGAAGAAGTGCTCACAATCGACCATCACCTCGCGGCCGATTGCCTTGGCGGCCGCGACACTGTCGCGGATCGAGGCGAGGTTCTCTTCATTGGTGGTCTCGAGCGCGACGCGGACTTGGTAGGCGGAGGATTTTGCGACGAAGCAGATCGCATCTGCCTTGGCGTCCAGGATGCCGGCAAGGCCCGGATCGTTCGAGGCCGAGCGACCGGGTCGTCGCGTCATGCCGAACGCCGTGAACCGCGCGTGGTCGAAGGCAGGCTTCTTGCTGAAGAATTCGCTGTCGGTCGGGTTGGCGCCGGGATATCCGCCCTCGACATAGTCGATACCGAGCTCGTCCAGCATCTTGGCGATCACCTGCTTGTCCTGCAGCGTGAAGTCGACGCCGTTGGTCTGCGCACCGTCGCGCAGCGTGGTGTCGAACAGATAGAGGCGTTCGCGGCTCATGCGTGGCCTCCCGGGGTCGCAACACCGTCGAGCGTCTTCTGCATCGTGGTGTTGGCGAGCCATTCGCCGTTGATGGTCACTGAATTGCGTTGTTGCGCGACGTAGCCGCGCTTGCGGAAGAAATCGAGCGCGGTGTCACTGGCATCGACCTTCAGGATCTTGGTGCCGCGCGCGCTCGCGATCTTCTCTAGCGCGTCGCACAGCGCAGCCCCGACACCCTGCCCGACCGCGCTCGGATGCACGTAGAGCATGTCGATATGATCGGCGCCCTTCAGCGAGGCGAAGCCGACCGGCGCGCCCTGCAGCGTTGCGATCAACGTGAGCTGGCCGCCGAGCTTCTTGCCGAAGGCCGCCTCATCCTCGGCGGCCATCGCCCAGGCTTCCTGCTGCGCCTCGCTGTAATCGTCGCCGGTCAGATCCGTGATCGAAGCCGCGAAGATCGCCGCGAGTATCGGCGCATCTTCCGGCAGGAACGGACGCAGTGGGGGGGCGGAACGGCTCATCGCGCAACCTCCCAGGTCGTCATTGGCTTGCCGTCGGCATCCTTGCCGTCCTTGATCACCACACCCATGGCGGCAAGCTGATCGCGGATGCGATCCGACTCCTTGAAGTCCTTGCGCGCGCGAGCCGCGGTGCGCTCAGTAATCAACGCATCGACCGCATTGGCGTCGACACCGCTCGCCGCTTGCTTGCGCCCCTTCCACGCGGCTGCGCTCTCCGACAGGAAGCCGAGCAGCCGTAGCGAACCGGCCAGCTCCTTGCGGCTCTGTTCGCTGGTCGACGCAGCGTTCCGCAGGCCGTGCAGAACGGCCATCGCCTGCGCGGTGTTGATGTCGTCGTACAGCGCTTCGATCATCGGCGGCGACGGCGCGCCAGGTTCGGCATCGGCCGCGACCGCATACCAGTCGTCCAGCGTCCTCGCGGCCTCTTCCGCACTCTTCAGCGTCCAGTCGAGCGGCGAACGATAATGCGTCCGCAACATGCTCAGGCGCAGCACCTCGCCCGGCCAATCGGCCAGCAGATCGCGGATCGTGAAGAAGTTGCCGAGCGACTTCGACATCTTCTCGCTCTCGATCTGCAGGAATCCGTTGTGCATCCAGACATTGGCCATGCGGTCGGAGTGGAAAGCGCAGCAGGTTTGCGCGAGCTCGTTCTCATGGTGCGGGAACACGAGGTCGATGCCGCCGCCATGGATGTCGAACTTCTCGCCGAGATGCTTCCAGGCCATTGCCGAGCACTCGATGTGCCAGCCGGGCCGCCCTTCGACCGCGATGCCGGCGGGTGACGGCCATGACGGTTCGCCCGGCTTCGACGGCTTCCACAGCACGAAGTCGGTGTTGTCGCGCTTGTAGGGCGCGACGTCGACGCGGGCGCCCGCGATCATCTCGTCGAGCGAGCGCTTCGACAGCGAGCCGTAGCGCGGCAGCACCGAATTGGCCGCGTTCATCGCCTGCGGCGAGAACAGCACGTGGTCCTCCGCGACATAGGCGAAGCCGCCGGCAATCAGCTTTTCGATGATCGCACGCATCTCCGGGATGTGCTCGGTCGCACGCGGCTGCACCGTCGGCGCCAAGCAGCCCAGCGCGGTGACGTCGTCCTGGTACTGCTGATAGGTCTGCTCGGTGACCTTGCGGATCGCCTCGTTCAGGGGCACGCCGGGATAATCCCGCGCGGCGCGGACGTTGATCTTGTCATCGACGTCGGTGATGTTGCGGACATATTTGACGTGGCCGGCGCCATAGCGATGGCGCAGCACGCGGAACAGCACGTCGAAGACGATGGCGGCGCGGCCGTTGCCGATGTGGGCGAAGTCGTAGACCGTCGGTCCGCAGGCATACATGCGGACGTTATCGACATCGAGCGGCACGAAGGGCCGCTTTTCCCGGGTCAACGTATCGTAGAGGCGCAATTCCATGGATACCGGTCCCTTGCGGCCGGGCGGTCCAATGATCTCAGGGTGATTGAGAAAAGACGGCCTCAGCCAGCGAATCGCTAGCTAATAATCTCGCGGCAAATGCTGCAGATGGCGAGGAGGCTGTTCATGGTTCCACCATGTCTCATGGCCCCTTTGTGCCGTCAAGGGGATGTTTTGGGATCGTTTGCGGCACTCAAGCCCGCGAAAGTCGCACCAAGCCCCTCATGGTTAATCATTATTAAGAATTTGGGCGTATCCGGTGGTCTTGCGGATTTCACCCGATTCACCGACGCACCATGCGGCTCATTTCAGCATTCGTTGCCTGCACGCCCCTCCTCACCGCTTCGGCCGCGCTGGCCGACAGCCGGGTCTTCATCATTGCCAACCAGGCGGACGGCTACGGCGTCGACCAATGCCTGGCCCGCGGCGACAGATGTGGTGCCTACGCCGCCCGCGCCTATTGCCAGTCACGCGATTTTGCACAGGCCACCAATTACCGCCGCGTCGATCCCGACGAGATCACCGCTGCGATTTCGGGGGCGGCCGGCGACAAATGCAGCGGAAATGGCTGCGGCGAATACGTCGCCATCACGTGCCAGCGCTGAGCCCGCGCCAAGCGACTGGTCGGGCCGGGCTTTTGCCACATCGGCGCCCCGGAAACGACGTGACGCTGCCCCGAGAAAAGGCTATTGCAGGCCGCCTTGGCCGCGCTTCGGCGTTTGCTCGCCGCGCGGCATCGTTCTAATGGCCGGATATGCCCAAGACCTCCGATCTTCGTTTCCCCCGATGGCTTTTGACCTGCGCGCTGCTTGCCGGTATTGCCCTGCCCGCCTCTGAAGCGTTCGCACAGATGAATCCGGGCCCGCCCGGACCGCCGCCGCAACAGCCTCAGGCCAACCCGATGTGCGCCCGGCTCGAAGGACAACTGGCGACGATCGATCGCGGCGGCGGCTCCGGCGACCCGGCGAAGGACGAGCAAATCCGGCGCTATCAGGAGGCCGCAACCCGGCAGCAGGGCGAGCTCGATCGCGTCACGGCGCAGGCCCGGCGCATGGGCTGCGACAGCTCCGGCTTTTTCTCGCTGTTCAATAACAACTCGGCGCAGTGCGGTCCGGTCAACAACCAGATCCAGCAGATGCGCGCCAATCTCGACCAGATCACTGCCAACCTGGAGCAGCTCCGCACCGGCGGGCTCGGCGGCGCCGACCGCGAGAACCAGCGCCGCTCGGTGCTGACCGCGCTCGCGCAGAACAATTGCGGCCCGCAATATGCCGCCGCAGCCGCGCGCGGCCCGGGCAACTTCCTGAGCAACCTGTTCGGCGGTGGAGGCGGCGGCGGTGGCCCTGACGTCAACCAGTTGCCCCCGCCCGCCCCCGAATACGGCGCGCAGTCCGGCACCTACCGCACCGTGTGCGTCCGCACCTGCGACGGCGCCTATTTCCCGATCTCGTTCGCGACCGTGCAGGCGCGCTTCGCCGATGACGAGCGAGTCTGCAAGGCGCAGTGCCCCGCCGCGGACGCGAGCCTGTTCGCCTACCGCAATCCCGGCGAAGACATCAACCAGGCGGTGTCGATCAGCGGCCAGCCCTACAGCTCGCTGCCGAACGCCTTCAAGTATCGCAGCGAATTCAACCCGTCCTGCTCGTGCCGGGCGGCAGGCCAGAGCTGGGCGGATGCACTGAAGGGCGTCGACGACAGAGCCAGCGCCGAGCAGGGCGACATCGTCGTCACCGAAGAGAGCGCGCGGAAGATGCAGCAGCGGGCCCAGCAGCAGGCGACGAAATCCGGCAAGAAGGGCGCGCCGGCAGCGGCGCAGCAGCAGCAACCGGCCGCGGCTGACGCGACGGCTCCGGCCGCACCGTCCGGCGACAGGCAGATCCGCACGGTCGGACCAACCTTCATCGCGCCGAGTACTGCGCCGAAGCACTAGATCTTTGTTTTGACGCGTTTTCTTCACGCGAACCGGTATCCACTTCGCTCGAAAACGCTCTAATCTTCGCGTGGCTTCCCGGCTCGGCGAGCACTCCCCCGCAAGCGGGCGGGCCAGAAGTTTGATCGCAAGCGCCAGTCAGCCTCAGCCCTCGAACGCTTCCGCCGATGCGCGGCTCGTCCGCGTGACAAGCTTGTCGTCGGGCTCGGGCAAGGCCTTGCCCGGATCGCGGAAGCGGTTGGTGATGGGATAGCGGCGGTCGCGGCCAAAGTTCTTGCGCGTGACCTTGACGCCCGGTGCGGCCTGCCGGCGCTTATACTCGGCGATGTTAAGCAGGCGATCAATGCGCGTCACCACATCGCGCTCAAAACCGGCGGCGATGATGGTTGCCAGCGGCTCCTCGCGCTCGACGAGACGCTCGAGGATCGCATCCAGCACCTCGTAGGGCGGCAGCGAATCCTGGTCGGTCTGGTTCTCGCGCAACTCCGCGGTCGGCGGACGCGTGATGATGTTGACGGGGATCACCTCGCCCGACGGCCCGAGCGCGCCGTCCGGCTTCCAGGAATTGCGCAAGCTCGACAGACGGAACACTTCCGTCTTGTAGATGTCCTTGATCGGGTTGAAGCCGCCGTTCATGTCGCCATACAGCGTGGCGTAGCCGACCGACATCTCCGACTTGTTGCCTGTCGTCACCACCATGGCGCCGGTCTTGTTGGAGATCGCCATCAGCAGCGTGCCGCGGGCGCGTGCCTGCAGATTCTCCTCTGTGATGTCGCGCTCCAGCCCTTCGAACACCGGCGCGAGAATTTTCTCGAAGCCGTTGACGGCGTCGGCGATCGGCAGCACCTCGTAGCGGATGCCGATCGCGGCCGCGAGCTTCGCCGCATCGTCGAGCGACACCTGCGCGGTGTAGCGAAACGGCAGCATGACGCCGCGCACCTTGTCGGCGCCGAGCGCATCCACCGCGATCGCCGCGCACAGCGCGGAGTCGATGCCGCCGGAGATGCCGAGCAGCACGCCCGGAAAACCGTTCTTGCGGACATAGTCGCGCAGCCCGAGCACACAGGCCGCGTAGTCGGCCTTATCGCCTTCGACGAGCTCGGCGATTGGGCCGTTGCAACGCCAGCCGTCCGGCGTCTTGTGCCAGGACAATGTGGTGATGTTCTCCTCGAACGCCGGAAGCTGCGCGGCGACCGAGAGGTCCGCGTTCAGCGCGAACGAGGCGCCGTCGAAGATCAGCTCGTCCTGGCCGCCGATCTCGTTGAGATAGACCAGCGGCAGCCCGCTCTCGGTGACGCGCGCGACCACGATCGAGAGCCTGAGGTCGGTCTTGTCGCGCGCATAGGGCGAACCGTTCGGCACGATGAGGATTTCGGCGCCGGTCTCGGCCAGGCACTCGACGACGTTCTCGTATTCCTCTGATTCCTCGAGCCAGATGTCCTCGCAGATCGGCACGCCGATCCGCACGCCGCGCACAGTCACCGGGCCCGACGCCGGGCCGCGCGCGAACAACCGCTTCTCGTCGAATACGCCGTAGTTCGGCAAGTTGGCCTTGAAGCGCAGCGCAGTGATCCGGCCCTCATCGAGCAGCGCGCAGGCGTTATAGAGCTTGTCGTCCTCGACCCAGGGCGTGCCGATCAGCATGGCCGGGCCGCCATCGGCGGTGTCGCGCGCCAGTTCCTCGATGGCGCCGCGGCAGGCCGCCTGGAACGCCGGTTTCAGGACCAGATCCTCCGGCGGATAGCCGGCGATGAAGAGTTCCGAGAGCACTACCAGATCGGCCCCGTCGGCCTTCGCCCGTTCGCGCGCGGCGCGCGCCATCGCGGTGTTGGCGGTGACGTCGCCGACCGTCGGATTGAGTTGCGCCAGGGTGATCTTGATCTGTTGTTCGCTCATATTCTTAAGTTGTCCTGCGCGAGAGCAAACTTCAATCGGTGGGAATCAGAACACGCCCATGCGTTCGGCGAGGGCGAACAGCCAGAACAGGCCAGCCATCACCAGGGCCACCCCGACGGCGGCCGAGCCCATGTCCTTGACCCGCCCGATCTGCGGATCGTGGTCGGTGGTCAAGCGGTCGGCGAGCTTCTCGATCGCGGTGTTGAGCAGCTCGATCACCAGCACCAGCACCACGGTCGCGACCAGCTCGACCCGGCGCATCACCGTGGCGCCGACCAGCCAGGCGAGCGGCAGCGACAGCACCAGCGCCACCACCTCCTCGCGAATCGCCTGCTCCGAGCGAATGGCAAATGCCAGCCCGTTGCGCGAGTTGATGGTGGCCCGCCAGAACCTCAGCAAGTCACAGCCCCCAGATCACAACCCTGCAGCGGCCGGCATCGGTTTGACCTTGCCTGCGCGCTCCTGCTTGAGCAGCTCGGCGATCAGGAAGGCCATGTCGATGGACTGTTCGGCGTTGAGGCGGGGGTCGCAGACCGTGTGGTAACGGTCGTTGAGGTCCTCGTCGGTGATGGCGCGGGCGCCGCCGATGCACTCGGTGACGTCCTGCCCGGTCATCTCCAGATGCACGCCGCCGGCATGCGTGCCTTCGGCGCCATGGATCGCGAAGAACGACTTCACCTCCGACAGCACGCGATCGAACGGCCGCGTCTTGTAGCCAGAGGTCGAGGTGATGGTGTTGCCGTGCATCGGATCGCACGACCAGACGACGACCCGCCCTTCCCGCTGCACCGCGCGGATCAGGCCGGGCAGATGATCGCCGACCTTGTCCGAACCGAAGCGGTTGATCAGCGTCAGCCGTCCCGGCTCGTTGTCGGGGTTCAGCACATCGATCAGCTTCAGCAACTCGTCCGGCTTAAGCGACGGACCGCATTTCAGGCCGATCGGGTTCTTGATGCCGCGGAAATATTCGACATGGGCGTGATCAAGCTGCCTTGTGCGGTCGCCGATCCAGATCATGTGGCCCGAGGTCGCATACCAGTCGCCGGTCGTGGAATCGACCCGCGTCATCGCCTGCTCGTAGCCGAGCAGCAGCGCCTCGTGGCTGGTGTAGAAATCGGTCGCGCGCAGCTCGGGATGGCTCTCGAGGTCGAGGCCGCAGGCGCGCATAAAGTTCAGCGCGTCGGAGATGCGGTCGGCCAGCTCCTTGTAGCGGCGGGACTGCGGCGAATCCTTAAGGAAGCCGAGCATCCACTGATGCACGCTGCCGAGATTGGCAAAGCCGCCGGTGGCGAACGCGCGCAGCAGGTTGAGCGTCGCCGCCGACTGGCGATACGCCATCAACTGGCGCTGCGGATCGGGGATACGCGCTTCCGCAGTGAAGGCGATGTCGTTGACGATGTCGCCGCGATAGCTCGGCAGCTCGACGCCGTTCTGCTTTTCGATCGGCGACGAGCGCGGCTTGGCGAACTGGCCGGCGATACGGCCGACCTTCACCACCGGCAACGCGCCGGCGTAGGTGAGCACGACCGCCATCTGCAGCAGCACACGGAAGAAATCGCGGATGTTGTTGGCGCCGTGCTCGGCAAAGCTCTCGGCGCAGTCGCCGCCCTGCAGCAGGAAGGCCTCGCCTGCGGCGACCCGCCCCAGCGCCTTCTTCAGGTTGCGCGCTTCGCCGGCGAACACCAGCGGCGGAAAGGTCGCAAGCTGCGCCTCGACATCGGCCAATGCCTTGGCATCGGGATAATCGGGCACCTGCACGACCTTCTTGGCGCGCCAGCTATCGGGTGTCCACCGCTCGGACATGACGTCAACTCCTGAGCAAAAACCGCAACTTAATCCACGGTTGAGGAAAGGCCCGGGTTATACACAGGCCCTCCCTCTCCCGCTAGAAGGATTCCTGCAATTCCGTCAATCTCTTGCAGGAAAAGCCGAATTCGCATTTGTTAGACCATACCATGAATGCTCGGGTAAATGCCGTGGCCGGGGCCGCGCCGGACGATGTTTTCAGCGACGACATCGTCGTGCCCGCCCTCGACGGCTACCCGCTTGCCGCGACCCTGTTCCTGCCCCGCGGCGTCAAGCGCCACGCCATCCTGATCAACTCGGCGACCGCCGTCCCCCGCCAATTTTATCGCGGCTTTGCCGGCTACCTCGCCCGCCGCGGCGCCGCAGTGCTGACCTACGATTACCGCGGCACCGGCGACAGCAGGCAGAAGGCGCCGACCGGCACCAACCGCCCGAAATCGCTGGCCGGCTTCAACGCCACGATGGCCGACTGGGCCGCGCTCGACGTCACCGCCGCCGTGAGGTGGATGCGCGAGCGCTACCGCACGCTGCCGTTCGGCTATGTCGGCCACTCCTTCGGCGGCCAGGCGCTCGGTCTGCTCGCCAACAACACCGAGATCCCGCGCGCGCTGCTGATCGCCTCGCAGGCCGCCTATTGGAAGCTGATGGCCTCGCCGGAGAACTACCGCGTCGTCGCCTTCATGAACGGCGTCGGCCTGCCGCTGACGCGCGTGCTCGGCTACGCGCCGGGCTGGGCCGGCCTCGGCATGGACCTGCCCAAGGGCGTGTTCGAGCAATGGACGCGCTGGGTGATGTCCCCGCGCTACCTGCTCGACGATGCCACCCTCACCGCACGCGAGAACTTTCCGAACTTCAAGGGCGCGCTGCGCGCGATCAGCGTGACCGACGACAGCTGGGCGACGCGGCCCGCGGTCGAATTGTTGTGCTCGGCCTTCACCGCCGTGACACCGGAGATCATCTCGATCAGCCCCGTCGATGCCGGCGTGAAGAAGATCGGCCATCTCGGCTTCTTCCGCAGCGAGCACCGCGATGCGCTGTGGCGCGGTGCGGCGGAGTGGATCGAGGCGGAGGGCTGAGCCACAAGCTCCACCGTCGTCCCTGCGAAAGCAGGGACCCATACTCCGCGGCGGATGTTGTGAGAGGGACTCGCCGTTCCAGCAATGCTCAACAATAACCATTTGTGGTTATGGGTCCCTGCTTTCGCAGGGACGACATTGAGTGTGTGTTGAACCGCCGATGAATCATGCATTCGCGTTCTCGCGACATGAGAATCTTGCCAATTGAAAGCCGGGAGCCGACAACGATACCACACGGGCCGGAGCGTTCAGGTAAACCGATCAGATCATCCCCTGCAAGCTACGGTCATTTCGATGAAGTATGTTGTTCTCGTGCTTCTGCTCGCGACCACACCGGCGATGGCGTGCTCGTTCGATACGGATTGTCGGCCGGGCAGTCAGTGCCTGAAGGAGTCCGGAGACGTCTACGGGGTCTGCGCCGGGGGCCTGTCTCCCGGCAACGCCAACGATCGGCAGCCGATCTCGTCCCCGCTCGACGTCAATGGGACCTATGGCAACACCTGCTCGTTCGATACCGATTGCGGTCCCGGAAGCCGTTGCGTCAAGGATGCTTCGATCCACGGCGTCTGCATGAGATAGCCCCTCCCAGTGACCTCACTCCTCCCGGACGGCGGTTGCGGCATGGCCTGTCTTGGTGCCCCGTTCCATTGCGGGAGACGCGTCTCCCCTTGCGGCTATTGAATCGAAGTGGGCATGCGATGGCCGTTCATCTCGGGCCGCTCCTCGCCACGAGCAGTCTCGCCGTTGGCGGCCTTACGCGCGAGCAACTCCTTTTCCGCCTGATACCAGAGGACATCCATTTGGCCGTGCGGTTCGCCGGCAGCCTTCCAGAGCTCGTAAGCGCGGCTTCGGATCTCCTGCTCGGTAGGACCTGTCATGGGCGGCTCCCTCATCCAATTCGTTTGAGAAAATGGAAACGCTGCCGTATGTGCCGCAGCCTATCCTGCCGCGCTTTTGCGTCGGGAACACCCGGGGCCGCCGCGCGGTTCTTGGTATGTCAATCAAACTTCCAGGCCGGCGCTGGGTTCCTGGACCACAATGTCGCCAGCAGACAGGTGAGCGTAGCACAACCGTACCGCGCAAGCATCCCGCAGAACTTTACGCTTCAAGGGCGCGCCAAATACCGCTGTCCCAAAATGCATCGCCGCCGGCTTGGCCCGTCGGTGCGGAGAACAGTGGGTCGCGGTGAATAACTATATAGAGAAGTTGCGGTTGAACTTGTCTACGTAAATAGACAAGTTAACATCGTACCGATTCTATTCAGATATACGTTTGCAATGCCTAAATCGTCCAAGCTGGTGGCCGCCAAGCGCGGCAAGGTTCTTTTGGTGAGACGTCGATCGGACGGTCTGTGGATGTTCCCCGGCGGTCGGCGGCGCGTCCGGGAGTCCGGCAAGGACTGTCTCCGACGCGAGATCAAGGAAGAGCTGCCGAAGCTCAAGCTCGGCAGGCTCAACCTCTGGAAGGAAGTGACGTCCAAGAACCGGCACTCCGGCCGCAAGATGAGCGACGCGATCTTCATCGCCAAGCGAGCCAAGGGAACGCTGGCGATCGGCGACAAGAAGGAAATCGACCGCGCCGCGTGGCAGAAGCCGCGCGGGATCCGCCTGACCGCAACCTCGCGCTACATTCGCGATCGCCTGTTCCCGAAGAAAGAGCAACGCCGGCGTTAGCCGAGCCGGCTCTGAAAACCGGAAGCGTCCGCTTCCGGCGCCCGGGTCGCAACCCGCGAGTTACCGCGGGAGCGGCTTGGGGGCGGCCGGGCTTCGCAGTCCCCAGAGCACGAGCACAGACGCCGTGATAATCGCCGAACCGATGGCAACGAAGCCGCCTGTCACCAGGGCTTCCTGCCAGGCCGGCGCACCACGCCCTGCTGCCGAGATTGGCGACAGCGCCGCCGTGCCCAGGATTGCAGCCAACGTTGTCACGGCCCAATTGCCGTAGGTCCCTGCAAGCACCGCCCAGTAAGCCGCCGCCTTGGTGCGGGGTGTCAGGCTCACTTCATTCCAGATGGCACCGAGCGCGAGCAGGAACGTACCGTTCATGACGCCCTCAAGGTGCGCCGCAAGTCCCATCCTCACATTGGTGAACTTCTGCTCGACGAGACCGGTCATCAGGCCAAGAAAAAACAGCGCCATTCCATGCCAAAGCAACTGGCGCTTCTTCCCCTCCATACTCGCCCCCTGCAAATGACGACATCAATGCAAACGCTCTGCAAATAACGGTTCAAACATTAGCAGGGAGGCCGGGGAACCAGCCACTCGTTCGATGCATCGCTTTGTCGCAGCATCCGCGGCGCGCCTGCGCTTGTTAAGAGGCCCGCTCCGGGTCTAGCGCGCGGCAGCACCGTTGAGCAGGACCGAGTGGTGGCGACCATACGCGAAATAGAGGGCAAGGCCGATCACCAGCCACACAATGAGACGCAGCCACGTCTCCCACGGCAGGAACACCATCAGCAGGATCGAGAAGGCCATACCGAGGACCGGGACCAGGGGCACGCCCGGTGTGCGGAACGGACGGGCGACCTGTGCATCGCTCTTGCGCAGATAAATCACCGCGCCGCAGACCAGCACAAAGGCGAACAGCGTGCCGATGCTAACCATTTCCCCGAGGACATCGATGGGGGTCAGCGCCGCGACGACGGCCACCACGATCCCGATCAGAAGCTGGCTCTTGCTTGGGGTACCGAGCGAGGGATGCACATCGGAGAACATCCTGGGCAGCAGGCCATCCTTGGCGATCTGGAAGAAGATGCGGCTTTGGCCATAAAGCAGGACCAAGATTACCGTGGTAAGGCCGGTGAGCGCTCCGATCTTGATAAGCACCGAGAACCAGGTCAGCCCGATGACGTCGACGCCCTTGGCGATCGGATCGGCCACGCCGAGTTCAGTGTAGGGCACGAGACCGGTGAGTACACCGGCAACCGCAACATACAGGACTGTGCAGATCACGAGCGAGCCGAGAATGCCGATCGGCATGTCCGTTTGGGGGTTCTTGGCTTCCTGGGCTGCTGTCGATACGGCGTCGAAGCCGATGAAGGCGAAGAACACGACGGAGGCACCGCGCATGACGCCGGTCCAGCCGAATTGACCGAACGTGCCGGTGTTGTCCGGGATAAAGGGATGCCAGTTCGCAGGTTTAACATAGCCGATGCCGAACGCGATGAAGGCGAGTACGACGGCGAGCTTGATGCAGACCATGATGTTGTTGAGCCGGGCCGATTCCTTTGTTCCGCCGATCAGCATCGCGGTGAGCAGAAGGACGATGAACGCCGCGGGCAGGTTGACGATGCCTGCCACGGTCGAGCCATCCGGCAGCTTGAACTCCGTCCAAGGCGCCGCGGCATATTGCGGTGGGATGTTGATGCCGAAATTGTGCAAGAGCGAGACGATATAACCGGACCAGCCGACGGCGACGGTGGAGGCGCCCATCGCGTATTCGAGGATGAGGTCCCAACCGATGATCCAGGCAAAGATCTCGCCCAGGGTTGCATAGGTATAGGTGTAGGTGCTGCCGGAGACCGGCAGAAGCGCGGCGAGCTCGGCGTAGCAGAGGCCCACGAAGGCACAGGCGATGCCGCCGACGACGAAGGAGAGCATGATGGCCGGGCCTGCAAAGTGCGCCGCCGCGGTGCCGGTGAGAACGAAGATGCCTGCGCCGATGATGCAGCCGATGCCGAGTGCCGTAATGCTCAAGGCCCCAAGCGTCTTGCGAAGCGTGTGCTCGCCTGCTTCGGCGATGATGTCGGTGACCGACTTTCGCGTCATCAAACCCAGATCCGTCATGACGGCATCTCCTTCGATTGTGGCCGGTAGGGCCTAGCAATCAGAACTAGAACTTCGGGTCGCGGTATCCGGATGATTGTCCCCACGCAATCGCAAGACAAGTGTTCTTTGGCGAGCGTGCCGCGAAGCAAGAATTTCAGAAAGCGAAGCTTTGACTATATACGCGCGGCCACGGCGGATAGTTCCGGAGGCGGAACGTCAACGCTGCTCCTGTCCTTCGACTTCGGCCGCTCGGGGATCACTCCCGAGCACGTTGCATTGCGGGGACGATACGGCGCCGCAACAAGCCTCGGTCATCCGCTTGAAATGGCGAACGCGGCTGATCGCCCGGGCCCGGCGTCGCCGCAATCGGAGCGCCCTTTGCGGCTGTGATCCAACCTCGTCTCATCGCTGGCTAAAGCATGATGAGGTCGGTCAGAACAGGAACGGCGCGGAAGGCTCGCCGCTCTCTTGGGAAGGCAGGCGCCCCGCTACTCGGCCGCCTGCCTCACGTGGCGAGCGCTCGGCGTGCGCATCGTCACCAGCTCTTCGGCGGCGGTCGGATGCAGCGCGATGGTGGCGTCGAAATCGGCTTTGGTCGCCTTCATCTTTACGGCGATCGCGACGGCCTGGGTGATTTCGGCGGCGGCGTCGCCGACGATGTGGCAGCCGAGCATGCGGTCGCTGGTGCCGTCGACGACGAGCTTCATCAGCACGCGGGTGTCGCGGCCCGACATTGTCGCCTTGATCGGGCGGAAATCGGCCTTGTAGATGTCGACGTGGCTGAACTGCGCCCGCGCCTCCTCCTCCGTCAGCCCGACGGTACCGATCTCGGGCTGCGAGAACACCGCGGTCGGAATCGTGGCGTGATCGACCTGTACGGGGCGCTTGCCGAACACGCTATCGGCGAAGGCATGGCCTTCGCGGATCGCGACCGGCGTCAGATTGGTGCGATGGGTGACGTCGCCGATCGCATAGATGTTGTCGACCGAGGTCTTCGACCAGCCGTCGACCTGGATGCCGCCATTGGCCGGATTGATCACGACGCCGGCGGTCTCGAGGCCGAGATTGGCGACGTTCGGATGCCGGCCGATCGCGAACATCACCTGGTCCGAGGCGATGCTCGAGCCGCTGGACAGATGCGTGGTGAAATCCTTGCCGTGCTTGTCGACCTTCGCCACCGTGGAGCCGGTGATGATGGTGATGCCGCGCTTCTCCATCTCCGCGCGCAGATGCTTGCGGACGTCCTCATCGAAGCCGCGCAGGATGTTGTCGCCGCGATAGATCACTGACACGTCGGAGCCGAAGCCGGCGAAGATGCCGGCGAATTCCAGCGCGATGTAGCCGCCGCCCTGGATCACGATGCGCTTCGGCAGCTCCTTGAGGTGGAACGCCTCGTTGGAGGAGATCACGTGCTCGATGCCGGGAATGGCCGGCCCGTGATTGGGCGCGCCGCCGGTTGCGATCAGGATGACCTTCGCCGTGAGCTTCTCGCCGGTGGCGAGCCTGATGGTGTGGGCGTCTTCCAGCACCGCGCGGGTCTTCACGATCCTGGCGCCGGACTTCTCGACATTGGTGGTGTAGGCGCGCTCGAGGCGGGCGATCTCCTTGTCCTTGTTGGCGATCAGCGTCGCCCAGTCGAAGGAGACCTGTCCGATGCTCCAGCCGAATCCGGCCGCGTCCTCGATCTCGTCGTGGACATGGCTGCCGATCACGAAGAGCTTCTTCGGGACGCACCCGCGGATTACGCAGGTGCCGCCCATTCGGTACTCTTCGGCGACCATCACCCTGGCGCCATAGCCGGCGGCGATGCGGGCGGCACGAACTCCGCCCGAACCACCACCGATGACAAACAGGTCGACGTCAAACTCAGCCATGGTAACAACCTCTGTTTCTTCTCCCTCGCCCCGCTCTTGCGGGGCCGAGACGAGCGAAGCTCGCTCTTAGAGGGTCGGGGTGAGGGGCTCTATCCGCGAGCGGGCCGAGCGTTGTGATCCGTACCCCCTCACCCGGATCGCATCTTTGATGCGATCCGACCTCTCCCCGCAAGCGGGGCGAGGTAAAACAGACACCGAATCAGATGTCCTTGCCGCGCTTCTTCATCTCGGCCTTGAACTGGCCGGCGACGATTACGCCGAACTGCTGCGCCCATTGCTGCATATAGTTCAGCGACTCGTTGATTGCCTTGGGCTCGGAGTTCAACAACTTCTGACCGAGCGGCGACTTGTAAAACACCACGAGGTCCTTCAGCTCCTGCTCGGAGAACTCGCTGGCGTAGATCTGCGCCATGCCCTCGCCGATCTCCTTCTCACGGCCGGCATTGGCCTTGGCGACGATCACCGCGACCTCGTCGAGGTCCTTCTGGTAGTTGAGATACTGCTGCAGCAGGCCGGTCTTGGTCTTCTCCACGATGCCCGGAACGGCGCCGGCGTACATGGACGCGACGTTCTTCATCGCCAGGATTTCCTTGGCATATCCGATCGCCGCGGGAGACGACTGCTTGACGCTCGGCGGCGCGGGCTGCTGCTGCTGCGCCATGGCCGGCGCTGCCAACGCCAATCCGGCCGCAAGGATCGCAGCCGACAAAAGTCCCGAGAAACGCTTCATTCCAAGTCTCCATGCTTGCGGCGTCATCGCCGTTCAACAACCCGAATTCCATTGGCGCCGGCCAGAACGGCGCTAGTGCCAAGCCCGATGAACAGACCGTGTTCGACCACGCCCGGAATGACGCTGAGCAATCCGGCCAGGCGCGGCGGGTCGCCGATCCGGCCAAGATGGGCGTCGACGATCCAGTGGCCGCCATCGGTGACAAAAGCGTGACCGTCCTTGCCTTTGCGGATGACCATTTCGCCGGACACGCCGGCCTGCGCGAAAGCCCGTGCAATCGCAGCCCTGGTGGCGGCAAGCCCGAACGGAATGACTTCGACCGGCAGCGGGAAACGGCCGAGCACGTCGACCCATTTGCTCTCGTCCGCGATCACGATCATGCGATCACTAGCCGCGGCAACGATCTTCTCGCGCAACAGCGCGCCGCCGCCGCCCTTGATCAGGTTGAGCGCGGGGTCGATCTCGTCGGCGCCGTCGATCGTGAGGTCGAGATGGTCGACCTCGTCGAGGGTGGTCAGCGGAACGCCGCAACGGATCGCATCCGCGCGGGTCGCCTCCGAGGTCGGCACGCCCACGACCTTCATGCCCGATTGCACCTTCTCGCCGAGCAGTTCGACGAAATGCTTCGCCGTGGAGCCCGTGCCAAGCCCGAGCTTCATGCCATCGCGCACCTCTTCGAGCGCGCGCGCCGCCGCCTGGCGTTTCAGTGCGTCCATATCCACTGCCGATCGAGCCCCTGTGTCCTCTGCCGGGCCAGGGGCGCCCCATCCGCCCCGTCCGGCGCGCGCATATCTAGCGTCGTTTTGCGGACAGGAATAGCACCATCAAGGGACGTCAGACCTATTGCCGAGACCGGCTATTGGTCCGAAAACGCGTCGATTGCGGCCAAAATCGCCGCAAAACGGTCCTCGACCTCGGCCCGCATGCCGGGATGGGTGAAAATATAGAGTTGGCCCTCGCGGATCGCGGCCACGACACGCGCCGCCACCGCCGCAGGGTCGAGCCCGGCATCCAGCTGCCGCGCGATCTCGGCGACCATGGCGGCCGACGGGCCCGCAGGATCCAGCGCGGGGCTCGACCCGTACCGCTCGGGGCGATTGCGCCCACTCTCACCGATCCGGGTGCGGACATAGCTCGGGCAGAGCACGCTGACCCCGATGCGATCGGGCGCAAGCTGCCAGGCAAGCCCCTCCGAGATGGCAACGACGGCGTGCTTGCTCGCCGAATAAGGACTGAAGCCGAGCCCGCCATTCAACCCGCCCATCGAGGCGGTGTTGACGATGTGACCGCCCTCGCCGTGGCGGCGCATGTGCGGCAGGAAGCTCTTGATGCCGTGCGCGACGCCCATCAGGTTGACGTCGATCACCCAGCGCCAGCTCTCGACCGAGATCTGATCGATGCCGCCGCCCGCCGCGACGCCGGCATTGTTGCAGAGGATATGGACATTGCCGAAGGCGCGGAACGCAGCGTCCGCCGCGCGGTCCATGCCGGCGGGATCGGCGACGTCGCAGACCGCGCCGCGAACCTCGGCTCCGGTCGCACGCAGCGCGTCGACGGCCGTGTCCAGCGCCGCCGCCTCGATGTCGGCGAGCATCACCTTCATGCCCTCGCGTGCAAAGGCTGTCGCCAGCGCCAATCCGATGCCGCTGGCCGCTCCGGTGACAAAGGCGGTCTTTCCCGCGAGTTCCCGCATCACGATCTCCGATTTGCGAGCATCCACTCTTGCATCGCGGCGTGCTGCCCGATAGCGAAAGCATCATGCCCGCCTCATCTCCTCCCCCCATCATTGTATTCGATCTCGACGGCACGCTGGTCGAGACCGCGCCTGACCTGATCAGCGCACTGAATTATGTGCTCGACCGTGAGGGGCTGCCGCCGGTGCCGTTCGCCTCCGCGCGCAACATGATCGGCGCCGGGGCGCGCAAGCTGATCGAACGCGGGCTCGAGGTGGAAGGACGTACGGTCAGCGTCGACGAGCTCGACCGCCTGACCAAGGACTTCATTGGTTATTACGCCGAACATATCGCCGACGGCTCACGGCCGTTCGACGGGCTCGAAGCCGCGCTCGACACGCTCGAAGCGCATGGCCATCGCTTCGCGGTCTGCACCAACAAGATCGAGTGGCTGTCCAAACTGCTGCTCGACCGGCTCGGCCTGAGCCCGCGCTTTGCCGCGATCTGCGGTCCGGACACCTTCGGCGTTGCAAAACCGGACCCCGCGTTCCTGCGCGAGACGGTCGCGCGCGCCGGCGGCCGGCTGCCCGGCGCGATCATGGTGGGCGACGCCGGGACCGATGTCGGGGTGGCGCGGCGCGCCCAGGTCCCCGTCATCGGGGTCGATTTCGGCTACACGGATGTGCCCATGGCGGAGCTCAGGCCGGACCGGCTGATCGGGCATATGCGCGACCTGCCGGAGGCCGTCGCCAGCCTCATGAAGGAATAATATTTCTGCAAAGCCTTGATCTTACTGTACATTTCTTAGCTATGCGAATTTTTTGTTAACCATCCTTTAATGAACAGGGCCCGCGCTGTTGCACCCCTGTTTCGACGCCCCTATGGTCCGGCCGGGGATTGTGGCTGATAGCCGCAGTAGAGTGTGGATCATGCGTCGTGTCATCGTCATGGCGGTCGCCGGGTTGAGCCTGGCTGGCTGCTCCTCCTTCTCAATGGATTCGTTCAAGTCAGCGCCGCCACCGATGCAGGTGCAGCTCGATTCGGCGCCGCAAGGCGCCGACGCTGTGACCTCGGTCGGACCCGGCTGCAAAACGCCCTGTTCGGTGTCGATCCCGACGCCCGAGACCAATTTCTCGGTTACCTTCAACCTGCCGAAGTACCAGCCGGCGAACGTGCCTGTCACGGTGACCCGCACGCCGGGCGACTTCACCACGCCGGCCACGACCACCCTCGATCCGAGCCCGGTGTTCGCCGAGCTGAAGCCGGCCGGCCCGCCGCCGCGCGCGGCGCGCAAGATGCATCCGAAGCGAAAGAAGCCGAAGCCGGCCGCAGACGCCGCAGCGCCTGACACCGCCGCCGGAGGCTCGGCGTTCCCAGCACCGGCTCCCGCCGCCGCGCCTCCGCCGGCCGCCGCGCCGGCGCACTGAGACAAGACTGCACCGCACAAAAGCCCGGCTCTCGCACCAGAGCCGGGCTCTTTGCTTCCGCCTCACGGCGATCACGATCCGGCATCGCGCGATGTCCCTCGCCTATCGTGCGCGGGCGACTTTGCATGTTGCAGATCATCCTTTGGGACGCATTGTGACAGCGCGCCAACATGCATAGATTGTCTCTTAACCGGAGCCGGTCACGGCTCCCGTGCAGGAACAAGGTGCAAGGCCCGAGTCGAATGAACGGATCCACGCAGGCCACGTCTGACACGCTGTTCCGTCCGATGACCGATCCGTTCGGCCGGACGATCCGCTATTTGCGCGTCTCCGTCACCGACCGCTGCGACCTGCGCTGCTTCTACTGCATGTCCGAGGACATGACCTTCCTGCCGAAGGCCGATCTGCTGACGCTGGAAGAGCTCGACCGGCTGTGCTCGGCCTTCATCGCCAAGGGCGTGCGCAAGATCCGCCTCACCGGCGGCGAGCCGCTGGTCCGCCGCAACGTGATGGGCCTGGTGCGCTCGCTGTCGCGCCATCTCGGAACCGGCGCGCTCGACGAGCTGACGGTGACCACCAACGGCTCGCAGCTCGCGCGCTTCGCCGGGGAACTCGCCGATTGCGGCGTCCGCCGCGTCAACGTCTCGCTCGACACGCTGGATGCCGCCAAGTTCCGCGCCATCACCCGCTGGGGTGACATCGACAAGGTGCTCGCGGGCATCGAGGCCGCCCGCGCCGCGGGGCTCGCGGTCAAGATCAACGCTGTCGCGCTGAAGAACCTGAACGAGGACGAGATCCCCGCGCTGATGGAATGGGCGCACGGCAAGGGGATGGGCCTGACGCTGATCGAGGTGATGCCGATGGGCGACATCGGCGAAGGCCGCATCGATCAATACGTGCCGCTGTCATTGCTACGTGCCCGGCTCGAGAAGCACTACACGCTGACCGATCTCGACGACGACACCGGCGGTCCGGCGCGCTACGTCGGGGTCAGCGAGACCGGCGGCAAGCTCGGCTTCATCACGCCGATGACCCATAATTTCTGCGAGTCCTGCAACCGGGTGCGGATCACCTGCACCGGCACGCTGCATACCTGCCTCGGGCACGAGGATGCCTCCGACCTGCGGAGGCCGCTGCGCGCGTCGCCCGACAACGACCTGCTCTCGGCCGCGATCGACCGCGCCATCGGCCTGAAGCCGAAGGGGCACGATTTCATCATCGACCGCCGCCATAACCGCCCAAGCGTCAGCCGGCACATGAGCGTGACCGGCGGCTAGTTTCCGCTTCTCGTCCGGCGCCCTCGCCGTCCCCCGATTACCAAGGTGGGACAACGGTTTGCCATGGCGTCAATTTGCCCATTTTCCGATTGACGGCGTTCCGCGTCGCTGATTTGGTGCCCCGGCTTTCACGCTAGCCTGGCCGGATAGGCCGCTGCCCATCAGGCGCAGCCAAGAACGGCGGAAGCGGATTTCGGGGGAGGACCGACTTTTGCAACTGCTCCTGGAAAGTGAGCCGTGGCTCCGTGCGCATGCGCGCGGCGGCCCTGCGATGCTTGGCAAGATATTGGGCGCGCGCGCGGCGCGGCCGCGGAGATCGTGATGCGTCCATTGTTGGCTCTCAGTCAGGCCATCGACCTACTCAACGAGAAGATCGGCTATATCTGCAACCTGCTCGTCCTGCTCGCCTGCCTGGTCAGCGCCGGCAACGCGATGATCCGCTACGCGTTCAGCTATTCGTCGAATGGCTGGCTCGAGGCGCAGTGGTACATGTTCGCCATCCTCGTGATGTTCGGCGCCTCCTACACCTTCAAGCGCAACGAGCATGTGCGGGTCGAGATCTTCTATCTGATGCTGTCCGAACGCGGCCAGCTCTGGCTCGACCTGATCGGCACCCTGTTCTTCCTGATCCCGGCCTGCCTGCTGCTCGCCTACCTGTCCTGGCCGTTCTTCTACCAGGCCTATGCGGTGGGTGAGATGAGCGGCAATGCCGGCGGCCTGCTGCGCTGGCCGATCAAGTTCGTTATCCCGTCCGGCTTCGTGTTGCTCGCTTTGCAAGGCGTCTCCGAGGTGATCAAGCGGATCGCCGCACTGCAGGGCTATGTGACGATCGACGCGAAGTACGAGAGGCCGACGCAATGATCACGCTGGAGATGATGCCGCCCCTGATGTTCGGCGGCCTGATCATAGCGATGCTGATCGGCTATCCGGTGGCGTTCACGCTCGCCGCGGTCGGCCTGTCGTTCGGCTTTCTCTCGATCTATCTCGGCTTCTTCGACCTGAACTTCCTGCAGGCGATCCCGGGCCGCATCTTCGGCAGCGTGCTGTCCAATGAGCTCCTGCTCGCGATCCCGTTCTTCACCTTCATGGGCGCGATATTGGAGCGATGCGGGCTCGCCGAGGACATGCTGGATTCGATGGGCCAGTTGTTCGGCCCGATCCGCGGCGGCCTCGGCTATTCCGTGATCATCGTCGGCTTCATCCTCGGCGCCATCACGGGCACGGTGGCGGCGCAGGTCATCGCGATGGCGCTGATCTCGATGCCGGTGATGATCCGTTACGGCTACAACATCCGCTACATCACCGGCGTGCTGGCCGCCTCCGGCACCATCACGCAGCTGGTGCCGCCGTCGCTGGTCCTGATCGTGCTCGCCGACCAGCTCGGCAAGTCGGTCGGCGACATGTATCTCGGCGCCTGGGGCCCGTCAGTGTTCCAGATCCTGCTGTTCGCCGGCTACACCTTCCTGCTCGGCATCATCAAGCCGAGCCACGTGCCCGCGGTGCCGAAGGAAGCGCGCACGTTGACCGGCTGGGCGCTGTGGAAGAAGTGCCTGCTCGGCATCATTCCCTCCGCCGTGCTGATCTTCGTCGTGCTCGGCACCATGATGATGGGCCTTGCGACCCCGACCGAGGCCGGCGCCATGGGCGCGGTCGGCGCGATCGTGCTCGCCGCCATCCACCACAAGGATTTCAGTGCGACCGGCAAGAAGATACTGATCGCAGGCGTGATCGCCGGCGGCATCGGCACCATCATCGCCATGCTCTACACCGAGAATCTGATCTTCAAGCTCGCCTTCGCGATCACCTATCTCGCGGTGGTGTGGATCTGCCTCGAGGCCGTGAAGATCCCCGACCTGCGGGAGCTGATCAAGCAGGGCTACGAGACCACCATGCGCATCACCTGCATGGTCACCTTCATCCTGATCGGGTCGACCTGCTTCTCAGTGGTGTTCCTCGGCGTGTCCGGCGGCACCTGGCTGGAAAACCATCTGACGTCGCTGCCCGGCGGCGTCTGGGGCTTCCTGATCTTCATCAACCTGTTCATCTTCTTCCTGGCGTTCTTCCTCGACTTCTTCGAGATCGCCTTCATCATCCTGCCGATGATCGCGCCGATCGCGCAGAAGGTGCTCGCCCCCGTGGTCGGCCCCGACGCGGCGCTGATCTGGTTCGGCGTGATGCTCTGCGTCAACATGCAGACCTCGTTCCTGCATCCGCCGTTCGGCTTCGCGCTGTTCTACCTGCGCGGCGTGGCGCCGAAGGAAGTGAAGAGCTCCGACATCTATTGGGGTGCGATGCCCTGGATCGGCCTGCAGGCGATCATGGTGATCCTGGTGATCGCCTTCCCGATCACCGTCACCGGGCTGCTCGACAAGCCGCAGAACGTCGACCTCAACAAGGTCAAGATCGAGGTGCCGCAGATCGACCTGCCGCCGCTCGATTTCGGGCAACCAAAGCAGTAGCAACGCGCAAGCCTCCGCGGTCCTCCTCAGGAGGCCGCGGCCGGCTCGTGCCTCGCGAGCCGGAAGCTCAGCGTGAACTGCGCGCCGCCCTCAGGCAGGTTCTCCACTTTCACCGTTGCCGCGTGGTCGTCGATCACGCCCTGCACGATAGAGAGTCCGAGCCCGGCGCCGTCGGTGCGCCGGCGATCGCCACGCCAGAAGCGCTGGAAGATGAGGTTCTGCTCGCCCGGCGGAATGCCCGGCCCGCAATCCCGCACCCGGACCGAACCATCATCGCGCACCTCGACGTCGACCGAGGTCTCGTCCGCAGTGTACTTGATGGCATTTTCAGCGAGGTTGAAGATGGCCCGCTGCAGCATCTCGGCATTGCCCTTGACCGGCACCGGCTCCTCGGTGCCGCGCAGCGCGATATCCTTCTGCCGGGCCAGCGCGTAAGGCGCGATCGAGCCGACCACCTCGGCGCAAACCGCACGCAAATCAGCCGTCTCGCCGGGATCGAGCACCAGCGTGTCGAGCTCGGCGATCTCGAGCAGCTGGCTGACGATGCGGCTCATGCTCTCGATGTCGGCATGCAGCTCCTGCGTGCCCTCCCCAGCCTTGAGGGTCTCGATCCGGGTCCGCAGGATCGCAAGCGGCGTACGAAGCTGATGCGCGGCATCGGCAGTAAACTGCCGTTGCACGCGGAAGCCGTCCTCGAGCCGGTCGAAGGCCTGGTTGACGGCCGTCACCAGCGGCAGGATCTCGCTCGGAATCCGCTCCGTCGGCAAGCGGATGCCGGTCCGCGCCGGCCCGATATTCTTGGCCTCATCCGACGCCCTCACCAGCGGCGCCACGGCGCGGCGGAAGATCAAGATATCGATGGCCAGCAGAAGCAAGAGGATCGGTATCGTGATCCAGCCGACTCGGCGGAAGAAATTGGCGACGATGTCGTCGGTGATGACGTCGCGGTGCGACAGGTCCTCGGCGACGTGGATACGAACGGTTTCCCCGCCGATGGTCCTCATCACGCTCGCACCCGCGATCATGTCGGACGAGGTCTGCTTCGATGGGCTGCCGCTGTGCGATGAAAACAGAATGCGGCCATCGGCATCGTAGATGTCGTAGCGGTAGCGGCCGTAGGCCTCGGAATAGAGGTCCTTGAGGCTCTCCGGCAGGCCGAGCGCCACCTTGCCGTCACGCCCGACGGTGAGCTTCTCGCCGAGCACGTCAGCCTGGTCGCGCATCGCCTCGCGATGCAGTTGGTCGATCTCCGAATTCAGCAGCCAGAGCAGCAGTATCGGCATGAAGACCGCAGCGATCGCGACCGCGACGATGTGCAGGAACACGATGCGCGAGGTCAGCGACGTGAAGCGAAACACGCTATTTCTCCTCGGCCATCAGGTAACCGACTCCGCGGATGGTGTGGATCGTGATCCTGGCATTGTGCTCGGCAAGCAGCTTGCGCAGCCGCGACACGTAAACCTCGACGGCGTTCGAGGCGACCTCGCCCGCAAGCCCGAAGATGTGGTCCTCGACGTTCTTCTTCGGCACCACCCGCCCCTGCCGCCGCAGCAGGATCTCGAGCACCGAGGTCTCGCGTGCGGAAAAGACATGCGGAGTGCTGTCGATGAACACCTGGCGGCTCTCGGTGTCGTAGACAAGGTTGGCAAGGCTCAGCGAGGAGCCGAGCAGCTGGCCCGGCCGGCGCAGGATCGCTTCGAGCCGCGCCACGAGTTCTTCGAGCGCGAACGGCTTGGCCAGATAGTCATCCGCGCCGCTGCGCAGGCCGTTGACCCGATCCTGCAGTCCGTCGCGCGCGGTCAGCACAAGAACCGGCAGCGGGTCAGTCTTGCGGCGAAGCTCCGACAGCACCGAGAGGCCGTCACCGTCGGGCAGGCCGAGGTCGAGGATCATCGCGGCATAGGTGACGCTGCGCAGCGCATCGCGCGCCTCCGCAACGCTATGGACAAGGTCCGCCTCATATCCCGCCGCCATCAGCCCGTTGGCGAGCAGACGCGACAGCTCGATGTTGTCCTCGACGATCAGAAGGCGCACTGAAACAATCCTGTCATCATCCAAGCCGTCCTGTTCGCACACCCGATTGCGACAAGCCAGTGACTTGAGACATCGCGGCCAGATCACCATTTGCGCAATCGCATTGTGCAAACGACACGCATTTCAGCAAACCGTATCGCGCGCGCTATCCGGGCTATGTTTTCGCTGCTGTTCGCGCCGACGGCTCCCATGAAAAGTAGATAAATGTGCCTGAGCTGCCAATAGGATTTCCTCGCGTTCAATATCATTGTGCGAAGCAATGTAAGGTTGGCGTAAGCCCACTCTGATAACAGTTCTCGGGCTTCGCCGAGATCGACTCCCTGCCCTTGATGCGGCAGGATTTCGATCGCTCGCGAGACGCTCCCCTTAAGTCGGCAGATCGTGCGGCGGTGTCATTTCCAATGAAATATGCAGGCTATGCCGCAATGCCCGTGCTGGCTGCGCTCCTGGCGGGCGCATGGCTGCTGACGCGCGCCAATGACCTCGACAGCGCCAAGGCGCAACAGACCAAGGCGCCGACCGACGTCAACATCGAGGAGCAATATGTCGTCCTGACCGACAAGCAGGCCACGACCGTCAAGGTGGAGGCTGTCGAACAGCGCTCCTTCCGGACCTTGAAGAATGCTGTCGGCTCGATCGACTTCAACCAGAACATGCTGGTGCAGTCCTTCACCCCGAATCCAGGGCGGATCGTCGATACGAAGTTCAACGTGGGAGACGAGGTCAAGAAGGGCGACACGCTGTTCACGATCGACAGTCCGGACCTGCTGCAGGCGGAGTCGGGGCTGCTCGCCGCGGCCGGTGTGCTTGAGCTGCAGACCAGAACGCTCACCCGCGTCAAGCAGTTGCTCAAGACCGGTGGCGGCGCACAGAAGGACGTAGACCAGGCCACGTCGGACCAGCAGACCGCCGAAGGCAACTACAAGGCCGGGCGCGACGCCGTGCGTATCTTCGGCAAGACCGACGCCGAGATCGATCGCATCGTCGCCGACCGCAAGGTCGATTCCATCCTGGTCGTCCCGAGCCCTATCTCGGGCCGGATCATCGCGCGCAACGCGGCGCCCGGCCTCTATGTGCAGCCCGGGAATGCGCCCGCGCCCTATACGCTCGCCGACATCTCGACAATGTGGATGGTCGCCAACGTGATCGAGACCGATGCCCCCGACTACAAGATCGGCCAGCCGGTCGAGGTCCGGGTGCCGGCCTATCCCGACGACGTGTTTCGCGGGCGGGTAACGACGCTCGGACTCAATATCGATCCGAGCTCGCATCGCCAGCTGGTGCGTTCGGTGATCGATGATCCCGACCACAAACTGCGCGCCGGCATGCTCGCGAGATTCACTATCGAAACGGAGCCGCCGAAAGTGTCGACCAGCATACCGATCGACGCCGTTGTGCGCGAGGGAGACGGAACGATGACGGTATGGGTCACGACGGATGGCCGTCGCTTCAACCGGCGCTCGGTGAAGATCGGAATGGAGCAGGACGGAAGGCGTCAGATCCTCGATGGCCTTGCCGCCGGCGAGAAGGTCGTCACCACCGGCGCGATCTACCTCAGCAACAAGTTCGCCAACGCCGCCACGGGATAGCCGACGCAGAGGCTAGCCGCGCTTTCCGCCGTTCAAGACCAAGTGCAGTCCATTGATCAAGAGTATCCTCCAGTTCGGTCTGACAAGAAGCGCCGTCATCGTGCTCGGCCTCGCGGTGTTTTGCGCCGCCGGCATCGCCGCGTTCTACAAGCTGAACATCGAAGCCTATCCCAATCCGGCGCCGGTGATCCTCGAGATCACGGCGCAGGCGGCCGGCCTCTCTGCCGAGGAAATGGAGAAGTACTATACGATTCCGATGGAGGTCGGCCTCTACCCGACGCCCGGCGTCGTCAACATCCGCTCGACCTCGTTCTACGGCCTGTCGTTCGTGCGGGTCACGTTCAAATACGGCACGGACTATTATTTCGCGCTCACGCAAGCCGCCAACAGCCTGACGCAGAACGTCCAGCTTCCCGGCAACCAGGTCCCGCAAATCCAGCAGTCGAGCCTAGTCGGAGAGATATTCCGTTATCAGCTCGTCGGCCCGCCGAATTTCGGCCTGACCAATCTCAGGACATTGCAGGACTACGTCGTCGCTCGCCGGCTGATGACGATTCCGGGGGTCGTGCAGATCAACTCATGGGGTGGCACGACCAAGCAGTTCAACGTCGACGCCGACCTCGAGAAGCTCGAGGCCTACAACATCACCGTGCCGCAGCTGATCAGCGCGCTCGGCAATTCGAACGTCAACGTTGGCGGCCGCGAAATCGCGATCGGCCAGCAATCCGTCAACATCCGCGGGATCGGCCTGATCAATTCGGGGGGCGAAGACGACGTCACCAAGGGCTACAGGGTCCGGGACATCGAGAATATCGTCCTGACCCAGTCGAATGGGTTGCCGATTCAGATCAAGGACGTCGCCAAGGTTTCGGTCGGCTATGTGCCCCGGCTCGGCATCGCCGGAAAGGACAAGGACGATGACGTCGCCGCGGCGATCGTCGTCATGGGACGCACGCAACATACCAACGACATCGTCCCCAAGGTCGAGGAGGAGGTCACCAAGATGAACAGCGACGGCACCTTGCCTCCCGGTGTCAAGATCGTCCCCTATTACGATCGTACCTCGCTGGTCAACGTGACCACCCACACGGTGCTGCACAATCTGGTGTTCGGGTGCCTTCTGGTGTTCGTGATCCAGTGGGTGTTCCTAGGCGACCTGCGCAGCGCGCTGATCGTCAGCGCCAACATCCCGTTCGCGCTGTTCTTCGCGATCATCATCCTGGTGCTGCAGGGCGAGGATGCCAACCTGCTGTCGCTGGGCGCAGTCGACTTCGGCATCATCGTCGATTCGGCCGTCATCATGATGGAGAACATCTTCCGCAACTTCCAATCGGCGCCCGAGCACCGGCTGCGCGTGCTGCAGAACCTTGCGCAGGGCTATTGGGGGCCGGATCCGACCACTTCACCAAACGGCCAAGCCGCGCCGGTATGGACCGAGCGGCTACGCATGATCTTTGTCAGCGCCTTGCAGGTCGACAAAGCGGTGTTCTTCACCGCGGCCATCACGGTCACCGCTTTCGTGCCGCTGTTCACCATGCAGGGCGTCGAAGGCCAGATCTTCGGACCGATGGCGCGAACCTACGGATATGCGCTCGCCGGTGCGCTGCTCGCGACCTTCACGGTGACGCCGGTGCTGGCCTCGCTGCTGCTGCCGAAACAAATCGAGGAAACCGAGACCGTCATCGTGCGCGCGCTGCGCAGGACCTATACGCCGGTGCTGCGCTGGTCGCTGTCGCATCTGAAGGTCGCGGTCGCGGCCGGCGTCATCTTCCTCGGCCTCAGCGGCCTCGCGGCAAGCCGGCTCGGCAGCGAATTCCTTCCCGCGCTCGAGGAAGGCAATTTCTGGATCCGTGCTTCAATGCCGCCGACCATGTCGCTCGAAGCCGGCACCGGGCCGACGCGCAAGATGCGCGAGATCCTGTTGCGCCACCCCGAGATCATTACGGTGGTGTCGCAGCACGGCCGTCCCGACAATGGCAGCGACGCTTCGCCATTCTCGAATGTCGAGCTGTTCGCGCCGATCAAGCCGTTCGACCAATGGCCGCCCGGCCTGACCAAGGAGAAGCTCACCGAGGAGCTGCAGAAGGAGTTCGACGAGGAATTGCCCGGCGTCACCTTCAACTTCTCGCAATACATCCAGGACAACGTCGAGGAAGCGCTGTCGGGCGTCAAGGGCGCGAACTCGGTCAAGATCATCGGCCCGAACCTCGCGGTGCTCGAGCAACTCGCGACGAAGGTCGCCGAGGAAATGGGCAAGGTGCAAGGCGTTGCCGATCTCGGCATCTTCCACCTCGTCGGGCAACCCAACCTCAATATCAAGGTGAACCGCGAGAAAGCCGCGCGCTACGGTCTCAACACCGGCGACGTCACGACCGTGGTGCAGGCCGCGCTCGGCGGCACCAACGCGACGACAGTCCTTGAGGGCGACAGGCAGTTCGGCGTGGCGGTGCGGCTCGACCCGAAATTCCGCCAAAGCATCGACGCGGTGCGTGAGATCAAGGTGGCCTACCAGACACCATCTGGCACCAACGCCTATATCCCCTTGAGCGAGCTCGCCGACATCTCGCTCGATACCGGCGCGTCGTTCATCTATCGCGAGCGCAGCCAGCGCTACATCCCGATCAAGTTCAGCGTGCGCGGCCGCGATCTCGGCAGCACCGTGGCGGAGGCGCAAAGGCGCGTCGCCGACGCTGTGCAACTTCCGTCCGGTTACCGGCTGATCTGGTCCGGCGAGTTCGACAATCTCGAGGCTGCCAAGTCGCGCCTGATGATCGTGGTGCCGGTGACGCTGCTCCTGATCTTCGTGCTGCTCTACAGCCTGTTCAACTCGCTGCGCGACAGCCTGCTGGCGCTGGCCGGCATCCCGTTCGCAGTCGGCGGCGGCCTGATCGCGCTGTACCTGACCGGGCTCGATTTCTCGATCTCTGCCGCGATCGGCTTCATCTCGCTGTTCGGCGTCGCGGTCATGGACGGCATCCTCAACATCACCTATTTCCGCGAGCTGCGGGCCTCGGGTCTGAGCATCGCGGAGGCGGTGTTCAACGGCGCCGAGCAGCGCATGCGTCCGATGTTGATGACGGCCCTGTCTGCCGGCGTCGGCCTGTTCCCGGCTGCGCTGTCGCATGGTATCGGTAGCCAGGTGCAACGGCCGCTAGCGACGGTCGTGGTCGGCGGCATGTTCATCGGGCCGCTGCTGCTACTGATCGTCGCACCGGCGCTGCGCAAGATATTCCTGTCGCGCGAGCATGCCGCCTCCCCTGACGAGACGCCAGCCGCGGCGCCGCCCGAAGCAGCGCATTAGAGGCGCCCCGTGATGTACGCCCTCAGTGCAAAATTGCCTCGTCATGCAGCCGCCGCCCCGATGCGCGCGCTGGCGGTGGCCGCCAGCGCGCTCGTGCTCGCGAGCTGCGCGGTCGGTCCCAACTTCTCCTCGCCGCCCGCCCCTGACGTCGCCGGCTACACGCCGGAGAAGCTGCAATCGCCCGGTTCGGATCCGGCCGGCCCGCACGTGACGGCGCAGCGCTTCGTCAACGGCGCCGACATCCCGACCCGCTGGTGGGCGGCCTTCCGGTCGCAGCCCCTCAACGAGCTGATCAAGATGTCGGTCGAGCACAACCCGACCCTCCAGTCGGCCGAGGCGTCGATCAGAATCGCGCAATACAACGCGCTGGCCCAGCGCGGGCTTTTCTTCCCGCAGATCGGCGCAAATTACACGCCCTCGCAACAGCAAATATCCGGCGCGTCGAATTCGGGCCCGGGTGGCCAATCCCCGGCGGTATTTTCGCTCCATACCGCGCAATTGAACGTTAGTTTCGTGCCGGATATTTGGGGCCAGAATGTTCGCGCCGTCGAGAGTCTCGACGCAATATCCGAGCAGCAACTGTTCGAGCTCGAGGCGGCCTACCTCACGCTGACCGCCAACGTCGTCACCGCGGCGATCCAGGAAGCATCACTTCGCGGCCAGATTGCCGCGATCCAGCGCGTTGTGAAGATTGAACGCGGAATCCTGGAGATCGTGAAAAACCAGTTCAACGCCGGCCAAGCCGCGCAGGTCGACGTGCTGGGGCAGGAGGCCGCGCTGGCCCAGTCCGAGCAGCTGCTGCCGCCGCTCCAAAAGCAGCTCGCCGTTCAGCGCGACCTCCTGACCGCGCTTGCCGGGCAATTCTCCGCGGACGAAATCCTGCAAAAGTTTACGCTCGACGGACTGACGCTCCCCGCAAATCTTCCGGTGAGCCTGCCGAGCAAGGCGATAAGCCAGCGTCCGGACGTCAGGGCCGCGGAGGCGCTGCTGCACTCGACGAACGCCCAAGTCGGTGTGGCGATCGCGGCGCGGCTGCCCAACTTGACGATTACCGGAAATGCAGGAGCCACCGGCTTCAACCTGGCCGAGTTGTTCACGCCAGGGACCAGCTTCTATGTCATCGCGGCGAGTGCGACCCAGCCGCTTTTCGATGGGCTGACGCTTTACCACAAGCAGAAGGCCGCGGAGGCCGCGGTGGATCAGGCGGACGCACTCTATCGCCAAGCCGTAGTCACGGCGCTGCAGAACGTCGCCGACGCTTTGCGCAGCCTGCAGGCCGACGCGCGCGCCTTGCAAGCTGCGGTCAAGGCCGAACTCGCCGCGAAGGCAAGTCTCGACATCATTCAGAAGCAGCTCGCTCTCGGGCAGGTCAATCAGGTGGTCGTGCTCAATGCGCAGCAAGTCTATCTGACGGCTGCGGTCGTCCGCGTTCAGGCCCAGGCGACGCGCCTCTCGGACACCGCAGCGCTGTTCCTGGCGCTCGGTGGCAGCTGGCCGACCGATTGTCCGACCCGCGACTGGCGGGCCTGCGTGTTCGAGACCCACGTCGCGTCGAAGTGATGAGCGATCGCTCCTCTCCCCGCGTGCGGGGAGAGGAGAAGACGACCATCATCAGGTCTGCGCGTGGCGCGCCATGAAATTGTCGTAGCCGACCTCTGCGACCTGGAACCACTGGTATCCGCTGCTTGAATAAGCCATCAGCGAATCCAGCACCTTCTTGAAGTTGGCGTTGCCGGCCGCGACCTCGGCATGCAGCTCCCTCGCCGCCTTGAAGCTCGCCTCCATGATCGGCGGCGAGAACGCATGCAGCTTGGCGCCGCCGGCGAGCAGCTTCTTCAATGAGGTCGGATTCACCGTGTCGTATTTCGCCATCATCCAGTTGTTGGCGAGATGGCCGGCCTGCTCGAGGATGTTCTGGTAGTACTTCGGCAGCGCATTCCATTTGTCGAGATTGATCATCGCCAGCAGCATCGGGCCGCCTTCCCACCAGCCGGGATAGTAATAATGCGGCGCGACCTTGTGCAGGCCGAGCTTCTCGTCGTCGTAAGGACCAACCCATTCCGCAGCGTCGATCGTGCCCTTCTCGAGCGCCGGATAGATGTCGCCGCCGGCGAGCTGCTGCGGCACGCAACCGAGCTTCTGCATTACACGGCCGGCAAAGCCGCCGATCCGGAATTTCAGGCCCTTCAGATCATCGACCGTGTTGATCTCCTTGCGGAACCAGCCGCCCATCTGGCAGCCGGTGTTGCCGGCCAGCAGCGACGTGACGTTGTAGCTCTTGTAGAAATCGTTGAGCAGCTCCTTGCCGCCGCCCAGCATGTACCAGGCCTGGTTGAGCCGCATGTTCGGGCCGAACGGCACCGAGGAGCCGAAGGTGAAGGTCGGGTCCTTGCCGAAGTAATAGTAGGACGCGGTGTGCCCCATCTCGACCGTGCCGTTCTGCACGGCGTCGAGCACCTGCAGGCCCGGCACGATCTCGCCGGCGGCAAAGGTCTGGATCTGGAACTTGTTGTCGGTCGCCTCTCCCACCACCTTCGCCATAAGCTCGGCGCCGCCGTGCAGCGTGTCGAGCGATTTCGGCCAGCTCGTCGTCATGCGCCATTTCAGCTCGGGCATCGATTGCGCGATCGCCGGCGCCGCAACCGTCGCGGCACCTGCGACGCCCAGCCCCGTGACTTTGATGAAATCCCTTCGCTTCATATCAGTCCTCCCCTTGGTTGTGTCCGCGAGGGCGCCGACTGTTTCGTCGTGATCGCCCGCTTTTCTTGATCGTCGCGATCATCGCGGATCGCGCGCTGCCTTCGTGCCGAGGCTTGGATCCGAGCATGGAACATCCCCTTGCCGAACGCCAGACGCAAAAAGCCCGGCCTTCTCGCGAAGACCGGGCTACTTAAGTCGAAGCGCTAAAGCTTAAAGACGCATCAGCCGCGGGTGCGCGAGCGGATCATGAAGCTGTCGAAGGTGTATTCGGCGACCTGCCACCACAGATACTGGTCGGAGCGGTAGGCCTGCATGGCGTCGATCGACTTCTTGAAGTCGGGGTTCTTGGCCGAGATTTCGCCCCACAGCTCGTTGGTCGCCTTGAGGCAGGCTTCGAGCACTTCGTTGGTGAACGGACGCAGCTGCGTGCCGCCGGCGACCAGCCGCTTCAGCGCGGACGGGTTCTGCATGTCGTAGCGCGCGGCCATCCAGCTGTTGGCGTTGGCGCAGCCATTGCTGAGGATCGCCTGGTAGTTCTTCGGCAGCGCGTTCCACTTCTCGAGGTTACAGTAGGCGTGCACCATCGGGCCGCCTTCCCAGAAGCCCGGATAGTAGTAGTACTTCGCGACCTTCTGGAAGCCGAGCTTCTCGTCGTCATAGGGACCGACCCACTCGGCGGCGTCGATGGTGCCCTTCTCCAGCGCCGGATAGATGTCGCCGCCCGCGAGCTGCTGCGGCACGACGCCGACCTTCTGCAGCACCTGGCCGGCGATGCCGCCGATACGGAATTTCAGGCCGGACATGTCGGCGACTGTCTTGATCTCCTTGCGGAACCAGCCGCCCATCTGGGTGCCGGTGTTGCCGCAGGGGAAGCCGATCACGCCGAACTTCTTGAAGAACTCGTTGCCGAGCTCCTGGCCGCCGCCCTGGTACCACCAGGAATTCTGCATGCGGGCATTGAGGCCGAACGGGACCGACGCGTAGATCGCAAAGGTCGGGTCCTTGCCGACGTAGTAGTACGCAACGGTGTGCGACATCTCGACGGTGCCGTTCGAGGTCGCATCCAGCGCCTGCAGGCCGGGGACGATCTCGCCGGCCGCGAACACCTGGATCTGGAACTTGTTGTCGGTCATCTCGGCGACGTACTTCGAGAGCTGCTCGGCGCCGCCGTAGATGGTGTCCAGCGACTTCGGGAAGCTCGAGGTCAAGCGCCACTTGATTTCGGGGGACGACTGCGCGATCGCCGGCGCGGCAACGGCCGTGGCGGCAGCACCAGCCGCGGAAACTTTCAGAAAATCACGACGCTTCATCGTAAGGCATCTCCTTGAGGGGCGTTTCCCAGTGACCGCAAGCATCTCCTCCGGCAAGGCGATTCAAAGGCTACCGGGGCGCTCTGGCTCGGCGTTTAACACGGAAGCGCCTTCACGGAAACGCGACAATGGCATGACTGCGCCCATTAAACGAAAGTCTGATGACGCAGCAAATCTCTAGGGAAAAGCAGCCTCAAGCCGCAGCGATCGCGCCTTGCAGCTGCTCGCGGACCTTGGCTCCGATTGCGCGGTAAATCGCCGCGTGCGGGCCGTCCGGCTCGCTCTCCACCACGGGGTTGCCGGCATCGGAGGAGGTGCGGATCGCGATGTGCAAGGGGATTTCGCCGAGGAACGGCACGCCCAGGCGCTCGGCCTCATGGCGGGCGCCGCCGTGACCGAAGATATCCGAGCGCGTGCCGCAATGCGGGCACTGGAAGTAGCTCATGTTCTCGACGATGCCGAGCACGGGCACGTTGACCTTCTTGAACATCGCAAGCCCGCGCCGCGCGTCGATCAGCGAGAGATCCTGCGGCGTCGAGATGATGATGGCGCCCTTGAGCGGGACGTTCTGTGCGAGCGTGAGCTGGGCATCGCCGGTGCCCGGCGGCATGTCGACGACGAGCACGTCGAGCGTGCCCCAGGCGACGTCGCGCAGCATCTGGGTGATCGCCGACATCACCATCGGCCCGCGCCAGATCATCGCGGTGTCTTCCTCGACCAGGAAGCCGATCGACATGATCGACAGGCCGAAGCGCTGAAGCGGGATCATCTTCTTGTCGTCGTTGAGCTGCGGCTTCTCGCGGATGCCGGTCAGTCGCGGCACCGACGGGCCGTAGATGTCGGCATCGAGCAGCCCGACGCGCAGTCCGAGGTCGCGCAGGCCGAGCGCGAGATTGAGCGCAGTAGTGGACTTGCCGACCCCGCCCTTGCCGGAAGCAACCGCGATGATCGCGGAGATGCCGGGGATCTCGGCCTGCCGCGACATCGGCGAACCGGCCGCGCCCTGCGGTGGGTGGCGATGCGCTGACGCGGGCGGGACGCCGCCNCCCGCCGGCCGCGGCGGCGCGGCTCCGGCACTGCCCGGCTTGCGTTCCGCGGTCAGCGCGATCATCGCGACGCTGACGCCGGGAATGGCGCGGACGGCATTCTCGGCCTGCGCACGCACGCTTTCCCAGGCCCGGGCCTCCGCGGCATCGACGTTGATCGAGAAGAACACCTTGCCGTCGGTGACCGTGATCGCCGACAGCACATTGGCGTTGGTCAAGGCTGTGCCGCGCGGCGACATCACCTTGGCAAGGCAATCGAGGACCTGTTGTTGCGTCACGCTCACCGCGCATCTCCTAAAGAAGTTCGGATGCGACCCATAGAGCGTTGCGGCGCAAAAGGCTACCTCGCTCCGACGTCATCCCGGCGCTCGGCGGGCGCCGCACCGGCCTCTTCCTTGGCCGCCTCGTAATTCAGCTCGATCATGACCCCATTGGGGTCGTTCACGAAGATCTGCCAAAGATCGCCGCCCGGAACCTGGCGCGAGTCGAACTCCATGCCCTTGGACTGCAGGCGGGTCTTCATCCCGGCAAAGCCCTGGCTGGCAAAGGCCACATGATGGACGACGCCGGAGTCAGGCTTTTGTGCCTCGTCGGTCTTCGAAATATCGACCAGATGCACCACCGCCTTGCCCTCGCTGTACATCCATGCGCCGGGGAACGCGAAGTTCGGCCGCGCGCCCTTTTCCAGGCCCAGAATGTCCTCATAGAATCGGACCGTATCGGCGAGATTCCGGGTCCTGATGTTGAAATGATCGAGCACGCCCACGCTCACGCCCATGCGATACACTCCCTTCTTGTGAGGTTCTTTGAAACTCCCTGGTGGCCCGATCCTAGCATAAAACCGGACCTGCCATCCAACGAAGCCGTTGCCCTCCGCTGCGCAGGGGGTATGGTGCGGCTCCCTCCATGGAAGAAATGCCCCGCCCGCCCCGACCTTGCCGGCGCGGCCTCGGGGCGCGATCACCAAGGCAAATACAAGGTAGCACACATGGCTAAAGTCGCTTTTCTCGGTCTCGGCGTAATGGGTTTCCCGATGGCGGGGCACCTCGTGAAAAAGGGCGGCCATGAGGTCACCGTGTACAACCGGACCGCAGCGAAGGCGAAGGAATGGGCCGACAAGTTCGGCGGCAAGACTGCGCCGACGCCGAAGGCTGCCGCCGAAGGCCAGGATTTCGTGATGTGCTGCGTCGGCAATGACAACGACCTGCGCTCGGTCACGATCGGACCCGACGGCGCATTCGCCGGCATGAAGAAGGGTGGGACCTTCGTCGACCACACCACCGCCTCTGCCGAAGTCGCCCGCGAGCTCGATGCCACCGCCACCACCGCCGGATTCAAGTTCGTCGACGCGCCGGTGTCCGGCGGCCAGGCCGGTGCCGAGAACGGCGTGCTGACCGTGATGTGCGGCGGTACCGAAGACGCCTACGCGGGCGCGGAGCCGATCATCACCGGCGCCTATGCGCGGATGTGCAAGCTGCTCGGCCCGGCAGGCGCCGGCCAGCTCACCAAGATGGTCAACCAGATCTGCATCGCAGGCCTCGTTCAGGGCCTGTCGGAGGGCATCCACTTCGCCAAGAAGTCCGGCCTCGACGTTGCCGCCGTGATCGAAACCATCTCCAAAGGCGCAGCGCAATCCTGGCAGATGGAGAACCGCTACAAGACCATGAACGAGGGCAAGTACGATTTCGGCTTCGCGGTTGAGTGGATGCGCAAGGACCTCTCGATTGCACTTGCAGAAGCCCGCCGCAACGGCGCCACCCTGCCCGCCACCGCGCTGGTCGACCAGTTCTATGCCGAGGTCGAGAAGATGGGCGGCAAGCGCTGGGATACGTCGAGCCTGCTGGCTCGGTTGCAGCGCTAAGATCCGGCTCCGGAACGAACACATGGGCGCGGCCCGGCCGCGCCCATCGGCGGCCTGCAGATCGACCGGTTACCGGGCTTGCCGCGGTCCCATTGCCTGCAAGGCCAAAAGTTAATTTTACTCCCCGTTAACGAGTTTCTTTAGCTCTTTAAGTCATCGCTTAATGATTTGGCGTCACAGATAGACAATGCAAAAAGCCCGCGCGGTTCGCGGGCAGGATTTTGTGTTGTTGATGAGTAATCCCGCAGAAAAGCCTGAAGTTGTACAGCTTCCGGCAGGACCTCAGGTGACGGCGCCGGTGAACAGCCGGCGCATCGCTGCGCAGCGGGTGCGCGAGGCACGCGATCGGTTAACGTCAACCAGTGGAACCCGTCCCGCCTTCGACGCCGAACTCCTCAGACAATACGCCCAGACCCGGATGTCGGCTTCCTACGTCGTCATGCTGCTCGTGGTTGCAACCGGCGTGCTGTTTGGCGTCTGGATGCAACCGATCATCGCCGCCGCGTGGACCTGCGGCATGCTCTGCGTCCATGCCGCGATCATCCGCAGTTGCTCCCGCTTCCTTGCCGAACAGCCCTCGGTCGCGACGACACGCAAATGGCGCACGCGCTTCGTGCTGCTCGACCTGCTCTACGGCCTGTGCTGGACCGCGATCCTGATCCATCCCGCCGGCCGCGACCTCGCCTCCAACACGCTGATGATGTTCATGATGCTGCTGGTGATCGCGGTGTCGAGCATGCTGGCGGCGAGCCTGCCGATCGCGGCGCTCGCGGCGACGATCCCGGTCACAGTGGCGATCGCACTCGATCTCGTGCTGCGCGGTTCCTTCGACAACTACGTGCTGGCCCTGCTCGCGATTGCCGCCGAGGGTTATTTCGCGCTGCTTGCGCATCGCCTGCATTCGACCACGCTGGCGACGCTGGAGGCCCGCGCCGAAAAGGACGCCCTGATCGGCGAACTGGAACAGGCGAAGGCGATCTCCGACGAAGCGCGGCATCGCGCCGAATCCGCCAACGTCGCCAAGTCGCGCTTCCTCGCCCAGATGAGCCACGAACTGCGCACGCCGCTCAATGCGATCCTCGGCTTCTCCGAGGTGATGAAGAGCGAGATCTTCGGCGGGCACACGGTGCCGGTCTACAAGGAGTATTCCGCCGACATCCATAATTCCGGCGTGCACCTGCTCAACCTCATCAATGAGATCCTCGACCTGTCGCGCATCGAGGCCGGCCGCTACGAGCTGAACGAGGAAGCGGTCGCGCTGGTGCATGTCGTCGCCGACTGCCACCATCTCCTGAAGCTGCGCGCCTCCAGCCGCGGCATCACAATCCACGAGGTGTTCGAACACGGTATGCCGAGGATCTGGGGCGACGAGCGCGCCATCCGCCAGGTCGTGCTCAATTTGCTCTCCAACTCGATCAAGTTCACGCCGCAAGGTGGTGAGATCTGGCTGAAGGTTGGCTGGACCGCATCCGGCGGGCAATATCTGAGCGTCAAGGACACCGGTTCCGGTATCGCCGAGGACGAGATTCCGGTCGTGCTGGCCTCGTTCGGCCAAGGCTCCAACTCGATCAAATCGGCGGAACAGGGCGCGGGCCTTGGGTTGCCGATCGCGAAAAGCCTGATCGACATGCACGGCGGCACCTTCACGCTGAAATCGAAACTGCGCATCGGCACCGAGGTGATCGTCACGCTTCCGCCGGAACGCGTGATGAGCGCGCTGGCGCCGATGTCCGAGGACGCGCCGCCGATGCAGCCGGAGCCCATGGAGACGTCGCCGAGCGCCGACCGGAAGCGCGTGCGGCGCAAGTCGATCATGAGTGCCGGCACCGGACTATAGGCTGATGACTTGCACAAACGGCTGAAACCGTTCAACACTGAAGAATGAGCCCAGAAACGCCGTGTATCGCAGTCTGCATGATGGACCCCAGGACGAAGCTCTGCTTCGGATGCGGTCGCACGCTTCCGGAGATCGCGCGCTGGCACAAGATGGAGAGCGCAGAACGGCTGGCGCTGATGGCGTCGCTGCCGGCGCGCATGACGGATGCCGGGCTCGAGCGCATGGAGCCACGTCCGCAGCGCGCGTGAGCGCGATGCGGGGAGGCGCGCGGTGAGCCGCATCCTCCTTATCCTCCTGATGCTGATGGCAACCGCCGGCGCGGTCGTCGCCTATGGCGATCCCAACCAGATCGCGCGCGCCCGGGAAAACATCACCCAGATCCTCGGCCGGAGCAGCAGCCCGTCCGCGGTGCCCGCTCCTGCGGTCGAGATCGCACGCAGCCAAGGCGGCGAGTTCGCGTTCCGCGCCAAGATCAACGGCGTCAGCGCGCCGATGGTGATCGACACCGGAGCAACCTCGGTCGTGCTGACCTGGGAAACTGCGAAGGCGATCGGCCTGCCGACCGAGATGCTCGAATACAATGTCGATCTCGAAACCGCCGGCGGTCACACCAAGGCGGCGCGGCTGACGCTCGATCGGCTCGCCGTCGGCAAGCTGGTCGAGAAATCGGTCCCCGCGCTGGTGGTGCAGCGCGGCCAGATGAAGACCAACCTGCTCGGCATGAGCTTCCTCGACCGACTCGAAAGCTGGGGCGTGCGCTCCGACAAGTTGATGCTGACCGGCTACCCCGAACTGTCGTCGCGCAGCCATCGGCGGCCGCATACGGCCGTCGACTAAAGCGCGATGAGATCAGGTTGAATCGTCATCGCGCTTTAGCTTCTTGTTTGAGCATGATCTTTTCGGAAAACCGCTTCACACTTTTCCGGATCATGCTCTAGCGCCTATCGGTCGTCGTCGTGAATCGACGACGGATGCCGGCACAGCGGCGTGACCCGTATCTCCATGAACGGAAACAGCGGCAGGCTGGACAGGATGTCGTGCAACTCCTGCGGGCCTGACACATCGAATATGCTGACATTGGCGTAGCGGCCGGCCACCCGCCAAAGGTGACGCCAAGCGCCCGTGCGTTGCAGTTCCATGGCGCTGGCGCGTTCCGCCTGCTTCAGTGCATCGGTCTTCTCGACCGGAAGATCGTGCGGAATCCGCACGTCCATCTCGACATGAAACAGCATGACGCTGAACTCCTTCTCGAACAGTGAGGCGACAGGGCAAAACGACCCGGAGCCGCCATGCGATCATGGCGGCTCCATTGGCCTGTCTACCAGATCGTCAGCCCTGCACCAGACCGCGGCTGACAAGGTTGATGTCATCGGGATTGACGAGATCCTTCGCCGTCCACCCCGATACATCATAGTCACTCATGCAGTTGCGCACGAAGTCCTGCATGGCGCCAAGGTCGCCGGTTGCAGTCGCAGCCATCAGCGTCTCGACGCGCAGGTTCTCGTAGTTGCCTGCATAGTTCCGCTCATAGAGCTCGTGCCGGCCGCCGAATTCCGAGCCGACCGCGTCCCAGAGCAACTTGAGCAGCTTGATCCGATCGATGGCCGCATAACCGTTGGAGCCGCGTACGAAGCGGTCCAGATAGGGCCGGATCGCGTCGCTCTCGAGGTCAGCCGAGCTCGACGGCAGGTAGATCAAGCCGCTGGCGACATGACGCTCAATCAATTCCTTGATCCGCGGATAAGCCATGGGCGCAAACACACGATAGGCTAGCCCATAGTTCAGGTTGGGAAGGTTGTATCCCTCGGTCCCCTGCCAGGCGATCGGCGACTTCACCATCGCATCGGCAATGCCATGGAACAGGTTGCGCCAGGCGATCACCTCTCCCACGGCTGTCTGGACACCGCGAAAATCCTTCGACCCGGTCGCCTCGACCGCCATCGAGAACAGGCCGGCGATGAAGTCAAGCTTGACGGCAAGGCGTGTCACGCCGTGCAACGTGAACCGCGGAATGAATCCGGACGCCGGGAAGAACTGGTTGATCTTGTCGACGTCGCCATAGACGAAGACGTTCTCCCAGGGCACCAGAACCTTGTCGAAGACGAGAATGGAGTCGTTCTCATCGAAGCGGCTGGACAGCGGATAATCGAACGGCGAGCCGGTCGCGGCCGCTGTGAACTCGTACGACGAGCGGGCAATCAGCTTGACACCCTTCGCATCCATCGGGGCCGTGAAGATCAGCGCGAAGGACTTGTCCTTGATCGGGATGCCGTAATGCGCGATGAAATTGTAATGCGTCAGCGCCGACCCGGTCGCGACGACCTTGGCGCCGGAGACGATCAGGCCAGCATCTGTCTCCTTCTCGACATGCATGAAGACGTCGCGCACGTCCTCGATCGCCCGATCGCGATCGATCGGCGGATTGACGATCGCGTGATTCCAGAAGTCGAGCCGTTCCTGGGTCCGGGCATACCATTTCTTCGCGTTGCCGGCGTACTCACCATAGAAGCCTGAATTCGCACCCAGGGTGCCGAGGAACGCCGCCTTGTAGTCCGGCGAGCGGCCCATCCAGCCGAACGCAACTTTCTGCAAGTCGGCGATCGCGTCGCGGCCCCTGATCAGATCCTCGGCCGTTCTCGAACCCAGGAAGAACGGATGGGTCAACTGTCCCGAGCCTGTGTCGGTCAGGACGCCGATCTGATCCTTCTTCTCATGAAAGCGGTCGTACCAGCGCGCCACCATCCGGGCCGAGTTGCGAAAGGCGGGATGTTCAGTGACGTTCTTGACGCGCTCACCGTAGATGTAGATCTCTCGGCCGTCCTGGATGCTGTCGAGGAATTCCGCACCGGTATAGACGCTGGTCGTCGACGCGGGCGCATCGGCCCGCAGGGCAGCTGCAGTGGTCATGGACGTATCTCCTCCGCTTGCGTCGCCGGATGGGCGGGCGGTGCCGCAACCATCCGCGAACATTCGTCACGCTCTTGGTCGGCGCGACATCGGACGAAGACCTACGCGCTCTACCGGAGCCGGCGAAAGGTATCACGCAATACCGCGCAGAGCGCCGCAATCGCGCTATGACTACGTGGCGCGGACCTGACGGCAGCGACCTTCCGGCCAACGCGACGCCGTAGCGGACAAAACAACCGCACAACTCGGCAAGGGAGCGAACCATGGGCAAGGATTTTGACAGCTCGGCTGTCGCTTTCCATCGCGACGGGCAATTGGCCCTCGACGCCAGCGTCGTGACGGTCGGCGCGTTTGACGGCGTTCACTGCGGTCATCAGGAGCTGCTACGGCAAACGATTGCGGCAGCGCAGTGGCATGGCGTTCCCGCCGTGGTCTACACCTTCGATCCTCCGCCGAAGGTCTATTTTGGCCAGGCCGAGCCGTTGATATCGTTGGACGAAAAGCTCGAGCGCATCGCAACATTCGCACCAGATCACGTCATCGTTGCCGGCTTCAACCAGATGTACGTGCAGCGCACCGCGGCCGACTTCCTGGCCGAGTTGCAACGCTTGCGGCCTCGTGAGGTGATCGTCGGCGAAGATTTCCGCTTCGGGTCCTGCAAGGGCGGCACTGCCCTGCTGCTGCGGCAACACTTCAACACGCACATTCTGCCGCCCGTGCGCTGCGGCAATGGCGAAATCGTGTCGAGCAGCCGCATCCGAACCCTGCGACGATCCGGCCTTGCGGCCGCCGCGGCCGCGCTCGAAAACTGGAAAGATATCGTGACCGCACCACCGGCCAGCCGATCCGATCTGGTCCAACTCGGGGTGGCAAGCCAATGAACGCCATCGATCCGCGAGAGTTGCGCAATGCCTGTGGTCAATTCGGCACCGGCGTCACGATCATCACGACGCATTGCGACGGACGCGATCACGGCATGACGGCCAATGCCTTCATGTCGGTCTCGCTCGATCCGCCGTTGGTGGCGATCTCGGTCGCCAAGAATGCCAAGATGCTCTCCAACATTCACAAAACGAACCGCTTTGCGGTCAGCGTGCTGGCCGAGGGCACGGAGGATCTCGCCTGGCATTTCGCCGGCAAGCCCAAGCTCGATCTCTGCGACATCTTCGAACGACGCAACGACCTGCCTGTCATCGCCGATGCGGCCGCCTATTTCGTGACTGATCTCGCCGATGCGATCGTCGCGGGAGACCACACCATTTTTCTCGGCCATGTCCGCGAGATGTCGCTGGACCATAGCAAGCGACCGCTGCTGTTTTTCCGTGGCCGCTTCGGCAGCCTCGCCGACCCGCACCCTGCACCACCGCTGCTGGATCATGCCGGCTACGAGTTCATCTGGTGAGAGTGGCCGACAGACGCGATTTCCCCGAGAACAACACGCAGACCACCCAACCGAACGAAAAAAGGAGGAACGACCATGCTGAACGTCAACAAGGACAGTATTACCGATATCGTGATTGGAGCGCTCTCGAATGACATTCCACCGCGCAACCGTCGGATCCTGACGAGCCTGATCCGTCACCTGCATGATTTCTGCAGAGAGGTCGATCTGACCTTCCCGGAATGGTTCGCCGCGTGCGAATTCCTCCGGCGCGCCGGTGATATCTCGGACGAGAAGCGCAATGAGTTCATCCTGATCGCGGACATTCTCGGCGTAGAGGTGCTGGTCGACATGCTCGACCATCGCATCACTGATGGCGAGAGCGAATCCACCGTCCTCGGACCGTTCTACCGCGAGAACCCGCCGATCCTGCCCAAGGGCGCGTCCATCATCAAGAAGACGTTCGACAACGCGCAAACCGTCCGGGTCGCGGGGCGGATTACCGACACAGCGGGACGGCCGATCGAGGGCGTCACGATCGACGTCTGGGAAGACGCGCCGAACGGCCTTTACGACCTGCAGGATCCGGAGCAGCCGGCCTACAATCTGCGCGGCCGACTCTTGACCGATACCAATGGCGAATACGCGTTCGTGGCGCTTCGCCCCGAGCCCTATCCGATCCCCTATGACGGCGCAGGCGGCGAGCTTCTGAAATACATGGGCCACCATCCCTGGCGCCCCGGCCATATCCACTTCATGCTGTCGAAGGACGGCTATCAATCGCTGATCTCGCAGATCTACGATTCCGAGACCAAGTACCTTGACAACGACTCGGTCTTCGCCGTCAAGCAGAGCCTGATCGGCAAGTTCAGGAAGGCGCCGGAAGGCGCCGATACCGACCTCGTGCTCGATTTCGACTTCAAGCTCAAGAAGGCGGCTGCCGAGCAACTCGTTGCGGCGGAGTAGTACCCGCTGCGTCCTGCCAAGCCGCGCTAGGCTTGGCAGGATCATCTCTCGATCCGACAAGTGAGGACCTATGGGGCGCGCCCTTATCGACATCGCCGAGCCTGTGGAACAGATGCGGACGCCCGCGAAGGACACTGCGATCCGCAGCATCGACACAACAATCGTGGACGCCCCAACGCGCCGCCGGCACAGGCTTTCGAACACGGAGGTCACGCATCAGAGCTATGTGCTGGTGCGGGTCCTGCTCGAAAATGGCGTATCTGGAATTGGCGAAGCCTCGACCCTCGGCGGGCCGCGCTGGGCCGAGGAAAGCGTGGAATCGATCCGGGCCACGGTCATGACCTATCTCGCGCCGGCCCTCCGCGGCCAATCTGCTCTGGCGTTCGAAGCCAATGCTATCCGAATGGGCAAGGCCGCCACCCGCAACTATGCCGCCAAGGGCGCGATCGAGTCCGCGCTCCTCGACGCCGCCGGCAAGACGCTTGGCCTTCGGGCCAGCAGCTTGCTCGGCGGTGCGGTGCGCGAGCGCATGGAGGTTATCTGGGCGCTGGCTTCGGGCGACAGCGGCCAGGAGCTGGAGGAAGCCAAAGAGAAGCTTCGACGGCGCGAGCACCGGCAATTCAAGATCAAGTTCGGCTTCAACCGGCCGCAAAGTGATTTGAAGCGCCTTGAAGCCTTGCGTAGCGGCCTCGGTAACGACGTGCGCTTGATCGTCGATGTCAATCAGGGCTGGAGCGAAGCCGAGTGCGTCCGGTTCATGCCTGCGCTGGAAGAGCTGGATGTCGCCCTCGTCGAGCAGCCGGTTTCAGCGTTGCAACTGGAGGCGATGTCCCGCGTTGCCGCGCGGACCTCGATTCCACTCCTCGTCGACGAGGCTGCCTTCACCAAGGAAGAGGTCGCTCGCGCTGCGACGATGGGCTGCGGCAGCGTCTACTCCCTGAAGCTCGTCAAAAGCGGCGGCCTGTTCGAGATGAAGCGCGCCGCGGCGGTTGCGGCTGCGCATGGTCTCGAGCTCTATGGCGGCTGCTTGCTGGAAAGCAGCATCGGCGCGGCAGCGCATCTCGCCGCATTCTGCACGCTGCCGAAGCTCGAATGGGGCACCGAGCATTTCGGCCCGCGAATCCTCGTGGAGGATCTGGTCACCACCTCGATCAAGTTCGACGAATTCGAGATCTGCGTCCCGGATAGCGCCGGTCTCGGCGTCGAGGTCGATGAAGACAAGATCCGCGTCTTCGCCCGCAAGGACTAGGCAGATGGCGCTCTGCCTGCGGACAATTGACAAACCGGGGGCCCACGCCCAGTCTTCGCATCGGAACCATCATCTCACTCTTGCGCCGATGCACGATCGCCACGAAGCCCGGCCGGCCTTCCCCGCAGCTTCCCAGGAAGCGCGCAAGCAACCGTTTGGCTAGCCCGTGACCGGCCGCGACGATGTCATGGATCTCAGACGACTGAGCTATTTCGTCGCCGTCGCCGAGGAACTGCATTTTGGCCGTGCCGCGTCGCGGCTCGCGATCGCCCAGCCGCCGCTCAGCCGGCAGATCGCGCAACTCGAGAGCGATCTCGGCGTCATGCTCATCGACCGGAGCCGGAGCCAGATCCGATTGACCCAGGCCGGCAGCGTGCTGCTGGACCGCGCGCGCGACGTGCTGGAGCGGCTGGATCGAACGCACCGCGAGATCAAGCGGATCGGAGACGGCTTTTCGGGTCACCTGCGCGTCGCCTTCGTCGGGTCCGCGACCTACGGCGTCCTGCCCAATGTGATCAAGGCGTTTCGTTCCGCCTATCCGGACGTGGAGCTCGCGTTGTCGGCGATGAACAACGCCGAGCAGAAGCGCGCCGTGATCCAGCGCGAGATCGATATCGCCGTTGCCCGGCCCTCGCTCGAGGACGAGGAGTTGAAGTCGGAACCGCTGTTGCAGGAGCCGCTGATCCTCGCTCTGCCCGACACCTCGCCCCTGCTCGAACAGCAGGTCACGCGGCTATCGGCGCTGAAGGCCGAGACGTTCATCCTTTATCCGCGCAAGCCGCGCCCGAGCTTTGCCGACCACATCCTCAACATCTGCCTCGAAGAAGGCTTCATTCCCAAATCGCAGGTGCTGGCTCAGGACTATCAGACCGCGATCAGCCTGGTGTCGGTCGGGGTGGGCATCGCATTGGTGCCGAAATCAGTCTCGCAATCGGAACGACCCGGCGTCGCCTATCGCCCCTACGAGGGTCATAATCCCGGGACCGCACTTTCGCTGAACTACCGGCGCGACAACCGGATGCCGCACATCTTCAACTTCCTGAAGGTCGCGCAAAAGGTCACGCGGCGTCCGCGCGAGCAGCAGCCGCAGAACGACTAACGCCGACGGCATGCGTGACAACGCAACGCGGAGCTTCGCGGACGACGACCGGATCCGGATCGTTGCTCCCCCAGGCCACGAGGTGTGGCCTCACACCCGCCGCGTGTGGAAGCGATAGAGCAGGATGGCGAGCGTGATCGCGGCAATCACGTAGAACGTCACGGCATCGGTGTTGGGATGTCCTTCGACGAAAGTCAGCATCATTTCCCTCCTGCTGTGAAGATTGCAAATGTTTCGGGCATCATCGCATCGCGCTCTCGTGGTCGCCGATGGCCCATTCCTTTGCGCTGGCGCCAGCCATCGAGCGGACGCGCTCCTCGTCGTTTGCAAGCTCGGCGGCGCTGCCGTTGTAGATGATGGCACCGTCATCCAACACATAGGCGCGATCTGCGATGCCCAGGCTGACGCGAACGTTCTGCTCGACCAGGAGCACCGAAATCCCCTCCTTGCGCATCGTCTGGATGATCTGGAAGACTTCCTTGACGATCAGCGGCGCGAGGCCCTGGCTCGGCTCGTCGAGCAGGAGAAGTTTTGGATTGAGCAGCAATGCTCGCGCGATCGACAGCATCTCCTGCTCGCCGCCGGACAGCTGGCGGCCGCGATTGTCCCGCCGCTCCGCGAGCCGCGGGAAGGTCTGGAATACGCGCTTGGTGTCCCAGGGGCCCGGCCGCGCGACCGGCACCCGCAGATTGTCCTCGACGGTCAGGTTGGCGAAGATCTTGCGGCCTTCCGGCACGTAACCTACGCCCAGTCCCGCCACCTGGTAGGGCGACATCCGGGTCGCGTCGATCCCGAACAGCTTCACATGGCCGTCGCGTGGCGGGGTCAGTCCCATGATGCTGCGGAGCGTTGTCGTCTTGCCGGCGCCATTGCGGCCAAGCAGCACGACGATCTCGCCTTCGTTCACGGTCAGGCCGACATTGTGAAGGATGTGGCTCTTGCCGTAGAACGTCTGCAAACCCTCAACCTTCAGCGGCATCATTGGCTCTCTCCGAGATAGGCTGCCTGCACCGCCTCGGATGCCGCGATCTCGTCGGGCCTTCCCTCGGCCAGCAAGCCGCCCTGATCGAGCACCGTGATGTAGTCGGCTAGGTGGAACACCACGCGCATATCGTGCTCGATCAGAACGATGGTGTAGTTCCTCTCCTTGTGCAGGCGACGAATGAGCGTCGTGATCTCGTACGTCTCCTGATCGCCCATGCCCGCCGTCGGTTCATCGAGCAGCAACAGGCGCGGCAGTTGCGCCAGCGCCATTGCGATCTCGGTGGTCCGCTGGTCACCGTGGGAGAGCTCGCCGACCAGCCGGTCCGCCTTGGCACCGAGCCCTACCAGCGCCAGCATTTCGGCCGCAACGTCGTTGGCAAGCTTTGCGTCGGCCCGGTTCGGCAGCATGTGCAACGTCTGCCGCGCCGCGACTTCCGCCGCGGTCAGCACGTTCTCGTGGACGGTCAGCTCCGGAAAGACCTCCGTGATCTGGAACGTGCGACCCATGCCAAGTCCGACCCGCAGGTGCGCCGGGACATGCGTCACGTCCTTGCCCTGAAACAGGATTGATCCCTTGGTCGGCGGAAAGTAGCCGCTGATCATGTTGAAAAAGGTGGTCTTGCCCGCCCCGTTCGGGCCGATGATGGCGCGCAGTTCACCGGGCCTGACGGACATCGACACGTCCTTCACGGCGACCAGATTGCCGAAGCGCTTGGTGATGTTGCGAACCTCGAGCATGGTCACACCGATTTGCGCGTGCGCCGCATGCCGAGCAGGCCGCGCGGAAAGAACAGCACGACGATCACGAAGATCGCGCCGACAAAGGACATCCAGTTCACGGTCATCGACGAGATGTAGTCCTGCAGCACCACGAACACCGCGGCGCCGACCAGTGGCCCCCAGAACGTCCGCATGCCGCCCATCACGCACATCACGACCAGATAGCCTGACAGCGAATAGTGCAGCGCCAGCGGATCGGCGAAGTTGTTGAGGAGCGCGTAAAGGGTGCCCGCAAGCGCGGTGAAGAAGCAGGAGATGGAGAACGACAGCCAGATCTGACGTTCGACGGGGATAGCCAGGAAGCGCGCGCGACGCTCGTTCTCCCGGATTGCCCGCAAGGTGTGGCCGAATGGAGAGCGGACCAGCAGGCCCATCAGACCTACGGCGAGGGCGAAGACGGCGAGCAGGAAGAAATAGAACTTGTTGCCGCCGTCGGTGATGTCGAGCGTCAGCGGACCAAATCCGATCGGCTCGCGGTGAAAATCGCGCAAGCCGTCAAAGCCGCCGGTGAAGTCGTTCCAGCTATAGGCGAGATAGTACCAAAGCTGCCCGAACGCGATCGTGCACATCGCAAAGTAGACGCCGCGGCGGCGCACGATCAAAAGACCGAACAGGGTCCCGGCCAGCCCGCCCAGCAGCGTCCCCAGCAACATGGCAAGCGGCGTGCTGTGGGCGAGATATCGCAACGTGAGTCCGGCACCATAGGCGCCAAGCCCGAAATAGGCGGCATGGCCGAAACTCAGGACGCCGGTGAAGCCCAGCAACAGGTTCAGCCCCATCGCGGCAAGCCCGAACACCAGCACCCGCCCGGCGAGCGCTGTGTAACCGCCGAGCAATGGGAGCCAGTAGGGAACCGCGATCAGAATGGCCCAGACGACGGCGAGCATGACCCATTTCGGAACGGCCGGGGTCCGCCTCGTACCAATCGCCCCGGCGGTTGCGCCCGTGCCGATCTCAGCACTCATGCCATCATTCCTTCCTCGCCCATCAGGCCTCGCGGACGAACGAGGAGCACGATCATCATGATGGCGTAGATCACGGCCTCACTTGCCGACGGATAGAAGACGGTCGTCAGCGCTGCCGCGACGCCGATCAGCAGTCCGCCGAACAGCGTGCCGATCAGGCTGCCGACGCCGCCGACAATGATCGCGATGAAGCTCGGCATCAGCAGATCGTCGCCCATATTGGGATTGAGGCCGATCTGCCCGGCGGCCAGCACGCCGCTCAGCCCCGCCAGCAGGCAGCCGAGCGCGAAATTGAACGTCCGCAACAGGCTGATGTTGACCCCGAGCGACGCCACCGTCTCGAGGTCGAGCGTACCTGCCCGGATGCGGATGCCGACTTGCGTGTAGCGCAGGAACGCGAACAGTCCGAGCACCGCAACGATCACGACGCCGACCATGAAGACGCGATACCAGGTGATGAAGAACAGCGTCGGGCTGATCGGCTGCGACAGGAACTCCGGCAACCCGAGCGGCAGTCCGTTCGGTCCCCAGATATAGCGAGCCGCATCCTGCATCACGAAGGCGAAGCCGAATGTCAGCAACAGGCTGTAGACGGGATCGCGGTTATAGACGCGCCGGATCATCAACCGCTCGACCGCAAGACCGATCAGCGCGGTGATGAAAGGCGAGACCAGCAACGCGCCCCAGTAACCCAGCGCCGGCGACAGCGTGAAAGCAAGATAGCCGCCGAGCGCCAGGAAGTTGCCGTGCGCGAAGTTGATGACGTTGCTGAGGTTGAGGATCAGGGAAAGACCGAGCGCCATCAGCACGTAGAACGCACCGATGATGAGACCATTGGTGACGTTGAAGAGTATGACTTGAAACATCCGGCCCTCGGCCCTCGTGAGTGTTCAGCCCGCGGCTTGGATCAGGCCGGCGCCACCATCTTGCAGCCGGTGTCCGCGACCGAGCCCGCGGCCTCCTCGCCCGGAACGAGCGCCGAGACTGCGAAAAGATCATCCGGCTCGCCCTTCGGCGGATGAACCTCGCCGACGAAGATGTTCGGCATCAATTCATGATCTCCGGCACGGTAGCGCACCTTTCCAGGTTGCAACGCGACGTCCGGCGGCAGCTCGAGGTCTTCCAGTGCCTTCGCCATCTTCGGACCTTCAAGTGACTTCGCCTTCTCTGCCGCCAACCGGACCGTGTGCATCCCCACGTATCCGAACCAGTCGCGCGCGGAGGGCGTCTTCTTGGTGGCAGCGCGGAAATCGCTGACGAACTTGACGACCTCAGGCACCTTGGGCTGGTTCCACCACCACTCCATGGTCCACCACCCGGTCTGCGCGTCGGGCGGACATCCCTTGACGCTTTCCAGCTCGAACAGCGCGCCGCCAAGCGCCATTTCCTTCTGCATGCCGAACTGCGTGAATTGCTTCATGCAATTGATCTGCGTGAGGCCGCCCATGTTGTTGAGCAGAACGTTCGGCTTGTAGGCCTTCGCCTTGATCAGCGTCGCGGAGAAATCGGTGTTGTTGATCGGGAGCATGTCGCCCTCGAATGTCCCGCCTGCCTTCTTCAGCGCCTTGATGAAGGCATCCTGCAAGGTGTGGCCGTAGGCATAGTCCGGCGTGATGAAGAACCACTTCTTGCCGAACTTCTTTACCAGTTCCGGCGTGACCGCATTGGCGTCCATCGTCGTGGTGTTGCAGATGCGGAAGACGTTCCACTTGCAGCTCGTTCCGGTGATCGGATCGGTGTGGCCGCCGGGAACGATATGGAAGATCTTTTTCTCGTTGGTGACCTGTGACATCGCATAGGCGATGCCGGAATTCACGTCGCCGAGGATGACCGCGACATTGTCGCGATCGATCAGCTTTCGGGTCTTCTGCACGCCGGTGCCGACATCGTTCGCGGAATCTTCGACCAGGAGCTGGACCTGGCGGCCAAGAATGCCGCCCTTCTTGTTGATTTCGGCTTCGGCGTATCGAGCGCCGTCGACCTCACTTTGCGCCAGCGCAGACAGCACGCCGGTCAGCGGATTGACCATTCCGATCTTGATCGGCTCGTCCGCGAGCGATTTGACGATGAAGGGCGCGCCAATCACCTGGCTGCCGGCCAGAGCGAATCCGGACTTGATGAGCGTGCGACGATTGATCGACACCCGAATCGTAGCCATTCCAGACCTCCCGGTTTTGCATTTTTAGCGGACGTTATTTCATGAAGACAAAGTCACTCCAGCAGCCCCGAATGATCGTGAGGCGATCACGACCACAGATCACGGGCGATTTGACATCGCTGTTTGGAATTGGGCGCGCGAGGCGGCTCTCTGTTTTCCCGCATCGCAAGATGCAGTGGCCGCAGCGCTCCGATGCGGCAGATTGCCCCACTCCTTCCGTGGCACAAATCCACAATTCGTCTAACAGGCTGTTGAAGAAGTCGGTGGCGGCTGAGCGACGCGCCGCAAGATCTGGTCACGCGGCTTCTCGGCGGCATCGTCGCCTTTCGCATCGGTCCGTGCCGGCTCGAATGCGTCGAGAAACTCGGCCAGAATAAACCGGGCGCCGATGCCGCAGGCACGATGGCGGGCTTGCGCGAAGAAGGCGACGAGATGGGCCAAGCCGTCGCCCGCATAATGCAGCAGATATTCGCGGCTTCAGGCTAGAACGGGGCAGCGTCCGTTCAGGCGGCAACCGAGGCCGGCACGCGATCATCGACCAGCGCAATCGCGTCGCGCAGCACGTCCGCACCGGCACCCGGCGTGACGCCGTTCTCCGCCAGATGACGGCGGAACGCACGCGCGCCCGGGACACCGTGGAACGCGCCGACGAAATGCCGCGTGATGGCGTGCAGCCGCGTCCCCTGCGCAAGCTGCGCCTCGATATAGGGCATCATCGCCGCGAACACGTCCTTCATTGCAGCATACGGCGCGGCCTCGCCGAACAGCACGGAATCGACGGCAAGCAGCTGCCACGGCTCCTGATAGGCCGCGCGTCCCAGCATCGCGCCGTCAACATGCGCGAGGTGCTGCTTCGCCTCGGCAACGCTCGCGATGCCGCCGTTGATGATGATGGGCACATCAGGCAACGCCGCCTTCAGGCGATAGACGCGATCGTAATCGAGTGGCGGGATGTCGCGGTTCTCCTTCGGCGATAATCCGTTCAGCCAGGCCTTGCGGGCGTGCACGATCAGCGCATCCGCGCCGGCCGCGATCACCCCACGCGCCAGCACATCGAGCGCGACTTCCGGATCCTGATCGTCGATGCCGATCCGGCATTTCACCGTGACGGGAATTTTCACCGCGCGTTTCATGGCCGCGACGCCCTCGGCGACCAGCGCGGGCTCGGCCATCAGGCAGGCGCCGAAACGGCCATCCTTCACGCGATCGGACGGGCAGCCGACATTCAGATTGATCTCGTCGTAACCGAAGTCCTCACCAATCCTGGCAGCGCTCGCGAGATCCTGCGGATCGGAGCCGCCAAGCTGCAGCGCCACGGGATGCTCGCTCGCGTCAAATCCGAGCAGCCGCGCCCGATCGCCATGGATCACCGCCCCGGTCGTCAACATCTCCGTATAAAGCCGCGCCCGCCGCGACATCAGACGATGGAAGACCCGGCAGTGCCGGTCAGTCCAGTCCATCATCGGGGCCACAGAAAAGAGATAGTCTTGCGATTCCAATGATTTATCCTACACTCTCAATGGGATGAAAGAAGAACATATGCACTCTAAACTAGACGAAATTCCACACGTTTGTACCCGTTTTGACCTCTCAGTGCACACGAAAGCCGGAGTGCACACGCGTGGCGACCTTCACTCAATTGGCATCGGGAAACTGGCGCGTCCAGGTCCGCCGCAAGACCCGTTAGGTGGCCGAGACGTTCCGACGACGCAAGGACAGGGAAGAATGGGCGCTCGAAATGGGGCGCAATATAGATCGCAGTGGATCGTCCAAGCCACGCGCGGTGCGGAACGGTTTGCACGTTTGGCGACCTGATTGACCTTCACGACGAAGACATGCGCGAGGTTGGAAAGCCCCCTCGCCGCTCAAAAGCTGCCGTGATGGCATCGCTGAAGACCGAGCTCGGCGGTGTGAAACTACCCACGCTCAATCGAGAGCGGTTGATCGAGTTTGGAAGAAAGCGCACCAAGCAGGGCGCTGGCCCTGCGACATTGGCGATCGATCAGTCTTTTATAGCGCGAGAATGTCTCGGTGAAGCGGTCAATGACGGAGAGATCAGCCATGGCGCCCTCACCTACTTGCCGCTGCTCGTGCAAATGGCGGAGAGAGTGGGAATCAAACCCACGATTTTTCGATCGTTCGACTTCGAACCACTGCGACTGCTCGTAAGCACTCGCCTGCCTCCGGCCCTCGGAAATTCAGACCCTGCATATGCGCCACAAGCCTGCTCACGTTGTCTGTGACGAGATTTTCTTGATCTCCCGGTGCACACGCCGCCGTTCAACTGATTGTAGAACTTGAACTCTCGCTCCGATCCATCACGGACCAGTTTGAGCCAGCTGCAGTCGAAGAAGGCCAATGAGATCCATCTTCAAACCTTTCTTCGACAGGGCCAAGCGGGTCGCTAGTCGAATTGGACGGGATCAGATCCAGGATACGAATGGGCGACAAACTCGCAGAACGCGCGAGCCGTCGCAGACAACTTCGTCTCGCTTTTCCAGGCAAGCCCGACGTCCATGGTGTGGACGTCGTCATCGAGCGTCTTGAGATCGATGCGATGTCCCTCGAGCGACCAGGGACGGTAGACCATGTCCGAAAGGATGGTGATTCCCATACCGGTCGCAACCATGCTCCGCACCGCCTCAACCGAAAGGGTACGGAAGATGACGTTCGGAACGTGCATCGTACGCTGCCAGTAACGCATGGCGGAGCGTTCGGCTTCATCAACGGTCAACATCAGATAGGGCTCGCCCGCCAGGTCTGCCAGCGTGATGCTGCCCTTGCGAAGAAGTGGATGATTCACGCATGTCCATAAGCGACGCGGCGAGCGCAACAAGAGCCGCGAGCGAATGGAGCGGCGGTCGTGCAGGTTTGCGATCAGCATGATCGCCGCATCGACGCTGCCGCTGATCAGGCTCTGCTCGATCGCGTCGCGCGAAAACTCGTGCAAACGCACCGTGATGCCTGGGAAGGAACGCCAGAAGCGCGACAATAGCGGTGGCAGGAAATATCCAGCGATGGTGTAGCTGACGGCGACATCGACGGTGCCGTCGACCTGCGTTCCCCAGCGGTGCGGTCCGCGCATCGCATCCGACACGCTCGCCTCGATGGCGCGGGTTCGATCTGGCGGTCGAACCGTTCGCCGCCCTGCTCGCCCGCGCCAGCGGCCGGCCGGTGCGCCTCGTCAACTCGCGCGAGGAGGAGATGCTCACCTGCCTGTTCCGCGAGAACGCCGATATCCGCATCCGTTCGGCGGTGACGCGCAAGGGAGAAATCGTGGGCCGCGAGGCGGTCGTCCTGATGGACTGCGGCGCCTATGGCGGCGAACAGATCTTCCTGACCACCATGACTGCGCACACGCTCGGCGGCAATTACAGGCTTGGCAGCGTGCGCATGATCTCGCGCGCGGTCTACACCAACACTACGCCGAACGGTGCGTTCCGGTGCTGTAACGGCGTCTACAACACCTTTGCGCTCGAACGGCACACCGACGAGATCGCGGCGCGGATCGGGATGGATCCGCTCGCGTTCCGCCGCCGCAACGTGCTCGGCGACCGGGATCTGGGCGCCACCGGCCAGGTCTTCGAAGGCGATGTACTCGGCCCCATGCTCGAGCGGATGGATACGCTGCGCGATGCGGCCGCGCCGCCGCCGGCGCGCAGCGACGGCCGGCTCTACGGACGCGCGACCACCATCGGCACCTGGTTCGTCTTCGTCGGCCCATCGGCCGCGACGGTGAACATGAATGCCGACGGCACGGCGACGCTGGTCACGTCGGGTGTTGAGATCGGATCCGGCTCGATGATGCAGAGCCTACCGCAGATCGTCGCCAGCACGCTCGGCATCGCACCCGAGCACGTGATCGTCCGCGCGGCCGATACCGATGCGGCCGGCTATGACGTCGGCGTCGGCGGCGGCCGCACCACCGTCTCGCTCGGCGCGGCCAGCCTATCGGCAGCGCAGGAGGTGCGCACGAAGCTATTGAAGGTCGCCTCCGAGATGATCGAGGCTGCGCCCGGCGACCTCGTGATGCGCAACGGGCGGATCGAGATCGCCGGGGCGCCGGGCTCCGGCCGTACCGTCACGGAGGTCGCGACCCGCGCCCAGGCGCTGGCTGGCCCGGTCTCCGGCACCGGCGCCTTCACCGGCGCCGGCGTGCCGGCGATGCCGGGCTGCGTAGCCGGACATTTCATCGACGCGATCGACATCCCGGTCTTCGCGGTCCACGATTACGAGGTCGCCGTCGATCCGGACACCGGACATGTCGAGGTGCTGAGCTATCGCGTGGTCCAAGACGTCGGCCGCGCGCTGAATCCGCGCGCCATCCACGGCCAGATCCAGGGCGGCGTCGTGCAGGGGCTGGGTTATGCGCTGCACGAGGAAGTCACGATCGGCGGCAACGGCCGGGTCTGCCAGAACGGCTTCGAAACTTATCGTGTGCCACTGGCACTCGATGTCGTGCCGGTTGAAATCAGTCTCTATGAGGGTGCGCCGTCAATCGGACCGTTCGGGACCAAGGGTGCGGGCGAGGTACCAATTCTCAATGTCGGAGCGGCCATCGCGTGCGCTGTTGCAAACGCCACAAAAAGGCGCATCCAAGAGCTCCCGTTGACGCCGCCGCGCGTCCTCGAACTTCTGCTCGACCGGAAGCACGACCTGTCTCTTCCCCATATCGCCAAGACATGGTCGGACAATTTGGTTCATCCTCACGGTAAGCCCGAAGGGAGCACATAGGAACGGGCCACAGCAAACGGTGAGCCCCGCGAGATCGAATTCCATTCTCGCGCATAGCATCGACAACTCGCCCCACAGGCGAGCTAACGATACTTGATCATAAGATTTCTCTTGATCTCCCGGTGCATACGCCGCCTTCTAATCGATTGAAAGCCTGAGATCTCGCTCCAATCCATCATGGCGACGGAAACTTTCAACGCAAGCCATTATTTCACTGATCTATTTCGTCTCCTGTGTGACTGGACCGGCTGAAGAATATGGCTCGACCCTCCGCAATTGGAAGCAAAATCGCACCTCGGATTGTCAGCGCACATGTGGTGCAGTCGGGTGCGTGTGCACATGCCGCCCGCACAGCGCGCATCAGTCGATGGCAGATGACAGCGCTATGCGCGACGAGCTGTTTTATGTAAGCTCACGACATCCCGACCTTCTTGGGAGACAGCGATGAAGTCCTTCTTGCTCGCCTGCGCAGCTGCCATTGCTCTGGCGGCAATTGGAGCCGCAGTTCTAAACCGCGCGCAGGAGCCGGTCCAACAGGCCTTCGCAACGACGGGCGTGCGCCTTTAGTGGGATTCGCCAACGTCCAGGGCTGCGTGCGCCACCTACTCTGCGGCAGTGGGCTGTGTTCGCGCGTCGTTTGCGCCGGTACGCGCATTCTCCTCTTCGAGCCAGAGGCTATGGTGCTCCTTCGCCCAGTTGACGTCGACGGTGCCGCTACCCATCGCCTCGAACGCCCCTTCCATGCCGATCGTGCCGATATAGATATGCGCCAGCATCACCGCCATGAAGAGCATCGCCACGATCGAGTGAACCACCTGCGCGAGTTGCATCCCTTCGATGCCTGACAGGTAGAAGGGGAACATCAGCGTATATCCGGTGGCTGCCACCAGGCCTCCGCCGATAACCACGATCCAATAGATCGCCTTCTGGCCGGCGTTAAAACGATAGGCCGGCGGATGATCATGACCCACGATACCGCCGCCGCGCTTGACCCAATCGACATCCACTTTGTTCGGGATATTGCCAGCGAGCCACATCAGGAAGATCAGAACGACGCCAATCGTGAACGGGAAGCTCAGGTAGTTGTGCGCATATTTCGCCCATTGCGACCATTCGGAAAACGCTTCGTGACCCATCCAGGGCAGAAGCAGCGTACGGCCGAAAGTAATGTTCAATCCCGAAAGCGCGAGTATGATGAAGCAGGTCGCCGTCATCCAGTGCACGAAGCGTTCGAATGAGCTAAAGCGCACGAGGGTCCGGCCCGAACGACCGCTCTGAAGCCGCACCATGCCGCGGCTCAGATAGAAAATGATCAACGCCGCAAGCATGCCAAGAATGGCGACACCGCCTATCCAGTGCAGCGTCACGTTGCGGAACTCACGCCATTCACGGCCTGCCGGCTGCTCGAGCACGCCGGAGCGCTGGTCGGGGATGCTGACGCGTCCTTGGACCCGTTTCAACTCCTGCAGAAGCTGTTGCTCCTTGACCGAGCTTGCGGTGGGGTTGACCTGCTGGGCGATGGACGGTGAAGCCGCGGAGATGAGCAGCAGCAGCACGCCGGTGCCAATCAGGAGACGGGCAAATCGCGCAAGACACACCATCAATTCCTCCCAATATTGGGTGATCGCTGGCGATGCGGTTTTTCAAGACTCGATCGTCTCGCGATACGCGGTCTTCCAACCCCAAGCGCCAGAGCCGTAACCGCGCTTCATCACACGCTCCTTGTAAATCTGGGCAATGATTTCACCGTCGCCGGCAAGCAGCGACTTGGTCGAGCACATCTCGGCGCAGAGCGGTAGCTTGCCTTCGGCGAGACGGTTTGCGCCGTATTTCTCGTACTCCGCCTTGCTGCCGTCGGCTTCTGGGCCTCCGGCGCAGAAGGTGCACTTGTCCATCTTGCCGCGCGAGCCGAAGTTGCCGACCTTCGGATATTGCGGCGCGCCGAACGGACAGGCGTAGAAGCAATAGCCGCAGCCGATGCAGAGGTCCTTGGAATGAAGCACGACACCGTCGGCCGTCGTGTAGATGCAGTTCACCGGGCACACTGCCGCGCATGGGGCGTCGGTACAATGCATGCAGGCCATCGAGACGGAACGCTCGCCCGGTTTGCCGTCATTGATGGTGACGACGCGGCGCCGGTTAATGCCCCAGGGCACTTCGTGCTCGTTCTTGCAGGCGGTGACGCAGGCATTGCATTCGATGCAACGGTCGGCGTCGCAGAGGAATTTCATACGTGCCATGGCCGTTGCTCCTTATGCCGCCGCGATCTGGCAGAGGGTGACTTTGGGCTCCTGCATGCCGGTCGCCGGATCGTATCCGTAGGTGGTGATGGTGTTCGCGCTTTCGCCGAGCACGATCGGATCGGTGCCCTTCGGATAATTGCCGCGCAGATCCTTGCCCGCGAACCAGCCGCCGAAGTGGAACGGCATCCACGCGACCCCCTTGCCGACGCGTTCGGTCACCAGCGCCTTCATCCTGGCGCGCGAATTGTTTTCGGCGCCAGTCACCCAGACCCAGCCGCCATCCTTGATGCCGCGATCGGCGGCATCGGCGGGGCTAATCTCGATAAACATGTCCTGCTGCAATTCGGCAAGCCATGGGTTGGTGCGGGTCTCCTCGCCGCCCCCCTCGTACTCGACGAGACGACCGGACGACAGGATGAGCGGAAATTGCTTCGCGATCCCCTTCTCCACCGCCGCCTTCTGCACGGAGAAGCCGATATTGGGCAGGCGGAATTGTTTGGCGTCGGGCAGCGTCGGATATTTCGCAACCAGATCGACCCGCGGCGTGTAGATCGGCTCGCGATGTACTGGAATCGGATCAGGCAGGCCAAACGCATTCATGCGCGCCTTGCCGTTGCCGTAGGGCACACAGCCGTGTTTGAGCGCCACGCGCTGGATGCCGCCGGACAGGTCGAGCGACCATGAGACCGCATCCGGATTGGCGGAGTTGATCTTGGTGATGGTGGCCATCTCCGCCTCGCTGAGATCCTTGTCCCAGCCGAGCTTCTTCAGGCTCGCCAGCGTGAATTCCGGATAGCCGTCCGTGATCTCGGAGTCCTTGGAATAGGACCCCTCTGCAAGCAGGCTCACCTTGCGCGTGGTGCCGTCCGCAAGCTTCTCCTCGCGCTCGATACCGAAGCGCGGACGGAACGTGCCGCCGCCATCCATCACGCTCAGGTTGGTATTGTAGAGCAGCGGCGTGCCGGGATGGCGCACCTCGGGCGAACCCCAGCAAGGCCACGGCAGGCCGTAATAGTCGCCGCCGACTTCCGGATCGTCCTTGGGCGCCCGCATGGTCAGGAAGTCGAACTTGGCCTGGTTCTTCATGTGCGCCTTGAGGCGCTCGGGCGACTGGCCGCAATAGCCGGTCGACCAGCTGCCGCGATTCATCTCGCGCAGGATATCCTCGGCTTCCGGCAGATTGTTCTCCACCTTGATGTTCTTGAACATCTTGTCGGCGAAGCCGAGTTTCTTCGCCACGAGGTACATGACCTCGAGGTCATCCTTCGATTCGAAGACCGGCTTTACGATCTGCTCGCCCCATTGCAGCGAGCGGTTTGAGGCGACGCGCGAACCCTTGCATTCGAATTGCGTGCCAACCGGGAGCAAATAGAGGCCATCCTTGCGTCCTGCCTCCACCGCGAGCGATGCCCAGGTGGTCGGATGCGGGTCGGCGACGACAAGCAGTTCGAGCGCCTTCAGACCGTTCAGGGATTCAGGAACGCGCGTGATGCTGTTGCTGGCGTGTCCCTGCACGAACATCGCCCGCACATTGTCTTTCTGTGCGATCTGATCCTTCGGCAGTGTCACCGCTTCGAACCAGCGGGTGAGCGGAATGCCGGGGGTTTCCATGATCTGCTTGCTATCGAAGCGGGACTTCAGGAAGTCGTAGTCAACCTCCCAGACTCGCGACCAGTGCTTCCACGCGCCCTCGGCCAGTCCATAGTAGAACGGAAGCGTGACGATATCGAGCCCCACGTCCGTCGCCCCTTGCACGTTGTCATGGCCACGGAAGATGTTGGCGCCTGTGCCGGGGCCACCGACGTTGCCCGTCAGCAGCAGCGCGATGCAGCTCGCCCTCACGTTTGCAGTGCCGACCGTCTTCTGGGTCTGGCCCATGGCCCAAATCAGCGTCGCCGGCCTCTCGGTGGCCAGCATCTTGGCGACACGCTTGAGCTGTTCGCCAGGAACGCCGCTGACGCGCTCGACTTCCTCCGGGTTCCATTTCTCCACTTCCTTGCGCAGGTCGTCGAAACCGTAGACGCGCTGCTTGATGAACTCCTTGTCCTCCCACCCGTTCTGGAGAATGTGCCACATCATGCCATAGAGCACCGGAATATCGGTGCCCGGCCGCATGCGCACGTATTCGGTCGCGTGCGCCGCCGTACGCGTCAGGCGCGGATCGATGACGACAAAATTGGCCTTCTTCAACTCCTTGCCCTCAAGCAGATGCTGAAGCGATACCGGATGGGCCTCGGCTGGATTCCCGCCCATGATGATCTGCGTCTTGGCGTTGCGGATATCGTTGAAGCTGTTGGTCATCGCGCCGTAACCCCACGTGTTGGCCACGCCGGTGACGGTCGTCGAATGGCAGATGCGCGCCTGATGGTCGGTGTTGTTGGTGCCCCAGAACGCGCCGAGCTTGCGGAACAGATAGGAGCCCTCATTGGTCATCTTGGCCGATCCAAGCCAGTAGACGGAATCAGGACCGGACTTCCCGCGAATTTCGAGCAGCTTCTCGCCGATCTCGTTGACCGCAGTGTCCCAGGAGACGCGCGTCCACTGTCCATCCACCAGCTTCATCGGATAGCGGAGCCGGCGCTCGCTGTGCACGAGCTCGCGCACGGAGGCGCCCTTCGCGCAATGCGATCCGCGATTGATCGGAGAATCCCAGCTCGGCTCCTGACCGATCCAGACCCCGTTCAACACCTCCGCGGTCACGGTGCATCCCACCGAGCAGTGCGTACAAATGCTCTTGCGAACCGCCGCCCCGGATGTGAGGGGACCGGCCATTGCCGCTTTCGCCGTCCGTACGCTGCCAAGCGGCAGCGTGCTCAACGCGGCGAGCGCACCGCCAGCAAGGCCCGAGCGGCGCAGGAAGGTGCGGCGGTCGAGACCACTCCCTTGCCCCGACAAGCCAGCCGCGATGGATCCGCTTGAGGCGATTTCGGAACGCTGTTGTGTTCTCTTGATCAGCACGGCCGCCTCCCTCAACCCGGATAACGATTGACGCGGTAATAGGTCTTCACATGGTCTGTTTCCTTGTAGCGCGCCTTGCGTTTCTCATCGTCGGTCTCGCTGTCGGCTTGCGCGGGCGCGATCAAGGGTGCCGCCAGCGTCGCTCCCGCACCGACGGTGCCGATTCCGACCTTGCGAAGAAAGTCTCGGCGGCCGGTTGTCGTTTTCCTCTCATCTTTCATCGTATTTCTCCCGAACCAGCGGCGCCGGTCAGTTGGCGAACGTGAAAGCCTCGGTTTCTATCTCAAGCCACACTCGGCCAAGCGTTCCAACCGACCGGTAGAATCTCGCATTCTGCGCCTTCTCCATGTCGGCGAACAAACGTCCCATCCAGCGGGAGACGTGCTTTTCGAAGAAGGCGCGTTGTGTATCCGGCAAAGCCGGCAAACGCGCCGCCGCAAGGTCCGCCATGATCTCGCACAGCGTCCCCGCGTGATCCTCGGGTTCAAAATTGTTCTCTACCCGCTCGACGCCGAGCGCGGCCAGATCGTCGCGCAGGCGCGACAGAGGACGTTCGTTGAGAAAGCCGGTCAGGTAGTAGGACGCATAAGGCAGCAGCTCGCCACGGCCGAGACCGACGAACAAATCGAAATATTCGCGCTCGACCTCGGATGCGACGGCAACCGATGCACCGTCGGCAAGAGCTGCGTGGGCGCGCCCCAGCGGCGTTGCATCGCCCTTCAACTGCGCGATCTGCTCAAGCAATGCTGCCGACGGCGCGGACCAAAGCAAGTTTGCAAGCAGCGCGTATTCCCGAGCACGCGCCGCATCGATCGGATCAACTTCGTCGCCTACCACGACAGGCTCGCTGTAGAGATCGGGGCGAAGCAGCTTGCGCGGGACGCCCGTTGCGGTCTCGACCGCGATCACGCGTTGCGCAGGCACCCTGTTCCAGTTCGACACTGACGGCTGGGCAATACCTATCTTTCGGGCAAGCTCGGCAACACCGCCCGCGGCACCGATCGCACGTTCAAGTCCCGCATCGCGCACGCCGACCTCCTATCTCAGGGGCCAATTGCGTTTGCAGGTGGGAGAATACGGCGCGCGTCGGGAAGCGGTCAATCAGCAGCCATAGGCTGAGGCTATCGCATTTAGTCGCAGTCTAGCGGGGCAGCGCACCGCCATGTGTGCGACGCGGAACGGCAGTCTCTTCACTCGCATCACTCGCAGCTATTGGTTGCGGTGCAGCACAATCGGGCGGCAATTCCTCGACCGCGCGCTCCCCGAGCCGTTGGGGAATCGTGATTGTCTTCACCGGGTTGGATGACGGCCCAAGATCGGGCGGCAGATGAGCCGATTGCGCTCCCGCTTCGGCGGCCTCCGTTTGCGGGTTGGCCAGGCTTTTGGCGGCCTCCGCCACATCCCCGACGATGCGACGAGCAAGCGCGCCAACCTGCTCGGCTGAATTGTCTAATGGACCGAACCCCGCCATGGCGTTCGGGTCATTGAAGTCCCAGGCGTTCTCCGCCAACCCCACAAAATCGCGGATGGCGGGATCGGCACTCCAGGCACGACGAAGCGCCGCCCGGCTCAACTCCTGCGGAACGCCTTTGCGTAGGAAAGCCGTGATGTCAGTGGCGACATCAATCGATTCAATGGGAGGCAAGTTCGAAAGATCCGGCTGGGGGAGAGCCGGCACCGCCGGCGCAGGGTCTGCCGGCGCCGGCGCGCTCGCCTCGACCGCTTGTTCCGGCGCCGGTCCGACGTGATCGGCCATCGCCTCCTGCTTGCGACGCGACCAGCGCGCCAGAAAACGCTCGTCACTCATTCATGCCCACCTTCGTGGCGACGACGCGCAAGCGCCTCCGGATCGGCGCGTCGCCGCTCGCGCTTGACGAACTCCGTCTCAACGTGGTGCTGCGCGATGAACTTTTCAATCGCCTGACGTAGCACCTCGGGCATCGGCACCGCCTCGACCAGATTGGCACCGGCTTCGGTGAATGCCTCCCCTTCCGCAGGGTCCGCGGTGACTGCCGAAACAACATAGGGCCAGACGTCCTCGGAAGGAGTCAATATAATCCAGACACTGGGATCACCGCTGGCGAGATTGTCGCGGTAGCGCGCTGCTTCCGAACGATAGAGATCGACCATCGCGCTCCCGGCATAAAACAGTGTCGTTCCCTCCTGCTCCCGTATGACCGTCCACGGCGTCATGTCAGGCTCATCCGGCAACACGCCTGCGCCGCGCCAGACAAAATCAATCCACGGGGAATCCGCCCTTGCCCGCTCGACCACGACGCCGAGCGGAATGCGCAACAACGGCAGGGCGGCGGAACTCACGTCGCAGCCTCCAGGTGTTTGATTGGCAAGCCCGTCAACAGATTCTGCGGCTTCATCCGCACAAGGCGATCGGGGCTCATTGCCAGGATCAGATAGACGCCCTCACACCTGATAGCGTCGACGACCAGATGTGCGTCGGCAAAAGTCACCCTGAAGAACGCCAGCACGCGCGTCATCGTTCGATCATCGAGCGTCTCGCCATGCCACAGCCGGTCGCCGATCCCGGTGGCTTCAGCATCGAGCCCAACATACCAGGCGAGGTTCGCATCACGCAGTGCAGTCACCGGCTCGATTACGACGTCGACCCCAAGCAAATGCGAAATCCAGAGTTTCATGACGTCCGCCAGCGCAGCCGGCCCCCGCGTTCCGCTGCTGAAATCGAGCGCAAGGTCGAACTGATCGCTGCGATGCCAGTAGCTGTCGGCATTCGCATCGCTCAAGACGTCGATCCCCGTTCCACTCGTGGCTCCCAACATGGAGATCAGCGACAACACCGGCGCCGGGCTGGTTCCACCGACGACTTCCTCGTCCCCCAGCAGCAACGAATGCTCGTGCGGCACAATGCGCTGAGGCCGGAAGAAGAGTTCGGCCGCGCGCAGCACGAACGAATCCTCGCAGCCATCGAGTGCGTTGCGCAGGATGACGTGCACGAGCTGGTTCAGGAACAGTGGCGGCAGGTTGATCGATCCCGAACGAACCAGCGCAAGATAGGCCGCTTCCAACGTGGGTTCACGTAGCAAGAGGTCGCGGAATGCCAACACGAACTGCCAATTCTCCCGCGCATCCGCATCGACGATCGCGGCGACCTCTTCCCCCGGCACCGCCCGGCGCGGGTCCGCGAGCAGCTCCCGATGCAGCTTGCGTTCGGTCTCACAGGCATCGTCCGGCGGCATCAACTCGCGACGGGCGAAATAGGCCTTCAGAAACTGTTCCGTCGCAACGAGCCCACCGCCGGCATTTCGATCGAGCAGGTGATGGCCGCAAGTGATCCAGAAATCCCTCATCGCGGTAATGGCTCCGCGCTGATATTCGCAAGGTTGAGATTGCTGTCCGGCTCGAGGTCATCCTCGATTTCCATGAACGAGAACGCATTGCCGTGACGCTGCCCCTCCCGCAGTTGCAACCTGCGGAATGACTCGCGGACCTCGCCATCGCTCGCCGAACGATGGACGGCGATCAACGTGCTGACGGGATGGGTGCAGAGTGACTGCGCAAAGGCGACCTCCTCCGCCGCGGCATCGTGCGCGGTTGCAATATCCGGCGAGCCGAACTGTTCCACCAACTGTTTTGCAAGGAGCTCCACCAACGCCCGGCGGTCGTCCTCTGACGCTGGAACGATTTGCGCCAGCGTCGACCAGCCCCAGGACTGCACGCCAAGAAAGCCGCTGCGAAACGCCGAACGGGCCTTGCCGCCCAGCTTCGCCGGATCCTGATCGCAAAAGCGGAACGCGCCCGAAACCGCCCAATCTCCGGGCTCCGCGGCCACGTCGAATACGAACCTGTCAGACGGATCGAGCGCGATGGTGCGCAAGAGTTTCACAGGCGCGGCCCTCCGAGGTTTGGATCGAGCCATGAGGGCGACAGCAAGCCTTTTCTCAGGTCCTGCCGGGCGGTCACTTCTGTTCCGATCCGGCGGGTGATGAGGTCGCCATTGTCAGCTATCACATGCGTAATCTGCGGCTCACGCGACAGCCGCCCCAGGAATTCACGCGCGATACCGTCGAACCCGTCGGTTTGCCAGCCGTCCAGCGCACGCATCAGATGCCGCGCGAAGCTTTCCGTGACCTGAACGGCTCCGGCCTCGCCAAACCCCTCCTGATCCAGCGCGGAAGCGAGCGGGTACACGCCGGCGTCCGTGTCGCTCATCGTCACAGTCCGGATCATGGCGCCGAACACCAGCCAGCGCGGAGGCTTGTCCTCCTTTGCTGATGGCGGCCAGCTAAGCCGTCCGCCGCCAACAAGGCCACCGTCGACACGGATCGCGTCGGGCCAGTCGATCGCGATCTCCTTGTTCGGCGGTGCATAGGCACGCAATGCATCGGTCAGCGCCACCATTCCAGCGTAGACAGCGCGGCGCGCCGTGCGCAACGGCTCGCTTGGTTCGAGCACGACTGCGAACTCCGCAAGATCGAACCGCCCCACATAGGTCAGCGTACCTGCCCCACTCGCTTTTGCGATATCGGTTGCGTGGGCAAAGGCGTCACGACTTTCGCGCAGCCTCACCAGCGTGAACGGCGGAGGCAGATTGATGGGCTCCACAACCGCAGAGCGCCTGGGGGCTGTCGGTGTCAGTCGGACCTCCAGCTTCCTTTTCCTTTCTCGCGAGAATAACTTAATCGAGCAGAGGGATTGACGCGAGTCTGCTCGCGATCGTTCCCTGCCTCTCAGGGAGGTAAGCTGCCGCGCATGTCCGAACCGCCCAAGACGATCCTGATCTGCTCGTGCGAGGACACGATGCACCTCGACACGGGCGCGATCAGGCGAGGATGCCGCAAAAACGAAATCGCCGGATTCCGGCATCTCTGCCGTGCCGAACTTGGCTATTTTCGCAATGCGGCAAAGGCGGATGGACCACTCATCGTCGGCTGCACCCAAGAGGCGGCGCTGTTTGGCGAGGAAGCGAAGGAGCGTGACGGAGCGATCGAATTCGTCAACCTTCGGGAGACGGCCGGCTGGTCGGCGGAGGGTGCGAAGGCGGGCCCAAAAATGGCAGCTCTGCTTGCAGCGGCGTCGGAGGCTATGCCGGATTTTCCGCTTGTCACCTTGTCGAGCGGAGGGGTGATCCTGATCTACGGCCGCGACGAAGTTGCAATCGAAGCTGGTCGACTGCTTGCCGAGCATCTCGACGTGACGGTCATGATCACAAAGCCGCCGCAGATCATGCCGCCGGCAACGACCTCGTTCCCCATTGTTCAGGGATCGATCCGCAACGCCCGGGGCTATCTGGGAGCGTTCGAGTTGACGGTCGATGACTATGCGGCCCCGCGCCCCTCCTCGCGCAACGCGCTGGTCTTCGAAGCTTCCCGCAACGGCCTGACATCGCGTTGCGACATCGTCCTTGATCTCTCCGGCGGAACGCCGCTTTTCTCCGCCCACGAGCTGCGCGACGGCTATCTCCGCGCCGACCCGCGAGATCCGGCTGCGATGCTGCGTGCCGTGCTGAGGGCACGCGACCTCGTCGGCAGCTTCGACAAGCCCAAATACGTCAATTTCACCCCCGAGATTTGCGTCCATTCGCGCTCGAAATTGACAGGCTGCCATCGATGCCTCGATCTCTGCCCGACCGGAGCGATCACCCCGGATGGCGATCACGTCAGGATCAATGCGGAGGTCTGCGCCGGCTGCGGGCAGTGCGCCGCGGCCTGTCCGACCGGCGCCGCAACCTATGCCTTGCCGCCGGCCGACGCCCTGCTTCACAAATTGCGCGCGACGCTGCTGACTTATCGTGAAGCCGGCGGCTTGAATGCCGTTGTCCTGTTTCACGATGGCCAACATGGCACCGCGCTGATTGATGCTCTCGCCCGCCACGGCGACGGGCTTCCTGCCAACGTGCTGCCGTTCGCCGTCAACGAGGTGACGCAGGTCGGCCTCGAAGCGATTGCAGCCTCCTTTGCCTATGGCACGGCGGCAATCCGCTTTCTGCTGCAGGCCAAACCGCGGCACGATGTCGCCGGTATTCGCCGAACCATAGCGATGGCTGACGCCATTGTTTCCGGGCTTGGATTCTCCGGCGAGCGTGTCTCGACGATCGAAACGGATGATCCGGATGTGCTGGGAAACGTGCTGCGGATAATCGGGCCCGCGCCGGCCGCAGAGCCTCCCGCAACCTTCAAGACGGTGGGCAAGCGGCGTGACCTGCTTCGTTTCGCCCTTCGCGAGTTGCATCGCGTTGCGCCTGCGCCGACTGACGTGATTGCCTTGCCAGAAGGCGCGCCGCTCGGAGCGATCAGTGTCAACGTGGACGGCTGCACCCTGTGCCTAGCCTGCGTCTCGGCCTGCCCCACTGGTGCCCTCCGCGACGATCCCGAGCGTCCCGTGCTTAAATTCGTCGAAGATGCCTGCGTGCAGTGTGGATTGTGCCAGAGCACCTGCCCGGAAAAGGTCATCACCTTGAAGCCGCAGATCGACTTCCGCGCCGCCACCGCTCCAGCCCGGATCATCAGAGAGGAAGAGCCGGCGCTTTGCATACGCTGCGGCACGCCCTTCGGCGTGAAGAGCACGATCGAGAAGATCGCGGCGACGCTCGAGGGCCGGCACTGGATGTATCCCGCGGGCGACAAGCGGCTGGACGTAGTCAGGATGTGCGCCGACTGCCGCGTCGTCGCCATGAGCGAGCAGCAGTTCGATCCGTTCAATGGCATTCCGGAACGCGCTCCGCCCCGTACAACGGACGATTATTTACGCCAGCGAGAAAACAAGGATTAGCCGGAAATCACGAACAAGCAATCAATCGACAAGCAACAATGGGGAGTGCGTTATGTTTCGTTTCACAAACGCAGGAATCTTCGCGACCACGCTGTTTATTGGTGTCATTGCAATGCAGACTGTGCCGGCCGCGGCTGCCGTATCGAAGGCCGACAAGGTCGCCCTCAATCGAGCGATCGTGGCCTGCAAGGCGGAAGCGAAGGGCAAGAAGATCAAGTGGCTCTCGCGCCGGAAATACGTCAATAGTTGCGTCACGGAGGCAATGAAGGATCATCCCAACATGGACGTCTCCGCCATGCTCAAGAGCCATCCGGATTTGACGGATCTTCCGGTCGAGCGATGGCCCGGGTATTAGAGCCGCACCAAGAAGCGTCATTTCGATGTTGCGCGCCCGAGAAAATCGGTTAGAGCCTTGCGATCCTCCGCAGATCCAATCCGCTGCTCGGGCATTTTCGTACCGGGCGTATAGGCATTCGGACCGAGCTCGAACAATTTCGACACCGTCTCGGGCGTCCATACGATGTTCATGCTCTTGAGGGGGTCCGAGAAGCGATAGCCGGGCAACGACGCGATCCTGCGTCCATACAGGCCTGCAAGCGTGGGGCCGGCACGTTGCGCGTCCTTCTCCGACAGAGTGTGACAAGCAACGCACGCCCTGAACACCTCGGCGCCGGGATCTCCGGCATAGGCGGCAAGCGGATCGCTTGGCGCGGCTTGCGACGCGCCGATGGATACACCGGTCCGCGCGTTCCAGCGCCGGATTTTGCCGTCAGCGCTGCCGGTCAGCAATGTTGCGTTGTCCAGCAGGAATGCGACCGACCACACGGGGGAACCGGAATCGGTCAGCGCTTGTGCGACCGTCCGCGCTTTGCGATCAATCACGGCGACGCTGTCGCCAATTCCCGCAGCCGCGACCAAGGTGCCGTCCGGAGAGATCGCCAGCGCGACAATGGGCGTCTGCCCGGCTTGCACCTCGCCGCTTTCGCGGCCCTCCATCGTCAGAAAGCGCAGCTTCCCATCGGCACCGCCCGCGACGATCTCGCCGTCAGGCGTGACTGCCACGGCGTTAAGGGGTGTTCCCAGCGCAATGACGTTTGGGGTGCCACCCGCCAATGGCCAGATCCTCAACTCACGATCATATCCGACGCTCACCAGAGATCGTCCATCGGGCGTGAATGCGACGCCATTGACCTGCTGCGAATGCCCTTCCAGCACCTGTTGCGTGCCGTCGTCCAGTGACCAGAGGCGAACCGTGCGGTCCCAGGAGGCAGAAGCCAGCCTTGCGCCGTCCGGCGAGACGGCAAGTGAAACGACCGGTGCGGTATGGCCCTCGAAAACCTGATCCGGATGCTGCCGGCCCAGCGTCCAAATCGCGACCTTCGCATCCGCTCCGGCGGTCACCATCCGCCCATCCTTCAGGAAGGCAACCGCGTTCACGGCATCTGAGTGGAAGCGAAGGACCTGTTCGGCGGACTCGGTCGCGAGCGACCATCGGATTGCGGCGGTGTCGAAGCTGCCCGACAGCACATTATTGCCATCGCCCGAAATTGCGATTGCCCTTACCGGCCCGCCGTGACCCGCCAATT
>NZ_LNCU01000092.1:120217-141700 GCF_001542415.1 Bradyrhizobium macuxiense
CTTGCGCCGACACGACATGAATCGCCAGCAGAGCGGCAGCCATGCTCAGGCTCGTGGCGGTTCCGTCTGTCATTCGCACGCGCTTACTCTCATCAACGATGGCGGCAGTTGCCCGGTTCAATGCTGCATCGCGGAAGGTGAAGCGCATCTGCTACCCAATGCCGCGACGGCCGTTGTCAGCTTGAATCGGATATAGCCTGATCCTATGCTCGCTTGTGACACGTCAAGGATGACGTCATGCAAATACGACCAAAAACGTATCTGCATCTCATTTCTCTATGGCGATTGCTTCGCAACGCGATTTCGCCACACCGTGAGGGTGCGCCCGCCAAGACGTCGCCTGCGCTCATCTTTACCTCGATCGTGCTGGCGCTTCTCCTCGCTATTCTTGAAATAGACGCTCATCGAGGTGAACTGCAATCGCTTGGTCTGCTGGCGGGCGATCAGTTCGTCCCGGCTGCCCTTTGGGGCCCATAAAGCTTGCCGTGCGTCGTTTCCAATCAGCGCTTGGTTTCCCTCGGATACACCAATGATCGATCCTCGAAGTCCCCGGCCGGCAAATTGTCCATGCTGCGGGCGCTTTGCATGTCATGCAATGTCGACGTGCTTGCTGTACCGGCACGCCCGGTCGTCGAGCCGGAGTGTGATCGCGGGATGGCGGTCAGAGCAGCAAGTAGACCAACGCCGGCGGTGAGAGAAACAATGATCAGCAGCTTCATGCGAAATCTCCTGCTTTGAAATCCAGAAATGTCGTGCAGCGATATCCTGCAGTGCTCTGATTAGCGCCAAGCAGGACACCACGATGTGAACCGCCTCACAGCTCTCGCGATATTGAGCTAAGCGTTCGCTGGTTCCCGATCTGGAACCGGAGCCGACCGCGGGTGAAATGCTCGTGCAGCGAAAGCTCGTCAGGAACGGAGGAAAAATCTCTCCGTTAACTTCCAGGGCGGAGCATCCGCAGAAGGATGAAGCCCATGAGGAGCCCCACCATCGTCGCCGCACTGGCAATCATTCTCGGCGGCACCGCGCTTTCGTCGGCGCAACAGAATGCACAAGGCGCGGTCGAACTGAGCAACGGCACCAAGGTGTCGCAGAATCCATCGTTACCGAAACTCAACCTCTCAAACTCTCAGCGCGAGCAGATTCGCAAGGCCGTGCTGACCGAACACAACGAGGTGGAATTCCGGCTGGCAGCCACGAAATCCGCCAAGGACTTTACCCCTGCTGTTGGCGCCAGGATTCCAAAGGGAGTTAAGGCCCAATCGTTGCCGACGCCGGTTCTCTCGCAAATGCCTGAGCTGCGTGACTACATGTACCTGAAGATGAAGAACCAGGTGCTGATCGTGAACGGCATGACCAACAAGATCGTTGATGTCTTCTCGGAGACGCAGCCGCTTTCCTGACTGAAATGGTGGCGACCTCTGCGACCCGAGATTCCTTCGGCCGCCAACGGCAATCATTACCTGAAGGTTAGAGCTTGCACCGCAAGGCGAGATTAGCGGGGAGCGCCTCAAACCTCCGGATGCCGATTTTTGCCTCGACTACAGATTGGGTAGCCCCCGCAATCGACCGAACACTGAGAGCTCGTGAAGACCTGCCCGCTCCACGATATGCCCGGATCCATTTTCGGCGCGGATAATCCAACACGTCAGTGGACGATGAACGACTGGCTCACGGAGAGATCTTCAAGACCGGCAAGAACCGCGAGCCGGAATACTGAAGCCGAGTTGCTCGCGCCGAATTTGCATCGAGGCTGCGGCCGGCCAACGCTCGCAGGACATCACTCCTTTAACCAATCCAAATCGGCCATTGCCGTTGACATCCTTTCGATCATTGTCAGAGTCGTATCCTCGGGCTGCATATTGGGCAGCAACGGCGAGTGACAGAGCGTAATCGTCCACATCAGCAGCGCGTGCACGATTTGTTGCCGATAGTTGCGGAAGCACTCGTCGAAGTCCGGTTTGACATCGGTCAGCTCAGCAAAGCGCTCGAGATACCTGGTAAGCAGGTCTCTCTCCCACTTGCGGCGATCGTCCGGCGTCAGCGCCGCTGCCCTCGCCATGAAGCATAACCTCCTCGCGATGTCGGACGGCACGGTCGCCGACAGTAGCGAGGACGAGGAGGAAGGAACGCAGCGCTCGAAGACCCGGAAAAAGCGGCAGGCGGTGGCGTAGGGCCGCCACCAGCTTCGGTGCCTCCGGGGACGAGTAATCCGTCAACTCGCGAGACGATGTCGCGCCCTCAGATGTTGGCGTTGGGCGGGTTGCCTATCAGCCCCATCACTCGAGGACCGAGTTCACGACGCAATGCCGTCGAGATCAACCATGTTCCCCACCGGCACCCAGTTGGCGCCGTCAAAGCGGGTGATTTGAAGGTTGTGGACGGCGCGATAGTCGGTTGGAGAGTTGCTGACCTTGATGCCATCCAGAAATAGCGGCGGCTGCTCGTCCTTCAGAGACGTTGCATGCTTCAGCAGATTTTCGCGCGTGAGTTCGTCGCCACATCGCCTCAAAACCTGCGCGATCATGTAGGCGTTGTTGTAGCCGGGCGTTGCGGTGTTGTCGTCGATGCTGACGGACGGCATGTATTTCTTCATGAATTCGACATAGGCCGTGACGCGAGGCTTGGACTGCTGGCGCGGATCGGTCGCTATGACTTCCCACCACGCCGAGACAAGCCCTTTCGCATTATCGAGCCCCGCCGGCGCCAGCGTCCCTCCGATCGAGCTGCAGTTCGAATTGACGACGTGGAGCGGTTTCCAGCCCAGCGCCGCCACCTTGCGGATGCCCTGAGCCGCAAATTTGGAATAGGTCAACTGCACGAAGACATCCGCGCCCGCCCCTTTGCAGTCGGCGACTTGGTTGTCGATCGTAGGCTCCGCGATCTCGTGGCTGATTTCCTTTACGATAGCACCGCCCTTGCTGCCGAGCCCTTTCTTCAGGCCACGAAGAAAGTCCTTGCCGAGATCGTCATTGACATACTGAACCGCGATCTTTGCTTCCGGCTTCTCGCTCAGGATATGCGCCCCCAGCGCGGCTCCCTGCGCGACATAGATCGGATAGAACGGCACGATCCAGGGAAATTCCTTGGGGTCGTTGAAGCGCTCGGCGCCCGAGGTCAGGAACAGGTTCGGTACCTTCTTGGCGTTGAGATATTTCATCACTGCCGCATTCGCCGCCGTGCCGAGGAAGCCGGCGATCGCGAACACCTCCTCCGATTCCACCAGCTTTCGGGTCTGCTCGACCGCCTTCGGCGGCGAGAACGCGTTGTCGAGCGAGATCAGGTTGACCCTTCTGCCGTTGATGCCGCCATTGTCGTTGATCATCTGAAAATAGGCTGTCTGCGCCTGCCCGTAGACGCCGTATCCGGACGCGGGGCCGCTGTAAGGTGCAGTGGTCCCGAGCTTGATCTCGGTATCAGTGACGCCGGGTCCATAGTTTGCAGCGCGCACCCCTGACGCGCTTCCGAACGCGAGCGCGCTCGCTCCCAGCCCCGCAACGGCCGATCTTCGCGAAATCAACGTCATGCTCAATCCTCCCTATTATCGATTGTTGGTGATTTGAAGCTCTGAAGCGGCTCTTGATGCGTCCTGATCCGGGCGACTACGTGAAGGTCACGCTGACAGGCCCGAAACCGGAGACTCTCGCCTCGTAGACTTCGCCGACTGACACCGGTGAGACCGGGCCAAGCGCGCCCGTCAGCACGACATCGCCACCTCGCAGGGGTTGGCCGGCGCGTGCCATCGTCCTTGCGAGCCAGAGCCCGGCACGCAAGGGATGACCAAGGCAGGCCGAGCCACAGCCGACCGATACGATCGTTCCGTTGCGCGTCATCGTCATGCCGCAGGCCTCAAGGTCGACGTCGGTCAATCGCCGCGGCGCTGCGCCGAGCACGTAGCGGGCGCTCGAGCCGTTATCCGCGACGGTATCGAGAATGCTGATCTTCCAGTCCCGTATCCGGCTGTCGACGATCTCGAGCGCAGCAACGGCATAGGCGGTCGATCGCATCAGTTCGCCAAGCGTGATGTCCTCACCGGAGAGATCGCGGTCGAGAACAAGCGCGATTTCGGCCTCGACACGCGGCTGGATCAGCCGCGTGACATCGATGGCCTCGCCGGTCGAAACCTCCATGTCCGCGAACAGCGCACCATAGTCAGGCTGATCGACCCCGAGCTGCTGCTGCACGGCTTTCGAAGTAAGGCCGATCTTCCGGCCGACCAGCCGTCTGCCATCAGCGATACCGCGCCGGGTCACCTCGGACTGCACCGCATAGGCGGTCTCGAGGTTGCCGCTGTCGATCTCGCCGGCGATCGGGTCGATCGGCCGCCGGGCCGACTCCGCCTCCTGGAGGCGCGTTGCGAGCCTGTCGACGAGCGTGTTCATGGCCGATCCAGGAAGGCGGCGACCAGCGCGTTGAACTCGTCGGCCTTCTCCCATTGCGCCCAGTGGCCGCATTTGGGATAGACGTGAAGCTCGGCGTTCGGCATGGTCTTCAGCAGGATGAAGGCGGAATCGAGCGGAACCACGCGATCGTCGCGTCCCCAGACGATCAGCGTCTTGTGCTTCAGCGCGGCGAGATTCTCACGCCAGATGTCGAGCGGCGGCCGCTTGAAGATGTCGATGACGTCCTTGCGCATCGCAGCCTTCAGCCGCTCCTCGAGCAACGCATCGGTGATCGCTCTGGAATCGAACACCAGAAGCTCGATGACGCCTTTCAGCTTCTGCATCGAAGGGCCGTCGCCGCCGTGGAACACCGCCATGCGGCGCAGGCCTTCGGTCGGCATTGGCGTGAAGATAGCCTGGCTGCCACCCGTGCCCATCAGCACCAGACGGTTGACCCGCTCCGGGGCACGTAAGGCGACCATCAGCGCGGTAGCGCCACCCAGCGAGTTGCCGACGAAGCTCGCCTTCCGGACCCCGATCGCATCCATGAAGCTGCGGACGAATTCGCCCATGGCCTCGAAGATCGGCCCGTCCTGCAGCTTGCCCTCGGTCTCGCCGAACCCGGGCAGATCGACGACGATGACGCGGCGGCTGGCCGCCAGCGGCTCGACATTCTTGCGGTAATTGCTCAGGCCCGATGCGCCCGGTCCGCCACCATGGATCAGGATTATTGGTTCTCCCTGCCCGACATCATGATAGCGCGCGCGGGTTCCCGCCACGTCGATGAACTTGTCACTCAGATCCACGCTTGATCTCCTGTTGATGGCAATGATCGTTCAGGCCGGCGGGACACCGGACTGAAGGTAGTGGTCGCGCAGCTTCCGCTTGAAAATCTTGCCGCTCGCCTCCCGTGGCAGGGTGTCGTGGAAGACGAAGCGCTTCGGCACCTTGAAGCGCGCGAGGCGCTGCTCGAGGAACGCCGTGACATCGGCCGGCGCGGGCTCTGCGTCCGGCTCCGCCTCGATCGCCGCGATCAGGCTTTCGCCGAACTCCGCATCGGGTACGCCGAACACAGCGCAGTCGCGCACGCCGGGACAATTGACCAGGACATTCTCGATCTCAGCGGGGTAGATGTTGACCCCACCCGAAATGACCATGTCGCGTTTGCGATCGCAGATGTAGAGAAAGCCGTCCGCGTCGAGATAGCCAACATCACCGCAGGTCACGAGGCCGGCACGATCGACCTGTTCACGCTGCTCCGGACGGCCATGGTAGGTGAAGTCCGAATAGGCCTCCGTACGCAGGTAGATCTCGCCGATGCCGCCGGGCGCGACTTCTAGCCCGGCCTCGTCGTAGATCCTGAGCTCGGTGCCTGTCATCGGCCGACCGACCGTGCCGGGATGCGCGAGCCACTCCTCGGTGCTGCAGCCGACCGCAGCGCCGGTTTCCGTCGCGCCATACGTCTCGTGGATCACCGGCCCCCACCATTCGATCATCCCGCGCTTCACGTCGGGCGGACAAGCCGCACCGGCGTGCGTCACCCAGCGGATCGAAGACAGGTCGTAGCGATCGCGAACGGCGTCGCTGAGCCGCAGCAGGCGCACGAACATGGTCGGTACCATCGTCAGATGCGTGATCCGGTGCTCGGCGATGACCCGCAGCAGATCCTCCGGATCGAAATTCTGCTGCAACACCGTGAGGTCGGCATGCTGGAAGGCCTGCCGCGCAAAGGCGCCGGGCGATGCGTGGTAGAACGGACCGCAGACAAAGGCCCGCATGCCGGGTTCGATGCCGTAGATCTCGCGAAGCAGCGCCGCGTTCTTCTTGATCTGCTCGGGTGACATTGGCGCGCGTCGAACACCCTTCGGATGTCCCGTGGTGCCCGAGGTGTAGATCATCGTGCCCCGCGGCGCGCGCGGCGGCTGTTCCCATCGCACAGCCCTGTCGCGAAACGCCGACCAATCCTGCGCGTGGGGCGGCAACGGCGTCGTCGCGGCCGCATCGTCGACGATTAAGGTCGGTAGATCGGCGGGAATGACGCGTTTACCCGCTGCGATCAGGTCGCGATGCCCGATCAGGGCCCGCGGCGTGCAATCTGCCAGATTGTAGGCGATCTCGCCGGGCTTACTGTGCGGTACGACATACGCACCGAGCAGCGCAGCTGCATGCAACACCTCGAAATAGCAGGGATCGTTCCGGATCAGCAACGCGATCGCATCGCCTTCGCGGACGCCGATCGCCTCGAGCGCGGTGGCAGCGCGGCTGCCCTGCTCGAGCAAGTCTTGGCGTGCAACGCGACGCTCGCCGACCACGATTATCCTGTCGAGCATCGCGCTCACTCCAGGCAAACCGTGACCTCGGCGCGTGCCGGCGGCAGCAGGACGCTGTCAAGCAGGCCGAACTGGTCGTCGCTGAGCGCAAGTGGTGTTGAGAACGTCAATGCATCCATGTGACCGCTGAGAACAGTCGGGTAGCGCCATTCAGCCTTCACGATGGTGCGGCCGCGGCCGCGGAATTCGAACAGCAGCGGCCCGGGCGTGCTCGCGCCATGTCCGCTCTGATAGCCGTCCCCGATGGCATAGACTTCGCATACGAAGTCTTCCGGACCGCGGCGCTGGATTGCGATCTCGATGTCGAGCAGGCCGAAAGCGGGATCGGCCGCCGCGCCATCCTGGTAGAAATAGACGAAGGGAATGCGACCGTATTTGCTGGCTCCCCTCTCCGTGTCGGAGGGCACCTGCGCATCGCTGCGGCTGGGTGTTCGCGGCGGGATCGGACCGAGCAGGCACATCTGCGGCAGGGAGCGACAATCAGCCATGGGATGACCCCGACTGTTCGCTCTTCGCTGGCGCCTGCGCGACCTGCAGCGGCGCGACGTGGTAACGCCGGCCAAGGAAGCCGAAGGAATTCTCGGCGAGAACGGCATCACTTCTCAGCGCGCGTCTGGCGAACGCGCCCGGCTGCTTCTGCCGGATCGTGAAGGGATAATCGGATCCGACGACGATGCGGCCCTCGCCCACCGCGTTGCCGAGGAACGACAGCGACAGCGGATCATAAAGGATCGAGTCGTACCAGAACTGCCGTGCAAGGTTTGACGGCGCCCGTGTCATCTTGCCCCTGGCGCCGAGCGACCAGCCGAAATCCATTCGCGGCAGAATCCATGGCAGCGCCCCGCCGCCATGGCTGAGCAAGACACGCAGCCGGGGAAATCTTTCGGGCACACCGGCGGCGAGCAGCGACACCGACGCGAGCGCGGTTTCGAGCGGAAACACCGCTGTCGCGGCGAATTCCGGGCTGCCGCCGAGGCGCTCCATGCCGGCCGGGTGCAGCGGATGCACGAATATGCCGAGATCGAGCGACTGGGCGGCCTCATAGACCGGAAACAGCCCCTCGCTTCCGAGCGCCACGCCGTTGATGTGCGTCCCGATCTCGATGCCAGCAAAGCCACGCGCCTTGAGTTTATCCAGTTGCCGGACGGCACGTGGCACATCCTGCATGCACACCATGCCGATACCGGCGAAATTGCCGGGCGCCTGCGCGATCATGCCCGCGATCTGGTCGTTCATGACGTCCGCTAGATAGTCGGCGTCATCAGGCGGCAACCAATGCGACAGCAACTCCGGCATCGGCGAGAGCACCTGCATGTCGGTGCCGTCTTCGACCATGTCTGCGAGCCGCCGCTCGACATCCCATGATCGTGTATCGATCTTCCGGAATACCTTGCCCGCGATCATCACCATCGCCTGATCGCCCGCCGAAAGCTCGACGCTCGGCCAGCGCGCGTCCCGCTTCGGGTCTGCGGTCAGCCGCGCAGGCACAACATGCGTGTGAATGTCGATCACAGTGCCCAACGCGCTCTCCCTGTCGCTCTCTTGCGAGCTTCTTGTCGTGATCCCAGCCCGCGCCGTTGCGCGTCACAGAATTTCACTTTACAAACAGGAATGATTGTTTTTATCTTTGCTGTCAAGACGCCTCTGAGCGTCACGGCGGCGGCGAGCGGAAATGCCGTGCTGAGGGAGCCGCCAAGAGAGCGGCCAAGGGAGCGAATGACGTTGGATCCGCAGCAAGCGCGCATCGTGATCGTTGGAGCCGGACAGGCGGGCGCCCGCGCCGCCGAGGCCCTGCGCGCTGCCGGACACCGCGGCCCGGTCAGCCTGATCGGCGAGGAAGAGCACCCTCCCTACGAACGCCCGCAACTGTCGAAAGCCATTTTGATCGACCGCGTTTCCAATCCGGTGCTGGTCCTGCAGCACCAGCAGTGGAGCGACCTCGATGTCGCATTGCACACCTCGTCCCGTGTCGTTGCAGCCGATCTGCAGCGGCGCGTTGTCGGCCTCGCCAACGGAGAAGAGCTCGCATTCGACCGGCTGCTGCTCACGACCGGGACGCGTGTGCGTCGCCTGCCCGAGCTCGACAATGGCCCACTCCCCGTCCGCTACCTCCGTTGCATGAACGACGCGCTGGCGCTGCGCCAGGAGTTGCAGCCCGGGCGACGGATTGCGCTGATCGGCGGCGGGGTCGTCGGCCTCGAGGTCGCCTCCGCCGCGATCGGTCGCGGATGCCAGGTCACCATCATCGAGAAGGCCAAAGGCTTGCTGTCTCAGATCGGCTCCGGATCGCTCGGCCAATATCTCCATCGGCTCCATGCGTCGAAGGGCGCGAAGATTGTGTGCGACGCCGTGGCGAAGCGATCGACATCGCGCGGACTGGAACTCGACGACGGCAGCTTCGTCCCGGCCGATCTCGCATTGGCCGGCGTCGGCGTCGAGCCGGTCACTGAGCTCGCCCAACAACTGGGCCTCGATTCCCAGCATGGCATCCGCGTCGCCTCGAGCGGAGCCACCCATGCCGATGGCATCTTCGCCGCTGGCGATGTCGCCGAGCAATGGAGCCGGAGCCACGACCGCTGGATGCGCATCGAGAACTGGGCCAACGCGCAGAACCAGGCCATCGCCACCGCAAAATCGATGACGAACCTCGCGACTGCCTATGATGCCCCGTCCTGGTTCTGGTCCGACCAGTACGACGCCAACATCCAGGTCGTCGGAAATCCGGCCGGTGGCGAGGAGATCGTCAGGGGCGACGTCGGCGCCGGGCGCTTCGTCACCATCAGTGTCCGCGACGGCGAAGTCGTCGGCGGCATCACCGTCAATTCGGCACGAGACATGGCGGTGCTGCGCCGGCTCGTCGCCTCATGCAAGCCTGTTCGAAAAAGCGAACTCGAGAATCCCGCACTCGAACTCAAGCGCTTACTCGCCGCCTAGGGATAGAGGAAACCGCAATGAACGCAGAACATCCGCAGCCCGCACTGCTCGTCAATCCGGCACAGCGCATTTTCAAAGTTGCGCGACGCAACTTCGTCGACCCCGAGATATTCAAGGCCGAGAAGGAGAAAATCTTCGACCGCTCGTGGCTGTACCTTGGACATTCGTCCGAACTCCCCAAGCCCGGCGACTTTGTCACCCGCAAGGTTGCCGGCCGCGGCATATTGTTCACCCGCGACAGCAAGGGGCAACTGCGCGCCCTGCTAAACACCTGCCCGCATCGCGGCGCCCAAGTGTGCCGCGAGCGCAAGGGCAACGCCAAATCGTTCCAGTGCTTCTACCATGGCTGGGTGTTCGGCGCTGACGGCAAGTTGCGTAGCCAGCCGGGCGAAGCCTCTTACCCCGAGGGGTTCAAGGGTCGCGACACCTCGAACATGCAGCCAGTGCCGCGGTTCGAGACCTATCGCGATTTCAACTTCATCTCGTTCGACGGCAACATAATGCCGCTTGTCGACTACCTCGCCGGCGCGAAGGAATACCTCGACGTGATCTGCGATCAGACCGACGCCGGAATGTCGATCGTCGCAGGCAGCCAGGAATATTCGATCCGGGCGAACTGGAAGCTGCTCACCGAAAACAGCATCGACGGCTATCATGCCGCGACCACCCACGCGACCTACTTCGATATCCTGATGAGCTCGACGGACAATCTCGCCACCGGAATGGGCGGCGGAGGTTATGGCTACGATCTCGGCAATGGCCACGCGGTGCTTGAATACGGTGCGCCGTGGGGGCGTCCAGTCGCGCAGTGGATTCCCGGCTGGGGAGAAGCAGGCAAGTCCGAGATTGAACGGATCTATGACAATCTCGTCCAGCGACATGGCGAGGCACGCGCCGAGCGGATCGCGCGCAAGAACCGCAACCTTTTCATTTTCCCAAATCTTGTCGTCAACGACATCATGGCATTGACTGTCCGCACCTACTTTCCAATGGCTCCCGACTACATGGTCATCAATGCCTGGGCGTTGGCGCCAAACGACGAATCGGCGTGGGCGCGAAAATATCGCCTCAACAATTTCCTCGAGTTTCTTGGCCCCGGCGGCTTTGCCACGCCCGACGACGCCGAAGCGCTGGAGCACTGCCAACGCGGCTTCGAGAACTCCAAGGAAGCCCTGTGGAACGACATCTCGAAGGGAATGGGCAAGGAAAAGCCCCATCACGACGACGAGCTCCAGATGCGTGCGTTCTGGACCCAGTGGAACAAGCAGATGTTCCCCGCGCCTGCGTCCGGCATCAAGAGCGTCGCGGCCTAGGAGAACGAGATGCAATCCGTAACCCGAACCGACGTCGAAGACTTCCTGTTCAACGAGGCCGAGCTGCTCGATCAATGGCGATTGCCCGAATGGCTGACGCTCTTTACCGAGGATGCCAGGTACGAAGTTCCCTGCACGGACCTGCCCACGGATGCGTCGTCGGATACCAATCTGTTCTACATCGCCGACGATCGCATGCGGCTTGGCGAGCGCGTCAAGCGGCTGATGAAGCGCACCGCGCATGCCGAATTTCCACATTCGAAGACGAGCCGAATCGTCGGCAACGTTCGGATTCACGCACGGCATGCGGACGAGATCGACGTCACCTCAGTGTTCCAGACGCTGCGGACCAAGGACGGCGTCACCGATCTATACTTCGGGACGAACAAGTATCGCCTGGCGCTGCGAGACGATGGCTTCCGAATCCGCGAAAAGCGCTGCCTGCTCGGCGGCGAAGGGCTGCGGCCGAGCGGCCGCATCAGCATCGTGCTCTGACGGATCAATCAGATGGGTTCTCGTTTCGACGGACAGACAGTCGTGGTGACTGGCGCCGCCAGCGGCATCGGCGCCGTCATCGCCCGCCATTTTGCCGATGCCGGCGCCAACCTCGTGGTATCCGACATTGACGAGGGCCGCCTCGGTGCGGTTGCCGACGAGATCGCCGCAAGCGGCGCCAAGCGTCCGGTCGTGAAGGCCGGCGATCTCTCGCGGGAGGACGTTGCGGGCAGCGTCATCAAGTCGGCGGTCGACAATTTCGGTGCGCTCGATATCCTAGTCAACAACGCAGGCGGCGGGATCATCAAGCCGTTTCTAGACCACACGCCTGATACGCTGCGGACCACGATCGATCGTAATCTCTGGACGGCGCTGTGGTGCACCTGGCACGCCGTCAAGGTCATGAAGGCCCGCGGCTACGGTCGCATCGTCAATATCGGAGCGGATTCGGTCCGCAACGGTCTCTGGGATCACGCGGCCTACAACGCCGCCAAAGGCGGCGTCCATGCAATGGCGACCGGACTGGCGCGTGAATTCGCCAAGGACGGCATCACCGTGAATGTCGTTGCTCCCTGCATCGTCGAAACGCCCCAGGTCAAGCAGATCACCCTCAAGGCGCCGAAGGCGTTGCAGCGCTTTGTCGACGTGGTGCCGATGGGGCGCCCGGCCGAGATGGACGAGGTGGCATCGATGGTGTGCTATCTGGCTTCGAAGGAAGCCTCGTTCGTCACGGGACAGGTCATCAGCGTCAATGGCGGAAGCACAATGCTATGACGACCACGATCAACGGCATTCTCATCGGTCCGGTCCAGGACTTTCCGGAGGGCGAGATCCGTCCCGCGACGATGCCCGATGGCACTAACCTTGCGGTCTACAATGTCGGCGGCACGATCTACGCCACGGCCGATCTCTGCACGCATGGCGAGGCTTCATTGTCCGAAGAAGGTATCCTGACCGGAAATATCGTCGAATGCCCTTGGCATTTTGGTACATTCGATGTCACCAGCGGCGCGCCGACCGGCATGCCGTGTACGGTTCCGTTGAAGACCTTCCCGGTCAAGGTGATAGAAGACAGCGTCTATGTCGAATTCTGACGAACCAAAGCCCTCCTCCCGCCGTAGCGCCCCGGCATCGCGCGGGCCCGCAACCCGACAGAAGCTGAGATCGCGCCGGGACAGCACAGCTGAGCCGAAATACGCGCCGCGACGAACCCAGGCGGAGCGCAGCGAAACCACGCGCAAGCAACTGATGGACGCCGCGGTCAAGCTCATTCGCCGCAACGGCTATGTCGGGCTGCGGACGATCGAGGTCGCCGACCTTGCTGGCGTTTCGCGCGGCGCCTTGATGCATCATTTCCCAAGCAAGCACGAGCTTGTCGTGGCCGTGCTTGCCTATGTCAACGAGATCACCTTCACCCAGAGTATGCGCCGCGCGCAGTCGGCGCGACATGACGGCGGCGATCCGATCGACAGCATCATCAAAGACGCAGAGGACTTCTTCTTCGGCGACTATTTCTTCATCGAGCTCGCCATCGCGATGAGCGATGACAGCACCCGGCAGATCAAGCGCGAGACCCGGCAATTCGCCCGGCAGACGCGCTTCTCGATCGAGGCGACCTGGCTCGACACGCTGATTTCGTCCGGAATTCCGGAACAGCTCGCCAAGGACGTGCTCGCTTTGACGCTGAGCGTGGTCCGCGGCTTCTCGGTCAGAATGCTGATCGAGAACGATCCCGAGCACTTCTCACGGCTGCTCGGTGTCTGGCGCCAGATCGTGCGGCAGCACATCGAGAATTCGATGCCCAAGCAGTCGAGAAAGCGGACATGACGGGTCAAAGTTTATCCGAGAGGGTGCTACAACGCTCCCTGATCGGGCTCTGCTACGTTAGATTGGCCGTCCGCGAGCCGCAACCGGCAGCAGCGTTCGCCACCGACATTCTGGGCTTACAACCAGTGCCCGACAAACAGGCTCTACTCTTCCGATCGGACGATCGCTATCACACGCTGTCGCTGATACCGGCAGCGGACTCGTGCTCAATCGGCATCGAGGTTTCCGACGAAGCGGTGCTCGAACGCGTCGAGCACGCGCTACGAAACGACGGCTTCACCGCACGTCGAGGAAGCCCCGACGAGTGCAAGCAACGGTTCGTCCGGGATGCACTAATTGTGCAGGATGCCAGCGGCAACGAGATCGACCTGGTGCTGCGGCCCTCGCAAAGCGGGCGCCGCTATTTTCCTAGCCGCGACGCCGGCATCACCGGTCTGGAGGGCGTGGGGCTACGCAGCGTCAAGCCGAAGGACGACCAGAAATTCTGGACCTCGATTCTCGGTGCGCGCATCAGCGATTGGGCCGGCGACGTCGCTTATCTCAGGGTCGACCAGAAGCATCACCGCATTGCCCTCTATCCATCCGATCGGCCCGGCATCCTCTATATCAGCTACGGCGTCGAGAGCCTGGATGCGATCATGCAGGGCCACTATTTCGTGCAGGAACGCCAGATCAAGATACTGCACGGCCCCGGACGCGAGCCGGCGTCCGGACAAATCTTCCTCAGGTTCGAGGGGCCTGAAGGATACGTCTTTTCCTACACGCACGGGATCAAGGACACCGAACCCGGTCATCGTCCCCGGCAATTCTCGGCTCATCCCTCCTCGCTGTGCGAGTGGGGCAGCCAATGCAAGGGCATTCCCGAACTGCGGCCAGCCGGCGACTGACGAAGCCAAAGAGAATGGAGACGCCACATGATTGAACTGCGCGATCTCGCCTATGTACGGCTCGGCGCCTCAAACCTCGAGGACGCGCGGAGCTTTGCCACCAGAAGCCTCGGCCTGCAGGTCGGCGAGCAGGCGAAGCAAGCGCTCTATCTGCGTTCCGACGATCGGGCGCACACGCTCTGCTATTTCGAGGGCGATCCGCAGGACCAGACCGTCGCCTTTGAAGTCGACGATGCGGACAAGCTCAACGTCGCCGGCGCAACGCTCGATGCGCTCGGCCATGCCGTCCATGCCGGCACACCGGGCGAATGCGCGCTCCGCAAGGTCAAGGCCTTCATCGCGTTCAAGGATCCGACCGGCAACCAGATCGAGCTCGTCGTGCGGCCCGAGCGCAGTGGCAGGCGATATTTTGCGACCCGCGATGCCGGGATCACCGGCTTCAGCCATGTGGGCCTGTTCACGACCGACCCCATACGCGATGAGCAATTCTGGACTCAGGTCTGCAACGCCCGCGTCAGCGATCGCATCGGGGACATCGCGCTCATGCGAGTCAACGCGATCCATCACACCGTGGCGCTGGCCCCTGGCCGTGGGCCCGGCGTGCATCACATCAACCACCAGGTCGAGAGCAACGACGACGTGCTGCGCTCGTACTATCATTTGTCGGGCCAGCGCGTTCCAATCGTTTTCGGTCCGGGTCGTCACCCAACATCCGGCGCGCGCTTTCTCTATTTTCAGGGTCCCGATGGCATGGTGTTCGAATATTCCGTCGGAGTAGACGAAATCGAGGACGAGGAAACCCATCGGCCGCGGCAGTTCGGCTTTGAGCCATCTAGCCTCTGCATGTGGGGCGCGAAATCAGCACGTCCGCGTTAGCTCGCCCGGCGGCGTTTGAACGCCCCTGCTCACCTTTGAAGGCCCGCTTAAGTTGGCTGTAGCGAGATTTTCCCAGATCTCCCGGTGCACACGTGACCTTCCAACCAATTGAAACACTTAAGCGCTCGCTCCAATCCATCATGGGCACACATCAGAAACGCCAATCATTACAATAGCTTATGGACGACACCCAAAGATTTCCGATTGTGAACCGACCTCCTAACTCGTTGAAATAGCTGGGTCGGTGCGCATTCAAAGCCAGCGGTACAGCACAAAGCACAGCATGCGCAAATGTCGTGCTCGCCAGCTCCAGACATCATTGCCCGGTCCTGAGGTCGAGCCCATCAGGAACTTAAACTTGCATCAACAGTTCACACGAAGGCGAACTGTGGAAGCTGCATGGGCGGAGCGTCGATCCGTCTCTGTTCGAACGACGAATTGGGCCGGAGTGAGAGCGCGCCCTTACTGCCTGGAGCGCGGAGCCCGTTGGGATCTATCGAGGAGTCCCTTCGATGTTTTCGCAAATTCTCAATCCAACGGGAAACCTGTTCGTCACCTGGTTAGTGGCGCTAATCCCGGTCGTCCTCTTATTGGTTCTGCTCGCCGTCTTCCGTATGACAGCTTGGCTCGCCGTGCTGATCGGCTCCATCGTCACGTTCCTTCTTGGATTGTGGGTCTGGAAAATGCCGTTCGGCGATGGCGTACGCGCCTATATTTTCGGTTCGGCGACCGGCGTCTGGAACGTCGACTGGATTACCTTCTGGGGGGTAATGCTGTTCAACACGCTGGTGCTGACCGGCACCTTCGACAAATTTCGCCGATGGCTGATCTCCCAGGGCACTGCGGACGTGCGCGTACAGACCATGCTTTTCGCTTGGGCACTGGGCGCGCTGCTCGAAGGGCTCGTCGGCTTTGGCTATCCGTGGGCGTTTGTGGCACCCATACTGATCACGCTCGGAATACCCGACCTCGACGCCGTGCGCGTGGCAGCGATCGCGAACAATGCGCCAGTTTCCTATGGAGCGCTCGGCGCCCCCATTATCGCTCTTGCAGCCGTTACTGGTTACCCATTGATGGCGCTGTCAGCTACGGTTGGCCATATCGTGGCTATTCTCGCTCTATTGCCACCTTGGATTCTCATCTATCTCGTTACCGGCAAGGACGGCTTCCGAGACGGTTGGCCGCTCGCGATCGTTGGCTCCGTCGGCTACATCGCGGGCCAATTCCCGGTCGCTGTCTATCTTGGACCTTACCTTCCCGATGTGACCGGCGCGATCGTCTGTTTCGGCGCCCTGCTCGTCCTGCTCAGGTTTTGGCGCCCCCAACGTGTGCTCGGCTATGGTGGCAGGGTGGTGCCGGAAGGCGAACTGGCGAAAGCTCACGCCGACCCCGACCTTACCGGAGGCGAGATCTTCCAAGCCTGGTTACCGATTATCGTGCTGGTGGTCGTGGTTGTCGCATGGACAGGTCCCTGGTCAAAGCTGCCGACAATCAACTGGCTCCACGCCGCCGTGACTGCGCAGTCCTCGGTTACGCAGGGCGCTACAGTTTCGGCTGCATTCGATTTCAAGCCCGGCGTCGGAGGGACCGCGATCCTCGCCTCCTGGATTGTCATCGCGCTGCTCTTGCGCATCGATGGCCGGCAACTCGCTGAGATCTGGAAAAAGACCTGGCAGCAAATGTGGGGCGCCTGCCTGGTCGGCGTGTTCATTTTCGGGCTTGCGTATGTCTACAACTACTCCGGCATGGCAGGCTCGCTTGCCAAAGCTTTCTCCGAGATCGGAGTCGCGTTCATTGTGGTGGCGCCCATTTTGGGCTGGATCGGAGTGGCACTGTCCGGCAGCAACACCTCCACCAACGCCATGTTCGGCAAGTTCCAGGCGTTGGTCGGTCAACTGCTGGGCTTCCCGCCGCTGATTCTGCCAACTCTCAATTCGGTTGGGGCCGAAATCGGCAAACCAGTTGCGCCGCAAACTGCTAGTGTCGGCGTCTCGACGACCCGGTTTGTCCGCGACGAAGGCGCGGTGATTCGACATAACATGGGGTGGACCTTCGTGCTGCTTGTCTATCTCGTGCTCATTGGTGTCGCTTGTTATCTATTCTTCCCAGGTATCGCGAAACTTTGAGCTTGCTGGCCCAAGACCTCCGACGCGTGCCCGCCCCAGCAGCGGTGACGTCAGACCTTCTGGATTTCCGCCGGCGGGCGGCCGACCCGCAAGCCGTCACGGGCCGAAGCTGTCCTCATCACGGCTGCAAAACTCTTGCGCTCGTCGGCCAAGCCTTCGGCCAGAGGACGGTCGAGGGCTGTCCGAGTGAGACGCTTGGCCGACGCCAGGCCCTCGGCCCCTCGGCTCGACAGTTCAGCGCCGATCTCCAGGGCGCGCACGAGCGGGTCAGCAACGACCTCGTGCACAATCCCGATTTCGTGGGCACGCGGTCCCGTCACGGTCAGGCCCCGCAGGACCATCTCGAGCGCCCTCGCCTCCCCGATGATCCTCGGCAGGCGCTGCGTGCCGCCGCCACCTGGAAAGATGCCAAGACGCGTTTCCGGCAGACCTATGGCGGTCACGTCATTGCCCGCGATGCGCAAATCGCATGCCAGCGAAAGCTCGAATCCTCCGCCCATGCACAGGCCATTGATCGCCGCGATGACCGGCTTCTCGACGGCTGCAATCATGTCCGTGAGCGCGTGGAAACCTGGCGGTCGAGGACCAGGCGGCGACGGCGCACGCGGGGCTCCGCGCTCAATCGCATCTGCGGCGTCGGAGAGTTCCCCGACGTCGTAGTGACGGATGAATATCCCGGGTATGCCCCCTGTGATGACAATGACCCGCACCGACGGGTCTTCGCTTGCAGTCGCGACTGCACCGAACATCTCGGCCGAGCCGGCGGCCGTCATGGTGCCGAACGGGGCGTTGGCATAGGTGATGACACGAACCGCGCCGCGATCTTCGATGGAAACAAGAAGCATGGCACATCCTCACTGCAGGCGCACGACGGGCAACCACGGCCAGCTTGGTCCCGGCTTGGATACCGATCAATACCCGGCGCCTCGAAAATACCTTTGCGATCGAGCGCTTCATCCTTAAAATCACGCCTCACCGGCATGCGTTTCCGACCGGCCGTATAGAGGCGGAGTACAGGCTATGGCCAAACCGGAAAGCTTCCCAATCGAGAAGATTTACGTTCCCGTGAAAAGGAAGAAGGCGATCAAGCCCGAGGTCGTCGAGGAGATCGCGGCAAGCATTCTGGAGATCGGACAACAGAGCCCCGTTCTCGTTCGGCCCGACGAAGGCCGCTTCGTTCTGGTCGAGGGACTGCATCGGCTTGAAGCCTGCAAGGCGCTCGGCGAGACAACCATCATCGGGATCCAGGTCTCGGCCGAGCTTGCTCAACATAGACCGCTCGAAAGCCCCCAGGCAGAAGCAGAACGCGACAAGATGGCGCGGTTGAAACAGCTGCGTCGCGAGAAGGAAGCCGCAGAGAGAGCGACCGCTGCCGCGAGGGGCGCGATGGAGGCGGAGGTGCAGATTCTGCGAACCAGTTCGGCAAAGGGCGTCCGTGACAATCCCAAGGCATCACCAAGTCGGACTTCACGATCGGCACCGAAAACCTTGTCGGAATGGATCACGCAGCAAAAGCGTGACGGCGGTCGTTATTGATTTCCGTCCAAGCTCTTGACCCCATAACTTTGCCTGACCTGTGTCCGCTAGTTTAAGGCTCCTGTGAGGGACCCCAGAATAACCGCAGACAACCCATGATCCCAAAGTTGCAGGGAGGTAGACTGGCCCAAGGTAGTTGCCGTGAGAGACTGTCCTGAACTACCTTTCAAAACGACACGTATTTCAAAACTGTTTTTTCGTACGTGGTTGCCAGGGGGAATGTCCATGATCGTGGGCTATTGTCGCATTGGTCCACTCGAACCCATCGAGCGACTTGACGCTCAGAAGCGCCATCTGGCCGCGATTGGCGCGCAGGAGTATTTTTGCGAGAAGGCCAGCGTCTTCGGGAAGATGCCGGAGTTGGAGCGCGCGATCGAGTCGGCTCGGAAAGGGGACGTGATAGCGATCACGAAACCCTATCGCGTAGCGCGTTCGACCCGAGGGGTGCTGGCGGTCATCGAGCGGCTGGGCCGCAAGGGCGCCGGCCTTCGCATTCTCGGTACGCCGATTGACACGAGCACGACGACCGGACGCATGATCCTCGGATCGGCGCCCCTTTGGTCGCTTGGCGCTTCCCCTCTGCGGTCTGCGCTGTGGGACCTGAGTATCGGTCGGTGGCACGGACAGTGACGGCCATTTCCGGAATGCTGCGGGACGCCGCGTAAAGAAACCGACGAGGCCTTGGAGATCCATGCTGACACGTCGGGCGCTATTCAAGACGGCAAGCGCTTTATGCGTCTCGGTGGCCAACTTGAAGCGGGTTTCTGCCGCCGGCCCAAAGCTGAACACAACAGTCGCCTTCGATCTCCCGCGCGGCGCCTGCGACGCGCACGTCCATGTCATTGGTGAGCCCGCGGAATTCCCCATGTCGCCAGACAGGGACTACACCCCTCCCGCCGCGACCGCCGATGACTTGGTTGAAATGCTGAAATTCCTGAATATCGACCGTGTGGTCATCGTCACCCCGACCATCTATGGCAATGACAATTCGGTAACTCTCGCGGCCATCGAGAAGCTCGGGCGAGATCGCGCGCGCGGCGTTGCCTTGGTCGACGAGACTGTCTCGTCGGAAAGGCTCGATTCAATGATGAAGGGTGGCATCGCCGGCATTCGGCTGTTCCTCGGCGGCGCCGGGGTCTTCCGTCCGGAGGCCGCAGCAAAATCTCTCCAGGCCGCAGTCGACCTTGCTAACACGCGAGGATGGCACCTCGACATCGCGGCGCCCCCTGATGTCGTCGCAGCTCTCGCGCCGCAACTCGCCGCGTGCCCTGTGCCCCTTGTTCTCGGCTACTTCGGATGGGTTGCCGGTGGCGTGCGGCAGCCCGGCTTCGAGGCGGTGCTTTCGCTGGTCAAATCGGGGCGCGCCTATGTCAAGCTCGCAGAACCATATCGACTCTCCAGGAAAGCTCCCGATTACGACAACCTCGTACCCGTGGTCCGGGCGCTTCTGGCGGCAAACCCGGAACGGCTGCTATGGGGCTCGGGTTGGCCACACGTTGACTCGCCCCCCGTCGCTGGTCGATCCAACACGGATCTCGCCCCCAACCTCCCGGTCGACACCGGGCATCTCCTCAATCTGTTTGCCAAGTGGGTGCCCGACGCGGAGATCCGTCGCACGATCCTGGTGGAGAACCCTGCCCGGCTTTACGGGTTCTAGTACCCGCTTTTCTTGGAACGTGAGTCGTGATTCAAGGTCGGGATGATACCCGAAGCAAGAGAAGTCCGCCTTTCGAGGAAAGATCGCAAGGTGCTTGAGGCGTGTTGTCGCTCACCGATGACATTGCAGCGCGATTTGAAGCGGGCGCGGATAGTCCTGTTAGCGGCGGACGGGCGCAGCACCCGGTCGATCGCCAAGGAAGTTGGGGTCCAGCCGCGGATTGTCAGCGTTTGGCGGCATCGCTATGCCGACCAAGGCCTTGAAGGGCTGCAAGACAAGCCGCGGCCCGGCAAGCAGCCGATCTATACGAAGACGACCGACAAGCGGATTCTGAAGCTGCTGGATAAGCCGCCCCCGCAAGGGTTTGCGCGCTGGACCGGCCCTCTGCTGGCCGAGGCGCTAGGCGATGTTGACGTCCAATATGTCTGGCGGTTCCTGCGCAGCCACAAGATTGACCTCGCGGCTCGCAAGTCCTGGTGTGAGAGCAACGACCCGAACTTTACGGCCAAAGCCGCCGATGTCGTTGGCCTTTACGTCGCCCCGCCGGCGAAGGCTATTGTGCTCTGCGTGGACGAGAAGCCCTCGATCCAGGCTTTGGAGCGAGCGCAGGGCTATCTGAAGTTGCCCAATGGCCGCGCCTTGACCGGCCAGAGCCACGATTACAAGCGGCATGGCACCACGACATTGTTTGCAGCGCTCGAAGTCGCCACCGGAAAGATCATCGCTACGCATTCAAAACGCCGTCGCCGTGTCGAGTTTCTCGATTTCATGAACAGCCTCACCGCGGCCTTTCCGGGCCGAAAGCTTCACGTCATCCTCGACAACCTCAACACCCACAAGAAGAATGAGAGCTGGCTCAAGGCCCATCCCAATGTGCAATTCCATTTCACACCGACGAGTGCGTCCTGGCTCAACCAGATCGAGGTATGGTTCTCAATCCTGCAGGGGCAGTCGCTCAGCGGCACCTCCTTCACAAGCCTCAAGCAGCTTCAGGAACACATCGATGCCTACGTCAACGCCTACAACGACAAAGCCGAGCCCTTCGTCTGGACCAAGAAAAAGATCCGTCAACGCCGTTTCAAGGGCCGCCGTATCAATCAACTCTGATTCCGGGTACTAG
>NZ_LNCU01000093.1:0-7779 GCF_001542415.1 Bradyrhizobium macuxiense
TGAATCCATGGGCAACCATGATTCGAAGATTGTGGGCGCAGGCAGCGTCAGTTGAAGAGACGCTTGCGTTGTGGGCTGCGTCGCTTCGGGAGGTTAAGAAGCGGATACGTCCGCTGTTCGGGCAAGAACGTGTTGCGAGGAACGCGGGCCTGTTTCTGGAAGGTCTGCTCGGTGATGAGCAACGCAAGACCGGTTGGATGCGCGCGGAGGCCGCTGGCGATCCTGGTCCTTGGCGGCAACAGGCGATCTTGGGTCGCAGCGATTGGGATGCCGATGCCTTGCGCGATATTGTCCGCGACTATGTGATGGAGCATTTGGCAGACGACGATGCGGTCCTCGTCATCGACGAGACCGGCTTTCTCAAACAGGGGAAGGCGTCGTGCGGCGTGGCGCGGCAATACACCGGTTCGGCAGGCAAGATTACGAACTGCCAGATCGGCGTGTTCGCTACCTACGTTTCGCGTCATGGCCATGCGTTCATCGATCGCGCATTATATCTTCCGAAGGAATGGACCGACGATCCAGATCGCCTGGAAGCCACATACGTGCCTGCCGACGTCGGTTTTGCGACCAAGCCAAAGCTTGCGACGAGAATGATCGCACGGGCGATAGCGGCGTCTGTCCCATTCAACTGGGTTGCCGGCGATACCGTTTACGGTGTTGGCGACCTCGAACAGCAATTGCGTCGGGCCGGCAAGGGCTACGTGCTTGGGGTCAACAGCGCTCATGTATTCCGATCCTGGGGCAAGCGACCGCCGGTCGCCGGGACGGCTGCGGAACTCGCCCGGACGCGACGCCCATCCGACTGGAAGCGCCTGTCGGCCGGTGCCGGAACCAAAGGACCGCGGCTGCACGATTGGTGTTATCTCGAACTAGCCGATCTCGATGCCGAAGAATTCAACAGCGTCGATCAAGGTCTTTGGACACGCGGTCTGCTGATCCGGCGTCGTATCGCTGATGATGACCTCGCCTTCTTCTCGACCTGGTGCCCGGCAGGAACATCAATTGAAACGCTGGTCGCGGTCGAAGGCCATCGATGGGCGATCGAAGACAGCTTTGAAACTGCGAAAAACGAATTCGGGCTCGATCACAACGAGAGCAGATCCTGGCATGGCTGGCACCGTCACGTGTCCTTGGTGATGCTCGCATTCGCCATGATGGCCGCAATCCGGCATCGCGCCAATCCGACGCCGCCCAAAAAAACGAAACGGCGCCACGCGGCAAAAGCCAAAACAAAACCGCCCCCAAACTGATCCGCTGGTCACTCCAGGAAATCCGCCGCATTGCCATCAGACTTCATCGCACGCGGATCGAACCCGCGCTCATCATCGCCTGGTCCTTCTGGCGCAGAGCCCACCAGGCGGCAGCTCAACGGGCGCACCTCAAAGCAAAAAGACAACTGTAATGTTAGAACCGATCCGTTGGAACTTTTCTCGAGATCTCGGCCGAGGCCTCCTTGATTTTCTCGAATTCATCCCTCGGGCGCGTCGCATTTTGCTTGGTGATGTCCTCGAAGGCCTTGGGCAAGGCGAACAGATGCAGGCCGAAGCCGCCAGCTTTCGGATTTTCGTTCACTTCGCTCGTATGCACGTCACCCACTGACTCCTATCCTTTCAAATGAAACTTAGGGAAAACCGGGCCTTCCGTGGCGCACCGGTGCCGCGGAGGGGAATCCCGGAGCGCTTCCTCGAACATGGATTTTTGCTGATGCGGGATCACTGCTTCCCGGTTGAGCCGGACAGTGCCGGATCTGCCGCAGAGCTTCCGTTCGGTTTCTGACTCTCGTGGAAATTTTTTGAAATTTTTTTGCCGGGACGGATCGCCGTGGTGCACCGGGCCGGCCGCCCGCCACTCAGCCACTGATCGCGGGGCGACGTGCCGTGGCGGCTTGCTTGAGGACTGGAAAATCGATGATCCCAGGCGCATAATTCGGGGATGGCGACAATTGTTCAATGCAATTGCGGCGCCGAGTACAGACGCACTGAAGAGAAGTTCTTGGTGCCGCACACGGGTGACGCGATCTGCATGGTCTGCGGAGCAGCGCTGGAATCGTGGTTGGAGAGCACCCACGTTCCGCAATATGAGCTAGTCGAACGTCCGGATACGATAGATGGCCGGAACGGCCGGCCACCCCCAGGGTCTGGACGTGATCGGGCGACGCGCCTGCACTGATTGTCCGTGCTTCGCGAATAACCGTTGGATTGACTAGCCCAGCCGCTGATCCCGCGCGTTCTGGGTGTCCTCGACCGCGACCTTGACGGCGGCTGCGGCCGCACCTTTCGCGGCACCCTTGCGGCTCGAGATTTCGATCGCCTTGCGGCCGGAGATCTCGTTGCCAGCGTCGGTCGGCATCTGCCGAAACCACCACGCCGACACCGCCGAGACCAGCGACACGACGACGAAGGCCGGTGCGAACACGCCCGCGGTGAGCTCGGTCTGGTTGTGCAGCGCCAGCACGGTTTCGACCGAGAAGGCGCCGACCGCGACGCCGGCAGAGACCGCGAGTTGCTGGTTGACGCTGACCAGCGTGGTGGCGCGGCTCATCTGCGGCGCCTCGACCTCCGCGTAGGCCACGGTGTTGATCGCGGTGAATTGCAGCGAGCGGAAGAAGCCGCCGACCACCAGGATGATGAAGATCAGCAGCAGCGGCGTCGTCACCGTGAACAGCGCGCAGGCGGCGAGGAAGACCGAGGAGACCACCGCGTTGACGGTCATCATGTTGCGGAAGCCGAAGGCGCGGATGATGCGTGCGGCGAGCGTCTTCATGCCCATCGCGCCGACCGCGGAGGAGAACGTCACGAGGCCGGACTGGAACGGCGTCAACCCGAAGCCGACCTGCATCAGCAGCGGCAGCAGGAACGGCAAGGCGCCGATACCGAGGCGGAACATGAAGCCGCCGACAATGGCCGCACGCATCGTGGGCAGCCGCAGCAGCGAAAAATCCAGCACCGGCGATCCGGTCCGCTTCGCATGCCTGACGTAGAGCGCCATCGAGACCGAGCCGACCCCGACCAAAGCGGCGACAATCGGCCAAGGCAGGAGATTGAGCCCGGCGACCGAAAGCCCGAAGGCGATGCCGGCGAGGCCGATGCCGGCCAGCACCAGGCCGGTGAGATCGAAGCGTTCGGGGTCTTCACTCTTGATCGGGTCAATATATTTCAGCGCCATGAAGATGCCGAGCAGCCCGATCGGGATGTTGATCAGGAAGATCCAGTGCCAGGAAAAATAGGTGGTGATGAAGCCGCCGAGCGGTGGCCCGATCACCGGACCTATCAGCGCCGGGACCGTCACCCAGGCCATCGCGTTGACCAGCGCGCTCTTGTCGACCGAGCGTAGCAGCACCAGCCGCCCGACCGGCGTCATCATCGCCCCGCCGAGGCCCTGCAGGATGCGGGCGAACACGAAATCGGTGACCGAGGACGATAGCGCGCAGCCGATCGAGCCCAGCATGAAGACGCCGACCGCGCCCGCAAACACGATGCGGGCGCCGAACCGGTCCGCGGTCCAGCCGCTCGCCGGGATGAACACCGCGAGCGAGAGCAGGTAGGAGGTGATCGCCAGTTTCAGCGTCAGCGGGCTGGTGCCGATGTCGGCGGCAATCGCCGGCAGCGAGGTCGCGATGACGGTGGAATCCATGTTTTCCATGAACAAGGCTGTCGCGACGATGAGCGGGATCAGGCGTTCTTTGTTCATGAAAATAGGACGGCTGGGAGCTGAAAAAGGCGGGCGAGGGGGCTGTATCACCCCGTCGTTGCCCAAGCTATTGCGGAACCGGCCAAACCACCTAAATCCAGCGTGACGCTGGTATGCATCCGCCAAGCGTTTGGAAGGTGTGCCGTGATCTACGTCCTCGCCGCCCTGTTGCCGCCGATCGGGCTGCTCCTGAACGGGCAGCCGTTCTCTGCGCTGTTCAACCTGGTCCTGATCGTGTTTTGCGCGATTTTCGGGCTGATTTTCCACGTGTTGCTGCTGGTGCCGTCGGCCCATGCCGTGATCGCGGTCCATATGAAGCGGGAGGACCGGCGCCACCGGGAGGTGGTCGAGGCGATCCGCCGCCATGGGCCGCCGCGCGGCTATTGGGCCCCGTAAAAAGCCTGTGCATGGCTGGCAAACACTTTGATTCGTCATGCCGCCATGCTATCGACCAGCGTCAACCCCACCGATGGGCACCGATTCGACGGTGACGCAGCGAGCGTCGCCGCAGGCGGCGTTCATCCGTACGATTATCGCGGCTGCGGCCGCCGAAAGGAGTTGGCAATGGCCACGGGATTTCCGGCTATCCGCGAAGCGTTCACGTTCGATGATGTGCTTCTGAAGCCCGGTCTGTCGGACGTTCTTCCCTCGGAAGTCGACATCCGCTCGCGCGTCACCCGCGCGATCTCGCTCAACATCCCGATCATGGCGTCCGCAATGGACACCGTCACCGAGGCGCGCATGGCGATCGCGATGGCGCAGGCCGGCGGCCTCGGCGTCATCCATCGCAACTTCGATCCCGATGGCCAGGCCGCACAGGTGCGGCAGGTGAAGAAGTTCGAGTCCGGCATGGTGGTCAATCCGCTGACCATCGGCCCCGAAGCGACGCTGGCCGACGCGCTGGCGCTGATGAAGGAAAACGGCATCTCCGGCATCCCGGTCGTTACCGGCAGCGCCAAGAACGTGCCAGGCAAGCTGGTCGGCATCCTGACCAACCGCGACGTGCGCTTTGCCAGCGATCCCAGGCAGAAGGTCTCGGAACTGATGACGCACGAGAACCTCGTCACGGTGCGCGAGGGCGTCAGCCAGGACGAGGCGAAGCGGATGCTGCACCAGCATCGAATCGAAAAGCTCTTAGTCGTCGACGACCAATATCGCTGCGTCGGCCTGATCACCGTGAAGGACATCGAAAAGGCGGTTGCCCATCCGCTTGCCTGCAAGGACGCGCAGGGCCGTCTTCGCGTCGCTGCCGCTACCACGGTCGGCGAGACCGGCTATGAGCGCACGGAGCGGCTGATCGATGCCGGCGTCGACGTCGTCGTGGTCGACACCGCGCACGGTCACTCGCGCCATGTGCTCAATGCCGTCAACCGCATCAAGCGGCTCTCCAACGCCGTGCAGGTCGTAGCGGGTAACGTCGCGACCGAAGGCGGCGCGCAGGCGCTGATCGACGCTGGCGCCGACTGCATCAAGGTCGGCATCGGTCCGGGCTCGATTTGCACCACGCGTATCGTCGCGGGTGTCGGCGTGCCGCAGCTCACCGCGATCATGGATGCGGTAGCGGCCGCGAAGAAGGCCGACGTGCCTGTCATCGCCGACGGCGGCATCAAATATTCCGGCGACCTCGCCAAGGCGCTTGCCGCCGGCGCCGACATTGCGATGGTCGGCTCGCTGCTCGCTGGCACCGACGAGACGCCCGGCGAAGTCTTCCTGTGGCAGGGCCGCTCCTACAAGGCCTATCGCGGCATGGGCTCGGTCGGCGCGATGGCGCGCGGCTCCGCCGACCGCTACTTCCAGCAGGACATCAAGGACACGCTGAAGCTGGTCCCTGAAGGCATCGAGGGTCAGGTGCCCTACAAGGGCCCCGTCGGCAACGTCATGCATCAGCTCGCCGGCGGCCTGCGCGCCGCGATGGGCTATGTCGGCGCGAAGGACATCAAGGACTTCCATGACAAGGCCGAGTTCGTCCGCATCACCGGCGCAGGCCTGCGCGAGAGCCACGTCCACGATGTGACGATCACCCGCGAAGCTCCGAACTATCCGGGCGGGGTGTAAACCCAAGCACCGTCATTCCGGGGCGGCCCGATAGGACCGAACTCGGAATCTCGAGATTCCCGGTTCGCCTCTACGAGGCGCTCCGGAATGACGGCGTGTCGTTGGGCACCGTCGTGCCAGCATGACGCCCGTCATTTCAAACAACATTTCAAACAGCGTTGCGCGAAAGAGCAAATCCGTCTCCCTTGCGGGGAGACGGATTGCATGACTACGTGTCCGCCACGAAATCAACGAGCGGAGGAATTCCATGTCCCAAGGCAAGCGCGTCATTCTCGCCTCGCGTCCCCACGGCGAGCCCACGGCAGCCAATTTCAAGATCGAAGACTACGCGCCGCCGGTGCCGGGTGACGGGCAGGTCCTGCTCCGCACCATCTGGCTGTCGCTTGATCCCTATATGCGCGGCCGCATGGCCGACGGTCCGTCCTACGCCGCGCCGGTGCCGGTCGGCGGTGTGATGGAGGGCGGCACCGTCAGCGAGGTGATCGCCTCGAACAATCCGGGCTTTGCCAAGGGCGATATCGTGCTGTCGCGCGCGGGTTGGCAGACCCATGCGCTGTCCGACGGCAAGGGGCTCGCCAAGATCGATCCGAAGATCGCCCCGGTTTCGACCGCGGTGGGCGTGCTCGGCATGCCCGGCATGACCGCCTACACGGGCCTGCTCGAGATCGGCAAGCCGCAGGCGGGCGAGACCGTGGTGGTCGCCGCCGCGTCGGGCGCCGTCGGCTCGGCGGTCGGCCAGATCGCCAAGATCAAGGGCGCGCGTGCGGTCGGCATCGCCGGCGGCAAGGACAAGTGCGCTTACGTCAAGAACGAGCTCGGCTTCGACGACTGCCTCGACCATCGCGATCCCAATCTTGCGGCGAAGCTCAAGGAAGCCTGCCCGAAGGGTATCGACGTCTATTTCGAGAACGTGGGCGGTGCGGTGTTCGACGCGGTGTTTCCGCTGCTGAACGCGTTCGCGCGTATCCCGGTGTGCGGCCTGATCGCGCATTACAACGACACCGAAGCGCATGCACCGAAATGGGCCGGCGCCATGATGCGCAACATCCTGACGAAGCGCCTGACCTTCCGTGGCTTCATCGTCAGCGACTTCGCCGCCATGCATGGCGACTTCCTCCGCGACATGTCGCAGTGGGTGCGCGAGGGCAAGGTCAAGCACAAGGAGTTCGTGACCGAAGGGCTCGATAGGGCGCCGGAGGCCTTCATGGGCCTGCTCAAGGGCGCCAATTTCGGCAAGCAGCTGGTCCGGGTCGGGCCGGACAGGGCCTGACGGAGAGGGCTTCCGGGTCGCATTCCGCGCAGATACGTATCAAAAACGCCACAACGTCGGGCTTTTGGGGGCTTTTTGGCCCCCATTTGCTTGACCGGCACCCGGAGGAGTTGAATCAATATGACTATATTTAAGGTGTAGCCATGTTTGAGCTTGTTGTTGCAGGGGTCATTTTGCTGGCCGTCGGCTACTGGGCGACGATGTTCGCCGTGGGTCGCCGCGATGACGTGTTGCATGGACATTTCGTAGAGGAAGCGCCCGACCACGAGCCGGTCCTCTCCAGGCCTTCGCTGCCTCCGGCGCGGGCAGCCTCGTCGCCGCCGCAGTCCAACAAGGACTCGCTGCAGTCGCGTCTCGCCGTCATCAAGCGGGACCTGAAGGACGCGGCGCAGAGCTAAGGCCTTTCAGGCTGCCGGCTACTTTCCGTAGAGCGTGTCCAGCTCGATGTCGACCTGACCCTTGGCCCTGACGTGGCGGACTTCAAAGCTGTCAGGCTGGAAGCGGTATTCGACCAATCCGGTCTCCTTGATCCCGATCAGCTCCTGCTTCTCGTCGCGGATGTAAAAGCCGACCGAGGGCGCCCAGATCTGCCTGACGCGCCCGAAGGTGTAATCGCGGCGCTGGTGCACATGGCCGCTGCCGACCAGCCGCAGATCGACCTTGCCGAACATCTCGATCAGGCGGCGGCGTGCAGGCTGCGGCACGTAGCGGAACGAGGTCGCCTCGCGCTCGGCATCGTCGGGCGCATCGAGATAGAGCGG
>NZ_LNCU01000093.1:7800-15808 GCF_001542415.1 Bradyrhizobium macuxiense
GAGCCAGTCGAACTGTTCGGCCTCGCTGTCGAGGCCGGTGTTCATGATCAGCGAGTTCAATCCGATCAAGCACCAGCCGGCGGCCTCGAACCGCCAGCGGTCTTCGCCGAGCACGGAGGTGAAGGCCTTGCAGGTCTCGTCGGTCGGCAATTGTGCCGGCGCTACGGCGACCTCAGTCGGGTTGTCGCCGATATCGTGATTGCCCGGCAGATAGCGGCAATCGACCGGCAGCGCGGCATGCAGCTCCTTGGCGAAGACGAGATCGTCGCGGCTGGTCGGGCCGTCGAACGAGACGTCGCCGCTGTTGAGCACGAGATCGGGCCGCGTCGCGTCAATGTGCTCGCTCACGCGGTGGAAGTTGTCTGTGAGGATCTTCAGGCGGCGGGCGAGGTGGGTGTCGGAGATTTGCGTCAGACGAAACTGGGCCATTGCATCGATCCTTTCGGCCGGAGCATAGGTCAGCGCGAAGTCGGAACGATGACGATTTCGACGACTTGTTCGATGCCCTGTTTGATGCGTTGTTTGATGTGTTGTTTGACTTTGACGCTTGCATGCCCTGGCTAGAGCTCTAGATCGCCAGCTGCTGCGTCCAGCGGACTGGCGGGGCAGGCGCAATGACGCGGCTTCCGAACAGCCCCGTGTTGGGGAGATTTGTTCCGGTCTCTGCGGGCGATGCGTTGAGTCCGAAATAGGCGAGCGCGTCGTGACGCATGTCGTAAGCCACAAGGCCGAGCAGGGCGAGCACCAGCGCCGTGGCGAGCCCGTGCCTGACGATGTCGCGCGTCGACCGGTAGCCGGTGCAGAAATAGATCGAGAGCACGACCGTGACCAAGAGCGCTGCGGCGACGCCGGCGAGGCCCGACATTACCATGCCGAGGCCGCCATCCAGGCCGTCGCCGAACCAGCCGGTGGCGGGCCAGGTCAGCAGCGAGGTCACGGAATCGGTGGGGAACTCAGGTGGGCGGATGGTGCCGGCCAGGATCGGGGAGGTGATGTTCATCGAGAGCACCCGCCAGTGGGGCTGAAACCGCTGATGTCCTGTGCGTTGGTCACGACGGCTCGGATGATGGTTTAAGCGGCTCCCTGCGGCCTTCATTGTCAGCGGCGAAGGCTGCCGCTAAGAGGGGCGGGCAGCACCGCGGCTGACGGAGATTCTCATGTCTATTCAAATGGTTTTGCTGCCACTCTTCATCCAGATTGGATTGACCTTCGCGCTCTTGTTCGGGATGGCAACGATGCGCACCCGGGCGCTCACGAGCGGTGAAACCAAGATGCGGGACATCGCGCTGCGCGAGCAGAACTGGCCGGTCCGCGCCACCCAGTTCGGCAATTGTTTTGCCAACCAGTTCGAACTCCCCATTCTGTTTTACGTTTTGATTGCACTGGCGCTGCCGCTGCGTCATGCCGATCTGTTCATCGTGCTGATGTCCTGGGTGTTCGTGGTGACGCGCTTTGCCCATGCCGGCATCTTCGTCACGTCCAATGACGTGCGGCCGCGCTCGCTCGCCTGGTTCGCGGGCGTGCTGGTGCTGTTTGTGATGTGGCTGTATTTCGCGCTCAGGATACTGCTGCTGATCTGACGCGTCCAACCGAAAGAGACCAATGACTCCCGCTGCCCGGCTCTCCGCCGCCATCGACCTGATTGCCACCATCGACGCCCAGCGCATTCCCGCGGCGAAAGCGCTGAAGGAATGGGGCATCGCGCACCGCTATGCCGGTTCCGGCGACCGGGCCGCGATCTCCGGCCTGATCTGGGACGTGCTGCGCCGGCAATCCTCCGCGGCCTATCTGATGGACGACGACAGCGCCCGCGCCCGCGTGCTCGGCATGCTCAAGCTCGAGCGCGGCATGGACCTCGCGACCATCGCCGCCTTCTGCGACGGCAGCCGCTTTGCGCCGGCCCCTTTGACCGAGGCCGAGCAGGCGGCGCTGACCTCGCGCTCGCTTGTGGACGCGCCGGCGTCGATCGCTGGCGACTACCCGGAATGGCTCGATCCGTATCTTGCAAAGGTGTTCGGTGACGACCGCGCCGCGGAGGCGACGGCGATGGCGAGCCGCGCGCCGCTGGATCTCAGGATCAACACGCTGAAGGGCAAGCGCGAGAAGATCCTGCCGCGGCTGGCGCATCTCGGCGCCAGGGAGACGCCATGGTCGCCGCTCGGCCTGCGCGTCGAACTCGGCGCCGACGCGCGCAATCCCGGCATCCATTCGGAAGAAGACTTCATCAAGGGTGCGATCGAGGTGCAGGACGAGGGCTCGCAACTCGCGGCGCTGTTCTCGGCCGCAAAGCCCGGCGAGCAGGTGATCGACATCTGCGCCGGTGCCGGCGGCAAGACCTTGGCGCTCGCGGCGATGATGGGCGGCAAGGGCCGGCTGATCGCAACCGACCACGACAAGCGCCAGCTCGCGCCGATCCACGAGCGGCTGTCACGCGCCGGCGTGCACAATTGCGAGGTGCGCACGCCGCGCGGCGAGGCGGACGTGCTCTCCGACATCGAGGCCTCCGCCGATCTCGTGCTGATCGATGCGCCCTGCACGGGCACCGGCACCTGGCGCCGCAATCCCGACGCCAAATGGCGCATGCGCCCCGGCGCGCTCGAGGTGCGGCTGAAGGACCAGGCCGAGGTGCTCGATCGCGCCGCGCCGCTGGTGAAGGCCGGCGGCCGGATCGCCTACATCACCTGCTCGGTGCTGTCTGAGGAGAACGGCGAGCAGGTGCGAGCCTTCATCGCGCGCCATCCGGAGTTTTCGGTGCAGCCGCCGGAGCAGACGGCCTCGGTGCTGTGGGACAAGGCCGAGGATTTTGCCAAGGCCGCGCTGCCGTCGGCCGAAGGCTGGCTGATGACGCCGCGCCGGACCGGCACGGACGGGTTCTTCGTGTCGGTGTTGAAGAAGGGATGATCAGGGCGCCGTCGTTCCGGGGCGATGCGTTAGCATTGAACCTCAAGTGCGCAATTTGGCACTGGGGAACCTCGAGATTTCGGGTTCGCGCGTTTGCGCGCCCCGGAATGACGAGTGCGGTCACGACCGCCCGCATTCATACGCGGCACCCACAGGCACCGGCGTCTTGCTCACCACAATGACCCAGAACAGCAGCGCGATGGCGCTGGTGGCGGCGCCGAGCACGCAGACGCCGATCCAGCCGGCCATCGCGTAGACAACAGTCGACGAGATCGCGCCAAGCCCGCTTCCGATCGCGTAGAACACCATGTAGGCGCCGATCAGACGGCTCGACGCATCGGGCCGCGCAGCGACGATCAAGCTCTGGTTGGTGACATGCACGGCCTGCACCGCGAAGTCGATCATGACCACGCCCACCAGCACCAGCCACAGCGAGGTATGCAGGAAGGCGATCGGAGCCCAGCCGACCAGCATCAGCATCAGCGACAGTCCGGTGGTGCGCTGTCCCCAGCCGCGATCGGCGAGGCGGCCCGAATTGCGTGCCGCCAGCGCGCCGGCGAGGCCGGCGATCCCGAGCATTCCGATCGTGGTGTGCGAGAGCGTCAGCGGGGGAGCGGCGAGCGGCAGCACGACCGAGCTCCAGAACATGCTGAAGCTTGCGAAGATCAGTAGCGCGAACACCGCGCGCTCGCGCAGGATCGGCTCCTCGACGAACAGCGCGACCGTCGAGCGCAACAATTTTGCGTAAGACGATCCGGCCATCGGCTGCGGCGCGTGCCGCGGCATCGCGCGCGCCAAGAGCGCGGCCAGCACCAGCGTCAGCGCGGCCGAGGTGAGGTAGACGACACGCCAGCCGCCGAGATCGGCCAGCGCCCCGGCGGCAAAACGTGCGAGCAGGATGCCCGAGACCACGCCACTGGTGACGGTGCCAATGGTGCGGCCACGGTCGGCCGGTACCGCCAGCGTCGCGGCGTAGGCGACCAGCACCTGGATCACGACCGCAAGCAGCCCGACCAGCACCATGCCGGCGAGTAGCACGGCGGCGTTCGGCGCGGTGCCGACGATGGTGAGCGCAATCGCTGACAGCACGGTCTGGCCGACGATCAGCCTGTGGCGATCCCAGAGATCGCCGAGCGGCACGATCAGCACAAGGCCGAAGGCGTAGCCGATTTGCGTGAGCGTCACGACGCCGCCGATCACCGCGGGCGTAATGGCAAGATCCTGCGCCATGGTGTCGAGCAGCGGCTGCGCGAAATAGATGTTGGCGACGCTGAGCCCGCAGGCGACGGCGAACAGCAGCACCACGGCGGGCGACAGCGCGCCCNCCCGCCGTGGTGCTGCCGTGCTTGCCGTCCGTCTTGTCGTCGTCCTTGGCCGGCCGGGCCTTCGTCATGGTCTGGTTCGTCATCACGCCTCCGCTGCAATTTGCAATCCAGTCTTATGATGAGACCAGTTGCGTTAGGTGTTGTCTAGTCCTATTTTAGGACCAGTTCGAAATCGTGAACGAGCAGGAGAGGGAAGCGATGAAGCGCACCGGTTTTACCAAGGCCGAATGTCCGGTCGCGCGCGCACTCGATGCGATCGGCGATTGGTGGTCGCTGCTGATCGTGCGCGATGCGCTCGATGGCCTGCGCCGGTTCGGCGATTTCCAGAAGAGTCTCGGCATCGCAAAGGGCATGCTGACGACGCGGCTGCGCAAGCTGGTCGAGCTTGGTGTGCTGGAACAGGTCGCCGCGTCCGACGGCAGCGCCTATCAGGAATATGCGCTGACGACGAAGGGCCGCGACCTGTTTCCGGTCGTGGTCAGCTTGCGGCAATGGGGCGAGGCGCATCTCTACGCCCGCGGCGAAGCCCATTCGGTGCTGCTGGATCGGGCGGGGCAGGCCGTCGGGCAGCTCGTGCTGCCGTCGAAAGCGGGTAAGGCGCTCGCGTGGTCGGACACCAGCGTCTGGAAGGTCGGCGCGAGGAAGCGCTGAGCGCGTAGTGAGCTGAGCGGTAGGCGTTCTCACGTCATTGCGAGGAGCTCGCGACAAAATTGCAAAGCAATTTTGCGCTGAAGCGACGAAGCAATCCATGCCTCCGCACGCGGCGCTATGGATTGCTTCGCTTCGCTCGCAATGACGGCGGAATGCGTCGGTTCAATCCACAATGAACAGCGTAGCGCCCGTTGCCGTGGACGAGCGGTGCGCGGCGTCGCCGAAGTCCGAGACCTGGTAGCTCATGCCGGGCTTCAGCGTGAACTTGCGGCCGTCGCGCAGCTCGGTGTCGAGCTCACCCTGCACCACGTAGAGCACATGCCCGCGATCGCACCAGTGATCGGCGAGATAACCCGGCGAATACTCGACCATGCGCACCCGCAGATCGCCGATATTGAGCGTGCGCCACAGCGCTTGTCCGGTTTCGCCGGGATGCACGGTCGGCTCGATCTGGCTCCAGTCGGTGACGGTGAAGGGCAGGGTCGGGATTTTCATGGGCGGAGTCCTGATGTTTTGCTCACCCTACGGATTCTCCACCGTCATTGCGAGCCAACGGGGCGCGCATTCGCGCGACCCGTTGGCTCGCAATGACGCTGCGAAAGACTGTCTCAATGCACCGGATGGTTCGCCGAGCCCTGCCGGATCTTGCCGTCGGCGTCGAGCCGCAGATACTCGCAGATCTTCATGCCGCGCTCGTTCTGATAGAACACCACGATGCTGTCGGGGCTGACGAACAGGTCGATCAACTCGAAATGCAGGTCGGGCAGTTTCGCCAGCGCCGCACTCCAATAGGCGCGCAGCTTCTCCTTGCCGCGCACGGTGCCGGAGGCGCCGAAGCCGAGCGGCGGGATGCTGTCCGAGGTCATCTCGGCCTCCTCGCCATAGAGCGCTAGCACGCGCTCGAGGTCGCGCGCGTTCCAGGCGGCGATCCAGTCGCGGCCGAGCGCGGCGAGGCGAGCGGGATCGTGGGGTTCTGGCATCGTCTCCTTCTACATTCGTTCTCGAGCAAATTAGGTCAATAATACTGACCTATATAGATTTGTCCATGCCCAAAGAAGAATGTGGGCGCGGCGACCAGCGCGGTTGCGGGGGCGGGCGGTGTCGCGTATCTGCTTGCCATGACAGCCCAGCAAACAGCCCAATCCAAAGCTCATGACTCGTCGACGCCTTCGGTGGCCTCGGCGCATGACAAGATTCTGATTGTCGATTTCGGCAGCCAGGTGACGCAACTGATCGCCCGCCGCGTCCGCGAGATGGGCGCCTATTCCGAAATCGTCCCGTTCCAGAAGGCTGAGGCCGCCTTCAGGGAGATGAAGCCGAAGGCGGTGATCCTCTCCGGCGGGCCAGCCTCCGTACTAGAGGCCAACGCGCCATCAGCGCCGATGTCGGTTCTCACGGCGGGCGTGCCGGTGCTCGGCATCTGCTACGGCGAGCAGACCATGGCCCAGCAACTCGGCGGTATCGTCGAGGGCGGGCATCACCGCGAGTTCGGCCGCGCCACCATCGAGGTCACCGACGACTGCGCGCTGTTCGACGGCGTCTGGGTGAAGGGCGGCCAATATGACGTCTGGATGAGCCATGGTGATCGCGTCACCAAATTGCCCGACGGCTTTCGCGCCGTGGCGCGCGCGCCGGGCTCGCCGATCTCGGTCATCGCCGATGACAAGCGCAAGTTCTACGCGATGCAGTTCCACCCCGAGGTGGCGCATACGCCCGACGGCGCCAAGCTGATCCGTAATTTCGTCCGTAAGGTCGCGGGTTTCACCGGCGACTGGACCATGCGCGCCTTCCGCGAGGAAGCGATCGAGAAGATCCGCGCCCAGGTCGGCAAGGGCAAGGTGATCTGCGGTCTCTCCGGCGGCGTCGATTCCGCCGTTGCCGCGGTCTTGATCCACGAGGCGATCGGCGACCAGCTCACCTGCGTGTTCGTCGATCACGGCCTGCTGCGGCTGGACGAGGCGAAGACCGTCGTCGACCTGTTCCGCAACCATTACAACATCCCGCTGGTCCATGTGGACGCATCGAAAGAGTTTCTGGGCGAGCTCGAAGGCGTCACCGATCCCGAGGTGAAGCGCAAGACCATCGGCCGGCTCTTCATCGATGTGTTCGAGGCGGAGGCCAAGAAGATCGGCGGCGCGGAATTCCTGGCGCAAGGAACGCTCTACCCCGACGTGATCGAGAGCGTCTCCTTCACCGGCGGACCGTCGGTGACCATCAAGTCGCACCACAATGTCGGCGGCCTGCCTGATCGCATGAACATGAAGCTGGTCGAGCCGCTGCGCGAGTTGTTCAAGGACGAGGTGCGCGTGCTCGGCCGCGAGCTCGGCCTGCCCGAAGTCTTCGTCGGCCGCCACCCGTTCCCAGGCCCCGGCCTCGCGATCCGCTGCCCCGGCGACATCACGAAGGAGAAGCTCGACATCCTGCGCAATGCGGATGCGGTCTATATCGACCAGATCCGCAAGCACGGCCTCTACGATGCGATCTGGCAGGCCTTCGCCGTGCTGCTGCCGGTGAAGACCGTCGGCGTGATGGGCGACGGCCGCACCTACGAATACGTCGTCGGCCTTCGCGCCGTCACCTCCACCGACGGCATGACCGCCGACTTCTACCAGTTCGACATGAAATTCCTCGGCGAGACCGCGACGCGCATCATCAACGAGGTGAAGGGCGTGAATAGGGTGGTCTACGACGTGACGAGCAAGCCGCCGGGGACGATTGAGTGGGAGTAGTGGGATCGGCCGCTATCGCGTGGTTTGGCGTAGTCTGGTGGAGTTGATCTCGCTTCCTTTCGCATTGAGGACGCTGACCGAAGTAGTGAGCTCGGCTTATCCCGGTCGAGGTCGGTAATCCACCGCGTTTTCGCTAACGGCGTATTGCGGCGCGCTTGATCGTACAGAACGGCGGAGCGTTCAAAGCTCCAGCTTCGAGCACCGGCAAGTTTGGGTGGCAAAGGGGACATTGGCAGGAACGTGAAGGTCTGCGTGGCAACTGTCGACAGGATATCTGCGACCTCCAAGTTGACGGCGATCTCAACTAGCGGCGCTCCAGCCTGGACCAAGGCCTCGCTATCCGGATGCCACCTTCATGCAGGCGTCGGCTATCATGTCTCGCAGACGCGCGCACTGGCGGGG
>NZ_LNCU01000093.1:15823-19231 GCF_001542415.1 Bradyrhizobium macuxiense
GTGCCCGCCGATCGTTTTGCAGAGCGTTTTGGTCTGGCAACTAGCTGGGGTAGCATTCGAGCTTCATTTCAGTGGGAAGCGATGGTGCGCGGAGCGCGAAGCTCCTGCGCGTACAACGGGCGGCGCGGGCTCCCTGGGCGACGTCGGGTCCCCGTTTGGCCATGGACCGTGCTGGCGTGGGCCGCGCTGCTAGTGGTGATCGTCGCGTCGTTCAAGCCCGCGGTCCCGGTCATCTGGGCGACACGCCGTCCTTCGTGGAATCTGCTTTTCGTACGCTCGATGCCGGACAGCCGACCGTGGCCGGCGGGCGCGATCCGGCTAACCGGCGTTGCTGGCCGTGACGTTCGCGTTTGGGGGCGACCCGTAGATCTGCGGGGTTTTCGTATGACTATTAACGCGCTTGTGCGGGAACTCGTGGATCTCGCCGTATTAATAGTTAGCGAGAGTTTTACGGCGCGGCGTATGGACGTCCGAGTAAATTTGCGGCAAATTGTCACGGATTTAGGTGGAGGGATCGTTGCCCTTTCGAGCACTGGTTGGGTGAAGACAGCGCATCGAAAGGCGACAGCTCTCCGAACAAGTTTAATTAATGGGCATTTGCAGACGCAGTTTTCGCGGCTCAAGCAGATGCATAGGGCAGGGATTGTGTTCGGACTCTTTTCACGGCTGGACCGAAGAGCAAATTCAAAACCGTTTGAGGCGAGCGCTCGCTCTTAGATTTCGGGCGTCGACTGCAGTGAATTGATTTCGAGTGCGACCACCCCTGCTCTACGTCGGTAGAGTTGAGGAGTGTAGTATTGGGTCGCGTTGTTTTTTCCCGCAAGGCCGAACCGAGCGTCGACCGGTCCGCTGTTGCATCGCGCCTGCAAGACATTTCGAAGCCTTCGTCGTCATCCGCGTCAAGCGCCAACGTCGACGTCGATCCTCGGTCGCGTCGGCCAATGATCCGTTGCCGTCCAACGAAGAGCCGTCCGTCCCGGACGGACTGGCGCTCTCGCTTGACCCACAATCGACGGGGCGGGCGCGATCCGCTCGACACGCTGTCACTGCTGACAGCTCACCCAGACAAGCAAGAAATTTGCAAAGCAAGCGATTGCAGGCGGCATCATGGCCAGTCGTTTTGAAGCCAGCGCAATTGCCTCGAACGGGTCGAGCGCTGAAGCCGACGTCAGCACAAACCACGCGCAGGATCGGTGCCGGATTGACGGTGAGCTGATGCGCGCCATTGAATCTAGCCAGAAAAGAATTTGGCGTTAGCGCGCGACTTTCATTGAAAGCGCGGCAAGTCGAGTGGGAGGGCCGTGAACATGACGAACACAACGACGAGCAACGGGGCGACCGTAGACAACCTAAATGTGCTCGATACGATAACCGCCGATAATACCGGCGGCACTGAGACAATTGAGCTGCAGGATATTGCAAACGCGCTGTTCCCGACGACGAACGCAACGCAAACGCTTACCATTGATACATCGTTCTGGTCTGGCAATCTAAAGCTTACATTCGAGGATAGCGCGGGTCTGTATTACACGCTCGCTGCGACATCCACGGGCAATTTCACTCTCGTTCAAAGCGATCCCTACGGGAATTCTATGGTGGGCGCCACTCAGGTCGCGTTCAGCGCGATCAGTGCGTCGACGTTCTTGAGCGCTTTCTCCACGGTCTCTGGTTTGGTGAGTTCCGGGCTAACGAGCACGTCGCTGCTCACCGCTCTCGACATCAACAGCAGTGTTGGAAAGAACGTCTTTCAAGCAACATTGAACGGCCAGATCGCCAATGTCTTTAGCTACGCCACTGCAAATGACTCCTTCAATGGCACCGGATCGCAGTGGGATGTCATTAACGGCTTCAACCAGGGCGTCGATAAAATCGACCTCAGAAAGCTAATAACGGACGCATACGCTGGATCGAATTCGGCGTTTCTTTCTAAGGGCCTTGATGAGCTTATTTGGTCGGGGACAACCCCAAGTAAGTATGGAGTCTGGTACTCGAGCGACGGAAGTGGAGGCTCGTTCGTTTTTGCCGATACCAATGGCGATGGCGTTGCTGATCTGAAGATCGATGTAGCCGGTGTCACCAAGCTATCGCAGAGCGATTTTCTGGGTGTCAGCACTGGCACCAACTTAGGGTTACCATCAATTTCGATCAATCCGATTGAGCCGACCCAGTCAAATCCTTGGCTGATCAATGCTCCTGACGCGGCGTCGGGCAATATCGTCGTCACCGGAACGACAACAAACGTGGCGGTTGGGACCGTCATCCAGGTCACGCTGGGTGGGACGAACTACTACGCCACGGTGCAACTGAACGGATCGTGGAAAACAACGATCCCGCTGGGGTCCCTTTCAGACGGAACATACCAACTTTCGGCTGATGTCTTTGTAAACGGTAATCCGACTACGATTGAAAGCTCACACGCCGTCACGTTCGACACCAAGCTGCCGACGGTGACTGCTTCCATCGCTGGCACGGCGCAGGAGGGCCAGACGCTCACCGCCGTTGTCACCGGCGCTAAGAGTGACGACAGCGTCACCTATCAATGGCAGAGCGGCGGCGTAGACATTAGCGGCGCGGTCAACTCGACTTACCTGGTCGCTGAGGGTGACGAGGGCACAAAGATATCGGTCGTAGTCACCGATGTGGCCGGAAACCTCAGCGGCACCGTCACCGCAAGCGCCACAACCGCTGCAGTGATCGACGCGGCACCGACGATCTCGACACCGACCATCAGCGGCATCGCGCAGGAAGGCCAGACGCTGACCGCCTCGGCGACCGCCGGGCAAGCCGACAATGCGGTCAGCTATCAGTGGCAGATCTCGACCGATGGCGGCGCGACCTTCACCAACATCGGTGGCGCCACCGGCGCGACCTATGCGGTGACGGAGGCCGACGAGGGCGATCTGATCCAGGTGGTGGCGACCGCGACCAACGAGCAGGGGCTGACGGCTGCGGCGACCAGTACGGCCACCTCGGCGGTGACCGATGCGGCACCGACGATCTCGACGCCGACCATCAGCGGCCTCGCGCAGGAAGGCCAGACGCTGACCGCCTCGGCGAACGCCGGCCAGGGCGACAACCCGGTCAGCTATCAGTGGATGGAGAACACTGGCCCGGGCGGCAGCTATGTGAACATCGCCGGTGCGACGGGCTCGACCTATGTGGTGAAGGAGTCCGATGAAGGCTTCAAGATCGAGGTGGTGGCGACGGCGACCAACGAGCAGGGGCTGACGGCTGCGGCGACCAGCACGGCAACCAGTGCAGTGATCGACGCGGCACCGACGATCTCGACGCCGACCATCAGCGGCATCGCGCAGGAAGGCCAGACGCTGACCGCGTCGGCGAATGCCGGGCAAACCGACAATGCGGTCAGCTACCAGTGGCAGATCTCGACCGATGGCGGCACGACCT
>NZ_LNCU01000094.1 GCF_001542415.1 Bradyrhizobium macuxiense
GCCGGCTAATCGCGAGGTGGCGGTAATGTGAAGGAACGCCGGTTCGACACGAGGATATCGAGGATTTCTGCTGATTCGGTACCGGCTTTGCTCCGCATTATTTCACTTCTCTGCGACCTCTGCAGTCATTTGACCAGCAGAGGAGTCGATGATGCTGAAATCCAATGAAGACCTGATCGCCGAGCTCAAGGCCGTACTGGCCGGCCAGCGCTATCACCCGAGGACGATCAGTAACTATTGCGGGTGCGCGCGCAGATTCCTCGATTATCTCGAACGGCGGGAAATCCAGGTTGAGAACGTGACCGAGGCGCTGGTGCCGACATACATAAGCCATGCGAGTGGGATGTTGCGCAAACGCCATGGTCGATCAGGGCCACACCAGCACCCGATCCCGCGCGCCGGAATCCACGCGCTGCTGGGGCTTGTGCAGGGCCAGTGGCCACCCCCTCCGAAAGCGGCCTGCGCCGCCGAAGCCGAGCGATTTGCGATCTGCGACGAATACGAGATCTGGCTTCGTGAGGCGCGAGGCCTCGCCCCCGCCAGCATCGAGGCTTTGATCTGGGAGGCCCGGCACTTCCTGACCTGGCAGTTCAGGCGGAACGGTGACAATAGCCTGACGAGCCTGAGGGTCGACGACATCGACCGCTATATGGACATGCGCGCGCCGAAGCTGACACGCAAATCGTTGAGCGCCGTCGCGAACCGCTTGCGCTCTTTGTTGCGGCATCTGCACCGGGTCGGCCGTACCGCGATCGACCTGTCGCCGCATGTCATCGGTCCGCTGATCTACGCCTATGAGGGGGTGCCCTCGATTCTGGAGCGAGATCAAGTTGCCGCCGTCCTGAAGGCTGCGGGAAAAGACAGGACACTGAGGGGGTTGAGGGACCATGCGATTCTGCAACTGCTCGCGACCTATGGCCTGAGGTCGAGTGAAATCTGCAACCTGCGGCTTGATGACATCAACTGGCGGGCGGAATCGATCCGCATCCGGCACACCAAGACCAAGGCCTGTTCCTTCCTGCCCCTGATGGAGCCGGTCGGCGAAGCAGTGCTTGCTTATTTACGTGCGGGGCGGCCGGCGATCGACGTCCGGGAAATCTTCATCCGCGCGCGTGCACCCTATCGCAAGCTCAGGATGTTGGACAAGATGGTACGGCGCCGACTGCGCCAGGCCGGTATCAAGCTGCCGGGCAAGAGCGGTGCCCATGTCTTCCGACATGCACGCGCGGTTGAAATGTTGCGCGCATCGGTCCCGCAGAAGGTCATCGGTGATCTGCTCGGGCACCGGTCGGCGGAGTCCACGGTGCCCTATCTCAAGCTTGCCACCGAGGACCTCAGGACCATCGCACTCGACGTGCCGGGAGCGGAGGTGCTGTCATGACAACATGGCCCGATCCCGAACGGCAGTTGATCGCGCGCTATCTGGCAGGCCTTAGCCTGCGACACCCCGACAGCTGCGCCTCTTACAGGCAGGTGCTGAACAGCTTCCAGGACGTCGCTGAATGCCATGCCGAGCTCGGCAAGGATGTTCTGGTGGCCTGGCTGCAGACATTGTCGGACCATTGGATGGCGACGACGCTGCTGAACCGCACCCGCATCATCGATCGGTTCCTCGATCACCTTCTGAACATCGGAGCGATCGAGCGCAATCCCGTCACCGCCTTGTGCGAGGCATGCAATATCAAGCGATGTCGGCCGGTCTGGCGCGCACTGGCGTCGCATGACCCCGAACAGGCCCTTGCCGAACTACGCCAGCCCAAGCCGTTCGGCAGCACGCTGGGCGGGATCATGGCCGAGCACGTCGCGCTGATGCGCAACAGAGGATACAAATACACCTCGCAGCCCGCATGGTTCTTGCGGTTCGATCGGTTCCTGCAGTTGAATCCTGCGTTGCAGGATGAACCGATCGAGGTGATGCTGGAGCATTGGAAGAAGGCAAAAACGACACTCAATCACGCTGCGGAATGTGAGAAACTGGAGCGGATCCTTGCGAGGGTCCTGCGCCATAAGAATCCGTCGCTCCCGCCGCGCCGCCCGGACCCGCGACCGCAGAAGGAATTAGCGAAGCAGTGGCGCAAGCCTTACATCTATACGCCGACCGACATACGGCAGATGCTCGATATTGCTCGTTCCTATCCTTCGCAACGGGCTCCGCTGCGTGCGGCGAGCATTCGTGCCATGCTTCTGCTGGCCTATTGCGCGGGGCTTCGTCGTGGCGAGCTTGCCCGTCTCGATCTTGGTGACGTTGACTTCCGCGTCGGCACAATCACGATCCGGCAGACCAAGTTCTACAAGACGAGGATCCTGCCGTTGTCTGACAGCGTGATCGCCGAGCTTCGGGCTTATCTCGATGCGCGGCAGCAGGCCGGTGCACCGCAGGATCCGCACTCCGCCCTGCTCTGGCACGAGGGGCGCAACGCCCGCTATACAAAGCAGGTCATCGCCTTGTTGCTCGTCGACGTGATCCGCCGAGCCGGGCTAAAGCCGCCAGAAGGGCGAATGGGTCCCCGTCTTCATGACCTGCGCCACTCGATGGTCGTGCACCGTATCCTCGAATGGTACCGCTCGGGTATCAATCCGCAAGACCGGCTGCCCTTCCTCGCGACATATCTTGGCCATAAGGATATCCACTCCACCCTCATCTACATCACCGTTACACAAGACCTGCTGCATCTTGCGAACGAGCGGTTCAGGGCCGTAGGCGCGCCATGCCTCGATCTGGGGCAGGAGGTGCGGCCATGAACAAGGCGAACGCGTTCCCGGATTTGATGCGTGCGTTCTTCCACGAATGGCTCGTCGAGCAACGCAATGCATCGGTCCACACGGTCCGGTCCTATCGTGACACCTGGCGGCTGTTCCTGCGGTTCGCCGCACAACGCGCGGAAAAGAAGGTGGCGGTGATCACACTGGCCGATCTGACTGCCGGCGGGGTGGCTGCCTTCCTCGGTCACGCCGAGCACGACCGCGGCGGTACGATCGGCACGCGCAACTGCAGGCTTGCCGCGATCCGCAGCTTCTTCAACTTCGTCGCAACCAAGGATCCCGCATCGATCGCTCAGTGCGTGGAAATCCTTCACATCCCAGTCAAGCGGGCGCCGGTGTCGGAACCCTGTTATCTGGACCCAGCGGAGGTAGCAGCGATCCTTGCCCAGCCAAACCGCTCCACACTCGAAGGCATACGCGATCATGCACTGCTCTCGTTCCTCTACAACAGCGGGGCACGGATACAGGAGGCTCTCGATCTGTGTCCCAGGGCGATCCGGTTCGATAGCCCAAGTTGCGTTCGTCTTACCGGCAAGGGCCGCAAGGAACGCATCTGCCCACTCTGGCCGGAAACCGTGCTGTTGCTGAAAAAGCTGCTGGAGCGACAGCCGCGTGCATCGGACCAGCGGCTGTTCGTCAACCGCTATGGCGAGCCGCTCAGCGCATCCGGCGTTCGGTTCAAGCTTGCGGCCTATGTGAAGGCGGCGGCCGAAACCACGCCAACGTTGCGGACTAAGCATGTGACGCCGCACAGCTTCCGACACGCCACCGCCGTACACCTCGTCTCGGCGGGTGTCGACGTCACTGTTATCCGTAGCTGGCTTGGTCATGTGAGCCTCGACACCACCAATCACTATGCCAGGGCCAATCTGGAAACGAAGCGAAAGGCGCTGGAACAGGTCAGTGCTCCGCAATCGGCACGACATCCCCCGTCGTGGAAGCGGGATACGAGCCTGCTCGCCTGGCTCGACACGCTCTGAAATAATGCGAAGGAACGTCAATCAAAAACAGTATCAATCCCGCATCCGGCGGCGTTCCTTCACATTACCGCCACCTCGCGATTAGCCGGTATCCTGCACGCCGATTGTTGCAACGGCTTCGAGCCGCTGTTCGCCCCTCAGAAAAAAGTACTGCCGATTACGCCGGCATTTTGCTTATGCCACGGGCGGCGGGGCTTCGTCGAGCTGGCTGACATCGAGCAAAATGCTCGGGACGCAAGAAGGGCAAACGTATCTCTCCGATCACGCTGGAGGCGGTCAAACGCCTCGATGCGTTGTTCGAGATCGAGCGCGCCATCAACGACCGCGCCGCCATCATGCTGACGATTATCACGACCCCTGTCGCCTCAACGACGTCGGTAGGGTCGAGGGCTGGCGCGCCGCACGGCCATGCATTCGTGGCCATGCACGTTTCCGGCCCCCTCCACCTCGCACGCAGCATGCAGATTTCCCGCACTGCGCGCCCCCATTTGCGTCAGTTCAAGGGTTATGGGACCTATCATGTTGGTGCGACTTTCGTCGTGTCGTATTTCACCCCGTAGTCATTGAACAGCTTCAGGGTCTTGTACAACCACGAACTACTCCACCGCGCCCAGCAGAAGCCCTGTCGTTTCCGAGCATGCGCCATATGGCGCCTGACCTTTCTCTCTATCCACTCTTTGACGTAGCGGAAGCACTCGCTTGAGTGCCCAACCGCGAAGTAGTTCACCCATCCCCGGAGCTTCGGATTGATCAGGTTTATCACCCTGTCGATCGGTTGCGACCGGTGTCGGCGAAACACCTCCTTCAAGTCCCGCAAAAGCGCCGTCCGCTTCTTGAGCTTGGGCGTATAGTGCGGCCGCATCCTTCCGTGCAAGCTGCGGAGATAGCGGAAGTCGAACCCCAAGAAAGCCGAAGCTCTCGCCTCGTTCCAGGTCGATCATGCGACTCTTCTCGTCATTGATTTCCACCTGCAGTTTGGCAAACTCCTCCCGCAACCGTTTGGTCACGGCTCCGATCAGCCAGTCATGACGTTTGTAGGCGTCGATCAAGATCACCAGATCGTCAGCGAACCTCGCGTATTCGATACGGGTGTGCTTGCTCTCGCGGGTGACGTCCCGGGCTCGCTCAAGCATCTTGTCCACCTCATTGAGGTAGATATTACTGAGCAACGGCGAGATCACACCCCCTTGAGGAACGCCTCTCTTGCCCGAGGCTTTCAGCATCGTCTTCAGCAGATGCATGATGTCCGCGTCATCAACCCGCTGCGCCACTTTCTTCAACAGCCGGTCATGCCGGACATTGTCAAAATAGGCCCGCAGATCAAAGTCGAGCACCCGCGTCTTCTTCTGGACGATCGCTTCAGCTACGCGCTTGATTGCGCCATGTGCTGTCCGCTTGGGACGATATCCATACGACCCCGGTTGGAAGTCTGCCTCGAATACAGGCTCGAGGATAAGCTTGAGCGCACCCTGAACCACCCTGTCCCGGATTGCCGGAATCGACAAAACGCGGACTTTGCTGCCCCCGTCTTTCGGTATTTCCCGCTTGCGGGCCGGGAGTGGCCGATAGGTCCGCCCGGTCAGTTCGTCCCGTAGCTGCTCAAGCAGAGCCTCCACGCCTTGCGCTTCAATGGCCTCGAACGTCACTCCGTCTATTCCCGGAGCGCCGTCGTTTTCTTTCGCCATCTCATACGCTTCGCGCAGCGTCTCCATCTTGCAGACGTGGACGTATAGACCCCAGAAACGCCAAGACGGTTCAGCCTTCGCCTTGACGTATAGTCTCCTCCTCAGGTCCTGCAAATCAATGGACACCTTTGTCATCTCGTCCTTGCCTTCCTTATGTCAGAGACTTGCAAATGGCAGGGCCCCTTCGCTCCGCGAACATTACTTCGCCTCTCAGCTACTACGAACCCGGCCGCAGCCCTCTCGTCTTCGGCCGATTTCCCGGTGTCGCCGGTTATACGACCTACCTTCTTCCGCCGATTTCTCGTCGGGACGAGGAGGGTTTCTCCAGTTGCTTCGCATGTCCTTGTCACCGTGCTGTCGCTTCCACCCCGCCAAGGTGAGTAGCCGTGTCAGTCAGTCTTCGGCTGCCCATACTGCCTTCGCCCTTGGGATGCAGGCTCGGCCCTCGGTTACACAAGCTTTCGAGGCCACAACGCGTTCTCTTTTGATACGGCCCGGTGACTCGTAATCTCCCTCAAGGAGACTTTGTCGATAGGCTTCAAAGGTTCTGTTTCCATCTCCTCTGCTATCCGAACTACAGGGCTCTGACTTTTGCCCTGGCAGGACTGTCTCCTGCTGAACATGCCAGCCTTACCTGGACACACATCCCAAGGCCTGGCTCGCCGACGTCCTCGCCCGCATCGCCGATCTTCCCGCGTCACGTCTGCACGAACTGTTGCCCTGGGAATGGAAGCTCCTGCGCCAAGCCGACAAGCCCGCCGATCAGCGGGCCGCCTGACCTTCGCACAACGCCATCATAGATCTCGCCGTGCCAGCGCGTATGTCAATCAGGCGGTCTTCGTCGTATGTACTGATGTAATAGGCCTGACTCCTGACCTCCGCGGCCACGATCAGATCAAAGAGCGCACGCGAAACGCCATGCAGGTCGAGCATGTCAGCCAAGGCTCCGGTGGTTTTTGGAAGGAACGAGAGGTCAGGTAGCCGGCGATCCGGCGACAGGCGCGGCTACAAGCTTAGAAATCGCCGAAGCGTTGTTAGGGCAGGCCGCAAGTGCTAAATCGAGCTCATTGGTGGGCGAGCATCACCTCGTAAGACGGGTACCTTGACGGCCTGGTCCTCAAGAGGATTGATGAACGAAGTGACGGATCATACCTGATGAATTTCATATTTGTGGCAGCCCTCATTGCGGGAACGGCCTATTTTCTTTTCCGAAACCGCACCTTCGATCTGTTCGCGGTCGCATTCGGAGGCTGCGCCTTTTATTTTCTCCCGCTCCTCATCGGATCCGTCCCCGACTGGAATGCCGAGGAACCGTTAAGCAATCACATCCCACTTTCGCCTGGAGCATATTGGATCGGTATCGGCATCACCGTGGCCATCATCTGCGCCGCAGCCGTTTTCGACAGCAGATCGCCTCAATATAAGACTACCAGATCTTTGCCTCAGCCGAGCCTGGCGAACTGGTATCTTCTGGTTTCGTTTGTCGCGCTGGTCGGAGCGGCGCGGTCCGGCCGCCTTCTCGAGCTCAACAAAACGGTCCTGCTATCGCAACTCGGCTATTGGTTCGCGCTGTTCGAGACGAGCGCGGGACTGGCTTGGATCGACGCCTTCTTCTTTCGCCGGCCTGTCCAGCTGATTCTTGCGACAGCGCTTCTGGCCGTCGATCTCGTTCTGGGCTTCCGGATGATATCCGTGATGGTCTTCATTGCGTGCACGATGCTCGCGCTTCACCGCCAAGGACGCATAAATCTCTGGCGGAAACTTCCCTTCGTGGGTGTCGCCGTCGTCACCATGTTCGTGTTCATGGTAACGGTCAATTACTTCCGCGGCATTGCCCTGCCCAGACTTGGCATGGTCTATACCGAGATCCAAACTTCCCCCTCCGCCGAAAGCAACGAGAAGCCAAGCATCACTGCGCCTCAGCCTAAGCAATATCTTCACCCACCCGAGACAGTCTTCACACTCCTTCCTGGAATGCTGGGACGATTGGAACCATTCGTCACCCAGGCAATCCTGTCGGAGACGACACGCCAGAGTTTGACCTGTACGCCGGGCCGGATCGCCAAATCGATCGCTCTTGTCGTTCCCTTCGCAGGGAGATTTATTACGCCGCCCACACTTTTCGAAAGCGAATACAAGCCCACTCTGTTTCCTCATCAGTGGGCCGGAATGGCCGGAAACATCTGGGCTGAGATGTTCTGTGAATATGGCTATGGCGGCGTCGTGATGGAGACGGCCGCCGTCCTGCTGGCTCTGCTCGGATTTCAACTCTTGATCTTCCGTGCGACCGCTCCATCGGCCATTCCTGCGCTGGCGTTATGCGGCGTGTTCCTTGCGTTCTACGTCCATCGAAACGACATGCTGTTCGAACTCCTCTTGGTTAGGCGTCCGTTGATCGTTTTCACCGCGGTGTGGATCATCGAATATTTGCGGCGCCAAGTCTTTGGCGCCGGGAAGGTAGCCCACCAGGGCACTGGAGCCGAATAGGAGAACGCTCGTCGGTTCCCTATTAATTAAAGCCAATACTTCTGCGGCGAATTGAGCTTCTGCCACCGTCTGCCATTCGATCGATCATCGATGACCCGCTGGCGCCAGCGGCTTGGCGAAGAACAACTCGTCGTGCTGATCCAGGAAAGTCTGTCGGTGGCGCACAAGACCGGAGCCATCGGTGCCAAGGACCTGGAGCGAGTGGTGGTCGATACCACGGTGCAGCCCAAGGCCGTTGCGCATCCGACCGACGCGCGGCTGATGCATCGAGCCATCATCAAGCTCGTTGGGCTCGCCAAGCGCAACTGCGTGCCGCTGCGCCAGAGCTATCTACGCTTGGCCAAGCGCGCCGCCATCATGGTTGAACCAACGCTAACTAACCGAGATCCGCCTCGGCGGAACATGCGTCCCTGCCGGGACGGAAGGTGTTGGCAATCTCGAAGTCGTCCCTGCGGGCGATACGCACCGCGCTCTTCACATCGGGATGCACACCTCTTGAACGCCATCATGCGGCGCTCCTGCCTAGAGATGACCGCGGAAAGAACCATGAACCCGGCAGTGGATCATTTTTGGCTATCGGGGTTGACACCGTGCCCGCGATTAAAGCACTGACGACTAATTATCGGCCGTGCTTTCGAACGGTCGCATGACAATGAATGCGAGATAGCAAAGCAGCGCGACCCACCAGGGAAACAGCTCAATGACGAACCAGTATGGATCACCATACATGACGAGCGCAGCCAAGATTACCAGCCACGAAAATCGGAAAACCCAATCACCGTAAGTGCTTGAAGGAAGGACGCCTTCAAGATTCTTGGCCACCCATCCAAAGCCGAACGACGTTAAGACCACGCCGACGACGCCGAGGCTATACCAGCCAAACGATACTAGATCGACGGGAATTCCCCATTCGACGTCGCCCACCTGAAAACGCGTATTCAGTTCGACGAGTTTTGGCGGCAAGTGATCTCTGAGCGGAACAAGTCTCTTCGGCACCAGTTGAAGGAACGGCAAGACTAGATCCGCAAACCATCGATACCCGACGGTCCCCGGAACTTTCTGCACGGTGGTTAAGACGTTAACGATCGGGAACGCAAACTCGAGACCGAGCGAGATGACGGGGTTCGGCAAATGTACCCGAGTCTTGAGTCGGTCGATGCGTCTCGCGTCCTGAGCGGACGGCCGAACCTCGGCAGATAGCTGATCATCTTGCGGTCCGCCTAACGCCGGAGGTGGACCTCCTGGGGCGATGACGATAACGGACATCGGCCGCGTCATCTCACCGGCGGCGAAGATAGTACCGAAAATCAGAACGGTGGAGCACACATTCAGAAGCTTCGTCCGCAATGTCGATGATTTGCGCATCACCCACATGGCAAGAAGGATCGGAGCGACATAGGCGATCAGGACCAGGCGCCCCTGAAAGAAAACTACAATGCAAAGGGTCAAGAAGGTCGCTGCGGCGGTCAATCCCCAAGCAAATGCGCCGCGCTTACGTGATGCAAATTGCATCAAGAAAACGGAGCCCGGAATCACGAAAAACGCGAGACGTTTGACAAATGCGAACTGCGCCAGAGGCCCGACGTCCGGAGTGCCCTTTCTTAGTTCCCAGACATTTTTGAACGCAGAATTCGGCCCTCCCACAACCTCCAGATAGAAGCAATACGAAACCAGACCAATCACCATAAAGACAAGCCCGAGGACCAGATACTTTCTGGTGTCATCCTCTCTCTGCCACACAAAGAACCTTCGATCGGGGCCAACCAAGTAACCGGCCGCGATAGACAGATACGAAATGCTCACAAGACACGCCGCCCACACGTACGGCGCATCTTCTGCCGGCAGGCTCCTCATCCAGACAAACTTGGAGAATGCGGGCGCGCTCGGTGGCGCAAGAAAGAGAATGATCGGAGCAACGAAGAACACCAGCACAAATGCAGCGGATATCGCCGATAAGAAATCGAAGCGAGACGACCTCCGGAATTCAATCAAGGCAGCGAGGATAGGCAAAAATAATGATAAAACGAAATAGCTGTTCAACGTCACCCCCCGAGAACGCTAGTAGTCCTATAGGCAAGAACAAGCCTGCGAGCAACGCGTTCTGCCCCCGACAGGTGGAAAACTGTCTTCGGCATGATCAGGTTGCCCCCATATGGCTTGGCTGATATTGCTGAAGGTTTTCGTAGAGGAACAAAGACGTACCCAAAGAGGGGCGGAACTCAGAAACTAAAGCCGATTGGTCCATCAACTAGTTTACTAGGCATCGCCATGACACTTCTTGTCATCGTCACGCTCCTCGAAGCGCGAGAGAACCTGCAGTTCCTGGAAGCATTTGTGCGATGATGCGCCAAGCCCCTACGGTCCGCCCGCGTTGTGATGCCCGTCGCGGAGATGGAGCATGGCGTCGGCACGTCAACGATCACGTCATCATCGTAGACCTTCATTCCGGCAACACTAGTCAGCAGGACGCGGTACGCCATACGTCATCTACTACGTGCCGGTGTGTTGACGATCGTGTTTCGCCCAATTTTGATCGGCGCGGCCTTCTGCGAAACCTTGATCCCGCTCTTATAGGTCGCAGAACTGAGGTGCCCCCTCAGTCGGTGATGACGTTCCCCTCTATCTCGAGGTTGTTGCTCGCATTGAGCGGACCGATTTCCACGCCGGCGCCGGACAATCGGTTCAACGTGTTTCCTTTCATCTGCATATTCTTTAAGTAAGCGCAGGTGACGCCAACCCTGATTCTTGCCGACGAACCTTCGGCGTAGGCGTCGTGACAGCGTTGACGTTCCGACATACGATCGACGATCCGTCGCGCTTCCGATCGGCCTCGACAGTCGGTGCATATCTGGGTCTTACACCTCGCCGCCATCAATCCGGCGAGACCAATATGAACGGCAAAATCTCGCGTTGGGGCGATCGACTTCTACGAACTTATATTACTTGTTCGAAGCCGCGACCGTTCTTCTCCATCTGACGAAGAAGTGGCGCTCCCTCAAGGCCTGAGGGACAAAGCTCGCGAAGCCGATCGGCATGAAGAAGACGAAAGTTGCCATTGCCCGCAAGATCGCCGTCATCCTTCACTGCATCTGGGTCGATGGAACTGCCTTCGAATGGGGACATGCCCAAGCAACCTGATTTTATCTGCAAGTTCCTGACCCGGTCCGCCGGGTTCGCGAAGTCCCGCTGGGATGGTGGTTGTGACGACCTCGCTCATCCGGCTGGCGGCGTCTCGGCCGCACCCCGCTGCAGACGTTGAGACATTCGCCCCCGAACATCATCGTGATGGCGCGATTCGCGACCTCGGAAAGAACCTTGCCTCCAGCGACGGACCAACCGACCAACCTGATCGAATTGAGATTTACAGCGACCGACCACCGCCATCAGCTGGCGATCGACCTGCCAGCCACGCTCGTCCCATCTCCGCAACCCCGACCCGCTCCGACGTGCCGAACGCTACGATCTTGCCGGATGGTTTCAAGAAAGGAATTGACATCGATCCGCAATTAACGGGCCGGATGACACCCGACATACTCGCATAGTGCTATCAGCTGAGAGACGGCTCACGGACGCTTCTCGCGACGTTCTCTCTGCGTGCGTTGCGACCTATTGTCGCTTTAGTCGCATTGTCCATAGCTACGTTCATGGTGAAGCCGAGCTCACCGATCACTCCAGCAATGATCCTGTTAGAGCGGCAGCGGCGCGCGGCCGACGCTGTCATAGGCAAAGCCGTGCGCGGCCATGTCCTCGGGGCGATAGATGTTGCGCAGGTCGATCACGACCGGCTGCTTCATGTCCGCCTTCAAGCGCTCGAGATCGAGCGTGCGGTACTGCACCCATTCGGTGACCACGACCATGGCGTCGGCACCCTTGGCGCACTCATAGGCATCGTCGCAATACTCGATGTCGGGCAGCTCCTTGCGGGCCTGCTCCATGCCGACCGGGTCATGCGCACGCACCCTGGCGCCCATGTCGAGCAGGCCGGTGACGAGCGGGATCGACGGCGCCTCGCGCATGTCGTCGGTGTCGGGCTTGAAGGTGAGGCCGAGCACCGCGACGGTCTTGCCGCGCAGGCTGCCGCCGGAGAGGTTTGCGACCTTGCGCGCCATCGCGCGCTTGCGGATGTCATTGACGCCGAGCACCGCCTCGACGATGCGCAGCTGCACATCGTGGTCCTGCGCGATCTTGATCAGCGCGCGGGTGTCCTTCGGGAAGCAGGAGCCGCCGAAGCCGGGGCCCGCATGCAGGAACTTGGAGCCGATGCGGTTGTCGAGCCCGATGCCGCGCGCGACTTCCTGCACATCGGCACCGACTTTCTCGGAGAGATCGGCGATCTCGTTGATGAAGGTGATCTTGGTCGCGAGGAATGCGTTGGCGGCGTATTTGATCAGCTCCGCGGTGCGCCGCGCCGTGTACATCACCGGCGCCTGGTTCAGCGACAACGGCCGATAGACATCGCCGAGCACTTTGCGTCCGCGCTCGTCCGACGTGCCGACCACGATGCGATCGGGGAATTTGAAGTCGCGGATCGCGGCGCCCTCGCGCAGGAATTCCGGATTGGAGGCGACCACGACGTCGACCGCGGGATTGGTCTCGCGGATCAACCGCTCGACCTCATCTCCGGTGCCGACCGGCACGGTCGACTTGGTGACGACGACGGTAAAGCCCTTGATGGCCGCAGCGATCTCGCGCGCGGCGCCGTAGACATAAGTGAGGTCGGCGTGGCCGTCGCCGCGCCGCGACGGCGTGCCGACCGCGATGAACACCGCGTCGGCCTCAGCGACGGGTGCCGCCAGATCGGTGGTGAACTCGAGCCGCTTGGCCTTCACATTGGCTGCGACCAGCGCGTCGAGACCGGGCTCGAAGATCGGGATCTCGCCCCGATGGAGCGCTGCGATCTTGCTCGCATCCTTGTCCACGCAGGTCACATGGTGACCGAAATCCGCAAAACAGGCGCCCGATACCAGCCCCACATAACCCGTGCCAATCATGGCGATGCGCATGAG
>NZ_LNCU01000095.1 GCF_001542415.1 Bradyrhizobium macuxiense
TGAATCCATGGGCAACCATGATTCGAAGATTGTGGGCGCAGGCAGCGTCAGTTGAAGAGACGCTTGCGTTGTGGGCTGCGTCGCTTCGGGAGGTTAAGAAGCGGATACGTCCGCTGTTCGGGCAAGAACGTGTTGCGAGGAACGCGGGCCTGTTTCTGGAAGGTCTGCTCGGTGATGAGCAACGCAAGACCGGTTGGATGCGCGCGGAGGCCGCTGGCGATCCTGGTCCTTGGCGGCAACAGGCGATCTTGGGTCGCAGCGATTGGGATGCCGATGCCTTGCGCGATATTGTCCGCGACTATGTGATGGAGCATTTGGCAGACGACGATGCGGTCCTCGTCATCGACGAGACCGGCTTTCTCAAACAGGGGAAGGCGTCGTGCGGCGTGGCGCGGCAATACACCGGTTCGGCAGGCAAGATTACGAACTGCCAGATCGGCGTGTTCGCTACCTACGTTTCGCGTCATGGCCATGCGTTCATCGATCGCGCATTATATCTTCCGAAGGAATGGACCGACGATCCAGATCGCCTGGAAGCCACATACGTGCCTGCCGACGTCGGTTTTGCGACCAAGCCAAAGCTTGCGACGAGAATGATCGCACGGGCGATAGCGGCGTCTGTCCCATTCAACTGGGTTGCCGGCGATACCGTTTACGGTGTTGGCGACCTCGAACAGCAATTGCGTCGGGCCGGCAAGGGCTACGTGCTTGGGGTCAACAGCGCTCATGTATTCCGATCCTGGGGCAAGCGACCGCCGGTCGCCGGGACGGCTGCGGAACTCGCCCGGACGCGACGCCCATCCGACTGGAAGCGCCTGTCGGCCGGTGCCGGAACCAAAGGACCGCGGCTGCACGATTGGTGTTATCTCGAACTAGCCGATCTCGATGCCGAAGAATTCAACAGCGTCGATCAAGGTCTTTGGACACGCGGTCTGCTGATCCGGCGTCGTATCGCTGATGATGACCTCGCCTTCTTCTCGACCTGGTGCCCGGCAGGAACATCAATTGAAACGCTGGTCGCGGTCGAAGGCCATCGATGGGCGATCGAAGACAGCTTTGAAACTGCGAAAAACGAATTCGGGCTCGATCACAACGAGAGCAGATCCTGGCATGGCTGGCACCGTCACGTGTCCTTGGTGATGCTCGCATTCGCCATGATGGCCGCAATCCGGCATCGCCGCCAATCCGACGCCGCCCAAAAAAACGAAACGGCGCCACGCGGCAAAAGCCAAAACAAAACCGCCCCCAAACTGATCCGCTGGTCACTCCAGGAAATCCGCCGCATTGCCATCAGACTTCATCGCACGCGGATCGAACCCGCGCTCATCATCGCTTGGTCCTTCTGGCGCAGAGCCCACCAGGCGGCAGCTCAACGGGCGCACCTCAAAGCAAAAAGACAACTGTAATGCTAGGAGGAATTCCGGGCGCCTGCTGGCCAAGAATCGCGGCGAGCCGAGGCCGCCGAGCCGCTGGCCGAAGCGCAGGATGAGGAAGCGATGAGCGGCGACAACGTTTCCCGCATTCCGGTCTTATAGTACGGCAACATCAAGGGCAAATACGCCACCAAGGAGTCGGCGTTCGAATCCGATGGGCAATTCGCGCCCGGCGTCGAATCCGATCACGTAGCCCGGAGTGATTGCAAAACACGTGCAGCGAAGATCGCTAACGCGTTGGTGACAAGGATCGTATCCATGCGTCACGCAGCGGCTAAGGGTGCGCTCCTGCGGCGCGCGTCAGCATGAAGGGCCGCGACGGCACAGGAAGCCATCCGCGCTCGCGGAGAATCTGCGCGGGAGGTCAGCACGATTGGTACCCTTGCCCCGAGAACGACTCCAGCGCCATCGGCTTTCGCAAAATAGGAAAGGTTCTTGGCCAGCATGTTGCCGGCCTCGAGATTCGGAACAACCAGGATCTGGGCTCGTCCTGCAACATCCGACTTTATGCCCTTGATCTTGGCTGCTTCCAGGTCAATGGCGTTATCGAAGGCGAGCGGTCCGTCGAGGACGCCGCCAGTGATCTGGCCGCGGTCGGCCATCTTGCACAGCGCCGCCGCCTCGATGGTCGACGGGATCTTGGAGGTGACGGTCTCCACTGCCGACAGGATCGCGACCCTGGGGGAGCTGCCGAAGCCTGCCTGGACGAACAGGTCGATAGCGTTCTGGATGATGTCGCGCTTGCCGTCCAGATCGGGGAAAATGTTGATTGCCGCATCCGTGACAAAAATCGTATCGGAATAGGCCGGAACGTCCATGACGAAAACGTGGCTGATGCGTCGCGCTGTTCGCAGGCCACCGGCCTTTGCGGTCACGGTTCGCATCAGTTCATCAGTATGCAGGCTTCCCTTCATCAACATCTCACCCCTGGCCGCGTGGATCAGCTCAACGCCTTTGGCTGCGGCCTCCTCGCTGTGGGCAGCGTCAACGATCTCGAAGCCGCTTATGTCGAGGCCGTACTTGCCTGCTGTGTCCCCGATTTTGGCGTTCGGGCCGACCAGGATGGGCTGTATTATGCCGGCTCCGGCGCTGTCTACCGCACCGCGCAATGATGTCTCGTCGCACGGATGAACAACGATAGTCGGCACCGGCGGGATCGCCTTGGTGGCCGCAATCAGCTTGTCGTATTTGGTTTGCGAACTCGTGTTGTCGGCTTCCGCGGCGGATGTGCTCATAAGTCGTCCCTCGCGGCCCATGCTGAGTTGTCGGGTCAGACTTGGCACGCTGAAGCGGCGCCAACCGGGAGGCTTGACTTAAATCAAAGGACCGCAGGGCAACTGAACCACCATCTGTGACAGCCGCCCACAGGGACCGGCGTTAATCAAAACATACGCGGGTGGGAGACGTGTCATGAAAGCAAGCGGTGCTCTCAGGAAGGAAGCCGACACCGGAGATTGCTGGGGAGGATTCCGCCCAGGCGACTGGCAGAACTCCATCAATGTTCGCGATTTTATCGTTCGGAATGTCACGCCTTATGGCGGCGACGAGGAATTCCTGGCCGGCCCATCGCAGCGCACAAAGGCGGTGTGGGCGAAGCTTCAACCGTACTTTGCGGACGAACGGAAGAAAGGGGTGCTAGCAGTAGATACCAAAACGCCTTCCACCCTACTGGCTCATCAAGCTGGCTATATCGACCGCGACAATGAGATCGTCGTGGGACTCCAAACTGACCAACCTTTCAAGCGGGCAATCTTTCCATTCGGCGGTCTGAGAATGGTCGAGGCGGGCCTGAAGGCTGCCGGTTTCGAACCGGATCCCGCTGTCCATGAGACCTTCACCAAGTACCGCAAATCGCACAATGATGGGGTGTTTGACGCCTATACACCGGAGATCATGAATTGCCGCAGGTCCGGCATCATTACCGGGCTCCCTGACGCCTATGGTCGCGGTCGGATTATCGGCGACTATCGGCGGGTCGCGCTCTATGGGGTCGATCGTCTCATCGAAGCCAAGCGCGCGGAACGTTCGCAAATTGACGACATGTGGCCGACTGATGAGATCATTCGGATGCGCGAGGAACTGTCCGAACAGCTTCGCGCGCTCGAAGACCTTGCCTCAATGGCAAAGCGCTATGATCGCGATATCTCGAAGCCCGCTGCGAATGCGCAGGAAGCATTCCAATGGACCTATTTCGCCTACCTCGGTGCCATCAAGGAAGCCAACGGGGCGGCGATGTCGATTGGACGCATTTCAAGCTTCCTCGACATCTATATCGAGCGCGATCTGAAGGCTGGAGCGCTGGACGAAGCGCGGGCTCAAGAACTTTGGGATCAGCTTGTCCAGAAGCTGCGCATCGTGCGCTTCCTTCGCACGCCCGACTATGACGCGCTGTTCAGTGGCGATCCCTATTGGGCGACGGAATGCGTCGGCGGAATGGATCTCGACGGACGCGCGCTGGTGACCAAAAGCAGCTACCGCATGCTGCACACCCTCTACAATCTGGGGCCGGCGCCGGAGCCGAACATCACGGTACTTTGGTCGAAGCATATGCCAGCGCCGTTCAAACGTTATTGCGTCAAGGTCAGTCGCGACACGTCTTCCCTGCAATACGAGAACGACGATCTGATGCGGCCATATTGGGGCGATGACTACGCCATCGCCTGCTGCGTCTCGGCGATGCGGCTTGGTAAGCAGATGCAGTTCTTCGGCGCCCGGGTCAACTTCGCGAAGGCGCTGCTTTACGCCATCAATGGCGGCCGTGACGAGGTCTCCGGGGATCAGGTCGCTCCAAAGACGATGCCTGTGGTCGGCGATTTCCTCGACCATGACGACGTCATGGCCAAGTTCGACACCACGATGGAATGGCTCGCCAAGACCTATGTGCATGCGATGAATTGCATTCACTACATGCACGACAAGTATTTCTACGAGCGGCTGGAGATGGCGCTGCACGACCGCGATATCCTGCGCACGATGGCCTTCGGGATCGCGGGTCTGTCCGTGGTCGCCGACAGTCTCAGCGCGATCAAATACGGCAAGATCAGGGTCACACGCGACGCTTCAGGCCTAATTGTTGACTTTCAGAACGAAGGCAATCAGTCGACGCCGCAGTTCGGCAACAATGACGACCGGGTCGATCAGATCGCCTCCAGCCTCGTCACCAGCTTTATGGATAAAATCCGCAAGCACCCGACCTACCGGAACGCCACGCATACCCAGAGCGTCCTGACGATCACCTCCAACGTCGTCTACGGCAAAGCTACCGGCAACACCCCCGACGGACGACGCAAGGGCGAGCCGTTCGGACCTGGCGCCAATCCGATGCACGGGCGGGACAGCCATGGCTGGCTCGCTTCCTGCCTGTCCGTAGCCAAGCTTCCGTACAAGGATTCACTGGACGGCATTAGCTATACTGTCTCTGTCGCTCCGCAGAAGGCCCATCTGTCGGAAAGCCAGTTGGTAGATGAGGCGGTTAAAGCCTTCGACGTCTATTTCGATCGGGGCGGCTTCCACATGAACCTCAACGTCATCGACAAGGAGACCCTCGAAGACGCGGTGAAGAACCCTGACAAGTATCCGCAACTCACTATCCGTGTCTCAGGCTATGCCGTGAATTTCGTCCGCCTGACGCCAGAGCAGCAGCGAGACGTAATCAGCCGGACCTTCCACGGCCAGATCTGACCGAGGTGCGCCATGTCAACAGTGCAGGCACTGGAGCCCGGAAGTCGTCATGAACTCCGGGTCGGGATTTCGCCCGACGCGCCCGATGAGGACAAGCTCAAGGACGAGGTCGGTTCGTTCGGCTATTGCCATTCCTACGAGACGTCGTCGCGCTACGACGGTCCCGGCCTACGCCTCGTGCTGTTCGTCTCAGGCTGCCTGCTGCGCTGTACCTATTGCCACAACCCGGACACCTGGCATCTCAAGGACGGCACCTATGTTTCTGTCGACCAGGTACTTCGCCGCCTTGGCGACTTCGCACCTTCCATCCAGGCCCTTGGCGGCGGGCTGACCATCTCCGGCGGCGAACCGATGGTGCAGCGCGCGTTCACCCAACGCATCTTTGCTGGCGCGAAGAAGATGGGCCTGCACACCGCTATTCAAACGTCGGGGTTTTTGGGAGATCGGGCCGACGACGGGTATCTGTCTGAAATTGACCTGGTTTTACTCGATATCAAGAGCTCCGATCCCGAAACCTACCGGCGGACAACGGCCCGCGATGTCGCGCCGACGCTTCGGTTTGCCGAGCGGCTGGCCGCGATGTCCAAGCCGGTCTGGGTCCGCTTCACGCTCGTACCCGGCGAAACCGACGATCCGGCCAATGTCGATGGCATCGCACGATTTGTCGCGCCTATGAAGAACGTCCAGTGGGTGGAAGTGCAGCCGTTCCACCAGATGGGTTCGTTCAAGTGGAAAGCGATGGGGCTCGAATACAAGCTCGAAAACATCCAGCCGCCCAGCCGCGATCTGGTGAACCGGGTGATTGAACAATTCCGTGCTGCGGGGTGCCGGGCACGCTGATTCAACCAAATACTGATCCGGGGGTGACATATGTTGGACCTTGCACGCGACATCATCGGAAGCCAGCCGATCCTGACGGCGTTTCTAGCGATCGGAGTGGGCTACCTGGTTGGCCAGATCAGCGTCGCCGGGTTTTCGCTAGGCGTCGGCGCCGTCCTTTTCGTCGGGCTTGCGATCGGCGCTTTCGCGCCGAAGGCCCAGATCATCGGGCCGATTGGCCTGACCGGCCTGATCATGTTCCTGTACGGCATTGGCATCCTCTATGGCCGCCAATTCTTCGAAGGCATCTTTGGCAGCGGCCAGAAATACAATCTGCTAGCGCTGGTCGCGTGTCTTGCCGGCCTGCTGGTTGCGCTCGGACTGGGACACATCTTTGGCATCAAGCTCGGCCACACGCTTGGTCTCTACGCGGGATCGATGACCAGCACGGCGTCGCTCCAGGCGGCGCTCGACGTCATGAAAAACAAGGACCCGTCGATCGGCTATTCCATTGCATACCCGTTCGGGGTTCTCGGTCCGATCCTGTGCATCTATTTCATGACACAGATCGTGAAGCCGAAATTTCCCGCCAAGACGCAGCGCTTCCACATGGCCGAGATTTCGATCGGTTCGAGCTTTGCAGGCAAGAAGCTGGACGAACTGACAGCAAGTATCCTTGGCGGAGTCCAGGTCACCATGGTCCGGAAGGACGGGCGCAACTTCGTCCCCACGTCGGACACGGTTTTGGCTGCGGGTGATGCGGTGCTGGTCGTGGCAGAAAGCGAAGAGGTGATCGCCAAGGCGGCCGCGAAGCTCGGCGCATTGGAGCCGGGCCGGCTCGCGAGCGATCGTGCCGATCTCGACTACATCCGCGTTTTTGTCGGCAAGGCCAGCGTGGTAGGCGTGCCGCTTGCCAGTCTTCCCATGCCATCGGGTTATCCAACGCATCTCTTGCACGTCCGCCGCTACGATGCCGACCTGGTGCCGTCACCCGACCTGATGCTGGAGTTCGGCGACCGGGTCGGTGTGTTGACGCCGCCTGATCGAAAGGAAGAGATCCGGCACCATTTCGGCGATACCGTGAAGGCGGCCGCCGAGTTCAGCTATGTCTCGCTCGGGCTCGGCATGGTGATGGGTGTCTTGCTCGGACTTATTCCGATTCCAATTCCGGGAGTCGGTACCGTCACCCTCGGCATCGGGGGAGGGCCGCTGATTGTCGCACTCATCCTCGGCAAGCTCCGCCGGACCGGCCCATTGCTTTGGACCATGCCGCTACCGGCGAACATCGTCCTGCGAAACTTTGGCCTTGCCATGTTTCTTGCCACCGTCGGCGTCAATGCCGGACAACCCTTCGTCCGCACGGTGGCCGAATCGGGTTTCACGATGCTGTTCATCGGCGTCGCCGTGCTGTTGACGACCGTGTTCATCGTCCTGGTGGTCGGGCACTACGTGATGAAGATTCCCTATGATGACCTTGTTGGCGTGACGTCCGGAGCAACCGGAAATCCCGCCATCCTGGTCTATTCGACCAAGATGGCGCCGACCGAGCGTCCGGATATCGGCTACGCCATGATCTTCCCGTCAATGACGCTGGTGAAGGTGATCGCTGCGCAGATCGTCGGACTTCTGGCCACCGGCGGGACAGGCGGAGGATAGTGGCGTCGAACTGCCCGCGAGCGAGGACAAACAGCGATGGCTGAACCGGCACCCGCGCCTCAACCGCCTATCTTTAATCTGCAAGCCTACAGCCCTGCCGAGATCAAGGAGGCGGTCGAAAAGGTCGGGGTCAAGAAGGCCAATTTTCCTTTTCTGACCTCATTCATGCTGGCGATCGTAGCGGGCGCCGGCGTCGGCTTCGGCGCGCTCTATTACACCATCGTCGCCAGCGACCCGACATTCAGTTTTGCCACCGTCCGTGTCGTTGGCGGACTTGTATTCACGCTAGGACTCGCACTCGTCCTTGTCGGTGGCGCCGAGCTGTTTACAGGCAACAATCTAATCGTGATGGCCTGGGCAAGCGGTAAGGTGTCGACAAGGACAATGCTGCGCAACTGGACCATCGTCTGGTTCGGAAATTTGGTCGGGGCGCTCGGGCTCATCGTGCTGGTCTTCTTCTCGCATCATCTCGACCTGAATGACGGCCGCATCGGATTGTCCGTGTTGAATACGGCGACCAGCAAGATTCGCCCCGACATGGTGACGCTGTTCTTCAAGGGCATTCTGTGCAACGTGCTCGTGTGCGCGGGCGTCTGGCTTGCCTATGCCGGCCGGTCGGTCACTGACAAGATGGTGGCAGTCATCTTGCCGGTCTCGGCCTTCATCGCGGCCGGATTCGAGCACTGTGTCGCCAACATGTATTTTCTGCCGCTGGCGTGGCTGCTGGTACAGACCGGCCACGCCCCAGAAAATTTCGACGCGTCACTGATCACCGTGTCCGGCATCATCCACAATCTCGTACCAGTCACGCTCGGCAACATCGTCGGCGGTGCCGGTTTTGTCGGTGCCTTCTACTGGATGATCTATCGGGCAACATTCGGGTCCTCATATCTCAACGAGAAGTAACACCACACAGGGGATGACTGCCATGCCGCTGCAGACCGCCAGTTGGGAGCCGAACAAGGATATGCCCGTAGGAAAAGGGTCTACAGTTCAGCAGTTCTTCACAACCTTGGGCAACGACCAGTTTGAAATCAACGTTGCTCCATGGGGCGAGGGGCAATTGAAGGTGAACGGACAGGAGATTGCAAGAACCGCTGACGCTAAGGATCGCCGCCAGGCGTTCGCCACGTTGAAGCAAGCGGCCGAAAGATTCGCGCGCGGCGAACCACTCGATATGCCGAAGAACGGCAAGGCACGGTTGATCCCGACGGTCAAAGCCAAGCTTCTCGAGGGCAAAAAGGGACTGGTCGTTGGCATTGCCAACGACCAGTCGATAGCCTGGGGCTGCGCTGCCGCCTTCCGCGCCTTCGGTGCTGATCTCGCAGTTACCTACCTGAATGACAAGGCCAAGAAGCACGTTGATCCGCTGGCGCGCGCGCTCGAGTCGTCTATCGTGATGCCGCTTGATGTCCGCGTGCCGGGGCAGATGGAAGCCGTGTTCGAGCGGATCACCAAGGAGTGGGGCAAGCTCGATTTTGTCGTGCATTCCATTGCCTTCGCGCCACAACAGGCGCTGCATGGACGAGTGGTCGACGTGCCGCTGGATGGATTTCTGACAACCATGCAGGTCTCATGCTGGACGTTCCTTCGGATGGCTCATCTGGCCGAGCCGTTGATGAAGAAAGGCGGGACCCTCTTTACGATGACATATTACGGCAGTCGAACCGTTGTGAAGAACTACAACATCATGGGCGTTGCCAAGGCCGCCCTTGAAAGCGCAGTCAGGTACGTGTCCGCAGAGCTGGGACCGAAGGGTATTCGCGTGCACGCTATCTCTCCGGGGCCGCTGGCGACCCGGGCTGCGTCAGGCATTCCCGAGTTCGACAAGCTGCTCGAAAAGGCGAAAGCCAAGGCTCCGGCAAGAAGTCTGGTGAGCATCGAAGACGTTGGTGCGGCGACAGCCTTCCTCGCGCACGACGTGGCGCGGCTCATCACCGGCGACACGATCTACATTGACGGTGGGTATCACGTGGTCGACTAAACTGGTTGACAATGTCAGGCAGACTTCCGCTCAGATGCGAGATGCGTGGATGCCTCCCCCGCAGTCTCGAAGATGTGCGGCGCCATCGCACGCTGTTTGAGTGCGTCGCCTAGCTTGGCGCGGAGAAAGCTGCTGGTCGTATAGCGAGTGACGCCGGAATAGAAGCGGTCGACGAGGCCGCGGACCATGGACGAATATTCGTCAATGATATCGGGGAAGATTTCAAAGTTATCGTAGTTGACGATCGCGTAGACCTTATGGGTCAGTGGCGCCAGTTTGCTTTCTACGGCGCGTCGAACCTGTTCCACGTCCTCATGACTGCGAATGCTGTGACCTTCGAGGTTCACAAAAAACAGGTTCTCGTTCGGGTGGTACGAGAGGCGCTGCTCGATCGGCATGCGCAGTAGTTGGTCGCGCAGTCCCATGGGGCCGGGCAAGAAGATGCGCTTATCCATGGTGGATGGATTGCGGATGACTGGCCGAAACTGCATCCGCGCCAGGATGTCACGTTCGATATCGATCCCCGGGGCAATTTCGATGAGTTCGAGGCCGTCAGGCGTCAATTTGAATACGCAGCGTTCAGTGACATAGAGAACCGGCTGTCCGCGCTGAACCGAATACGCACCAGAGAACGTACGGTGTTCGACCTCGCGGACGAACTTCGCCGAGGTGCCCTCCTGGAGGATACGCAGGCTTCCATTCTCGATCGCGACAGCGAGCCCGCCCGCCGTGAATGTGCCAACAAACACCAGCTTCTTGGCGTTCTGGCTGATGTTGATAAATCCACCAGCGCCAGCCAGCCGTGGTCCGAATTTGCTGACGTTCAAGTTGCCCTGCAAATCGGCCTGAGCTAACCCCAGAAAGGCTGCATCGAGGCCGCCACCGTCGTAGAAATCGAATTGATAGGGTTGGTCGATAACCGTCTGTGCGTTGATTGCCGCTCCGAAATTGAGGCCGCCTGCAGGTACGCCGCCGATGACACCGGGTTCGGCCGTCAACGTCAGCAGATCCGCGATCTTCTCTTCGTTGGTAACGTTTGCGATTCCCTCCGGCATGCCAATGCCAAGATTGACAACGCTGTTGACGTTGAGCTCGAGCGCCGCACGACGGGCAATGATTTTTCGTTCGCTCATTTCCATGGGCGGGATCGAATCGATTCGAGTCCGAATTTCGCTGCTGAACGCCGGGTCATACTGCACGGAAAAGGTCTGCCAGTGATTTTCCGGCTTGGCGACGACCACGCAGTCGACCATTATCCCCGGAATCTTGACTTGCCTCGGATTGAGTGAGCCACGTTCGGCTATGCGCTCGACCTGAGCAATGACCAGGCCGTCCGAATTGCGTGCTGCCATGGCAATGGCGAGCGCCTCCAGCGTCAGGGCCTCCTTCTCCATCGTGATGTTGCCGTCAGGATCGGCGGTCGTGCCGCGGATGATCCCGACATCTATGGGAAAGGCGCGGTAAAATAGGAGATCTTCTCCATCGATGCTGATGAGACGGACAAGATCTTCCTTGGTTCGTTCGTTGATCTTGCCGCCGCCGTGGCGGGGATCGACAAACGTTCCGAGCCCCACCCGGGTGAGATGCCCCGGACGCTTCGCAGCAATGTCGCGAAACAGGTGCGAAATCACGCCCTGAGGAAGGTTGTAGGCCTCAATCTTGTTGGCAATTGCCAGCTGCTGAAGCTTTGGCACCAGCCCCCAATGTCCGCCAATGACCCGCCGCACGAGGCCGTCATGGCCGAAATGATTGAGCCCGCGTTCATTGCCGTCACCCTGTCCGCCGGCGTAGACGAGTGTCAGATTGCCCGGCTTGCCGCCGGTTGGAACCGGATGCTCTCCTTTCGCAAGATAGAGTTTCTCGATCTCGATGGCGATTTCCTCAGGGAAGCCGATGCCCACAAAGCCGCCAGTGGCGACCGTATCACTGTCTCGTATGAGGCTTGCTGCTTCCTCTGCGCTGACGAGTTTTCCTCGGTCGAGCGCCTTCACGGGCGCAAGCGTTATTCGATTTGGCTCAACCGACATGGGTCCTCCGCAAGCTTCCGATCTGTTGATTGTGAACCTCTATCAGTACGGGCGGCAGCAAACCTGTCGCCCGAGCTATCGCCAGCTTTCGGCCTCTCGGCCGCTTTCTCAATAGAGTCCGGTCAAATAGAAGAACGCGATTGCAACAAACACAGCCGCAGTTTTTGTCAGCGTGATCACGAACACGTCCTTATAGGCCTGCCTGTGAGTAAGGCCCGTAACGGCAAGTAGCGTGATGACGGCGCCGTTGTGGGGCAGGGTATCCATGCCACCGCTCGCCATGGCCGCGATGCGATGAAACACTTCCAGCGGTATATTTGCCGCCTTGGCCGCGGCAATGAACTCGTCGGACATCGCGGCAAGGGCAATGCTCATGCCGCCGGAAGCCGACCCGGTAATACCGGCAAGCACCGTCACGGTGACGGCCTCATTGACAAGCGGATTGGGGATCGCCCTGAGTGCGGCGGAGACCGACGCAAAGCCTGGCAGCAGAGCAATCACTCCGCCGAACCCATACTCAGACGCGGTATTGAGCGACGCAAGCAGTGCTCCAGCAACGGCCGCCTTGCTGCCGTCTGCGAACTTCGCAAGGACGGGACGCCAGGCAAAGACGAAGACGGTCAGAATACCCAGAAGCAACGCGCCCTCGACGGCCCATATGGCCGCCAATGGACCGACCTGCGTAACGATCGGATGACCGCCGAGCGTGACCTCATGCTTTGCGCCGTAAGCGCGGGGCACCAGCTGGGTCAATACGAAGTTCATGATACCGACCACGACCAGAGGCGAGATCGCGATCCACGGGTTCGGCAATTCCTTCTCTTCGAACGGCTCCGGCTCGTTCACAAGCTCCGTGCCGTAACCCTCGCCACGCTTTTGGGCCGCAAGCCGGCGGTTCTCGATGTAGCCAAGGCCAACGGCAAAAACAAAGATGCTGCCGACGAGCCCCAATATTGGTGCCGCCCAGGTCGTGGTGTTGAAGAAAGTCGACGGAATGATGTTTTGTATCTGCGGCGTTCCCGGCAGGGCATCCATCGTGAAGCTGAAAGCACCGAGCGCGATCGTGCAGGGAATGAGCCGCTTTGGAATGTCGCCCTGGCGGAACATCTCGGCGGCAAATGGATAGACTGCGAAGACCACGACGAACAGCGACACGCCGCCATAAGTTAGGATTGCGCACACGACGACAATGGACAGTACGGCCCGCTCCCGGCCGAGCACTTTGATCACGGCAGACACGATCGACTTGGAAAAGCCCGACAACTCGATGACCTTGCCGAAGACAGCGCCCAGCATGAACACGGGAAAGTAATTTTTGATGAACCCGACCATCTTTTCCATGAAGACGGTGGAAAACATGGGCGGGACCAACGAGGGGTCGGTCAGCAAGACGGCGCCCAGGGCGGCGACGGGGGCGAACAGGATCACGCTGTAGCCGCGATAGGCTACGAACATGAGGAAGACCAGAGCGGCCAACACGATCAACAGGTTCACGGCAAGCTCCCCCTAGTTGCCCGACGAGCCAGAACTGCTCAGGCCGTCGATGTGAGCATCGTCAACCGTTCTCTTTCCAGTTCGCCGATGACCTTGGCATGGTGGGCCACGGCCTCGCTCAGAAGGTCGCGAATTGAAATAACGCCAATGGTGACGTTGTTCTGCATCACTGGCAGATGTCGAATGCCATGTGCATGCATTAGCTTCAGGCAATCGCCAAACGTGCTGCCGATATCGGCTTTGACGACATCGCGGACCATGATGTCCGCAACCTGTGTTCCTTCCGGCGACTTTCCGGCCAGCACGAGGCGCCGCACGCAATCGCGCTCGGAGAGGACCCCGACGATCGCATTGTTCTCCAGAACCACGAGCAGGCCGATGTTCTTGTCTGCCATGAGACGCATGGCCGAGAGCGCATTATCGCTCGGGCCAACAGTCCACAGGTCCTTCGGCTTGGCGGCGAGGATCTGCCTCAGCGGTCGATAGGCGAGAATTTCTTCCGGGCGTCTGAGTGGATTGTCCATGACGCGGAACCTTCGCGAGTCGCCAAAAGTAGATTGAAAGGCTGCTGACGATCCGAATGGAGGTTGTAAAACCGGAGGCCGACGCTGTTGATCTATGTCAAGGCTCGGTCCGGTCATCGTGCGCTGCAGCAAAGGTCCCGCACGCTTCTGCCCCATGCGCTTCGACTGGACGTAGACGCAGCCTGTGGGATCGCGAAAACAAAAAAAGCCCCGCCTGAGCGGGGCGCTGATCAGGCAGCCGTGGGGGGACCACGTTATCGGCAGCTGGTGCGGCCTGGTGATCGAGCAGAGCGCGGCGCGAGAGGTTGCCGGAATGCTCGGTGATGAACTTCGAATAGGTCCGCTCGATTTCCGCGACGCTCGTGTTGTGGCTTGCCGCGACGACCCCGATGAGGACGTTGAGCAAGAGGTTGCGGACGATGCTGCTATGGCGAAGCGCGTACATGCCGACCTCATCGGGATCGAGGCCGATGGCCTTGACGACCTCCGCAATGTCCTCGCGATAGTCGTCGGAAACGCCCTTGCCATCGACGCCCCAGGTCTTGCCGTTGCTCCGGACCAGGAGCGGCGCGCTCGCGGGCCGACCCTTCGCCGCCTTCACCAACCTTTCCGCCAAGGCCGGGGTGATGTGGACCGAATGGCGCTCGACCTTTTTGCTGGTCCGATTGAGGCCGCCGCCCTTGGCCGACTTCGGCATCATCAGCCGGGGCTCGGTCTTGTGCGCGATCAGGTCCCGCACATCGAGGCGAGCGGCCTGGGAGGGCCGCGCGCCGGATTGGGCCAGCACGTCGGCGAATTCGCCCAGCTTCTCGTCGTGGGCATAGGCAGCCCCGACAAAGCTGATGACCTGCGGATCGGTCAGGATGCCTTCTCGGCCTGCCTCCAGGACGACCCTCTAGCCGTCGTACTAAGGCCCACAGCGTTCGTTCAGCCGGCGTCGCAGACCGAGCACTACTGCTTCCTTTGGAACGGCGAGCGGATTCATCAGCTGTTCCTGCTTCCTGCTGAAACGAAGGTCATCGTACCGGAAGACTTGATGAGATCGGTGTCGGCGGCTTAGCCGTCGCTTCTCGTGATAGCGCGCGGGGTACCCTTTACTGCTTAGCGCGCGTCGTAGCTTGAATAGACGAGCGTTAGATGAAGCCCAAACTACATCAGGCGGCACGCGCCCGGAGCCGCTCCCACTAACTGCTCAATCATCTTAGCTTCTGCAAGAACCGGCTCGGAATTCGGATCGACGGGTATAAGGTCCGCGATCACCCCCATTACGCTTATTAGTTGCATACGTGCGTAGACCAGTAGATCAGGTCCGGTGGACCTCACTTCAATTACGTATTTTTCAGCCGCGCTCATGCGCAGCTTCCCTTCGTCGTTCAGAGGCACAACTTCAAGGGAAACGCCATTCGCAATGTCTCTTAGATCGACGGACAGACCGAGTTTCTCGCCGATTGCGCGCATGTTTTGCTTGGCTTCTGCGCGCGCTCTTTTTAGGTCTCGCGTATCGGGGGTCTTCGGTCTTGTGCATTTGAAAAAGGATTTGCCAACGGTCGATACCAGTTGTGAGTGGCTCCCATCTTTCGAAGCCTCTGACGGTCCGATGGGGGTCAGCACACTAGCACCGTCGGAAGCCTTCGGTTGGAAGTGCCAATACAAAAAGCCCCCAATTCCTGAAAAGGAGAGCGCAGCGACACCGACGCAGAGCGCCTTGGATCGCCAGCTCAGTTCTGGGATCGTCGCTATACCGACGGCGCCAATACATAGACCCGACGACAGCGCGGGGACAATCAAGGCCATGTCGCCCCCTGCAGTCCAAGCGGCCCAGACACAGCCAATGGCTAGCTAGGCCGAATTCGACCGTAGTAATGGTGCCTTTGACGGCAGCGGGGAGACGAGCAAACCAAACGACCGCGCGCGCAATCTGTCCGCGTACTTTGATCTTTGATGCGGCGTTATCTTCCATGCACAGAATCTCCGCGCCATCCTAGCCTAGGGACGGCAACTTTTGAATGTGCCGTAGGTGGAGCTCCGCTTCGGACCATCCCGAGCGCCGCCAACCCTTGCGCCGCAAGCTTGTCGGAACCTTCGCGAAACAGTGAGGTCACAACTCTTGTTACCCTCACCCGATGTTAGCGCCGACGCCTGTCGGCAGGCCGCTCCGGGAGTCGATCTCAACGAGTTCGCGAATTCCCCGTGCGGGTCTTCTTGCTTAGTTGGCGGCCGAGCCGGGGCATCCGCCTCACGAGCGGGGCACCGACCTCGTAGCGCGGCAATTTCTGGAGCTCACGCTGTGCCGTTTGCGGCCAGAGATCACCATAGGCGCGCGCTTCGTTGGCCGGCGCATGTCCCTGAATAATATTCTGGATGCGCTCGTCCATTCCGGCGTCCATGGCCGCGCTGGAGAAACGATGTCGCCATCCATGATTGGGCTGGACGCCCTTCGGAATGCCCAGCTTGCGAATCCATTCCGCCAACCGCTCACCGACCTTCTGCCAATGCGGATTGGCGTCTGTGCCGCCCCGGCTACGAGCGGGGTCGTAAAACAACGGCTGGCTGCCGCGCGATTTCACGTAATCCAAAAGCCCTTGCTCGATCAGGTGATCGTTGATCGGCACGATTCGATATTCGTCTGTCTTGGTGTTCTCCGCCTGGATGCGAAATACCGGCACGCCGGCCAACGTGCGAATATCGTCAGGCACGAGCGAAGTGATCTCGTTGACGCGCGCGCCGGTGTAAGCGCAGATCCACGGAATCCATCGGCGCGCAGCGGCGGTCTCGCGGCTCGTCTGGGCCGACGGCTTGGCAAGCGTCGCCTTCAGAATGGTGATGGCTTCGGCCAGGGTAAATCCCTTCTCGCGCGTGCGCGACTTCTTCTTGACTCTGATCTTGATGCTGGCCGCCGGGTTGGTCTTGATCCAATCCTGTCCGAGCGCGTATTCGAGCGTCGCCTTGGCGGCGGCGATATAGCCGTCCCGGACGCTGCGCGAACTCAATCCTTGCGCCAGCAGGTCGCTCTTCCAGTCGATCATTTTGGTCCGCGTCACAGCCGACAGATCATCGCGACCGACATGGACGACGAGGCGATCGATGATCGGCCCCCATTTCTTCACGGTCCGCGCGCCAAGTTCAGCTTCCTTGGCGTAGGCCTTGAAGGCTGCGACAATCGAGGTGACCTGAGGTTGGGCACCGCCCTGCCATTCAGGAAATCGCGCAGCATCCGGATCGGGCGAATAGTCCCCATTGGCGTTGCGCAGCAGATGATCTTCGGCCAGCCTTCTGGCCTTTGAGACCGCAATAGCCACCCGGGTAAAGCTATCCTCATCGAGAAGCAATCCTTCGCGCGTTAGGAACGCACGAACAATCGCTCTTTGCGTAGCCCAGCCGATTGGAAGGCGCCTCGTCGTGAGATTCCCGTGCTTCCACTCCCGCATCCAGCTTCCCGGTGGCCCCGGATTGTCTTCGTGACGTGCGACCATGCGGCGGTAGAACTCGCCCGNCCCGCCAGTGCGACCGCCTCCTTCTGATTGAGGGATCGCGTTCCAGCGCTCAGGCCGGTACCTCGGCGGTCTTGAGTGCATGACGAATCCTTGCCTCGTCCGGATCCCGGGTGCGCAGCGAGCACTTCTCCTCGCGCTTGTTCACGAGCTTCCGCAACTTGGCCGGAACGGCCATGCGAAACCAATAGATTCCGGTGACGGGATGCGGCCAGGGGCGCGCCATTTTCAGGACCATGCGTTGTACCAACCTTTTGTACCAATGGCTGGTAACGAAAGCCCTTATTTTCCCGAAGGATTCGTTATTTCAGGCACTTAACGGGGGCCTTGGCGGAGAGGGAGGGACTCGCTTCCCGTTGCCACCCCAACCCGATTCGCAAGAGAGCTCGCACGCTCGCTAGGGACAAACAAAGAACATTGAAATCACTCGAACAGGTTTGCTTTGAGAACAATCTGGCAACAAAATGTCCGGAACCAGGCCCGTGTTACTTTGGCCAAGGCCTGCTTCTCAGGTCGTCGAAGGAACTCTCCTTTCTCATGGCTCGCCACTCTTGGCATCACGGTTGATCGTCGAGAGGACGCGCTTTGCGGCGGCTCTTCAGGTTGCCTTAGCTGCAAGAGACGGCCTTGTGGCTTTGCGGCGATCGTCGCGCACGGCCGCTCGCTCGCTACAGCGCTATGTGGGAAAGCGCGCTTCGCGAGCGGCCTAACTTCTAGTCGAGCGAACGGCCAGGCGCTTTGGCGCGCGCCGTGCAGCACAACGCAACACTTTTGAAGTTAGACGCGCATCCCTAGCGCCTGCATATAGGTCTCCAGGATGGTTTCCTGCTCCTGGCGCTCATTCGGATCCTGCTTACGCAGGCGGATGATGGCGCGCAGCGCCTTGACGTCGAAGCCGTTGCCCTTGCTCTCGGCATAGACGTCGCGGATGTCGTCCGAGATGGTCTTCTTCTCTTCTTCCAGCCGCTCGATGCGCTCGATGATCGACTTGAGCTGATCCTTGGCAAATCGCGTTGCGGGCTCTTCCTTGACGGCGGCAGACGTGGCCATCGCGCACTCCTGAACTGGTATTGAAATGTCACGCGAATACGCGTCGCGCGCACCGCTTGTTTGCGCCCGACCCTCGATTTTGGGGCGCCTTCCGTCAAGGAAACATCGCGCTCATCCACAGCGCGCCCACAGGAGATGCGGGCGGCTGATGGAAAGGGTCATACAGATTTAATGTCCGGGATGGGTCTTCTTCATCGCCGCAAGCTGCTCGGGCGTGGCGCTGCCCTGATATTTGGCCTTCCACTCCTCGTAGGGCATGCCGTAGACGGCCTCGCGGCTCTCGTCCTTGCTGACGGCAATCCCCTTGGCGTCGGCCTCTTCCTTCATCCAGTTGGACAGGCAGTTGCGGCAGAAGCCGGCCAGGTTCATCAGGTCGATGTTCTGAACATCGGTTCGTTCGCGCAGATGGTCAACAAGGCGCCGGAAGACGGCGGCCTCGAGCTCTGTTCTGGTTTTGTCGTCAATGTTCATCGCCGTCATCCCGTGATCTCATCGTCACCATATTGATATCAGGTGGGAATTGTCTCATTTGCCACAAGCGGCATATTAACCCCTTGCTCCGCCAACATTTCTTTCGCGCTCCGGGTTTTGGGGAATAGATCGACCCCCAAAATGACCGAAAGGCGGGCCATCGGCGTAACCTCATAGGCATGCCGGCGCGGGGTAGGCTGTACCAGAAACCGATCAAACAGGCTCCGGAAGGCGCTCCGATACCGGGCGGCTTTGGTCGGGTCGGCGCCAATCCGCGCAGCATCGCTCAGGGCGGCATGCATGACCTCGACATTTGAGGCCAGCTTGTCGATGGCCGCCGGATGCAGGGTAATGACGTTGCTCTCGGCCGCCGTCGCCTCAAGCCTCGCCTCCAACGCCGCCCGCTCCGCTTCCAGCTTGTTGAGCCGCTCCATCATCGCCTTGACGGGCTCGTCGCTGTCGCCGATTGCGGTCACGTAGCGGTCAATCTGTACCGTCAGCTTGTTAAGCTGTTTTTGGGCCCCGGCCCGGTCCGTCGAAATCTCCCGCTGTCGCTCGGCCCATCGCGCGTGATAGGCCCGGGTGTATTCGATCAAGGCCTTCGGGTTTGCGAGGTTGGCCTTCATGCCGTCCAGCACCGCCGCCTCCAAGCCAGAAAGGTAGTAGCTTTTGCGGTGCGTGCATGTGCCCTTCTGGATCGCGGCGGCGCAAGCCACCCGGCCGCCGCCCTTGGCCGTAACCTGATAGACCCGCATGTTGCCGCCGCAAACTCCGCAGCAGAGCAAGCCGGACAAGAGATGGTCCTTATATTGGCCGCGCCGCACGCCTGCCCGTCGATCATGTCCAAACTTGGTCGCGCGCTGATCGCAAAGCGCATGCACGCGCTGCCATAGCTCCTGATCGATAATCCGCAGATGCGGGACGCTCGTGACGATTTGATCGTCCGGATTTGCCTTCCGCTGCGTCCGCTTTCCAGTTTCCGGATTGCGGATGGTTCGGTTCGAATTCCAAACGATCTCGCCAACGTAGAGACGGTTTCCGAGCATCCCCCGCCGCCCCTTCGTCCCGCTAACTAGAGTTTGATGGTTCCAATACTGGCCGCCGCTCGGTGATGGGATGCCCTCGCGGGTCAGATCGGCCGCGATCTGGCGCGCGGGTTTGCCATCCACATACTCCTGAAAGATGCGTCGCACGATCGCGGCTTGCGCTTCGTCAATCTCGCGCTCTCCCGGTTTGCCGGGAATGCACCGATAACCATAGGTGAGCGCACCGGGGAATTTTCCTTCGCGGGCGCGCCCACTGTGATGGCGGCGAACGTTGTCGGCCAGATTTTTGAGAAACATCGAATTGACGATGCCGCCGATGCTGGCGTGGATGTCAGTGACCGCTCCGTTCTGGTCAAAGATCGTGATGTCATTGAAGCGAAGCCGCTTGAAGATCGCGGCGGTATCTTCCGGATCGCGTGACAAGCGCGAAAGGCTTTCGGTGAGCACGGCATCAAAGGCGCGCTTCTTTGCGGCGGTCATCAGCGCCAGCAGGCCGTCGCGCTCAAACATGCTCGCGCCTGACTTGGCGCGATCACTGAACACCTCGACGATCCTGTATCCTTCTCGCCGCGCGATTTGCTCGCAAAGCGTCACCTGATCATCGATCGAGCGGTCTCGCTGCAAATCGGAGCTAAACCTTGCGTAGATAACCGCCGTCTTTTGCTTTCCCATCTTCTTGGCCGCCAGTTCGGTTGTGCAATCGATCCCAATCTTCGTCCGCTGCCATCCTTCCTAGCTCTGCCGCCAATTCGAGCCATTGCTTCTCGTGGCTCGGATGATCGGGATTGCGCGGATCGGAGGGGTCGAGCGGCCGGATTTTGTCCGGCCGCCTCTCCCCTTCGGATTTTCGGGAAGATGGGCGGCGGCGACGCATACGAAACTCGGTCGGACCTGCGGGAAATCACCAAAAAAGGCAACAATTCCCGCATCTTGCGACAAAACCGACGCTTTTTAGGTCGGGTTTCGGCCCCCTCGGGGCCTGTTCGCTCCGATTTGCGCCGCTGATTTGCCCCGGGGCGCCCGGGGGCTATCGGCGGCGCATCAGGCGCGATCTATCCGCCGACCTCGGCCTCGATCCGCCGCGCCTCGGTCGGGTGCGTCGTCTGAAACCATTCGATCATCATCTCGCCGCTCGGCGGCTCGCCCTTGCCCTTCCACGCATAAGCCCCTTCGCCGCGCTTCGACCAGCGCGGATCAGCTTCGCATGCGGCGCGCCAAAGCGCCTCGCCGATGCGAACCTCAGGCGAATTGATGTGCGCGAGAAACGCGATCGCCAATTGATCGCCGCGCTTAGCCTTGATCTCGGCCGCCTGCCGCACCGTGGTGCCTTTCGGCATACCATCGAGCAGTTCGCCCATCCCTTCCAAGGCGGCGGCTTCGCGCTGCAACCGGCGCGCTGTTTCGTCCGCGTCGCTCGCGGCGATCTTAAATGCTGCTTCGATCTGATCGAGACCGGCATCCGGAAATTGCTCGCCGAGGCGGGCAAACATCTGCTCGATGGTAAGGCCCTGCATCTGGCCGAGCGCGGCAACGATATCGACGGTCTTTGTCATGATGGCTTCCCGATGTTTCCGGGGCGTCCGGCACCACGACGATCGCAGCGGCGACGTCCCTAGCGTCTTCGGGCCGGCTCATTCTCCTTGATCGCGCCGTGCTTCTCCATCGCGCTTAGGATCACGCGCACCTTGGCGACCTTCGCGCGTAGCGCGCCCATGTTTCCATCGGCGTCCGCCTTTGTCATTTCGCGCAGCGTAGCCAACAAGTCGTCGGTAAGCTCGGCGGTGATCGTCCGCGCCTCTTGCCGCAAAAGAAGGGTCTCCATGTCCCTAACCAGTACCCCAAGCTGGGTCTGCGCTTCGAGATACGGAATGCGGCTCAAATCGTAGACAATGATCCGGCTCTGCGGCCGGCCTTCCTCTCTCGCCTGCCGCTCGATCCGCTCGGACACATCCGGCGGCAAAATCACCTTGAACTCGCGCCCGCGTTTGTACGCCGGGATAGCCTTCTGCTTTTTTGATCGGGGCGCCATCGGGCTTGAAGCTTCCTGAAATTGGACGATATGAAGCGAGACGATACTAAGCACCTAGGATAACGTTGTCGATACCCCACTTCTAGGGTACATACAAATTCGTCTAGGATTGATTGTTTGAGGAGGTCCCCATGCAGGGCGCAGCGATCAGCCGCATGATCCGCAAAAAGTTTTTCTACACTGTGGAGGCCGCCGGCGAGCCGCTCGGCCTCTCCCGCGCGCAGTCGTACCGCGCCGTGGCACTCAGGCAGATACCAGTCGAGCGGCATGGCCGGTTTCTGCTGGTGCCGAAGCGGAAGTGGGATGCCGAGGTCAAGCGCCTGTTGCGCGGGCCGAGCCCGACGAAGCGGCGCCGACCGCGCAAGGCTGCGCCGGGCGCCGAAGCCAGCGCATAACGCATAGACGCGCCCAAGGGCGACGCTCAACAACAGTAGGCCTCAGCAAGAGGCCGAAACGTTTCAGGCACCGGCGGCGGCGTTGGTCCTGAAACGAGAAACGCCACCCTCGGTGAAAGGGTGGCGTTCAAAATCCGACCCGGCGAGGTCGGCAGCAGTCATCGCGTTGCCGATATAGCGCCGGGTCCTTGCAAACGCAAGCGAGGTCGCCGCCATGTCGCACACCAGCACCGCCGCCGACTTCAACAAGACGCGCGCCGCGTTCATGGAGCATGTCAGTGCGCGCGACATCCCGGCACAGGCACTCAAACTCGCCTACCTGATCGCGTTCAAGTACATGAACCGGGAAAGCCGGGACGCGCGTCCGTCGCAAGACAGGTTGGCCGACGATCTCGCCGTCACGGTGCGCACCGTCCAGCGGCTTCTCGACATCCTGCGGCCACTCGGCCTGATCGTCATTCCGGGCCACGGCCCGAACCAAGCGAGCACCTATCGGCTGGAGGAAAAGGCGACACCCATGTCGCCTATTGAGGCTGAAAACACGACACCCATGTCGCCTATTGAGGAGGGAAAAGGCGACATCCCGTGCAGCAATAGGCGACATTTGGTGCGCGAAAAGGCGACATTTGGTGCAGGAAAAGGCGACACCCATGTCGCCCCAACCAATAAGAAGAACCAAGAAGAAGAACCAAGGAAGAAGAACCAAGGAAGTATCTCTATCCGCGCGCAAGCGCGCGAGAGTGATCACCGCAATGGCGCTCACGTTAGTGATCGCTCAGGACGGAACCTGCGGAAACACCATCGCGCAAACGGTCGCCAGCACGACGCGGATGCCTTCGACGAATTCTATCGCGCCTATCCGAAACACAAGGCGAAAGGCGAGGCGGAGAAAGCCTACGCGCGGATCATCGGCAACGGCGAGGCAACGGCGGGCGAACTGCTTGCCGGCGCACAGCGATATGCCGACGAACGCAGCGGCCAGGAACCCAAATTCACCAAGCACCCAGCCACATGGCTGAATAAGAAATGCTGGCTCGACGAGCCAGCGGTGCGTTCCCAAACACAGACCGAGCGGCTCATGCAGCAGTGCGGCCTGCTCGGCGGCTCCGAGGAGGATGCAAATGAATGAGATCATTAAGCCCGACGCGCGTGGCACGCGCAATCGCGGCGCGGTCAGCGTCGAGTTGATCACCATGGTGCAAAGCGCGCGGCAGAAATCGTATTGGGTGAGTTCGCGCCTGCAAAACTGTCTGATGGAACGCACCGATCGGCTTCGGGAAAGCGAGTTGCGGTCGGCGATCGCCGAGGGCGAAGCCATGCTCGCGAACGAAGAGTACCAGCGACTGCTCGCCGGCCTGAAACCGGCCTGCGCCGCTGCGACATCAGCCGAGATCAAGCAGCAACTCGGCATGTTGTTGCTCGCCTTTCCCGGCAGGGACGACCTGTCGGCCTTTGTCGAGATCGCGGTGGCCGAGATCGCGACTGAGCCCGTGTCACGTCTGCGGCTGGTTACCGCGTTCCGCAACCTACGTCGCTTCGCTCGCTTCCGGCCAAGCATTTCCGAAATTCTTGAGGCGCTGGTTGATGTCGATCTCGGTCACGTCAACTCGCTGCTGAAACTCCCGGATCGAGTGAAGGCGGTGCGCATGCGGCTTGCAAACGGCGACTTTGTGCAACCCGCCACCGCGCGAATTACCTATTCCGGCGACGAAGCTCCTGACGGGCTGTAGCGCCATGACGGTCCGGATTGATCTCAGCGCACTCTCGGCGGACGATCTCTGCCAACTCGCCGGCGCCCTTCGGGTCGCGCCCGGCCAAAGAAGCTTGGCAACGCGGGCGGCGCTTCGTCAGAGCGACGACGCAATCCGCGAGTTGGCCGCGTTCTATCCCGGCACCCGCAATGCGCAGGCCAGGGCAATACACGCGGACTTGCAACGCTATGCCGGATCGACGTGGGCGCGGACGCGCGGCGACGTTGAATGCAGGCACGGCGATCGTCGACGAGTGTTGATCTGGCGGATTTTGCAATTTCGAGGTGGGCGCGCGCCATGCGTGCGGCTGATCAATGGCATTCTCTCCCGCTAACGTTAGCGGGACTTGCCGGTCGATTTCCGATCTCGGCGGTCGATGATCTTCGCCGCCGCCGCGCCGCTGGTGGATGGCGGTGGCGAATTATTGCCACCGTCCAGTTCGTCGGCACTGGTATCGCTTTGTTTTTTCGCTGCCGATGGCAAGTCTTTGCCACCGACATCATTGTTGACGGTCTGGTGGCTCGCGCCCAGCAACTTCGCAACCTGCCGGTTGGATGCCTCCGGTTGAAGCTCCTTGATCCGGGTCGCGATCCGCTTGCGGCTCTCGGCCACCATGCGGAAGCTGTCGAGTTTGATGCTGTCGAGGAACGTATTGACGTTATCGAACCCGCCGCCGACCGCCTTCCAGCGGTCGGCTTCAAGCAGCCATTCGAGAGGATTTGCCGCTGATCCTGTTCGAGGTCGTCACTCGATCTTTGCAATAAGCTCCGCGTATTCGTTGCAAACGGTCTGCGCGATTATCGCCGTCGGTTAATCGAGCGCGAGGACGCCCATGGCAAATCAGTTTCAGCACACCGGTTTCGGCGGCAGGCCGTCACCGTTCAAGAACGAGAGCGTGCCGGCGTCACCCACCGGCAACGTTGTCGCCAGTCCCATGCCCGGGATGATGGTGATCGGCGATCCGCTGGGCGGCGTCCTGCCGCCGGCTGCGCACGAGCGGGTCGAGGGCATGAAGCTCCGGCTCGAAGAACTGACGCTGCTGTATCGCAACGCCTTCGCGGAGGAGCAAGCCGTGCGCCTCGAAGTCCTCAAGATCGAGGCTCGTATCGCGGAATTGCAAAGGCCGCGCGGCCAGGGCGGTGCCGATCTCGACAGCAACGATTTTCGGGTCGTCAGCGAGCGAGCGCGGCTGGACCGGGCGCGCGGCGATCTCAACCGGCTGCTTGCCGCGCAAGAGCCGCGAAATGCGGAAAGCCAGCGTATCGGCGAACTGCTCCGCAACATCGATGCGGCGATTGCCGCCCGTCCTACCGGGACAGTCGGTAGGATGGTCGAGGTTGAGCCGCCGCCGGTCAAGGGCGGAGATGTCCTCGGCGCGATCGAAGCGCGCCGCCGCCGGTTGCGCGAACTGCAAGCCGACTTGCAGCGGACACGATGCGCGCCATATCCGAGCGTAGATCGCAAACGGGCGATGATCGAACAAGTTGAGACGCTGGCCGAGCGAGGCCGGCCCGACGCGACCAGTTCTATCGAGTACGCCGAGGATGTCCGTTGGCCGCTGGCAACGCACCGCGTCGATGTTCACAACAGCGCCGGTGCGGTCGGCTTCGCGCAGATGCCCGACACGCTGGCCTTGTTCGCGTGGCTGTTCCGGGACCGGCTGATCGAGCAACTTGATCGCGAGATCGACGAGTGCGCCGACGATGATGCCGCGCTCAACGCCAAGGCGCGCGCTGAGCAGGAGATGAAGGTGCTTGCCGACATCTTGGCCACCGAGCGCGAGGAATGTGCCTTGATCGATCTCGCAAAGAAGCAGGGCTTACCCATTAATCATCGGGCCGATATCAATCCGCTCGCGCTTCTGCAAATCGAATGGGTGCTCGCGCCGCCGCCGATCCCGCGCGAGGACGAAGGTCTGGCCGGCGTTGTCCGCCACGTCGGCCCATGACCTTCACCGATGCGCCGCTGCATGCTGGCATGGTCATGGCGGCGCGGCCCGGCGGGCGGGTGATCCTATGCAGCCCGTCCGCCGGGAGCCGTTTCTCACCAAAGGCACTCGTGAGTCCGCTGTGCGGCGGAATGACGGACCTCAACGGAGGTCTGAGTTGGGCCAAAAGGCGAAGTCTGGCGCTTGGCCCGAACGTGGCGTTGGATTGATGCAATTTGAGCCGTTTGACCAAGACTATTTACAAGATTATTTGCGATCAGGATAGGGAATGGACTGGATCATTGCCCTGGCGGTTTGCGGCTTTTGTTGGTGGCGCGTAGCACGAGCGCGCGAACGAACTGCTGAACTTGCAGCAACAGGAATTTGGCGCTCACCGTTGTACTGGGTGTCGAACGCGCTGGTAGCGATCCTATTGGCTCTAGTGCTGTACATCGCTCGTATTGACACTCAATCGCCGGTCCCAGCTTTCCTTTGGTTGGCGGTTCTTGTGATCATCGTGGCTTTGCTTTTCCTGCGCCGTGCGTTGAAGTGGCGCTACCCTGTATAACCGACGTCTCCAACATCAGAGTTTGTGATTATCGTGTTGGCGATTACAGTGCAGCGTTGATCGGCTGGCAAGTCATTCTCATGGGCACGTACTACACCGACGAGCAGATCCACGAAGCAATCGTGGCCTTGGAGAGCTACTCTCCCGGTATTTGGGAGATTATGAAAAAGATGGCCTTGATCGCCGAGCCTGACACCGACGAACACGCAACAGAACAATTTGCCATTGTGCGTGCACTTACCGTTGTCTTGCCTAAGGTATCGTTCGTTGCGCAATCCCAAGACCCATTCGAAGCCCAAAACCTGCTGCTGATTGACGTGCGCAAGGCCATTCGGGCCGAAATTGATGCCGCCAAAGGCCGCTCATAGTGCACAACGGATCGTCTGGCTCGGGTCACGGGCGGCAATACCCCGACCGATGATGAGACTTCCGCGTGGCCGTCAGAAGCTGACGTCCGCCCCCTAGATCGGGTCCGCGCCACGGCGAACCGCTTACCGGCCCCGTAAAGCTGTTTACCCGCGTTTTCCCGGTCGGCCGCTGTCGGAGATCGGGCCGGTGATTTACGCCGCACCAGTGACCGTTTACGGCCGAAGCCGTTGGAGGTCGGCGCCGGTCAGCGCCAATTCCCCGAGACTGGATACCGTGGCACCACGGGTGCCGCCGTTAGCCGCCACAGTCGCCTGGCGCTCCCGGCTGTATGCCTCTCGCAACAGGCTCAGGAACCGCGCCCGGTCGGCCCGGGAAAGCCCCCGCCATGCTCGCCATGTCTGTTCTAGGCTGCTCATCGGCCTATCCGTATCCCTCCGACGGGAACCGCGGCTGGCGTGCTTGTGAATTTTGGCGAACAAGTCAGAAATCGTCTGTATGGACGTCTATACGGACAGATCGGTCGGCCGGCTTGAGATCGTCGAAACGGGCGGTCGGCGTCGCTTCAGCGACGCGGCGAAGATGCGGATTGTCGCAGAGAGCTACTCAGGACGGCGCTTGGGATCGGCGACAGCCCGCAAGTACGGGATCACGCGCTCGCAGTTGGCGGACTGGCGTAACGCCGCGCGAGCCGGGCATTTCGGCGCGGTCTCGCCCGAGGGGTTCGTGGCGGTGGTGGCGGAAGCGTCGTCGCCAGTGGCAGGGCCGCCGAGATCGAGTGGAGCAGGCCGGATGGAGATTGTGAGCCTGAACGGCCGGCGCGTGATCGTCGACCGCGGCGTCGATGTCTCAGTGTTACTTTGCGTCGTGCGGGGGCTTGAGACGTTGTGACGATAGCGCTCCCGTCAGGTCAAGGCGTGCGCGTATGGCTGGCGACGGGTTATACGGACATGCGATGTGGGTTTCCGTCACTGGCGCTGCGGGTGCAGGAGGTGTTGAAACTCGATCCTTTCGCGGGACATTTGTTCGTCTTCCGGGGTCGCAGCGGTTCGCTGGTGAAGGCGATTTGGCATGACGGCCAGGGGGCATGTCTTTTTACGAAAAGGCTCGAGCGCGGAAAGTTTGTTTGGCCGTCGGCTGCGGCGGGAGTCGTCACGATATCGCCTGCGCAACTCAGCTATCTTCTGTCGGGAATTGACTGGCGCCATCCGCAAGAGACATGGCGCCCGGCGCGGAGTGGATAGCATTTTTGCGATTGAATATTTGGCCTGATGTGATTCGATGGCTTCATGACGTTGAAGCCGAACGATCTTCCCTCCGACCTTGAGAGTGCCCTGGCGGCGCTGCAGGCCGAGCGTGAGGCGCGCCAGAAGGCCGAAGCGAAGGCCGCCAACTGGCAGGCGCAAGCCGCGAATGCGCAGGCGAAACTGTCGGACACCGAGGCGCTGATCGCGCATCTCGAGTTGCGCATCGAGAAGCTGAAACGCGAACTTTATGGGCAGCGCTCCGAACGCACGGCGCGGCTGCTCGAGCAGCTGGAGCTGGAGCTCGAAGAGCTCGTCACCACGGCGAGCGAGGATGAGCTTGCCGCGCAGGCCGCAGCGGCGAAGACGCAGAACGTCCGCTCCTTCACGCGCAAGCGGCCGGTGCGCAAGCCATGGCCGGATGACATCGAACGCGAGCGCATCGTCATTGAGGCTCCAACGAGTTGCGCCTGCTGCGGTGGATCGCGGCTGGCAAAGATCGGTGAGGACGTGACCGGGACGCTGGAGGAGATCCCGCGGCGCTTCAAGCTGATCGAGACGGTGCGGGAGAAATTTACCTGCCGCGATTGCGAGAAGATCAGCCAGCCGCCGGCGCCGTTCCATGCCACGCCGCGTGGCTTCATCGGCCCACAATTGCTGGCGACGATGCTGTTCGACAAGTTCGGCATGCATATCCCGCTCAACCGCCAGAGTGCGCGCTTCAAGTGCGAGGGGATCGACCTGCCGTTGTCGACGCTGGCCGACCAGGTCGGCCACGGGACCTTCGCCGTCATGCCGCTCTTCCACTTGATCGAACGCCATGTGCTCGCTGCCGAGCGCCTTCATGGCGACGACACCACCATCCGTATCCTGGCGAAGGGCAAGTGCACGACCGGGCGAATCTGGACCTATGTGCGGGATGACCGGCCCTTTGCCGGGCCTGCGCCGCCGGCGGCGGTCTATTACGCCTCGAGCGACCGGCGAGGCGAGCATCCCCGGAAGCATCTGGCCGCCTTCGCCGG